>JBKAGO010000001.1:0-103608 GCA_046290435.1 Acidimicrobiales bacterium
GGGGCGCGCCCCCCCCCCCCCCCCCCCACCGCCGGACCGGCTCGTATTCCTCCTCGATCACCGCTACACCGAACGGGGACTCACGCGGGACCACCTCAAAGGCGTCGACGCCGCTCGCGCCACGGTGCTCGCCGAGGCGGCCGCGATCGCGGGCTGTGATCTCGGCCTCGCGCACGCTCAGATCCAAGAGACCTGGGAGTGCTACGACGACACGCCCCGCTGGGGTCGGCGTGGCCGGTACTGGGACGACGAAAGCCCGCCTGACGGCGAGGGCCTCGAGCTGGGCAGTCTCCTCGATTCCTCCGTCACCATCGCCGCCGCTGCGGGCGCCCCGGTCGCGTTCGATGCCGACGTCAACAGCGCCGAACTCGCCGCAGCGACCCCGTCGATCGAGCTGACCCCGGACGACACCGAATACACCGGCTACATGGGCAACTGGGGCAACACGATGGATCGCTGGTACCAGCGCGCCGCGGTCGTGATCTGGCCCCGGACCCGCACCTTCGCGCTCCAAGCGAAGGCCGACCCTGTCGCCGCCGCCCACCAGATACTCGCCACCGTCGACACGGACGCCGACGACACCGCCGCAATGGTTGCCACGCTCCTGCGGTTCTGGCCCGACAGCGCTCGCCGACTCGACCAACGCCTCCTGCTTCCCACCACGCTGCGCCTCGCCTGGGAACTCGCCGACAGCGCCCACGCCTCCGGGCTACTCGAGCCCTTCACGATCGAAGCAGTCGCCCCGACCGACGCCACTGTTCTTCTCGCCCTTGCCGAACAACGCGGCACAGACTGGCTCGACCAACAGCTCGCCACCTGGTTCCGAGACCACCGCCGACACGCCACGGGTGCGACACCGGATCGCTCCGCCTGGGTGACGGAACTACCCGCACTCACCGCCGCGCTCTGCGACGACCCCCACGCCAACGACAGCATCCGTGCGCGCAGCGCACGAAGCGTCCTCACCCACGCCTGGGCCTCGCTCCACACCACCCTCAGCCGGGCAGCCGCCGTTCCAACACCATCGCGACGTCACGCCCTACTCGCCGAGCTGGCCCCACCGATCCTCGGACTCCTCCGTTCCACCGCCATCGCCGACACCCCAGACCTACGCGACGCCATCCTCGCCGTCCTCTCCCGACCTGACGTCGCTATCGCCCCGTTGCTCGCCGGCGTCGTCGACGCCGGAGCCGCCCTCTCGCCGACGGACCTCCGAAACGCTGGCATCACCACGATCGCTCAGAGCCTGGCCAACGCCACCGAACGCGGCCTCGCCCAACCTGAGCGATCACCCGACGACTGGTCCATCAACAGGTTCGACGCCTCCAATTGTTGCAGCGATTGCACTCAGCTCGCCGCCTTCCTTCACGACGCTGACCAGCAGCAGCTCACCTGGCCCCTCGCCAAGCCCCGCCGCCAACACATCCACCACCGCATCGACGAGGCCGAGCTCCCCGTCACCCACCAGACCCTGCGCCAAGGCAGCCCCCACAAGCTCGTCTTGACCAAGACCGACGCTCTCTTCCACGAGGAAGCCCAGCAACGACGCACCGCTCGTGAGCGCCTCGACATGGCACTCCGCCTCCTCGCGACGACGAGCTGACCGACTTCCGCGGCCGCCGGGCCAACCTTCGGGTTGATTCCGAAGTCGTCACACCTCGGCGGCCGATGGGTGGCGATGACCTACATCGTGCAACGCAAGTCCCGCTTCTACGTCGTCGCCTACGACGGCATCGACCCGATCACCGGCCGAGAACACCGACGCTGGCACCCCGCCGGCCACTCACGGACCGACGCCGAAGCCATCGCCGCCAACCTCGATCTCGAGCTCGCAGCGGTCGACGCCCCGGTCGGCACCGACCCGCTCACCGTCGCCCGCTTCCTCACCGAACAATGGCTCCCGATCCGGCGCCACGACCTCGACCCCTCCACAGCCCACCGCTACGCCTGGATCATCGACCACTACATCACCCCCGCCGTCGGACACCTCCGGCTGCGATCACTGCGCACCGAGCACCTCGACCGGCTCTATACCGACCTCCTCGCCACCGGCGGATCCCGCAGGCAGGGCCTCGCCCCCAAGACCGTCTACGACGTCCACGTCATCTGCCGCTCCGCGCTCAACCACGCCGTCGACGCCCGCCTCATCTCCGCGAACCCCGCCCACGGCGCACGTGCTCCCAAGCCACGAACTCGCCGCCGGCACAGCCCCGACTGCTGGACCGCCCACCAACTCGCCACGTTCCTCGACGCCACCCAGCACCTGCGACTCCACCCCGCCCTCGTGGTCGCCGCCACCACCGGGATGCGACGCGGCGAACTCGCCGGACTCCGCTGGAGCGACTGGCACCGTGCCACGCACACGCTGTCGATCGCCCGAGCACGCAAGTCCATCGGCGGCCGCTCGGTCGAAACCCCCGTCAAGACCCGCTCGAGCCGACGCAGCATCGACCTCGACCCCGCCACCGAGACCACCCTCGAGCGCTGGCGGCGCCAGCAGAAAGCTGACGGTCATCCCGTCGAGCTCGACGACCCGATCTTCACCAACCCCCAGGGCCGGCCACTCCACCCCGAGACGATCAGCCAACTCTTCGGCCGCCAAGTCACCCGACTCGCCATGCCTGCGATCCGGTTCCACGACCTCCGCCACACCCACGCCACCCTGCTCATCGCCGCCGGCGTCCCCGTCAAGGTCGTCTCCGAACGCCTCGGCCACGCCAACCCCGGCTTCACCATGGCCACCTACCAGCACGTCCTGCCCGGCATGGGAGCCGACGCCGCCAACCGCTTCGCCGCCCTTCTCGCCACGTACCGTGACGACGGCGCGGACAGGACCGAGGACGACACGGCCGAGGCGACCCGGTAGACGTCTACCGGCTCGCCCTTGGAACACCCAGGTCACAGCCCTGGGGCAGGGGCAGCCGGTAGACGGCGCCGGTAGACGCCACCCCAGACGCGACGAATCCCCAGGCCGCTGACCTGGGGATTCATAGAGTGGCGGGGGCAGGATTTGAACCTGCGACCTTCGGGTTATGAGCCCGACGAGCTACCAGACTGCTCCACCCCGCGCCGTTGGTGGACCGCCAAGTATGGCGGCACCCGAACCGGATGGCAACCTCCATCTCAGGCGTCTTGCCCGAAAGCAGCTCAGTCCCCGTCGCCCATAGCCCCCCGCAGCTGCGCCAGCGCCCGGCGCATGATGCGCGACACCTGCATCTGGCTCACCCCGATGCGTGCGGCGATCTGGCTCTGGGTCAGGCCGTCGAAGAAGCGCAGCTCGACGACGACCCGATCGTCGGCCGCCAACGACTCCAGCAGTCGCGGCATGAGCACCCGGGCCTCGACGGTGTCGAACTCCCCGGCCAGCGATGGCTGCGGGTCGTCGCCGGCCACTGCGTCCATTGGCTCCGAGCGATAGGCCGCCGACGCCTCGAACGCCAGCGTGACATCGGCGAGGTCGAGGCCCAGCTCCGCGGCGATCTCTGCCGGCGTCGGCGCCCGGCCCAGGCGTTGGCTCAGCGACTCGCCGGCGGACCGCACCGCACCGGTCAGCTGGCGGGTCCGGCGCGGCACGTGCACGGCCCAGGTCCGATCACGGAAGTACTGCTTCAACTCGCCCTCGATGGTGCGTGCCGCGAACGTCGAGAACCGCAGACCCCGATGAGGATCGAACCGGTCGACTGCACGCACGAGCGCCTCGAACGCGATCTGGTCGAGATCCTCGTCGGGAACGCCCCGGTCGCGATACCGGCGGGCGAACGCGATCGCCAGGCCCTGGTTCTGCACCACGAGCTCGTTGCGAAGCTCGATGTCGCCCGTCTCGGCGAGCTCGAAGAACCGGGGATCGATGCGGTCAGCCGTCACGGAGCTGCTTCGAGAACGAGAAGCGACCCTCGCCGCCCATCGATTCGAAGGCGTACTCGTCGACCAGCGCGTCGAGGATGGTCGGCACGAACTCGTCCAACTCGACAGCTTCGGCCCCGTACATCAGCCGGCGACCCGACACCGTCAACAACCCACCGTCGAAGACGACGTCGACATGCAGGATCGCGTCGGCCCCTTCGACACCCACCAGCGCGGCAGCGAGCTCCTCGACGGCGATCTTGACGTCCTCGACCTCGTCGACCCCGAACGCCACACCGGCGATCGCTGCGACATTGAGGCGCAAGAGGTGGAGGTGATCCGTCCGGGCAGGCACCTCGAGCGTGACTCGGTTCGGATCAGGACTCGACGTCACGGTGCACGGCTCCGGTTTCACTAGAGTTGGGCGGCCTTCGACGGCAGTTGGTTTCGACCCCCCGCTGACGGGCAACAATCCGTCCGATGGTGGCCCCCATGGCGACGTTCTCGCACCGCATCGACGCAGACCACCGCACCCTCTCCGACCTGCGGGGAACACTCCTCGACTGGCTCGGGCTGCACTGCGACGAAGTTCCGACCGCCGCCACGACGGTCGGCGACATCGACCTCGTCGTCACCGAGTTGGCAGCCAACGTCATCGACCACACGCCCTCGCCATGGGTGCAGGTGGTCGTCACGGCCGCACCAGCAGCGCTGACCGTAGAGGTCTCCCACGGTGGCGACGCAGCCGGCCTCCCCGACCCCGAGTCATGGGGCACGATCGAAGACGGCGACCGGGGCCGTGGGCTGCGCATCGTCCGGGCACTCTGCGACAACATCGGGATCGTTCGCAGTCACGACGTCACGGCCATCCGTTGCCGGGTGATCAGCTGAACCCGAGCGTGTCGGACAGCCCCGACAACTCGACCAGCCGAGCGACCGTGGCCGTCGGCGAACGCAGGGTCAACGATCCACCGGAGCCATCGAGGCGCCGTTGCGTCGTCAAGATGGCGCTGAGGCCCGCCGACGAGATGAAGCTGACCCCGGCGACGTCCAGCACGAGCGGCGTCCCGTCGGCGATCGATTCGAGCTGCTCGGCCAGCTGGGTGGCGGTGTGGGTGTCGAGCTCGCCGACCATCACCAGCGTGTGCGCACCGGCAGCGGTGATCGTCAACTCGGCAGCCATGGGCCGCAACGTATCGGATCACCTGTCGCGACGCAGGGCCAAGAGCGCCATGTCGTCGACGACTTCTTCACCGGCATCGGCGACGGCCGCCTCGAGCACCCGAACCGGGTCGACGTGGGCCGCCACCGCCCGCAACAAGCGTGCGAGGCCCTCGTCGAGGGACTCGCCCCGGCGTTCGACCAACCCATCGGTGAACGCCAGCAATCCCTGACCGACGGCGAGATCCACCGGCGTCGGGCGTGGCGACGCCGCGCCGAGGTGACCCAGCGGCGGGGCCACCGCGACCTCGACGAAGCCCGCGCCGTCGGGACCGAATCGGCTCGGCGGGAGATGACCTGCAGACCACACCTCGGCGACGCCGGCCCGACGGTCGAACGCCACCACGAGCATGGTGGCGAACTGCTGCTCTCGCGAGCAGACCTCGTCGAGCAGAGCCAGCACATCGCCCACAGGCGCCGCACGGCGGAACTCGACATCGGCGAGGAGCCGGAGTCGACCCATCAGCGCCGCGGCCCCGATCCCCCGACCGCTCACATCGCCCACCGAGAACACCACCCGAGCGTCCGTGACAGCGACGTCGAACCAGTCGCCACCGACGTCGAGTCCACGCGTCCCGGGACGATAGGTCGATCTCACCGTGAACCCGGGGGCACCGATGTCGGGCCTGGGTAGCAGGTCGTGCTGCAGGCGCAGCGCCATCAACCGCTGACGCTGGTATTCGACGAGAGCCGCTACGACCGCCCCGGCCCGTGTGGCGAAGGCCTCGAGCCCGACACGATCGAGGAACACTTCTTCTTCCGGGCTGAGACCGGTGACCTCGATCAGGCCCCGAGTGCTCGAACCCGGCCGGCTGAAGGCGAACGACGCCGATCGCCCGTCATCGAACCGTGTGCCGGCCGACACCGACAGGTCGAACTCGTCCTCGGCCACCGTCGCCACGACCGAGCCGACGGTGGCGATCGACGACGCACCGGCCAGCACCTGCGCCACCAGGGCATCCAGAGCGCCGGGCGCGTCGAGCGCCGAGTCGATGATCCGGGTCAGCTCCGCATCGAGCTGCCGCTCGGCGTCGAGCAGCGCGTCGGCACGGACCCTGGCGGTGACGTCCTCCTGGGTGGCGACATAGTGGGTGACCACACCGTGGGCATCGGCGACCGGATCGATGCTCCAGTTGATGACGAACGGGGTCCGATCGGCCCGGTAGTTGACCGTCTCGCCAGAGAAGCTCCGGCCCGCCGCCAGATCCGACCGCAGGCGATCGAGCACCCGACGATCGGTCAGCGGGCCCTGCATCAGCCGCGGCGTCGAGCCCAGGACATCGCGCCGGTCGCGCCCGGTCATCGCGCAGTATGCAGGATTCACATAGACGATCCGCGGCCCGGGTTCGTCCAGGTCCGCCGTGGTGATGCAGGTCGCCGATCGAGTCTGCTCGAGAGCGGCGAGCAGGACCCGCGACAGGCCCGCGACGGCTCCGATCTCGGCGACGTCATCGGCCTGCGAGCTCACGGCGTCCATGTTCGTCCATGGCAACGCTCGACGACGAGCGATCTGCGGGCCTCTCTGTGCGATCCCACCTCGACGGCCCGCGAAGTTGTTTGCCCCTCCGAGGCCGCGTCAACGCTCCGGGCGGCACCGGGAAGCAATCGGTGCCGATCCGTCAAAGGAGACACAGTCATGTTGGCAACTATCGACTTCACGTTGAGCGAGGGGCAGTTCAACCTCGTCTTCAACGTCTTTTCGCTGGTGACCGCTGCGATGGGAGCCGCTGCCGTCGGCTTCCTCCTCGTGCGCAACCGAGTCGCACCCAGGCACCGGCTGGCGTTGACGCTCTCGACCCTGGTCGTGGGTATCGCCACCTATCACTACGTACGCATCACCGACAGCTGGAAGGAGGCCTTCGCCTTCGTCGACGGCCGGTACGTCCCGACCGACACGCCCTTCAACGAGGGCTACCGCTACGCCGACTGGCTGCTGACCGTGCCGCTGCTGCTCGCCGAGTTGGTGATCGTGCTGGCGCTGGCCAAGAAGCTTCAGACGCAGCTGCTCGTCAAGCTCGTCGGTGCGGCCACGCTGATGATCGTCCTCGGTTATCCAGGCGAGGTCGCCGACACCGACTCCGCAGCCAAGTGGATCTTCTTCGCCCTCAGCATGGCGCCGTTCCTCTACCTGCTCTACGTGCTGTACACCCAGATGGGTGAGGCGCTCGCCCGCCAGTCCGAGCGGGTCCGCCAGCTGTTCAGCATGCTGCGCCTGACAATCCTGGTGACCTGGATGGTGTACCCCCTGGCCTTCCTGGCCCCGTACCTGAGCCTGGCCGACGGCACGACCGAGGTCATGCGACAGGTGGGGTACGGCCTCGCCGACCTCGTCGCCAAGCCGGCCTTCGGCATCGTGCTGTACCTCATCGCACGGCAGAAGTCCGTCGAGGAGGGCTACGACGCCGACAACGAGGGCCAGCCCGCTCCTCGGGTCACCGCCGCCGCCTGACCCCGACCCGACCCTCGACTCCGAGGCCGGCTCCCCCCGTGGAGCCGGCCTCTGGCGTTGCGGCCACGGCTGCACCGCAGCGCAGGCCGCGACCCAGCCCGGGGCACGAGGGCGCGCCGATGACGCACGTCACGTTCGAAGCGCAGCCGAGGGGTCAACACTCCGACCATGACCACAACAGCCCCGACCATCCAGGACCGAACCAGCCAAGCGTCCGCCCTCATCAGCGAGTGGGCCGCAGAACCGCCCCAGACCCTCGTCCCGAGGAAACTCGTCATCGACCGCCTCCTCGACCTCCGCAACATGGTCACCGCGAGCCGGCGCGCCGACGTCGACGCCATCCTCGCCGACGTCCCCGGCGTCACCGTCGTCGAGGGACGCTGGTGGGCAGCACAGCTCGCCACCCTGGCGATCGGGCTCGATGCTCACGCAGCGGGTGAGCCGCGATGACCGACACGACGACCCGCTCGCCCCTCGACCGGCCCTACCCCGAGCACGAGGACAAGCCCTTCTTCGATCTCACCGTCGAGTTGTTGCGCGGCGTGCGCGACCACGACTTCGACACTCTCGCCGCCATCTGCGACGACGACTTCGGCATCATCGACATCGCCCCCGACGGCGGCAACGTCGCCATCAGGAACCGCACCGAATGGGAAGCCTGGTTCAGGAACCTGTTCGCACAGCTGGCGGCCCTCGACGCGACGACCGACAGCGAGATCCTCGCCTACGACGCGGTGCAGACCGCCGAGCTCGGCTACTCGGTGCTCGAGTTCCGCCAGACACTCGAGCTCAGAGGCATGGTTGCGACCTTCGACTGCATCACCACGATCGTCTGGAAGTTCCAGGACGGCCGCTGGCGAGAAGCCCGCTGGCACGGTTCGGTCCTGGCACGCGACCTCCCCGAAGAGATGCTCGCCGCCTGAGGATCGGTAAGCGCGACACCGGCGTACATGTGCCGCCGAAGTGACGTGAGGAGAGCGGTCGGCATGGGCAGCGCGGCCGGGCCCGTGCCAGCATCTGCGCTGCACAGCACGCGAGGATTGCGGCGGACGGCCTTCCGGTCGCCCGCCGCGACAGCCGCCCCGACCACCGAGGACACCCATGGCCGACCAGACACCCACCGACGAGAAGCGATCGGTCGGTGCCCCGAAACATCACGTCGACCGCAGCCACTACGGCGACCGGCTCCAGGCGTGGATGGCCGATCACCTCGACGCAGACGCGGGCAGCGTCACCATCACCGACCTCGACATCCCCGTCGCCACCGGATTCTCGAACGAGACGGTCTTCTTCACCGCTCACTGGGTCGACGGCAACGACCCCCACGAGGAACGTTTCGTCGCCCGCATCGAACCCGCCGACGGCGGGCTGTTCCCCGTCCAGACCCCGGCGACGGCGGTGTCGGTCGAGCTCCAGCACCGCATCATGAGCCACCTCGCCGACCCGGCCACCGGCGCCGACGCCAGCAAAGCGCCCATGCCCGCCACCCTCGGCCACGAGCCCGACCCGACCGTGCTCGGCCAACCGTTCTTCGTGATGCGCTTCATCGACGGCGTCATCCCCACGGACCATCCCCGGTACAGCCAGGAGGGCTTCCTCGTCGACGAGGCGACCCCGGCAGAGCGCACCCGGATGGTGCACACCGGGCTCGAGGCCATGGCGGCCATCCACGCCGTCGACTGGCAGGCGGCCGGGCTCGGCTGGCTCGACGCCGACGGCAACGGCAACGGCAACCCCACCCAGCAGACCCAGCTCGCGCTGTACCGCCGCTACGTCGACGACGAGCTCGCCGGACGCGAGCACCCCGTCCTCGCCCGGGCGCTCGACTGGCTCGAGGCCAACGACCCCGACGACGAGCGCATCGGCCTGTCGTGGGGCGACGCCCGCCTCGGCAACATCATCTGGCAGGACTACCAGCCTGCGGCGGTGGTCGACTGGGAAGCGTGCGCGCTGTCGCCCACCGAGGCAGATCTCGGCTGGTGGCTCATGTTCGATCGCCAGTCCTTCGACGACGTCGGCGCCGCCCGCATGGACGGGTTTCCCACCCGCACCGAGATGATCGCCCACTACGAAGCCGTGTCCGGCCGAGAGGTCCGCGACCCGCACTACTGGGAGGTGTTCGCCACGATGCGTTTCTGCGCGATCTTCATCCGCTTGGCCGACCGCCTCGTCGCCGCGGGCCTCGTCCCCGCCGAACGCAGCCCCTTCGCCGAGAATCACGTCACCACGGCGCTCGCCACCCTGCTCGACGAGGGACCCCGCCCATGATCGCCGACCTGGCCGGCCGGGTGGCGGTGATCACCGGCGCCGCGAGCGGCATCGGTGCGGCGCTGTGCGTCGGATGCGCCGAGGCGGGTATGCGGGTCGTCGCCGCCGACATCGATCTCCCCGGCGCCGCCGCCACCGCAGGAGCACTGCCCGAAGCCATCGCCGTGCGCGTCGACGTCGCCGAGCCCGACGAGGTCGACCGCTTCGCCGCCACCGCGTTCGAACGCTGGGGCAGCGTCGACCTGTTGATCAACAACGCCGGCGTGTTCCAGGGCGGGCGAACCTGGGAGCGCACGCCGGCGGATTGGCAGTGGACCTTCGGTGTCAACGTCTTCGGCATCACCAACGCCCTCGCCGCGTTCGTGCCCCGCATGCTCGAACAGGACACCGATGGTCACATCGTCAACACCGCGTCGGTGGCGGCGTTCGTGTCGGGTCCCGTATCGGCTCCCTACGTCGTGTCGAAGGCAGCGGCGTTCGCCGTCACCGAGGCGCTGGCGCTCGACCTGGCGTCGGTGGATGCCAAGATCGGGGCGTCGGTGCTGGTGCCCAGCGCATTCGACACCGGCATCGCCCACACTGCGGCCGTGCGGCCCGAGCGATACGGCACCGACACCGACCCCACCGCCGCGTTCGTGGCCGAGGCCCTGGCATCGATGACCACCCAGGGACTCGAGCCCGCTGCGGTCGTCGAGCCCGTGCTCGACGCCGTCCGCAACGGCACCTTCCTCATCCCCACACGCGACAGCTACCGCACCCAGCTGACCAACCGGTACGAGGCCCTGCTCGAACGCCGCCTCCCCGGCCCCACCATCGTCGATTGACCCGGTTCACGCGGTGCGGGGGGACACCACGCTCAAGCGGGGGGCTTCGGCCAAGGCGGTCCGGTTGCGGCCGGAGCGCTTCGCCGTGTACAGCGCGTCGTCGGCGGCTCGCACCACCCGACGCATGCTGTCATCGACGTCCTCGTCCAGATCGGACAACATCGCTGCTCCGGCGCTGACCGTCGCCCGACCCCCGCGCGCCATCGACGCAGCGGCATCGTTCATCGTCTGGCGGATGCGCTCGACCGCGATCCCCATGTCGTCGAAGGTCCCGGGTCGCAGCACCATCGCGAACTCGTCGCCACCGAGGCGAGCGAACAGCTCGTCGGTCCGCACGGCGCTCGCCGCGGCACGCGCCACCGTCGTCAACAGCGCGTCGCCCACCAGGTGACCGTGGGTGTCGTTGATCGCCTTGAACATGTCCAGGTCGAACAGCGCGACGCCGACCTTGGGCACGTCGGGGGAGCGGTTCGCCGACGCGATCGCGCTCCGCAACACCTTCTCGAACGCGGCGCGGTTCGGGATCTCCGTGAGGGGGTCCTGCAGCGACAACCCCTCCAGACGTTCGTTCTCGGCCTCGAGCTCGCCGATCCGGCGATGCGCAGCCGCCAATTCGGTCGCGGTGTGGACCTCCGAGGAGAAGTACTCCTCGCGGGCGTCGACGATCAAAGCGTCGAGATCTGCCGCGACGTTGAGTTGCAGCTGGCGCGACGTGTGCCGAACCGCCAACCGGAAGTCCGACCAGTACTGGGCCAGGTCGGTGTCGCTGAAGCCCCAGGCCCGGGCGGGCCGCTTCAGGTCGCCCAGCGATCGTTGCGGATCCAACAACAGCTCGGCGATCGCGGTTCCGAAGCCGGCAGCCGCGTCGAACACGGCGGTCCGGCGCGCCAGGCGGACGTCGAGCTCCATCGTGCGTGAGGTCACACCGACCCGCAGCTCCGTGGGAATCGACCAACGGGTCATCAGCAGCGAACCGAGCGTCGGCCCATCCGCGCCGAACTCGTCGGTGAGGACCTCCGACGGCGGCGGTCCCTCGTGGGTGGCCCACAGCTCGGCCATCCGCCGGGGATAGCACTTGAGCATCGCCAGCTCGCCGACGAACGACAGCAGGCCGGCGGTCAGGGCCTCCTCGTCGCGACCGGTCCCGACCCGAGCCGAGAAGCTGCGCGCGCCCGACCCGGCAATGGCGCTGGCGCCGATGACCTGGGCCAACTCGTCGGATCGGTCTGCGTTGCTCCACAGGTCACCGACGATCGCGAAGCCCACGCCGATCATCTTCAGGCTGCGCAGACCGAGAATCGCAGCCGCCCGCACGACGTCGACGACGGGCTCGCGCGGCGAGTAGTAGGGCGAGTTCGCCACCTGCAGGATCTTCGCCACGAGCGCCGGATCCGACTGGGCCACCGCCGCCACATCGCGCACGCCGACGGTCGTGTCGTCACATATCTCGATGAACGCGACAGCGCTCCCCGGCAGGGTGGGGAGCTGTTCGAGTAGGTGTGGGTCGAGTGTGGCTTCAGAGGACATGGATGGCTCCGTCCTCTCGATCGGCACACATCGCCCGGATTGAAGCTCGGCGACCGACGACCTCTTCGACACCGGCAGTCCGGAGAAACCGACGACATCGGCTCGCCGAGGCCCCCGACGCCGGAAGCGGAACCGGTCATGCGAACATCGGGCGATGTCCTCTCCGCACGAGCCGTCGCTCTCGGCCCCCACCGGACCTGGTTCGATCTTCGGCGCTCGGCGAAGGCGGCGCACGCGATGGCCGACCCTGCTGCTGCTCGCTGCGCTCGTGACGGCCCGCCAGATCTTCGAGCTGGACCTGCCCCGCTGACCGGCAGCGGCGTCAGGACGCCGGGTACTGCACGCCGGTCTGGCGCAACGCCCGGTCGAGGGTGTCCATGATGGCGAGCGTCTCGGCGTGGGGCATGATCGGGCTCTCCAGCTGGCCGGCGGCCAGGCAGCGGTGCACCTCGGGGACCTGGAAGTGCAGGCTGGGCTCGGCGAAGGCCTCGACCTCGACACCGTCGGCGGTGGTGATGGTCAGCTCGGTGGTGCAGTGCATGAACGGCGCCAGCTCGATGACCCCGTCGGTGCCGGTGATGCGTGCGGCGCACGTGCCGTTGGTGGCGATGGCGGTGTGCAACACCGCCGCCCCGCCGTCTGCCCAGCCCAGCACCATCGCCGTCTGCGCGTCGATGCCCCGATCGGTCAGGTGCGCGGTGGCGTGCACGGTGTCGGGCGCCCCGAAGACGAGGTGGGCGAGCTGCACCGGATACACGCCCAGGTCGAGCAGCGCCCCGCCGCCGCGGGCCGGGTCGAACAGGCGGTGCTCGTCACGGGCCGCCGCCGGTACCGAGATCGAGAAGTTGGCCTCGAGCACCTGGGGCCGGCCGATACGGCCCTCGGCGAGCAGTTCGGCCAGACGCACGTAGCTTGGCAGGAAGCGGCTCCACAGCGCCTCCATCAAGAACACACCGGCATCGGCCGCTGCAGTGCACATCTGGCGGGCGTCGGGGGCAGACAGGGCGAACGGCTTCTCGCACAACACGTTGCGACCCGCTGCGACCAGGGTGAGGACGTCGTCGAGGTGGCGGTCCTGGGTCGACGCGACGTACACGACATCGACGTCGTCGTCGGCAGCCAGGGCGGCGGTGCCGACGTGCGCACGAGCCCCGTGGGCGACGGCGAGCTCCTCGGCGCGGGCCAGGTCCTTCGATGCAAAGGCGACGACCTCGGCGTCGGCGACATGCGCCAGGCCCGCGACGAAGGAGCGGGCGATGGCACCGGTGCCACAGATGCCCCAACGGACGGGTTCGGTCGATGCGTGGCTGCTCACGATCGGCGACACTACTGGCCGAGACGCCGACCCCATCGGCCCGGCGTCGACCTCGCATCGCCACGTCGAAAGGCACCCTCATGGAGTCACGCAACCGTCAGCTCGTCGAGCGCTACTGGGACGCGCACTTCCGCCGGGACTGGGACCGCATGGCCACCTTCTTCGCCGAGCACTGCCACTACACCGATGTCGGCCTCGACCAGACCGGCGCCACCGGGCCCGTCGAGATCCTCAAGCGCCTGCGCCTGGGCATCGAACCCCTCGAGGGGTACGTGCACTACCCGAAGCACATGGTCGCCGACGGCGATCTGGTGATCACCGAGCACATGGAGCAGTGGCGGTTCCACACCGGCGAGGTGATCGACCATCCCTTCACCTCGGTCATGGAGGTGCGTGACGGGTTCATCGTGCGCTGGCACGACTACTCCCACCTCGGCAACCTGTTGGACCAGGCCCCGGCGTGGTGGATCGAACACATCAGCGCCGGCTGGCGCGACGCCATCGCCCCACCCCAGCCGGGCGAACTCCCGGCCTGAGCAACCGGATCCGGCACGCGAAACGGCCCGGGGTCATCGACCCCGGGCCGTCACTTCGTCGGGTGGTCGATCAGCGGGAGCTGACGAGGCTCAGCACGTACCAGAACATGGTCATGAGCGAGCCGAACAGGTTGACCGCAGCACCGACGTGGGCGTCGGCGGGGTAGCGGTGCAGGATCTGCTGGGTGTTGTAGAGGATCGAGGCGCCCATGAGGGCGATCATCGCCACCGAGAACCAGGTGCCCAGCTGGGCGCCGAACAAGATGGCGCCGACGATGAGCAGCAGTGCGGCCACGCCGCCCCAGATGAGCAGCGGGCGGATGAACGACAGGTCCCGTCGGGTGACCCAGGCAGTGGCGCTGAGGCCGGCGAAGCCGAGGCCGGTGATGACCGCCGCGGTCCAGACGTCGCCCCCACCTTCGACGGTGAAGACGTAGTGGAGGAACGGGGCGAAGATGATCGAGTAGAGCGCCGACTGGCCGAACAGACCTGCGTACTGACGTCCCGGGTTGGTGAGATCGAAGGTTGCCTGCGTCGTCAGCCAGCCGCCGACCATGAACGCACCGAGGATCAGCAACCATGCGGCGCCGCTGCCGGCGACGAAGTCGTACATCCGCTCGGCCATACCGCTCGAGAACAACAGGAACTCGAACGCGACGAAGGCGGCGAGCGCGAGACCGAGGTGCTGGTACACCCGGCCCATGAAGGCGATGCGGTCCTCCTCGGGGAGGGTGATGACCGGCTGGGGTTGGGTTGGAGCTGCGTAGCTCATCGTGGTCCTTTCGAGAACCTGGGTAACTCCGTGACGGTGCGGTCGGCACCGTCCCGCCATTGTAGGCAACCCCCGTGCCGCGCGGAACTCGGCCCGGGCGGTTTGCCTGGTTTCGACAAGGGTCCGAGGTCCCGGTTCCAACCTCGGGAGAAAAACTTGAGCGACTGCTTGACTCATTCGGTTGCTCAGGTCTACAGTCTGTCTCCATGAGCTTGACCGCAGTGGCCGCCCCCCTCGACCAGTCGCTCGACTTCGTCGACGCCCTCCGCACCGCCCGCCCCTCCTGGCACGACTTCGCCCTCTGCAAGGGAAAGACCGACATCTTCTTCGGTCCCCCGGGCGAGCGTCCCTCCAAACGTCGCAAGCGCGAAACCCTCGCCCGGGCGTACTGCAACGTCTGCGTCGTCGCCGAGACCTGCCGTGAAGCCGGCCGCGAAGGCCGCGAGAACGGCCTCTGGGGCTCCGAGAACGAAGAGCAGCGAGCCGCTGCCGGTTTCGCCCCCAAGGCGACCGAACGACGCTCGGTGGCCCGCGCCGCCCGTGAGGCCCGCCAGGACGCACTGGACGCCATGGACGCCATTGAGGATCACGACGCCGAGGACGTTCTGGAAGCCACCGCCTGAACCCCACACCAACTGCCGCCACGACGGATCACCGTCGTGGCGGCGACGGTGTCAGCGGATCCCCCCACCGCCGACACCGACACACCGGCCGCCACCTCGATCCCCCCTCCCGGTGACGGCCGACCCACGAAGGCCCGGGAGCTTCGCCCCGCTTCCGGGCCTTCGTCGCGCCCGGGCACGGTGCCGAAGCCACAAAGCGTTGGGGTGCCGCGCCCGACCTGCAACACTTGCGCCGATGCCGGACCGCCAATTGATCATCGCCGCCAACCGCCTCCCCGTACGCAACGTGCCCCACGGCGAAGGACGCCGATGGGTGACGAGCCCCGGAGGCCTCGTCTCGGCTCTCGCGCCAGTGATGGACGGCCGGCGCGCCATTTGGGTCGGCTGGAGCGGAGCCGCGGGCCGCCACATCGCCCCGTTCGAACACGACGGACTGCACCTGCACCCCATCGAGCTCAGCCGCGCCGAGATCCAGCAGTACTACGAAGGGTTCTCCAACGCGACGCTCTGGCCGCTCTACCACGACGTCATCGGCCAGCCCGAGTACCACCGCACCTGGTGGGACGCGTACGTCAAGGTCAACCGCCGCTTCGCCGATGCCATCGTGTCGATCGCCGACCCCGATGCCACGGTCTGGATCCACGACTACCAACTGCAGCTCGTACCGGGGATGCTCCGCCAGATCCTCCCCGACGTGCGCATCGGCTTCTTCTTCCACACGCCGTTCCCGGCACGCGAGATCTTCCTGCGCCTGCCCTGGCGTACCCAGGTGATGCGCGCCCTGCTCGCCGCCGACCTCATCGGGTTCCAGACCGAGGTCATGGCCCACAACTTCCGCCACACGGTCCCCCGGGTGGTGCCCGATGCCGAACACCATGGCGAGAGCGAGAACGTCATCCTCGGGGGCCATACCACCCGCACCCGCACCCGCCCCATCGGCATCGACTACGACCGCTTCGCCACCGCCGCCATCTCACCCGATACAGCCGAACGGGTGGAAGCCCTTCGCGCCACGCTGGGCCACCCCCGCAAGGTGCTGCTGGGCGTCGACCGGCTCGACTACACCAAGGGCATCGACGTGCGCCTGCGGGCCTTCGGCGAACTGCTCGACGAGGACCGCATCAGCGCCGACGACGTGGTCATGATCCAGGTGGCCGAGCCCAGCAGGTCCAACGTCAACGGCTACGCCGAGGTCCGCGCCGAGGTCGAACGCCAGGTCGGCGAGATCAACGGCAGTCACGGCACCATGGAACGTCCGGCCATCCACTACCTGCACCGCAGCCACGACTTCGCCGAGCTCATGGCCCTGTACCGACTTGCCGATGTGATGGTCGTGACCCCGTTCCGTGATGGCATGAACCTGGTGGTGAAGGAGTACGTTGCCACCCGCCACGAGTTCACCGGCGCGGTCGTGCTCAGCGAGTTCGCGGGCGCCGCCCACGAGTTGAGCCAGGCAGTGCTGGTCAACCCCTACGACATCGACGGCCTCAAAGAAGCCCTCGAGTGGGCCGTGGTGATGCCGCCGGAGGACCAGCGAATCCGGATGACCTCGATGCGCGAGGCGGTCGCCGCCAACAGCGCCCAACACTGGGCCGCCTCGTTCATCGCCGAGATCGAAGAACCGTAGAAGGCCGTGATCGACGACCCCACCCAACTCCGGGGCCGGCTCCTCGAGCTGTCCCGCTCCCCCATCCTGCTCGTCGCCTGCGACTACGACGGCACCCTCGCCCCCATCGTGGAGGACCCCACCCGAGCGCACCCCCACCGCGAATCGGTGGCGGCGCTACGGGCGTTGGCCGCTTACCCCGACACCCACGTCGCCGTGGTGTCGGGCCGATCCTTGCGAGACCTCGCGGCACTCAGCCGGCTCCCGTCGGAGATCCATCTGGTCGGCAGCCACGGCTCGGAGTTCGACGCCGGCTTCTCCGAGGCCCTCGACGAGCGCACCATCGCCCTGCGAGAGACCGTCACCCGGGCCTTGACCGACATCGCGTCGAACGCCCCGGGCTTCGGCATCGAGAAGAAGCCCGCCAGCGTGGCGTTCCACTACCGCAACGTCGACCCTGACGATGCCGACGTCGCCATCGCGGAGATCCTCGCCGGCCCGGCTGCCCTCGAGGGCGTGGCGGTCAAGCGGGGAAAGATGGTCATCGAGCTCGCCGTCATCGAGACCAACAAGGGCACCGCCCTCGACCGGCTCCGGCGCCAGGTGTCCGCCGACGCCGTGCTGTTCATCGGCGACGACGTCACCGACGAGGACGCCTTCGCCACCCTCCACGGCCCCGACCTGGCCATCAAGGTCGGCGGCGGCGAGACCGCTGCGCACGCCCGGCTCGGCGACACCGAAGACGTCGCCCGCACCCTGGCGCTGCTGTGCGAGCTCCGCCGTGCCTGGCTCGAGGGGGAGAACGCGCCGCCGATCGAGGAGCACTCGATGCTGTCGGACAACCGCACCGTCGCGCTGGTCACCCCCGACGCCCGGGTCACCTGGATGTGTCACCCCCGGGCCGACTCACCGGCGGTGTTCGCCGAACTCGTCGGCGGACCCCAGGCCGGCTACTTCGCAGTACGTCCCGACAGTGGCCGCCCGCCCATCAGCCAGCGCTATCTCCCTGGCACGTTGGTCCTCGAGACCCGCTGGCCCCAGCTGATGGTCACCGACTACCTCGACGTGTCCGACGGCGGAGCGGACCGTCCCCCCGGCCCCACGGAATTGTTGCGCGTCCTCGAGGGCCGCGGCGTGGCCCACATCGAGTTCGCGCCGCGTCTCGACTACGGCCGCGCCGCCACCGGCATCGAGGTCGTCGACGGGCACCTCGTCGTCCGCGGCGTTCCCCGAGACATCCGCCTGCACGCGCCCGGGGTCACCTGGACCATCGTCGACGAAGGCCCGAACCAGACCGCGCACGGCACCGTGGTGCTCGACAACGGACCCGTCGTCTGCGAGCTCGCCTTCGAAGAAGGACGCAACGGCCATCACGCAGCAGAATCGCACCGCCGCAGCGACACCATCGCCTACTGGGAATCCTGGGCCTCGGCGCTCGAGCTACCCAGTGTCGCCCCCAGCGAGGTGCGCCGGTCGGCACTCACGCTGCGGGCGCTCTGCCACAAGCCCAGCGGCGCCATGCTGGCCGCCGCCACCACCAGCCTGCCCGAGGTACCCGGCGGTGTCCGCAACTGGGACTACCGCTACTGCTGGCCCCGCGACAGCGCGCTCAGTGCCGCAGCGCTGGTCGCGCTCGGCAGCCACGACGAGGCGACGGCGCTGCTGCACTGGATCCACGAACGCGTCGAGCACCTTCCCGGCCCCGAGCACCTCCGTCCGCTGTATCCCCTGTCCGGCGACGAGTACCTGCCCGAGGCCGTGCTGCCCACCCTCAACGGGTACCTCGGCAGCCGACCGGTGCGCATCGGCAACCTCGCCGATCAACAGGTCCAGCTCGACGTGTTCGGCCCCGTGGTCGACCTCGTCTGGCACCTCGCCGAAGCCGGCGTGAAGGTCGACGACGAGACCTGGTTGCTGGTGCAGGACATGGTGGTGGCGGTGTCGCGCCGCTGGCACGAACCCGACCACGGCATCTGGGAGGAACGGCGCCCCCAGCGCCACCACGTGCACTCCAAGGTCATGTGCTGGCTCGCGGTCGACAGGGCCATGCGCATCGGCGCCCATACCGGTCGCCACGTGCCCGTCACCTGGCGGCCGCTGCGCCACACGATCGCCGGCGACGTGATCTCCAACGGCTGGAACACCGACGTCGACGCGTTCACCATCGCCTACGGCGACGCCGAGCTCGACGCCGCGGTGCTGTGGATCGGCCTCTCCGGCCTGCTGCCCACCAGCGATCCCCGGTTCGTGGCCACGGTCAAGGCCATCGAGCGGGAGCTCCGCAAGGGACCGGTCGTGTACCGCTACCGCCTCGACGACGGACTCCCCGGCGACGAGGGCGGTTTCCTCATCTGCACGGCATGGCTCATCGAGGCCTATGTGATGATGGGCCAGCTCGACGACGCCCGAACCCTGTTCGACCGCTACCTCGACCTGGCGGGCCACACCGGCCTGCTGAGCGAAGAGTACGAGCCGTCGACCGGGATGATGCTGGGGAACCACCCCCAGGCGTATTCGCACCTGGGGCTGATCAACGCCGCGCTGGCACTCGACGCCGCCACGTCGTGACGATCAGGTCGCCGGCTGCGCCCGGTCGACGCCGAGGGCGGCCATGACCTCCTCGATGGTGTCGGCGATCGCGAGCAGCTCGCCGTAGTCGTGTCCCGCGGCGAGGCTGCGCAGCAGCGGGTACACGGGCTTGTCCTCGGTCCAGTACCGCTCGCCGAAGAAGACCATGGGGCTTGGTTCGCCGAAGGACCGGTAGTGATTCTGGGCGGCGTCCTGGAAGATCTCCTGGATGGTGCCGGCGCTGCCGGGAGCGAAGACCACGCCGCCGAGCGCCATCGCCAGCAGGCCGTCTTCGCGGATGGAGTTCGCGAAGTACTTCGCTATGTGCGTTGCGAAGACATTGGGCGGTTCGTGCCCGTAGTGCCAGGTCGGCACGCCCAGGGATCCGGCAGCGCCTTCGGGGAGCGGCCATCGGGCCCGCACGGCGAACGCCGCATCCAGCCACTCGGCCTCGGGCAGATAGGTGGGTGCGGCGGACAGGAGGTCGATCGCCTCGTCGAGCTCGGCCTCGGAGCGGTCGGCGAACCACGCGCCCAGGTTGGTGGCCTCCATCGCGCCGGGCCCGCCGCCGGAGGCGCAGAAGCGCCCGGCCTCGGTGAGCCGACGGGTCAGGTGCGCCACCGCCCGATACCTGGGGTCGTCCCGACGCATCCCGTGGCCGCCCATGACGGCGACGACGAGCGAGCGACGATCGCCGTCGAGCAACTCGGTCACGGCGTCGTCGATGGCATGGTCGTGGATGCGTTGGGCCAGCTGGTCGACGACGTCATTGCGGGCGAGCGCTGCGCGGTACCAGCGGTACACCCGCGTGTCGAGGGCGGCGTCGAGGGTCTCGGGACGACCCGGCTCGTATTCGGCGAACAGCTCCTCGGGCCCGTAGAGCGACCCTCGGAACGCCCGGAAGGGAATTCCATCGAACGGCGGGAAGAACAACACCCGCTCGGCCTGGAGCCGCCCGAGCGCCTCGGGGGCGACCGTGCAGCCCATGAACACCGACCCGGCGACCTCGACGGTCAGCAGCGTCTCGGTGAAGTCACGCAGATCCAGGCCCTGGAATGCGCAATCCGACAGGTGTCCGGTCGCCGCGATGTGGGCGCGGAACTCGTCGAGGTCGTCGAGTTGGGTCAGCGCCGGGAGGGGTTCCACGACAGGCAGGGCGGCTGTTGATCAGCCGACGAGCGAACGCAGCTCCTCGAGGCGGTCGAGCCACCAGCCGTTGGGCACGGTGGTCAGTCCGGGTACTCCGGCGAGGAGCTCATCGAGGCGCTCCTGGAGGGGGCTGGCGGCCGGCGCCATCAGTCGGAGATCGAGCAATCCATCGATCACCCGTGAGCGGCTGCTCAGCTGGCCATCGACGTCGTCGAGCAGTTCGTTGATGAGCCCGACGATGTCCGGCGTGGTTTCGAGCGTCCTGGTCATTGGTTGCATCACCTCGAAGATGCGCCAACACCTCCCGGTCTGGAGGCATTCCCGTCGGGCGTCAGCGTGACAGGTGACCGGCCCGGACTCCAGTCGTTTCACGCGCAACGGACACAACGGCCCAACGATCCGCCGGCGTCGCCACCCAACGCGACGTCGAGGACGGGCAATACCGCCCAAAGGGAGCTGGGGCAACCGACCAGGAGCCCTGCACCCGGTCCGGGCGGGAGCCGCCCTACAGAGCCGGCTTGAGGCGACGGATGCCGCCGAGGACGCCGATGCCACGGATCTCGACCTGGCCCGCGTGTTCGGCACGGACCCAGTCGGGCAGGATCTCGACGTCGATGTCGGCCAGGACCTCACCGGGGTCGGCGGTGGCGCACAACCGGGCCGCGAGGTTGACCGGCTCGCCGATGTAGTCGTCGCCCTCGAACAGCAACGCGGTTCCGGTGGCCAGGCCGACACGCACGTCGAGGTCGGTCATGGAGAAGCGATAGACGAGGTCGACGGCGAGCGCAGCGACCGGCTCGGGTGTGGTTCCGACCAGCATGGCGCCGTCGCCGAGCCACTTCGCCACCCGGACGCCGCGTTTGGCTGCGATGTTGCGGGTGAGGCGGCGGAAGTCGCCGAGCAGGCGCACCGACGCCTCGGGGCCATGGGCGTGGGTGTACGCGGTGAAGCCGGCCAGGTCGACGAAGCAGAAGGTGCGTTCGATCTGGAGGTGGGCGTCGCCGTCGGGGAGCTCGTCGGGGCGGGCCGTGCCGTCGCCGGTGCGGGCCTGGGCCCAGTCGGCCGCAGGGCCGACCGTCCCGTTGTGATCCACCAACAGCGTTGCCTGGGCCTCCCGCAACGATCGCGTCTCGCCGCCACGGAGCGCGAGCACGTTGGCGCCGTCCATCGAATCGTCGGTGGCGCGGCGCATTGCGGGCTGGGGGGCCTTGTCGTTCACGGTGAGCAGGGTAGAGGCGCAGGGCGCGACGGCGGTATGAATTCTGTGGTCCGAGCCATCCGGTACCATCGGCTGCGCAAGCAGTCGTTCAACCCGACGACCCCGGACGCCCTGGACGGACACCCCATGTCGAACCAAGCCGAGGCGGTCATCTCCGCTCGCGGCGTCGCGAAGCACTGGGGTTCTCATGTGGCGCTCGACCGCATCGACGTCGACATCGGCCATGGCGTCACCGGTCTGCTCGGCTCGAACGGCGCCGGCAAGACCACCTTCATCAGCCTCGTACTCGGGCTGCACCCCCGCACCTCCGGCGACATGACGGTGCTCGGTCACGACCCCGCCACCGAAGGCGCCGTCATTCGGGGCCGCATCGGCTACGCCCCCGAGCACCATCATCTGCCCCCCGACGTCCAGGCTGCGGACTTCGTGCGTCACCTCGCACAGCTCCACGGCCTCCCGCGGCGCAGCGCCACCGAGCGTGCCAGCGATGCGCTGTGGCAGGTCGGCCTGGGCGAAGAACGTTTCCGGCCGCTGGGCACGATGTCCACCGGTCAGCGCCAGCGGGTGAAGCTCGCGGCGGCCATCGCCCACGACCCGGCGCTCGTCCTGCTCGATGAGCCCACCGACGGCCTCGACCCCGTCCAGCGCGACGACATGCTCGCCCTCATCCGCCGCATCGGCAGGGACTTCGGGATCGACATCGTGATGTCGTCCCACCTGCTCGAGGAGGTCGACCGCGTCTGTGACAACGTCGTGATCATCGTGGGGGGCCGCGTGGCGCGCTCGGGCGGTCTCGCGAGTCTGCGCGGAGAGGTCACCGGACTGGTCGTCGAGGTCGACGACCGCGTCGACCAGGTGGCCGACATGTTGCGCCGCGCCGGATGCCACGTCGAGGCTGACGGCATGCGCCTCGTCGTCACCGGCGACGGGCCCGTCAACGACCTCGCCCGCGACGCCGTCGCTGCGGCCGGCGTCGGCCTCCGTCGCCTCACCGACCGCCAGGTCAGCCTCGCCGACGTGTTCCTCGAGGCAAACGATCCGGTGGCCCGATGAGCAGCGCAGGCGAACCGCACAGCGGCGCCCGCAGCGGCGGCGCCGCCCGCATCCACGATCTCGGGTACCGCCCCTACGAGGGCGAACGTGCCGGCGTCGCCTGGGCGATGACCAGCCTCGGCGCCCACGCCGTCCGCCGGGTTCTCGGGCTGAAGCGAGCCGCACGCCACAAGGTCCTGCCCGCGCTGACCCTGCTCATCGCGTTCGTGCCCGCCATCGTGTTCGTCGGCATGGCCGCGTTCATCCCCGACACCGTGGTCCGGGAGAACCTGCTCCCCAGCTACGGGGATTACTACGGATTCACGATCACGGCGATCTTCCTGTTCGCCTCCTTCGTGGCTCCCGAGGCGATCTGCACCGACCGCCGCACCGGCATGCTCGCCCTCTATCTGGCGTCACCACTCGATCGCACCACCTACGTCGTGTCGAAGATCGGCGCCGTCGCCACGGTTCTCGCCACGATCACGCTGCTGCCCCTGGCGTTCCTGCTGATCGCCTACACGATCGCCGGCGCCGGGCCCGAGGGCCTCAGCGGTTTCCTCGAGACGCTGCTGCGCATCGTCGTGGCCGGCCTGCTCGTCGCCGTCTACTTCGCCGCCCTGACCTCGGCCGTGTCGTCGTTCACCTCACGACGTGGCATCGCGAGCGCGGCCGTCGTGCTGAGCCTGCTCGTACCCACCATCGTGGTCAGCGCCATCGTGGAGTCGACCGACGCCCCCGACGAGTGGGGCCTGCTCGACCTGTCGGGGCTCCCCATCCGCACGGCGCAGTGGCTCCTCGCCGACGAGCCCACGGATCCCTTCCGCGGCATCGAACGCGTCGGAGGCGCCACTGCCACCGCTGCGACCCTGGCGGCAACCTGCCTGTTCGCGGCGATCGTGTGGTGGCGATACCAGCGTCTCGAGGTCGAGCGATGAACGACCGGTTGCCCCCACCCCCGCCTCCGCCGCCATCTGCACAGCCCGACCCGGCGGGCCCGCAACCGTCGGCGACACCACCCGACGCCGCGGCCCCGCAGCCGCCCGGCGGGCCGGTCGCCGGTGGGGGTCTGCCCGCGCCGGTCGGAGCAGCTGTGCCGCTGCCCGCGCCACCGCCTCCCGACTCGGTCGTGATCTTCCAGAGCGTGTCCAAGTGGTTCGGCGACCTGGTCGCCGTCAGCGACGTCACCTTCGGGATCGGCCCGGGCGTCACGGCGCTGCTCGGCCCGAACGGCGCCGGCAAGTCCACCGTACTGCGCATGCTGTGCGGGCTCGCCGCCCCCTCCAACGGCACCGTCCGCGTGCTCGGCCGCGACCCGCGCGCCGATCCGGCGGCGGCGGCCGACATCGGCCTCGCACCGCAGCAGGAATCGGTCTTCGAGAACCTCACCGCACTCGAGTTCGTCGAACTGTCCGCCGTGCTCAACGGTGTCGCTGCACCCCGCGACGCCGCCCGCCACGCGCTCGGCGTCGTCGAGCTCGACCCCGACGACCGGCGCAGGCTTCCCACCTACTCCAAGGGCATGCGCCAACGCGTCAAGCTGGCCCAGGCCATCGTCCACGGGCCGCGGGTCATCGTGCTCGACGAGCCACTCACCGGCCTCGACCCCCGCCAGCGGCTCCAGATGGTCGAGCTCTTCCACCGCCTCGGCGACGAGGGCCGCAGCGTCGTCGTGTCGAGCCACGTCCTCGAAGAAGTCGAACGATTCGGCTCCAACGTCCTCGTGATCGCCAAGGGTCGCCTGGCCGCCCAAGGCGACTTCCGGGCCATCCGCGACCTCATGGACGACCGCCCCCGGCGGGTGCGCCTCCGCACCGACCGACCCCGCCTGCTGGCGGGCGCGCTCGTCGCTGCCGGGGTCATCGACGGCATGGCGATCCACGGCGACATCGTCGAGATCGACACCAACGACGCTCGAGCGTTTGCCGCGGCGGTCGCCCCCGTCGCTCGCCGCGAAGGTGCCCGTCTCCTCGAGGTCCGTCCGCTCGACGACGACCTCGAGAGCGTGTTCCGCTATCTGGTGGAACGCCGATGACGATGCAAGCCGCCCACAGGCCGGCGAGCGGCACCGCCTTCGTCGCCCTCTACCGGCTGTTCCTGCGGGGCCAGCTCACCCGGCTTCGCGCCGTCGGGCTCGGCCTCCTCGGCGGCGTCGCCATCCTGTTGACCCTGCTCGCCCGCTCCGCCGACGACCCCACCGAGGCCGCCACCGGCGTCATCGCCGAGTTCGGGCTCGGTGTCGTCGCCCCTGTCTGCACGCTCTGGATCGCGACCTCGCTGCTCGGCGACCTCACCGAGGACCGCCTCCTCGCCTACCTATGGCTCAAACCCATCCCGCGCTGGGTGCTGCCCCTGGCCGCGTTCGCTGCGACCGTCACCGTCATGGTGCCCCTTGTGGTCGTACCCCTCACCGTGGCCGCCATCGCGAGCGGCGTGGGCGACCTGGTTCTGGCAACCGCCGCCGCATCGATCCTCGCGGTGATCGGCTACGGCGGCATCTTCGTCGCACTCGGCTCGCGCTTCAGCCGGGCGCTGTGGTGGGGCCTGCTCTACGTACTGGTCTGGGAGAACGCCGTCGCTCGCATCGCCGACGGCACCGCGCGGCTCGCGGTCCGCAGCTACGTCAACACCGTCGTCGCCCGCGCCACCGATGTCGATCTCTCCCTCGCTTCGCGGGGACCCGTCACAATGGTGGTCGTGCCGCTGCTCATCGGGGCAGCAGGTATCGCGGTGGCGGTCTGGGTCATGCGAACCCGCGACATCGACTGAGCAGCCGGCGGAACGGGTCGACCCCCGCCCTCTCGCCGCCGATCGCCACGCGGTACCGTCGCGCCATGACGATTCTCGATCACGCGGGGCCCAGCGCCCAACACATCGGCGACGACGACTTCCCCTGGGCCGACACCGGCCACGGCATCCGCATCAAGGTGCTCCAGGTCCGCGAGGCCGAAGGCCTGTGGGTGGTGCGCAACGAGTTCGCGCCCGGCATCGAACTGGAGACCCACCGTCACAGCGGCCAGGTCTTCGGCGTCACGTTCTCCGGACGCTGGGGCTACCGGGAGTCGCCCGAGCTGAACACCGCCGGCTCGTACCTGTTCGAGCCGGCCAACTCCGTACACACGCTCTACACGCCCGAGGACAACGACGGCCCCACCGACGTGGTGTTCATGATCTCGGGCGTCAACATCAACCTCGACGAAAACGGCGAGGTGACCTCGATCACCAGCGGCGCGAGCACGCTGGCCGGCTACTACGCCATGCTCGACGCGGCCGGTATCGAGCGGCCTCCGGTGCTGGTCGACTGATCGGCCCGGCCGCCGGGGTCAGCTGGCCCCGGCGAAGTCCGGCGGCGGCGGTGCCGCCTCGGACTCCTCGGCATCGGCAGGCGGCGGCTCGGCGGCTCCGGTGCCGCTCTCGTCGGCCGGTTCCTCGCCATCGCCGGGAGGCGATTGCGCGACCTCTTCTTCGGGCGGTTGATCGCTCAACAGCGCGAGTGCGTCGTTCAGTCGCTGTTGAGCCTCGCGGATCAGCTCCTGATAGCGGCCGAGATCGCCGTCGGCCAGAGCAGCGTCGGCTTCGATGAACAGCTCGTCGGCCTCCTGGAGCAGGGTGAGCGCATCCGGCGTGGTGGGATCGGTGGGCTCGGGATCGACCGGTTCGGGAGTGGGCGTCGAGCCGTTGTCCTCGGCCGGGTCGTCCTCGGCCGGCTCGTCGTCGACCGGTACCTCCTCGACGACGGTGGTCTCGATGGGTGACCGTATGCCGGAGCACTCGTCGTCGACCGTGTCGGCGTCGACGAGCAGGGCGCCCAACGCCAGACCCAGCGAGGGGCACATGCGCACCTCGTCGCCGAACGAGACGATGACCTCCTGCAGCGCAGGCTGGTTACCGCTGGCCAGCACGTACAGCGGACGCACGTACAACAACGCTTCCTCACCGGTGTCGGGCATGTCGAGCGGCAGGGTCAACATGTTGCCGAGCAGCACCCCGGAGCCACGCTGATCCAGCAGCGTGGTGCGCTGGGCGACCGTGCCGTCGGTCAGCATCGAGCGGTTCGCGATGACCGGCCCGCTGACGTCGAGGCCGGGCACGTCGTAGGAGATCAGCGACTGGTTCCCTGCGTCGTCTCGTCTCGCCACCATGAAGGCATCGAGCTCCTGGCGGCTGTCGTCGGGGGATCGGGGGACGAACGGGCGCAGCAACAGGAACTCGGTCTCGTCCTCGCCGGGCAGGCGTAGCTGCTGGTAGTAGGGATCGATGCGGGTCCCGGTGACCACGGTCGTGACACCTGCGGCGGTGGTGGTCGTGGTCGTCTGGGCGGCCTCGAGCTGCGCCCCGGGATCGAGGGCCACGGACCAGGCGCCGGCAGCCTCGTAGAAGTCCGACGGGTTCTCGAGGTGGTAGCGCGCCCACATGTTGGTCTGAACCTTGAACAGATCCTCCGGGTACCGAAGGTGGTTCTGGAGCGACTCGGGCATCTCGTCGCCCGGCGTGAAGAGCCGGGGGAAGGCCTGCTGATACGCCTGGATGAGGGGATCGGTGTCGTCGACCACGTAGAACGTGACGGTGCCGTCGTAGGCATCCACCACGGTCTTCACCGAGTTGCGCACGTAGTTGAAGTTCTCACGCAGACCGCTGCCACCGGGCACCGACGTCCGGTCGGCGGACTCGGCGTAGGGATAGCGGTCGCTGGTGGTGTACGCATCGACGATGAACACGATGCGCCCGTCGATGATCACGGGATACGGGTCCGCATCGAACTCGAGGAACGGCGCCAGCTCCCGCACCCGCTGGTCGACATCGCGGTTGTAGATGAAGCGCGAATCGCTGTCGATGAGGCCCGAGAGGATCGGGTTGAGATCCTGGAAGCGCAGGGCGAATGCCGTGCGCCGGATGAGGCCGCCGGCGCGCACGCCATCGGCGCCGGTGTACTCGTACAGCTGGTTCTGGCCCGACCCGCCTTCGCAGTCGCCGAGCTCGGCCTCGTCGACGAGTTCGGCGAGGGCCTCGGGGTCTTCGGTGCCGGTCAACGCGAAGTCGATCTCGCAGCGGCCGGTGTTGACGATCGCGTAGCCGGTGAGGTCTTCGCCGATGTAGATACGCGGCTGGTCGAGCTCGAGATCGATGCGGTCCTGGTCGATGCTCGTGGGCAGGCCGCCGACGATGAAGGACGGATTGCCCTGCGTGGTGACCTCGTTGGCCGGAGCGAGCGCCAGGCCGTAGCCGTGGGTGAACGCTGTGGTCCGGTTCTCCCAGCCGGAGTCGACGCCGTCGAGGTTCAGCTCGCGGGCGGCGACGACGACCGTTCGTTCCTCGCCGTCGATGACATAGCGGTCGACGTCGAGATCGTCGGAGAAGCGGAACTGCTCGCGGTCGACCTCGAGCGCACGGAACGTCGGCGAAACGATCGACGGGTCGATCAGCCGGATGTTCTCGAGCGTCGCCCGGTTGGCGTCGAAGAGCTCCGCCGAGAGCTCGCCGTTCCGGGGATCGAAGACCGGCTCGACGACCTCGTCGAGACCGTAGGCCGCGCGGGTGGCCTCGATGTTGCGTTCGATGAACGGCGCCTCACGCGTCGACTCCGACGGGATGACCACCAGGCGCTGGAACACCGCCGGGTAGATACTGCCCATGGCCACCGCCACGAATGCCCAGAGGCCCACGGCCACGACCGGTAGGACCCAGCCACGGCGCCAGATGTTGACGATGAGCAGGACCGCCGCTGCGAGCGAGATGAGGATGAGCAACCGGATGGCCGGCAGCTGCGCGTTGACGTCGGTGTAACCCGCCCCGTCGACCACACCCCGGGTGGAGAAGGTCAACTCGAAGCGTTGCAGCCAGTAGTCGATGGCCTTGAGCAGCGCGAGGATCGCCAGCAGGACCGACAGATGCCCCTTGACCGCCGGCGTCACACGCTGGCCGGGTGCGCTCAGCGAGTTCAGACGGATACCGCCGTTGAGATAGTGGGCGGCGGCGACGACGATGAGCACCACGATGAACGCGGTGAACAGCCACGTGACCAGGAACCGCACGAACGGGAGTTGGAAGACGTAGAAGCCGATGTCGGTGTCGAACTGGGGATCGTCGATGCCGAAGTCGACCCGGTTGCGGAACAGGATCCAGTCCTGCCAGCGGCTTCCGGCACCGGCGCCCCAGAACAGGGCGAACAGACCGGCGATGGCGACGCGGACGAGGCCGATGCGAGGTCCGACGGCTTCGTGGTACCGGCGGACGAACTCCTCTTCGGGGCCCGGCGGACGGAACGACGGGGCGAGGCGATCGGCGATGGCCAGGTTCAGCCAGACCAGGAAGAACATGATGCCGATGAAGATCAACGCCAGGATGACCTGGGCGAGCAGCACCTGGCGCCACACCGACGTGAAGCCCAGCGAGTCGTACCACAGATAGTCGGTGTAGAAGCCGGCGATGCCGCGCAGCGAGAGCAGCGCCACGATCAAGGCGACGAGCACCACCGCCAGGACGGCACGGAGTCGTCGGGACACACGGCGGCGTCCGCGGGGTTCGGGCATCTCGCTGGTGGGGCGCATCGGGTCGGAGCCTACCGGTGGTGGTCGATCACAGGGCCGCGCCGACGACTTCGGCGCAGGTGAGGAAGCCGTCGTCGGGGTCTACGGGGCTGGGGGAGCGTTCGGGCGCGGGTGCGCCGGCCTCGAGTGCGACCTCGATGCCGTTGCCTCCGTAGTTCTCGGCGAGCTCGATCACGGCGTCGTCGAAGGTCTGGACGCAGGCGATGGCGATGTCGTCGCCTGCGGCCTCGACGGCGACCGCGTACTCGGGCGGCGGCACCAGGAAGACCTCGACGCCTTCGCGTTTGGCCGCAGCCACCTTCTGGGCAACACCGCCGACCTGACCCACGTTGCCGAAGCGATCGATGGTCCCGGTGGTGGCGATGCGGTTGCCGCCGGTGAGCTCGCCCGGGGTGGCGACGTCGAGCACGGCCAGCGAGAACGCGAGCCCGGCCGAGGGTCCGCGGACGCGGCCCACGTCGATGACCACGTCGAAGGGGGCATCAACGGTGACGGGGGTCTCGATCTGCACCCCGAGGAAGCCCGCACCGTCGATCTCGGGATGCGCGGCCAACACGATGTCGACCTCCTCCTCGGCCGCGCCGTCGCTGTCGCCACCGATCCCGTCGGGATGGCGGCGGATGCTGAGCGTGACCTCGTCGCCGGGGGACCGCCCGGAGATCGCATCGGCCAGGTCGGAGGACTCGTCGATGGGGTCGCCGTCGACGGCGACGACGAGATCGCCGAGGCGCAGGGCCGCGGCTGCGGGGCTCTCCGGCACCAGGGTGATGACGAACGCTCCCTCGACCTGGGGCACGAGTTCATACCCCAGGTACTGGAGCGCGACGAGCACGGCGGTGTCCTGGCTCTGATCCATCTGGAACTGGGTGATCTGGCGGGTCTCGTCGCGGCTACGGTCGCCGTCGACCTCTTCGGGTGGCACCAGCTCGCTGGTGTCGCTGGACCGGGCACGGAACCAGTCCCAGATCGTCACGTCGCGTCGGATCGACACGGTGGTGAAGTCGATCTCGCCCTCGGGCGGGAACGACTCGGCCCCCTCGATACGCACCGCGGAGGCCGTATCGGTGGCACTGCCAGGGGCCAGCACGTAGTCGTCGACACCGATCCACTCGGCATCTCCGAAGAAGATGAGCAACGTCGCGATGCCGAAGACGACTGCGGCCACGGTGGCCAGCGCCCACCGGAGCGTCCATCCGGTGGCGACCGGAACGTGCGGGGGCGGCGGCCCGTCGCCGAGGTGATCGGGTGTGGTCCCGACAACGGGCGGCGCCGGCGGTACCGTTGTCGGTGTTGTGTCGTCGCTACCCACGCTGATCCTTGCTGCGGCTCTGGCCGCATTGCTCGCCTCGTATGCTGCCACGCCGCGCCCGGTGTTCCATCGCGCAATGGCCACCCGTGATCGCAGCCCCCAACCCGTCGACCGTCCGCGGTGTTCCTCGCAGTGGAACCTGATGGTCGCCGCAGACCGCGGCGACTGGGAGGAACCGCCTGCCCGCCCCATCCGGATGCCGTTCGCCCCCCGCGATCCACTGGCCAAGCATCGCGCCGTCACCGGCATCAATGCCCATGTCCGCTGGTACCAGCGGATCGGGTCGCTCATCGGCATCGCCGTGCTGGTCTCGCTGATGGGGGTTCTGCTGGCCGTCTCGATCGGCGTGTTCTACGTCGGGGTACGGGTCGGCCTCGAACTCCTCGTCGGCTGAGTCCATCCTCCGATGAGCAGCTCCTGGCCGGCGGCGGAACGGCCGTCACTCGAGGCCGTCGCAGCGCGTCGGGCCCTGCTCGAGGCCGAAGCGGCCGGCGACATCGACAGCATCCGCGCCGGGCTCGACCACGACGACGATCGCGTCCGCTCCAGCGCGGTCGCCATCGGGCACCGCATCGGGGCCTGGACAGCGGCCGATCTGGCCCGGGTCGCCGGCGACGCGTCGCTGCGGGTGCGGCGGGCGGTGGCCGAGATCGCAGCCCTCGAACCAGATGTCGACCTCGCGCCGCTGCTGACCGACGCCGAGTCGGTGGTGGTCGAGGTGGCCTGCTGGGCGGCGGGCGAACGTGACGACGGCGCCACCCATCTCGACACCCTCGTCACGATCTGCACCGGTCACGACGACGCGCTTTGTCGCGAGGCCGCTGTAGCCGCGCTCGGTGCCATCGGCGACGAACGCGCCCTGCCCGCCATCCTCGCCGCCACCCGGGATCGGGCCACGGTCCGACGTCGCGCCGTGCTCGCCCTCGCTCCCTTCGACACTCCCGAGGTCGACGCAGCCCTCGCAGCCGCGCTCGACGATCGCGACTGGCAGGTCCGTCAGGCGGCCGAGGACCTGCAGTAGGGCGGGCCGAGTGGATGGGGCGGAAGCTACCGGCGCGTCGGCCGGGAATCCATGAACATCGCCTGGACGGACTCGAACGATTCGATGCAACGCCCGGCTCCGAGCACCACGGCCTCGAGCGGGGCGTCGACGAGATGCACAGGGACCTCGGTCTCGCGCGACAAGCGCTGGTCGAGGCCCCGCAACAGGCCACCACCGCCGACGAGGTGGATGCCCTGCACGATGAGGTCCTGCGCCAGTTCCGGCGGCGCCTGGGACAGACACGCCAGCACCGAGTCGACCATCGCCGAGACCGGTTCCTCGATGGCGTCGCGCACCTCACCGGGGTGCAAGACGATGGTCTCGGGCAATCCGCTCATGAGATGGCGCCCTCGCACCTCGGCCCGGAGTTCGCCTTCGGTGGGATCCGCGGAGCCGATGGTGATCTTGATCTCCTCGGCGGTGCGCTCGCCGACCGCGATGCCGTGGGCACGGCGCACGTAGTTCTGGATCGCGGCGTCGATGTCGAACGAGCCGACCCGCACCGCCTCGAGCGCCACCACGCCACCCATCGAGATGAGCGCCGTCTCGCTGGTGCCGCCGCCGATGTCGACCACCATGTTGCCGATGGGCTCGTTGATGGGCAGGCCGGCGCCGATCGCCGCAGCCAGGGGCTGCTCGATGAGCTGCGCGTCGGCGGCACCGGCGCGCCGGGCCGCCTCGGTGACGGCGCGGCGCTCGACGGCGGTGATGGCCGACGGCACACAGATGACGACCCGGGGACGGTTGAACCGGCTCACACCCACCCGCTGGAGCAGCAGGCGGATCATCCGCTGGGTGACGTCGAAGTCGGTGATGGCGCCCTTGCGCAGCGGCCGGACCGCGACGATGTAGCTCGGCGTGCGGCCGATCATCTGCCAGGCCTCGTGCCCCATCGCCAGGACCTCGTTGGTCTGGTTGTTGAGCGCGATGACCGATGGCTCGTTCAGGACGATCCCACGCCCGCGGGCATAGACGAGGGTGTTCGCGGTACCGAGATCGATCGCCAGGTCGCGCGCCATGCCGAGGTCAGCGGCGCCGGCGGCGCGCCCGCTCCGACGGGGACAGGACGTCCATCTCGTGACGGAACCGTTCGATGCTCGAGTCGAAGGTGGTTCGACGCTCGCGGTGACGGAACCACGAGACCGCCGACAAGACGATGAAGACGGCGACGGCGACGCCGAGGAATGCGAGCGCTGTCACCGGCGGGACCCGGTGGCGTCGTCGAGTTCGGCCACCTCACGCACGTGTTGGGGTTCGAGACCCCAGCTCTCGCCGCCGTCCCAGGCTTCGCGTTTCCAGATGGGCACCGTGGCTTTGAGCGTGTCGATGCAGAACCGGGCCGCTGCGAATGCGTTGTCGCGGTGCGGCGCGGACACGGCGACGACCACGGCGCTCTCGCCGAGGCCGACCGGGCCCATGCGGTGGATCATCGCGATGCGACCCAGGTCGGGCCAGCGGACCCTGGCCTCGGCGGCGATGGCAGCGAGCCGGGGCTCGACCTGGGTCTCGTAGGCCTCGTATTCGAGCGCGTGGACGCCGGGGCGCCCATCGGAATGGTCGCGGGCCGTGCCGTCGAAGGTGACGACGGCGCCACAACGTGCCAGGCGCGCCCAAGCGGCCGCTTCGGCCACCGGCAGCGGTTCGGCTGTCAGACCGAACCAGTCATCGGCGTGATCGGGAGGTTGCACGTCGGCCATCGTAGTGGGGCGCAGCGTTTCCATCGAAGCGGCGGGAACCAACGACCCACGACCCGACGCGGCGGCGACCCGCGATCCATCGGCGTGGGCAGGTAGGTATCGTGACAGATGTGCCTGGGGCGGAGCGTGACGACGACGAGTATCGGCCTCCCCTCCCTCTCGAGGATCGGGTGTGGCGCCATCCCGCCGAGGTTGCCGCGGGTCTTCGGGCGGCCGCCCCCACCGGCACGGTCGCCACTGAGGTCTCTACCCTGCAGACCCCGCTCCGACACGCGGTCGCCCTCGCAGCGCTGGGCGCCGTGGGCGGGGCGATGGTCGTCACCGGCCTGATCCTGACCCTCGGCGGCGCGGCCGCCGGCGTCGCGCCGGCCTCGGTCGCGACCGAGGTCGTGGCCGTGCAGGCCATGGTGCCGGTACCGAGAAGTCTCCCTGCGGCCGAGTGGCCCGCTGCAGTCACCTCCAAGGTGACTCCCGCAGTAGTGGAGGTCACCGCCGACGGGCGCACCGGTTCGGCGGTCGCTTTCAAGAGCGACGGTTACCTGCTCACCAGCGCCGACCTCGTCGGCGATTCCACCGAGGTCTCGGTCTCGGTCGGTGGCGGACAACTCCGGGCTCGGGTGCTCGGTACCGACGCCCTCAGCGGCCTGTCGGTCATCGAGGTCGACGATCACGAGTTCGCGGCGGCGCCGCTGGCGTTGTTCAACGCCCCCGAGGTCGGCGAGCCCGCTGTGGCGTTGGCGGCCGGCGTCGATCCCGGCGAGCTCGAGATGGGCACCTTGACCTCCACCACGGGCCGCATCCGGGTGGCCGCCGATCGCAGCCTCCATGGCGTACTCGAGCTCGACACCGCCCTTCCCGACGGCTCCTCGGGCGGCGCGCTGGTCGACGCCACCGGTGCGGTCATCGGGATCGTCGTCGATGCCGGGAGCAACACCGCGACGCACGCCGTTCCGGTTGCGTGGGCCCGCAAGATCGCCGACGACATCATGGTATGGGGCGAGGGGCGCCATCCCTGGCTGGGCATCACCGGCATCGACCTCGATGCAGACGAGCGGGCCCGCTACGGCGTCGATGCCGGCGGCATCCGCGTCGAGACCGTCATCGCCGGAGGCCCCGCCGCCGACGCGGGTATCCGGCGTGGCGACATCCTCACCGGGCTCGGCACGACGCCGCTGGCTTCGATGAGCGACCTGATCCTCGAGCTGCGTCGTCACCCGGTCGAGGCGTCCCTTCCGCTCGAGTACCGGCGCGACGAGACCTCCGGGTCGACGACGGTGACGCTCGGGGTCCGCACCAGCGACGGCACGGACTGACCCGCCGCCGCTGGGCTACCGGCGGCGGAGGCGCTTGGCCACGACCGCGGCGCCGATGCCCGCCGCGGCGGTGACCGCGCCGGCGGTCCCGAGCGCCAGCTGCTGGCGTCGCTTCGCGTTCAATGCCGCCCAGGGTTTCGCCGGTACACCGTCGACGTAGGCCTCTTCGTTGGTGAACGCCGGCTCCCAGCCCACTCGACGGAGCCGGTCGTTGGCCACGACCCACGGATGCACGGTGTAGGGCGTCAGGCCGGGCGGGGTGGGGCCGAGACCGTGACGCCACCGGAATCGCCCCAACTCCTCGGCGAGCCATTCGGGCATCCGCACCCGGGGGGTCCGCCCCGACAGTTCCCTGACGGTTGCTCCTTCCACCGACCCGTCGGGGGCGACGTTGTAGGCGCCGTGCATCGAGCCCGTGGTGGCGAGAAGCACTGCGGCGGCGAGGTCGTCGAGGTGCAGGTACTGCACCGGGGGATCGTCGTCGCCGACGGCGAGCAGCGACGCGGCCCGCAGGCCACGGGCCACCCAGCTGACCTCACCCTTGGCGATGGCGGTCGTCGGGCGCAGCACCACGACGGTGCGATCGCTGTGGTCGCGCTGCCATGCCTCTGCCAATGCCTCGATCTCGGCCTTGACGACCGCGAACGAGAATTCGGGGTTCGGGTCGAGCGGCGCGTCCTCGAGGATGGGGATCGAGTTGGTGGGGTGGGCGCCGTAGACCATTGCGCTCGACAGCACCACGACGAGGGCGACGCCGGCGTCGGCGGCGGCTGCGAACACATTGCGGGCGACGTCGATGTCGACGTGACCGACATCGACCCCGTCGCTGACCGGGCGGAACGACGACGCCAGGTGCACCACGGCATCGGCGCCGGCGAAGACCTCGGTGAGGCGACTGCTCCGGAGATCGACACGGTGACCCTCGACGCAACCACGACTCGGTGGTGGTTCGAGGTCGATCGCGAGGACGTGGAGGTCGTCGAGTGGGGCCAGGAGCGCGCAGACACGGCGTCCGACCGACCCGGCGGCACCGGTGACCACGATGGTCCTCTTCGACGGCGCCGGCTCCCCTTCCACCCGGCGATGCTACTGCGATGCCCCGATACCCGGCGGTGCCGCCGACCGCGGCGTCTGACGGTACCGGCACCGCCGCTGGGCGTTACCCTCCAACGAGCAGGCAATCGTGTCCGATCAGCCCGGCAGTCGAGGAGGCAGACCCATGACCAGCGACGGCGATCCGCCGGAGTTCCCATTCGGTGGCATGCCGTTCCTCGGCGACCTCGGCCGCCTGCTCGGCGCCGGCGGCGCCGGCAACCAGTGGGGTGCCGCACGCCAGATCGCGTTCTCGCTCGCCAACGACGGACAGCCCGAGGGGAACGTCGACCCCACCGAGCGGATCGAGATCATCGAGTTGGCCCGCGTCGCCGAGATGCGTGTCGTCGACGCCCTCGGGCTGGCGCCGCCCGGCAGCGGCATCGAGATCGTCCCGGTCAACCGCACCCAGTGGGCCGACCGCAGCCTCGATGCCTACAAGCCCCTCTTCGAACGCCTCACCGCGGCGCTCGGCCAGGGCCCCGCCGAGGCCGCCGAGATGGATCCGAGCGATCCCATGAGCGCCATGTTGGGCTCCATGATGAAGATGCTCGGCCCCATGATGTTGAGCATGACGGCCGGGTCGATGGTCGGTCATCTGGCCCGCCGCACCCTCGGCCAGTACGACATCCCGATCCCGCGTTCTGGCAACGAGATCCTCGTCGTCCCCCCCAACCTCGACGAGTTCGCAGACGAGTGGAGCCTGCCCGGCCAGGACCTGCGCCTGTGGGTGTGCCTGCACGAGATCACCCACCATCTGGTGCTGTCGGTGCCCCACATCGGCTCGACCCTGCAGGACCTGCTGCTGGAGTTCGCCGGTGGTTTCCGCTCCGACCCCGGCGCTCTCGAGGACCGTCTCGGGGCGTTGGACCTGTCGAACCCCGACGCTCTCGGCGACCTCCAGTCGGCCTTCGGCGATCCCGAGGTCGTGCTCGGGGCGATCACCTCACCCGAACAGCAGGCGATGATGCCGCGCCTCGAGGCGCTCACCGCGGTGATCATCGGTGTGGTCGACCACACCATGGACCGCATCGGCGGCAACCTGATCGGCTCCTACGGGCGTCTGACCGAAGCGCTGCGTCGGCGCCGGGTCGAGGCCGATCAGGCCGACCGCTTCATCGAGCGGATGCTGGGCCTGACCTTGACCCAGGCTGCGGTCGAGCGCGGCACCGCCTTCGTGGAGGGTGTCATCGAGCGGGCCGGTCCCGACGGCCTCGAACGGCTCTGGGCCGACGCAGCGAACCTGCCGACCCCCAACGAGGTCGACGCACCCGGCCTGTGGCTCGCCCGCATCGACCTGGCCTAGATGGGGTCAGACCCCGCTTTCCCGCTTTCTCCCTTCGGCGCCATTCACCTCCGGCATCCCGTTCGGAAAGCGGGAAAGCGGGGTCTGACCCCACGCGTCAGCGCCCGTCGAGGGTGTCGTCGAGGTCGGGATCGCGGACCGGCAGATCCACCAGCGTGGGGTCGTCGGGCGTCGGCACCGCCGGCGGGCGGGGCTGGAGCGGCTGGGGTATCGGCGGCGCCAGCCGCAGCGGATGGTCGGGCTCACCGGCCCGCGAGCCGAGGTGGTACGACAGCGCGGCCATGCCGGCGACGACACACAGGATGAAGAACCCGAACCGTGCCGGCAGCGTGATCACCACCGGTACCAGCGCACCGAAGACCCACAGCAGCTGGAATCTGGTCTCGAAGCGGGCAAAGGTACGTCCGTAGTTGGCGTCCGGCGCGTCGCGCTGCACCAGCGAGTCGAACGCCAACTTGCCGGAGCTGACGCCGACGCCCACCGCCAGCCCTACCAGCAGGGCTCCCGACAGACCGCCGCTCCAGGTCCCGAGCAGCGCGGCGGCGCTGATGCCGAGCAGCGCGCCCAGGACCATGGTCTCCTCGGCGACCCGTTCGCGCAGGCGCGGCGCCACGAGCGATCCTATGAGGCCGCCGCCCACGCTGAACGCCACCACCGCTCCCAGCCGCACCGCCGAGGTGCCGCCGGCTCCGACGTCGACGCCCAGGAGCGACTCGTGGATGGTCACGCCGAGCGCCCGTCCGTCGCCCCCGAGGTCGAGGTCGTCGGTGCCACCGCGATAGGCGAACGCCACCAGGAACGTGAAGAACCCGATGATCGCGCGGAGCATCCCCATGGCCGACGCGGCCAACACGATGCCGCCCGAGCGCAGCTCCGCTCGTTCGGCCTCGTCCTCGGGGTTGACTGCCACCGCCACCCGTGGCAGTCGGGTCGACAGAGCCGTGGCGACCACGAACACGATCGCAGCGAGCAGCACCGACCATTCGGGGCCGCCGATGACCTGCACCAACGCTGCGGGCGCGGCGCCGGCGAAGCCCGCTATGCCGCTGAGCAGCGCGAGACGGCTGTTCTTGTCGACCAGTTCGTCGTGACTTCGTACCGTGGTGGGCACGATCGCGGCCTTCGCGATGACATAGCCCTTCTGCAGGACGAGGAACGAGAACGCGAGCGGGAAGAGGAAGAGACTGTCGAGATTGCCGATCATCAATGCCGCGACGGTGGCGCGACCGGCGTTGATGACGATCACCATCAGGCGCCGCCCGCCCCGGGCCCGGTCGATGGCGGGACCGATCAGCGGGCTGACCAGCGCGAACGGAGCGATGGTCAACGCCAGGTACAGCCCGACACGCCACCGTGCCGCCGACGGGTCGATCGAGAAGAACAGCGACCCGGCCAGGGCCACGGTGACCATGGCATCGCCTGCCGACGACAACGCGTGTACCCGGGCCAGCCGGACGAACGGCGACACGGCGAAGCCGCCGCGCTCGCTGCGTGCGGGTTCGCCGTCGACGGCAGGCCGGGTCGGCGCCTGCAGCGGTCTCCAGCCCTCGCTCATGGTCGCATGGTAGGGGTGGCCACCCGCTGGGCGGGGTCAAGCGCTGGGGTCAAGTCGTACTTTCAACCAACTCCGGGAGCTACGGCCGGGCGGCGCACCGGCGAGAGTTGGTTGAAAGTACGACTTGACCCCAGTAGTTCCCAGCAGTGGTCTCGATCAGCTGCGGACGAACTTGTAGCCGAGGCCGCGGATGGTGATGATGCGTTCGGGGTTCGACGGGTCGACCTCGATCTTGGAGCGCAGGCGCTTGATGTGGACGTCGAGGGTCTTGGTGTCGCCGACGTAGTCGGTGCCCCACACCCGGTCGATCAGGACGTCGCGGGTCAGGACCCGGCCGGCGTTCTCGACCAGCAGCGTCAACAGGTCGAACTCCTTGAGCGGCAGGTCCACGGTCTGATCGCGCACCGAGACCTCGTGGCGGTCGGTGTCGACGCGCACGTCGCCGGCCTCGATCAGGACGCCCTTGTCGATGGCCTCGTTCTCGCCGCTCCAGTTGGCCCGTCGCAGCAGCGAACGCATGCGGGCCACCAACTCACGCAGGTGGTACGGCTTGGTGACATAGTCGTCGGCGCCCACCTCGAGGCCCACCACGGTGTCGATCTCCTCGCCCTTGGCGGTGACCATGATGATCGGGACCTTGGACTTGTTGCGGATCTCCCGGCAGACGTCGATGCCCGACAGCTTCGGCAGCATCAGATCGAGAAGCACCAGGTCGGGCGTGACGGCCTCGAACTTGTCGAGCGCCTCACGGCCGTCGCGGGCGACGTCGATCACGAAGCCCTCACGCTGCAACCCGATGCGCAAGGCCTCGACGAAGGACTCCTCGTCCTCGACGACGAGAACTCTGGCGGCGGTGGGGGTCATGGTCTGGTCACCTCGTGGTCGTTGCCGTCATCTGGTGGCGGCGGGGAGGACGGCAGATCGCCGAGTACCCCTGCCGACGCATCCGGATCGTGTCCAATCGGGTCGGGATCGCCGGATGCAGGCAGGAGCAGCGTGAAGGTCGTACCTTCGCCCTCGGTGGACTCCACCTCGATGCGACCACCGTGGTTCGCGACGACGTGCCGGACGATGGCGAGGCCGAGGCCGGTACCCCCGCTGTCCCTACCCCGGCTCGGATCGACCCGGTAGAAGCGCTCGAAGATGCGATCGAGATCCTTGCGCGGCACGCCGATACCGCTGTCTTGCACGGTGACCTCGACCTGGTCGGCTCGTCGACGCAAGCGCACGGAGACTGCCCCCGGCCCCGCCCCGCTGTACTTGACGGCATTGTCGAGAAGGTTGAAGATCGCCGACGCCAACTGACGCTCGTCGCCTCGGACGACCAGATCGACCGAGGGCGCCGATACACCGATGGCCACCCCCTGCTGCTCTGCGGCGGCGCGAACCCGGTCGCAGGCCGTCGAGACGACATGTTGGAGCACGACCGGGCCGAAGTGGTCGTCGGAGCCGTGCTCGATCCGTGACAGCTGGAGCAGGTCCTCGATGGTGCGCCCCAACCGGGCAGCCTCCGCACCGAGACGCGAGGAGAGCGACTCGATCACGTCGGGGTCCGTCTCGCCCACGAGCGTCTCGGCCAACAACGACATTGCACCGATGGGCGTCCGGAGTTCGTGACTGATGTTCGCGACGAAGTCGCGACGGATGGCATCGAGCCGCTCTTGCTCGGTGATGTCGTCGATCAACACCGCGGCACCGAGGAATCGGGCGCCCTCGACGATCGGCGAGGCCGAGACGAGGAGCTTCCGCCGCGGCGGCCCGTAGAGCTGCACCTCGCGCTCGCCGCTGACACCGTCGAGCGCGCTGCGCACCAGGTCGTCCAGCACCTGCGCCACCACCGCAGCCCCCGAACGGCCCGAGAGAAACGTCTCGGCGAAGGGGTTGCGGTAGCGGACCCGGCCGTCTTCGTCGACGAGCACGACCCCCAACGTGATGGAGGCCAAGGCGATCCGGTAGCGGTCGGCCTCGAGTTGTTGCGCACTCGGGGGAATCGACGCCCGACGATGCAGGATGCGTTCGAGTCGATCAGTGGCCAACTCCGGCGTCGGTGAGGAGATGACCACATCCCCGGCGACCTGGGATGCCACCTCGTCCAGACGGCGAGCGAGTCGTCGACCTCGACGCTGCGACGAAGCGACGGCGAGCGCTCCGAGGCATGCGGCGATGGCGAGGAGGATGACGGTCACGATCATGGCCGTCTCGCCGTCGGCTCGCGTTCAGGCGTTGCCATCACCGTCGTGTCCGTCGATGTCGCTCATCGCAGTCACATCGATGTCGTTCGGCTCGGCGTGCTCGCGGCCGTAGATGGTCCGTCGCATACTCAGGCGGGCTGCGCCGGCATGTTCTGGCATCCAACCGTCCACCATGTATCGGACACGCTCACCGATGTTGACGGCGTGATCGCCGATGCGCTCGTAGTAGCGGCACACCAGCGCCAGCTGCACCGCCGGCTGCAGACCGAGTTCCTCGGCGTTGTGCGTCTCGAAGACCGCGAGCACGGTCTGGATGTTCAGCTCGTCCAGGCGATCGTCGATGTCATCGAGTGCAGCGGCCAGACCGGCTTCACGCTCGGCATAGGAGTCGAGCGCCAGTCGGAACAGGCGTGCCGCCTCTTCCGACATCTGGACGAGCAGCCCCCGGACCTTCGGGCTGATCGGCGTGCCATAGATTCGACGGGTCGCCTTTGCGATGTTCGTCATGAGATCGCCGGAGCGCTCGATCTCGGCGGTCAGCCACAGCGCCGTCAGGATCTCCCGCAGGTCGCTGGCCATCGGCTGCTGCAGAGCCAGCAATTGATAGCAGTGTTCCTCGATCTCCAGCGCGAGCGCATCGAGGACGTCGTCGTCCTCGATCAGGGCCTGCGCCCCGTTGAGGTCACCGGCAAGGAACGCCTCGGTACCGCGCGGGATCGATTCGGTCACCAGCCCCGCCATGCGGACGATGCCCTGGCGGACTTCTTCGAGGTCGTCGTGGAAGCTCCGACGCAGTTCTTCGGTCATGTCGACTCCTGTGCAGTTCCCGAGATCGTGACGATCAACCGAAGCGGCCGGTCACGTAATTCTCGGTCCGCTCGTCGTTGGGATTCGAGAACATCTTGTCGGTCCTGTCGAACTCGACGAGGATGCCGGTGCGGGTGTCGCTGTCGGGATTGACCTCGACGGAGTAGAAGGCCGTGCGGTCGCTCACCCGTGCAGCCTGCTGCATGTTGTGGGTCACGATGACGATCGAGTACTCGGACTTGATCTCCTGCATGAGTTCTTCGATCCGGGTGGTGGCGATCGGGTCGAGCGCCGAGCACGGTTCGTCCATGAGCAACACATCGGGGTTCGTGGCAATGGCACGGGCGATGCACAGGCGCTGCTGCTGACCACCCGACAGACCGAGCGCAGAGTCGTCGAGTCGATCCTTCACCTCGTCCCAGATGGCGGCCTTGCGCAGTGCGTTCTCGACGACCTCGTCGAGTTCGCCGCCCCGCTTCTTCTTCTTCACCATCCCGCTGACGCGCGGCCCGTAGGCGATGTTGTCGTAGATCGACTTCGGGAACGGATTCGGCTTCTGGAAGACCATGCCGATTCGGCGCCGGACCTCGACGGGATCGACACGCTTGTCGTAGAGATCGACGCCGTGGTAGTGCAGACTGCCGGTAACTCGGGCGATGTCGATGAGGTCGTTCATGCGGTTGAGGCACCGCAGGACCGTCGTCTTGCCACAGCCCGATGGGCCGATGAATGCCGTGATCTCGTGCTCGCGGATCTCGAGATCGACGTCGCGCACTGCACGAAAGTCGCCGTAGTAGACGTTGACGTCGGCGAGCTCGAAGACGACGGTGCCCTCGGGGCTGGGCTCGACTTCGATGCGTGCTTCGGCGGCGACGGCTGGGCTGGCACCGTCTGAGGCCTTGGATTGGTCGGTCACCACGTTGTCCATGCTTTCACTCCTGTCGTCGTCACGCTCATCCACGCCTCTTCTCGAACCGGTTGCGCAGCAGGATCGCCGCCATGTTCAGCATCAGCACCAGCACCAGGAGCACGACGATCGCGGCGGCCGCCGCTGAGGCGAAACCTTCGTCTCGTCCTCGCTGACCCACCCAGGTGACGATCATGATGGGCAGTGCGGTGAAGCGGTCCTGCAACGCACTCGGATCGAGGATCGAGGGATTTGCCGTCAGGCCACCGCTGATGGCGCCGATGAGGATCAGTGGAGCCGCCTCGCCGATGGCCCGCGACATCGACAACAACGTGCCGGTCAGGATCCCGGGGGCGGCGTAGGGGAGGACCTGGGTCCGGATCATGTCGGATTTCGTCGCACCGACCCCATAGGCGCCCTCCTTCAGGCCCTGCGGGACAGCCCGTACAGCCTCCTGCGACGTGATGATCACGATGGGCAGGACCAGGATCGAGAGCGTCAAGCCGGCGGACACGACCGACGAGCCGCCGGTGAGGTCGACGAGCCAGCTCAGACCGATGAAACCGAAGATGGTGTTGCGCTCGACGAACAGGAAGAGCCCCAGCAGGCCATACACCACCGAGGGCACACCGGCGAGATTCCGGATTGCCAGCTCGATGAAGGTCGTGAAGCGGTTCTTGTGGGCGTACTCCTCGAGATAGATGGCGGCAGCGATGCCCGTCGGGAACGCGATCATGGCGACGAAGACCGCGATCCAGAACGAGCCGTAGAGCCCTTGTTGGACGCCGAGTTGATCGTCGATCGACCGCGACCGCAAGGTGCCGGTGAGGAAGCCACCGAGACGGTTGGAGAGCTGGGACCACCCGTCGATCAGGACATCGACGATCAAGACTCCGATGATGAGCAGCGAGATGAAGAGCGTGCCGGCGATGACGATCTGGAAGGCCGCGCCGGGCAGATCGCGTTTGCGGCCCTCGAGGAGTTCGGTGCTCTTGCGGGCGGTGTCGCCCAGCGTGCTGATGGCCATGGCGTTGCTCCTCAGTACTGCTCGCGGATACGGGCCACGAACCGGTTGGCGATCATGTTGAGGGCGAGGGTGATCGTGAAGAGGAGCAGACCGACGAAGAACAGACTCTGGAAGGTCAGTCCCTCACCCACCACGTTGTCGGTGCCCTTGGCCAGCGAGGCCATCGCGGCGGTCATCGTGAGGCTCCCGTCATAGGGGGAAGCCGTGAAGACGGCCGCGTCGGCAGCACCGCCTGCCATGAACACGACCATCGTCTCGCCCATGGCTCGGGAGACGGCGATGATCAGCGAGGCGACGAGGCCGGAGATGGCAGCGGGGATCACGACCCGTAGCGTCGTGGTGACCTTGCGGGCACCCATGCCGGCGGAGGCTTCCCGCAATGTGTTCGGGACGGCTCGCATGGCGTCCTCGGAGACCGAGGCCACCAGCGGGATCGTCAGGATCCCCACGCCGATGCCGGCGGCCAGGATCGACCCCCGCCCACCAACACCGCCGATGTTGGCGACGATGTTGGGGGCGATCCACAGCAGGGCGAAGAAGCCGAGGACCACGCTGGGAATACCTGCGAGGATCTCGAGGATGGGCTTCAGGACCTTGCGCACCCCAGCCGGGGCGTACTCCGACAGGTAGATCGCAGCCCCGAGTCCGAGCGGGGCGGCCACGAGCATCGCGATGGCGGTGACCCAGAACGTTGCGACGAGCAGTGTCGGGATGTCGTAGATGCCGCGGCGGGGGAACCAGCCGATCTGTCCCCAGGTGACGCTCCAGTCGATGTCGCGAATGAAGATCCAAGCCTCGGACAGCAAGGCGTACACGATCAGTGCCGAGACGAGGATGGAGAACGACGCCGCACCGAGGAGCAGGTACCTGATCGCGGATTCGCGCCGGAGCCGTCTCGGGGACCCGGCGAGGGAATCGATGTCGACTCCGGTTCGGATGCTCACATCTGCCATTTCGGGAAACCTTCTTCGCACTCGTCAGGGGAAAGCCGGGGGGTGCTCCGGGGACGGGCGAACCCGCCCCCGGAGCAGTCACGGTCTGCGACCGCTGGTCGAGATCAGCGGCCTTCCCAGGCAGCCTGGGTCTCGGCCTTGAGCTCTTCGGTCAGCTCGACGTAGCCGACCTTGGCCACCGCGGTGTCGAGACCCTCGGTGACGTAGAAGTCGACGAAGGCTGCTGCCGCCGGGTTCTCGGCGATGCGGGCGTTGTTCGCATAGAAGTACAGGGGCCGGGCGATCGGGTACTCGCCGCTCGCCACGGTCTCGGGGGTGGGTGCCACACAGCCGTCGCCGCCGTCGACCTCGAGGATCTTCACGTCGGAGTTGATGGCAAAGGCGTAGCCGACCCAACCGAAGCTGGTGTCGCTGCCCTGAATGCCCTGGATGATCACGTTGTCGTCAGCCGACGGGCTGTAGTCGGGGCGGGTTGTGGGTTCCTGGCCCCGCTCCTCGGCGGTGTCCTCCCACACGATCTCGATGAAAGCATCGAAGGTGCCCGACTCCTCACCGGGACCGAAGACATCCAGCGGCGCATCGGGCAGATCGCCCGCACCACCGAGCTCGGCGGACAACTCGTTCGCGTCTGCCCAGCTCGAGAAACCGGTCGACTCCGGACCGACCAGGCCGTAGATGTCGGCGAAGCTCACGCACTCGACCGCATCGTTCGCGGTGCTGGTGAGCACGGCAAGGCCATCGATACCGACCAACAACTCGGTGAACTCGATCCCGTTCTCCTCACAGATCGCGATCTCGTCATCCGCGATCGCACGAGACGCACCCGTCATGTCGGCCTCGCCGTCGCAGAAGATCGCGAACCCGTCACCGGTCCCCGGACCATCGACCGCGATGTTCACGTTCGGGTTGATCTCGTTGAAGAGCTCCTGGGTACGTGCCGACACCGGCTCCACCGTCGACGAACCCGTCACGAAGACCTCGCCGGACAGATCGCCCTCGCCGGCGCCTTCTTCGGCACCCTCCTCAGAACCCTCTTCAGCGCCTTCTTCGGTCCCTGCATCGGTGTCGTCATCGTCGCCGCAGGCGGCGGCGATCAAGGCGAACGACAACAAGATGGCCAGCAATGCGACCAGTCGTCTCGAGATACTCACGGAAGTTCCCTCCTGGGGGTCTCTGTCGGTGTGGTCCCGCACCATGCGGAGGCCACGCAACAGAGGGGCACGCTACGGAGGGGTGTTGACCCCCAACGCGCCAGTCGGTGAACCTGAGGTGAACACCGGCCGAACCCTCGGAACAGGTCCCGACGCCTCGGTCAGTCGTCGACGATGTCGACGGTTCCGTCCTCGAGATAGTCCTGACGCTGGAGCGGCTCGGTGACGCTCGTCATGATCCCGGAGAGGTTGGCGACGATGCGCTTCCAGTACCGGTACAGGATCGCACGGGGAACGGCGAACGAGCCCGGCTCGGTCGAGTGCATCAGTTCACGGATCCGACTCTCGAGCGAGATCCGGAGATCGCTCGACCGCTGCAGGAAATCCGCGACCCGCTCGGCATCGGGCGCCACCAGCAGGTCGGCGGTCTCGGCGATCAACGCCGAGATGACCTGCCGCTCGCGGACCATCACCGCAGTGTCGGGCTGTCCGGCCAGCGAAATGCCCTCCTCGGCGAGATCGAGGATGTTCTTCGCCTGGTCGCCGATGCGTTCCACCTTCTTGATCAGCAGCGTGTAGCTCAGCACGACCGCAACGTCGAAGGTGCCGTGCACTGCGAGATGGGTGACGAGGACGCCCCGCAACTCCTGCTCGGCGCGGTTGATCCGTTCGTCGGTGGCCCGCACGTCTTCGGTCACCGACGAGACATCGGCTCCGCCGAGCACCGCCGTGCAGGCGAGATCGAACGAGTGCCGTGCGTCGGCCAACATCGACACGGTGCGGTTCGTGATCTGCTCGAGACCGGATTCGCTCTCGCCCTTGCGGAAGAAGGACATCACCATGACAAGCTCCAGAGTGGGGCGTCAGCGCAGCAGCGCGACACCGATGAGGGGGATGACGATGAACGCCCCGACCACGTAGCCCACAGCGTAGGCACGCCGTTGGATCGCGAGGTCCGCGAGCGCCTGGGCCAGGCGGATCGGGATGTCACGCATCAACGGCACGGGATAGAGGATGAGGATTCCGGCCACGTTGAACAGGGTGTGGACGAGCGCAATCGTGAGCGCTTCCGGGCGACTCGCCGCCAGTGCCGCCAACAGCGCAGTGAACGTGGTTCCCACATTGGCCCCGAGGGTGACCGGGTACGCGTTGCGCAAGGTGATCACACCCGCTGCAGCGAGAGGCACGAGGATCGACGTGGTGATGCTCGAGGACTGGACCGAGACCGTCACCACGACTCCGAGCGCCATGGCCACGAGGCCGCCGCCCTTGCCGAGCACCGCGTTGAGGGACCGCTCGATCCGGTCGGCGACCAACGCCTTCATGTTCTTGGTTATGAAGATGAGCGCAGAGATGACGATGATCAGGCCGGTGCCGACGAGGAGCACCCCGAGCACGTTGCCGCTCGCACCGAGGGTTTGCCACAGGTCGCTGAGCCAACCGACCGGCTCCTTCACCCACTGTTTGATGGGGCTCTCCCAATCCGATCCGCCGGTCCCCGTGAGCCGCTCGGTGAGCCACTCGGCGGTCGAAGAGAGCACTCCTGTGATGAGTTCGAACGGAAGCAGGATCGCCACCGCCAGGAGATTGAAGAAGTCGTGCACGGTGGCCGTGGCGAATGCTCGACGGAACTCCGCCGACTGCCGGATGTGTCCGAGCGAGATCAAGGTGCCCGTCACCGTGGTCCCGATGTTGGCGCCCATGATCATGGGTACGGCGTCGTCGACCCCCACAGCGCCTGCTGCCACGAGACCCACGATCACCGACGTGCTCGCCGACGACGACTGCACGAGGACGGTGCCCAGGATTCCGACGAACAAGGCCGCCAAGGGGTTCCCGACGGCCGAGAACAACTGCTCCTGTGTGTCCTCCCCCATCGCAGCGATCCCCTCCTCGAGCGACGACACGCCGACGAGGAACAGGTAGATGAGGGCCACGACGACGCCAGCTCGGGCGGGCGCAGGGAGGCGTCGAGGTACGGGCTCGACCTGGAGCAGACTCATGGCTCGCCGAAGCTAACACCGAGACGAACGAAGGGTGAATTTCCGGTGACGAGACGACGCCAACGACGAGAGGGGCCGAGTCAGAGCGCCCCGGCTGCGGCGAGCACCTCGAGGTCGCGGGGGTAGCTGAGCAGCCCGGCGGCCTCGTCCGGGGAGACCCAACGGATCTCCTCGACCTCGTCGTTCGGTTCGAACGCCCCGTCGACGACCGTCATCAGCCAATAGCGGACGAGCTTGTCGCGACCCTTGTGGTCGACATAGCGGGTGACAGCGACCTCGGCACCCAGCGAGCAGACGAGCCCGGTCTCCTCGGCGACCTCACGTAGCGCGCACTGTTCGAGGGTCTCGCCCGGGTCGAGCTTGCCCTTCGGGAACGTCCAGTCGTCGTAGCGAGGCCGATGGACCAACAGGATGCGCCCGTTCCCGTCGACGACCACGCCCCCGCCGGCGAAGACCTCCACCTCGACATCGGCCTCGACATCGGCCTCACCAACGCCGCGATCGTCGTGGTGACCGACGTCGCTGCGGTCGTCGGGCTGCTGTGTCACTCCGAGGCCCGGGCGATGAGCAGCTGCTGGGACGACGTCGCCGGGTCCTCCGCGCAACGCACCCACGTGCCCGACGCATCGAGGTCCCACGCGAGCCAGCGATCGGCCAGCTGCAACTGGAACAGCTCGTCGAGGCGGGCGCGCAGCGCCGGATGCTCGATGGGCGTCAGCGCCTCGACCCGGCGGTCGAGATTGCGGGGCATGAGGTCGGCCGAGCCGATGAGGTGCACCGGACGGCCCGGCCCGTCGCCGTGCGCGAACCGGAAGATGCGCGGGTGCTCGAGGAACCGGCCGATGAGCGACCGGACCCGCACCGTCTCGGACAGCCCCGGAACCCCGGGACGCAGACAGCAGATGCCGCGGATCAACAGGTCGATGCGCACACCGGCCTGGGCGGCCATGTAGAGCTCGTCGATCATGTCGGCATCGACGAGGCTGTTCATCTTCATCGCGATGTGCCCGTCGGGGCCGTGCTCGGCCTCGTTGCGGATGAGGTCGGTGATTCGGCCGCGGAGCCCGTCCGGAGCCACGACCAGCTTGCGGTAGGCCAGGTGACGGCCGTACCCGGTGAGCCCGTTGAACAGCTGGGAGAGGTCGTGGCCTATGTCGGGATCGGAGGTCAGCAGCCCGAGATCGGTGTACATGCGTGCCGTCTTGGCGTTGTAGTTGCCCGTGCCCACATGGCAGTAGCGGTGCACGCCGTCTGGCTCGGAGCGCACCACCAGCAACGTCTTGGTGTGCACCTTGAGCCCCACGAGGCCGTAGGCGACGTGGACGCCGGCGTCTTCGAGGCGGCGGGCCCAGCCGATGTTGGCGGCCTCGTCGAAACGGGCCTTGAGCTCGACCACCACCGCCACCTGCTTGCCGGACTCGGCGGCGCGGATGAGGTGTTCGACCACCGGTGAGTCGCCCGAGGTGCGGTACAGCGTCATCTTGATGGCCTGCACCAGCGGATCCCGGGCCGCCTGGCGCAGCATCTCGTCGACGGTGGTGATGAACGACTCGTACGGGTGGTGCACCAACACGTCGCGTTCTCGCAACAGCTCGAAGATGTCGACCGGTTCGTCGTCCTCGGTCCGGAACGGCAGCGGCGTGACGGGGACGTGGGGCGGGTCGCGCAGCTCGGGCCGGTCGAGCGAGACGAGCTCGAACAGGTCCACCAGGCTCAACGGCACGTCGGTGACGTACACGTCGTCGTCGCCGAGCTCGAGCTCCTTCACCAACAGCGCCGCGACGTCGGCGGACAGCGACCGGCTGAGCTGGAGGCGCACGGCCTGCTGGAACCTGCGGCGCCGCAGCTCGAGCTCGACGGCCGACATGAGGTTCGAGACCTCTTCCTCGTCGATCTCGAGATCTGCGTTGCGGGTGACCCTGAACGCGATGGTCTCGACGACCTCCATCCCCGGGAAGAGCTGGTCGACATGCGCGAAGACGACCTCTTCGAGGGTGATGAAGCGCAACGAGGCGTCACCGGTTGCGGACAGCGCGATGAACCGACCGAGCACCGGCGGCATCTTGAGCCGGGCGAACCGGCGGTTGCCGTCACGGGGATCACGAAGGATCACACCAAGGCTCAACGACAGGTTCGAGATGTAGGGGAAGGGATGGCCCGGGTCGACCGCGAGCGGCGTGAGGACCGGGAAGATCCGGTTCTCGAAATGGGCCGTCATCGCCAGCCGGTCCTCGGCGGTGAGGTCGGCCCAGGTGACGAGCGAGATCCCTTCGGCGTCGAGGGCATCGACGACCTCGGCGTACACCTCGCCCAAGACGTCGAGCTGACGGTCGACCTCGTCGCGGATGTCGGTGAGCGTCATCGACGGGGTGCGCCCGTCGGGGGTCCGGGTGGACATCTTCGCCTCGACCTGGTTCTTCAGGCCGGCAACACGCACCTGGAAGAACTCGTCGAGGTTCGAGCCCCAGATGGCGATGAACTTGAGACGCTCGAGCAGCGGCTGCGCCGGATCCGCAGCCTGCGCCAGCACCCGGTCGTTGAAGGCGAGCCAGGAGAGCTCGCGGTTGAAGTAGCGATCGGCGATCCAGGTCGCGTCCTCGGCAACACTCGTGTCGGTCATCGCTTGTCGGGACCCGCTCCCCTCACGGTCTGGTGTGTGGACGGACGATCCGGAGCCTGCGGACCCCGGCGCGATTCGCTGCCCTCGGGCTCAGGTGCCCTCTTCGTCGTAACCGAGATCCCACTCGATCATGAAATTCTCGCGCTCGGCGTCGCGGTTGACCCGCTCGCGGTTGCGCCGGAACTGCGGATCGTGGGGAGGCAGCAGCACCAGCCGGGCATTGACGCGGGTGCGGAAGGCCTCGATCGCATCGCGATCGCCGAAGTCGGAGCGGATCTCCCAGTGCGGCGCCACCGGGCCCAGGTACACGAGTTTCACGTGTGCCACCGGAGGTACGTTCTCGGTCTCGACGTCGGTCATCGGGCCAGCATACCGGCGCAGCCCCGAGGCCCGGGACGGCGCCGATCCCCACATCGGCGGCCAGCCGTCGGCGGGAGACATCGGGCGACCGCGTGCGCCGCGCCGGCCGATCAGCGTTCGACGAGCTCGATGTCGAAGGGCCGGCTGCCGCCGTCGCGTTGTACGACGACGGTGACGAGGTCGCCCGGTCGCCGGCTGCGCACGACCCTGGCGACGTCTTCGGCCGAGGTGATTGCCTCGCCGGCGATCTCGGTGACGACGTCGCCGCGGGTGATGCCGGCTTCCTCGGCGGGCGAGCCGGGCACGACGTCTTGGACGAAGGCCCCCGCCGGGACCGACACCCCGAACTCGTCCTGGACCGAGGGGTCGAGGTTGGCGAGCGAGATGGACGTCACGCCCAGGAACGCCGTGTCGGGGCTGAGGTCGGCGTCGCCGTCGAGGGCCCGGTCGATCAGGGGACGGACCACGTCGATGGAGATCGCGAAGCCGATGTTCTGCGCGTTGTCGATGATGGCGGTGTTGATCCCGACGACCTGGCCTGCAGCGTTCACGAGCGGCCCACCGGAGTTGCCCGGGTTGATGGCCGCATCGGTCTGGATGAGGTTCTCGAGACGGATGAAGGCGTCGGTGATGGTGCGGTCCTTGGCGGACACGATGCCCTTGGTGACGCTGGGGGTCGAACCCAGGTCGAGGGCGTTGCCGATGGCGACGACGTCGTCGCCGACACGGAGATCCTCGGCCGATCCGAGATCGGCCGGTTGGAGTCCACTGATGTCCTCGGCGTCGACGATGGCGATGTCGTCGTCGGGGAAGGTGCCGACGACCGTGGCCGTCTTGACCGTCCCGTCGAAGAACGTGACCTCGATGGTGTCGGCGTCGGCGATGACATGGGCGTTGGTGAGGATCAGGCCGTCCTCGCCGATGACCACGCCCGACCCGGCTCCCTCGAAGATGCCGGCTCGCGATTCCGAGCCGGTGTTGATCGTGACGACCGACGGTCGCACCTTGGCGAGCACGCCCTGGATGTCGAGCACGTCGCCTTCGAGGATGGTCGACGGCCCGAGTTCGGGGAACTGCACCACGGTCTCGGTCCGGGACGGACCGTTGTCGAAGACCACGACAGCCAGCAGGATCGTGAACGCGGCCAGGGCTGCGCCGGCGAACATCGCGACTGCCGGACCTGCCAGGCGGCGCCAGCCCGTCGCAGCCGGTTCGAGCGGCGGGAGATCGACCGGCTCGGCATCGGGAACGGGCCGCCACGGCCCATAGCCGTAGTGTGCCGGGTCGTAGATGGGCGGTCGGGTGGGACGAGACGCAGCGTGCGGCGACGGGGGTGCGCTCACCGGCATCTGCTCCACAGGCCGCGGTGGAGGCGGCGGGGGCAGGCGGGCATCGTCGTGGTGGCGCACCCGACCATCGTGACCCATCGGCGGCCCCCGTCCAAGGCGCGCGGCCCGGTTTCCCGTTGCGACCATCGTCGGGGAACAGCAGTTCGGTGTTTACAATCGCGCTTTACGGGAACTTTCCCGGTGGTGTGTGCGTATGTACAGCGCATCAGGAGGTGCATTCGCCGTGGATACCAGTTGGATGGCACAGGGAAACTGTGCCGAACGCCCCCCAGAACTGTTCTTTCCGAGCGATGGCGTCGGTGTCGAAGTGGCCCGACGCATCTGCGCGACCTGCCCGGTCAAAGAACCCTGCCTCGAACACGCCCTCGCGAACCGGATCGATCACGGTGTGTGGGGTGGCTGCTCCGAACGCGAGCGCCGCCGCATCCTCAAGCGTCGTCGTGAAGCCGCCGGGGCCACTGCCTGAGCAGCCCCCGGGCTGCTCACCAGCAGGCGCTGAGGATCGGTCGGGTCCAGGATCCGTCAGATCCGATCGATGAGGTTCCGCGGGGCGTCGCTCAGGCGATCCCACAAGCCCCGCTCGATGCTGACCGGCGGCACCATCTCGACCGCCTCCATGGTCTTTTCCATGGCTGCGTCGGTCCCCATCTCGGCATCGGCCACGATCACCACCATCAGATCGCCACGCTCGGTGATCGCCACCACGGTCTCGTCGCGCACGCCGGTCCAGGTCTTGACGGGCCCTTCCACGATCATCTCGCCGTCGGCCGGTAGCGCCTCCCAGTCGACGACGCCGGGCTCGTGGAACACCGAGACATCGTGGGTTCCATCGCTGTAGACCGTGTGGACGAGTTCGTCGCGGGCATAGACCGCCATTCGGTCCAAGCCGTCACCGAGGCTGGGGAGCACGGCGGGGTCGTCCATCGTCTCGCCGCCCATGGCGTCGAACGCCCCGATAGTGCCGCTGGTACCCACGTGCACGGCGGCGAACTCCTCGACGGACGGCGCGATCGGCATGGGATCGAGGGTGGCGCCGACGCCGGCTACGACCAGCAGCGCGGCCGCGACCGCACCGATGGCGGCACCCACGAAGGTGCGCCGGCGCCGATGCCGGTCGAGCGACACCACCGGCGCATCGCCCGGAGGGGCCTCGGCTCCGGTCGCCGAATCGGCATCGTCGGGAACCGCTGCGTCGGCCGCGATCGACGGGAGCCGCCCGCTCTCCGGCTCGACGAGCGGCAGGGCCCGCAACATGGTCTGGGTGGCGCGCAGCTCGTCGAGTTCCCGGCGCAGCGGGGGCGACGCCCGGAGGGCCTCGTCGACGAGGGCACGCTCGTCGACGGTGAGCTCGTCGTCGAGATACGCGCTGAGCAGCTCGGACGGATCGCCATCGTGGGCCGTCGACCGGCCGGCGTCGGTGCTCATTGGTCGACCTCGAGATGCGGCAGCAGCATTTCCCGCATGGCGCTGCGGCCACGGTGGATGCGGCTGCGTACGGTGCCGACCGGCACATCGAGCGCCTCGGCGATCTCGGGGTAGCTCATCCCGATGACATCGCAGAGCACCAACGCTGCCCGGTGATCCTCACTGAGGCGACCCAATGCTGCCTGGATGTAATCGGGCAGGTCCGCAGTGGCGGCCTCGTCGGCGGCGGGCGCTCCGACCAGGACCCGTTCGGCGTCGTCTGGGAGCGCTTCGGTGGGGCGTCGACGGCGTCGACGGACCTCGTCGAGGAACACGTTTGTCGTGATGCGGGCCAACCAACCCTCGAGATTGCCGGGGCGGTAACCCGCCAGACCCCGTTCGACTCGCACCAGTGCCGTCTGCACCACGTCTTCTGCTTCCGTGTGATTCCCGCACAGGCGGTACGCCACCGAGTACATGAAGCGCCGGTGGGTCCGGGCGATGTCGTCCCAGGTGGGGACGACATCGTCGGCAACGGGCGCCGACTCGGAGAGCCGCGTCTCGTGGCGGGTCATGGCTCACACACCCAGGGCGGGCTCACCTCGTCGGGAAGCACAACGTCAGCCGGAGAGGTTCGGTTCCCAGCCCGTTGCGGATTCGTCAGGTCGACGAGTCGGAGCGGGTGTCGCCCCCGTCGTCGTCGACCCCGGCCTTGAATTCCTTCTGGGCCTGGCCGAGCGAACGAGCGAGCTTCGGGAGCTTGGAGCCGCCGAAGAGCACGAGCAGGATCACGAGGATGATGATGAGCTCAGTGGTGCCCAGGCTTCCCATGGGGCTCGATGGTAGCCGAGTGGGACTCGACCGCGAGGCCGCCTCGTCGGACCGGTCAGGCGGAGGCCTCGCCGGCGACCGGGACGATTCCCTGGCGGGCCAGCGAACGTTGCCGGCGGATACGGCGGCGCTCCCGCTCGCTCATGCCGCCCCAGATGCCGAACTTCTCGCTGTTGCCGAGGGCGTACTCGAGACAGTCGTCGCGCACGACACAGCCGCGGCAGACCTCTTTGGCCTCACGGGTGGACGCCCCACGCTCGGGGAAGAAGAGATCCGGGTCGACACCGAGACAGTTGGCGAACTGCTGCCAGCTGCGATCGGTTGGTTCTGCTGCGATCCGCATGGGGGTCTCCTCTGGTTCTCTGGCCCCGTCGACACCGAACCGCCCGGTGTCTCGGTGAGCCGCCGGCCCGCGTTGGGCACCCAGACGACTCTTGTGTAATTACAACGGTGGTATTCTCGCCTCCGGACAGGCCACTTGGCAAGGGCGCGCCCCGATCTTTGGCGCGAAAGCCGAAGTTTTCGTCCATCGACAGGCGCGCACGGGCATCGAGAGAGCCCGAAATGCCCCGAAGCGCGACGGAAGGTTCCGGTCAGCGTCGCCCGGTGAGCAGCTTGCGTCGATGCTCGACGAAGTCGACCAGCACGTAGTCCCCCAACGTCTCGGGCGTCGTGAAGAACGCCCGCCCGCCGTTCATCTCGGTCAGCCGCTCGATGAAATGCGTCAGCGCCGAGGTGGCGTCGAGCATGAACGTGTTGATGCGGATGCCGTCGCGGGTGCACGCCAGCACCTCGGCGAGGGTGCGGTCGACCGTCTCGCGCGTCGGCGGATAGCTGAAGAAGGGCCGGCCGGATCCGTCGATGTGGGCGGTCGGCTCGCCGTCGGTGATCATGATGATCTGCTTCTGGCCGCTCTGGCGGCTGAGCAGCTGGCGGCTCAACTGGAAGCCGTGCTGCATGTTGGTGCCGTACACGAAGTCCCAGGAGACCTCCGGCAGCTCGTGCGCCTTGATCTCGTGGGCGACCTCGCTGAAGCCGACGATCCCCAGGTAGTCACGCGGGTACTGCATCGAGATCAGCGAGTGCAGCGCCATGGCGACCTTCTTGGCCGGCAGGAAGTTGTCGCGCATCGGCATCGAGAGCGACAGGTCGAGCATGAGCACCGTGCTGGACCGCACCAGGTGTTCGGTGCGCTCGATCTCGAAGTCCTCGGGCGACAACCGGACGGGCGTGCCGCCGCCGGTGCGGCGGATGGCGTTGCGGACCGTGCGCTCGATGTGGAGGTTGAACGGGTCGCCGAACTCGTAGGGCTTGGTGGAGAAGTCGCGTTCGTGACCGATGCCGGTGCGCTCGAGCGCATGCTGGCCGACACGGTCGTTGGCGAGCTTGCGGAACAGATCCGACAGCGCCTGCTGACCGATGGCCCGAATGGCACGCGGCGTGAGCTCGAAACGGCCTTCCTTGTTCTCGATCAGGCCCGCTTCTTCGAGTTGGCGGGCCACCTCGGCCATGCGTTCGAGAGAGTTCGCGACATCGTCGCCCAACAGCTCCCGTGCACGGTCGATGTCGACCTCGGCCAGGGCCCCGGGATTGGAGACGCCCTGGAGCATCTGCTCGAGCTGATCGAGATCACCGAGCTGTTCGAAGATGGACTGGGCCTCACCCACGCCCATCGGATCCTGACCGCCGAACTCATAGGACCGGCCCCAGTCGAGCGACGGGAACGCCTGCTCGAGGTTGCGGGCCAGTTGATCGGCCTGCCACTGCAGGTCCATGTCCTCGAGCAGCTGCTCCGACAGCGACTGCAGCTGGGCGCGCTGCTCGGGCGTCATCGAGTTGAGCATCGCCTGGGCCGCCGCCATGCGCTGGGCCATGATCTCGAGGAGCTCGTCGAGGGTCTCGGGGTTCTCGGGGAAGAAGTCGCCGAACTTCTCCATGAACCCGTCGAAGTCGGGCTCCTCGCCGTTCTGGCGTTGCTCGAGCATCTCGTTGAGCGACGCCATCATGTCCTTCATGCGGGCCATGTCCTCGGGAGACATGTTCTGTACGCCGTCGGTCATCTGATCGACGTAGCGCTGCATCAGCTGCTCGCGCAGCTTGTCCATGAGGTCTTCGAACTTCTGGCGGGCCTCGCTGGAGGTGAACTCGTAGTTCGACAGCTCCTTGACCTTGCCGGCGAGGTCGGGCGGCATCATGTCGAGCTGGAGGTTGCGCTCCATCGCGACCTGCTCGGTGATCTCCTGGCGGCGCTGATCGCCGGACTGGCGGGCCTGCTCGGCCAGCTGGTCGAGCGACTGGCGCTCGGTGTCGATGACGTCGTTCAGGTCGTCGGCGATCTCGTCGTAGACGCCACCCAGATCGTGCTGGTCGAGGCGTTCCTGGCGCTCCTTGCGGAGCTTGTCGAGCATCTCGCGCAGACCCTGGATGCGTTCGCCGTTGGCCTCGAAACCCGACTGCATCATCCGTCGCAGCGCCGCGTTGACGTCGCCGTGGTACAGCAGGTCGTCGTTGATCTCGGCCATGATGTCCGACGCGGTCAGGTCGAAACCCGACTGGGAGCCGTCCCAGGCCGAGTACGCATACCGTTGCCCTGCCCGTCGGCGTTTCCGCCATTTTCCCAGCACCATGGGTCGACCCTACTCTCCCACCGGTGCCCGGGTCCGGTCGCCGTGGCCGCCGCGAACCGACGGAGGTCCCATCGTCGCCGCCGCCGACCGCCGACGGTTCGCACCCCGGTACGGGCGATACTGCGAGCGTGACCGACACCGAAGCACTGTGGTGGGGAACGACCGCGACGTCCTTGCAAGCCGAGGGCGTGGCCCCGATGGCCGACTGGTCGAGGTGGGAACGCACCAAACGCGTCCCCGCGTCGGGCGACGGCAACGGGCTGGCCACCAACCACGCCGACGACTTCGGGTTGCTGGCCTCGCTGGGGCTGACCCACACGAAGCTGACCCTCGAGTGGGCCCGCCTCGAGCCCGAGCCGGGCAAGATCGACACCGACGCGTTCGACCACTACGACGAGCTCTTCACCTCCGCCGAACGGGCCGGCCTGTCGGTCATCGCCACCCTGCAGTCGGGCACGCTGCCGGGCTGGTACAGCGAGGACACGCCCGGACACCGCGACGAGCGGGGCCGCGAGTACCTCTGGGCCCGCCAGGTCGACCGCTGCGCCGAACGATGGGGCGACCGTGTCGCCATCTGGGTGCCGATCGACGACCCCGTCGGCTGGGCCATCCGCGGGCATCTGTTGGGAAGCCGTCCGCCGGGGCGGCGCGACGCAGAGACCTGCGCGCTGGCCGTCGAGGGTGCACTGCTGGCCAACTACGAGGCGCACCGGCTCCTGGCCTCGGGCGACGCCCCCGTCATGGCGGTGTTCGGCACGCCGACGATCTTCGGCCACGGCCCCGAGCCGGACGCCAAGCGCCGCTGGTGGCACGAGATGCTTTTCGGCACCTGGATGTCGGCGCTACGCGACGGCGAACTGGTCATTCCCGGGATGGCCGCCAGGGAGCGGCCCGAGATGGCCGGCACCTTCGATCTGATCGGGCTGGCCCACGATCATCCAGTCGCCGTCGACCGCACCGGGGCGCTGCACCCCTACCCCGCCGACGGTCGCCGCAGCGACACCGGGTTCACGCCGGTGGTCGACGAGCTGGGCGAGCTGATCTCCTATGTCGCCAGCGAGCTGCCCGGCCGGGAGCTCGTCATCGCCGGCCACGGCGTGGCCACCACCGACGACGAGTGGCGCGAGCAGATCGTCACCGACACCGTCGAGCTGCTGGTCGACGCCGTCGACCACGGCGTGCCCGTCGTCGGCTACCTACACGACACCGGCATCGACGGCTACGAAGGCCCGAAGGGCTTCACCACCCACCGCGGCCTGATCGCCCGCGACCGCACCCCGAAGCCGTCGGCCGAGTGGCTGCGGGACCGCCTGGCCTGAGGTCTTCAGCCGCCTCGAGGCCGCTGACCACTGGGGTCTGACTCACAGTCAAGTCCCCCCCTTACCCGTCTGAACGACGACGCGGCGCCCTTCAGCCCCCGTCCCACGGGGATGAGGGGCTCCAGCGCGTTCGTCCACTCCCCAAGGTCCATGCGAGGTTCCCCGATATGACCCGATCTCTCTGCGTTGTGGCCCCGGACGGGCTGAGACGAGCGACATGGAGCGATCGCGAACGTTGGCCTCGAGACTATTGGAACGCAGGGCGTTGATCAGAACATTGATGTTCGCTACAAGAACCTGCAAGTCCGCGTGTTCAACGGATTGACGAGTTTTGCACAGTGGGAGAATTGGGGTTCGGTAGCGCAGCAGCCGAACTGTGTTAGTCCGTCGTACAAGGTGACAGCGCCGCAGCCGAATCAGCGCCGGGCTTTTCTTGCACCATGGGGGTCATGATGCGTTTGCGAATGGGTTTGATGGGTGCCGGTCTAGCAGCATGTGCCCTGGTGGCCGGTTGTGGAGACAATGGGGATGACAGGACCGCAGTCGTGGGTCAGGCCGCTGAGGAGCCCGTCGAGGAGCCTGCTGTGGAGGCGCCCGTTGTTGACGAGCGTCCTGGTTGTGCAGGTGCTTCGACTCAGGGGATCTCTGTTGTGGATGAACCGATTGAGCCGAGCGCGAGGCGAGGGTCCCTCCAAATTGTTCCCTTGCCTCTTCTTGCAGCTAGCGCGGAGGACGCTGCGTCGGTTGGCACCGATTCTGTAGCAGGGCTACCTCTGCAACAGGTTGTCCGCCAGAATGGCGCTGCTGCCTTCTTCTTCGCCGACGCTCCGATTGAGTCTGAGGCGATGGGGTCGGCAGCTGAAGCAACGGCTGGGGGGGATGTCGTTGCGCTGCTCGCAGCCCCTAACCCTGATGGGGCAGATCGGATCGACGGCCTTCGAGAGCGTCAGCGGATTGCGCAGGAAGACGACCGTGAACTCTCCGAGTTGGTAAACGCAGAGACCGCCTTGGCCTTCACGATTATCGATATCGGAGACGGCGAAGGAACGGTCAGCCTTGATGATCAGCACGAAGGTGGCGCTCGTCCGGCCCGCGTGATGTGGCATGCCGATGGAACGGACTTCACCCTTCTCGGCGAGATAGATCCCCTGCAGCTGATCGATGAAGCCCGATCCCTGGTGTGTAGCTGACCTGAGACTCGCAGCGTCATCTGCCTCTCTGCGTTGGGCAGCTGGCCTTCACGATTGCGGATCGTGTCGTTCGTCCGCGGCCAGTCCGGCTCCGTTGCCGACGGGGGCGCATTTGCGCGTGGCCTGTAGATGGGCGTGATTTCGGGGTTGGTGGGTACAACGTTGGTGGTTGTGCGGCGCTGTGTGCGGCTGTCCAACGGTATTGGGGTCAAGTCGTACATTCAACCAACTCAGCACACAACGGCCTCCAGGCCGATCACCACTGGGGTCAAGTCGTACCCCGTCGTGCTCACGGGCCGCTCGGGCCACGGCGCCGAGACGACGCTCAGGCCGGCACTGCCGCCTCGGCCATGAGCTCGGCTGCCAGGAGCTCCAGCGTGCGGCGGCGACCGGCGCTCGAGTCGGCGGGCTCGTCGATGCGCAGGCCGGCGCCGGCGCTGATCATGACCTCGTCGACGCCGAAGTGGGCGGCGAGCTCTCGCACCTGGGCGGCGGCGGCGGCCGCCTCGCCGATGATCCAGCGCTTGCGCATCGAGGCGATGATCTGTTCCTGCATGGCGTCGAGTGGGACCATGGCCGCCTCCTCGACACGGTCGAGCGCCGTCAGCGGACGGCCGGTGCGCAGGCGAGACATCTGGATGAGGTTGGGCAGCGCCCGGGCCTCGGCCTCGGCCTCGGTGTCGGCCACACACGCGTTGACGGTGAGGAAGGTCCGGGGTTCGGCGAGGTGCTCGCCGGGGGTGAACCGCGTCCGGTAGATGTCGAGCGCCCGTTCGGTGCCCTCACCGGAGAAGTGGTGGGCGAACACGTAGGGCAGCCCCATCTGGGCAGCGACGGTGGCCGAGTAGTCGCTGGAGCCCAGCAGCCACACCTCGGGGGTACCCGCCGCCGAGGGAGTGGCCCGGATCTCGTAGGTCCGACCGCCGCCGAGATCGAGCTCGGCGCCGTCGGCACTCAGCAGGGCGATGATGTCGCGCACGTGCTGGGGGAAGCGCTCGACGTCGGTGGTGGTGCCGCTCTGGCGCAACAGCGCAGAGACGACCTGGTCGCTACCGGGGGCGCGGCCGATACCCAGGTCGATCCGTCCCGGTGCACCGGCCTCGAGTGCGGCGAACTGCTCGGCGACGACCAGCGGGGCGTGGTTGGGCAGCATCACGCCGCCCGAACCCACCCGGATGCGGGTGGTCGACGCCGCGGTCAGACCGATCATGATGGGCGGCGTCGTCGACGCCACCGACGCCATGTTGTGGTGCTCGGCGAACCAGTAGCGCCGGTAGCCGAGTGCGTCCGCGCAGCGGGCCAGGGCGATGGACGAGGCCACGGCGTCGGCGGTGCTCTGGCCGTGCGACACCGGGACGAGGTCGAGGACGGACAGCGCAAGACGGGACACGGGGGCCGGAGCGGATTCCATCATTCGATAGTGCCAGAAGCGACCCCGAACGACACGGCGCCGACCCACGACCGCCCCGGCCGCCGGCCATCGGTCCCGGCCACTGACCGTCGTTCGTCTCTCGGCGGGCTCAGCTGCCGAGATTCTCCGGGGGGACCCACGGCGCCGGGATGTGCGGCTCGAGGGCGCTGCGGACGCCCTCGAGTTCGTCGGCGGCCATCTCGGGCCACGGGAACGTGACGATCGTCGGGCCGGGGGCTCCCGGCCCATCCGCCTCGCCGACGCAGTCGTCGGCAGGCCGGTGCGGGGTGACGCGGAACTCGGCCAACGCGATCGGAGCCGGGAAGCGCAGCCCGTTGGCCACGGAGAACTGGCCCGAGCGCCTGGTGGTCCAGGCCTCGATGTCGGCGACCACGACGCTCGTCGTGCCGTCACGCAGTCGCCCACCCGCCAGACGGATCTCGGGGTTCAGGACCTCGGCCTGACCGAGGACCGAGACCCAGAGCGCGGCAACACCGCCGAGGAGTGCGAAGCAGATCGCCAGGCCCACCGCGATGGCCCCACTCCCGGCGAGCCGTGTGATGGCTGTGACGGCCACTGCCGGCGCTGCGAACCAGACACCCAGCTTGCGCCACCGTCGCCGGCCGGCGTCAGGATCGACCTGCCGTTGCCACAGGAGCAGGCCGTCGCCGTCGCGTCCGTTCACGACGCGACAGGGTCCGACTTCTCGGTGCCGCCTTCCGAGCCGCTCGCCGAAGTCCCCCGGGGCATCAGCGATCGAGCCCCAGCGCAGCGCGGAGCCGGTCAGGGCGCAGGCCGAACATCTCGCCGTCATCGAGATCGGGGAACGAGTCGATGAGACGGCGGACCTGCTCGCGTCGGGTCGGATCGGCCGCGGCTTCCCTGGGCGTGATGTCGCCGAGCGCCGGGACGGGCTGGGACAGCCACTGCTCCTCGAACATGGCCATGATCTCCTCGCGCTCGTCGAGCGACAGCGACGGACCGGGGGAACCGACGCCGCTGCCGGCCATCGACTCGGCGGCCTCGACCATGGCTTCGAGCGGCTGCCGCTCGTCGGAGATCACGACCAACCCCTCGACGCGGTCCCGCAACTCGGCCAGCACCCGATCGGCGCGTGCGTCGGCGTTGGTTTCGATCAGCAGGCCTTCCTCGTCGAGGGTCAGCGTGGCCCGCACGATCGACTCGTCGGCGTTGAGCGGATGCATCGCCCGCCACGTCCCATCACCTGGCACGTTGTCCTCGTCGGGTTCGTAGAGCTCGTCGAGCACCTGGCCGGCGGCGACGGGATCGGGCACTGCAGCCTCGATGGTCACGACGACCATCGGCTCGCCCTCTCGGGTCGACAGCTGGGGTGTCGCCTCGAGCGAGCGGGCGAAGGTCATGAGCCCGAAGGCATCGGCATCGTCGCACAACGCGATGGCCTCGGTCTCGCGACCGGGCGCAACCAGGACGACACCGCCGATCAACACATGGCCGGCACCGTCGGGCACAACGTGGAGCAGCGCCATCTGTCCGGGCTGTACGTGGTGGGTGAGGGCGCGCTCGCGCACGTCGAGCTCGTCGCCGGTGCGGAGATCGCGCACGGTGAAACCCTCGTCGCGGCGGACGTCGACGAACTCGAACACCGAACGCTCGGTCAGCAGCCAGGCCTCGACCAGGAGGCGCTCGTCGTCGGGCAGCAGCGCACCACGCTCGAACAGGAACCGGCGGGCGAGTTCCAGCTCGGTCAGCGCCACGTCGAACACCAGCGGATCGGAGAACGACGCTGCGACGCTGCGGGCATCGTCGGGGTCGACCGCCCGGGCGGTGGCGAGGTCGTAGAGCGTGTTCTCGACGTGACCCCCGCGGGCGCAGCGGCTGAGCCAACTGGTCTGCTTGCGGCAGATCCAGTCGATGCGATCCTCGAGCGGGACGATCGCGGGCCGACCCAGGTGGCACGCCTTGTACTTGCGGCCCGAGCCGCACCAGCACGGGTCGTTGCGGCCGATCCGGGTCGACGGCGTCGCCGCCGACGCGTAGCGCTGGACGAGCTCGAGCTCGCCGGGGTCGCCGGTGAGGCGCGACCACAGCCGAGCTGCGGTCGCAGCGTCGCCCCGATCCGAGGCGTACCAGGCCAACCGGTCGACGAGCAGGAGCGAGTCGGGGTCGGCGGCGAAGCCGGCCCGGAAGTGCTCCTCGGCGACCTCGACGTCGGGGACAGCCTCGGCGAGCAGGCCTGCCAGGGTCCTGGCCGCCGCTTCCTGGGGTCGGCGTGTCGCCGCGGCCACGAGATCGTCGCCCAGGGCCAGCGCGTAGGCGGGGTCGTCGCCGTCGTCGGCACTGTAGAGCTCGACCGCGACGAGCTCGGCGACCTCGCCTGCCTCGTCGCCCAACAGCGCGAAGAGCCGCCGTGCGGCCACCGGGTCATCGGCGAAATAGCGGAACTCGATGATGTCCAGCGCATCGATCGCGTGGTCGACGATCTCGGCCGACGAGGCCGCTGCGCGCAGGCGAGCCGATCGACGGACGCGGTCGTAGTAGTCCCACGCACCTGCGTCGAGAGCGATGCGGCCGGTGCGCCGATCGAGCCCGGCGCGTTCGGCGAGCTCGGTGATCGGCAGGTGCGGCACGGCGAAGGTGTCGGGAGCCTCGACGACCATCGCTGCCATGACCTCGAGGAGGCGTTGAGGGGTACCCAGCTCGGCGGCCTCGGCGGCGCAGGCGCGGGCGAGGCGATCGGCGAGCGCATCGGCATCGGATCCGCCCGCCAGGTCGGATTCGTCGATGCGTTCGACGGTGACGACGCCGTCGGTGTCGACGCGCACGGCCAGCAGGTCGCCCACGGCGAAGCCCGCCAGCCAGCCGCTCTCGCGTTGCCCCCAACCCAGGTGATCGTCGTCGAGCGAGAAGACGTCGAGCTCGGACCCGTCCGTCAGCCACAGGTCGTCGTGATGGCTGAACAACGCCAGATCGTTGGCGACGCACATGAGCGCACCGAGCTCGATCTCGGCCTCGTTGATGCGGTGCGTGAGAACCGACCGGGCCGACACCGTCGGCAGGTGGACGACGGCGTCGTCACCGACGATGGCGACCTCGTCGAACTCGATGAGGTGATCGATGATCATCGCCGCCAAACGCCCGAGGAGGCTCTCGACAGCCGGCCGTTCGCAGCGGGCCGCGACGGCGTCGGCGGCGGCGGCGATACCGATCCCGGGATGGTCGGCGAGGACTTCGGCCACGGTGTCCTCGAGCTCGTCCCTGGAGGGCAGGGGCAACGTCCGGTACCGCTCGGCGAGCATCTCGACCGCGCCCGCCTCCCGGGCACCGTCGGCGTCGCCGGCGCCGAGGATCTCCTCGAGGTGGTGCATCATCACGATGGCGAGCTCACCCAGGGCGTCACGATCATCGCTACCGGCAGCGACACAGCGTTTGGCCGCTTCCCATGCCTCGGGCGGCTCGTCGCCGAGGATCTGGCGGATCACCGGGACGTACGCGATGAGGCTGCCGAGCTGATCGGGAGGTTCGAAGTCGAAATCGTCGGGCAGGTCGAGGTCGTCGGCGAGCCCGTCGAGATCGACGGCATCGGACGGGGGGCCGATGACCCGCTGTACCCAGTCGAGCAGTTCGTCGTCGTCGTCGATGTCGACGGGGGCGACGTCCACCCCGAAGACGAACCGGCAGCGTTCGGTGTCCATCGCGAGACGCTACCGCCGCACCGGCCTCTGGTTGCGGGTGTCAGCGCGAGGTAGCGCCGTGGCGGGCCATCGACCAGTTGTGCAGCGCCACGCCGTGGCGCACGAGACCGTTACGGGCGATCACGACGAAGCCATGGCGTTCGAACACGGGCCGAGCGGCGTCGCTGGCCTCGACGGACAGCGCGGCGATCCCCTGCTGCTCGGCGGCATCGAGCAGCGCCGCCACCAGACGACCGCCGACGCCGATGCCGACCGCCTCGGGGGCGCAATAGAGGTGGTCTATGTGGCCGTCGGGCTCCAGGTCGCCGTAGCCGACCACGGCGCCCGATGCGTCGACGGCGACGAGCGTGAGGCGACCGTCAGCCAGACGGGCCAGAACGTCGCCGAGCACGGGCGGGGACGGGGCCCACGCCTCGACCTGCGCCGCGCTGTAGTGGCGAATGCCGACCTGGCGTACCGAATCGAAGAACACCCGGGCGATGCGGTGCTCGTCGCCTGCCCGATACGGGCGGATCTCGATCTCGTCCGCTCCCATGTGCTCCCCCGCTGCGATCCGACGGGCACGGTACCGTTCCGGCGGCGATCCGTCCGCGCCGGGACGGCCGAACCAGGGGGACCTCATGACCGATACGCACGCCACCTCGACCCGCGTCGCCGAGCTTGCCGCGCAACTCACCGTCGACGAGTGCGCCGACCTGATGACCGGGCTCGGGATGTGGAGCGGCCGGCCGGTCGAACGCCTGGGCATCCCGTCGCTCGTCGTCACCGACGGGCCCAACGGCGCCCGCGGCGGCGGCCTCATGGGTACCGGCACGCCGACTGCCTGCATCCCGGCGGGCGCAGTGCTGGGCGCCACCTGGGACCCGGCCCTCGTCGAGCGCCTGGGCGAGCTCCTGGGTGACGAGACGCGGGCCAAGGGCGCCCACGTCCTGTTGGCGCCGACCATCAACCTGCACCGCAACCCCCTCGGCGGCCGGGCGTTCGAGTGCTACTCCGAGGACCCGTTCCTGACGGGACGCCTCGCCGTCGGCTTCGTCCGGGGTGTGCAGTCCAGGGGTGTGGCCACCACGCCGAAGCACCTGGTGGCCAACGACTCCGAGTTCGAGCGCAACACCATCGACGTGCAGGTCGACGAGCGCACGCTGCGCGAGGTGTACCTGTTGCCGTTCGAGCACACCGTGCGCGACGGCCAGGCGTGGGGTGTCATGAGCTCGTACAACCGCATCAACGGCACCTACGCGTCGGAGCACGAATGGCTGCTCACGACGGTGCTGCGCGACGAGTGGGGGTTCGACGGGTTCGTCGTGTCGGACTGGTTCGCCGTGCGTTCGACCGCCGAGTCGGTGCGGGCCGGGCTGACCTGGGAGATGCCGGGCGAGGGCCGGTTCTACGGTCGCGAGCGGCTGCGCGCTGCGCTCGACGCCGGCGAGATCGACGAGGCGCATCTGCTGGCCCTGGCCACCGATCTGCTGGTGGCGTTCGAGCGCACCGGCGCGCTCGACGGTATGGGTGGGGGCGCCGAGACCGAGCTCGACCGGCCCGCCGACCGTGCCCTCATCCGTGAGGCTGCGGCGGCGGGAACGGTGCTGCTCCGCAACGACGGCGTGCTGCCGCTCGACCCTGGCTCCGTGGCGAGCATCGCGGTCATCGGACCCAACGCCCGGGCCGGGCGCATCATGGGTGGCGGTTCCGCAGGCGTGCGCCCGTACCGGTCGGTCAGCGCCTACGACGCCATCGTCGACCACTTCGGCGGCACCGCCGACATCCGCTTCGCCCAGGGCTGCGACATCGACCGATCGACACCGCCGCTGGCTGCGCCCGTCCTCGACGGCCCGATGACCGTCGAGCTGTTCGCGGGTCACGATCGCGCCGGCGAGCCTGCCGCCACCACGACCGCGTCCAAGGCAGCATTCACGTTCTTCGGCGCACCGGCACCCGAGATCCCGGCCGGCGCCTGGTCGGCGCGCGCCACCGGCACCTTCACGCCCGAGGTGTCCGGCGTCCACGCCTTCCGCCTGATCCAGGCCGGACGCTGCCGGGTGCTCGTCGATGACCAGGTGGTCATCGACGCCCGGGAGGGCGACTTCGGTTCGGGCGACGACTTCTTCGGGTTCGCGTCCGCCGAGATCGAGGGCACCGTCGAGCTCACCGCCGGCGCCACCACCTCGCTGGTGATCGAGTACGACAACCGGGGCGCCGTGCTGTTGGCCGGCATGAAGCTGGGCGTCGTCGCCACCGTCGAGCGCGACCTGCTGGGCGAGGCCGTCGAGGCCGCCGCCGCAGCGGAGGTCGCCATCGTGGTCGTCGGCACCAACGACGACTGGGAGACCGAGGGCCGCGACCGCGACCTCTTCGAGCTGCCCGGCGATCAGCCCGAGCTGATCCGCCGGGTGGCCGCCGCCAACGCACGCACCATCGTCGTGCTCAACACCGGCGGACCCCACGGCCTGGACTGGCTGGACGATCCGGCCGCGGTGCTGTCGATCGGATTCGCCGGCCAGGAGCTCGGCCACGCGTTGGTCGACGTCCTCGTCGGCGACGCCGACCCCGGCGGGCGGACGCCCACCACCATCCCGGTCCGCTATGAGCACACGCCGTCGCTGCTGAACTACCCCGGCGAGAACGGCGTGGTCCGCTACGGCGAGGGTCTGTACGTCGGGCACCGCTTCTTCGACGCCCGGGCGATCGAGCCCCTCGTGCCCTTCGGCCACGGGCTGTCGTACACGACGTTCTCGTGGTCGCCGGCACGAGTGGTCGGCCTCGTCGACGGGGCGGTCCCCAGAGCCGCGGGCGAGGCCGGCGACACCGGCGTCGTGGTGGTCGAGGTCGACGTGACCAACACCGGCGACCGGAGCGGATCCGACGTCGTCCAGCTCTACGTCGAGCCCCACGACCCGGAGCTGTCACGGCCGGTGCGGGAGCTGAAGGGCTTCGCCAAGGTGCACCTCGCCCCGGGCGAGACGGCAACGGCCCGCATCGAGCTCGATGCCCGCAGCTTCGCCTACTACGACCCCGCCGACCCCGAGTTCGCGGCGCTGGCGAGTGCCGCGCCCGTCCCGGCCAAGGGCGGCGGGCTACACCGCAGCGAACCCGGCTGGTACGTCGACGCCGGGACGTTCACCCTGGTGCTGGCCCGCTCGGCCACCGACCACGTCGAACGCATCGACGTGACCCACCCCGGCGCGGGACCGCTGCCATAGGGGTCAGATCCCGCTTTCCCGCCTTCTCCGAAGGTGGCGACCCGGAAGCTCGACCGCCCCGAGAAGGCGGGAAAGCGGGGTCTGACCCCGGGGGTCAGCCCAGTTCGGGGCCGACGATGCTGACGAAGCTGACCATCTCGCCGGGGTAGCCGCCGAGGTTGTGGACCAGGCCCAGCGACCGGTCGGTCGTCGGGATGCGACGCTCCTCGGGGGCGTGGCCGCGCAGCTGGAGCCAGCACTCGTAGTGCATCCGCAGGCCCGATGCGCCGGTGGGGTGGCCGAAGCTCTTCAGCCCGCCGTCGGTGTTGACCGGGAGCTCGCCGTCGAGGGCGAATGTGCCGTCGAGGACCTCTTTCCAGGCGTGACCCCGCTCGGTGAAGCGGAGGTCCTCCATCAACAACAGCTCGGTGGGGGTGAAGCAGTCGTGCACCTCGGCCATCGCCAGCTCGGAGCGGGGGTCGGTGACGCCGGCCTGGCGGTAGGCGTCCTCGGCGGCCATCGCACACTCGGGCAGCGTCGTGTAGTCGTAGTCGGGGTCGATCGAGCCGCCGCCATTGCCCGACACGAAGCTCAACGCCTTCACGTACAGCGGATCGGAGATGTAGTCCAACGCCCGCTCGGCGGACACCACGATGGCCGCCGCCGCACCGTCGGCCACGCCGGCGCAGTCGAAGACGCTGAGGCGACCGGCCACCGCGGCCATCTGGCAGATCTGTTCGGCCGAGGTCTCCCGGCGGAACTGGGCGAGGGGGTTGCGGGCGCCGTTGTAGTGGTTCTTCTCGGCGATCTTGGCCACCACGACACGCAGCTCCTCCTCGCTCACGCCGTACTTCTGGGCGTAGGCGGGCAGGATCAGGCTGTACATGGCCGCAGCGGTGAGCGTGCGCCCGGTGCCGTCGGTTGGCATCGGGAACGCGTTGAGGCCCTGGTAGCCGCCATCTTTGACCTTCTCGACCCCGACGGCCATCGCCACGTCGTAGGCGCCGCTGGCCACCGCATAACAGGCCTGGCGGAGAGCCTCGGACCCGGTGGCGCAGTAGTTCTCGACCCGGGTGACGGGCTTGCCCTGCAGCTTCATGGGGATGGACAGCGTGAGGCCGCTGGCGCCCGACTGGGCGGTGCCCAGCCAGTAGGCGTCGATGTCGTCCTTGGTGAGCCCGGCCGAGGCCAGGGTCTGGGTGGTGGCGTCGATGACGAGATCGTCGACGCTCTTGTCCCAGTGCTCGCCGAAGGGCGTGCAGCCCATGGCGATGATGGCCACCTTGTCCTTGATGCCGTGGGAACCCATGAGCGAGCAACCTCCGTCGAGCCGTGCCCTCCACCGTATCTGACACCCCGTCAGCCGGGCGGCGGAGCCGGTGACACCATGATTGCTAGCATGCCTGCATGGCACAGATCTCCTGGCGAGCCGACGACGGACTGGTGGCCCGCGTGCGCCTGCACGCGGACCGCGCCGGAACGTCGATGAACGCATACATCACCCACGTCCTCGAGACCGCCACCGATCCCGACTACGGCGGCGACGCAGCCGAGCGCCTCCGGGATCGCCTCCGTATGGCCGGGTTGCTGGCCGAACACCCGGTCGAGTCCGATCCCGACCTACCGAGCGACGAGGAGTTCGAAGCAGCACGACGCGAAGCCGGTCGGGGTACCCCGCTGTCGGACCTCGTGATCGAGGGTCGTTGATCGCCTTCTGCGACTCGAGCGCCCTCGTCAAGCGCTACGTCGACGAAGCGCACGCCGATCGCATCCGGTCGCTCGACGCGATCGCGGCCAGCGACCTCGCTCTCGTCGAGGTGCCCGCTGCGTTGTGGCGCAAGCAACGGATCGGCGAGATCGACGGGTCCGATGCGCAACTGCTGGTCCGTCGGTTCCGCAACGATTGTCTCGGCGACCGGCGATCGGTCGCCCTCGTCGCCGTCACCCCGGCGATCCTGCACCACAGCGCCCGATTGGTGGCCCGGCACCCGCTCCGCGCCTCCGACGCCGTCCAGCTGGCGTCCGCGATCGCTGCGGCCCGCACCAACCCCGGCCTTCGCTTCGCCTGCTTCGACACGACCCTGTCGGCGGCAGCAGCGGCCGAGGGCCTGACCTCGGTCTGAGCGTCCCGGCGTCGGACCGCCACCCGGCCAACCGACGTTCCGGGCTACCGGGGTCACGGGCTACCGGGGTCACGGGCTACCGGGGTCACGGGCTACCGGGGTCAAGTCGTACTTTCAACCAACTCCATGTCGTCGAGCCTGGAGGCCGCCACGTGCCGAGTTGGTTGAAAGTACGACTTGACCCCAGCGGTTCTCCACGCGGCCGACCGACGCCGATGTCGCCCTATCGTCGCTCGCATGGGTTTGTCGACCTCGACGCTGCTGCGGCCGGTGCATGCCTGGTTCTTCGTGTGGGAGGACGTCCTGCCGTCGGTGTACCGGGTGGTCGCCGTGGTGAGCGCCGCGGCACTCACCACGCTCGCGCTGCGGGCGTTCGGCATCGGTCCGACCTGGCTGGTCGCCATCGCCGCGACGCTGGCGTGGATCGCACTGGCCGTCGCCCAGGAGCACGACGAGCGGGTGTGCGTGCCGGTCGATCAGCGGTTCGTCGACGCACTGCGCGAGTGTCTCGACCCGGTGATGGCCGGCCACGGATGGACGTTCGGGTCGGCCACCGGCGGATGCCGAGCCCGAAAGGAGACTGCCACGACCGTCGTCTACGACCACCATGGCGGCAGCCACCGCATGGCGTGGATCGTCCGCGACGCCGCTGCCGGGACACTCGACGTCCGCCTGATGCCGGAAGACGTCGACGCGCACCCGGAGGTCGCCACGCAGCTCGTCGCCCGTGGACACGCCGAGCTGGCCGAACGCCTCCGTCGGGCCACCGAACCGGAGTCCGACGCGCACGCCGTACGCGATGCGTTCGCCGTCGTGCTGACCGGGCCAGCCTGAGCCGAGCGGCCGCAACCACTGGGGTCAAGTCGTACTTTCAACCAACTCTGGCTGCTCGGCCCACCAGGCTCACCTGCTCGGAGTTGGTTGAAAGTACGACTTGACCCCGGCCCTTCCAGAGTCGGTCGAAAGTACGACTCGACCGAGCAGTTCAACCCCAGCCGCTCAGCCCGAGACCTGCCAGATGGGGGCGTTGATCTCCTCGCCGATCGTCACGAAGCTGCGGGCGTCGAGGGCCAGCGCGATGGCCTCGCCCTGGGCTTCGCGTGGCGACGGTGCCTCACATGGCTCGGCTGCGGTGAGCGCTTCGGCCACGGTCGTGCCGGGAGCACGGTCCCAGACGAGCACGGTGTCGTAGGTGCGCAGGACGATGATCGAGCCGTCCGCTGCGATGTCACCGCCGGTGACCGTCCGCACCAGACCGAGCCGCAGGCGTGCGACCTCCTCGACGACCACCGGCCCGCCCGACGGGTCCGCCACCGGCACCCGGTAGACGATGGTGTCGTCCTCGAAGCTGAAGTCGCGCTGGTCGAGGGCCTTGGTGACCAGCAGCCGGTCGCCGGTGAGGGGATCGATCAGCAGCGCCTCGACGTCGGGGATCTCGTCGGGGTAGGTGATCTCGGTGGTCGTGACCGAACGGGCGGTGTCGCCCCCGCCGACGGTGACCGCGTGGAGCCGCACGGGGCTGCGTTCCCGAAGGTTGTTGCCGGTGTCGGCGATGACGAGCTCGCCGGTGCGGTGGTCGTAGGCGAGATCCTCCCAGTCGATGTTGTCGACGTCGAGGGTGACCGTCTGACGGGTCTGGCCGTCGAAACCGATCCGGTAGAGCGCAGCGACGGTGCCGGAGTCCTCGATGGCCCACACGCCGCGGCGGGGGCGACCGTCGACGGCCAGGCCGGAGATCTCCTCGAGCGCCGGGTCGGCGACGGTGGCCAGCTCGACGGCGGGTCCCGCGGCGCACAGCGCGGCGGCACTCGGGGGAGGCGGCGCCAGCGCGGCGTCGTCGCCGTCGGCACCGGCTTCGCCATCGCTGTCGTCCGCCGACGCCCCAGCGGCGTCGCCGTCGGCCTCGGAGCCCGGACCGGCCTCGTCGCCCGGCACGAGCGACGGTGCATCGTCGGAGCAGGCACCGAGAACCAGCGCACAGAGCACCAGCACCGCTGCCACGACCATCGGCAGACGTCGCCGTCGCGTCGACGGTGGGAGAGCGCTCGTCATCGCCCGGCACGGTAATGGCCAGCCAGACCGCCGCCGGCCCACCCACCACGTTTGTGACGGGTTTGCACACGGGACGGTGCGTGCAAACCCGTCACAGACGTCCGAACTCGGTCGGACCCCCCGGTCGGCGCTGCGCATCTGACGGTGTGTCAGACATACTGGACGACCATGGACCTGCGACCGAGCGACGACGAGACCGCGATCGACGAGGTGTTCGCCGCGTTCTTCACCAACGAGTGCCCCATCGAGGCGGTGCGCGCCGCCGAGCCGCTGGGCTTCGACCCCGCCGCTTGGGAGCGGCTGGCACAGACCGGCGCACCTGGCATGTGTGTCGACGAGGCCGCCGGTGGCGGCGGCGCCGACCTGGCCACCGCTGCCATCGTCGCCACCCGCCTCGGTGCGAGCTTGGCGCCGGTCCCGCTGTTGGAGCACCTGGTGGCCACCCGACTGATCGCGTCCGTCGCCCCCGATCACGGTGCGCTGGCCGGCCTGGTCGAGGGGTCCGCCATCGCCACCCTGGCGCTGCGCCCCGCACGCAACGGGGTCGCCCGCCTGGCGCCCGCCGGCGCGGTGGCCCATGTCGTCGTGGCACTCGACGGTGACGAGCTCGTCGTCGTGCAGAACGATCCGCCCGGTTCGGGCCCCCGCACCACGGCAGACCTGCCCCTCGCCGACCGCTCGTTGGCCGATGGTCGCACCGTCGTCGCCACGGGCACCGACGCCGTCGACGCACACCGCGCAGCTGCCACCGAGTGGCAGGCCCTCATGGCAAGCGCGCTCGTGGGACTGGGCGCCCGGGCCATCGAGATCGGCGTCGAGTACGCCAAGGAGCGCTACCAGTTCGGGGTGCCGGTGGGGTCGTTCCAGGGCGTCCAGCACGGCTTGGCCACCGCGGTCACCGGCATCGACGGCGCCCGCTTCCTGGCCAGCCGCGCGGTGTGGGCGCTCGACACCGGCCAGGCCGACGGTGCCCGCCTGGCCCCGATGGCGTTCCTGTTCGCCGCCGAGACGGCCCTCGCCGCCGCCGCCGCCAGCCTGCAGTACCACGGCGGATACGGCTTCGCCGAGGAGTACGACATCCAGCTCTACTACCGCCGGGCCAAGGGCTGGCCGCTGCAGTACGGCGAACCCGCCCTCGAGTACCAGCGTCTCGCCGCCATGACCCTGCCCGCCGCCCGCACATCGACCGACGCCGGCCCCGTGGCCGCCACCGTCTGAAGGAGCCTGCCATGGACTGGTCGTTCCCACCCGAGGCCGAGGCCTTCCGCAAGGAGGTGCAGGCGTTCATCGCCGAGCACCTCACCCCCGAGGTCATCGCGTCGACCCACGACGGCACGCTGCACAACTGGGACTTCCACCGCAAGCTGGCCGAGCGGGGTTGGCTCGGTGGCGCCGTGCCCGCCGAGCTCGGCGGCGGCGGCCGCAGCGCCATCGAGATGGCCGTGCTGGTCGAGGAACTGCAGCTGGCCGGAGCCCCGATCGACGGGATGGGCGTCGCCATCGTCACCGCGTCGGTGGTGCTCGAGCTCGGCAACGATCATCTGAAGGAGACGGTGGCCAAACGGCTGCTGTCGGGCGAGATCATGACCTGCTTCGGCTACACCGAACCCGACTCGGGCTCCGACGTCGCCGCAGCCCAGACCAAGGCCGTGCGCGACGGCGAGGAGTGGGTCATCACCGGCCAGAAGATGTGGACGACCATGGCCCACATCTCCGACTACGTGCTGCTGTTGACCCGCACCAACCCCGACGTGCCCAAGCACAAGGGCCTGACGTTCTTCCTGGTGCCCCTCGACACCCCCGGCATCGAGATCCACCCGGTCCACACCATGGGAACCGAGCGGTCCAACGCCACCTTCTACGACAACGTCCGGGTGGGCGACGAGTGGCGGATCGGCGAGGTCGACGGCGGTTGGCAGGTGATGAAGTCGGCGCTGAAGTTCGAGCGCGGTATCGCCGGCGGCCAGTTCCCCTCTCCCCCGCTGATCGACGCGGCGGTCCAGTGGGCAGCCGGGACGACCCGCGACGACGGCACCGCCATCATCGACGATCCCGTGGTGCGCGAGCGCCTGGTGCGGTCGATGATCGACGTCGAGGTGTGCCGCGGCTTCGCCTACAACACCGCGTTCCTGGCGAGCGAGGGCGTGATGTTCGGCGTCGAGGGATCGATGACCAAGCTGTTCGCCAGCGAGGCCTACAAGCAGCACACCAAGTGGTTCATCGACATGTGCGGCCCCGAGGGCATGCTGCACCTCGACAACGACGACGCGCCGCTGGGCGGCATGATCGACGAGCACTTCCGCCACGCCCCGGTGACCACGATCTACGGCGGCACGAGCGAGATCAGCCGCAACCTCATCGCCGAAGGCCGCCTCGGCCTCCCCCGCACCCGCTGAACATCACCGGAGTGTCTCGCACGAGACGAGCGGCCGTCGCCAGGTACCGGCGGACTACCATCGAGACGTGCATGTCGAGACCTTGGAGCAGATAGCGGAGCGGTTGGGTTGGAGCCCGCAGCGCTTGGCCGAGGCTCGGGCCCGGAGTTCGGAGCCCCGCCCGTCCAACATCAGCGACGAGGACCGGGCCCGCGCCGAGGCCCTTTCGAGTTCGGTGAACGCAACGGGTAGAGCGCTCGACGAAGCTTCCTGATCGAAGTGGTCGCTCCCGACTGGCGTTCGCTGCGCGTCATGCTCAACGACCGAGCCGCCATCTACGCCGAGCACTTCCCGGCCTCGCTCGCCGAGGTGGGCCCAGCGATGGTCGAGTTCTTCACCCACGAAGAGGCGCAGAACCTGCTGTTCACGTTCGCCGGGGCGTGGCGGGGACTGGGGCGAGACGCCACCGACCCGACGACTCGCTTCGTCTATCTCGCCTTCGGCGACCTCGTCTGCCGGTTCCGCGGAGTCGAGCTGGCCCCCGGAGCGATCGTCATCGATGACGTGACCGGACTCTGACGCGCAGCGCGCCGGCTCCTCCGAGGCAGAGTCGGCGAAACGTGTCTGCACGCAGGCAAGTGCTCGTAGCCGAGGATGTACCCGGAACGGGACTCGATCTCGTCGCAGATGGTCAGAGGGTTGGCAGCTCGAATCTGCAGGCCGGCCCGGACGCGTCGGCGAGGCGTCGGTCGAGGGTGGCGAGCGTGACGTCGAGTCCCTCGGCGAGTGCTACGTAGGCGGCGTCGTAGGCCGTGACGGCGTGACGCAGCTCCCAGATCCGGTCGGCGAGGACATCGTGAGCCCCCGGAGAGGTCAGCCGGCGCCGGCGAGGTATTCGTCGCGCAGGTGCCGCTTGTAGAGCTTGCCGGTGGGCAGGCGGGGCAGTTCGGGGCGGAAGTCGATGACCCTCGGCACCTTGTAGTGGGCGATGTGCTCACGCAAGTAGGTCCGCAGTTCCTCGGCCAGCTCGGGCGTGGGCTCGACGCCGTCGGCCACCTGCACCACGGCCTGGACGAACTCGCCCATCTCGGGGTCGGGCAGGCCGAACACGGCGCAGTCGGCGACGGCCTCGTGGACCACCAACACGTCCTCGACCTCCTGGGGGTAGATGTTGACCCCGCCCGAGATGATCATGAACGCCTTGCGGTCCGTCAGGTAGAGGTACCCCTCCTCGTCGACGTAGCCGACGTCGCCCAGCGCCGACCAGTTGGGATGCGCGGGGTGCTGCGCGGCGCGGGTCTTCTCCGGGTCGCCGTGGTACTCGAACGGCATGGTCTCCTGCTCGAAGTACACGATGCCCGGCTCGCCCGTGGGCTGCTCGGCGCCGGCCTCGTCGCAGATGTGGATCGTGCCCATGACGGCCTTGCCGACCGAACCGGGGTGGGCCAGCCACTCCTCGGCGTTGATGAACGTCAGGCCGTTGCCCTCGGTGCCGGCGTAGTACTCGGTGACGATGGGGCCCCACCAGTCCATCATCAGGCGCTTGACCTCGACGGGGCAGGGCGCCGCGGCGTGCACCACGCACTGCAGGCTCGACACGTCGAAGCCGGTGCGGACGTCTTCGGGGAGCTTGAGCATGCGCACGAACATCGTCGGGACGAGCTGGCTGTGGGTGACGGAGAACCGCTCGACGGCTTCGAGGTAGGCGACGGCGTCGAACTTCTCCATGACGACGACCGTGGCGCCGAGCTCGTGCACGCCGGCCGACCAGGCCAGCGGCGCTGCGTGGTACAGCGGCGCCGGCGACAGGTACACGCTGTTCTCGTCCATGCCCAGCAGGAACCGCTCGAGCATCGATATGCCGGCGTTGGCCGGGTCGTCGACCATCGTGCCGGACAGGGCCCGCTTGACCCCCTTGGGCTGGCCGGTCGTGCCCGAGGAGTACAGCATGATGTTGCCCAGGGGCTCTTCGTCGAGCTTGGTGGTGGGCATCGACGCCACGGCGTCGTCGTAGGCGGTGAAGCCGTCGATGGTGCCGTCGAGCATCAGCCGGTCGGTGCAGCCGTCGATGGCGCCGGCCATGGCGGCGACGGTGTCGGCCATGGCCGCGGTGGTCACCAGCGACTTCGAGGTGCTGTCGTTGATGATGTAGGCGCACTCCTCGGCCGACAGGTACCGGTTGACGGCCGTGAGGTGCAGGCCGGAGCGGATGGCGGCCCAGTAGACGACATGGAACATCGGGTGGTTCTCGGACAGGATCGCCACGTGGTCGCCGGGACCGAGCCCGATGGAGCGCCAGTAGTGCGCCAGCTGGTTGGAGCGGGCGTCGAGCTCGGCGTAGGTGACGGTCTCACCCGAGCCGGCCATGATGACCGCGGGCTTGTCGGGCGTGGTCTGTGCGTGTGCGCCGGGATACATGGGCCAGATCCTACGGACCCCCCAGAGCGACGCAAGTCACACGACCCGGCCCGCAGGTCGCGGCACGAGTGAAGCCGCGCGGCGGTTCTGTCACTCCCGCTGCCGCAACCGCACGCACGGGCGGCGCGCGCAGATAATGATCCCTGTTGGCGTGCGGAGGGAACGGCATGAAGTACGTGACACGACTCGATCGTTTCGAGGCCGGGGACTTCCCGATGGTCTGTGTCCGGTCCGGCGTGCCTGCGACGAAGTTGGTGCCGGTGCAGGCGTACCGGGACTCGCGATGGCCGTGGCTGTTCTTCGGGAGCCTGTCCTTCATCTTCGCCAAGTGGATCGGCGACCGGGACCACCCGTGGGGTCTGCTGCCGTTCGCGGAGGGCGAGGTCCGGGGCGTGACCGCCACCTATGACCGCGGCGTCGGCGTGATCCTGCGGGGCGTGCATCCCCGATTCGTCGAGGAGACCAGGAGCGCGCAGGGCCGCTGACGCTCGCGGTCCGAAGTCCATCGTCGGGGTCGGCGCGCGGCGGGGCCCCGAGGCAGGGGCGAGGTGGTGCCGCTCGACGTGGCGGCAGGTCCCGGGCGGTCCGGCGACGCAACGCTGCGCCGCTGCGACCTAAGGTCGGCGTCCTGATGAGCGAATCGACCGACCCCACCACCGGCCGTCGACCGGCGAAGAACCGCACACCCCAGTGGATCGCCAGCACTGCGATCACCGCCGTGATCGGCGCGTTGCTCGCCGTGGCGGGCAGCGACGGCACCGCACGAGCCGGCGGGGTCGCCGTGTTCGCGCTCTGCGTCGGGCTGGCCTTCGCCATCAACTGGGCGGTGTTCGTGCCGTCGTTCCTCGCCCGGACCGAGACGTACTTCGACCTCACCGGCGCGCTCACCTACCTCACGGTGACCGCCGTGGCGCTGGTGCTGTCCGACGGCCTCGACACCCGGGCCTGGATCGCCGCCGCGTTGGTGTGGATCTGGGCGCTGCGGCTGGGCAGCTTCTTGTTCCGTCGGGTGCGGCGCGACGGCGGCGACGGCCGCTTCGATCGCATGAAGCACGACTTCGCCGAGTTCCTGATGACCTGGACCATCCAGGGTCTGTGGGTGTCGCTGACACTCGCCGCGGCGCTGGTCGCCATCACCACCACCGAGCGCGCCGACTTCGGCGTGCTGGGCGTGATCGGACTGGCGATCTGGGTGGTCGGCTTCGCCATCGAGGTCGTCGCCGACACACAGAAGAGCGCCTTCAAGGCCGACCCCGCCAACGCCGGACGCTTCATCACCACCGGCCTGTGGTCCTGGTCGCGCCACCCCAACTACTTCGGCGAGATCACCCTGTGGACCGGCATGGCCGTGCTGGCGCTCCCGGTGCTGTCGGGCTGGAACTGGGTGGCGCTGATCTCGCCGCTGTTCGTGTTCGTGCTGCTCACCCGCATCAGCGGCATCCCGATGCTCGAGCGCCGGGCCCACAAGCGCTGGGGCGACGACCCCGCCTTCCAGGCCTACACCGCATCCACTTCGGTCCTCGTGCCGCTGCCGCCGAAGAAGGGCTGATCGGAGCGTCCTCGCCACCCGAGCGGAGTATTCGCGAGATGAACGAACAGCGAGACACCTCAGCCGCATCGGCTCTCCGAGCGCTCCGCCAGGACCGTATTGGCGCCGACCTCACCGCACCGCTCACCGACGACGAGGCAGCCTGGCTCGACCGACCTCACTGCGTCAGGTGATGTGGGTGGTCAGGACGCCGATGCCTTCGATGTCGACTTCGATGGTGTCGCCGGCGGTCATGAGCAGCGGAGGCTCTCGGCGTGAGCCGACGCCGTCGGGGGTGCCGGTGGCGATGACGTCGCCGGGGCGCAGGGTCAGGGCCTGGGTGATGTAGGCGATGGTCTCGGCGATGCCGAAGATCATCTGGTCGGTGGTGCTGTCCTGCATCGTCTCGCCGTTGAGGCGTGACCCGATGCGCAGCCCCATGGGGTCGCCCAGTTCGTCGGCGGTGACGATGACCGGCCCGATGGGGGCGGAGTCGTCGGCGTTCTTGCCGAGAGCCCACTGCGAGGTGGCCCGCTGGAACCGGCGTGCGGAGATGTCGTTGAAGCATGTGTAGCCGAGCACCCCGGCCATGGCGTCGGCTTCGTCGACGGCGTGCATCTCGCGGCCGATGATCACGGCCAGCTCGGCCTCGAAGTCCAGGCCCTCCTCGCCAGGCGGCACCGCGCAGCCACCACCGTCGACCGACAGGGTGGACCACCAGCGGGCGAACAGGTTGGGGTGCGCCGGACGCTCGCTGTTGGTCTCGGCGATGTGGAGCGGGTAATTGAGCCCGATGCACAGGATCTTGGCGGTGGTGGGCACCGGCGGCACGGCCACGACATCGGCCCGGTCGATGGGGTCGCCGCCCTCGGCGCCTCGGTAGCCGTCGGGATCTGCGTAGAAGTCCGCGAGGGGGGCCAGGGGCCGCAGGATGTCGCCCTCGGACGCGGCCATGGTGGGCACGCCTGCATTGTCGAACGCGATGAGTCGCATGGTGATGCTGACCTCTCCCCGCCCGCCTCGCCATCATGGCCCAACCACGCCCGCCGCGCCTCGTGACCGACGTCACGATTGCGCGGCGACGGCGCCGACAGGGATCGTCAGGCGACCAGCGACCGGCCCCGGCGGCTGCGCACTGCGTTGCGCAGCGGCGTCCGCACCGCCTCGAGACCCAGGTAGAAGGCCGGGAACGCCACGAGCACCAGCAGCGTCGAGCTCACCAGGCCGCCCATGAGCGTGAACCCGAGCGACTCCCAGAACGGGTCGGCCAGCGAGAGCGGGAGGAGCCCGACGACGGTGGTGACAGTGGTGGCGACCAGGGGCCGGAACCTGCTCGTCACGGCCGAGCCGATGGCCTCGCCGGCGGTGGCGCCCAGGCGCCGCTCCTGGTTCGCGGCGTCGACCAGCAGGATCGTGTTGTTGACCGCCACACCGATCAGGGCGATGAAGCCGACGACCGCCAAGAAGCTGAGCGGGTTGTCCGTCACGGTCAACGCCGAGAAGACCCCGAAGAAGCTGAAGGGGATCGCCAGGAAGATGAGCATCGACTGGGCCAGCGAACGGAACTGCACCGTGATCAGCACCAGCATCAGCCCGAGCGCCACCATCCCGGCGACGCCGAGGGCTGCGAAGTCGTCCTGGTTGTCGGATTCGAGACCGAAGTCGAACACGAGGGAGTCGGCGGCCAGGCCCCGTTCGGCGAGCGCCGGGCCGAACGTGGCGACCACGTACTCCTCGGTGCTGGTGAGCACGCCGGAGATGCCGTTGACGGCGTCGTACTGGGCGCGGACCTCGATGTAGCGCTCTCCGTCGACGCGGGCCACCGTGCCCCGGGTCGACACCAGGGCGTCGGTGACGGTGACGGTTTCGGATCCGGAGGCGAACTCGCGGCCGATGAGATCGGCACGGATCTCATCGGCGAGCTCCTCGGCGGCGGACAGCGTGGCGGCGTCGCCGTCGACACCGATCTGCACCGCGAACGGGAACTCCAGGACGGGCGGACCACTCTCGGTCTGGTTGACGGTGATCCGGGCCCCTTCGATGCCGGCGACGCCGGCCTCAATCCGTTCGACGAACGTGGGCGCGGTGGTGGAGCGCTCATCGATGGGCGTGAGGTCGATGAAGGTCTCGATGACCCGCTCGTTGCCACGCACGTACTGGCTGCGCACGAGCTCGTCGCCGAGGACGTCGACGACCACCGCATCGATGCGGTCAGCGCGCTCTTCGGCCTCGCCGATCGTGGTGCCGGGCGGGAACTCGGCGGCGACGATCAGGCCGACCGCGTCCTTACCGGCAGGGAAGATGCTGAAGCCCAGGCCGCCGGCCAGCTGCAACCCGACGAACACCGCTGCGACGCCGAACCCGGCCAGGCCGAACCCGGCGAAGCGGCCACGCCATCCGTTGCCGCTCGGGTAGGCCGCCAGGCGACCCATGGCGGTTGCCGCCCGCTTCTCGACACGCACGATCGGGTTGCGGCTCGGTCCGCCGCGCAACAGGAACAGCCGGGCGATCGTCGGGATGAACACGATGGAGAACGCGAACGACATCAGCAACGTGACGATCACCGTGGTGGGGATCGGGCGGATGAACTCCCCGAGGATGCCGCCGACGAAAAGCATCGGCGAGAACACCACGACCGTCGTGAGGGTCCCGGCGAGCGACGCCGAGCCCACCCGGTCGATGGCGCGGCGGATGACCCCGAGCCCGGAATCGGACTCGGACGGGTCGGGTGTGTCGCGGTTGGCGTCGATGGACTCGGAGATGACGATGGCGTCGTCGACCAGCAGACCCAGCGTGAGGATCAGGCCGAACAAGGTGATCGTGTTGAGCGTGTAGCCGACCCCCAACAGGCCGGTCAGCGAGCCCAACAACACGAGGGCCATGAAGCCGCCGGTGAGCACGGCCACCCGCCAGCCGATCAGCAACAGGCTGACGAGGGTGACGGCTGCGAGGCCGGTCAACAGGTTGCCCGACAGCGACGACAGCTGCGTGCGCACGCCGGTCGCGAAGTCGGCGGTGATCTCGGCCCGGAAGCCGGGGGCGAGATCGGTCTCGGCGGCCTCGAGTGCTGCGTCGATGGTGTCGCTGAAGCCGAGGACGTCGAGGTCGGTGTCGGGGCTGCGGACCAGGCCGATGGTGATGGCATCGGTGTAGCCCTCGGGCCCGAGCGCCACACGGGTGAAGCGGGTGGGACGGGTCTCGGCGTCGCCGGTGGTGGGGTCGACCGAGGTGGTCAGCAGATTGCGGACGTCGGCGCTTTCGACCGAATCGACGTCCTGCAACGACGCTGCCAGGGTGGCCGCCTGCGCCTCGAGCTCGGCTGCGGTTGCGCCGGGGGGACCGACGACGGACACCAGCAGGTCGTACTCGCCGACGAACTTGGCGGCGTTGACGGCCCGGTAGTCGACCGTTGCCGCGTCGGTGACCTCGACGCCGAGGTCCACCAGGCGCTGGGTGCCGACGTCGGAGTCGATGCTGTCGTCGAACTCCACGATGACCGCGAAGGAGCTGGGTTGTGCGTCGGTGGCCACCTCGACGACACCGTCGGCCTCGGCGAACGCGGCGGCCAGCGGAGCGACCACCTCGGCGTCGACCCGCTCGGCGTCGTCGACGAAGTACGTCCCGGTGACGACCGAGATCGGGGTGTTGACCGGCGGGAAGCCCTCGCGGTTCAGGCCGAACCCGAAGGCGTAGACACCGGCGAGCACCACCACGATCAACAAGCCGAGCGTGATCCTCCAGCGGCGGCTTGCCGCTACCGCGACGGTGGTGACCCACGAGCGCTTCGGTCGGCGGCCCGCGTCTCCGGCGCCATCTCCACCAGGGCCGCCGGCGCCGGCGCCGTCGCCGGTCGGCGGGATATCCCAGGGCGGCTCCGACGCCGGAATGCGGGTGGGGGTGATGATCGACATGCGCGTGGTCTCCGACGGGGCCGCAGTTGCCTCCGACGGTACGAAGCAGCTGCGCCGAAGACCCGGCTCAACGGGAGTCGCACCTGTGATGCCTGCCACACCGGTCGGTGTGCGGACCCCCAGATCTTCAAAGCTTCACCAGATCTTCAGTGTGACCGTTGGCACGTCGCTGTGCCCTGTGCAACGATCGGTCCCATGGATGTCACCATCACCGTCAACGGGGTCGAGCGCACGGCCGACGTCGAACCCCGCACCCTGCTGGCCCACCACCTGCGGGACAACCTCGGTCTCACGGGTACGAACATCGGTTGCGACACCAGCTCGTGCGGCGCCTGCACGGTGCTGGTCGACGGGCGTTCGGCGAAGTCGTGCACCATGTTCGCCGCCCAGGCCGAGGGCGCCGAGGTCACCACGATCGAGGGCCTCGCCGGCAGCGACGGCACGTTGCACCCCATGCAGCAGGCGTTCCACGAGTGCCACGCCCTGCAGTGCGGCTACTGCACCCCCGGCATGGTGCTGGCCGCCGTGTCGCTGCTCGAGGAGTACCCCGACCCCGACGAGCACCAGGTCCGTGAGGGCCTCGAAGCCAACCTGTGCCGCTGCACGGGCTACACCAACATCGTCAAGGCCGTGCTGTCGGCCACCCAGGAGGCCTGAGCCGATGACCATCACCGACGACGCCCCCACCACCGACGACGCCGCCGCGCCGCCCGACGACCGCATCGGGTCGCGGTTGTTGCGCCGAGAGGACGCCAAGCTCCTCACCGGCGAAGCCAAGTTCGTCGACGACATCCAGATCCCGGGCCAGCTGTGGATGGGCATGGTGCGCTCGACCATCGCCCATGCCCGCATCGCCTCGATCGACACGTCCGGCGCGCTCGAGATGCCCGGCGTGCACAGCGTCTACACCGGCGCCGACCTCGCCGAGATGGGCCTGTTCCCCAACGCGCTGCCGTGCGCGTGGCCCGTCACCGAGGACATGTTGAACCCGCCGCACTGGCCCGTCACCCCCGACGTCGTCCATCACGTCGGCGACATCGTGGCGGTCGTGTTGTGCAGCTCGCGCTACGGCGCGGTCGACGCGGTCGAGCAGGTCGTGGTCGACTACGAGCCCCTGGCGCCGGTGCCCGACCTCGAGACCGCGGTGGCCGACGAGGTCCATGCCCACACCGACCTCGGCACCAACAAGGCGTTCACGTGGGCCATCGACGCCGATCCCGACGGCACCCAGGCCGCGTTCGACGCCGCCGCGCACACCGTCACGGCACGCTACGTGCAGCAGCGCCTCATCCCCGCGGCGATGGAGCCACGGGGCGTGCTGGCCGTGCCCGCGCCCTACGGCGGCGACATCACGCTGTACAGCGCCACCCAGGTGCCCCACATCCTCAAGGTCATGGTGGCCGCCACCACCGGCATCCCCGAGCAGAAGATCCGGGTGATCGCCCCGGCCGTCGGCGGCGGTTTCGGCGCCAAGCTCAACATCAACCCCGACGAGATGCTGGCCGTCGCGCTGGCCCATCGCCTGGGCCTGCCGGTGCGCTGGACCGAGTCCCGCAGCGAAGCCGTCGGCTCCACCCACCAGGGACGGGGCCAGATCCAACACGTCGAGCTCGCCGCCGACGAGAACGGCAAGCTCACCGCCATCCGGGTGAAGATCGACGCCGACCTCGGCGCCTACATGATGCTGATCACCCCGGGCACGCCGCTGCTGGGGTCGTTCCTCTATCACGGCGTCTACGAGACCCCGAAGTTCAGCTTCACCTGCGACGGCTGGTTCACCAACTGCACGCCCACCGACGCCTACCGCGGCGCCGGACGGCCCGAGGCCAGCTACGCCATCGAACGGGCCATGGACATGCTGGCCGTCGAGGTCGGCATCGGCCCCGACGAGATCCGGCGACGCAACTACGTCAACGGCGGCGAGTTCTTCGAGAACTGGGAGAGCCCCGCCGGGCTCGTGTTCGACTCGGGCCACTACGGACCCAACCTCGACCGGGCGCTCGAGATGGCCGACTACGCGGGCCTCAAGGCCGAGCAGGCCCGCCGGCGCGAAGCAGGCGACCGGGTGCAGCTGGGCATCGGCCTGGTCACCTACGTCGAGATCTGCGGTCTGGCACCCAGCCGGGCGTTGGGCGGGCTCCGCTACGGCGCCGGCGGCTGGGAGCACGCCACGGTGCGCATCCTGCCCACAGGCAAGGTCGAGGTCGTCACCGGCTCGACACCGCACGGGCAGGGCCACGAGACGTCGTGGTCCCAGATCGTGGCGTCGAAGCTGGGGGTGCCCGCGGCCGACGTGACGGTGCTGCACTCCGACACCGCGCTCAGCCCGCTGGGGCTCGACACCTACGGGTCGCGGTCGCTGGCCGTCGGCGGCGTGGCCATTGCGATGGCCACCGACAAGGTCATCGACAAGGCGAAGAAGATCGCGGCGCACCAGTTCGAGGCCAACCCCGACGACGTCGTCTACGAAGACGGCACGTTCTCGGTGGCGGGCTCGCCGTCGACGTCGGTGCACATCGCCGAGCTCGGCTTCGCAGCGTTCACTGCGCACGACCTGCCCGACGGCATCGAACCCAACCTGCAGGAACAGGTCACGTTCGACCCGGTCAACTTCGCGTTCCCGTTCGGCACGCATGTGGCCGTCGTCGAGGTCGACACCGACACCGGCTACACCGAGCTGAAGAAGTACGTCGCGGTCGACGACTGCGGCAACCAGGTCAACCCGTTGATCGTGGAGGGTCAGGTGCACGGCGGTGTCGTGCAGGGCGCGGCGCAGGCGCTGTGGGAGCACGCCATCTACGACGCCGACGGCAACCCGACCAACCCGTCGCTGCTCGACTACCTGGTGCCATCGGCCGCCGAGGTGCCGGTCATCGAGACCGACTTCACCGTCACGCCCAGCACGTCGAACCCGCTGGGGGTCAAGGGGGTTGGCGAGGCCGGCACCATCGGGTCGGCTGCGGCGGTGATCAACGCGATCTGCGACGCGCTCGGCCCCCTGGGCATCCACGACATCGAGATGCCCGCCACCCCGTGGAAGGTCCGAACGCTCATCGCCGAGGCGGAAGGAGCCCAGCAATGATCCCCGCAGCGTTCGACTACGTCCGGGCCGGCTCGGCCGACGAGGCCCTGGCCGCGCTGGCCGAACACGGCGACGACGCCAAGGTCCTCGCCGGCGGGCACAGCCTGATCCCGCTGATGCGGTTCCGGCTGGTGACCCCGGGCGTGATCGTCGACGTCGGCGGGCTCAACGGCAGCCTGCGCGGCATCAGCGTCGACGGCGACACCGTCACCATCGGTGCGCTCACCCGCCACAGCGAGCTCGAGCACTCGGCGGAGTTGGCCGAGGCCGCGCCGCTGCTGGCGCACGTGGCGTCGCTGGTCGGCGACCCCGCGGTGCGTCACCGGGGCACCCTCGGCGGCTCGATCGCCCACGCAGATCCGGCGTCGGACCTGCCGGCTGCGATGCTGGCGCTCGGCGCGACGCTGGTGGCCCAGGGCCCGAATGGCGAGCGCGAGATCGCCATCGACGACTTCTTCACCGGCTTCCTCGAGTCGGCGCTGGCACCCGACGAGCTGCTCACCGCAGTGAAGGTGCCCGTGTCGACGGGCGGCTGGGCGTACGAGAAGTTCAACCGCCGGGCCCAGGACTGGGCCGTGGTGGGCGTCGCGGTCGCCGAGGGCGGCAAGGGCGTGTCGCTGGTGAACATGGCCCAGACCCCGCACCGTGCGGTGGCCGTGCAGAACGCCGTGGCCGGCGGCGCATCAGCCGCCGATGCAGCGGCCGCCGCACCCGAAGGCGCTGCCCCGCCCACCGACAACAACGGCGACGCCGACTACCGCAACCACCTGGCGCGGGTCCTCACCGAACGAGCCCTGAGCCGGGCCATGGGCTGAGCACACCGGGCAGCGGAACCACTGGGGTCAAGTCGTACTTTCAACCAACTCGCGCTGCAGCCTCCCAGGCTCACCACGTCGGAGTTGGTTGAAAGTACGACTTGACCCCTGCCCTGCCATCGGGCGGCGCAGCGTCAGATCGTCTCGCCCTCGTCCGCAGCGATGATCTTGGCGCGGGTGCCGCCGAGGTCTGCCGAGGCGAACCCTCGGGTCGGTGGTCCGAGCTTGAGGCCGAGCGACCCGACGTCGGCCTTGACGCTTCCGCCGATCCAGACCGAGTAGTAGCCACTGACCTCGGCCTCGTCAGCGGTGGCGTCGGCGGCAATCGCCACCACGGTACGCAGCGCTTCGCGTTCGCCATCGGTGAGGTCCAGGGCGGCGAGCTTCTCGCCCAGGGATTCCATGTCGTCGTGTGTGAACTCCATGACGATCGAGACGATGGGACGCACCGGCCGTTACAGCACGTTTCGCCAACCGGTGCCGGGATCAGATCCCCTCGCAACCATGCCTGCGTTGCGCAGGCCGTGGCGGGCCGGTAGCGTCGGGCAGACAACACAACCACCCGCTGGGGGGGCCCGAACGGGCTGAGATCTGCCGAATGAGGCGGACGACTCCAGGAACCTGAACTCGGTCATGCGAGCGGAGGGAAGCGGAAGATGCTCATCGCAGAGCTGCACTGTTACCCGTCACCAGTCGGTGACGAATCCGGGCCCTACACCCACGTCGACGCCGCCATCGCGGTCGTCGCGGCGTCGGGCCTCACCTACGAGGTGGGGCCGTTGGGCACCACCTTCGAGGGTCCGGCCGACGAGGTCTGGGCCACGTTGCGCGCCGCGCACGAGGCGACGCTCGCATCGGGCGCCGAGGCGAACATGACCCATGTGCGCCTCATCGAACGCCCGGGCAGCGACGCCACGATGGGGAGCCTCACGGCGCCCCATCGCCCGTGACGCCCAGTGCCTTGCCAGCCGACGATCGTGACGGTCAGGGCGAGCCGGCTTCGTCGTTGGCAAGGCCGCAGGAGGCAGCCCTACCCCATAGCCGTAAGGCAACGACGAGAACGCCGCCAACGGCGAAGAGGGCCGGCCTGAACCCACGAGGGTCGGCTGGCAAGGCGCTAGGTCGCGCTGCACCTGCTGCTCTCGCCCTCGTCGCCGTCGTCATCGTCTGGGATCTGGGCGTCCGCATCACCGGCGCAGCCGACTATCTGTTCCCGTCGCCCGGCGAGGTCGCCGAGGCCCTGTGGCGAACCCGTGGCGCGCTCGACGATCACCTTCTGTCGACGCTGACCATCGCCATCGTGGGCCTGGTCGCCGGTGCCGTCGCCGGCGTGGTGATCGCGCTGGCGCTCGCCGCGTCCGACGTCGCCCGGCGAGCGGTCGAGCCGCTGCTGGTCATCAGCCAGTCGGTGCCGGCGGTGATCCTGGCGCCGTTGTTCATCGTCTGGTTCGGCTTCGGCATGTTCCCGAAGGTGCTCGTCGTGGCGCTGATCGCGTTCTTCCCGATCGCCATCGCCACCCTCGAGGGCCTGCGCGGCGCCGACGCCGAACACGTCGACCTGCTGCGAAGCCTCGGCGCCGGACGCCTCGAGACGCTGCGCCGGGTGCGGATCCCGTCCGCGCTGCCGGGCTTCTTCGCCGGCATGAAGGTCGCCGCCGCCTATGCCGTGTTCGGCGCCGTGGTCGCCGAATGGATGGGCGCCTCCGAGGGTCTGGGCGTCTACCTGCAGCGATCCCAGGCGAGCTTCCGCACCGACCAGATCTTCGCGGCCATCGTCCTCATCGCCATCGCCGGGATGGTGCTGTTCGGACTCGTGAGCCTCGCCGCCCGACTCGCCATGCCCTGGAACCGACCCACCACCGAAGAGGAGTTGCCCCGATGAACCCATCGACCACACCCCCCGCGCCTGGACTTCCGCCGAAGCCTGGGACTCTGCGCGCACCGCTTGCGCGCGAAGTCCCAGATTTCAGCCCGTCTTCGCCCGACCGGCGGTTGTCACGGTTCGCCGCCCTGATCGTTGCCCTGTTCGCTCTGGCGCTCGTGGGTGCCGCCTGCGGCGATGACGACGAGTCCTCGGCCGGCGGCGACGAAGAGTCGGCGGCCGGCGGCGAGGGCGAGGTCCGCGACGTCACCGTCATGTTGAACTGGACCCCCAACGCCCACCACGCCGGGCTGTATCTGGCCGAAGCCAACGGCTGGTTCGACGAGGCCGGCATCGACCTCACCATCGTCGAACCCGCGCTCGACGTGGGGGTCGAGGCCGCCGTGGCCGACGGCGCCGCCGACATCGGCTTCGCCCAGGCCGAATCGATCCTGCCCGCCCGTGCCGCCGGCGTCGACGTCGTCGCCGTCGCCACGTTGTTGCCGGTGAACGACTCGGTGCTCATGGGCCTCGCCGCCGACGGCGTCGACGGTCCCGGCTCGCTGGCCGGACTCACCTACGGCGGCTTCGGCGGTGCGCTCGAGACCGAGCTGATCTCCGCGCTGGTCGAATGCGGCGGCGGCGATCCCGCCGACGTCACCTTCGTCGAGGTCGGCAACGTCGACTACCTGGCCGGCATCGAGCAGGACCGCTTCGACGTCGTGTGGGTGTTCGAGGGCTGGGACGCCCTGCGGGCCAGCGAGCTGGCCGGTGCCGACATCGCCACCATCGCCTTCGAGGACAACCTCGACTGCATCCCCAACTGGTACACGCCGCTGGCGCTGACCTCCCAGGCCCTTATCGACGAGGACCCGGAGCTGGTGTCGGACTTCCTCGAGATCATGAGCCGCGGCTACGACGCCGTGGTCGCCGACCCGGCATCCGGCGCCGAGGCCTTGACCGACGCCGTCCCCGAGGCCGACGCTGACCTGGTGAGCCTCGCCGTCGACTACTACGCCCCCCGGTTCATCACCGGCGACCGCTTCGGCGAGATGGACGCCGACACCTGGAACGGCTTCGCCGAGTTCCTCGTTGGCGCCGGGATCCTCGAAGAGCTCGGAGACGTCGACGCCGCCTGGACCAACGACCTGCTGCCCGAGGCGGGCTGAGTCGTGACCGCCCGCCCCAGGTGCGGCGACGCCCGTGTTCCGATGCGATGGACCGATCGCCGGCCTCAGGCCGATCGGACGCCGTCTCGTTGGGCTGCGTTGCACCGGTGGCGGCTCGAGGGCGGCTGCGCAGCGAGCCGATGGGTGCCAGCTCGCTGCGAACGGCAGCTCGCACCGAGTCGATACTCGGTCGAGCAGTCATGAGCATGGCGGCCGGGTCCGTCGCTGTGGCGGGGGTGTCGCACACCTTCGCCGGGGCGCGCCCGGTCGCCGCGCTCGACGACGTGTCGCTCACCGTCGCCGACGGCGGCTTCGTGGCCGTCGTCGGCCCGTCGGGCTGCGGCAAGTCGACGCTGCTGCGGATGCTGGCGGGACTGATCCGCCCGACGTCGGGCTCGGTGCACGTCGGCGACGTCGACGTCGCGGGTCGGCCCGGTCACGTCGCGTTCCACCCTCAGCGCGACGCGCTCCTGCCCTGGAAGCGGGCCATCGACAACGCGACGCTCGGAGCCGAGGTGGCAGGCGTCGACCGGTCGGTCGCCCGGACTCGGGCCGTCCAGCTGATGGAACGCTTCGGTCTGGCCGGCTTCGAGAAGGCCTGGCCCCAGCAGCTGTCGGGCGGGATGCGCCAGCGGGTCGCACTGCTGCGCACGTTCCTGGTGCCGAGGCCGGCGCTGTTGCTCGACGAGCCCTTCGGCGCCCTGGACGCGTTCACCCGCCGAGACCTGCAACAGTGGCTGGCCGAGGTTTGGGCCGAGGACCGCCGGACGACGCTGCTGGTCACCCACGACATCGACGAGGCGCTGTTGCTGGCCGACACCGTGGTGGTGCTGTCGGGCCGCCCGGGTCGGGTGGTGGCCGAGATTGCCGTCGACGCCGACCGTCCCCGCAACGCCGCATCACTGCTGACCCCCGAGCTCGTCACCCAGAAGGCAAAGATCCTCTCGGCCCTGGGCATCGACTGAGCGGTGGGCCAATCGTTCTGGCGCCGACAATGGTTGCCCTGACGACGAGTTTCGGCGCCAGAACCAATGGCCCCGCCGGATCGAGTACCCACGCCGCGCCGTCGAAGTGTCACATGGTCAGCCACTTGTTGCGCCACCCCGACAGCATCCATAACTTGCGGTGTGACCTGCGACACGCAGGGTGCGCTGGTCCGACAAGGGGAGAATCACATCATGGAATTGGCAGGGCAGGGCAGGATGACGAGCGCCAGCGAGTAAGGCGCTTCTGGAGAGGCTCTTTCGTAATCTCGATCGTCGTGGCTCTGGTGTCCACCCTTACGGTGCCCGCTGCAGCGCAGCCAAACCCCCGAACACCTCCTAGAGCGCTCCCGCCCGGCGACGAGAGACCACTCGACCCAGTCGCCGAGATCGATGCTGCGCTGGCGCGGGCTCCGCAGCACACCCGGACTGCGCAACGTGGTCCAGTAGAGGTCCGAGAGGCCGGAGACATGCTCGTCGCTACTGTCCGGAGCGGGGCTGACCACCCGGCAAACGTCGAGGCAGACCTGGCGGATGACGCCCACGCGGTCGACCGTGAGGTGACAGTGAAACGCTTCGCTGCAGCCGGAGCGACCGTTTCCGACGGTGACGAGCGTCGGGCTTCAGCAGTGCACCGCGACGGTTCCGGCACCGTTGTCGAGGGATTCGTGGACGGATTCCGAGTATTCGAGGTGATCGCGTCGGCCGACGCCGCCCACACGTTCGACTATGGCATCGACATCGACGGTCGGCCGGCCCAGTTCCTGCCAGTCGAAGACGGGTCAGTACTCGTCGGTAGGGGCAACGAGGCAGATTTCGTAGCCATCGGCCGGATCGATGCACCATGGGCGATCGACGGCCAGGGCCGAGATGTTGGCAGCAACTATGCGGTGAGCGATGACGGAACCCGACTCCAGCTCTCGGCGGAGCGGTCCGGCGCAGCCCGCTACCCCCTCACCGCCGACCCGAGTTTCACGTTCTTCGCCGGCGAAGTCCACTGCTCGTGGGGAAGCTGCACCTTCTACCTCGAACGGAGCAGGTCGCGCTGGATCCATAGAACGCTCACCAGCCATAGTGGGGACGTCGCCGTCGGAACCGTCGCAAGTGCTGCCTGCGGTTGGCTGGGCGCAGCCCTTGGCCTTGGCTGGGTAGCAATGCTCTCATGCGCCGCAATCGTGGCGTCACAACTCTGGCAATTGACTCACCACACTCGCGGCAAGCGCTGCCTCACCTTCAAGCGCTGGCACTGGGAAACCGCACCGTACAGTCAAATCAGCTCAGTACCCATCCACCACTCGAGGTGCCACCGCTTCGGAAACCCTGGGAGCGGTTCATGGTAATTGACCTATTCAATGACCTCAGACCATGAATACGAACAAGAACCGACTTCGACTTTTCGGAGCAGCAATGTTGTCGATGGGGATTTGCTATCTCTGCATCGGCCTGATCAGCGACTACTCGAGCTTCGCCTTTAGTGGCTTGGTTCTCATGCCCATCGGAATAGCGCTTCTTGCGGCTTCATGGATCAAGGAACGACGAGCTGAATGAGTTGGGCGCAGGGGTGCGCGGTCCGGCTCGCCGATTGGCGCGAAAACAGTCACGCCGAGCCGAGGGCCCGCTTCCGCCCCGAAAGGGTCAAAGTAATGAGTATCGGATGTCCATGACCGAAGGTGCCCGGCGGGGCTTTCTACAGAGCTTTCACCATTCCATTTCCTGCCGAAATGCCTAGGAGCTTCGGACGATGACTAAGACCCGATGGTGGAACGATGCCCCTTGGAATGACAGGCGACGCCCGTATTTTTGGGGATTTCCCATGGTCGGCGTGGGTATCGGCTACGTCGGCACTCCGCTCTACTATCTGGCATTCGTTTCGGACTTCGATTCTTCGCTATCAGAAGAACTGGCGACGCCTATGATGCAAGTCGGCATCGCATCTCTGCTGCTCGGGCTCGCGCTTCTCGTCGCCGGATGGATCAAGCACCGGAAAGCCCGAGACACCCGTCCGGGCTAGGCCTCCCGCAAGGCAGCGTCAGCTGCTCCCAATCGAGCTCGTCACCCGGAACGCGAAGATCCTGTCAGCCCTCGACATCGACTGACCGACCGGTCAGTCGTTCTGGCGCCGAAACTTGTTGCTCTGGCGACGAGTTTCGGCGCCAGAACCGATGGCCTGTCGGACCGAGCGCTACGCGGACGTCGACCAGGGTTGGCCGCGCTGGACGTCGATGTCTCTCGGGAGGCCCAGGACGGCTTCGGCGACGATGTTGCGCTGCACGGCGAACGTGCCGCCGCCCAGCGTCAACGCCGGGCCGAACAGGAACCCGTAGTGCCAGATGGGGTCGACGTCGGGGAACTGCGACGTGTCGGTCTTCACCTCGGTGGCTCCCGATCGCTCCCGGCCCGGGATCGCACCCGCCGGGCCCGAACCCTCGAGCATCGCTGCCGCCCCGACCAGCTCCTGGGCGACGGCCATCACGTGCTGGCCGTGCTCGTCGCCCATGATCTTCTGGATCGACGCCTCGGGCCCCGGCTGCTTGCCGGCCAGACGGGCCGTCAACGTGCGCAGGCGGTTGAGCCGCAGCACCTCCGATTCGCACCACAACCGGGCGAGGCGCTGGCGCTGCACCGGATCGGTCACCGGCCCGCCGGCGCGCACCAGGTCGAACAGCGTCGCCGCCGACGGCCCCGCACCCCACAGCGACCCGCCCGACGACAGCGACACCCGCTCGTTGGCGAGCGTGACCTTCGCCAGGCGCCAGCCGTCGCCCTCGCCTCCCACCCGCAGCGACGCCGGGATCCGGACGTCGTCGAAGAAGACCTGGTTGAACGAATGCGCCGTGGTCATGTCGACGATGGGCGACATGGAGATCCCGGGCAGGTCCATCGGGCAGATGAAGTACGAGATGCCCTTGTGCTTGGGCACGGTCGGATCGGTCCGGGCGATGAGGACGCCGAACTGGGAGTAGTGGCCGCCACTGGTCCAGATCTTCGAACCGTTCACCACGTACTCGTCGCCGTCGCGCACCGCCCGCGTGGCCAGGTTGGCGAGATCCGACCCGGCGTCGGGCTCGCTGAAGAGCTGACACCAGATCTCCTCGCCCGCCAGCGCCGGCATGACGTAGCGGTCGATCTGTTCGGGCGTGCCCGCCTCGAGGATCGTCGGCACGGCCCAGCCGATGCCGATGGCGTTGTTCGGCCGCCGGACCTGCGCAGCGTTGAGCTCCTCGTCGATGATCAGCTGATGCATCGGCTCGGCGTCGAGCCCGAACGGCGGCGGCAGGTGCGGCGCCACATAGCCCGCCTCGGCCAACGTCCGCCCCGACGGCGCCGGATGTGCAGCAATCCACTCGCGCACCGCAACTCGGCGCGGGTCGTCGTCGGCCGGAAAGTCGAAGTCCACTGGTTCCCCCTGGGTCTCGGTCGCAGAGACCGTAGTTGCTGACCGCGTGCGGGGGTCCCGCTCCGAGCAACATGCGGGGCCCGCCACGTACTCTGGCGCAGCGATGAACGAGATGCCCGACGACAACTCCAGCACCGACGACGCAAGTGCGGGTCAAGCCGTGACCATCGTCGAAGCGGACCCGACGTGGACCGACCGATACGTGCAGGCTGCATCGGAGCTGCGAGCAGCGCTCGGTGATCGCATCGTTGCCATGGAACACATCGGCAGCACTGCGGTGCCCGGACTCGCTGCGAAACCGGTGATCGACATCCAGCTCGGGGTGCGCTCACTACGCGACGACGGCGAACTCGTCGCTGCGATCGAGTCGATCGGGTACCGCTACCGCCCCGACCTCGAGGCGGGCTTCGCGAATCGTCGGTTCTTCCAACGCGAAGGCGATGACGTGCGCCTGGTCAACCTCCACGTCGCCGAACGGACCGACGTCGACTGGTGGGATCGCCACCTCGCGTTCCGGGACTGGCTGCGGACGCACCCGGATGACCGGGAGGCCTATGCGGGACTGAAGCACGATCTGGCCGCCCGTCACCGCCACGATCGCGTTGCATACACCGAGGCGAAGTCGGCGTTCATCGACGTCATCGTCGGTCGAGCTCTCGCGGCCGGCACCGACAGTACGGAACCCTGAGGCGCGTTCAGTGATCCGGATCCCGCCCCAGCCGAACAGTCGCTGCATCAGGGATCAGCCCTCGCCAGGGGAGCCCGCCACGTCACCAGGGTCGGACGATCTCCACTGTGTCGCTGCGGAGGTCGCCCGACGCGGTCAGCAGCGGCAGCGCCAGCTGCTCGGCGAGCACCAGCGCCGACCACGAATCCAGCTCGTCGACGGCGCCGACGCCGGCCCGCGACAGCATTGCCGCCACCAGTGATCGGACCGGGAACCACTCGTCGACAGCGGCGAGCGCCAGCCCGATCTCGACCTCGACCCGCGCCGGGTCGCCTTCGTGGCGAAGGCCCAGGAAGCGTCCGACGGTCATCGACGTCCAGTCGAGCGCGATGATCTCGGCGCCGTCGGGCGACGATCCCTCCAGTGCGCCGGCGGCAACGAGGACACCGCCGGCGTCGCAGACGATGCTCGAGTACGTCACCGCTTGCCGTCGATCGAGCGGAGTCGATCCCTGATTGCTTCGAACTGATCGCGCCGCATCGGCTCGCGACCAGCGGTCAGCTCGGCGGGGGTCCGCCGGGCCGCCAGGCGGGTGAGCTCGTTGCGCAGGTACTGCTGCACCGACAACCCAGCGGCTTCGGCCTGCTCTCGGAGGCGCCTGCCGACATCGTCGTCGAGGTCCTTGATGTTGAGATCCATCGTCGCATTCTACCACTTTGGTAGAAGTCGCCCGGCTGTCAGCAGGGCTGTGGAACCACTGGGACCCGAACCACTGGGGTCAAGTCGTACTTTCAACCAACTCGTCACGCAGCGGCCTCCAGGGCTCGTCGGCCCGGAGTTGGTTGAAAGTACGACTTGACCCCAGCCCTGCCCTAGCCCTCGAGGGCCAACAGCGCGGCGTTGACGATGTTGCCGGCGGAGATGCCGGCGATCTCGTGGAGGTCGGCGATGGTGCCGGACTCGCCGAAGCGGTCGACTCCCAGCGGGATCTGACGCACGCCGATGGCCGAGCCCAGCCAGGCCAAAGCGTGGCTGGACGCATCGTGCACGCTGACCAGCGGCCAGCCCCGTCGCTCGGGCGGGACCAGCAGATGCACCGGGCTCGGCTCGCGCACCACCCGTCCGGTCGACGCGGCGCCGGCGTGGCGGCGCTGCCAGCCCCGGTAGAGGCGGTCGGCGCTGGTGATCATCACCACATCGACGTCGACGCCCTCGTCGTCGAGCTCCGCCGCGGCCGCCAGCGCCTCGGGGACCATCACCCCGGTGACGGCAAGGGTGACACCCGGACGACCGTCGCCTGCGGCGCCGCTCCCGTCCTCGGCCCTGCCCGCGGCCCCGGCCCTGCCTGCGGCTTCGCTCAGGCGGTAGCCGCCGCTGACGACCTGGCGGCGCAACGTCGCCTCACCCAGCCGGTCGAGCGCCGCGGCGAACGGGGCCTGGTCCAGCGGGCGCGTCGACAGGCGCAGGTAAAGGCTCTCGCCGTCGGGGTCGGCCAGACGGTTCAGCCCGTCGCAGAGCAGCCAGTCGACTTCGGTGTGGAACGCCGGCTCGCAGAACGTCACGCCCGGCAGCTCCATCCCGACCGACGCGGTGATGGTCGACTGGTGCGCCCCGCCCTCGGGAGCCAGCGTCACGCCCGACGGTGTCCCGGCCACCACGAAACGCGCGCCGTTGTAGAGCGAGTACACGAACGCGTCGAGGCCGCGCAGCACGAACGGGTCGTACACCGTGCCCACCGGCAGGAGCATCTCGCCGTGGTGCTCGTGGGCCAGGCCCAGCTGGCCGAGCAGCAGGAACAGGTTCATCTCGGAGATCCCGAGCTCGATGTGCCGCCCCGACGGGCCCGGCGCCCACTTGAGCAGCCGGTCGGCGCCGCCGTGGTCGTCCCGCTCGTCGGGCGAGAACACCCCGGTCTTGTTGATCCAGCCGCCGAGGTTGGTGGAGATCGACACGTCGGGCGACACCGTCACGATCCGCCGGCGAACGTGCTCGACGTCGGCCAGCGCCGCCAGCACCCGGCCGAACGCCTCCTGTGACGACGTCCGGCCCGACGTCGCCAGCGGTGTCGCCGCGACCGGCACCCCCGGGTCGGGCCGCGGCGCCGGAGGCTCGTTGTTGATCTCGCCGCCCACCGACGCACACACCCGCCCCTCAGGGCTGTCGGGATCGAAGCGATCCCACTCGGTTTCGGGCTTCAGACCCAGGCGCGTGCGGAAGTCCTCGATCTGGGCGCCCGTCAGCAGCGCCGCATGGTTGAGCGGATCGCCGGCGATGGGCAGCGACCAACCCTTGATCGTGTAGGCGAACACGACGCTGGGCCGATCGGTGACGGCGTCGCACTCTCGGAACGCATCGATCAGCAACCCCAGGTCGTGGCCGCCGAGGTTGAACACCAGCGACGCCAACGTGTCGTCGTCGAGCGGGGCGACGAGCTCGGCCAACTCGGGCGCGGCGCCGTCGAGGAACTTCGCACGCAGGGCATCGCCGCGCATGCTGAACAGCGACTGGTAGGCCTCGTTGGGCATCTCGTCGATGCGGGTCCGCCAGGCTTCCCCGCCGGGTTCGGCGAACGCCTTCTGCAACAGCCGCCCGTACTTGGCCTCGACCACGTGCCAGCCGGCGTCGGCGAAGAACCGCTGCAGCCGGGTGGCCTGGATGTCGGGCACGACCCGGTCGAGGCTCTGCCGGTTGAGGTCGACGACCAGGGTGACGTTGCCGAGCCCCTGGGTGGCCGGGTCGGCGATGGCCTCCCAGACGTTGCCCTCGTCGAGCTCGGCGTCGCCGACGGTGGCGATGAATCGGGCCGGCGGACGGGCGTCGCCGTGGGCGTCGAGGAACCGCCGGGTGGCCGAGCTGAACAACGGCGCCACCGCGCCGAGGCCCACCGAGCCGGTGGAGAAGTCGGCGACGTCGGGATCCTTGGTGCGCGACGGGTAGGCCTGCAGGCCGCCGCGCTGGCGCAGCGTCGTGAGGTACGACCGGTCGAGCTCGCCGGTGAGGTACTTGATGGCGTGATAGACGGGCGACGCGTGGGGCTTGACCGCCACCTTGTCCTCGCCACCGATGTGCGCGAACCACAGCGCCGTCATGATCGACACCATCGACGCCGACGACGCCTGATGCCCGCCCACCTTGACCTCGCCGCCCTCGCGCCGGTTGGCGTGGTCGACCATCCGCACCGCCAACCACAGGACCCGCTGCTCGATGGTGCGCAGGACGTCGAGGTCGACTTCCGGCGTGGCTTCGGTGACGGGAACGACGTCGCTCATCTGCACAGGGTGCCAGATCGGCGCCATCGACCACAGCCCCGATGTACTGCCCAGGGCGCGGCCACGCCCTGCGGGCGCCCCGACGACAGTCCAGTGCTCGTGTGTCGCCGATCCCGATCACGGTCGTTCTCGCCGGTGGCGCCACCCTCAGCGCCGTTCAGGTGGGCATGCTGCGTGCACTCGTCGAGCGCGTGCCAGGAAGGCGCCGATGAGCCCGACCAGCAGTGCGTAGACCATCGCCCCCCACGGCCGGGAGCGCTCGTGGGAGTTTCGCTGATCGTGATGCTCCGACGGGGTCCTCCCACGGTGGCCGCCGGTGGTGCTGTGCGGAGCGCAGCCGGACGTCTTCTACGAGATCCACGGCAGCGGGCCGCGGGTGGTGCTGATCAGCGGGACGGGCGCCGATCTGCGGCAGAACCCCCGGCGCGATCGTGATCTCCTGGCACAGCACCACGAGGTGTTGATGTACGACCAGCGGGGGCTCGGGCGCAGTGGCAAGCCCGATCGGCCGTACTCGATGGTCGACTACGCCGACGACCCGCTGTCGGCGATGGGCGCCCGCCGCCAGCTCGAGGCCAGGGCCGAGCATGACGTCTGGGACTCGCTCGGAGCGATCACCGCGCCGACCTTCGTGATCGGCGGCCAGTACGACATGCAGGCCCCGCCCGACAACGTCGAACGCCTCGCATCGCGCATCCCCGATGCGACCCTGCGCGTCTTCGACGGCGGCCACCTGTTCTTGCTGCAGGACCCCACGGCCTGGCCCGCCGTCGTCGACTTCCTCGCCGCCTGACCTCGCGGGCGGACCTGCGACAAGCGGGGTCAGGCACCGGTTGTCGGAGGGCGAACGGGATCCAGCGCAGAGTTCGGGCCATGCCGCACAACGACGGGCGACGGTCGTCGCGGCTACGTCTACGCCGCGGGTCGTGCCCCGTAACCGGCGGCCCGAGGCGACGTCTGAACGGCAATGGCGCCCTCGCACGAATCTGCCGTTTCGGACGGTCCCGCATCGGGGCCCATCGGAGGATCCGAGCAACGATCAGTGCCGGCCCCATCGAGCGATCGCCGGCGCCCACGGGTGACGGGGGCGAGCGGCCGCCGTGGTCGGGTCGACCGCAGGGGCCGCGCTGCGGCCATGTTCTGTGCAGCTCTCCTGCTCCCGACGGCGGCGGCATGCGGTGGGGGCGAGAGCACCGAGGCCGTCGAGGGCCCGCCTGTCGGGAGCGTTGCCACCGGCGTCAGATTTCCCACTCCGGCCACGATCTCACCCGACGGTCGCTGGCTCGGCTACCTCGACGGCCGTGACACGGTCTGTGTCCTCGAACTCGTCGAGGCCGCTGAGCCGGCGTGCGGGACCTCGGAGGTCCTGGGCGGCGACTCGCTGGTGTGGTCCGCCGATTCCGAACGACTGGTCACGGGCTTCGATCTCATCCGCTTCCGGGCGACACGGCCGCTGGTCGTCGAGCGCGACGGTTCGCTGATCGGTCGGGGCGGCGACGTCACCGAGGACGACACCATCGTCGAAGGTGCTGCCGCATTCGTCGGTGACGACGTCGTCTATGTCCGGTTGGAGCTGGGCTCCGAGGTGGCCGAGGTGATGGTCGACTCGGCCGACGGTCTGCGGGTCGTCGCCGAGGTGCCCGCCGGCGAGGTCACGCTGTGGCCGCCGGTCGTCGACGACGACCGGGCGTTGCTCGCTCTCGGGCGCAGCGACGAGGCGCGCACGGTCGTCGTCGATCTCGACAGCGGTGACCTCACCGAGATCCCCGGCTTGGAGGGCCTGATCGTCGTGGAGACCGCTGGGTCGACAGCGCTCGCGATCGACGAGCAGGTGCTCGGCCTCGTGTCGGACGAGCCGATCTTCTCGATCGCCGACCTCGAGAACGACGGTGCCCCCGTCCCGATCACTCGGGAGTCGCTGCGGGCGCGCGGAGCAGCGTTGTCGACCGACGGTGAACTCCTGGCCGTCGTCTGGACCGACCCGAGCGGACCGATCGACTCTGCTGTGCTGTCGGTGGCCACGGTCGATTCGGTTCGCTCCGGCGATGCCGAATGGACCGACACCGAGATCGGGGGAGCCGGGCCGATCATCGACGGCCACCGACGGATGCGCTGGACGTCGGCCACGACGGTGACGATGGCGGTCGACGATGCTGTCGTCACGTTCGACGTCGGGGCGCCGTGACGGCAGTCGGCTCCGCTATCGGCGAGTGATCCACCGCAGGGCGCGGGCGCGGCGCCGAGAACCCGGCCGAAACCCACAGGCTCCGGCCGCGACCAGCATGCGCAGCGGGTCCTCGGATACCCCGCGACCTGCCGGGGCCACGATCGTCGGGAACGTCAGCTGCGGGCGATCCGGTCCCGGTACCAGTGGCCGCTGGCCTTGGGGATGCGCTGCTGGGTGTCGTGATCGACCCACACCAGGCCGAAGCGCTGCGCGTAGCCCGAGGTCCACTCGAGGTTGTCCAGCAGGCTCCACGCGAAGTAGCCGGCCATCGGCACGCCCTGCCCGGCGGCCGCTTCGACGGCGGCGATGTGGGCCTCGAGGTAGGCGATGCGACGCTGGTCGTCGATGACGCCGTCGGCGTCGGGGCCGTCGGAGTACGAGGCGCCGTTCTCGGTGATGACCAGCGCCTTGGGGCGGTACGCCTGGTGGAGGTGCACCAGGTAGTCGGTGAGCGCGTCGGGCGTGATGGGCCAGCCCATCTCGGTGTAGCCGTCGGGCGGGTCGGCGCTCTGGGGGACGCCGGTGTCCTCGGACTCGTCGGCATCGGCCGAGATGGCGATGCTCGTGTAGTAGTTGAGGCCGCAGAAGTCGATCGGCGCGGCGATGGTGTCCATGTCGCCGGGGTGCACGAACGGCGGCGGCTCGCCGACGGCACCGTCGATCCGGCCCCGCTCGCGGTACGCCTCGACCATGTCGGCCGGATAGCCCTTGCCGAACACCGGGTCGAAGAACCACCGGTTGCGGAAGCCGTCGAAGTGCCGGGCAGCGGCGACGTCGGCGGCGCTGCCGCCGGCGGGACGGTTGGGGCGGCAGTCGAGCGCGATGCCGACCTGCGCTCCGGGTACCGCCGACCGGATGGCCGCGACCGCCCGGCCGTGCGACAACAGGATGTGATGCGCAGCCGGCAGCGCGGCACGCCAGTCGGTCATGCCCGGCGCGAACCGGCCGTCGAGATGACCGATGAAGGTGGCCACCCACGGCTCGTTGTGCGTCATCCAGCGCGACACCCGATCGCCCAACGCTGCGGTGGTGACCGACGCGTAGCGTTCGAACGCATCGACGGTCGACCGCTCGGGCCAACCGCCACGATCCTGCAACGCCTGGGGCAGGTCCCAGTGATACAGCGTCGGCCACGGCTCGATGCCGTGCGCCAGCAGCTCGTCGACGAGACGCGAGTAGAAGTCCAGCCCCGCCTGGTTGACCGCGCCATCGCCGTCGGGCAGCACCCGCGTCCACGCGATGGAGAACCGGTACGCCTTCAGGCCGAGGTCGGCCATCAGCGCGATGTCGTCGCGCCAGCGGTGGTAGTGGTCGCAGGTGACGTCGCCCGTCCCCGGCACGTTGCCGAGGTCGGACCAGCGATCCCAGATGGACTCGCCCTTGCCGTCGGCGTGGCGGGCGCCCTCGATCTGATAGGCCGAGGTGGCCGCACCCCACGCGAAGTCGGCGGGCAGGGTCACAGGATGGTGATCTGACCCGTGTCGCCGTTGACCTCGATCTGGGCGCCGTCGGGGATCAGGCGGGTGCCGTTGGTGACCGACACGACGCACGGCAATCCGAGCTCACGGCTGACGATGATGCTGTGGCTGATCTGGCCACCCACATCGACGACCACGCCGCCGGCAGCCATGAACAGCGGCGTCCAGGCCGGGTCCGTGAGCGGTGCGACCAGGATGTCGCCTGGCTCGAGGGCCATCGGGTCGGTGGGGTCGAGCACCACCCGCGCCGTGCCCCGCACGATGCCGGCACAACCGGGGACACCCTGCAGGACCGTGCCGGGAGTGGCGACCTCGACGGCCTCGGCGCCCTTCTTCGGCCAGCTGCTGATGGGCGGCACGATGCCGTCTTTGATGAAGAACGGCGGCTGCAGCGTGCCCAGCTCGACGTAGTCGGCGCGGCGCTGAGCCAGCGTGTCGGTGAACGACGCCGGGTCGGCGACGTAGGCGTCGAGCTCGTCGTCGGTGAGCATGAAGACGTCGAGGGGGTCGTTGACGAGGCCGGCTGCATGCATCTGGCGGCCGAGCTCGCGGAATGCCATGCGGCCCTCGTGGACAACCCGGATGATGTTGGTCTTGGTGCGCTCGCGGAACGACATCTGGTTCGAGGCGATCATGGCGCCCTCGAACTGGCCCATGAGCTCCTCGTCTCCGAGCTCGGCGACCTTCGCCCGCACCTCGGCGGTGATGGCCTCGCGCTCGGCGGCCTTGTTGGCGTTGCGCTTGGTGGGCGACTCGTCGTCGGACTGGAAGCGGATGCGGTCGATCAGCGCCAACGCGATCTCGGGACGGGTCTCCCAGGTGTCGGCGATGATCTCCCACTCGTTGGGGCCGCGGGAGCCGAAGCGCAGCGAGAAGTCGTCCCAGCTGTCGAGGAACGCCTGCGCATCGGCTGAACCCGAGTCCCGGAGTCGGTCGAGCAGACCGGCGATACCGGCGTCGAACGCAGCGGTGAGCTCCTCGGACGCAGCGACGGCGCGGGACATGTCCCACAGCGCGTAGGAGGGCTCGGCCGAGTCGACCTCGCCGATGCCGGCGATGAGCCGCATCGGGACCGACGGGTCGCCGATGGCCTGACCGATGGCGAACAGGATGCCGGGCGCGATGCCCGAGCTCGACGAGGTGACGGTGTGCTCCTCGAAGAGGCGGACGAGCAGGGGCTGGGTGGCCCGGGCGTAGTCGACGAGCTCGGCGGGCGACATCGCCGAGAGGTCGGGGCGGTTGGCGCGCATGGCGATGGTCTCGGCCTTGGAGTCGTCGAACTCCTGCCACTTGCTGGTGGACAGCACCCAGCCCAGCTGGGCGAGGATGGCGTCGGTCAGTTCGGGCTTGACGTCGTCGGGATGCTCGACGTACGGCGGCACGTCGGGGTGGTCGCCGAAGAACGCCATGTCGAGCTGCTCGACGGTGACGGCGGGGCTGCGCACGCCCTGCATCCGGACGTTGGCGAGGTTGATGTAGAAGTAGCCGCCGAAGAAGCCGCAGGCCTCGGGCCGCTCGTCGGCCATCTCGCCGGGGGCGATGACGCCCTGGCGTACGTAGCCGTCGCGCCAGCCGAGGCAGATGCCCTTGTCCCAGGTGAAGGTCTGGCCGAGGGGGCTGACAGGGGTGGGCAGGACCTCACCGGCGTTGGCGCGGGTGTAGTGCGGCCAGCGCTCGCTGGGGGTCCAGTCGGTGATCCAGCGGTCTTCCACGAAGTGCTCCCGGTGCGTCGTCGAGGGGTGAACGATCCGGAGTGAGGCTACCGCTGAGCCGCCCGTCACAGGCCATTCGGCCGCGAGCGCGGCGCGGCCATGGGGCGCGCGACCGCGATCGAGCGGACCGCACGGGCGGCGGAGCGGTGCCGCTGAAATCTGGGACTCGTGCCGGAGATGTGCAGGGACGAGTCCCAGATTCCGGCCAACGACGAGACGGCCGAGGGTCGCGTCCCTGCGGGGCGACTTCCTAGAGGTCGAGGCCCTTGGCGACGGTGGGCTCGAGCACGCTGATCTCGGGGGCGCCGGAGAGGAGGCCGCCGAGGGCGCCCATCGCGGCCTTCATGGCGTCGCCCTTGCCGTGGACGCCGAGGGCAGCGCCGTCGGTGTAGAGCTCGAAGAACCAGTAGACACCGACGGTGTTGGGGTCCTTGTGCACCGAGTAGATCTCGAGACCGGGCTCTTCGTCGGATGCGGTGACCATGGTGGCCAGGGCGTCCTCGAAGGCGGCGACGTTGTCCTCGGAGGTGGTGAGCTTTGCGATGATCGAGACCTTTGCCATGGCGGCGCACCCTAGTGCACGCCGCGGCCCACGCCGGGTGTACCCAAGGCCAGTGGAACTGGCGCCGAAAACTGCTGCTCTGACAACACGGTTCGGCGCCAGAACCCATGGCCAACCGAACCGGCGCCGAAAACTGCTGCTCTGGCAACACGTTTCGGCGC
>JBKAGO010000002.1:0-72656 GCA_046290435.1 Acidimicrobiales bacterium
GGGCGCCATGGCGCAGGCCGGCGATTCGATCAACGGCATCTACTTCGTGGGCTCGGCCGGTCAGCTGACCAGCAACCTCGAGGACATCCCGCCGGGCAAGGACCTCGACGAGGCCACCATCTACCAGACCAAGGGTGTCGAATACGGCATGACCGAAGACGACATCTTCAAGGGCTTCGCCACCCAGGGCTTCTCGGTCATGATGACCATGGACTCCCTGGCCGACGAGATCGCCGCCGCAGGCGGCGAGGTCAACGGCGCCACCCTGGCCGAAGCCTTCGCCAACACCCAGGACACCCCGGCGTTCGGCTCCACCCCGCTGTCGTGTGCCACGGCGCCGGCACCGTATGTGGCGGTCTGCAACTCCCTGGTCAACGTCACCCAATGGGATGGCGACAGCCTGACCGTCGTGTCCGAGGGCATCTCGGGCATCGACCTGGTCGCCGGTACCGAGCTCAAGCCCGGACCCGGCTGATCCGTCCAGGAATCCTGTCGGTGTTCGCCGGGGGTGGGCCACGCCCCACCCCCGGCGGACTCGGCACTCCGACGGGCCCGGGCACTACCGCCCGGTAGTTTGCGCCACCCGTCCGCAACGTACACACTCACCAAAGTGCCCACCGTCACAAGGCGGGGGCAGGCATCGGATTCCGGGGGAACTCTGTGCAAGAGATCATCTTCTTCTTGTTGCTCGGCCTGGGCATCGGCTCGCTCTACGCGATGTTGGGCGCCGGCCTGGTCGTCATCTACAAGGGCTCGGGCGTCATCAACTTCGCCCACGGCGCCATGGCGATGTACGGCGTCTTCACGTTCGACACCGCCTGGAATCGTGGTGAGTTCTTCTTCCCCTGGGTCGATTTCCTCCCGACGCACAGCGTCAACGTGCCGGTGCGGATCACCCTCAGCGACAGCGGGTCGGTCCCGATGCTCGTGGCACTGGTCCTGGCGCTGGCCATGGCCGCCTTCATCGGATGGGCCGCCCACACGCTCATCTTCCGACCGCTGCGCAACGCCGCCCCGCTGGGCAAGGTCGTCGCCTCGCTCGGTCTCGCCCTGTACCTGCAGGGTGTGGCGCTGTTGAACTTCGGCAACTCGTTCCCGGTGCCCAAGAGCGTCTTCCCCGACGCCTCCCTCGAGAACTTCCTCGGCCTCGGCCGCACGTTCCCGGCCATCACCATCTACGCCACCGTCGCCGCCATCATCCTCGGTGGTGGCCTGTGGTCCCTGTTCACCTTCACCCGGTTCGGTCTGGCCACCCGAGCGTCGGCCAGCAACGAAAAGGGCGCCATCCTGTTGGGCTACTCGCCCGACCGGCTGGCCAAGATCAACTGGATCCTCGCGTCGCTGCTCGCGACCACCTCGGCCATCATCCTCGGCCCGCTCCAGGGCGCCATCACCCCGATCGGTCTCACCGCTCTGATCGTGCCGGCCCTGGCCGCCGCTCTCATCGGCAGCCTCCGATCGATCCCGGTCGCCGTCGCCGGCGGCTTCGCCATCGGTGCGGTCGAGACCCTCCTGCGGAGCAAGCAGCAGGACTGGTTCCCGCCGATCCTCGAGAACGGCATCCCCCAGACCCTGCCGCTGATCGTGATCGTGGTGGTCCTGGTGTGGCGGGGCAAGTCCCTGCCCGTGCGCGGCAGCGTCGAGGAGAAGCGCCTGCCGCTGTCGCCGCGACCCACCCGGGTCTTCCAGCACGCAGCCGTGTGGGGCACGGTGGCGATCTTCTTCGCCTTCGTGTTCGAGAACTCCGGCCGCACCACCATCATGGGCAACGCCATCCAGCAGTCGCTGGTGTTCGGCATCATCATGTTGTCGATGGTGGTCCTCACCGGCTACGTCGGGCAGATCTCGCTGGCCCAGATGTCGCTCGCCGGTATCGCGGCGTTCATGATGGCCCGCATGATGGCCGACGGCGAGCCCAGCGGCTCCAACCTCGTGCCGGTTCCCGGACCCGATTTCCCCTGGCCCATCGCCGCCATCATCGGTATCGCCGCCGCGGTGCTGGTGGGTGTGCTGCTCGGCCTCCCGGCGTTGCGCATCCGTGGTGTGCAGCTGGCCGTGGTGACCATCGCCGCCGCCGTGGCCATCCAGTCGCTGCTCCTCGAGAACGAGGAGATCACCGAGCTGCGTGCCGGTGTGCCGGCGTTCGTCACGACGCCGACGTTCTTCGGCATCGACATCGGCGCCCGCAGCATCCGCCAACAGAACGAGCGACCGGCGTTCGTCATCTTCGCCGTCATCGTGTTGGCCCTGGTGGCCATATCCATTGCGAACATGCGCCGCAGCGGCGTCGGTCGACGGTTCCTCGCCGTGCGTGCCAACGAACGGGCCGCAGCCGCGGCGGGCATCAACGTGGCCCGCACCAAGCTGTTGGCCTTCGGCATCAGCGCCGGTATCGCCGGCATCGGCGGCGTCATGTTGGCCTTCAAGCAGGTCGAGGTCTCCTCGGCGAACTTCCCGTACCTGGTGAGCCTCGTCGTGTTGGCCTTCGCCTATCTCGGCGGCATCACCTCGATCAACGGCGGCATCGTCGCCGGCATGTTGACCGCAGGGGCGTTGGTGCCCATCACGTCGAACTACTTCTTCGCCGAGACCAACATCGAGCGCTACATCGGCATGCTCGGCGGCCTGGGTCTGATCGTCACCGCGATCATCCACCCCGAGGGCATCGCACCGTTCTTCTCCGGGATGCTGCGCCACCTGGGCAACTGGCTCTGTACGGCCATCCCCGGCGCGACGACCCTGAAGAACGCCTACGCCGAGGGGAGCCGTACCCGCCCCGAACTCAGCGTGATCTACCTGTTCATGCTGATCGGTTCGGCGTTCTTCCTCTACCACGTGCCCATAACTCCGAACGTGGTGAGAGCCCTGGTGTGGCTCGCCCTGCTGTGGGTCATCTCCATGGCGGTGTCGCTGCGCTACGGCCGCCTGTCCCCGAGCTTCGCCGAAGCAGGCGCCGTGTGGGTCGACTGGGCCAAGCGTTTCGGTCCCGCCGCCCTGGCCGGCTATGTGATCGGCTGGCTGATCTGGCCGATCCGGGTCGACACCTACTCGATGCTGTGGATGCCGCTGCTCGGCGCCGGCCTGGGGCTGTTCATCCGGGCCAACTACCGGATGATCCGCTACGGGCGGGTGCATCTCGACGGCTCGTCCCACGATCACGACGACCACGACGTGGTCGATCTCACACCCGCCGAAACTGCCGAGATGGCGGAGGTTCGCTGACATGGCCCTGCTCGAAGCCCGTGGCCTCACCGTCACCTACGGCGGTCTGAACGCCAACGACAACGTCGACCTCGACTGCGAGATCGGCAAGCTGGTCGGCCTGATCGGCCCCAACGGTGCCGGCAAGACCACCTTCATCGATGCCATCACCGGCTTCACGCCCCTGTCGGGCGGGGTCTGCACCTTCGACGGTGTCGATCTGGCCGGCAAGACCCCCGATGCCCGGGCCCACCTCGGGTTGTCGCGCACCTTCCAGTCCCTCGAGCTGTTCGAGGACCTGAGCGTGCGAGACAACCTGCTGGCCGCCGCCGAGCGGCCCCGGTGGCACTCGTTCCTCACCGACATCATCCGGCCGGGGTTCAACGAGCGCCCCTACCGCGAGCAGGTCGACTGGGCCATGTCCATCATGGGCCTCGACGACATGGCCGACACGTTGCCGAGCGACCTCTCCCACGGTCAGCGCAAGCTGGTCGGTGTCGCCCGGGCGCTCGCCGCCAAGCCCAAGCTGGTGCTCCTCGACGAACCGGCCGCGGGTCTCGACACCACCGAATCCCAGCTGCTCGGCAGCCACCTGCGCGAATTCCTCGACCAGGACATCTCGGTGTTCCTCATCGACCACGACATGGGACTCGTGCTCAACGTGTGCGACTACATCTACGTCCTGGACTTCGGACAGATCATCGCCCACGGCACCCCGGCCGAGATCCGCTCGGATCCCGCCGTCATCGCCGCCTATCTCGGCGAGACCGCCGGTGAGGCCCAGGCCCAGGCGGGCGCCAGCTTCGGACACACAGGAGACCAGTGATGAGCGACCGACTGATCGAACTCGACGGCCTCCACGCCGGCTACGGCGGCATCGCAGTGCTGCGCGACCTGTCGCTGCACGTCGACGCCGGCGAGGTGGTGGCCCTGCTGGGGCCCAACGGCGCCGGTAAGACGACCACGCTGCTCACCATCTCCGGGCTGTTGCGTCCCATCGACGGCACCGTCACGGTGCTCGGCGAAGGCGTCGACGGCGACAAGCCCCACACCATCCCCCGTCGCGGCCTTGCGCACGTGGCCGAGGACCGGTCGCTGTTCTTCGACCTGACCGTCATGGAGAACCTGCGTCTCGGCCTGCCCGCCGACCGCAAGACCCATCAGGCGGCCTACGACCGGGCCATGGAGCTGTTCCCTGCGCTCGATCCGCTGCGCAACCGCCTCGCCGGCCTGCTCTCGGGCGGCGAGCAGCAGATGCTCGCCATGGCGCGGGCGCTGGTGTCGAACCCCAAGTGCCTGCTCGTCGACGAGATGAGCCTCGGCCTTGCACCGATCATCGTGGAGCGCCTGTTGCCCATCGTGCGCGACATCGCCGATCAGACCGGTGCCGGCGTGCTCGTCGTCGAACAGCACGTGCACATGGCGCTCGAGGTCGCCGATCGCGGCTACGTGCTCAACCACGGCGAGCTGATGATGCAGGGCACCGCCGACGAGCTCATGGCCAACCGGGCCCTGCTCGAGGCGTCCTACCTCGGCGACGCCGCACTGCACTAGGGGTGCTGAGCACCTGGTTGCTCTTCCTGCTCATCGGGGTGGGGGTGGGCGCCCTCTACGGGGCACTCGCCATGGGCGTCATCGTCGTCTACCGCGGCAGCGGGGTCGTCAACTTCGCGATCGGTGCGATGGCCATGTTCCCGGCTGTCGTCTACGCCGAGCTGCGCACGAGCGGCGACCTGTTGCTGCCGGTCATCGTGATCCCGGATCGCTACGGCATCGGTGACCCCATGGGCTTCGCCCCTGCAGCGGCCATCGCCCTCACGGTGGGATCGCTGATCGCCATCGTGTCGTACTTCCTGATCTTCCGGCCGCTGCGGACGTCGCCGCCGCTCACGGCGGTCATCGCGACGGTCGGGCTCACCATCGTGCTCCAGGGCCTGGCCGTACGCAGCTTCGGCACCGCCACCGTGCGGACGCCGGCGCTGTTGCCGTCGGACACGGTGAGCGTCTTCGGTCGCCTCGTGCCCGTCGACCGGTTCTGGCTGGCCGGCATCGTCGCCGTCTTCGGGCTCGCGCTCGCGGTGATGTACCAGCGCTCGCGGTTCGGGCTCGCGACACGCGCCGCCGCCACCAACGAAAAGGGCACCATTCTCCTCGGCTACGACCCCACCCGCATCGGCATGATCAACTGGTTGCTCGCGTCGGCGATGGTCAGCTCCGTCGGCATCATCGCCACCTCGCTGAGCGGCGTGAACCCGTTCAACTACAGCCTCTACGTGGTCCCCGCTCTGGGCGCCGCGTTGGCGGCCCGGCTGGTCTCGTTGCCGATCGCGCTGTTCGCCGGGATCGCCATCGGCAGCTTCGAGGCCCTGGCCGTGCACATCGTGGCTCAACGCCAGGTGCCGACGTTCTTCCTCGGCGGCTTCAGCTCGCTGGTGCCCTTCCTGGTGATCGTGGGGGCGCTCATCGCCGTCGGACGCGGGCTGCCCGATCGCGCCACCATCCTCGAGCGTTTCCAGGTGTTCGCTCCACAGCCGTCGACCAACCCGCTCGTGTGGGTCGTCACGACCGCGGTCGCCGCGGCGCTGTTGACCTTCGGCGATCCGACGCTGCGCCTCGCCACCATCCAGACGATGTTCCTCATCACGTTGCTGTTGTCGATCGTGGTGCTGACCGGGTTCGTGGGACAGGTCTCGTTGGCGCAGCTGGCGTTCGCGGGGTTCTGCGCGTTCATGCTGTCGCGTCTCGACGGGCTGCCCTTCCCGCTGGGCCCGCTGTTGGCGATCGCCATCACCACCGCGGTCGGCACGATGATCGGCGTGCCGGCGCTGCGCATACGCGGCATCCAATTCGCGATCGTCACGTTTGCCGCCGCCCTGGTGTTCGAACAGCTCTTCTTCCGCAGCCCGACCTTCGTCGGCCAGGGCGGTATCGCCCAGGTCCGCAACCCCGAACTGTTCGGCATCGACTTCGGCATCCTCGGTGAGGGTCAGTTCCCCCGCCGGATCTTCGGGCTCGTGATGCTCGCCTTCGTGCTGGCGTGCGCGCTGATGGTCGCGAACATCCGCCGCAGTTCGCTGGGGCGGCGGTTCCTGGCCGTGCGCATCAACGAACGGGCTGCTGCGGCCGCGGGCATCAACGTCGCCCGCACCAAACTGCTCGGTGCCGCCCTCGCGTCGTTCCTTGCAGCGGTGGCGGGTGTGATGTTCGCCTACAAGAGCGGTGGGAGCTTCAACGGCGGCGGCCTCGAGGCCCAGACCGGGCTGGAGGCCCTGGCGTTGGGGTACCTGGGCGGTGTCGGCTACGTCAGCGGCGCGGTCATCGGCGGGCTGCTGGCCCCGTCGGGCCTGGCGATCGCGTTGATCACCGGCGGGACCCCCTCGATCAACTTGTTCCTGGCGACCGGCGTCGGGCTGATCCTGGTGACCGTGCTCCTCCCCGGCGGCATCGCGAGCCTCGCACAGCGACGACCGTCGCCATCGAGGTAGCGACGACCGTCGCCATCGAAGCCGCGACGACCGTCGCCATCGAAGCCGCGACGACCGTCGCCATCGAAGCCGCGACGACCGTCGCCATCAGGCGAGCCGATGCCCCACAGTCGAGACAGATTGACTAGCATTTCGCGTCCGGCGTCACAGCGGCGCCGGCATCACGATCCCGGGGGGTGCTCGTGTCACGACGCTGGTTGCAATTGCTGTCCATCCTGTTCGCCTTCGCTCTCGTCGCGACAGCGTGCGGCGATGACGACGAAGGCGGATCCGAAGATCCCGTCGAGACCGAGGACAGCGGCGCCGACGCCGACGATCCGCCGGCCGACGAGGGCGGCGACGACGGTGCCGAAGATCCGCCGGCCGACGAGGGCGGCGACGACGGTGCCGACGAGGGCGCCGGGGCGGGCGCCGAGGGCTTGTCCGACTTCACGCCGCGCGGTCCCGCCGAGGGCGATCCCATCAAGATCGGCTTCCAGAACCCCGAGGGCGACCCGGCCGGTTCGTTCCCCGAGTACAGCGCCGGCGCCCAGGCAGCGGTCGACTACATCAACGAAGAGCTCGGCGGTCTCGGGGGGCGTCCCATCGAGCTCGACGTGTGCGTCATGGCCATCACGCCCGACGATTCCCAGCGCTGCGCCAACGAGTTGTCCGCCGACGGGGTGGAGTTCGCCTTCTCCAGCCTGAACTTCTTCGGCAACCACTTCTCGATCTACCAGGGCTCGAACATCCCCGTCGTGGTCGGCACCCCGATCACCGTCGGCGACTTCACCGCCGAGGGCGTGTTCTCGATCGGCACGGGCGGTGGCTGCCTCGGCACCCACACCGGCCTGGTCTACTTCGGCACCCAGCTGCTGCCCGAGATCACCGGCGAACCGGTCGAGCGGGTCAGCGTGCCATGGGCGGACACGCCCCCGGGCGTCGTCTGCTACTACGACCTCGAGGCCAAGCCCCTCGACGTCCTCAACGGCACCGTCCCCGGCGACTCCGAGCTCGCCGGCACCATGCCGAACCTCGAGCACATCGGCGTGCCGATCCTGCCGGGTGCCGCCGACGTGACCGCCCAGGCCACCGAGGTCCTCGACTTCGACCCCGACGTCATCATGTACTCGGCCCAGGGCGCCGACTGCTGGACCTTCGTCGACGCCCTCGGCCGACTGGGCTGGACGCCCGACGACGTTCCCCTGCTGTTGTCGACGGCCTGCGTGGACTTCACCGCCATGGAACAGGCCGGCGAGCTCGCCGTGGGCATCTACTTCGTCGGCGCCGGGGGAACCCTCACCACCGCCCCCGAGGCGCTCCCGGAGGGATCCAAGGAGCGCATCGAGGCCGAGCTGTACCAGACGAAGGCCCTCGAGTACGGCATGAGCGAGGACGATCTGACGAAGGGCTTCGGCACCGCCGGGTTCTCGAACATGATCAAGATCTGGGAGATGGCCAACATCGTCGTCGACGGCGGCGGTGAGGTGACCGGTCAGTCGCTCGCCGACGCGTTCGCCGCCACCGACAACACGCCGGTGTTCTCGTCGACGCCGCTCGACTGCGCCAACGCACCGGCGCCCTATGTCGCGGTGTGCGACTCGAGCGTGGCGGTCAACCAGTGGGACGGGGAGAACCTGATCCCGGTCGAGTCCGAGATCTCCGGCATCGACCTGGTGTCGGGCACCGAGCTGCAGCCGGGCCCGTCGTAGCCCGAACACTCGGAAGCGCAAACCGCTCCTCCATCAACCGCCGCTGACCAGCCGGCCGCCGGGGCTCCGCCTCCCCGGCGGCCGGTTCGCGTGAGGCGATGCCCCATCGTTGCGAGGGATGCGTTACGCTCGCCGCTGGTGCCCGAGGGGGGCATCGCACCACACCACATTTCCCGGGGGGGAACAATGCACAACCGTTGGCTGCGCCTACTGGCGATCATCTTCGCCTTCGCCCTGATCGCCGCTGCATGCGGCGATGACGACGACGGGGAGGCCGAAGATCCCGTCGAGACCGACGAAGGCGACGGCGCCGAGGATCCACCGGCCGACGAAGGCGAAGCCGACGAGGAGCCCCCCGCCGAGGAAGGCGAAGGCGACGAAGAGCCCCCCGCCGAGGAGGGCGACGAGGAGTCCATGGACGACGAGTCCGACGCTCCCACCGGCGACTTCGACGCCTCGATCTACGACCCGGTCGGCGAGGCCACCGGCGATCCGATCAAGATCGGCTACCAGAACCCCGAGGGCGACCCGGCCGGCTCGTTCCCGGAGGCCTCGGCCGGTGCCGCAGCTGCTGCGGCGTTCATCAATGCCGAACTCGGCGGCCTCGGTGGCCGTCCCATCGAGCTCGACATCTGCACCATGGCCATCACGCCTGACGAGTCCCAGCGCTGCGCCAACGAGCTCTCCGCCGACGGCGTCGAGCTCGCGGTGCACTCGATCAACTTCTTCGGCAACCACTACCCGATCTACCAGGGGTCCAACATCCCGTCGGTGGTCGGGAGCCCGGTGACCATCGCCGACTTCACCACGCCCGGCGTGTTCTCCATCGGTGGCGGCTGCCTGGCCCAGCACACCGGCCTGGTCCAGTTCGCGACCGACGAGATCACCGAGCTCGAAGGCATCGAGGTCAACCGGGTGAGCGTCCCGTGGTCGGACACGCCCCCGGGCGTCGTCTGCTACTACGACCTCGAGGCCAAGCCCCTCGACGTCCTCAACGGCAGCGTCCCCGGTGACGCAGAGCGGGCCGGGTCGATGCCGGACCTCGAGCACATCGGCGTGCCGATCCTGCCGGGTGCCGCCGACGTGACCGCGCAGGCCACCGAGGTCCTCGACTTCGATCCCGACGTCATCATCTTCTCGGCCCAGGGCGCCGACTGCTGGACCTTCGTCGACGCTCTCGGCCGTCTGGGCTGGAGCACCGACGAGATCCCGCTGGTGCTGTCGGGCGCCTGCGTCGACTTCACCGCCATGGAACAGGCGGGCGAGCTGGCCGAGGGCATCTACTTCATCGGCGCCGGCGGCTCGATCATCACCGATCCCGCCGTGCTCGAGCCCGGCAGCAAGGGCGCCATCGAGGCCGAGATCTACCAGACCAAGGCCCTCGAGTACGGCATGACCGAGGACGATCTCTTCAAGGGCTTCGGCACCAACGGCTGGAGCACCATGATGAACATCTGGCTCCAGGCCAAGAAGATCTCCGACGCCGGCGGCGAGGTCAACGCCGAGACCCTGGCGGAGGCCTTCGCCTCCACCGACAACGAGGCGGCCTTCGGGTCGACGCCGATCTCCTGCATCGACGCCCCCGAGCCCTACGTGGCCACCTGCAACACCGTCGTGAGCATCGAGCAGTGGGACGGCACACAGCTGGTCAACATCATCCCCGAGCTCACCGGCGTCGATCTGATCGCCGGTACCGAGCTCAAGCCCGGCCCCGATTGATGGAACGGCGCCGTCCACCAACCCGTCCATGACGAGCCGGGGCCCGGGTCGAGTCATTCGACCCGGGCCCCGGTCGTGTCAGCGGCGATGCCCGGCGGTCACCAGCTGTCGATCATCGGGCGTTTCTTGCCGGTGCGTGGTGGGGGCGGCCCGGCGGCGGTGAAGGCCCGGGCGATCCAGCGGCGGCTCTGGGCGGGGTCGATGACGTCGTCGATCTCGAAGTGGTCGGCCATCGAGACGCCCTTGCCCGCGGTGTAGAGGCGGTCGAGCAGCTGCTCGTACAGCTCTCGCCGCTCGGCAGGGTCCTCGATGGCCTCGAGCTCCTTGCGGTAGCCGAGCTTCACGGCGCCCTCGAGGCCCATGCCGCCGAACTCCGATGTGGGCCAGCCCACCGTGAACATCGGGAACTTGAAGCCCCCCGACGCCATGGCCTGGGCACCCAGGCCGTAGCCCTTGCGCAACACGATGGTGCAGGTCGGCACCGTGACGCTGCGAGCAGTGACGAACATCCGGCTGGCGTGACGGACCAGCGCCGTCCGCTCGGCGTCGGGGCCGACCATGATCCCGGGCGTGTCGCACAACGAGACGATGGGCAGGTCGAACGCGTCGCACAGCTGCATGAACCGGGCGCCCTTGTCGGCGGCGTCGGCGTCGATCGCGCCGGCGAGGTGCGTGCAGTCGTTGGCCATGATCCCGACCGGGCGGCCCTCGATGCGGGCCAGCACGGTGACCATGCCCGCACCGAAGCCGCGGCGTAGCTCGAGCACCGAGCCCGTGTCGGCGAGGGTGTCGATGATGCGGCGCACGTCGTAGACCCGCAACCGGTTCTCGGGGATGGCGTGGCGCAGCAGACGCTGGTCGGCTTCCTCCCAGTCGCCGAGCGCACCCTGGAAGTACGCCAGGTACTGCTTGGCGACCGTCACCGCCTCGGCTTCGTCGGCGACGACGACGTCGACCACGCCGTTGGCGCGCTGGACGTCGATGGGGGCGATCTCGGTGGGGCGGAACACCCCGAGGCCGCCGCCTTCGATCATGGCGGGGCCGCCCATCGCGATGTGGGAGCGTTCGGTGGCGATGACCACGTCGCAACAGCCCAGCAGCGCGGCGTTGCCGGCGAAGCAGTAGCCGTCGTTGATGCCGACCATCGGCACCAGGCCCGAAAGCTCGGCCCACAGGCCGAACGCCAGGCAGTCGAGGCCGGCGACACCCATGCCGTCGGTGTCGCCGGGGCGCCCTCCCCCACCCTCGGTGAAGAACACCACCGGCAGGCGCCACCGATGGGCCAGCTCGAAGAGGCGGTCCTTCTTGCGATGGTTCTGACCGCCCTGGGTGCCGGCGAGCACGGTGTAGTCGTAGGACATGACCGCACAGCGGCTCTGGTCGGGGCCGAAGAGATCGCCGTTGACGCTGCCGATGCCGGCGACCAGGCCGTCGGCGGGGGTGTTGGCGATGAGGTCCTCGACGCTGCGGCGCCGCCGCTGCGGGGCGATGACCAGCGGCCCGTACTCGATGTAGGTACCGGGGTCGACGAGGTCGTCGAGGTTCTCGCGTGCGGTGCGCTGACCGGTGCGGCGCCGACGGGCGACGCTGTCGGGCCGGCGGTGGTCGAGCCCGATCTCGTGGCGTTCGATGGCCTCGGCGAGGTCGGGGCGGATGAAGTCGAGATCGGCGATCCCGAGCTCGGTGGTGTCGCTCGTGCGCTCGATGTCGGACATCACCTCGATAGCCACGAGCGGGTGGCCCTCGAAGACTGCGGTCCCGGCCTCGACGAGGATGGCGGTCACCGTGCCCGGCTCCGGCGCAACGACCACGTGCTCCATCTTCATCGCCTCCATGACCGCCACGGTGGCGCCGGCGGCGACGATGGCACCGACCTCGACGTCGATGCTGACGACGGTGCCCTGCATCGGAGCAGAGGCGGTGACCACGCCCTCGCCTGCCAGTGCCGCCGGAGGCGCCTGCGATCCTGCGGCGCCTTCATCGACGTCGGGGGCAAGGGCTGCGTCCCGACCGTGGGCCAGCACGGCGAGCGGATCGCTGCGGTCGACCCGGGCGCCGGCGATGCCGTCTCGGGGCACCGGCGCTGCGCCGTCGTGGGGAGCGTGCCGACCGGCGGCCGGGTGATCGACAGCGATACCGGCGACGAGGCCGGCGAGGTTCTCGTCGAGCCAGCGGGTGTGGACACCGCCCGCGGCGATCTCGTCGCGGGCGACGATGGCGCCGATGAGGGCCGCCGTCGAGTCGACCGCTCCGGTGGATGTCTCCGCCAGCGCGGCAGCCAAGCGGGCCAGGGCCCGGCGAGGGTCGTCGCTGCGGTGGTGGGCGACGATCTTGGCGGCGAGCGTGTCGTAGCGGGGGTTCGTGGTGTCGCCGGGGGCGACGCCGGTGTCGACCCGGATGCCGGGCCCGGTGGGGAACACCAGCGGGTCGAGCCTCCCGCCGCCGGGCCGGACGCTGCCGTCGGCATCGAGGCGCTCCAGGTTCAGCCGGGCCTGCACCGCGGTGCCGGTCGGGGCGTCGGGCAGCTCGAGGTCGGCCAGGCGGGCGCCGCCGGCCAGGCGGATCTGGGCCTCGACCAGGTCGACGCCGAGCACTTCTTCGGTGACGGTGTGCTCCACCTGGATACGGGCGTTGCCCTCGCAGAACACGATGGTGGCCTCGGCGGTGTCGGCACCGACGACGAGGAACTCCATCGTCGCCAGGCTGCGCAGCCCGATGGGCGCCACCAGGTCGAGCGCATGGCGGACCAGGCGGGCACGGGTCTCGGGATGCAGTCCGGGCGCCGGGGCCATCTCGACGAGCTTCTGACGTTGGCGCTGGATGCTGCACTCACGCTCGCCGAGGGCCGCGACGCCGGTGCCGTCGCCGATGACCTGGACTTCGATGTGGCGGGCACCCAGCAGCAGCTCCTCCGCGTAGAGCGCGCCGTCGCCGAAGGCAGAGCGGGCCTCGGACGCGCACCGGGCCACGGCCTCGGCCGCCAGGTCGGCGGTGTCTGGCGAGCCGACGGCGTTGCCTGCGCCGGCGGGCGCCACGATGCGCATCCCCCGTCCCCCTCCCCCGGCGGCGGCCTTGATCATCAAAGCCGCGTCGGGCCCGAGCTCGGCCAGCAGACCCATCGCCGCTTCGACGGCAGCGTCGACCGAAGCCGGTCGGCCCTCGCCGTCGGCTACCTCGGGCAGGTCGGCACCGCGGGCAACCGGCACGCCCACGGTCTGCGCGTGGCGGCGAGCGGCGACCTTGTCGCCGAACAGGGCGAGCGTGTCGGGGCTCGGGCCGATGAAGGTCAGGCCGGCGGCTTCGACCGCAGTGGCGAACGCCGCGTTCTCGGCCAGGAACCCGTATCCCGGGTGCACGGCCTGGCAGTCGCTGCGCCGGGCAGCATCGACGACGGCGTCGATGTCCAGATAGGCCGCCGGGCCGACACCAGCCAGCGTGACTGCCCCGTCGGCACGTCGGACATGGAGGCTGCCAGCGTCGTCGTCGGGGTGCACGGCCACCGACTCGATCCCCAGGTCGGCGAGCGTGCGCATCACCCGCACGGCGATCTCGCCCCGATTGGCCACCAACACCCTGCTGATCGTCATTGCGTCCCTCCCCCTCGCGCTCAGCGCACGAACTCCGACGCCACCCAGCCGGTCTGGCCGCCGACACGGACCTCGGTCCAGTCGCGGCCGTCGGCGTTCTGCGTGCGGCCGGTGCCCTCGAGGCGGTCGCCGTCGTCGAGCTCGGCGATGACATTGGAGTCGAGGCCCGGTGCGTCCCGCAGGTTCAGCCCGTCCGGCGCGACCACCCGCAGCTCCTGTCCCCCACCATCGCCGTCGCCGTCGTCATCAGCGCCGCCGTCGCCATCTTCGTCCACGGGTAGCGGCGTCGGCGTCCCGACCGGGGTCGGTGTGGGCAACGGCGTGGGGGTCGGGCGGGCGATCTCGCTGGTGTACTGCGCGAACACCCAGCCCTCGGTGTCGCCACCGATGACCACCTGCAGCCACAGGCCGCCCTCGTCGCTCTGGCTCCCGCCGAGCACCCGCAGGGTCTCGCCCGGCGGGATCTGGGCGACACGATCGAACGACGAGCTGGGGCCGGCCCGCACGTTGAGAGCCTCCTCGACGCCGACGACCTCGACCCACTCGGGCACCTCGATCGACGGATCGACGGTCGGGCCATCGGCGGCGTCGCCATCGGCCTCACTGTCATCGGCCTCGGCGCCGTCGGGGCTGTCGGTGGCGCCGTCGGCGGAGCCATCACCGTCGGCTGCCGTGGCTCCGTCGGCCTCGTCGGCACCCTCACCCACGTCGGCTGAGCCGTCGTCGCCGTCGGCTCCAGCGTCGGCGTCTGCCGCGCCCGCATCGTCGGTGCCTGCGGTGTCGCCCTCGTCATCGCCTCCACACGCTGCGGCGACTGCGAGCAGGAGGACGAGGCCCAACGTTGCGAACAGGCGAGCGAGCCTCATACGCGGGTGGTGCTGGGGCCGGCGGGGCTGTTGGCGAACATGGCTTCGCTGTCGAAGCCGATCCGAGTGTCGGGGCGGAGCTCGAGCACCACCCGTCCCGGCGAATCGAGGTGATGGACGAAGGCGTCCTGCTTGGCGACGTCGCCCGGGCGCACCTTCTCGGCCAGGGCCCGGTACATCCACGCCAGCGTGTCGGGGTCGTCGTGGATGACGACATCGCCCTTGAAGGTCACGGCCTGGCTGATGCCGATGTCGGTCCCGCGGCTGGACACCGCCACCGAACCCCGTGGGCGCTTCTCGAGGGCCCGCACGCGCTTGCGGCGCCGAGTGCAGGTCAGCCAGATGGAGCCGTCGTGCTCGACGAAGTTCATGTAGACGCCGACGGGATCGCCGGCGTCGGTGGTCCACATGAACACGCACTCGGTCTGGGTGTCGAGCAGCGTCTGCTCGCGCTCGTCGGACAGCACGAACATCGAGACGTCCTCGTAGCTGTCGACATAATCGTCGCCGGTGGTGGCGCCGTCATCGCTCGTGGGGTCGTCGCTCGTCGTATCGCCGTCGGTCACTGGCACGGTCCTCCCGCAGATGGTCACACGAGACTGTACGACTCATCGGAGCGGCGGACGTTCACCGGGATGGCGCTCATCCACGGGATCCCGCTGATGGGATCGCCGGTGGCGGCGACATCGGAGAGCCTGCCGGTGTTGGAGCCGATCGTGCGCACCTCGCCGTCGTACTTGGGCACGTCACCGAAGCTGTGCGCCATGGAGATGACGCCCGGCTTGACGTCGTCGGCGGGCTCGACGATGCCCAGGATGGTGGCCCGACCGGAGTCGATCTCGATGATGGTGCCGCTGTCGAAGCCGCAGTCGGCCATGTCGCTCGGATGCATGAACGCGGGGTTGTAGCGCCAGCGGGACACCAGCGCGTCGATGTCGCGGCCCGAGGAGTTGTACACGTCGGGCATCCGCCGGCTGACCAGACGGTGCGTGAACTCGGCGTCGAGGCCATAGCCGCCGTGGCCGGTGAGTGGTTCGGCGGCGACCTCGGCGAGCTCGGCCATCATCATCTCGTGGCCGACCTGCAGGCGGTGGGGCCAGCCGGGTTCGGCGGCGCCGACGACCGCTTCGGGGTCACCGAACATGGCCCCGTGGCGATGGCTGCGGACCTCGTCGAGGGGGATGCGCGACGACCGGTGCATGATGTCGAGCAGCTCGTCGGCGGTGGGCTCGACCTCCATATTCAGCTCGACGCCCGCGAAGCGCAGCTGCAGGCCCATGCGCCGCGCGAGGCGGTAGAAGAACTGCCACTCCTCGACCACCTCGGACCCCTCGGGCGGGTCGACGATGGCCGGGGCGTACTGGGCGTAGGGGGCGGGATAGCCGGTGGTGGCGGCGCCGTACCCCCAGATGCCCTCGTTGGGCATCGTCGTGCCGGCGACCTCGAGCGACAGCTTGGGGGCGATGACGTAGTCGCACAGCTTGGCCGTGGCCGACATCTTGAGATCGATGGTGACGTGCAGGTCGAGCGACTCGAGCGCCTCGATGGCCAGCAGCTGATCGGGCCAGGCCGCCGCCGGGTTGCCGCCCACGGTGAACAGGGCCCGTACCTGGCCGTCGCCCTCGAGGAGGATCTCCTCGGCCAGTGCCGCCGTGGGCATGCCGCCGGCGTTGTCGCCCAGACCCCGGATACGCAGCTGCTCGCCGTAGCCGTGCGACGGCACGGGTGGGTCGGCCTGGGCCCGTGCCTCGCGGCGGGGCAGCAGCACGTAGGGGTTGGGCAGCGGCTCGCCTGCGCGCAGCCACCGGCCGCACACGGTCTGGATGGCGGCCACCAGGTACTCGGTGAGGGTGCCCCGTGGCGCCATGTTGGGTCCGGTGCCGGCGGTGACCGAGCCGACCCGGCCCGACGCGAACATCCGCGCCGCGGCCACCAGGTCGGCGGCGGGAACGTCTGCCCGGCCCTCGACGTAGTCGGGGGTGAAGGGCTCGACGGCGACCGCGAGCTGGTCGTAGCCGGCGACGTGGTCGGCGATGAACGCCCCGTCGACGAGACCCTCGGTGATCATCACCCGCAGCAGACCCGCCAGGGTGGTCGGGTCCTCGCCGGGGCGGCACTGCAGATGGAGGTCGGCCACCCGGGCGGCCTCGGTCACCCGCGGGTCGATCACGATCAGCTTCATGCCCCGCTGCTTCGCCTCACGCAGGCGCTTGGCCGGGTTGTACTGGGGGATGCCGCCCCACATCGACACCGTCGGGTTGGCCCCGACGAGCATCCACGTGTCGGCCGCATCGAACGGCTGGGGCCCGGCGTTCCAGGACCCGTGCAGCGCCTTCGCGATGCCCTTGCCCGGCTGGTCGATGGCCCCGGAGGAGAACCGCATGGGCGACCCGATGGCCTGCATGAAGCTCTTCGCCATGGCGTTGCCGGTGGCATACATGAACGAGAACGTGCCGGTGTACATGGCAATCGAGCGGGGCCCGTGGCTGTCGAGCAGGTCCTGCACCCGGGCCGCGATGTCGTCGACCGCCTCGTCGAGCGGCACCGGGACGAACCCGTCGTCGGTGCGGCGCTGCGGGTGCAGCAGGCGCTCGGGGTGGGCGTGCTGTTCGGGCAGCGATCGGCCCTTCTTGCACGAGAACCCCTCGTACATCGGGTTGGCGACATCGCCGACGACCTTGACGGCACGCCCGTCGTCGACGGTGACCTCGATGCCACAGAACGCATGGCAGAACCGACAGAACGACTGCTCGACCTTCACGGCCACCACCCCCCGGTGATCTCTCGTGATGGCGACAGTACTACCGGGGTCCCAGCCCTACCCGAAGCGCTGCTCGAGCCAGAGCGCGACGCCGTCGTCGTCGTTGGATGCGGCGAACTCGTCGGCGGCGGACTTGGCGGCGTCTGCGGCATTGGCCATCGCGACGCCGTGGCCGGCCCACGCCAGCAGCTCGGCGTCGTTGACCTCGTCGCCGAAGGCCACCACGCCGCTGCGGTCGACGCCGAGCGATGCAGCCAGCTCGGCGACAGCGACGGACTTGTCGACCCCGGCGACACCGATCTCACAGAACGCCAGACCCGAGTGCTGCACGGTGACATCGCCGTCGACGGCGCTGCGCAGCCGGGCGGCCAGACCGGCGATGTCGTCGTCGTAGTCGTCGTGGAAGGCGATGATCTTGCGCACCGCACCCCGTTCGGGGAGCAGCGCCAGGACGTCGTCGACGGGCCGGCCGATCGGTACCCCCGGCGGCAACCGGCGGTCCCAGCCGGGCTCTGACTTCGCGCCGGCCTCGAACTCGAGGGCGAACCCGATGCCGGGCAACTCGTCGCGCAACCGGGGCACGAGATCTGCGGCCATGCCGTCGCGCAGGAACACGTTGCGGATCACCGAGCCGTCGTCGACACGCACGGTCATGGCCCCGTTGGAACAGACCGCCCAACGGGCCGAGCCCAGCGTACCGACCGTGCGTTCGGCCACCATCCACGGCCGCCCGGTGGCGACCACGATGTGCACGCCGGCGGCAGCAGCTGCTGCGACCGCAGCGATGGTACGCGGCCGCACGGTCCCGCCCGGATCGGCGAGCGTGCCGTCGACGTCGAGCGCCAACAGCGCGATCTGTTCGGGCGTCACGACCGGCGGGGGCGGATGCGGACGGTGACCTCGTCGGACCACTCGCCGGCGGTGACCCGGATGGCCCGCACCTGGCACGTCCAGCGCCCGGCTGCGAGCTTGCGCACCACGATGCGGGGGCGCCGGCTCTCGACGGTCCGGACACGGTTGCGGCGGGTGCACTCGGCCTCGTAGGACCGGGCCGCCTTCATCGGTGCGACCCGCACCACCGCACGACGCTGCCGGGGGATGACCCGTACGTTGCGCGGCGCCCGCAGCGTGCGCCGGGCCTGGATGGAGAACGTCGGGCTCGAATACGTGAAGTCGGCGTAGTCGATCCGCACGCCACCGTCGACACGCCGGCTGTCGACCCGGACCCGCTCGCGCCCGCTGTCGTCGCTGCGGATGAGCACCAGCGCGTTCGACCGGGCCAGCGCCTCGGGATCGGCACCCCACGCCTCGGTGATCAAGGCGTCGGGCACGAAGGCCGAGAAGAAGCCAAGGTTCAGCTCGCCCGTCGAGGTCAGGTGCGGTCCGGCGAGATCGAAGTTGATCGACCGAGCCTCGGGGTCGTAGTACCCGTTGGAGAACGTCGAGGCGTTGGTGGCGACCCACGACCCCGTCTCGAGCTCACGGATCCGCTCCGTGTCCTCCGGAGTGAAGATGGGAGCGATCGCCCAGACCACGGCGCTCGCCCGCGACACGTAGTCCCGGTCACCTCGTTCGACGCTGCAGTCGTCGAACGTGCACGCCCCCGATATCGACGAACCCATCGTGGTGAGAGCGAACGTCATCGTCCACCCGTCGGACCCGAGGGCGCGGCTCCATTCCTGCACCCGTGCCGAGCTGCTCATGGTGGGTGGCGGCTCCCAGGAGCCGGTGTTGACGACGATGCGCATCGCCGTGCCCGCCGGCACGGTGGGGGCGAGCTCCTGGGAGTACACGTCGGGGGACTCCTCCAACAACACCTGCAGGTTGAGCGAGTCGCGCGTCGCCCACGACGCCCACAGCTCGGCCCAGACGACGATGTCCGACGGCGGCGGGCCGAACAGCCCCGAGCCCCCCGTGTCCATCTCGAACGACACGATGCAGAACTGGCGGCGTTCGTCCGAACACGGCGGGAAACGCTCGCGGTCGTCGGGCAGCGCCTGACGTGACGACGGCGCGGCTGCGGCTGCTCCGTTCATGTCGGACTCACCGGCTCCGGCGCCTGCAGGCGCCAGCGACAGCAACGTCGCGACGATGACCACCACCACCAGTACCGCTCGGAACCGTTCCCGCATACGCATGGCCGAACGGTAGACCCACCGCACCGCGCGATGGATGATGGTGGTGGCGGCGGTGGTGGCGGTGGTGGTGGTGGTGGTGGTGGTGGCGGTGAACGAGCCGAGTCGACGTCGAGGCCGCGACGGGTTGGAGTCAGGTCTGGTCGGTGTACGTCTTCAGGTCGAAGTAGTCGCGCCAGAGCGAGATCTTGCCGTCGGTGATCTCGAACACCCCGCACACCGGGATCTCGAGCCACTTGCCGTCGGTGCAGAACCGGTCGAGACGCTCGTTGAACACGACGTTGCCGGTGGCGGCGCTGCGATGGACGATCCAGTCGATCTCCTCGCAGGCACCCATCATCGGCTCGAGCAGCCCCTTGATGGCCTCGGGCCCGTGAACCTTGAGCATCGGGACGTTGTCGTATTCGCAGTCGTCGCTGACCAGCGCAATGGCGTCGTCGAAGCGCTTGGTGACCAGCGCATCGAGGAACGCGTCGACGATCTCGGCCGCGGTGCTGGGCGCGCTCATGGCTTCGCCCTCATGGCCTGACGGCCGGGCCGGGCGGCCCCCGCTTCGCTCATGCCCACGGAGCGGCGCCGCCCCAGCTGTCCCAGTGCAGGACCGTCTCGATGGGCGGGCGCTTGGCGGGCTTGAAGTCGGTGCCCTGGCTGTACCCGCAGGTGATCAGCGCGCACTGGGTGTAGTTCTCGTAGTCGATGCCGAGGACCTCGGCGGCCTGCTGTTCGAACATCAGGTGGATGGTGGTCCAGGCCGTGCCCAGGCCCCGCTCTCGCGCCGCGAGCATGAAGCTCCACGCGCCGGGCAGGATCGAGCCCAGCATCGACGTGGCCGCCATCGCCGGCAGGCCGTCCATGCGGCCCGGCAGGATCGGGATCATCATCACCGGCACCCGGTGGAAGTTCTCCGCCAGGTACTCGGCCGAGTTGAGCACGCGGTCCTGTTGGGCGGCCCGGGCGGGATCGCCGCCGGTGTCGACGGTGCCGACGCTGCCCTGCATCGTCACGTACTGCGCCCAACCCTGGCGGTAGAGGTCGCCGATGGCCTGGCGCTTGTCGGCGTCGGTGACCACCATCCACTGCCACGACTGCATGTTGGAGCCGGTCGGCGACTGCACCGCCGACTCGAGGCACTCCTTGATGACCTCGGGTTCGACGGGCCTGTCGAAGTCGAGACGCTTGCGGACGGCCCTGGTGGTGGCCAGGACCTCGTCGACGCTGAGGCCGAGTTTCATGATGATTGCTCCCCCATCGGGTTGTTGGATGATGCGTTGGCTGATGATGCGTTGGGTGGTGATGCGTTGGGTGGTGTTGTGTTCATTCGTCTTCGGGGGGCGTGTAGTGCCAGCCCCGTTGGGTGCGGCCGCCTGCGACCAAGATGTTGCGGCCGGTGACCCAGCGCGCCGCCGGGCTCGCCAGGTAGACGACGGCAGCGGCGATGTCGTCGGGCGTGCCCATGAAGCCCAGCGGGATGGTCTTGGCGATCTCGTCCTCGGCGCCACCGGTGCCGAGGACCTCGGCGAAGGCCTCGGTGGCCACCGGCCCGGGCGACACGGCGTTGACCCGCACCTTCGGGGCCAGCTCGAGCGAGAGCGTCTCGGTCATGTTGAGCATCCCGGCCTTGGCCGCGGCGTAGGGCCCGGTGAAGGGTGACCCCCGCATCCCGGCGCCTGACGCGATGTTGATGATCGACCCGCCGTCGCCCATGTGCTTCACCGCGGCCTTGACGCCCTGGAAAGCGGTGGTGAGGTTGAGCTCGAGCATGTCGCGGAAGATCTCGTCGGGCGTGTCGACCAGGGTGCGGGTGCGCTTCTCGTCGGAACCACCGACGTTGTTGACCCAGCAGTCGAGGCGACCGAGTTCGGCCACGGCGAGCTCGGCGAGCTCCTCGGAGCGGTTGCGGATGTCGGCGGCGAACACGACGGCTCGCCGGCCCCGCTCGACGACACCTGCGGCGGTCTCGTCGAGGTCGGCGTGGCGGCGGGCGTTGAGCACGACGTCGCAACCGGCATCGGCCAGACCCCACGCGATACCTCGTCCGATCCCCTGTCCGGAACCGGTGACCACGGCCACCTGGCCATCCATCCGGAACTGATCGAGAAGACTCACGTCGCTGGCACTCCCGCGGTTGTCGATGCTGCGCGACGTTCGGTCGCACCGGCGCCGAGGCTACCGGTCGCGAGCCCGGCGTGCCGCGGTCACACCCCTGCGGTGGTCAGGCGTCGTCGATGCTCGACAAGAAGTCGACGACAGCTGCGGTGAAGACGTCGTTGCGATCGCCGGCCACCATGTGCCCGGCACCGCTGACGTCGACGAAACGGGCGTGCGGGAACTCCTCGAGGAACTGCCGGGCGCCATCTTCGGTGACGAGGTCGCTCATCCGGCCGCGCACCAGCAGCATCGGGACCCGGACGCGGCCGAGCACCTCGGCCATCAGATCGCCGTTGCGGACCTGACGGGTCCGCAACGTGTCGGGATCCTCGGCGGACCCGAGCATCTTCGGGTCCCAGTGCCAGTACCAGCGGTCACCGCGGCGGCGCAGGTTCTTCTCGAGCCCCGAGAGGTCGGTGGGCCGGGGACGGTGCGGGTTGTAGGCCGCGATGGCGTCGGCCACCTCGTCGAGGCTGGCGAAACCCTGGTCGACGTTGGCGGTCATGAACGACTTGACCCGGTCGGCGCCGTCGATGTTCATCCGCGGCACGATGTCGACGAGCACCAGGGCCCGGAGCGAACCGGGGCGCACCTCGCCCTCGAGCATCATCGCCGTCATGCCTCCCAGCGACGCGCCCACCAGCACCGGGCGAACGGCCAGCAGCTCCAACAGCTCGGCGATGTCACCCGCGTAGTCCGTGAGCTCGTAGCCGCCGTCGGGCGCCCAGTCCGATTCGCCGTGGCCGCGAAGGTCGACGCTGATGGCGTGGCGTCCCGCCTCGGCCAGGATGCGAGCGGTCGACCCCCACGAATGGCGGGTCTGGCCTCCGCCATGGAGGAACAGCACGGGGTCGTCGACACCGCCGGGGCCGTCCTGGCCCGGGTCGCCCCAGTGATCGGCCGCGAGGGTGATGCCCGACGACAGGGTGTAGTGCCTGCTGTGGTGGGTGGTCACGACGCCGAGCTTCAGACGACGGTGCCGGCGTCGCGCAGGGCTGCGATGGTGTCGTCGCCGTACCCGAGCTCGGCGAGGAGCTCGTCGGTGTGCTGGGCGTAGGCGGGCGCCGGGCGGGGCTCGCCGTCGCCATCGCCCTCGAAGCGTGCACCCGGGCGCGGCGAGCGCATCGGGCCCACGACGGGATGATCGACCACGCGCACGGCGTCGCGGGCCTGCACCTGCTCGTTGTCGGCGACCTCGTCGGGGGCCAGCACCGGCACCGCGGGCACGTCGGCCGCGACCAGACGGTCGAGGACCTCGGCCACCGGGAACCGGCCCACCATCTCGTCGAAGGCCTCGTACCACGCAGGCATGTTGGCGTTGCGGCCTGCGGCGGTGGCGAAGCGTTCGTCGACCGCGAGGTCGGGACGGTCCAGCGCGTTGCACAGCGCGGCCCACTGACCGTCGGTGCCGGCGGTGACCGACACCCAGCCGTCGGCGGCCGGAGTGAGCCGGTAGACGCCCAACAGGTTGGGCATGTGGACGGCGTCGTCGGACAGCACCGTGGCGTGCATCATCACGTCGGGCCAGTTGAACGCCAGGTTGGCCTCGAACATCGACAGCTCGATGTGTTGGCCTCTGCCGCTGCGCGACCGGGAGAACAGCGCTGCGGTGATGGCCTGGGAGGCGGTGAGCGCCGCCACCTTGTCGGCGACGAACCCCCGGATGAGGGTGGGGTTACCGTCGACGGTCTGGTTGCCGGCCCAACCGGCGAGGGCCTGGATGACCGGGTCGAACACCGGACGGTCGGCGTAGGGTCCGCTGCTGCCGAACCCCGACAGCGAGGCGTACACCAACGTCGGCACCCGTTCGAGCACGACGTCGGGACCGAACCCCAGACGGGCCACGGCGCCGGGACGGAACGCCTGGATGAACACGTCGGCGTCGGCGAGGAGCTTCCAGAGGATCTCCTTGCCGGTCTCGTCGGACAGGTCGAGCCCGATGGAGCGCTTCCCGGCGTTGGCGTTGGCGAACCAGCCGCTCATGCCGCCCTTCTGGCTGCCGTAGCGGCGCAGGTCGTCACCGCCGGTGGTGTTCTCGACCTTGACGATGTCGGCACCCTGGTTTGCCAACACGTTGGTCGATGCGGGTACGGCGATCATCGTCCCCATCTCGACGATGCGGACGCCCTCGAGTGGTCCTGGCACGTGATCTCCCCTTCAGGTGGCGGCGGCCGGCGTGAACTCGAACCGCATGTCGTAGGCGGCCTGGAACGAGTTGCCCACCATCGCCGTGTAGGGGTGGGCGTCGGGGGCGAGGCGGATGTCGGGGCAACGCTCGACGATCAGCTGCGACCCGATGACGGCCTCGGTGCGGGCCAGCTCGTAGCCGATGCAGAAGTGCTTGCCGAGGCCGAACCCGAGGTGCCCCGAGCGTCCCGGCTGGTTGGAGCCACCCGAGCGCAGCTCCTTGCCCTCGTGCAGATCGGGGCGGTGCAGGTCGAAGGTGAGGGGATCGGCGAACACCGACGGGTCGAGGTTGGCCGCGCCGATCGACACCCGGACCCGGGCCCCGACCGGGATCTCGGTGCCGTACCACTCGACGGGCGCAGTGGTGAATCGGTCCTCGCTGGTGACCGGCGGGCTGCGGCGCATGGTCTCGCTGAACGCCGCGTCCCACAACGTGGGGTCGGCGACGACGGCATCGAAGCGCTCGCGCTCGGCGAACAGGTTGCACCACATGTTGGAGATCGCCTTGTCGGTGGTCTCGCCCCCGGCGATGAACAACAGGCCACAGAACGCCGTGATCTCGGTCGGGTCGAGGCGCTGACCCTCCACCTCCGCGCGGGCGATCTTCGCGATGTGGTCCATGCGGGCGGGGTCGTCGACGTTCTGCAATGCCGGCGCGATGTGCGCGCAGAACGCCGCGTGGGCGGCGAGGCCCTTGTCGCGCAGGCCCTCGACAGGGGCGAGACCCATGATCATGTCGGTGACCCACTGGCGGAACAGGTCGCCGTCGCCGGCCATGCCCAACATCGCCGAGATGACATCGACGGGCAGCCGTGAGCTGAACTGGGCTACCAGGTCGAACGAGCCGTCGCCCTCGAAGCGCTCCACGAGGTTGGCCGCGCAGGCCGTGATCATGTCGCGGTAACCGGCGAGGCGCTTGCCCACGAAGTCCGGCGCCACGATGGACCGGCGCACGACGTGGCCGTGGTCGTCGCGCGAGATGAGCGTCGGCCCCAGCACCTGGCCGGTGCTGCCCTCGTAGGTCGCTGCCGAGTAGGTCTCGTGATCGGCGAACACGGCCGCGACGTCGTCGTATCGGGTGAGCCACCAGATGTCTGCGATGGGATCGTGGAACAGCGGATGCTCGTCACGCATCTGCGCCCACACGGGTTCGGGGTTGCGGCGGTAGTCGTCGCCGTGGAGCGTCTCGGGCGCCAGCGTCATGGTTCCACCCGCGTCATCCGTGGACCTGCGTCAGCCGTGGACCGGCATCACCCATGCACGTAGTGGGTGGGGTCGTCCTCTGGATCGGCCGTGCGGTTGACGGGGCAGTCGTTCGCGATGTCGAGGATGGCCAGCACCCGGCCGATGCCGGTGCAGAAGCCGATGAGCGTGAGCAGCTCGAGGATCTGCTGATCCGTGTAGTGCTCCTTCATGCGCGCCCAGTACGCCTCGTCGGTGATCAGCGCCTCGTGATCGAGCGCGAACCGCTCGGCGGTCTCGGCCGCCAGCTTCTCGGCCTCGGAGAAGGCGCCGATCTCTGCGTACTCGGACACTCGGTGGTAGAGGTCCTCGTCGAGTCCTTGCTGCATCGCCGATGCAGACCGGGTGTCCATTCATATGTGGCACTGGTTGATCTGCGCCACACGCATGCGGGCGATCTCGCGCGCCCGCACGTCGAGCGAGATCTGTGTGTAGAGCGTCTTGCCGGTGATGCCGACGCCCTTGGCGAGGTCGGGCTGGAGCTGCCACATCCGGCTGCGCTCGAGGCCCTCGCCGTCGGGAATACTGATCCGTGCCATGGTCCCCCCTGGGATCGGCGCCGTGGGCACCGAATTGATCGACCGGTTAGTTTCAGATGCTAGCCACTCCACGACCGACGAGAAAGCGGCACCGCCCGACGGCCCGCCGCGCAGGGGGAATCATGTCCGACGAGTTCGACCTCGAGCAGGTGGACCGACTGCTCACCACCACACGTGCCGTGCGCAAACGCCTCGACCTCGAGCGACCCGTACCGCGGGAGCTGATCCTCGACTGCGTCCGGATCTCGACCCAGGCACCCGCCGGTGGCAACTACCAGAAGTGGCGGTGGGTGATCGTCGACGACCCCGCCAAGAAGGCCGTCGTCGCCGACGCCTACATGCGCGCCTACGCGCCGTACATCGACGCCCAGCGCGCCGCGGTGGCGGAGAAGACGCCCGGGAACTCCACCGTCGCTCGCATCATGTCGTCGAGCGACCACCTGGCCCATGTGCTGGCCGAGGTCCCGGTGCTGGCCATCCCCTGTTCGCTGGGCAGCCCCGCCGACGGCGGCGCCGACAGCCAGGGCTGGTGGGGTTCGGTCATCCCTGCGGTGTGGAGCTACATGCTCGCGGCGCGCGCCCGCGGTCTCGGCACGGCGTGGACGACGCTGCACCTGCGCTACGCGGCCGAGGTCGGCGAGGCGCTCGGCATCCCCGACACGGTCACCCAGCTCGCGTGCGTGCCGACCGCGTACTACACCGGCGACACGTTCCAGCCCGGCAAGCGCCGCCCCGCCGAGGAAGTCACCTACTGGAACGAATGGAAGAACACCGACCTCTAGTCGGGCTCACTCGTTCCCTCGCTGCGCTCGGTCTCTCCGTTCACCCGAGTTGGATCGGAGCGGCTGACGCCGCGCTGTCTCTCGTCTGCCGACCGAGCAAGTAGCTCGGCAGACGCTGGGGGCCCGCCGGAGGCCGTCCCCCAGACCCCCTCGCTGGCGGCCTACCAGCCCCCGCTCTCGGCCAGGGGGCCCGGGAGAGCTCGCCGTGTCGAGGCGTGGTGCGCACCATGTCGGGCTCACTGGTCCCCTCGCCGCGCTCGGTCAGTCGGTGGCGGTGTGGGATTCGGCGATGCGTTCGTGGTGGAGGATGACCTCGTCGACGATGAGGCGGAACACCTTCTCGCTGAACGCGGGGTCCATTCCGGCCTCGGTGGCGATGGCACGCAGGCGGGCGATCTGTTCGGCTTCGCGGGACGGATCGGCGGGCGGCAGGCCGGCTTCGGCCTTGTAGGAGCCGACGGCCTTGGTGATCTCGAAGCGTTCGGCCAGCAGGCGGATGAGTCGCTCGTCGAGGTCGTCGATCCGCTCGCGAAATGCCGCCAGCGTCGGGTCGCTCATCGGCTGCCCACCTCCTCGTTCCCGGGCTGAGCGGCGAGCCTATGCGCTCGATCCGCACGGTTGATCGTTCCGGCGCCGAAACTCGTCGCCTGACGACGAGTTTCCGAGAACCATGCGCCCGGGTCTGAGTCGCCCGGGCCCACCGGATCTGCCAATCTGACGGCCAGTCAGTTCGCGGCACCACCGGATGCGACACCGATCCGTGCACGAGGCGACACTGAGCACGAGACGACACTGAGCACGACATGACACTGAGCACGACATGACACCGCTCACGACATGACACCGCTCACGACATGACACAGGGGGCACCCGTGACCGACCCAGCCGACAGCGACGACACCACACCCGACCCGGCGGCCGTCGCCGCGCAGGTCCGCGCAGAGTTCTGCGGTCCGGGCGGACCGTGGGAAACCGCCGTCGAGGACGTCCTCGGCCAACCCCAGCTGGTGTTCGTGAACCGCCACCGGTCCGTGCGGGAGATGCTCGTCGCCGGTGCCGGCGCCCACGCCGATGTCGAGTTCCTCGTGCTGGGCGACAGCCGCTTCACCTATGGCGAGGCCCTCGATCGCATCGCCGCCACCGCCCAGCGCATGAGCGACGAGTTCGGCATCGGCCACGGCGACCGGGTCGCCATCCTCGCCGCGAACCGTCCCGAGTGGGTGATCACCTTCTTCGCCACCGTCAGCCTCGGCGGCATCGTCAGCGCCCTCAACGGCTGGTGGACCGCCGCCGAGATCGACCACGCCATCGAGATGACCGAGCCGAAGCTACTCGTCGGCGACGCCCGTCGCATCTCCCGCGCCGGCTCGCTGCCCGAGGGCCTGGCGGTCGTCGACATGGACGACCGCGCCGACCTGTTCGCCCCCTCGCCGGCCGGCGAGCCGATCGCCATGCCCAGCGTCGCCATCGACGAGGACGACGCGGCCCTCATCCTGTTCACCTCGGGCACCACCGGGCGTTCGAAGGGAGCGACCGTCAGCCACCGCGGCCTCGTCGGGTTCGTCGACGGCACCACACACAACGCCGAGGAGAAGACCCATGCGGCACTGCGCTTCATGGGCATCGACCCGGCCCAGATGCCGGCACAACGGCAGATACTGCTGAACACCTCGCCGCTGTTCCACGTCTCGGGCCTGCTCGCCGGCGTGCTGATGCACCTGCGGGTCGGCTCCACCATCGTGTTCCGCGAGGGACGTTTCGACCCGGGCGATGTCCTGCGCCTCATCGAGAAGGAGCGCATCACCTCGTGGACGGCCATCGGCGCGATGGCACCGATGGTGCTCGACCATCCCGATCTCGACCAGTACGACACCTCGTCGCTCACCCGCGTCGGCAGCGGCGGTGCCCACACGCCCGAGCACATCCAGCAGCGTCTCGCCGAGGCGTTCCCGCAGGCCGCCCACGCCATCGGCCAGGGCTACGGCTCGAGCGAGACGGTCGGCGTCGTCACCTCGATCGGCGGGCAGGAGTTCAAGGACAATCCCGACTCGGCCGGGTCGCCCTGCATGGGCTTCGAGATCGAGATCCGCGACCCCGAGGGCAACCCCTGCCCCGACGGCGTCGACGGCCACGTCAACGTCCGCTCGGCCTACACGATGCTCGGCTACTGGGGCGATCCCGCGGCCACCGCCGAGGCGCTCGACGACCAGCGCTGGCTCGACACCGGCGACATCGGCCAGCTGCGCGACGGGCGCCTCTATCTCAACTCGCGGGCGCGGGACATGATCCTGCGCGGCGGCGAGAACATCTACCCGGCCGAGATCGAGTTCCGCCTCGACGCCCACCCCGACGTCGCCGAGGTGGCCGTCATGGGGGTCGACCACCCCCAGTTCGGCCAGGAGGTCAAGGCCGTCATCGTGCCGACAGGCGCACCGTCGCCGTCGGCGCCGTTCGACCCCGACGCCCTCGCGGCCTGGTGCGGCGAGACCCTCGCCGCCTACAAGGTCCCGACAGTGTGGGAACGCCGCAACGAGCCCCTGCCGCGCACCGCGTCGGGCAAGGTCGTCAAGGCAGCCATCACCGGCGAACGCGAGATCAGCGACCACCAGGACTGAAACCACTGGGGTCAAGTCGTACTTTCAACCAACTCCGAGAACGGCGGCCGGGTGGCCGACAGCCGAGAGTTGGTTGAAAGTACGACTTGACCCCAGCCCTACCCCTGCCCTCGGACGGCGGCGGCCTGCTGCCATGATGGCGCGATGGATCGAGCCGCAGTCGCCCGTCGTGTCATTCCCCTCGTCGACCTCACCACGTTGGCCGACGACGACACCGACGAGCGGGTCCGCGCGCTCTGCGAGCGGGCCGCGGCAACCGGCGTCGCCGCCGTGTGCATCTACCCGCGCTTCGTCGCCGTCGCCGTCGAAGCGCTCGCCGACGCCACGACGGTCGACGGCTCCCGCATCGCCGTGGCGACCGTCGTCAACTTCCCGGCCGGCACCGACGCCGTCGACGACATCGTCGCAGAGACCGAACGGGCCATCGCCGACGGCGCGGACGAGATCGACCTGGTCGTTCCCTTCGGTGCCGCCCTGGCCGGCGACCTCGATGCCATCGAGACCACGGTCCGCCGTATCGACGAGGTGTGCGGCGATCGCCATCTCAAGACCATCCTCGAGACCGGTGCGTTGGCCGACCTCGACCTGATCGGCGCCGTGGCCCGGCGGGCCATCGCCGGCGGGGCCGATTTCCTGAAGACCAGCACCGGCAAGATCGCCGTCGGCGCCACCCTCGATGCGGCACGGGTCATGCTCGAGGCCATCGCGGAGAACGATCGTCGGGTCGGCATCAAGTTGTCGGGCGGCGTCCGCACCCTCGACGACGCCGCCGACTACCTCGACCTGATCGACCACATGATGGGCCCCGGCTGGGTGTCGCCGGCCACCGTCCGCTTCGGGGCGTCCGGCCTGCTCGACGACCTCCTCGCCGCGCGCGCCTGAGCGTCCGCGCCCCGTACGGCCCGCGGTGCGTCATGATGGGCGCCATGCAGGAAGCACTCGACGCCGTCCTCGCGTTGTTGGACCTCGAACCCATCGAGGTCAACATCTTCCGAGGCACCCAACCCACAGAGGACCGCCAGCGGGTGTTCGGTGGCCAGGTGGCCGGCCAGGCGCTGGTCGCCGCGGCCCGCACCGTCGACGAGGGCGACGTGCATTCGCTGCACTCGTACTTCCTGCGCCCGGGCGACCCGTCGGTGCCCATCCTCTACGAGGTCGACCGCATCCGCGACGGCCGATCGTTCACCACCCGGCGAGTCGTCGCCATCCAGCACGGGCGGGCCATCTTCAACCTGCAGGCCAGCTTCCACGTGGTCGAGGACGGCTTCGAGCACCAGGCCGACATGCCCAAGGTGCCCGATCCGGAGACCCTGCCGAGCCGCTCGGAGATCCGGGCCGCCGACCCCGACGCCTTCCCTGCGCATTGGCCGGACCGCCCCCAACCCATCGACATCCGCTATGTCAGCGACCTGCCCTACCGCTACAAACCCGGGCGCCCTCCGTCGCAGCTGGTGTGGATGCGCGCCAACGGCACGATGCCCGACGATCCGCTGCAGCACACCTGCTTCCTCGCCTACCTGTCGGACATGACGCTGCTCGACACCTGCGCGATCCCCCACATCTCGCCCTATCGCGACGACGTGATGGGTGCGAGCCTCGATCACCTGATGTGGTTCCACCGGCCGTTCCGGGCCGACGAGTGGATGCTCTACTCCATGGATTCGCCCTCGGCGCAGGGCGCGCTGGGCTTCAACCGAGGCCAGGTGTTCTCCCGGGAGGGCACGCTCATCGCCTCGGTGGCCCAGGAGGGCCTCATGCGGAAGAAGACACGATGAGCTCCCAGGGCCGAGAGGCAACACGATGAGCGGGGCACGATGACCCGCCGCGAGCAGCCCACCGGGCGCTTCTTCCCCTACCACTGCGACCGCCGGTTCCTGCCTGCGTGGGCGCCGTTCGGCGTGCGTCCCGGCAAGGACGGGGTGTGGCTCACCGACGACGACCGGTTCGTCGCCACCTACGGGCTGCTGCGTCTCGAGACGACGCTCGACAACGTCGTCGGCGGTCACGTCACCGAGGGCTACCGGTGGTACACCGCGGTTGGGGCGCGCCTGTCGTTCGCCGACGACGGCCTCACCTTCGGCACCAACCGCGACCGTGGCGTCTGTGTGCACTTCGCCGAGCCGGTGCCTCGGGTGATCGGAATGAAGCCGCACTCGGCGCTGACCGTCACCGTCGCGGACTGCGAGGGCCTGGTCGAGGCGATCGGCGCCGACGAGCCTCGCTGAGCGGCACCCGCCTGGCTCGGTCCGGCCGATCGGCCGTCAGCCCCGGAGCCAGTCGAGGACGGCCTCGATGCCCTCGCCGGTACGGGCGCTGGTGTGGAACAGCGTCACGCCGGGATTGACCGCTTCGACGTTCGCGAGGAATACGTCGAGGTCGAAGTCCAGATGCGGCAGCAGGTCGATCTTGTTGACGACGATGGCATCGGCGGTCCGGAACATCACGGGGTACTTGAAGGGCTTCTCCTCGCCCTCGGTGATGGAGAACACCATGAGGCGGGCGTCCTCGCCGACGTCGAACTCGGCCGGGCAGACGAGGTTGCCGACGTTCTCGATGACGACGACGTCGAGGTCGCCGAGTGGTAACCGGGGCAGGGCCGAGCGCACCATCGGTGCGTCGAGGTGGCATTCGCCGCCGAAGCCGTTGGCGGTGTTGACCAGCGAGACGGCGACGCCGGTGGCGGCGAGGCGGTCGGCGTCGATGGCGGTCTCGATGTCGCCCTCGATCACCCCGAAGCGGGTGGCGGCGCCGGCGTGCTCGAAGATCTTCGCCAGCAGCGTGGTCTTGCCCGCCCCGGGTGACGACATGACGTTGACGACGCGCACGCCGGCGTCGCGGAAGTCGCTGCGGTTGGCATCGGCGGTGCGGTCGTTCTCGCCGAGGATCTTCTCGAGCACGTCGACCCGCAGCCCCCCGGTGGTGTAGCCCGAGTGGTCGCCGACATCGCGGCCCTCCGCCTCCGTCGAGACGCCGGTGTGGTCGTGATCGTGACCGCCGGTGTGGTCGTGATCGTGACCGTGGTCGTGGTCGTGGTCGTGGTCGTGGTCGTGGTCGTGGTCGTGGTCGTGGGTGTGATGATGGAAACGGCCCATTGGTCAGCTCTCTCCGATCTCGGCGACCTCGAGGGATCGCACGGACAACTCTTCGCCGGCCACGACCGCGGTGTCGGTCGAGCCGCAGGGGCAGCGGAACACGGGGAGCTCGATCGTGGTGGCCACCCCACAGGTCCGGCATTCGATCACCGCGGGGATGTGGTTGACCTCGAGGGTCGCACCCTGGAGCGGCGTGCCCTCGACGACCAGCCCCCACGAGTACACGAGGGTGTCGGGCACCACCTGGCGCAGCCAGCCGACATCGAGGACGACTCGATCGACGCTGCGTCCCGCGGCGTGCTCGGTGACGATCGACGCGATCGACGAACAGATCGACAGCTCGTGCATCAGCAGATCCTGGGGAGCTGTTCGCCGAGCGGGAGGTCGACCACGCGTCCGGCTCCGAGGCGGGTGCGGGCGACCACGACGCCGGGGTGCTCCTCGACGACGCGCCCGATGACGGTCGCGTCCCCGCCGTGTTCGTGCGCGTGCATGGCCACCATGACGTCGTCGACGTGGCGGGGGGCCACGAACGCGACGAGCTTGCCCTCGTTGGCGATGCCCATGGGGTCGAGGCCGAGGAACGAGCACGCCGCGGCGACCTCGGGCGGCACGGGCACGGCCGCCTCTTCGAACTCGATGCCGACTCCGGCGGTGGCGGCGATCTCGCAGAGCGATGCGGCGAGGCCGCCGCGGGTGGGGTCGCGCAGGACGTGCAGGTCGATGCACGCGGCGAGCATCGCGGCGACGAGGCCGTGCAGCGGCGCACTGTCGGTGGCGATCGTGGTGCCGAATTCGAGGCCCTCGCGCCGGGACATGACCGCCACCCCGTGCAGGCCGATGGGGCCCGACACGATGACGACATCGCCCGGTGTGGCCCGCGACGGCCGAATGTCGACGCCGTCGGGGATCACGCCCACACCGGTGGTGGTGACGTACAACCCATCGGCATGGCCCGCTTCGACCACCTTGGTGTCGCCGGTGACGATCGGGACACCGGCGGCGCGGGCGGCGGCACCCATGCGCTCGGCGATGGCGCCGAGGGTGGACAGTTCCAGCCCCTCTTCGAGGATGAAACCGGCGCTCAGCGCGATGGGCACGGCGCCGCTCATCGCCACGTCGTTGACGGTGCCGTGCACGGCGAGGTCGCCGATGCACCCGCCCGGGAAGAACAGAGGTCGGACCACGTAGGAGTCGGTCGAGAACGCGAGCCGGCCGCCCGCTGCCATGGCGGCCGGTAGGAGCGTGGCGGCATCCTGCAGTTCGGGGCGAGCCTGGAGTTCGGCCCCCTCCGCATGCCCGAAGGCCGGCAGGAAGAGGTGTTCGACGAGCTCGGCCGACAGCCGACCACCGCCGCCGTGGCCGAGCACCACCCGGTCGTGGTCGCGCAGGGGCAGCGGGCAGGACCAACCGTCGAAGTCGGGCGGGTCGTCGCTCACCGTGTCATCCGAGGGTCACCGCGACCGGGGCGACCTCGAGCCGGCGGTACTGGAAGTAGGCGGCGCAGGCGCCCTCGCCCGACACCATCGTTGCTCCAAGTGGACTGCGGGGTGTGCAGGCGGCGCCGAACGCCTCGCACTCGTCGGGTTTGATGAGCCCCTGCAGGACCTCACCGGCGCGACACAGGGTCGATTCGGGGGTGTCGATGCCGGCGACGTCGAAGCGGTGCTCGGCATCGAAGTTCCGGAACCGGTCGCTCAGCCGCCAGCCACTCGCGGGGATCGTGCCGATGCCGCGCCACTGGCGGTCGCAGACCTCGAAGACCTTGCCCAGCATGTCCTGGGCCGCGACGTTGCCCTGATCGGTGACGACGCGGGCGTACGCGTTGTCGAGGCGGGCGTCGCCGGCCTCGAGCTGCACGATGACGCGGCGGATGCCGTCGAGCACGTCGAGGGGCTCGAAACCGGTGACCACGATCGGCAGGCCGAAGCGATCGACCAGCGGCCCGTACTCGCCGGTGCCCATGACCGAGCACACGTGCCCTGCGGCGAGGAAGCCGTCGACGCGGCTGGTGGGCGAGGAGGCGATCGCCGCGATGGCGGGGGGTACGAGGACATGGCTGACCAGCACCGAGAAGTTGGTGAGCCCCCGATGCTCGGCCAGATGCACCGCCATGGCGTTGGCCGGGGCGGTGGTCTCGAAACCGATCGCGAAGAACACGACCTCGCGGTCGGGATGCTCCTCGGCCAGGGCGACGGCATCGAGTGGCGAGTAGACGATGCGCACGTCGCCGCCGGCGCTCTTGACCTGCAAGAGGTCGCGGTCGCTGCCGGGAACCCGCAGCATGTCGCCGAACGAACAGAAGATGACGCCTGGCTGCGAGGCGATCTCGAGGGCCTTGTCGATGACCCCGAGCGGGGTGACACACACGGGGCAGCCGGGGCCGTGGATCAGCTCGATGGCTTCGGGCAGCAGCTGGTCGATGCCGTTGCGGATGATGGCATGGGTCTGGCCGCCGCAGACCTCCATGATCGCCCATGGTCTGGTGGTGATCCGCTCGATCTCGTCGAAGAGGCGCCCGGCGAGCTCGGGGTCGTTGAACTCGTCGAGGTACCTCACGACGCCACGGCTCCCCCGCCGACGGCCTCGTCGAGGTCACTGCCGGCCCCGTCAGGTGCGCCGCCGGTGACGGCGAGCTCGTCGTCGAGGATGCCGAGGTCGCGGAACATCGCCAGCGTCTCGAGCGCCGATGCCTCGTCGACACGCGAGATCGCGAAGCCGACATGGACGATGGCGTACTCGCCGACGGCCATGTCGGGCAGGTAGGCGAGGCAGATGTCCTTGCGGATGCCGTCGAAGTCGATGGTGGCCATGCGGGTGCCGCGTTCGTCGCGCACGTCGACGATGCGGCCGGGTACTGCGAGGCACATGTCAGTGGGACCTCTCGGTGTCGGGGGAACTGGGAGCAGGGCTATGGGCGGCGACGAAGGCCTGGCCGAGCGCGAGGCCGCCGTCGTTGGGTGGAACCAGCCGGTGGGTCAGCGGGTCGATGCCGGAACGACGCAGACGCGCCGTGCACAACGAGACCAGCAGGGCGTTCTGGAAGACGCCACCGGACAGCACGACGCGTTCGGTACCGCCGGCGGCGCAGCCGGCGATGGCGAGCGCATCGACCAGTTCGGCGACGGCGACGTGGAACGCGTGGGAGAGCTCGCCCGTCGGCGTGCCCGCCCGATACGCGGCGATCAGCCCGGCGAGGACGGGGGCAGCGTCGAAACGCCCGTCGGCGATCGTGAAGCACACGTGCAGGTCGGATCCGCCGACGCGGGCGGCGGCCACCTCGAGGTCGATGGCGGCCTGGGCCTCGTAGCTGACCCGGTGCCGCAGGCCCAGCAACGACGCCACCGCATCGAACAGCCGGCCCATGCTCGACGTGGCGACGCAGCCGAAGCCGGTGGCGAGCTGACGTTCGAGCAGGCCGCGTTCGACGGGCTCGAGTTGCCGCACCGGCGCCAGGTCGTCGGACCATGCGATGTCTGCGGCGTACAGATGGGCGAGGGCGACCCGATAGGGGTTGCGGATCGCGGCGTCGCCGCCCGGCAGCGGCACCGTGGCGAGATGGCCGATACGTTCGGCGGAAGCGGCGTCGGCCAGCAGCACCTCGCCGCCCCAGATGGTGCCGTCGGGGCCGTAGCCGGTGCCGTCGAAGGCGAGGCCCACCACCCGATCGGTGGGCGCCAAACGGTGCTCGGCCATCACCGCTGCGACATGGGCGTGGTGGTGCTGGACCGCGACCACCCGATCGCCGTGGTGGCGCCGGGCCCAGCGGGTGGTGGCATAGCCGGGGTGGGCGTCGACGGCCACGACGTCGGGGGCGATGTCGTACAGGGAGCGATACTGCTCGACCGACGCCTCGAACGCGGCCAGGGTCTCGAGGTTCTCCATGTCGCCGACGTGCTGACTCACCCAGGCCTGGTCGTGCGACGCCAGGCAGAACGTGTTCTTCAGGTCGCCCCCGACGGCGAGCACCGTGCGCTCGGCCGGCCACCACGGCACGGGCACCGGCGCGTAGCCACGGGCACGGCGCACCGGCAGCAGGTCACCGTCGACCACCCGCACCACGGAGTCGTCGCAGGGCAGGTGGATGGGCCGGTCGTGGGTGAGCACGGCGTCGCACAGCGGCGCCAACCGGTCGAGGTCAGCGTCGCGATACGCGATGGGCTCGCCACCGACGTTGCCGCTGGTCATGACGAGTGGACCTGCGACGTTGCGGATCAGCAGGTGCTGGATGGGGGTGTGGGGCAGCATCACGCCGACGAGCGGATTGCCCGGCGCGACGAGCGGCGACAGCGCGGTGTCGGCCGTGGCTCGCAGCAACACGATGGGCCGCGCCGGCGAGGTCAGCTGGGTGGCCTCGGCGTCGCCGACCTCGGCGATATCGCGTGCCGCGTCGAGGTCGCGCACCAGGACGCCGAAGGGCTTGTCGGGTCGGTGCTTGCGGTCGCGCAGGCGCTGTACGGCCTCCGAACTCGTGGCGTCGCAGGCGAGGTGGAACCCGCCCAGGCCCTTGACGGCCACGGTGAGCCCCATCCGCAGCGCGTCGACCGCGAGACCGAGCGCCGCGTCTCGCCCGGTCGGCGGGTCGCCATTGCCGGGCCGGAAGGTCAGGACCGGCCCGCAGTCGTGGCATGCGATGGGCTGGGCGTGGTAGCGGCGATCGCCGGGATCGGCGTACTCGGCGGCGCACGACGGGCACATGGCGAAGTCGGCCATGGTGGTGGCCGGCCGGTCGTAGGGCAGGTCGCGGATGATGGTGAAGCGAGGCCCGCAGTTGGTGCAGGTGACGAAGGGGTGGCGGTACCGGCGGTCGGCGGGATCGAACAGTTCGGCGACGCAGTCGTCACAGACCGCCGTGTCGGGCGGCACCAGCGTCCGAGCGCCGGCGACCGAGCGGCTCTCGACGATGCGGAAGCCCGGCTCGACGGCCGCGTCCGACGGGCGGCGGGTGAGGTGGTCGACCCGGGCCAGCGGCGGCGCATCGTCGACGAGTCGGCGCACGAGCTCGCCGATGGCACCGGCGGATCCGGCGACGTCGAGGAACACGCGCGTCGAGTCGTTGCCGACGCTGCCGTCGATACCGAGCTCGTGGGCCAGGCGGTGCACGAACGGCCGGAAGCCGACGCCCTGCACGATGCCGGTGACCTCGATCCGCTCGACCACCCGGGCACCGGCGGCGCTCACCCAAGCTCCCAGATGGTCACACGGTTGTTCCCCGAGTCGGCCACCGCGACGCGCCCCGCGTGCAGGGAGATGCCGTAGGGCCAACAGAACGTGTCGTCGCGCACTGCGTCCCAACGGTTCTCGCCATTGGTCCCGAAGTCGGGCTGGCCGAGGACGTGATCGGCGGGTACCCCGCTGCGGTCCGGAACGGTGTCCCAGACCAGGATCCGGTTGTTGGCCGTGTCGGCCACCGCCATGGCGTCGCCGGCGCCGACCGGGGCGATGTCGATGGCGTAGGGGAACCGCAGCGACGACGCCGTCTGGGGCTGATACGGAAACTCGCCGGCGCTGACGAAATCGGGCTGGCCGAAGACCATGCCGGCGGCGGTGTCGCCCGTCGGCGGCGGCTGCCAGCCGAGAATGCGGTGGTTGCCGGCGTCGGCGACGAACAGCGTCGCCCCCGTGCCTGCAACCGCGTGGGGCCAGCGGAAGCTCGCGGGCCCGAGCTCGCCGCGGTTCTCGTCACGCGACGCAGCGTCGGGCTGGCCGAGCACGACCGCCGGCATCTGATCGGGTTCGGGGATGCCGTCCCAGGCAAGCACCCGGCGGTTGCCGGTGTCGGCGACCCACAGGCGACCGTCGATCATCGCCACGCCGAAGGGCCAGTAGAAGCCGATGGGGCTGCAGCCGGTGCCCCGGTTCTCGTCGACCGAGCAGTCGTCGGGCTGGCCGATGATCAGGTCCGGCGCGACATCGCCGGAGTGGGGCACCTCGTCCCACACGAGCAGGCGATGGTTCCAGGCGTCGGCCACGACGAGGCGGCCCTCGTGCACGAGCACACCCGTCGGCAGCCGCATCCCCCGGCCCGGACCGCGACCACCGGCCTGGGCGCCCTCGGAGAAGAAGTCGGGTTGGCCCAGCACCACGTCGGCGTCGGCATGGGACCCCAGCGCTGCGGGGTCGTGCCAGATCATCACCCGGTGATTACCGGTGTCGCAGACCACGAGCCGCTCGTCGTCGAGCCACACGCCGCGGGGCGCGTACATCTGGGACCGGGTCGGCGCGGCATCGGGGAGCATGAGCCCGCCAAGCGCCGGCGCACCCAGCCACACCGCCGGGTGCGCCCCACCCGAACAGTCGCCGACGCCCGACGGACCCGGCGCGCTCCAGCCGGTGGAGGTCCGGGCGTGCAACGACACCGACACGACATCGACGCCCGGCGTCGGCTCCCCCACCCCGACCGGGCCGGTCACGATCCTGCGGCCCTGATCCAGACGTGGCCGTCCTCGACGCGGGTGGGGATCTGGGTGAGCTGCGCGTTGGCGGCGGTGAGGCACTCGCCCGACGACGCATCGAAACGGAACCCGTGCCAGGGGCAGGTGATGACACCGTCGTCGAAGCTGCCGCCGTCGAGCGACAGACCCTGATGCACACACTGGTTGCGGAACACCGCGATGCGGGTGTCGTGGTTGGTGACCACGAAGCTGTCGACGATGGCCGGGTCGCCGCCGGCGGCCGGCGCGATCTGGACGTCGGCGCGCACCATCGACCCCGCGGCGACGGCCTCGAGGGGCAGGACCTGGACCCAGCCGGTATCGGCGGCCTCGGGCTTGCGACCGACCTGGGACAGCGGGATGAACGCCGCCGTCGGCTGATCCTCGAGGACCTCGATGCGCTCGATCTCGTCGACGAGGCGCACGAGGGCCTCCTCGACGCCCTCGCGCAGGGTCACCGCCGACATCGAACAGCCACTGCAGCTGCCGTGGAGACGCACGAACGCTGTGTCGCCCTCGACCCGGACGAGCTCGACGTCGCCGCCGTGGGACTGCAGGTAGGGCCGCACCGTGGTGAGCGCCTGACGGGCCCGGGTGGCGGGGTCGGCGCGCACGATGCCGTGCAGCGCGAACACGGCGTGGACGTTGGGGTCGTCGACGAGCTCGAACAGGAGCTCCTTGCCGCGGGGGTCGTCACGCAGGGTCCGGACGATGTGCACCAGCGCCGGCCGGTGGAACGCCTCGATGGCCTCCTGCAGCTCGCGGCCCCGGTCGCGGGCGTCGCCCTCGAGGGCGTCGATGGCTGCGACCGCGGCATCGACCGCGGCGGCCAGGTCCTCGAAGGTCAGTTCGGCGGTGGCGGCCTGCGGGACCGAGCCGGGCGCCGACGACTGCTCGGTGACGCTCATGTGGAGTCCTGCCGTTGAATCGATTCGTGTTTGGCGATCTCGTCGAGGACCGAGCGCACCGCCATGACCGCCTGCTGCTCGTCGAACTCCTCGAAGATCGACCGGGCCTCGTGCAGGCGGGCCTTGGCCTCGTCGAACACGCCCAGGTGGGCCAGGGCATTGCCCTGGTTGGCGAGCACCCGGGCCCGGCCCTGCGGATCGGTCTGGCGGTCGCGGGCGGCCAGCACCTCCTCGTAGAGCTGCACCGCCTCGGCGATGTTGTCGGCCTGATGCTTCGACGGCATGTACACCAGCGCATTGGCGAGGTTGAGCTGGGTGCTCGACCAGCGCTCGGGATGGCTGTCGGGCGTGAAGTACCGCAACGCCTCACGCATGCTCTGCACGGCGACACCCACACGGAGCTGGTCGGATGCCTCGGTCATCGGCATCGACAGGTAGGCGAGGCCCAGGTTCGCGTTGGCGATCGCGAACGTCTCCGGTGCGGTCTCGGCGTTCACCAGCGCCATTGCCTGGTGATAGTGGTTGATGGCCTGCTGCATCAGCCGGGGCGCGGCCTCGGACATCTCCTGGAACATGGCCCCGGCCGCGACGTGGAGCTCGGCCCGGCTGACCACGAGGTCGGTGCCGGCCAGTGTGTCGAGCGCCGCCTGGAACGTGACCGAGGCCCGCTTGGTCCCGCCCTCGTCGAGCTGGGCGTGGGCGAGCTGGCCCATCAGCTGGCCGCTGAGCGCCGGCGACACCGGCGATGCGGCCAACGCGCCGGCCTCGAGGTGTTCGACCGCGGCGGCGATGTCGCGCCGGGCCAGAGCCAGGGTGGCGTGGCCCGCGTGGGCCATCGCCGCGTACTCGCCCTCGGTCCCGGCAGGATCGGGCGGCAGATCCGCGAGACCGAGGGCGAACCCGAGCAGGGCGACATGGGCCGACAAGGCCGGGTCGCCGAGGTGTGCGGCACGGCCCGCGAGGGCTTCGTAGCCGTCTTCGCTCGGGAGGAGAACGAGCCGATTCGCCTCGCTGACGGGATCGTCTCCCGAAAGCAGTGCGAGGGCACCGTCGGCGTCGTCGGCCAGGGCCCGCTCGTAGAACGCCAGCCCATCGGGCCACACCGCGGGGATGCGACCCGCGACCAGGTCGGTGCGGGCGGCGTCGAGCGCATCGCCTGCGGGGACGAGCAGGTAACCCGCTGGGAGCGGGAACACGCCGACGGGTTGGGGCCGGGCCACGATGGCCACCCCGGTGCTCGTCGTCGTCGATGGCGTCGTCGATGGTGTCGGGGCCGAGGGCGCAGTCGCGGTCGGTTCATCCACGGGGGATTCCTTCATGGGTGCAGGGGTCCTTCGATGTCGCGTTCGGCGCCCCGTCGGATCCAGTGCGCAGCGATCTCGGCGTGGCGAGGGCTGCGGTACGGGCCGACGCGGCGCCGGACGGCCTCGTCGGTGAAGACCACGGCCACGTCGACGAACCAGCGGCCGCGTTCGGCGACGACGAACGTCTCGACCGCGAGGGCGAGGTGCCCGGTGCCAGGAGCGCGGCCGGGACCCCACGCCGGGCGGTCCGGTGGCTCACCGACATCGTCGTCGTCATCGGAGGCTGACACGCAACGCCCCGTTCCCGACGTCCCAGACCGCGGGACGCTCCCCCACCGGCGGGTCCTCCGGAGGCAACGCCTCCCAGATCAGCGTCGACCGGTCGCCCTGCGGGTTGCGCTGCTTGAGCAGCAGCCCGCCGCCCTCGGGCCCGATGAGCGGGAGCAACCACAGCTCGCCGTCGCGGGGCACCGCGACCAGCGCATCGGCCGGGAAGTACTCGCGGGCCACCTCCGCCGAAAGCCGTAGTGATCCATCGGCGGTGAAGCTGACCGTGACCGGGACGCTCATGGGGCATCCCAACCACCTCGGATCAGGGCCACGACCTGGTGCATCGCATCCTCGACCGGCGGCGACAGCGGCGCACCGGGCTCGGTCTGGGCGGCCTCGATCAGGTAGACGACGATGTCGTCGGGGTACTCGTCGGCCAACAGCCAGCGGCCGAACGACAGGGCGTGATCCCAGCGGAACTGATGGGTGTGGATGCCGTCGAGCGACGGGAGATCCTCGAGCTCTGCGCCCGGGATGCAATAGACGGTGCCGGCCTCGGCGCCGGTGGCCGACGCATCGACGATGATCACCCGGCGAGCCCCGCGCATCTTGAACGCGACATCCATGCCGGCGGTGCCGCCGTCGACCAGGGTGACGCCGTCGGGCACGCCCTGGTCCCACAGGTGGCGGACCAGGATGGGGCCGACGGCATCGTCGCCGCGCAGCAGGTTGCCGCAGCCGATCACCACGATCTGGTCGCGCGGGTGAGCGCTGAGCGCGTCGTCGAGCGCGAGCCGACGGGCCTCGTCCACGCTCAGGGGCATCGGCCGGGCCCTCAGACCATCCCGTTGACGACGAACCGCGACAGTTCCTTGCCGGTCTTGCCGTCGTAGGCGTGGACGGTGCAGACCAGGCAGGAGTCGAAGCTGCGGGCCACCAGGCCGAGCTCGACGGGGTCGGAGGTGTCGACGATGGGGGCACCGACGAGGGCCTGTTCGATGGGGCCGAGCACACCCTCGGTGTCGCGGGGGCCGATGTTCCATGCCGTCGGGGTGACGACCTGGTAGTTCTCGATGCGGCCGTCCTCGATGACGATCCAGTCCGACAGCGACCCGCGAGCAGCCTCGGTGGAACCGAAGCCCTTGCCCGAGGCGTGTTCGACGGGCTTGGTGTAGAAGCTGCCGTGGAGGTCGATCTCGTCGAGCCAACGGCGGGCCCACTGGTAGTACTTGGGTCCCTCGTGCATGCGGGCCAGCTGGCGGACCATCACCGAGGGTCCGATCTTGCCGAGGATGTCGAGGAACAGCGGGTCGTCGTCTTGGTGGGCGGCGGCGCCGGGGGCGCCCGCGACGACCCGGCGGGCCAGGGGGCCGACCTCGAGGGGGACGTGACCCAGTCCCTCGACGTCGTAGCGCGGCGACTTCGCCCAGGAGTACTTGTCCTGCTTCGAGCCCTCGGCCGGGTCGATCGGGACGGTGCGACCCTCCCAGGGGTGCAGCAGGCCCGATCCCTCGTAGTACGAATGCGCGGTGTCCTCGGCGACCCGCATGTGGTCGAACTCGGAGAACTGGCCCTCGGCGTAGACACCAGAACGGTTGATCAGCGCGGCGTTGCGGCCCTCGATGGTGGGGTTCTCGTACTCGCTCGGCTCGAAGTAGGTGCCGGTGGCGAGATAGTTGCCGGGGCCGGCGCCGTATTTGTCGAGCCCGATGTCGAGGCAGTAGCGGATGAAGAAGCCGCAGTCGCTGTTGTGGTGCGATTCGTTCTCGTCGACCCAGGCGAGCACGTCCTCCCAGGTGCGGTTCTCGAGCCAGCGATCGATGGAGCAACCCAGCCACTGGCCCTCGAGCCAGGCGTTCTTCCAGTTCTCGAGGATGGCGATCGACCGGGTGACCTCGGCCAGGGTGGGGGCGCACATGACGCCGCCGGGGACCATGAAGCTCGAGTGCGGCCACTGGCCGCCGAACATCGCGTACACCTCGACCGGCTTCTGCGACAGGACGACACCGGTCTGGTAGCTCTCGCCCACGTACGGGGCGAAGCGGCGTACCGCCTCTTCGTACAGCGGCGACTTGGCGTAGTTCTTGTTGGTCAGGTCGATCGCGAACAGCGCGTAGAAGTAGCGCGGGATGGACTGCAGCGTCTCGCAGGCCTGCGCGATGTTGCGGATGAGCGTCGCGTTGGGCGGCAGGTGCGTGCTCCACGCGGTGTCGAGCGCGTACGCCGACTTGTACAGATGGCTGCCGCCGCAGATCCCGCAGATGCGCGGCGTCACGATGAGACCGGCCTGGGGATCCTTGCCCTTGAGGATCATCTCGAAGCCCCGGAACATGCCGGCGGTGGTCCAGGCCGAACTGACGACGCCGTCGTCGATGGTGACCCGGACGTCGAGGTCGCCCTCGACCCGGCCGAGCGGGCTGACATGGAGATCGATGGTGCTCATGGTGCTGTGGATCCTGGGGTTCGGTGCGGTGTCGGGCGGTGCGGTGTCGGGCGGTGCGGTCTGGCGGTGCGGTGCGGTCTGGCGTCGTGCCGGCGGAGCGAGGCTCAGACGACGAACATGTCTTCCTTGGACCATGCGGGCGCGGCGACTCGCGCCGCGGCGGCATGGGCCATGTAGGTGAGGTGGTCGGTGCCCTCGGGTACTTCCTTGGGGATGACGCCGTTGACCTTCTGGGTCTTGAACACGGTGCCGGGGGCGAGATCCATGAACGGGAACTCGGGCTCGGTGCAGCCCAGACACGGCATGCCGGCACGGGTCTTGGAACTCTGGCGGTTCCACAGGATCCGGTTGCACGGCGAGTGCGTCATCGGGCCGCGGCAGCCGAACTCGTAGAAGAGGCAACCGGTGCGGGTGCCCTCGCCGAACGACAGCGTCGACTGCTTGTATTCGAAGAACTGCACGCGGGTGCAGCCCGTCTGGGTGAAGGTCTTGAAGAAGGTCTGCGGGCGGTGCAGGTCGTCGAGCGCGATGTCGGCGGTGCGGCCGGTGGCCAGGGCGACGAGGATCTGGGTTATCCAGTCGGGGTGGGCGGGACAGCCCGGGATGTTGATGACCGGTAGGCCGGCCTTGGAGACGAAGTCCGGGCCGAGGAAGCCGCCCTTGGCCCGCTTGTGGAACTGCAGGCCGGTCGACGACGTCGGGTTGGGCTCGGCTGCGGGGATGCCGCCCCAACAGGCGCAGTCGCCGATGGCGACGACGATGCTGGCGGCCGCGGCGAGCTCCTCCACCCAGTCCTTCATGGGGCGGTCGGCGAAGATGTTGTAGCGGCCACTGCCGTCGGGGCCCTCGATGACGGTGCCCTCGAACACGAAGATGTCCATCTCGCGCTCGCCGCTGGCGCAGTCGCGGAAGATCTTCTGCGCGTTCTCGCCGAGCTCCATGCCGAGCGACGGGTGCCAGATGATGTCGAGGCCGAAGTCGACGATCAGGTCGACGACGTTGGGTTCGTCGGCATTGAGGAACGACATGGTGTTGCCACTGCATGCCCCTCCGTGGAGCCAGAGCACAGATGCCATGGGTTGGATCCCCTCTTCGTTTCGGGTCGGTCGGTCGGTCGGTCGGTGTTGCTGTGCGGCGGGAATGATCGGGGCGGGCGGCGGCGCGATCGCGGCGTCGGCCGGATCTACAGACGGCGACCCAGCGACCGCGAGATCTCGATGAGCAGGCCGAGACCGCGCTGCACCTCGGGTTCCTTCAGTGCCTTGAGGGCGCCGAAGGCACTGATGCTGGTCTCGTTGCGGCGGGCGGTCTCGGCGCCTTCGACCGCGGCATCACTGACGAGGGAGAGCAGGTCGATGGTGGCCGGCGAGACCATCGGGCTGGACAGGACCTGACGCAGCGCCGGAGCCGCAGCCGCGAGCTCGCCGGCGACCGCGCCGAGGTCGGACAGCGATGGTGCGCCTTCGGGGCGGGACTCTGCGGCGGCCCGCAGGTCGCCCACGCCATCGGCGAACGAATCGATGATCATCTCGCTGCGGCTGACCATGCCGCTGAGGCCGAGCACGAGCGTGGACAGGAGCTCGGCATTGTCCAGCAAGGTGACGAGCGAGGCGGCGACGGCGGGATCGTTCAGCCGCTCGGCGACGGCATCGATCGGCTCGGCCGGCCGTGTCGGCACAGCGGCTTCGGTCGCAGTCATGAGGCCCTCCCCCGGCTTGCTTCGGCGCTCCCGTCGGGTGCGATCCGACTCGAGCCGGACACCCGAAAAAGGAACATAGGCCCCTTGACGACAGAGGACTATCCGGATGACGAAGATGTCATCCCATGCGTGTACGCTGCACGTCATCTCACTATCCGCTATGCGCAGCGCTCGTCCGTGTGACGTATCACACACCGCGGGATGGTTCAGCGAGAACACAGATGGGCGGACGACAGGTGACGAGGGCGACGGAGCGACGAGGAGGAGGTCTGCGGTGTCGGGACGTATGACGCGGCTGCACACGCTCAATGCGAAACGCACCGAAGCCGGGCCACGGCCGAGGCTGCGGCCGCGGGGCTTGCCCCCGGCACTCGAAGCGCACGGCGTCTGGGCCGCGACGAACCCCGCCGAAGCCGCACTCTTCGGACGCGAACTGCTCGGAACCCACCGGGTCCACGTCGAAGGCATCGACATCGAGGCCTTCGAGGCAACATTCCACGGCGCCTTCATCCGCGACGTCACCCTCGGCTATCTCGATTTCGCCACCGCCGTTCGCATCGAGGTCCATCAGCTCGGCCCGGACTTCCTCGTGATCGTTCCCGCGAACGGCTCATCGATCATCGACAACCGTGGCGTCACCGTGCACGCGACACCGGTCACCGCCGCCGTCCCGGCACCGGGAACCCCCATGACCCTGCGGTGCGACGCCGACGCAGCACATCTGGTCATCCGCATCGACCACCGATCGCTCGAATCCCACCTGAGCCGCCTCCTCGGCCGGACCCTCGACCGTCCGCTCGTCTTCGATCCGACCTTCGACCTGTCGACTGCAGCGTCGAGCCGCTGGAACTTCGCCGTCCAGATGCTGCACGCCGAGCTCTACGATCGCGACAGCCTCCTGCACCAGGGCGTCGGACTCGGCCAGCTCGAGGAGTTCCTCATGAGCTCACTGCTGCACTGCCAGCCGTCGAACTTCGCCGAGTTGCTCACCGGCGAGCGCAGGCCCGAACACCGTGTCGTGCGCATCGCCCGCGAGTACATCGACCGCAACCTCTCCGAGCCGCTGACGGTGGCCGACATCGCCGAAGCCGCCGGTGTCTCCGTGCGAACCCTGCAGAACCGCTTCGCCGAGGACCTCGACCAGACGCTGACCGGCTACCTGAAGAGTCAGCGCCTCGACCGCGTCCGCGCCGACCTCGCCGACACCGCGCCGAACAGCGGCGTGGGCGTGACCGACATCGCCATGCGGTGGGGGTTCACCCATCTCGGCCGCTTCGCCGCCGTCTATCGCACCCGATTCGGCGAGTCACCCTCGCAGACGCTGCGCAGTTGACGCGCCGGGTTCAGCGATCGCGACAGGCGCCGCACGCGCCGTTGGCGCGGACATCGATGGTGCCGACGTCGAAGCCTGCTGCCCGATCGAGGTGCAGCGAGAGGTCCTCGACGATCGGCGCGTGATGGTGGGTGACGCCTCCGCAGCGGTCGCACACGAGGTGGATGACCGAGTCCGCATGCCGCGGCTCCCACGTCGACGCATCATCGCCCAGGCGCGACTCACGCACCAGACCCAGCTCGGCCAGCAGCGTGAGCACGCGATAGGTCGACGAGGCGTTGATGGACGGATCCCGATCGTGGACCAGCTCGATGATCTCCGGCGCGCTCAGATGCCGATCGCTACCGACGAGGACGTCCCAGACGACCCGACGTGGCCGGGTGATGCGATGACCGTGATCGCGTAGTGCGCTCTCGAGCTCCACGACCCGCCAGCGTAGAGGCAACTGCGATGACGGCCCGCGCCCGCCCCGAGCACGACCGTTATTGCGAGTCCCTTGCAACAACGGCGGGGGCGTGGCTACCGTGCCGTCGCACGAACCGGGAGGTCCGACACCCGCCATGCACACCTTCGCCCTGCACGCGCCGGACGGCTTCCTGGAGCCGGGGACGGCGATCGTGACCGCAGTCATCGCCACTGCCGTGCTCGCCGTGGCGCTGCGCGTGGCCTCGGGCGAGTTGGGCGACCGCCAGGCGCCGCTCGCCGGCGTTGTCGCCGCATTCGTCTTCGCCGCCCAGATGTTCAACTTTCCCGTTGCCTCGGGCACCACCGGCCACCTCGTCGGCGGAGCGCTGGCGGCCATCCTCCTCGGACCGTGGATCGGAACCCTCGTGGTCGCCGTCGTGGTGATCGTCCAGGCGCTCCTGTTCGCCGATGGTGGCATCAGCGCGCTCGGCTACAACCTGATCAACATGGCGGTCGTGCCGGCCTTCGGCGGCTGGGCCGTCTACCGCCTCGTCCGCCGGGTGCTGCCGGCGAACAGCGCCGGCGTCGTCGGCGCCACCGCCGTGGCGTCGCTGGCGTCAGTCGTTCTCGCGTCGATGGCGTTCTCACTCCAGTGGCTGTTCGGCGCAAGCGCCCCGGTGCCGTTCGACACCGTCTTCGCAGCCATGGTCGGGGTGCACGTGCTCATCGGCGTCGGCGAGGCGGTCATCAGTGCCATCGTCATCTCCGCCGTCCTGGCGGCACGTCCCGATCTCGTCGTCGGCGCCCGCGACCTCGACCTCGCAGCGCTCGCGGAGCGGCCACGCGTCGGCATGCGGCCGTTCGTCATCGGCGGGCTGATCGTGGCGCTGGGCTTCGCGGCCGTGGTCAGCCAGTTCGCCGTCGACAACCCGGACGGACTCGAACGTGTCGCCGAGGACGAAGGGTTCATCGATTCGGCCCGCGATCACGCGTTCGGCGACAGCATCTTCGCCGACTACGCCACCAGCGGCATCGACAACGAACAGGCCAGCCTGGCCGTCGCCGGCATCGCCGGCGTCATCTTGACCCTCGCGGTCATGGCCGGGATCACGTCTGCGTCCCGCCAGATCGTCCGCCGGCCCACCTGATGGGCGGCGGTCATCGTCCGCGCCGTGTTCTCGCGCTCCACGTCGACAGAGCCAGCCCGGTCCACCGCCTCCCGGCATCAGCGAAGCTCGTGGCGCTCGTCGGGTTCGTCGTCCCGGTGGCGGTCACGCCGCGCCATGCCGTCTGGGCCTTCGCCGTCCACGCCGGCGTCCTCGCCGCCGTGGTGTTCGTGGCACGCCTGCCGCTTCGCATCGTTCTTGCCCGGCTGGCCGTGGTCGCCCCGTTCCTCGTCGCCGCTGCGCTGCTGCCGTTCATCGGCCAGGGCGACCGGACCGAGCTCGCCGGCCTGTCGCTGTCGGTCGACGGCTCCTGGGCAGCGTGGAACATGGCGGCCAAGGCGGTGCTCGGCGCGGCCGCCGGCATCGTCGTCGCCGCGACGACACCGGTGCCCGACCTGCTGGCGGGGTTGTCGCGGCTGCGGGTCCCGGCGGTCCTGGTCGCCATCATCGGCTTCATGATCCGCTACCTCGACGTCATCGCCGACGAGCTCGGCCGGATGCGCACCGCGATGGTCGCTCGCGGTCACGACCCCCGCTGGCTCTGGCAGGCCCGGCCCATCGCGTCGTCCGTGGGCACCCTGTTCGTGCGGTCCTACGAGCGTGGCGAGCGCGTCCATCTGGCCATGGCGGCCCGGGGCTTCACAGGCACCATGCCCGACCTCGGGACCGTCACGACCCGCCGACGCGACATGGTCGCCGCCGGGACCGTCGTGATCGTGGCGGTATCGACCACGACGGCCGCCCTGTGGTGAGCGGAACCGGCGTGAGCGGCGCCGGGGTGAGCGGCGCCGCCCTGGCTGTCCGGGGTGTGTCCTTCCGCTACCCCGCCGGTCCGGTGGTGCTCGACGGCCTGGACCTCGAGGTCGCCGCGGGCGAACGCGTCGCCGTGCTCGGGCCCAACGGGTCGGGCAAGACCACGCTCGCCCTGCACCTCAACGGGCTGCTCCCGCTGCAGCAGGGCAGCATCACCGTCGGCAGCCTGGCGGTGGGCGAGCCTGACCTGGCGACGATCCGCCGCCGCGTGGGGCTCGTGTTCCAGGACCCCGACGACCAGCTCTTCATGTCGACCGTGCAGGAGGACGTGGCGTTCGGTCCCGCCAACCTCGGCGTCGCACGCGCCGAACGAGAGCGGCTGGTGGAGCAGTCGCTGGCGTCGGTCGACGCGACCCATCTGGCCGGTCGCCACCCCCATCACCTGTCGGGCGGCGAGAAGCGGCGTGCCGCGATCGCGACGATCCTGGCCATGGAGCCGGCCATCGTCGTGCTCGACGAACCGACCTCGGGCCTCGACCCGGTCGGGCGGCGCGAGCTGGCGGAGTTGCTCGTCGGGATCGACGCGACGCAGCTGATCATCACCCACGACCTGCCATTCGCGCTGGCGTCGTGCCCGCGGGCGGTGATCCTCGACGGGGGCCGGGTGGTGGCCGACGCCCCGACCCGCGACCTGCTCGCCGACGCCGAACTGCTCGCCCGGCACCGTCTGGAACTTCCCCATGGATTCGAGCTCCGTCGCCCGTCGGGCTGATGGAAGCCGTTGCCTCGGGCGCCGCTCACGCCCGGGCGGCGCGCTCCTCCTCGTAGGCGGCGATGGTGTTCAGCTGCGCGTTCAGCGTGGCGTCGACCCAGCGTGATCCCTGGCCGCAGATGAGGTCGTAGCTGGTCTGCACCGGGGCGAGCTGGCCGTTGAAGTGCGGCATGACCTCCTCGGCGAACAGCTCGTAGGACCGCTTGGTGGCCGCCCAGTTGGCGATGTCGGCGCCGAGGAACAGGTAGGCGCCGAAGCCGCCGGTCTTCTCCTGGAGACGGGTGAGCTGGGCGCGGGCCATCTCGGGCGTGCCGATGACCATGCGGCCGGTCTCGTTGGCGTAGTCGATGAAGTCCGAGTAGTCCGACGGCGGCGGCTCGGCGTTGGGGTCGCCGGTGGGGATGATGTGCGACAGGTACTCGAACACCCACAGCAGGCCGTACTCGCAGTTCTTCTTGGCTTCCTCGAGCGTGTCGGCGATGTGCATCGGGCCCATCAGCCGCCACTTGGAACGGTCGGCGACGTGGCCGTGCAGCGCTGCCTCCTCCTGCCAGACGTTGTAGTTGTAGTCGAGCACCCCGAACGCGGCGGGTTCGGTGGCGGCGATCGACAACATGCCGGTGCCATAGCGGCCGGCGAGCTTCGAACCCGACGGCGACATCGACGACGCCACCGCGACGTCGAAGTCCGAGTAGGGCCGCATCTGCAGCACGGCCTCCTCGCAGACGAACCAGTCGGTGTGCTTCGTGACGGTCTCGCCGGCGAACAGGCGCATGATGACGTCGAACGCCTCCTCCATGCGAGGCCGCTGGAGATTCGGGTCGATGCCCAACATCGCCGCGTCGGAGGTGAGCTGGCCGGGTCCCGCGCCGAACATCATGCGACCACGAGTCAGGTGGTCGAGCATGACGATGCGGTCCGCCAGGATCATCGGATGGTGATACGGCAGCGAGTTGACGCCGGTGCCGAGCTTGATGTGACTGGTGCGCTGGGCGGCCGCGGCGATGAACACCTCGGGACTGGCGATGAGCTCCGAGCCCGCCGAGTGGTGCTCGCCGATCCACGCCTCGTGGTAGCCGTGATGGTCGAGCCACTCCATCAGCTCGAGGTCACGGTGCAGCGCAAGGGTGGGATCGATGCCCACCTTGTGCATGGGCGGCAGGAAGATCCCGAAACGCAGCGGATCGTGGGTCATGGCAGTACTCCGTCGGTCGAGCTCGAACTGCGGTGAGTCTCGCGTGGCCGCCGACGTGCTGCCACCGATCCCAGGCTCCACTCGGGCGCTGTGCCGCGCCGGGCGAGGCGATCAGTCGGGGGGCGAGGCTTCGGCATCGCTGTCGTCGAGGACGAACAGGGCATCGCCGGCCTGCACCTGATCGCCGACCGTGACGAGGACCTGGGCGACGACCCCGTCGCCGGGGGCCTCGATCCGGTGCTCCATCTTCATCGCCTCGAGGACGGCCAGGACCTGGCCGCCGGTCACGATGGCGCCGGGAGCGACCTCGACCGCGAGCACGATGCCCGGCATCGGGGCCACGAGCCCACCGGCGGCGGCGGCCGCGTCGGGCGGGGCGAACCGCGGCGCCACGGCGAACTCGACGGGGCCGGTCCGCCCCTGCACCACCAGCCGGTCCTCGACATGGGCGACCTGCACCGTGCGGCGGCGGCCGGCGATCTCGACGTCGATAATGCCCCCACCGCGATGCTCCGAACCGGACCCGGGGGCGGCCGACCCGATGGGCTCGGTCCGGTGGACAGCCACGTCCAGGAGCCTCGGCGCGTCGGAGCCCGATGCGATGGCAGCGCCGGACGACTGGGGGTCGCCGACCGGGTCGATGGCGGCGACGACGTCGAAACCGCCGTCGCGACGGCTGGCGTACTCGACGGTGACGACACGGCCGCCGCCGGCGTCGAGACGCACCTGCTGGCGTGGCAGCCGGGCGTTGCGCCAGCCGCTGGGCAGCCCACCGAGCACCGGCGCCGCGGCACGGTTCTCGGCCTGGAGCCACATGGCGGCGGCGATGGCCGCATCGAGGAGGTCGGCGTCGGGCGTCACGCCGTGGCCGGGACCGACACGGTCGATGAAGTCGGTGGTGGTCTCGCCTGCGAGGAACGATCCGTTGCGCAGCGTCGACGCCAGGAACCCCCGGTTGGTGGTGACGCCGCCGATGTGGAGCCGCTCGAGGGCCAGGGCCAGCTGAGCTGCCGCCTCGGTGCGGGTCGGCGCGTGGGATATGACCTTGGCGAGCATCGGGTCGAAGCCCAGCCCGACCACCGAGCCGACTTCCACGCCGCTGTCCCAGCGCACCGTCGGATCGGTGGGCGTCTCGAAGGCGACGAGGGTGCCGGTGGCGGGAAGGAACCCGGCTGCGGTGTCCTCGGCGTAGAGCCGAGCCTCGATGGCATGACCGACGAACGTGATGGCGTCCTGGGCGTAACCGAGGGGCTCGCCTGCGGCGATCCGGAGTTGCTCACGCACCAGGTCGATGCCGGTGATGGCCTCGGTGACGGGGTGCTCGACCTGCAGCCGGGTGTTGACCTCCAGGAAGAAGTACTCGCCGGTGTCGTCGTCGAGGAGGAACTCGACCGTTCCGGCCGACTGGTAGCCGATCTCGGCAGCGAGCCGCAGGGCCGCGGCGCCCATCTCGGCCCGGCGGGCCGGGTCGAGCGCCGGCGAGGGGGCTTCCTCGATGATCTTCTGGTGGCGCCGCTGGATGGAGCAGTCGCGCTCGCCGAGGTGCACCAGGTTGCCGTGGCGGTCGCCGAGGATCTGGATCTCGACGTGGCGGGCACGGGCGACGTAGCGCTCGACGAAGACGGTGGCGTCGCCGAAGCCGGCCTCGGCCTCGCGGCGGGCAGCGGCCACCGCATCATCGAGGTCGGCGGGGTCGTGCACGAGACGCATGCCCTTGCCGCCACCACCGGCGGCCGCCTTGACGATCAGGGGGAACCCGACGGCCGCTGCGTCGGCGGGATCGGGCGACGATGCCAGCATCGGGACGTCGGCCGCGGCGGCGATGGCCTTGGCGGCGAGCTTGTCGCCCATGGCGGCGATGGCCGCCGGGGTCGGCCCGACCCAGACGAGGCCGGCGCCGCCGACGGCCTCGGCGAACGCCGCGTTCTCGGACAGGAACCCGTAGCCGGGGTGGACGGCGTCGGCGCCGGTCTGCACGGCGGCGGCGACGATGGCGTCGGCATCGAGGTAGGTGCCGGGCAGGCGGACGGCCTCGTCGGCGGCGCGGACGTGGGGGGCGTGGTCGTCGGCGTCGACGAACACCGCAACGGTGCGCATGCCCATCGTCCGGGCGGTGCGGGCGATGCGGATCGCGATCTCGCCACGATTGGCGATGAGCAACGAGGTGATGGGGCGCTCCGGCATGGCCGCCGAGCGTAGTTGAGCGTGTGCGGCCATCGTTCCGGCGCCGAAACCGGTTGCCCTGGCAACGGTTTTCGGCGCCAGAACCCGTGACCTGCGGATCGCCTCACCCGGTCGGCAGTTCGGCCGATGGGAACCGATACCGCGCCCAGGAGCATCCATGATCACGAACCGTTCGTCCCGCCCCATCTCCCGTCTCGCCATGGCGGTCATCCTCGTGTCGGCGATCGCGGTCGCCGGATGCAGCGGCGGTGGCGGCGACGCACAGCTGTCCGACGGCGACGTCCGGTCGAACGTCGACGACGGCGCCGGCGCCGGAGGCGAGACAGACCTGCCACCGGTGGTCCTGGCCGAGAAGGAACCCCCCACCGAGTGCGCCAATGCACTCGGCACGGGCGACCCGGCCTTCGAAGCTGCCTTCTGCGCCTACAGCGAGGCAGCGCGAGCCGCGACGTCGGGGCCCGACGGTGTCACCGGCATCGAACCGAGCCTGCTCAGGGCCGCCGAGGACGCCCAGGCCCTGTTCCCGGACGATCCCGCGGCCGCCCTGGCGCTGCTGCAGTCGGCGACCGAGAGCCTCGGCGGCTGAGCGACTGAGCGCTGACTGAGCGCTGAGGGGCCGAGTCGAGCCGGCCGGACGCCGGTCCCGCTCGACCGACGGATACACCGTCGCCGCGCTGACCGGAACGGTCAGAGGCGGAACACCCCGTAGCCCTCGGCGCCCTCGACGGCGCGGTTGGCCACGACCGAGAGGCACAGGCCCAGCACCGTCCGGGTGTCACGCGGGTCGATGATGCCGTCGTCGCTGATGGCACCCGAGGCTACCAACGCCAGCGACCCTGCCTCCTGGGTCTCCTCGACGGCGGCGACGATGGCGGCGTCGGCCGCTTCGTCGAACTCCTCGCCCTTGCGAGCCGCCTGAGCCCGCCGTACCTGCGACATCACCCCGGCGATCTGCTTGGGGCCCATCACCGCGATCTTGGCGGTCGGCCACAGGAACGTGAACCGGTTGCCGAACGCCCGTCCCGACATGCCGTAGGTGCCGGCGCCGTAGGACGACCCGCAGATGACGGTCAGGTGCGGCACCGTCGAGTTGGTGACCGCGTTGAGCATCTGCGATCCCTTCTTGACGATCCCCGCGGCCTCGAACTCGCGCCCGACCATGAACCCGGTGATGTTCTGCAGGAACAGCAGCGGCGTGTCGATCTGGTTGCACAGCTGGATGAAGTGAGCGCCCTTCTGGGACGCATCGGGGGTGAGGACCCCGAGGTTCGCCAGCACGCCCACCGGATACCCGTGGATCGACGCCCAGCCGCACACAAGCGTCGGCCCGAACCGGGCCTTGAACTCCTCGAAACGTGAGCCGTCGACGACGCGTGCCAGCACGGCGTGCATGTCGATGGGCGTCCGAAGGTCGCGCGCCACCAGGCCCAGCAGCTCGTCGGGATCGTGACGGGGAGGGTCAGGGCGCAGCCGGGGCGCGGGGCCCGCCTTGCGCCAGTTGAGGTGCGAGACGACCTCGCGGCACTGGCGGATGGCGTCCATCTCGTCGACGGCGAAGTAGTCGCCGAGACCCGAGACCTCGGCGTGCATCCGGGCGCCGCCGAGCGTCTCGTCGTCGCTCTCCTCGCCGGTGGCCATCTTCACCAGCGGCGGCCCGGCCAGGAAGATCTTCGACTGGTCCTGCACCAGGATCGTGTAGTCGGACAGCCCTGGTTGGTAGGCGCCACCCGCAGTGGAGGAACCGAACACCACACAGACGGTCGGGACGTCGAGCTTCGACAGCTCGATCAGCTCGTAGAAGAACCGGCCGGACTCGGCGAAGTGTTCGACCTGGAACCGCCGCCTGCCGCTTTCGCCCGTCTCGACGCGCAGGTCGGCGCCGGCGCTCTCGACGAAGCTGACGTAGGGCATGCGGTTGTCGCGGGCGATCTCGAGGGCCCGCATCCACTTCTTGCCCACATAGGGAGTGAGGGCGCCGCCGAGCACCGACGGGTCGTTGGCGAGCACGACGCACTCGGTGCCGGCGATGACGCCGATGCCGATGACCATGCCGCCGCCCATGGCGTAGTCGGAGTCGTAGCCCGCCAACGGGCTGATCTCGAGGAAGGGCGTGTCGGGATCGAGGACGTTGGCGATCCGTTCGCGTACCGGGAGCTTGCCCCGCGAGCGCATCCGATCCATGGCGGCGGGGCCGCCGCCGGCGTCGGCCTGATCGAGGAGCTCGTCGATGACGGCGAGCTGGTCGAGCATGTCGTCGCGGTTGCGCACGAAGGCCGGGTCGCTGGTGTCGACGGGTCGATGCAACGGCGGGGCGAGCAGGGTGCGATCGACGTCGGTCATCGCCGGGACTCCTCGCCTGGTGCTCCCCCGTCGGCGGCTCCGGTTTCGGATGCGGCACCGGGCGTCGCTTCGGCGACATCGGCGGCGGCCTCGGCGTTGGGGTCGTCGGCGTTGGGGTCGTCGGCGGCCGCAAGCGCTGCGACCCATGCCGGTGGCCGCTTCTCGCGGAACGACGCGATGCCCTCGCGGCCCTCGTCGGATCCGAAAAGCTCGGCCGAGACCACCGCCGTGTGCGCGAACGCATCGGCGAGGTCGAGGGTCTCCAGCTCGCCGAGCAAGGCCTTCGTTCGGGCCACGGCGTTGGGAGCGGTGGCCCGGATGCCGTCGGCGATCGCCGCAACGGTGGCGTCGAGGTCGTCGCGGTGACAGACCGTCGTGACCAGCCCGGCCTCGGCTGCGGCGGCAGCGTCGAAGGTCTCGCCGATCAGCAGGTAGCGATGCAGCGAACGGCGATCCATGACCCGGCGGCAGACCACCGAGATGACCGCGGGCGCCACGCCGATGCGGACCTCGGTGAAGGCGAAGGTGACGTCGTCGGGAGCGACGACCACGTCGCACGCGGCCACCAGGCCCGTGCCGCCGGCGCGCACGTGGCCGTTGAGGCGGGCCACGACCACCTTGGGGCATTCGAGGATGGACGTGAGGATGTCGGGCAGCGTGGCGCCGCCGCCGGCCCCGCTACCGGGCGGGTTCTTGAGGTCCGCGCCGGCGCAGAAGACCGACCCGGTGGCGGTCAGCACGATGCCGCGCACTTCGTCGTCGCCGGCGGCGTCGGCAAGGTGCGCGGCGAGCTGGTCGACCAGGCCGGCCGAAAGGGCGTTGCGGTTGTCGGGCGAGTCGAGGGTGATGGTGGCGATGCCTCGGTCGACCTCGAGGTGGACGAGCGCGCTCATGGCGCCGTCACCGCTGCGGTCATGACCGCTCGCTCGGGCCGTCCTGCCCCGGTGGGGTGTCGGCGGCCGACTGCGGTGGCGGCCCGTCGGCCGGCGCATCAGCCGAGGTCGGCGGCGGCGGTGGCGGCCCGTCGGTGGCAGGCCCGGGCGGCGGTGGCGGCCCGTCGGTGGCAGGCCCGGGCGGCGGTGGCGCGTCGACGGTCGGCGGTGTGTCGGCCGCCGCATCAGGCGACGCCGGGGACGGCGAGGGCGCAGCCTGTTCGCCGAGGGCGACGCGGAGCCGGTCCATCAGGTCGTCGTCGACGTTGGCGTAGATGAGGTGCGAGCCGGTGAACCGCTTGGCCTCGCGCACCAGGGCATCGGCGTTGTAGTCGGTGATCAACACGACGACGGTGGCGGTGCCGGGTCGGACGGCGGCCCGGAACCAGGCGACCCACTCGTCGGAGACCCCGAGGTCGATGACCTTCGCGGCCACGGCGCCGGCACCGGCACCGACGGCGATGCCCGCGGCCCAACCCACGGGTCCGCCGAGGATCAGGCCGAAGAGCCCGGCCCAGACGGCGCCGGACAGGGCGCTCTGGGAGGCCTTGGGATCGGTGGTCTCGGTGACGTGGGTTCGACCGTCGTCCTTCTTCTCGACGAGGACGACGTCGCGCAGGGTGAGCTCGTTGCGGGCGCCCATGCCGGTGACGGCGGTCATGAACTCGCGGGCGCGGAAGACGTCGTTGAACGAGATCCCCACCAGGGTCTGGGCTTCGGCCTGTTCGGTGTTGTCGGCGTTGCTCATCCCAGACGACGCTAGCCGACGACGCACGGCCATCGAACCGGCGCCGAAAACCGTCGCCAGAGCAACGAGTTTCGGCGCCAGAACCCATGGCCAACCCAACCGGCGCCGAAAACCGTCGCCAGAGCAACCAGTTTCGGCGCCAGAACCGATGACACACCGGACGAGCCGCCACGGGGTAGGCCACCCGGGCATGACGTAACGGCGGCGCTACGGTGCGCAGGGTCATGGACTCGCCCTTCGACGACGATCCCGAGCCCGCGCCCTGGGATGGCCGGCGCGTCCCGGTGACCCTGCTCGGCGGGTATCTCGGCGCCGGCAAGACCACCGTCGTCAACGAGCTGCTCGCCAGGACCGATCGACCGATCGCCGTCCTCGTCAACGACGTCGGCAGCGTCGCCATCGACGCTGCGCTCATCCGTCGTCGCCACGGCGACACCATCGAACTCACCGACGGCTGCATCTGCTGTTCGCTGCGAGCCGGCCTGGCCGCCGCATTCGATGGTCTGCGGGCCCGCCCCACGCCGCCCGACCATCTGGTCATCGAACTCAGTGGCGTCGCCGATCCCCGTCAGGTGGTGGCGTGGGCCAACAGCCCGGGGTTCCGCCTCGACGGCATCGTCGTCCTCGTCGACGCCGACGGTGCGTCGGCGCTGGCCGACGACCCCGTGGTGGGCGGCGCCTACCGCCGCCAGATCGAAGCCGCCGACCTGGTGCTGTTGTCGAAGCTCGACCTGGTCGATGCTGCGACCGAGCGTGCGGCGCGGGCGGTCGTCGAGCAGCTCGCACCGGAGGTACCCGTGCTTGCTGCCGACCATGCCGCCGGTTCGGCCGGGCTCTTGTCCATCGCCACGCGCCGCCCGAGCGGGTTCGACGCCATCGGCGATCCGTCGCTGTTCGACGTGCACGACGTATCGACGCTCCCGCTCCCCCGCCCCATCGCCGAGGGCGAGCTGACCGCCCTGCTCGACTCGCTGCCCGTCGATGTTCTGCGGGTGAAGGGCATCGCGGATCACGGCGACGGAGCGAAGTCGCTGGTGCAGATCGTCGGTCGGCGGCGCACCATCACCGCACTCCCGATGGCCGAGGATCAGCCCGGCACAGACCTGGTGGTCATCACCCCCCGCCGCTGACGCAGGTGGGGTCGGACGGATCGATCCACTGGCCAACCGAACCGGCGCCGAAAACCGTCGCCAGAACAACCATTTTCGGCGCCAGAACCGATGGCCGACCGGGCTGTCGACCTGGGCGGCGCTCGGTCGACTCAGGCGGGTTCGACCTGCCAGCGGCGTGCCTCTTCGACGCCGAACAGCACCACCTCGTCGCCGGTCGAGGTGACCAGGAGCTCGGCTCGTTCGGTCGCCGACACCGGCTCCTCCAGGCGGGTCAGGCGGATCCGCTCGGGCGACGGCTCGACCCCGTACACCACGGCGCCGTGGCCCGAGACGAAGCCCTCGAGGCGATCGAGCGCACCGGCTCGGTGGAACACCTCGGCCACCACCTCGAGCCCGTACGGCGCGTTGAAGATCCCCGCTGCCGCCTTGGGTCCGTACTTCGCCGTGGTCGGGTGCGGCGCCGAGTCGGTGCCGCAGAAGTAGCTCGGGTCGCCCGAGACCGCAGCGGCCACCAGCGCCGCCCGGTCGTCGGCGGTGTTGATGACCGGCTTGCAGTACAGATCGGGGCGCATCCCGTGGGCGAGCATGTCGCTTCGCTCGCGGGCCAGGTGGTGCGGCGTGATGGTGGCGACCGACTGCGGGTGGGCGGCGACGAAGTCCACCCCGGCCCTGGTCGACACGTGCTCGACGGTCACGGCCAGCTCGGGGAACCGTTCGCACACCGGCGCCAGCTCTCGCTCCAAGAACGCGGCCTCGCGGTCGAAGATGTCGACGGCCGGATCGGTCGACTCCGCGTGGACGAGCAATCGGAGGTCGATGTCGCACAGGCACTCGAGCAGCGGACCAAGGTCGGCCAGCGTCCCTCTGCTCTGGTCTGCGTTGGTGGTGGCCCCGGCCGGGTAGTACTTGACGCCGATGAGCACTCCCTCCTCCACACCGCGGCGCAGGTCGTCGAGATCGATGTCGGGTGACGCGAACAACGTCATCATCGGCGTGAACGCGGCGGTGGCCGGCTCGTCGGGGGCGTGCGCGAGGATGCGGTCCCTGTACGCCCGGGCATCGGCGACCGTCGTGACCGGCGGGCGCAGGTTCGGCATCACCAGCACGTAGCGGTAGCGGCGGGCCGACCAGCCCACCACCGCTGCCAGCATCTCGTCGTCGCGCAGGTGGACGTGCCAGTCGTCGGGGCGGGCGATGGCGAGCGTGGGTTGGGTCTGCATCGACGAGGTCTCCGTGGGCGGCGTCTGATCGCGGGACACAGGCTCAGTGAACCGGAGGACGGGGGCGCGACGAACCGCTCATCGTGGCGCCAGCCTCTCGGCGTCCTCGGCGGCGTCGGCGGATCGCTTGGCGGCGTCGCCGAGCTCGATGAACGCCGCGGCCAGGAACGCCGCACCCGTGGCCTGCTGCACGGTGCCGACCTCGCCTGCCAGCAGCAGCACGGCGCCGGCGATCAGTTCGACAACCGCCAGTCCCACGCCCAGCATGCGCCGCTGGTTGCCTGGCTCGGCCCGGTTGGACCACACGAACGACAACACGGCGAGCACCGACACCGTGGCGATGATGATGGAGAGCGGGACCGGATCCATGGGCCCAGACGATACGGCAGCACGCCGGCTCGGCTGCGCCACTACGTCAGCTTGAACCGGCGTGTCCGACTGGTCGGCCGGCAACGGGTGGCACCAGGTTGCCCGACCGGCCGCTCCCGGCGGCCATCGGCACGGCCACGTCGCGCCGGCGGGCGCACTACGTTCGCACCATGCATGCACAGGATCTGTTCGACCTGACCGACCGGGTCGCCGTGGTCACCGGCGGCAGCCGAGGGATCGGCCTCGCGATGGCCACGACTTTCGCGCACGCCGGCGCCGACGTCGTCATCGCCAGCCGCAAGGGCGACGCCTGCGAGGCCGCTGCTGCCGACATCGCCGAAGCCACCGGGCGGCGGACCCTGGGCGTCGCCTGTCACGTGGGGCGCTGGGACGACTGCGATCGCCTCGTCGAACAGGTCCACGCCGAGTTCGGTCGCTGCGACATCCTCGTCAACAACGCAGGCATGTCGCCGCTGTACCCGGACCTCGACTCGGTCAGCGAGGAGTACTGGGACAAGGTCACCGCCGTCAACCTCAAGGGTCCCTTCCGGCTGGGGGCGGCGTTCGGGACGGCGATGGCCGGAGGCGACGGCGGCGTGATCATCAACGTGTCGACCATCGGGTCGCTGCGCCCCGCCCCGCACGATCTGGTCTACGCGTGCGCCAAGGCGGGCCTGAACGCCCTGACCATCGGGCTGGCCGATGCCTTCGGCCCGAAGGTCCGGTGCAACGCCATCCTGCCCGGAGGCGTGCTCACCGACATCGCCGATGCGTGGGGACCAGAGCAGCTGGCCGGAGCGGCCCGCAACCCACTGGGTCGGGCGGGCCAGGCCGACGACTTCGTCGGCACCGCGCTGTGGCTGGCGAGCGACGCATCGGCGTGGGTCACCGGCACCCTGGTGCGCGTCGACGGTGGCACCTTCCGCCAGCTCTGAGCGCACGGCGCCACCGCGCCTCCGCCGAGAAGACCCGAAAACGGGTCCGAGCGCACGAGGCCGCGCGACACTTGTCGCCATGGTCGACCCTGCGCCCGAACCGGTCTTCTTCAATCCGCTCGACCCGGCCTATGTCAGCGATCCCCACGCGCAGTTCGCACTCCTGCGCGCCAACGAGCCGGTGCATCACAGCATCGGCAACCTGTGGTTCCTGTTCCGCCACGACGACGTGTTCGCATTGCTGCGCGATCCGAGCCTCAGCGTCGACGACCGCAACGCCGACATGAGCCAGAGCGACCGGGCGCCGGTGTTCGCCGAGGCTGCCGGCGGCGAGATCGAGCACTCGACGTCCATCCTCGGCATCGACCCGCCCGACCACACCCGGCTGCGGCGCCTGGTCTCGAAGGCGTTCACGCCCGGCGCGATCGAGCGGTTGCGCCCCCGGGTCGGCGAGCTGGTCGACGCGGCGCTGGACCGTTTCGCAGCCGACGGCGGCGGCGACCTCGTCGCGGACCTGGCGTTCCCGTTGCCCTTCGACGTCATCACCGAGATGCTCGGCATGCCCGCGACCGACACGTTGGCGGTGCGGGACTGGTCCGAGGCCATCGTCAAGACCCTCGACCCGATCATCAGCGACGAGGAGATCCACGCCGCGGTGGCGGCGTCGGCCAACATGGAGGCCCACATCGCAGAGGTCATCGCCTGGAAGCGGGCCAACCCCGGCGACGACCTGCTGACCGCGATGATCGACGCCGAAGAGGCCGGCGACCGCATGTCCGCGGTCGAGCTGCGCGACCAGGTCTCGTTGCTGTTCATCGCCGGCCACGAGACCACGGTCAACCTCATCGGCACCGGGCTCTACGAGCTGCTCTGCCACCCCGACCAGTGGGAGCGCTGGCGCGCCGACCCCACCATCGCGGCCACCGCCGTCGACGAGCTCCTGCGCTATGTCAGCCCCGTGCAGTTCTCGCGGCGCATCACCATGGCTGACACCGTCATCGGCGGCAAGGAGATCCCCCGCGGCTCGTTCGTGATGGCCGGCCTGGCGTCGGCCAACCGCGACCCGGCCAAGTGGGGCCCGACCGCCGACGCCCTCGACCTCGGCCGTGACGGCGCCGGCCAACACGTGTCGTTCGGCAGCGGCGCCCACTACTGCCTGGGTGCATCGCTCGCGAAGCTCGAGGCGCAGGAGGCCATCGGGCGGTTCATCGCCCGTTTCGGCGAGGCCCGGCTCGCCGGCGAGGCCCAGTGGAACGGCCGCATCAACCTGCGCGGCCTGGCGCGCTGCGCCGTCACCGTCGCTTGACCACGGGCCCCACCGCCGCCTCCGCCGCTGCTGTGGCCGCAGGGGCCGGCGGGTCGGCGGCCGCCGTGGCAGCCGCCACAGCCGCAGCAGCCGGTCCCGCCCGAGGCGAGGCCATCGACACCCGGCGCTGGTCACCGCAGCCGTTGACGGCGTTGGGTGTCGCCGCGATCGCGACCTTCGCGGCTGCCCGCCTCGCCGGCCTGTGGACCGTCGATCCCGAAGCCGCCAATCCGTTCTGGCTGGCGACGGGGGTGGCCATCGGGCTCGCGTTGGCCTCGCCGATGCGGGTCCGGCCCCTGGTCGCGCTGGGCGCCATCGTCGGCCAGACCGCCGACTCGGCGGTGACCTTCGGCGCCGATGCCCATGCCATCGCCGGCGACGTGGCGGCGACAGCGGTCGAGATCATCGTCGGGGTGCTGGTGTTCGGTTGGTGGTTCGGCCGCAGCGCCCGGATGGGCCGTGCAGGTTGGACGATCGTCGCGTTCGGATGGTGCTTCGTGGTCTCGGCGGTCGGGGCGCTCGTCGCCGTGGCGTGGTTCGACCCGGATGCGCCGGCGACCTTCGCGGCGCGCTGGATCATGGGCGACGGGCTGGGGATCGCGGCGGTCGGGGCGTTCTTCCTGATTCCGCCCGATCCGTCGTCGTGGCGGATCGGCGCCGAGGCCGGCGCGGGACCCGTCGAGCTGGCGTTCACCCTGGCCGGTGTCGCCGGGCTGGTCGGGTGGTCGTTCTCCACCACGACACCGGTGCTGTTCTTCGTGGTGGCGGCCTTGCTGTGGTTGGCGGTCCGGTTCGGTCCCGCCGTCAGCGTGCCCGTCGCCCTGGCGGTGGTGGTCTATGGCTGCTCGGTGACCGTTCGGGGGCACGGGCCGTTCGGGTCGGCCGTCGACGACGGCCTGGTGTACCTGCAGGCGTTCAACGCCACGATGCTGTTCTCGACGCTGCTCGTCGGCCGGTACATGCGCGCCGCCGACCGGGCTCGCCGCCGCAGCGAGGCGCTGCTGGTGGCACTCCCCGATCTGGTGTCGGTGCGCAGGGCGTTGCCCGGCGAGACCGACGACGAGCCGCCGTCGGTGACGGTGGAGCAGATCTCGGGTTCGCTCGGCTCGGCGACGCTCGATGCGTGGGCGGTCGCAGCGGTCGCGCTCGTCGATCCCGGCGCAACCGAGGCCGCCGCCACACCGGGCGCCGGCACATCCGCTCCTGCCGCGGCACGGATCGACATCGCCGACCTCGACGGCGCCGAGCATCATGTCGAACACCGCACCGTCGCCATCGACGCCGAACACAGCGTGACCCTCAGCCGCGACCTCACCGACCAGGTGGCGTTGTGGCGCCGGGCGCACGACGCCGAGCGGCGGTGGCGGCGCCTGGCCACCTCGGCGTACGAGGGGTACCTGGAACTCGACCGCGACGGCCGCATCGTCGAGGTCACCGACCGCCTCGCCGAGATGATCGGCGCGGAGGCCGCCGAGCTGGTCGGGCAGCCGTTCCGGGCGCTGGTGGACGGGGCCGACCTGGCGGCGATCGAGCCGCAGGTCCGGGGCATCGGATCCGGCGGGCGCACGACGTTCGAGGCCCCGTTCCGGGCCCGCGACGGCCGGCGGCGGTGGGCGCTGGTGTCGGCCGAGACCCTCCACGATGCTGCGGGCGAACCGTCGGGTCTGGTGGTCTTCGCAGCCGACACCACCGACGTCCACGAGGCGGCCGAGGGCCGGGCCCTCGCCGAGCTGCGGCTGGCGACGGTCGAGGCACGCGAGCGTCAGCGCATCGCCCGGGCCCTCCACGACGGGCCGCTGCAGTCGCTGGTGGCCATCAGCTATCGGCTCAACGCCCTCCGCCACGGCGCGCCCGCCGACGCCGAGACCACCGAGCGGCTGGAGGATCTGGCGCTCGATGCCCTGCGCCGGATGCGCAGCTCGCTCGAGGACCTCGCGCCGGTCGACATCGAACCAAGCGGCCTGGTGCAGGCGTTCCACGCCCTGGCCGGACGCTTCGGCGCCGCGGACACCCCCGAGGTGATCGTCACCGACCGCTGCCGGGTGCCGCTCACCGAGCAGAGCGCCACCCGCCTGTACCGCATCGGCGGCGAGGCGGTGGTCAACGCGATCATCCATGCCCGAGCCGGCACCGTCGAGGTGGTCATCGGCAACGATGCGAGCGGTGCGGCCGTCGATGTCGTCGACGACGGGACCGGTTTCGACCACGATGCCGTCGGCGCCGACGACGGTCACCTGGGGTTGCGAGCCATGCGCCAGCGTGTGCTCGAGGCGGGCGGCACGCTGGTGCTGTCCGATGTGGAACCCCACGGGACGCGCGTCAGCGTCCGCCTGCCCCCGATGCCGGCCGACGGTCCGCAGGAACCGATCGAGGTCACGACCCCATGAGCGATCAGCCCGTGAGCAGCCACTCCGCCGGCGAAGCCCGACCCATCGCGGTCCTCCTGGTCGAGGATCACGACATGGTCCGTGAGGCCCTCGGGTCGGCGCTCGACGCCCGCGCCACCATCGAGGTGGTCGGGTCTGCGGCAAGCGTCGCCGACGCCCGGGCGCTCCTGGCGGGGGCCGAGACACGGGTCGATGTGGTCGTGGCGGATCTCCAACTGGGCGACGGGCAGGGCACCGACCTCGTCGAGATGGCCGCACGCCGCAGCCCGCCGGCATCGGTGTTGCTGATCACCGGCACCGACGACCGCCGCGGGCTCGACCTGGCGCTGCGGACCGGCTGTGCGGGATTCGTCAGCAAGGCCCAGGGCCTCGACCGGTTGGTCGACGCCGTCGTGGCGATCGCGGCGGGAACGGCTGTCTTCCCTGCGGGGCTGTTGGCCGGCGTCACCCGCGACGGCGATGCGGCGGTCGGGGCCACCCTCACCGCCCGAGAGCGCGAGGTCCTGCAGATGCTGGCCGAGGCCTGCTCGATCGACGACATCGCCGCCGAGCTGGTGCTTTCGCCGCACACGGCCCGCAACCACGTGAAGGCCATCCTGTCGAAGCTGCACGCCCGCTCCCAGCTCGAGGCTGTGGTCGTCGGGGCCCGTCACGGCCTGGTCGAGATCGGCTGAAAGGCGGCTGAAGGCTGCGACCAGCCCGAATTGGTCATGGCGAAATGACCCTTGCGGATCTGGTGCTCCCATCGCCGGTGGTCGACGATTGCTACCGTCCTCCCGGAGTGCGATGCCGTTCCGTCCCGTTCGGTGTCGTGCTTCGGGTGGTCCGGGCCGACCGATCAGCGTTTCGGTCGTGCCCGGGCAAGGGCCGGCGCGGGGTGGGAGCGCGTCGACCCGCGTGGTGGGTGGACCGACGTCGCTGTCCCAGGCGTCGTGTCCGCCCGCCACGTCACCCTCAGCCGGCGTCGGTTCGCCCGCCGACGCCGGAAGCGATCCGCCGGCGGTCTCCGGACCGCCGGCGGCTGCGCGTCCGGGGGCGTCCGGGGCGTGGTGTTCGTCAGCTCCCGGCGTCCTCGTCGTCGGTCCACGATGACGGCGCAGCCACCCCGCCCGGTCGCGGGGTCATCAGTTCGGTGGTGCCGCCGGTGACGTAGCCGAGCTCGACGTCGCGCCATGCCAACAGGGTCGGGTCGACGGTGCCGGTGTCGTCGAGGCCCCGGGTGGTGTCGAAGTCCTTGCGTAGCTGGACCCATGCGGTGAGCGACGTGGCCCAGACCACGACGACCTCGGTGGGGTTGTTGACGACCTCGAGCAGGTTGACGAGCTCGATGCCCCGGGCGGCGAGCTGGGGCACCCGCTGGTCGGCGACCGCGGCCAGGTACTCGACCTGGGAGCCGGGCCGGACCTCGAGCAGCTGGTGCACGAACACCGTGCCGCGCACGCCACGGGCCCGGAGGTCGTCGCTGGTGGGGCAGCCCGGCACCGCGGCGGCGATGCGGTCGCGTCCACCGGTGCGGTACTGCAGTGCCTCGTCCCACCAGTCGCCGTAGAACTTCTGGCGGCGCTTGAGGTTGAGGCGGTCGAGGTTGGCGGTCCAGGCGTCCCAGCCGTCGGGGCCGCCGTCGTAGACGTTGATCACCTGGGGCCAGTGCCCGCCGGATGCGCCGATGACGAAGTAGGTGCCCTGCAGGCGGAACAGCCCGGGCATCTCGTGGACGGGCTCGCGGGCGACGGTGTCCATGTAGTCGTACTGACCCTGCCCGATGATGTCGATGGTCTCGTGGAGGTAGAAGTGGCGCGGCACGGCGGCGATTCTGACAGGGCCGTGCGGTCCGTGTGAGACTCGCAACCAGCCGGCAGCCGGCCGGCCGTGGGATCGAATCGACAGGGGGGATCTCGCATGGCGAGTCCGGAAGCCGAAGCCGTCAAGACGATGCTGCTGGCATTGCGCGAGAGCATCGTCGACGCGAATGCCACGCCGACCATCGAGGACATGCGGACCGGGGGCGAGGCGTTCGGCGAGCTGGCCACCGAGCCCGAGGGTGTCCGGTGGGAAGACGTCGAGGTCGGCGGCCGACCCTGCCGGTGGGCCATCCCCGACGGTGCGGCCGAGGACTGTGTCGTGCAGTACGTGCACGGCGGCGGCTACGTGATCGGTTCGCTCGACAGCTACCGCAGGCTGACCGGGCACTACGCGAAGGCCGTCGGCTGCCGGGTGCTCAGCGTCGACTACGGGCTCGCGCCCGAGCGACCTCATCCGGGTGCGGTCACCGACAGCGCGGCGGTGTACCGGGCGCTGCTGGAGGATTTCGCGCCCGAGCGCCTGGCCATCTCGGGCGATTCCGCCGGCGGCGGGCTCACCATGGCCACCCTGGTGAAGCTCCGTGACAACGGCACACCGTTGCCGGCGGCCGGGGTGCCGCTGTCGCCGTGGGTCGATCTCGAGGGCACCGGCGCGTCGATGGACACCAAGGCCGACGCCGATCTCATCGTCGGGCGCGACGGCCTGGCCCAGATGGCCACGTTGTTCCTGGCCGGCGGCGACGCCCGCGACCCGCTGGCTGCGCCCCTGTACGCCGACCTGGCCGGGTTGCCGCCGCTCTACATCCAGGTGGGCGCCGACGAGACCCTGCTCGACGATGCCACCCGGTTGGCCGCCAATGCCGCCCACGCCGGGGTCGAGGTCCGCCTCGACGTGTTCCCCGAGATGCAGCATGTGTTCCAGATGGGCGCGGGCACCTTCCCCGAGGCGGGCGAGGCCCTCGACCGCATCGGGCAGTGGCTGCGGCCGCGCCTCGGGATCGGCGGCTGAGGGCGGAACGAGCGCTAAGCCTCGACGCTCGGCCGGCGTCGAGCCACGGAGATCAGCCTGGTACTCAGCCCTCGATGATCACCGTGGCGCTGGCGCTGCGGCCGAAGGTCTCGGGGGTGTAGATCTCCTCGGCCACCGCCGGCGGCACCACGAAGGTGCCGGGGGTGGTCGCACGGGCCAGGTAGCTGTAGGTGTAGTCGCCGGCGGGCAGGAAGCCGGCGAAGGCCTCGGTGCGGTCGTCGCGGGAGTTCTGGTGGTCCCACCACGAACCCCACCAGATCGGTGGCTCGAAGGCGACGTCGCCGTCGCCCTCGAAGCCCTCGCCCTCGAAGCCGTCGTCGACCATGGGCGGCGGGGCGACGGGGGTGGTGACGAGCGCCGTCGACTGGGTCTCGAACCCGGCGGGCAGCGGATCGACGAGTGCCATGTTGGTGCGGCGGCTGTCGGCGACCATCGACAGCGTCACCCGCACGGTCGCTCCGGCCCGGATGCGCCACACGCCGTCGTCGCCGAGGACGACGTCGTCGGGGTCGTCGACGGCCTCGTAGCGGCGTTCGACCACGAAGCCCCGATCGAGGGGATCGAGCACCAGGTCGTCGGGGGCGTAGCGCAGGCCGAGGCGGTAGTAGAGGCGTCCGGCGCCGTCGTTGGCGACGACCAGGTCACTGTCGCCGCGCAGGAGCAGCTCGCCCATCGGCACGAGCGTCTCGCGGCTGTCGGTGCTGCGGCCGGAGAACTCGTGCTCCGCGGCGTAGAGGTCGCCCAGCCACACCCGGGCCACGAAGTCGGGCTCGACGTTCTCGCGGGCCTCGAAATAGCGCTTCATGGCCACGAGGATGAAGCTGTTCTCCTGGATGTTCTCCCAGCGGCCCCGCTTCTGGTTGGCGATGAGGCCGTTGACGACCTTGACGATGAGGTCGCTGTCGGGGCGCCGGGTCAGCAGGGCGTCGAGGATGATGCCGTCGGTGCGGCGGTCGGAGTGCAACAGCAGGTAGGCCTGCTCGCCGTAGTCGGTGGTGAAGGTGGCGGCGTTGGCGGTCTCGGTGGCCCGGTTGACGAAGAGGGTCTCGATCTCGTCGTCGAAGCGTTCGTCGAGCACGGTCCACAGCCAGGCGATGGCGTCGAGGCCGAGCTCGTCGGCGCCGCTGGGTCCGAACTCGTCGTACAGCGCGGCGGCGGCGTCGGGGTCGGGCTCGCCGGCGAGGTTGCGCACGTGCAGGGCGTAGGCCTTCACGGTGTTGCGGGCCGGGCGGTCCCAGCCCTGCGGGAACGGGATGTCCTGCAGGTACCGCAGGCCGCTGCGGATGGCCTCGCGGGGCACCTCGTAGCCCTCCTCGCGGGCGAGGACCAGGGCGTGGGTGGCCTGCACGGACACGAACGGATCCGACGGGCGACCGAACTGCCAGGTGGAGAAGCCGCCGTCGAAGTTCTGCAGCTTCACCAGCTCGGCGATGTCGGTTGCGACGCTCGCATTCAGCTCGTCGGCCGGCGGCAGGCCCTCGGCCGCGAAGGCAGAGAGGATGTCACGCAGCGACGCCACCGCGATGATCCTCGACGCGTAGGCGTCGGCGGAGTCGTAGCGGTAGGTGTGCAGGTAGAGCACGGCGTCGGTGAGCGTGGCGAGGGCGGTGGACGAGGTGGTGACCTCGAGGCCGCCGAACTGCGCGAACACGCCCTCGGGCTGCAGCAGCGGCTGCAGCACCGCGCCCTCGGTGAGGTCGCCGTAGGTGGCGAACGCCTCGGCGGTGGCGGGGGTGTAGACGGGCAGCGCGATGGTCGCGGCGTCGGCGTAACCGATCGAGAAGTCATCGCCGGCTCCCACATCGGATGGGCCGTCGGTGACGCCGGCAACGCGGAACCGGGCGATGCCGGCCTCGACGGCGGCCGCCGGGAAGCGGACCTCGACCCGGTCGTTGGCGGGCACGGTGACGGTACGGCCCCGGCCGTCGGTGAAGTCGAGGTTGGTGGCCTCGATGGCGACGTCGACGGTCAGTGCCCGGTTCGTCTGGTTCTGGACCACGACGGGCAGCTCGAAGGTGTCGCCGAAGTTCAGGAACCTCGGCGCCGACGGGCGCACCATCAGCGGCAGGCGGGCCGTGATGTTGGACTCGCCAGAGCCGAACCGGTCGTCGCCGTCGACCGCGACGACCATCACCCGGTAGCGGGTGAGGTTGTCGGGCAGGTCGACGTCGATACGGACCGTTCCGTCGGCATCGGTGGTGGCGTCGGGCACGAAGGTGGCCAGAGCGTCGAAGTCGGTGCGCACGGTGATGGGCGTGCCGTCGGGCCCGGCCTGGCCGGCTCCCGTCGCAGCGGTCTCACGGTCGGCGTCGGCGGGCGCTGCCGCCAACGCCGCTCCTCCCTCATCCGAGGCTGGTTCCTCCGCCGCTGCGTCTTCGCCGCCACCATCGCCTTCGGCCGACTCCTCGGTGGCGACGGCCTCGTCGCCACCCCCGGCCACGAGGCGCAGCGGGTCGGCGAGCACGATGGACGAGCGGGCGTACTCCGTCGCCAGCCAAGTGCCGAAGGGCTGGTAGAAGGCGGCGATGGGGTCGGCCAGCTCGTAGCCGGTGAGCGAGAGGACGGCTTCGTCGACCACGATGACGGCCAGTTCGGCACCCTCGACGGGCTCGCCGGCGGCGTCGGTGACGGTGACATCGACCTCGGTGGCGCTGCCGGGCTCGACCGCCTCGGCGGCGGGGGCGACCGCGACGTCGAGCGTGCGGGCGGCGGTGCTGACGGCGAGGTCGAGGCGGCCCGTGGCGAAGGCGGGCCGCGGCGGGGCGTCGGGCACGGGGGTGCCGTCATCCGCGGTGCGTTCGGTGATGCCGACCACGTCGATCTGGATGCTCACCAACGGGATGTCGTCCTCGGTGAGGGGGATCTCGACGACGGCGGCGTTGTCGACGACGGTGAAGGTCTGGGTGCGTTCGATGCCGTTGCGGGCGATGGTGACCAGGCCCTCGCCTGCGGCGAACGGCGACGACACCAGGATCTCGGCGGTGGTGCCGGGCTCGTAGGTCTCGGCGTCGGGGACGAGCGTCAGCGACTCGAGCTCGACGTTGCGGGTGGGCACGGCGTCGCCGCCGGCCACCCAGCGGGTGAGCTCGGAGCGGTTGGTGCGGCCCTCGGCGTCGGTGACGACGGCGGTGATGCGGTATTGGCCGCCCACCGGGGTGGCGAACTCACACGTCACCGGATCGGTCGCGGCGGCGCCGGCGGTGGGGGTGCAGGTCTCGACGTCGACGAGCTCCTCGGCCCACTCGCCGTCGGTGTAGCCCCACTCGAGGCGACCGGTCTCGATGCTCAGGCCGGCGGGCTCGACGGCGGCGCCGTCTATGTCGGTGACCACGGCTTCGATCACCAGCGGGTCGCCGGCACGGACGAACACCCGGTCGCTGCGCAGGCCGACGTAGCGGTCGGCGGCGTGGACCAGCAGGTCGGTCCGCGACGCGAACGCCTGGCGGTTGACGTCGAACACGGTGGCCTCGGCCGACACGGTGGTGGGCTCGTCGACGGCGGGGCCGTCGAAGTCGATCTGCAGGTAGTGGCTCCCGGAGGCGTCGGTGCGGCCGGTGAAGGTCTCGATCGACACGGGCCCCTGGCCGGGGAAGCAGCAGTCCTCGTCGAAGGAGGCGCCGCCGCCGAAGTCACCCTCGAACCCGCCTCCCTCGAACCACCACGGCACCCAGACACCGAACGAGTAGTCATCCCAGCCCGGCGGGGCGTAGCTGGTCTTGTTGGTGGTGACCTGCCACTGGACCTCGGCGTCGGGCAGGGGCCCGCCGGCGAAGTAGGTGGCGTCGGCGGCGACCGTGGCGGGCACGGTACGCAGGTACGGGCCGGGGGTCTCGGGGCGGGCGGTGACCTCGAACTCGGGGCGGCGGAACTCGTCGACCAGGAACTGGTGCCCCCAGGACTGGTTCGGCAGACCGTCCACGCCACCGAGCTGGAAGTCGATGAACGCGGGGCCGAGGTTGGCGGCGCCGGGGAGCTCGAAGGTGGTGTCGAAGCCGCCGAGCGCGTTGACGTCGATGGTGCCGTCGGCGATCTGGTTGCCCTGGCCGTCGTAGGCGGTCCACGCGACCTGCGGGGTCTGGTCGGCGACGTCGAGGAGTTCGAGGCGGCCCTCGCCGGAGGTGGTGAGGCGGCGCACCCAGCCCTTGAGGCTGACGGTCTCGCCGGGGCGGTAGACACCGCGGTCGGTGAGGATGTACCAGCGGCTCTGGTCGCTGCGCTGCGAGCCCTGCCAGCCGTTGCCGTTGAACAGCGAGGGCAGGATGGCGATGTCGTCACCGGCCTGGGCGACGAGGATGCGACCGAAGCCCTCGAAGTTGCCGCTGGTGGGGAGCAGGCCGGTGCCGACACCGTCGGGGTCGGTCACGATGACGATGTCGCTGTCGCTGATGGCGACGTCGAGGCCACCGATGGGGGTTCCGTCACGCAGGTCGGTGGTGCGCACCACGACCGACTGGTCGTCGGCCACGGCGTCGATACCGATGACGGTCGACTGCACCCAGGAGACCAGGGGCCGGTTCTGCCAGTAGAGGTCGTCGTTGCGGGAGAACTGCTCGGTGGGCTCGACGATCACGACGAGCTGCCCGGGGCCACCGAGCAGGACCTCGCGGAGGTCGACGAGGGTCTCGGTGACCGCGTTGGTGTCGCCCTCGATGGCGAGCGTCTCGTCGAGGGCGAGCTCCCAGGTCTCGGGGGCCTCGATGCGGCCGTCGCCGTCGAGGAAGCGTTCGCTGTCCCAGATGTAGTTCGGGAAGCTCTCCCACTCGGCGGGCGTGACCCGGAAGACCCGGACGAACACGTCGTCGTGGTTGATCGAGCTGAAGGAGAACTCCTGCTCGCCGGACAGTGGGTCGAGGGTGACGAAGGGCCGGTCGGCCTGGAACAGCTGCGGGCGGGCGTCACCCACCTCGATGGTGACGGTCTCGTCGCTGCCGAGGGTCTGGCCGAAGATGTCGGCGAGGGCGCCGTCGACGGTGACCTCGTAGTCGGTCTGCCCGGCGGAGGCCCCGGTGATCTGGATGGTGTCGCCGAAGACCTGGACGCGCTGGCCGGGGAGTTCGGGCGAGACGGTGACGAGCGACGGATCGAATGTCTCGGGGTCGACCGGATTGTTGACCACGATCGACCAGGGGGCGAGGGGTTCGCACCGGCTGCCGTAGTTGCACTCGGTGCGGACGATGCGCAGGGGCGCGTAGGTGTCGACGGTCTCGGCCGTGACGGCATCGGAGGTGCGAGGGCCCTCGGCCGAGGGGACGCCCTGGATCTCGATGCGGTAGCGGGTTTCGGTGGCGAGCTCGTCGACGGCACGGAAGGCGATCCAGCGGTCGTCGAGGCTCTGGGCCACCAGGTCGGCGATCTGGTCGTCGGCGGCGATCTCGGCGTCGGTGGCCAGGCGGATGGCGACGGTGGCGTCGTCGTCGGTCAGCGAGACGGCCCCCAGCGCGGCCTCGGCGTCGACGCGCTGGTCGAAGCCGACCCAGAAGACCTGGTCGAGCGGAACGGGGCCGTCGACGGGGGCGATGCCCTGCACCTGGACGGCCGGGGTGGCGAAGGTCCATTCGA
>JBKAGO010000003.1:0-70423 GCA_046290435.1 Acidimicrobiales bacterium
GGGCCGAGCGGTGGAACCGAGCTCGCGTTGGTGCGCGAGGTCGTCGACCTTGACCACGATGCCGTCGAACTCGTAGTCGAGCTCGTGGCGGCGGGCGGTGTACTCGTTGACGTAGGCGACCACGCCCGGCACGCCGTCGGTGACGATGCGGGCGTGGTCGTTGACGGGCAGGCCGAGGTCGGCGAGCCAGTCGAGGGTGGCATGATGCGAACCGAACGTCGGGCCCCCTTCGACCTGGCCCAGCTGGTACGCCCAGAACGAAAGGTTCCGGGTGGCGGTGACGGCCGGGTTCTTCTGGCGGAGCGACCCGGCTGCGGCGTTGCGGGGATTGACGTAGCGACGCTCGCCGGCAGCGTCGGCCCGGCGATTGAGCTCGGCGAAGTCGGACAGGCGCAGGAAGACCTCGCCACGGACCTCGAGGACCGGGGGCGCGTCGGCGATGAACGACGGGATGGTGGCGATGGTGGCGACGTTGGCGGTGACGTCCTCGCCGGTGCGGCCGTCGCCACGGGTGGCGGCCCGGACGAACCGCCCGTTCTCGTAGCGGATCGACATGGCGAGACCGTCGTACTTGAGCTCGCAGAGCCAGGCCCCGACGTCGGTGTCCTCGCCGAGACGGCGCTGGAGCCGCTCGGCCCACTCGGTGACCTCATCGATGCTGAAGGCGTTGTCGAGCGACATCATCGGCACCGTGTGGACCACCGGAGCGAACGTCGTCGATGGCGCGCCACCGACGGTGGCGGTGGGCGAGTCGGGCGTGACGAGCTCGGGATGGGCCGCCTCGAGGTCGCGCAGCTCGCGCATGAGGGCGTCCCACTCGGCGTCGGGGATCTCGGGGGCGTCGCGCTCGTAGTAGGCCTCGTTGTGGCGGCGGATGACCGCACGCAGGGCCTCGATGCGCTCGGCAGGGTCGATGCTCACCGGCCGCACGATATCGGCCCCCTGTGACGAGGGCCCGGCCCGCGGGGCTCACGGTCGCCACCGCCGGCACCCGGACCGGCCTCTCGCAGTGTGGTGTCCGCCTCCGAGGGCCCGGCGCACCGCCGCCGGGTTGGCGCCGGGCACGCATTGGGGGCGAACATGTGCGGCCATGGCCAACTCCGCCGATCCGTCGCTTCCCTCCAGCCCATGGCTGAAGGCTGTGCCGTGGGTGCTCCGGGTCGTGTGGGTGTCGCTGCCGTTCGCCGCCGGTCCGCTGTTCGCCGGTGCACTCGACGCCACGTCCACGCCTGTGATGCGCACCGCCAGCATCGGGCTGTGGGGGCTGTGGGTCGTCGGTGTCGCCTGCACGGCGGTGCCCCACCCGATCACGTTGACGGCGTTCCGCATCCTGGCTCCGGCGTCGCTGGCCGGTGCGATATGGGCAGCCGTCGCCGAGGGAGCCTCTGCTGCAGCAGCCTTCGGCCTCTCGGCCACAGCGGCGGTGACGATGCTGTCGCTGCTGCCCGAGGTGGGAGCCTGGTTCGCCAACGGATCGTCCTACGGCGACGAGCGACGGGTCCCGCTGCGGCCGCCCGGGCCGCTGCTGCTGGGGCCCCTTCCGATCGCCTGGGCGCTCGTGGTGGCGGGCGTCGTCGCCGGGCCGATGCTGTTGGCAGCCGAGCAGTGGATCGCCGGTAGCGCCGCGCTCGTCGTCGGGCTCCCGGTCGCCTTCTTCATGGTCCGTGCGCTGCACGCCCTGGCCCGTCGATGGCTGGTCTTCGTGCCTGCCGGGGTGGTGGTGCACGATCACCTGACGGTGGCCGACCCGGTGTTGTTCAAGCGCAACGCCGTTGCACACCTGGGCCCGGCGCTGGCCGACACCGACGCCACGGACCTCACGATGGGTGCGTTGGGTCTGGCGCTCGAGATCGCCGTCGAACGGCCGGTCACGGTGGCCGTGCGTTCGGGTCGGGCGCCGACGTCGGAGACCGTCGAGCTCACGGCACTGCTGGTGTCGGTCTCGAGGCCGGGCGATGTGCTGGGCGAGGCCCGCCGCCGCCGCATCGCCGTGGGGTAGAGAAACCTTCAGGCGGCGGTGGCGCTGCCGACCACGACGTCGTCGATGTAGAACACCAGGGCCTGGCCCGGGGCCACCCTGCGGTGGGGCTCGACCCACTCGACACGATGGACACCGTCGTCGTCGAGCGTCACCCGGCCGGCTGCGGTGACGCCGTGTGCGCTGGTCTGGACCTGCACCGCGCCCGGCTCGGGGACCCCCGTCCATGCAAGGGCATCGATCGGGCTGGCATCGCAGAACAGCTCCGAGCGCCGCCCGATGGTCACCGTCGCGGTGCCGATGTCGACCGCGACCGCGTACCGGGGCTCGGCCTCGCCCGACACCCCGAGGCCCTTGCGCTGACCGATCGTCACGAGCTCGACCGCATCGACCGTGCCGGCTTCGACACCGTCGGTGTCGACGACACGTCCCGGCGTCAGCGGCAGCCGATCGCCCAGGAACCGCTGGCGCCCACCACCGGTGGCCGTGATGAAACAGACATCCTGGCTGTCGGGCTTGTCGGCGGTTCGCAACCCCAACTCGGCGGCCAGGCGGCGGACGTCGTCCTTGGTCATCGCCCCCAACGGCAGCTCGACGCGGGCGAGCTGGCCAGGGGTGAGCATGTGCAACACATAGGACTGGTCCTTGGCGGCGTCGGCCCCACGAGCGATGCGCCGACCCGCAGGCGTCTCGACGATGCGGGCGTGATGCCCGGTGGCAACGCGAGAGAACCCCAGGGCGTCGGCGCGGCGCAACAGCTTGTCGAACTTGAGATGTCGGTTGCACTCGATGCACGGGTTGGGCGTGCGTCCCGCGGCGTGGGCTGCGACGTAGGGGTCGACCACATGGCGGTCGAAGTCGTCGCCGAAGTTGAACACGTGATGGTCGATACCCAACTGGTCGGCCACCCGGCGGGCGTCGTCGACATCGGACACCGAACAGCAGCCCGAATCCTGGGCGCCGCCCCACAGCTTCATGGTCACGCCGACGACCTCGTGTCCCTGGTGCGCCAGCAACGCTGCAGCGACCGAAGAATCGACGCCGCCCGACATCGCCACCAACACCGGGCCCGTCTCGGGATGCCCGTCGGCGGTCATGAGCCCGCGGCCCGGAGGTGGGCGACGGCGTCGGGGACGACGGCCAACGCATGGTCGACGTCGGCATCGGTGCTGGCATGGCCGAGCGACAGACGCAGCGACGACCCGGCGAGCGCACGGTCGTAGCCCATCGCCGCCAGCACGTGGGAGGGATCCTGCGCACCGCTGGCACACGACGACGCCGCCGACGCCATGATCCCCGACTGCTCGAGCAGAAACAGCAGCGCCTCGCTCTCGACACCCGGGAAACACAGATGCGCGCTGCCCGCGACCTTGCCCGACCGATCCACCCTGCCCTGTCCCGGCTTCTCCACGCGGTGCTGCCCCGGCGTCTCGACGCGGTGCTGCCCCGGCGTCTCGACGCGGTGCTGCCCCGGCGTCTCGACGCCGGTCTCCACGACGTCGGGGACCACCGCACGGATCCCGTCCACCAGCCGGTCGCGCAGCGCGCCGACGCGCTCGACGGTTGCCGGGCGCTCGGCGACCGTGGCACCGGCGGCCACGCCCATGGCCACGATGCCGGGGGTGTTGTGCGTGCCGCTGCGCAGGCCCCGCTCCTGGCCGCCGCCCAGCATCTGCGGCTCGAGCGCCGTGCCGGCGCGCACCGCCAGGGCGCCGACGCCCTTGGGGCCGCCGAACTTGTGCGCCGCCACCGAGATCAGCTGCGCCGGCGCCGCCATCGACGCGACATCGAGCCAGGGGAACGCCTGCACCGCGTCGGTGTGCAGCACGGCGCTCGGTGCGAGCTCGGCCATGAGCGCGGCGATCTCGTCCAGCGGCTGCACGACCCCGGTCTCGTTGTTGGCGAGCATGACCGAGACCAGGCACACGGTCTCGTCGAGCGCGTCGGCCAGGGCCTCGAGATCGAGACGGCCCAGACGGTCGACCGCGACGATGCGCCCACCCAGGTGCTCGACCGGGTGCAGCACGGCATGGTGCTCGACGGCGCTGCACACCACCGTGCCGCCGGTGGCCGCGGCCACGCCGAACACCGCCAGGTTGTCGGCTTCGGTGCCGCCGGCGCAGAACACGATCTCGCCGGGCGAACAACCGAGGCCGGCTGCGAGCGTGTCGCGGGCGTCGTCGATGAGGCGGCGAGACGTCCGGGCCAGGCGATGGGCGCCCGACGGGTTGCCGTAGTCGCTGCCCAGGACGTCGATCATCGCCTCGGCGGCCTCGGGCCGCAGCGGCGTCGAGGCTGCATGATCGAGGTAGACGACAGGAGCGGCCTGGGAGAGGCACGGCCCCTCCGAACCCCGAAGCAGGCGGCGGTGGCGGCGGCGGTGGCCCGCCGATCGGTGGCGGCGGCGGTGGCCCACCGATCGGCGCACTTCCGTAGGGCGGCGGCGGCGCCGCCGGCGGGGGCATCGGATAGGGCGACCCGACCCCGGGCGCCGACACGGGCGGCATCGCAGACATCGGCGGGGCCAGCGTCGACACCGGGGCCCCGGCCGGGGGCGGCGGCTGCGAGCCGGGGGTCGCGACGACGTAGCGACGTTGGTGGGCCAGCCCGGCTGCGTGCAGGAACCACTCGGGATGCAGGTCGGCTGGGCGTTCGACGCCGGTCGTGTCGGTGACCGCCTGCGCCAGCCGCCAACCGATCTGGGCTCGAGCCTCCGGTGACAGCGCCGGGGCTCGTTGCAGGAAGCTGCGCAGCACCCGGTACTGCCCGTCGCTGAGCGGCGAGAGGCTCAGCGCCGCGAGCAGGTGCGGCCGACCGGGCGGCTCGATCATCACCGCGATCGTCGCGGGCCCGCTCGCGGAGCGCTCGCGTACGACGATCGTTCCCGCCGCCATGTCGCCGAGGCGTTGGTCGCGGGGGCTCGCCAACACGCTCAGGACGGCGACCGGGCCGAGCGGCGGCGTGAGGAAGTCGACGAACCCGACCATCGCCCGGATGGCCGCGTGACGGAACCGCACCGGCGCACCCTCGACGGTGACCACTCGGAGTCCCATCGCCGCTTTGCCCGGCGTCCGGCCCCGCATCAACGTCTCGGTGAGCATCCAGTAGCCGAACAGCATGAAGAAGACCAGCACGAACACGAAGATGATCGACACCACGACGCCGAGATCGAACCTCACGGACAGGACCGGCAGGACACCGAGGGTGACGACGAGGATCCCGACCCACAGCACCGCACCGTCGATGAGGCGGGCGAGCATGCGCGATCCCACACCGGCGGTCTCGAACTCGAGGACGACCGCTTCCGGCGTGATGATTCCCGCCGGGCGACGCGCCATGGCCGTGGGCATCACGTCACGGTAGCTCCCAGGGCAACCGCGACCCGAGCTCCGTGGACGCAGCGACCGAGCTCGGGAGGTGGCACCATTGAGCCGTCCGGCCTGCGACCTGCACGCCCTCGTGTTCCTCTGGGCCCTGTTCGCCCCTGCTTCTGACTGGCGCCGTCGGTGATCGACCACTTCATCGCTCGCAACGAACCCAACTGGCGCCGCCTCGAGGGGCTGAGCCGGCGGGCCCGTCGTCGCCGTCCCGACCTCTCCCCCGACGAGCTCGACGAATTCGTCCGGCTGTACCAGCAGGCGAGCACGCACCTGGCCTACGCCCGCACCGAGGTGCGGGATCCGGTGCTGACCACCCGCCTCACGCGCCTCGTCGCGGAGGCCAATGGCGCGTTGTACGGGCGCAGCGGCAAGGCGGCGAAGAGCCTCCGCACGTTCTTCACCATCACGTTCCCGGTTGCGGTGTGGACATCGCGCCGGTTCGTGGCGGCCTCGGCCGCGCTGTTGTTCGTCCCTGCGCTGGTGATGGGAGCCTGGCTGGCGGTGTCGGACCAGGCGGTCGCGACCATCGGTGACGAGGCCGCACGACAGGCCTACGTCACCGAGGACTTCGAGGACTACTACTGTCGGCGGCGGCGGCGCAGTTCTCGTCGCAGGTGCTGATCAACAACATCCAGGTGTCGTTCATCGCGTTCGCCGCAGGGATCTTCGCCTGCATCGGCACGGCGGCGGTGCTGATCTTCAACGGCGTGAACATCGGCCTGGCAGGCGGGCTGTTCCACAGCATCGGCGAGCCCGCGAAGTTCTGGGGCCTCATCCTGCCCCACGGCCTGCTCGAGCTCAGCGCAGTGGTCGTGGCGGGCGCCGCCGGCCTGCGCATGGGCTGGTCGATCATCGCGCCCGGCGACCGGACGAGGATGGCCGCCCTGGCCGACGAGGGTCGCCGTTCGGTGGTCATCGCGCTCGGGCTGGTTTTGGCATTCGTGGTGGCCGGACTGATCGAGGGTTTCGTGACCCCGAGCGGCCTGCCCACGGCGCTGCGCATCGCCATCGGCGCCCTGGCGCTCGCTGTCCCCGTCGTCGCCGTCGTGACCCGCGGCCGCGCCGGCGCCGCAGCAGGCTGGACCGGCCAACTCGGCGAACGCGAGCCTGTCAGACCCTGACGGAGACCTGCCGTGCCGCGGCGACCGGGCGGCACCCGAGACGGCCGACGCACCCCGGCGGGTCACTTGGGCACCCCCTCGGCCGTCTCGGCGAGACGCCGCTGCTGCGCAGCACGCCGACACCAGCCGGCGACGTGCATCCCGGACCCCGTGAAACCGAGCATCAGGGATCGGCGCTCGACACGAGCCGGCGCAGAACACCACCCCACAGGCAGACCAGCCCGGGCGGCACCCGGCGGCGCTCCCCCCCGAGACGGCAGACGCACCCCCGGCGGTCTTTGGCACCCCTGGGCCGTCTCGGGAGCGCGCCGCTGCGCAGCCCGCCGACACCCGCCGGCACGTTCCCGGACCGGGATGCACGTCCACGGAAGGATCCCGCAGACGCCGGAGACGAGCCGGCGCAGAAACACCGACCCCACAGGCAGACAGCCCGCGGCACCGCCGGGGCTGCAGCACCCGCGACGGCAGAGCACCCGGCGGGTATTGAAACCCTCGGCCGTCTCGGCGAGACGCCGCTGCTGCGCAGCACGCCGACACCAGCCGGCGACGTGCATCCCGGACCGGAGATGCGACGTCCACCGGCGAAGGATCCCGACGCGAGCCCGCCGGAGACGAGCCGGCGCAGAAACACCGAGCCGGCCCAGCAACTACAGCTTCCCGGTGGCCTTGATTCCCAGGTAGACGTCGGCGAGGCGGCCTGCCACCGTGCCCGCGGGTTCGTCGATGACGGTCACGCCCATCGCCTCGAGGCGGACGGCGGCGCGGCGGCGGTCGGCGAGGGTGGCCAGCGCGCCGGCCTGGCGGTAGACCTCCTCGGCATCGACGGGCACGTCGGCGATCCAGCGGGCGACCTCGGGGTCCTGGACCGCAACGACCACGACCACGTGGTGGGCCACCAGCAGCGGCAGCGCCGGCAGCAGGCTCTCGCCCACGGCCTGTTCGACGAGGTCGGTGAACAGCACCAGCAGGCTGCGCCGCTTGAACCGGGCCAGGGTCTCGCGGAACGCCCCCCGGTAGTCGGACTCGTCGAGCGACGGCTCGAGATCGAACAGGGCCTCGGTGACGGTCCCGAGCTGCGCCCGTCCAGCGGCCGGCGGTACCACCGCACGCACCTGGCGATCGAAGGCCACGAGCCCCACCCGGTCGCCCAGGTGCCCGGCGACGGCGGTCAGCATCATCGCCGCGTCCATGGCGTGTTCGACGCGGGGGACGTCGTCGACGCGTCCGGCGCTGACCCGGCCGTTGTCGACCAGCATCAGCACCACCTGGTTGCGTTCGGCGCGGTAGGTGCGCACGATCGGCCGTCCGGCCCGCGCGGTGGCGGCCCAGTCGATGCGGCGGAACTCGTCGTCGGGCTGGTAGTCGCGCAGCTGGTCGAAGTCGGTGCCGCCGCCACGGCCCCTGGTGGAGCGCAGGCCGACGTCGAGGATGCGGCTCTTGGAGATCCGCAGCTCGGCTTCCTCACGCGAACGGAACGGCGGGTTGACCCGCAGGAGCGCGTCGTCACGGCGGCTGCCCTGGCGGGCGCCGAGCCGCAGCGGTCCCGCCACCCGCACCACCATCTCGCCGATGCCGAACGCGCCCCGGCGGCTCGGCTGCAGCTCGGTGGTGACCTCGGCGCGGGCACCGGCGGGAACGTCGACCCGGAAACGCCGCTGGTCGGCGCCGAGCGACGGCGCCAGCTCGTCGGCGACCCACAGCGTCAGCCGGCGCGGGTGGGGATGGTGGACGATCCACTCGAGGCGGCCCCGCTGCCCGACGGTCAGCACCGAGGGCGCGACGCGGGTGACCACGATCGATCCCGGCGAAGGCGCCAGCACGACGTCGAGCACGAACAACGCCGCCACGATGGCGTTCGCCACGATCGCGGTCGTCAGCAGCGACCACGGCGACACCAGCCCGACGAGGGTGACGGCGACGGCGACGAAAGCCAGGCGGGGCAGGGGGACGGGCACGGATCGGCTCAGCGGGGAGCGGGCACCGACGCCAGGATGGCGTCGAGCACACCGTCGGCGGTGCCGCCGTCGAGCTCGACCTCGGGACGCAGCGCGATGCGGTGCCGCAACGCCGGCTTGGCGACGGCCTTGACCTCGTCGGGGGTGACGAAGCTGCGCCCGGCCAGGAACGCCCAGGCCTTGGCGCTGTGGAGCAGCGCCGTCGATCCACGCGGCGACACCCCCAGCGAGACCGCCGTCGAGGTGCGGGTGGCGCGCACGAGGTCGACGATGTAGCCCACCACCGGGGGCTCGACGACGATGGATCGCACGACCTCGCGGGCTCGGGCGAGGTCGACGGCCCCGGCGACGGCGGTGACGCCGGCACCGGCGACGTCGTGGGGGTCGAATCCCTGGTTGTGGCGTTCGACGATGGCGCGTTCCTGTTCGACGGAGGGGTATGGCACCTGGAGCTTGAACAGGAACCGGTCCAGCTGGGCTTCCGGGAGCGGGTAGGTGCCTTCGTATTCGACCGGGTTCTGGGTGGCGATGACGATGAACGGCTCGGGCAGCCTGCGTGACGAGCCCTCGGTCGAGACCTGCCGCTCCTCCATGGCCTCGAGCAGCGCCGCCTGGGTCTTGGGCGGGGTGCGGTTGATCTCGTCGGCGAGCAGCAGGTTGGTGAACACCGGGCCCTCGCGGAAGGTGAAGGAGCCTCCGTCGTAGATGACCTGACCCAGGACGTCGGAGGGCATGAGATCGGGGGTGAACTGCACCCGCGAGTACTGCAGGTCGAGCGCTCCGGCGAGCGCCTTGACCAGCAGCGTCTTGGCCACACCGGGCACGCCTTCGAGCAGCACGTGGCCGCGCACCAACAGCGCGGTCATGACGCCCGAGACGATGCCGTCCTGGCCGACCACCACCTTCGCCACCTCGTCGCGCACGGCGGCGAGGGTGTTGCGGGTGGCCTCGGCGTCGAGGGCCGGGCTGGTGTCGGTCATGGGTCGCTCCTGGGTTCGGTCGAAGAGGGGCCGCCGGCGGGACCGGTTCGGTCTGTGGTCGATGCCTGTCCGATGCCGCCCGATGCCGCATCGGATCCGACGCTGCGGGGCCGGCGCGGGTCGCGGACACGGGTGGGGTCGACACGCGCCGTCAGGTCGGCGAGCCCGACGGCGACGGCGAGCAGGTCGGCATCGGTCGCGACAGGCCGCCGAGCGAGCAGCCCTTCGACGTCGTCGAGGGCGACGCCGGTGCGTTCGGCCGTGCGGGTCGCCACGACCACGAGGTCGGTGTCGGCGGCGATGCCGAGGGCTCGTGCGAGGGTTCGTCGGGTGTCGGCACGGAGTTCGGTTGCGGCTGCGGCCGGGTTCCGGAGCCCGGCGAGGAGCCGTCCACGTGCGGCGGCGAGCTCGGATCCGGCGATCTCGACCGGCACCGGTTCGGCGACGGGACGGCCGATGCGGCGTGCCTTCCAGAGCGCGACCACCGCGAAGCCGACCGCGAGCTGGATCAACAGGAGCCAGACGGGGTCGCCGACGAGGTCCTCGAGGTTCTCGCCGGCGGCGACGGCCAGGCGCGGCTCGAGGAAGGCGACGCTGGTGCCCCGTTGCGGGGCGAGCAGGGCGACGGCGAGTGCAGCGTTGTCGGCGGCTGCGAGGTTTTCGTTGAGCAGCGGTCCGGGGCCGCCGATGGAGACGATGACGCCGTCGCCCAACGTGGCGATGATGACGCCGCCGCCGAAGCAGCGGGTGTCACGCGTCTCCCTTTCGGCGTAGGCGCTCTCGAACCCGGTGATCCGGTTGATGCCCGCGAGCGCCGGCTCCGGGCACGCCCCGACGCCGTCACCCGATCCGGCGAGTCCGAGTCCGGGCGCCGGGGTGATGGGCGAGGCCAGGTCGGCGATGACCAGCCTGCCGCCCCGGCGCACCCAGTCGGTGAGTTCGTTGCGGCCGGCGACGCCGTAGGTGTCGGCCAACAGCACGGCGACCTCGGCGTCGTCGCCCGGGAGCTCGAGGCCGATCTCGACATCGGCGCCGGCACGTTCGGCGACCTCGACCAGCGCACGGGCCCCGTCGGGGCTGACGCTTCGGGGGTCGAGGGGTTCGCGGTTGATGTCGCCGGTGACTGCCACGGCGACCACGACGAGGGCGACCACGAGGCCGCCCCAGAACACCAGCGTGGTGACCCGAGAGCTCATCGGAGCCGCCCGACGGCGCCGCACCGGCTGCACGCAGGGAACGCCGTGTGGCCTCGGCAGAGGCGCGGCCCATGTCCGCTGCCGAGAGATCCGGGTCGGGCGGTCACGTCGGGACCTCCACCGGCGCCAGGAGTGCCGCCTCGTTGCGACGGAACGCCTCGAGGTCCTCGGGACCGGCGTCGACCGGTCCGTACCAGACGAGCTCGAACAGGTCGGTCAGCTCGGCGAAGATCGCCGCGCCGGGCGCCCCGTCGGCCAGCAGCCGGCGCCGGTGCTCGCCGGGAGTGGTGCCCGCGATGTCGTCGAGGGTGCCGACGCCGACCAGATCCGCCACCACCGCGCGATAGCGAGCCCGGATGGCCTCGTCCCACGCCCCCGCCGCGGCCAGGCGGTCGGCCTCGGCCCGCCAGGCGGCTGCGTCGCGCTGGTCGATCGGCTCGGCGACGATCGTGGTCTCGACCGGCCGGGGCCCTGCGAAGCGCGGCAGTGGCCCGAACACATTGCGGAAGAGCCACAGCAGGGCCAGGACCGCTGCGCCGAGGATCAGCCAGGCGACGATCGAGCCGGCGTCGCCGGTGGTGAGCTGGCCGAGGATGCGCCCGAACGCCTCGCTCACGACGCGCAGGGCGCGGTCGAGGAACGGCTCGGTCTGGCGGTACACCGGGTCTGCGAGCACCTCGTCGGCCAGCCGTCGAGCCTCGCCGGGTTCCAGCTCGGGTTCGGGCAGGCGTTGGGCGACCATGAGCCCGACGGCGATCACCTGCGGAACTCCTCGTCGATGGCGAGCTCGAGGTCGAGGCCCTCGACGCGGCTGCGGAGGTCGAAGTACACCAGCGCGGCTGCCGCCGACACGAACGGCAGCGCGATCAGCGAGGTGGCGATGGTGGCCACGGCCACCACGATCTCGCGCCCCGGCAGCCCGACGAGCTCCACGACCGCCACCGGCAGCAGCGGCAACAGCGACGAGAGCAGGCCCGAGACCAGCGCGACCATCAGGCAGATCCACAGCACGGGGAAGAAGCGGCGCGAGACGAGGCGGGCCGATCGAGCGAGTCCTGCGCCGGGACCGCACCGCTCCACGGCGATGACCGGAGCAACGACGCAGAAGAACGCCATGGCCGCCAGGCCCGGCAGCACTAGCAGCGCCGAGCCGATCAGCAGGATCGCCCGGGTGAGCACGAACGCGATGGCCAGCCAGAGCCAGCCGATGCCGACCGCCCGCACGGCGGCGACGGCGCCGAGGTTTCGGCGCAGGTACCAGGCCTCCATGATCCGGCTGAGCGGCGCCGCGATGGCAGTGACCAGCGCCGTCTGGAGTGTCGCGGCGACGATCGAGGCGGTGATCCCGGTGTCGGTGGCCGTGTCGGATGCCTCGGGGTCGTAGGTGTCGGGGTCGAACAGGATCGACAGGGTGTCGCCGCCCAGCGAGCCGAGATCGATGATCGCGATGACGAGACCGACGGGCAGCACGAACAGCGCGGCCAACCCGATGACGGTCCGGGGCCGGGCCTTGATGACGGCGAAGGCCCCGTCGAGCACGTCGGCGAGCGACAACGGGCGTCGGAAGACCCAGAGGTCGGGAGGCTCGTCGGGGTCGTTGCGGCCGAGCGCGTCCGGGCTGCGCCATCGGGCGGGTGCGTCGGCTGACGTTCCGTCGGGCGGGAACACGACGCCCGCGGCGGCGTGGTCGCCCCCCGGTGGCGGGTCCGGTGTCGGCGCCTGTTCGGGCAGCGCCCAGTCCCGCTCGTCCATCGGGACATTCTTGCCTGCAGCCGGTGGCCGGCGTCGCACCCTGGCCGGGGTCGGCTCGAGCGTCGCGTCGGCGGACATGGCAACAGGAGGCGGCGTCGCCCGTCGGCGAGCCCTCTACGCTGCGTGCGGTGATCGGCCCGGAGAGCTACGGCGAGGCGTTCGCCGACGTCTACGACGACTGGTACGGCGACGTGTCCGACGTCGCCGCCACGGTCGCGTCGCTGCGGTCCCTGGCGGGCGACGGACCGGTGCTGGAGCTCGGCGTGGGCACCGGGCGGATCGCGCTGCCCCTCGCGGCGACGGGCACCGTCGTCGACGGCATCGATGCGTCACCGGCGATGCTGGCGATCCTGGCGGCCAAGGACCCGACGTCGTCGGTGCGGGCGGTGCTCGGCGACATGGCGACGCCGCCGGTGCAGGGGCCGTACCGGGCGGTGTTCGCGACGTTCAACACGTTCTTCAACCTGTGGCGCGCCGAGGACCAGGCTCGCTGTGTGGCGTCGGCAGCGGCGATGCTCACCCCCGACGGGGTGTTCGCGGTCGAGGTCTTCGTACCCGACCCTGCCGCCGGGCCCGCCGACGGTGAGGAACCCGAGCACGTCGACGAGCGCGACGACGGCGCCGGTGGGATCGTCATCCGACGGACCCGACGCGACCGGGCCACCCAGACGGTCCGGGGTGTCCTCGAGCATCACCGTGGTGACGGGGCCGTCGTGGCCCGCGACTGGATCATCCGCTACCTCTCGCCCACCCAGCTCGACGAGCTCTGCGCCGGGGCCGGGCTGGTGCTGTGGCACCGATGGGCCGATTGGGCCGGTTCGCCGTTCCTGGTGGACGGGTCGACCCATCACGTCAGTCTGTACCGGCGCGGCTGAGCCCGACGACGGCCCCACGGTTGGACCCGGGCGCAGCGTCCGCCGCACCGTACCCTTGAGCGTCATGGCCAAGATCCGAGTCAGCACCATCATCGACGCCGAACCCGCAGCGGTGTGGGAGGTCGTCGAGCCCATCGAGCGTCATGTCGACTGGATGGCCGACGCCGAGGCCATCCGCTTCACGTCCGAGTCCACCCGCGGCGTCGGCACCACCTTCGAGTGCGACACCAAGGTCGGCCCGGCCAAGCTCACCGATCTCATGGAGATCACCGAGTGGGTCGAGGGCGAGGTCATGGGCGTGCGCCACACCGGCATCGTCACCGGCAGCGGACGGTTCACGTTGCATCCCGCCGGCCCTGGCCGCACCGAGTTCCGCTGGGAGGAGGAGCTGATCTTCCCGTTCTGGATGGGCGGCCCGCTCCGCGATCCCGTCGGCGGCCGGATCCTCGAGTGGATCTGGCGTCGCAACCTGAAGAAGCTGAAGGCCATCGCCGAGGCACACGTCCCCGCCGCCTGATCCACGTGCCAGGATGAGCCGATGGAGCGACACACGCATCGCCGGTTCGTCAGCTACATCGACAAGTCGCGCGAGTACTACGCGGCACAGGGATTCGAGCACCCGTACCGCTGGGCCCGCCTCGACGAGGTGGCGTTCTCCCCTCTCGCCGAGCCCGTGACCGACGCTCGGGTCGGGATCGTCACGACCGCCTTCTTCCCGCCCGGGTCCGAGCCCGCCGGCGTGGCGGCCCTGCCCCCCAAGGAGCCCTACGCGGCGCCGGTCGGCGAGGCGCCCGGCGCCACCTTCACCGACGATCTGTTCTGGGACCGCGAAGCCACCGACCTCGCGGACCAGGGCACCCACCTGCCCGTGGGCCATCTGGCCGACCTGGCTGCCGAGGGCCGTATCGGATCGGCGTCGCCTCGCTTCTACGGGGTCCCCACCGAGTACTCCCAGCGGCGCACCATCGACGTCCACGGACCCTGGATCGGCGACGCCATGGCCGACGACGACGTCGACCTCGCGGTGCTCGTCCCGTTGTGACCGGTCTGCCACCAGACCGTGAGTCTGGTCGCGAACCATCTCGAGAGCCGCGGGATCACAACGGTGATCATCGGATCGGCGCGAGACATCGTCGAGGAATGTGGGGCGCCCCGGTTCGTGTTCAGCGACCATCCCCTCGGCAATCCGCTGGGACGGCCCGGCGACGTGGCGGGTCAGCGCGCCGTCCTGGAGTTGGCCCTGGCCGTCGCCGCATCGGCCGGCGCGCCGCGCACGACGGTGCAGGCACCGTCGTCGTGGGGCGACGACACCTGGCGCGAGGAGTACATGGCGATCAGGGACCGCGAAGCCCTGGCCCGGGCCGGCGAAGCCCGCCGCGCCGCCCGCAACCGGGTGTGACCACCCCGATCTCGTCGCGTCAGAAGATGGGGTTCTGCCACGTGGTAGCGGCCCAGAGGGCGCCGACGAAACACGCCACGCCCAGAGCGGTGATGATCGCATCGACGGCGTACTTCGGAGGCTTGGCCCGCCGCGGCAGTTCGTAGACCAGCCAGCCACACACCAGGCCGGCGACGAAGCCGCCGACGTGGCCACCGACCGAGATGCTGCTGACGCCGAAGGTCAGCACGAAGTTGATCAGCAGCACCGTGCCCAGGCCGGTGTCCCACACCGACCGCCCGACGCTGCGCGCCGCCAGTACCGCCACGCCGAACAGACCGAAGATGGCACCGGAGGCCCCGGCGGTGAAGGCGTTGGGCGTGACCAGTAGGGCACCGAACGAGCCGCCCATCAGACACGTGACGTAGACGAGGATGAAGCGGAGGCGCCCCACGCTGCGCTCGAAGTCCTGGCCGAGGATCCACAGCGCATACATGTTGAACGCCAGGTGGAACAGCCCGAAGTGCATGAAACCCGAGGTGACGATCCGCCACCATTCGCCGAACTCGGCCACCAGCACGCCGGCGACCGCTCCCTCGACCAGCAGCCCGCTCTCGCTTCGTTGGCCCATGATCCCGTCGCCCAGCGCGACGCTCAGGACGAACACCGCGACGTTGATCCCGATGAGGATCTGGGTGACCAGGGGCCGGGCCCCGAACAGCGCCGCCCCGCTCACCACCGTCTGACGCCCGGCCTTCGCGCACTCGGGGCAGTGGAAGCCCACCGACGCGGTGGTCATGCAGGACGGGCAGATCCTGCGGTCACAGCGCTGACAACGCACGCCCGCCGAGCGGTCGGGATGGCGGTAACAGGTGTTGGCCGGCGGCGCGGGCGGTTGGTCCGGGCGATCCATGGCCCCCGATTGTCGCAGCTCGGCGACGAATCTCCTCGGCGCTGCGGCCCGGATGATCCTCGAGGTGTGGGCTCGACCGCTCCTCCACACCCGGCCCCGGCGGCGGCAACCGACAGCGGCCCCGCTGCGCCCGCGCACGGGCAAGCGGCTACCGTCGAACCCATGACGGCAGTCGGCGCCATCTTGGCCCATCAAGGGGGCTGGGACGAGATCCTCATGGTCCTCGGGCCCCTGGCGATCCTGTTCGTCGTGCTGATGCTGGCCAACAAGCGGGCCCGCAGACTGGCCGAGGCCAACGGCGCCGGCCAGGAAGCGTCACCGGTGGACGCGCACGCCGACGGGTCGCCCCCCACCCACGCCGGCTGACGCGCCCGGCCAGGGCCCGGCCCGCCCTCAGCTCTCCCGGGTGATGTCGGCGCCCAACCCTGCCAGCTTGCCCACCAGGTCGTCGTAGCCCCGGTCGATGTGGTGGGGATCGAACACCTCGGTCTGGCCGTCGGCGGCCAGGCCGGCCACCACCAGCGCGGCGCCGGCACGGATGTCGTGTGAGCGCACCGGGGCCCCCGACAACCGCTCGCGGCCGCGGATGACGGCGTGGTGCCCTTCGGTGCGGATGTCGGCGCCCATGCGGACGAACTCGTCGATGTAGCGGAAGCGGCCCGAGAACAGGTTCTCCGACACGATGCTCACCCCGTCGGCCACCGCCAGCATCGCCACCAGGAACGGCTTGTAGTCGGTGGCGACGCCCGGATACGGCAACGTCGCGATGTCGGTGCCCCGCAGGCGCTTGGTGGCCATGGCCCAGAGCCCGTCGGGATCGGTCGAGGTCCGCACCCCCATCTCGCCGACCTTGCGGCACAACATGTCCATGTGATCGGGGCGGGCCCCGACGAGGGTGATCTCGCCGCCGGCGATCCCCACCGCTGCCAGGAAGGTCGCCGCCTCGATGCGGTCGGGGATGACGGTGTGCTCGACCGGATCGAGGGCCTCGACGCCTTCGATGGTGATGGTCGAGCTCCCCGCCCCCAGGACCAGCGCACCCATGCGGTTCAAGAAGGCCGCCAGATCGGCGATCTCGGGCTCGCGTGCCGCGTTCTCGATGGTCGTGGTGCCCTTGGCCCGCACCGCCGCCATCATGATGTTCTCGGTGGCGCCCACGCTCGGGAACTCGAGCATGATGTCGGCTCCGATGAGGCCGTCGGTGCGCCCGCCGATGTTGCCGTGGGACGACTCCACCGTGACACCCAGGGCTTCGAGGCCGCGCAGGTGCATGTCGATCGGGCGGGGCCCGAAGTCGTCACCGCCGGGGAGCGCCACGCGGGCTTCCCCCACCGCCGCCAGCAACGGTCCCAGCACAACGATGGAGGCCCGCATCTTCTCGACGAGCTCGTAGGGCGCCTCGGGCACGATCTCGGCGGGCCGCTCGATCTCGAGGGTCCCCGGCGCCCGCCACGAGACCCGAAGTCCCATGGCCCGCAACACATCGGCCATGCAGTCGACGTCGCTGATGCCGGGGACGTTGTGGATGACGAAGGTGCCCTCGGTGAGCACCGTGGCGGCCATCAGCTTCAGCACCGAGTTCTTCGCGCCGCTGATGGCGACCTCGCCATGCAGCGGCCCGTTCGGCCGGATGATGATGCGGTCGGTCATGGGCGTGCACTCATGGCGATGGGGCTCCTGGGTCGGGAAGCGGCCTCGTCGACAGCGGCCTTGCCACCCGGGGCCGGCGCAGTCGCCGGGCAATCGGGCGGCCACCAGTATGCTCGGCCCGTGCCCGGTCGGTGCGGCACACGGGCGGCAGTCGCCCGACGCACGGCCCTGCTGCCTCCATGCCGGTCCTGACCAGACACCACATCGTCGACGACGAGGGCCTCGCCGCCCTGCGCTCGGTGCGCCGCAGCGCACTGGTGGCCGAGCGTGTCGCCACCGCGGTCCCGGACGCGCCGACTGCCTTCGAGGCGGACCACGGACCCTTCGACCGCTACCGTCGCAGCCTCGACGTCACGGCCGCGGAGTCGGGTTGGTCGGTCACCGAGCGCATCGACTTCCGGTTGGCGACGCCACTTTGGCGGCCCCTCATGAACCTCGGGGCCAAACGCGAGCTGATCCGCGACCGGCCCGCCGACCACGTCCCGTGGTGGGCACCACCGGACCGCTTCGACGCCACCGCCGCGCGCTCGGTCAGCCTGCTGTGCATCGCCGCACTGGTCACCGGCTACCTCGGCACCCTGATCGGCCAGACGGCGACGTTCGCGAGCGACGAGTTCGCCATGTCGGACAGGGCGCAGGGGTTCCTACTCGCCGGCGTCCGCATCGGCACCGTCATCACCTTGGTCGTGGCGATCCTGGCCGACCGGTCCGGACGACGCCGCTGGCTGCTCGCATCGATCGTCATCGGTTCGGCGGCGACGGTGGTGGGCGCGGTGTCGACCGGGCCCTGGACGCTCGGGATCTCCCAGTCGATCGCCCGCGGCTTCGCGACCGCCATCGGGGTGCTCATGGGCATCATGGCCGCCGAGGTCGCACCCCGGAACTCCCGTGCGTACGTCGCGTCGGTGCTCACCCTGTGCGCCGGCCTCGGCGCCGGCATGGCCGTCTGGCTGCTGCCCCTGGCCGATCTGGGTCTGCGGGCGTGGCGTCTGCTGTACCTGCTGCCGATCGTCGGGATCCCGCTGGGCTGGTGGATGGCCCGCAACCTCACCGAGACCGACCGGTTCACCGCCCGCATGACCAGCGCCGCCACCGCCGAGACCGACGCCGACGCCATGCTGCGGAACCGACTGGTACTGGTCGCGGCCGTTGCCTTCCTGACCCTTTTGTTCGCCGCTCCGGCCAGCCAGTTCCGCAACGAGTTCCTCCGCGACGAGCGCGGGTTCTCAGGGGCCGAGGTGAGCCTCTTCGTCTTGATGACCAACACCCCGGTCGGCATCGGTGTCGCCATCGCCGGCAAGCTGGCCGACCGCCGCGGCCGACGACCCGTCGCAGCCATCGGTGTCGCCGGCGGCGCGCTCCTCACGGTCGCCACCTACACGTGGGCGGGCTGGGGCATGTGGACCGCCAGCGTGTTCGCCTCGATCATCGGCGCCATGGCCGCCCCGACCCTCGGCGTCTACCAGGCAGAGCTCTTCGGTACGGGACGCCGGGGCCGCGCCAACGGGATCATCACGCTCATCGCGCTCGCCGGGAGCGCACTGGGCCTGCTGGCCGTCGGCGACCTGTCCGAACGCCTCGGCAGCTTCGCCGCCGCGTTCGGCATCGTCGTGATCGCCCCGCTGATCGTGGTCGTCCTGGTCCTGACCCTCTATCCCGAGACCGCCCACCGCGAGCTCGAGGACATCAACCCCAGCGACCGGCGCGGCCCACCGCGGGAATGACCCCAGCAGAGGTCAGCGTCGGCCCAGCGAGTCGTCGGGCGGTGCCAGCAGCGGGCCCGGCTTCCCCAACAGGTACCCCTGGGAGAGATCACAGCCCAGGCTGGTGAGGGCTTCGAGTTCGGCTGGGGTCTCGATGCCCTCGGCCAGCGCTGTGATGTCCAGCTCATGGCACAGCTCGATCATCGAGGCCAACAGCCGGGTCCGGGTGTGGGACCGGTGCACGTCGCGGACGAGCTCGAGGTCGAACTTCACGATGTCGGGCTTGAGGCTCGCGAAACTGGTCAGACCTGCGTAGCCCGCGCCCAGGTCGTCGAGGGCGATACGGAAGCCACGGTCACGCAGCGCCCGGATGCGCCGCCGGGTCGACTCCGAATCACCGACTGCTGCCCGTTCGGTGACCTCGATCACCACCCGGGACGCGATCTCGAGCAACGGCTCCTCGGGGGCATACAACGCCGGGTCGTCGAGCGACTCGGGCGACAGGTTGACGAACACCGTCGGCTCGCCCACCGCATCGGCGATGTCTCGGGCGACCAGAGCCCGGACGCTGCGGTCGAGATGATGGAGCCGGCCGGTCGCCGCCGCCGCGTCGAGCAGGTGGAGCGGCGTCGGCATGCGGGGATCGCCCGATCGCATCAGCGCCTCGTGGGCGATGACAGCCCCGGTCGAGATCGAGAAGATCGGCTGATACGCCATGTGGATCGACCCCATTGCAGCATCCAGGACGTCTCGGGTCGCAGGATCGTCGGGTGGCGCCTGCTTCGTCTGCAGGGCCAACGCGTCGTTGATGCACGCCGCGAGCTCCGGCGGTGAACAGGGCTTGGTCAAGAAGCGGAACACGGCGGCATCGTTGATGGCGGCGATGGTCGCCTCGAGCGATGCCTGCCCCGTCAGGATGATCCGAGCGATCCGGGGATACTCGGCGCGGACCTCGGCCAACAGCACCGATCCGGGGGTCTCGGGCATCTGCTCGTCGGACACGACGACGTCCACCGTGGTCTCGGCGAGGACCGCTCGAGCCTCTCGAGCCGAGTTCGCGGTGAGTACCCGGAACGGCTGGCGTCGCATCGTGGCGCGGAACCCATCGGTCACGCCGGGCTCGTCGTCGACGAACAGCACCGTCGGCCGATCGGAGGAAGCATTGGTCATTTCCGGGCTCCGGCAGCCGTTGCGACGGGGATCCGATGCGGCGCACCGATGTCGCTGCCCGAGGGGCCCTCCAACACCGCGAGGCGGGCCGCTCTCACGGCGTCGACGAGCGGTAGCGGTGCAAGGGTGCTGCGGGGCTCGTCGTAGGCCCCGGTCACCGCGTCGACCAGATGCTCGGGCAGGCCCCAGATCGACAGCAGATGCCCGGCGATGTCGGGATGGGCGAGGCCGAACAGCTCGCGCTCGGCCTCGACCAACGAGATGTCGGCCTCGAGCGCATACGCATACGCCTCCGCGAGGCGATCGCCCACGATGGCCGCTTCGACCAGCAGGCCCGTGGAGTGCAGAAGACCCGCGACGTGGGCTGCCATGGCATCCTCGGTGCGGGCGATCCGGGCTGCGAGCTCGCCGACCGCGGACGCGAAGGCTCGCATCCCGTCGGCACCGAAGCCGGGGATCGGCTCGGCCGCCGCCATCTGTCCGAGCACTTCCTGCGACAGCACCAGCTGAGCGATGTTGGTGAGCCCGACGCGCACCACCGCCGAGGGCAGATCGTCGATCCGCTCGCCCATCGTGAACGCCGAGTTGGCCAGCTGCAGCAGCTTCGCGGCGATCGCCGGATCCGACCCCGCCACCTCGGCGACCCGGTCGGCCGATGCATCGTCGGAAGCGGCCAGCGCCATCACGGCGCCATAGAGACGCGGGACCGCCGGCAGGCTCTCGATGCCGGTCACCGCGGCGGCCAGGACGGGGTCGGCCAGCAGCCGGCGGTAGCGCACCGCAGCGGCCAGGGCATCGATCAGGCGAGAACGGTCACAGGGCTTCGACAGCCACCGATGCACCAGCGGCATGGCCCGGCGCACGGTCTCCTCGGTCCCGTCGGCGGTCAGCGCGTAGCGAACGACCGTCGGATGCTGCGCCCGTATCCGGCCCAGTAGCTCGACACCGTCCATGTCGGGCATACGGAGATCGGCGATCACGACATCGACCGAGCGCGTCTCGAGCACCTCGAGGGCCTCGGCGCAATGGGTCGCGAACACGAGATCGTAGATGCGTCGCTCCCGCCGTAGCGCGGCCCGCAGGGCATCGAGCAGCTGCGGGTCGTCGTCGACGAAGAGCACGACCGGACGCTCGACCGCTGTCATGGCGCCTGCTCCATCGGGAACCAGCACGTGATCTCGGTGCCGCTTCCGACCTGCGTGTCGACGCCGATCGTGCCGTCGTGGCGATCGAGGACCGTCGCAGCCAGCGCCAGGCCCTGCCCGGTGCCGCGTCCGGGGCCCTTCGTGGTGAAGAACGGATCGAAGACCCGGGGAAGGACATCGGCCTCGATGCCGTCGCCGTTGTCGCGTACGACGAGCTCGATGCCGTCGCGGGCGCTGCGGAGGATCACGTCGATGCGTGGTGGATCCTCCCGTGGCACCCGCGCCTCGATGGCGTGCGCGGCGTTCACGACCAGGTTGACCACCACTTGCCCGATGTCGCCGCGCTCGCACATCAACGGGGGCAACGGGGCCAGATCGAGCGACAGCTCGGCGACGTTCTTGTACTCGTTGCGACAGACCGTGACGGCCGACCGGACGATCTCACTCATGTCGGCCAGCGCTCGGGCGCCGCCGGGATGTGAGAACTCCCGCATCGCGTGCACGATCGAGGCGACCCGGCCGATCCCGTCGAAGGTGCGGGCGATCGCCCGCGGCGTCTCGGACTCGATGAACGCGGCATCGAGGTCGTCCTCGGCGACGAGCAGCGCCTCGGCCGCATCGGCGAAGTCGGGGTGTTCGGCCACCAGCGTCCGCAGCTCGCGGTAGCGGGCGAGCAGTTCGATCAGGTCCGTGACGGCGTCGGCCAGGAAGTGGACGGAGTCGCCGACGAACTGGATCGGGGTGTTGATCTCGTGGGCGATTCCCGCGGCCAGGCTGCCGATCGACTCGAGGCGTTGCGCCTGACGGAGCTCGATCTCCTGGCGGGCGTCTTCGCGCGGATCCGCAGCTGCGACGTCGGCGTCGCAGCCGGGGCATCGTGTGGTCGCACGCGGGGGCGCGACGAGCGCGGGATCGATCGAGTTCATGGGCCCGCATCCATCGGTGCCGCCGCCGCCGAATTGAGCGGATCGGGCGCAGTCGGTCAGGGCAACGCGCGCACCCAGTCGGTCACCGACCGCACCAGCAGATCGTCGTTCTTCTTCGGGTCGTGAGCGTCGCCGGGCAGTTCCACCAGCTCGGTGGGCCCAGCGATGGCACCGAGGTGCTCGCGCAGTTCGTCGGGCGTGCCGAAGGGGTCGCGGTCGCCCGACACCGCCAAGGTGGGCACCGCGATCGCGGGCAGATGCTCGATCCGCAACTTCTCGGGCTTGCCGGGAGGATGGAGCGGGTAGCTCAACAGGACGAGACCGGCGGCAGCGAGCCCGTCGGCGATCGCCATCGACGCTGCTCGCCCGCCGAGCGACCGCCCGCCGAGGACGAGGCGGTCGGTGGCGACGCCGAGTTCGTCGGCCCAGGCCGTCGCGGCGTCGACGACCTCGGCGACCAACCCGGGCACCCGAGATGGCGGCTGACGGGGACCCTTGGCCCGGTAGGCGAAGTCGACGCGTCGCACGGGGACCGCAGGGTCGACCGAGAGCGCCTCCTCGACGGCGATGAAAACGCGGTGATCGCGGTGCCCACCGGCACCGTGGAACAGCAGGAGCCCGGCAGCGGTCATGACCGGCCAGGATAGGCGGGCCGGGCCGTGGACCCCGGCGGCTCACCTCAGGAGCTGAGCAGGATCCGGCGCGCTTCGGTCAGATCGGCGATGCGCTGCGCCGCCTCGGCGTCGGTGCCGCCGGTGTCGGGATGCGCCGTGCGCAGCAGCTCGCGGAAGCGCTGCTGGATCTCCACCCGAGGCGGCGCACCGGCGTCGACGTTGCCCAGACCGAGGGTGTCGAGGGCCCATCCGACCGGGTCGGCAAAACCATCGGCGGACACGAAGGCGTCCTCGCGGCCGGTGAGGTGGGCGATCAGGCGGCCGTCGACCGGGCCCTGCCACTTCGCGCCCCGACGCATGATGTCCATGATGTCGGGGCGGTCCTGGTAGGCGAATGCCCCCGCCGCATACGCAGCGCCCAGCACGTACTGCTCGGGCCGCCCGTTGGTGGACTCGAACACGAAGGTGAGCTTGCCGTCACGACGCTCCAGGCGGTGACGGCTCCGCGTCATGCCCACGGTGTCGACCTGGAGGCGATGCCGCAGACGGGGCTGGGGGATGCGTTCGCCTCGCTGCAGCTGCTGCAGAAGGCGCAGGTAGTCGCCCTGGAAGTCACTGTCGACGTCACGTAGGAACCGGGCCACGATGCCGGCGAGGAGAACGCCGCCCGGCCCAGGCGAGGGATCGATGGGCAGGTTCGTGCGTCCTACGGCGACACGGCGCGTGGGCGCGATGGGGCGCGAGTGATAGATCTCTATCTCGGCCAGACGCACCTTTTCGACGCTACACAGTCTTGCCCGCTCGGCCCCAGCTCAGCGCCGGGCGTGTGCTGAGGCGTCTTCCCGCCATCGAGGGTTCGTCAGACATAGGGGTGGAGGGTGGCACGCAGGGCGGCGGCGTCGTCCTCGATCTCGTCGTCGCCGGCTTCGAGACGTGCGGCGATCGATGTGGCCGATGCCACCACGTTTCGCCACAACGCCGCCTCGTACCCGAACGGCAACGGCAGCTGGGGCGCCAGCGCCGCGGCATCGATCAGTTCGTGCTGCGCCTTGGGATCGCGGGGGCTGCGGCGCAGGACATCGGCAGCCAGGAACAGGGCCTCGACCACTTCGGTGCTCGTGACACCGGCGACACCTTGCCCGAAGGTGCCCTGACCGGTGAGTTCGGCCTGGGCATCTTCGATCATGTCGCCGACGATGTCCTCGTCGCCGGGATCGACCAGCAGGAAGCCGTTGCCCAACAGTTCGTGCTCGACCCCGGCCTCGTCGAGGCGCACGACGACCGCGTCGTGGAGCGAGGTGTTACGGGCACCGAGGTCGAAACCGACCCGCCCGCCCTCGGTGGCGGTGGCGTCGGCCGCGGATGTGGCCATGCGATCGTCGATGTCCTCGATGATGTCGTCGACAGCCTGTTCGTCGGCCTCGCGCACCATCAGGGTGGGACCCTGCCACGCGTGCACGATCTTGGCCGACCAGAGATCACGGGCCACCTCGGCCCGAGCCGATCCGTTCCAGCCGTGCAGCTCGTACGCGATCTGGGCGCCCCCGGTGGCGGCGACGGTGTCGAGCGATCCCGGCGGGTGCGGCACCGTCGGGACCGCACATTCGACGCACTCGGCCACGTCCTCGGCGTATTCGAGCCCGCACTGGAAGCACCATGTCGCGATCATCGGTCCCCATTCAACCAGTTCGGGGCCGAGACCGGTGGACCACCGGCACGCGGCGAAACATGCGGCCGATCGGTGCGGGCCCCCGATCGGCGAACCGGGTCGGTTGACCCGATCGCTCCCCCACCGCTGCCCGGTTCGGTACCTTTGGGGGCGACAACGACGTCACGAAGGTGAGGCAGCTATGGCCGACAAGGAATCGCCCGATCGCAACCTGGCGATGGAGCTCGTCCGGGTGACCGAGGCCGCGGCGATGGCCGCAGCCCGGTGGATGGGTCGAGGCGACAAAGAGGGTGCCGACGGGGCCGCCGTCGACGCCATGCGCACCATGCTCGACTCCGTCCAGATGGACGGCATCGTCGTCATCGGCGAGGGCGAGAAGGACGAGGCGCCGATGCTGTACAACGGCGAGGTCCTCGGCGACGGTACCCCCATCCGCTGCGACGTCGCCGTCGATCCCATCGACGGCACCACCCTCACCGCGCTCGGACGCGCCAACGCCATCGCCGTGCTCGCCGTCAGCGACCGCGGCACGATGTTCAACCCCGGCCCGTGCGTCTACATGGAGAAGATCGCCGTCGGCCGCGACTGCGCCGGGGTGATCGACCTCAATGCTCCCATCGCCGACAACCTCGCCGCCGTCGCGAAGGCCAAGGGCGAAGCGGTCCGCGACATCACGGTGGTCATCTTGGATCGCGACCGCCACATCGACATCATCCGCGAGGTCCGCGAGGCCGGCGCCCGTATCCGGCTCATCCCCGACGGCGACGTCGCCGGCGCCATCTCGACCGCGTGGGAGGACTCGGGCGCCGACGTCCTGCTCGGCATCGGTGGGACCCCCGAGGGTGTCATCAGCGCCGCCGCCCTGAAAGCGATGGGCGGCGAGATCCAGGGCCGGCTGTGGCCCCGCAACGAGACCGAACGTCGGGCCGCCATGGACGAGGGCTACGACCTCGACCAGGTACTCACCACCGAGGACCTCATCAAGGGCGACAACTGCTTCTTCGCCGCCACCGGCATCACCGACGGCGACCTGTTGCGCGGCGTCCACTACGGCCCCGACTCCTGCAGCACCCAGTCGCTCGTCATGCGTTCGAAGTCGGGTACCGTCCGGCTCATCAACGGTCGCCACGTGCTCGACAAGCTGCGCGACTACGCAATCATCGACTACTGAGCCAGCCCCGCGTCGCGCCGATCGTCCGGCGCGACGCCGGGCGCTCTCACCGGGGGAACGACGACATGACCGATTTGGATGGCGCGCACGCCCTCGTGACCGGAGGCGGCACCGGTATCGGCCTGGGGATCGCCGAACGGCTGGCCCAGGCCGGCGCGGTCGTCACCATCGCCGGCCGGCGCATCGACGTCCTCGATGACGCAGCGGACGACCTCCGTGCGCGCACCGGTGCCCAGATCCGGGTCGTCGGCTGCGATGTCACCGACCCGGACCAGGTCGACGCCGCGGTCGCCCACGCTGCCGACGACACCGGCGCGCTGCAGATCGCGGTGGCCAACGCCGGGTTCGGCACGGGCGGGCCGTTCCTCGCCACCGAGGCCGACACGTTCCGCCAGGTGCTCGAGGTCAACGTCGTGGGCGCCTTCTCGACCATCAAATCGGCGGGCCTGGCCATGCGCGACGGCGGCGGATCGATCATCGCCATCTCCTCCATCGCCGGCGCACTCGGCGGCCGCTTCCGGGCGGCGTACGCGTCGTCGAAGGCGGCGCTCGACATGATGGTCCGCAGCGCCGCCGACGAGCTCGGCGGGTTCGGCATCCGCATCAACTCGATCCGCCCCGGCGTGGTGCGCTCCGAGGCCACCGCATCGATGTTCGACAACCTACCCGAGGTCGTCGACGACTACCGGCGCCAGATGCCCTTGGGGTTCGTGGGCGAGGCCACCGATGTCGGCGACGCCGTCGTGTGGTTGGCCTCCGACGCCAGCCGGTGGGTCACCGGGCAGGCCATCGCGGTCGACGGCGGCCACACCCTGCGTCGAGCCCCCGACCTGGAGGGTCCGCTACGAGCCCGTATGGGCGAGGAGGTCTACACCCGGTTCGTGCGCCCCGGCTACGGTCCCAACGGCACCTGATCCCGCGTACCCGGAGAGCCCCGTGGCCCCTGTCGTCGACACCAGCCGTTTCCGTATCGAGCCCGACACCGAGGTCGACCTCGCCCAGCGCGACGCCGACGTCGACGACGGCTGGTCCAAATCGGAGCTGAAGGACCTCGTCGAGCCCCTCAACGAGCGCCTCGAAGAGCTGCAGGAGCTGCTGTACGCCAACGGAAGTCACCGCCTGCTCGTCGTGTTGCAGGCCACCGACACCGGCGGCAAGGACGGCACGATCCGCCACGTGTTCGACGGAACCAATCCCCAGGGCGTCAAGGTCGCGTCGTTCAAGAAGCCCAGCGACGTCGAGCTGGCGCGCGACTACCTGTGGCGGGTCCACCAGCACGTCCCGGCCGACGGCGAGATCACGATCTTCAACCGCAGCCACTACGAGGACGTGCTGATCGTGCGGGTCCACGAACTCGTTCCCGAGGAGCGGTGGTCCCGCCGATACCACCACATCCGCGAGTTCGAGCGACTCCTCGCCGACGAGGGCACCACCATCGTCAAGATCTTCCTGCACATCACCAAGGACGAGCAGAAGGACCGCCTGCAGTCCCGGCTCGACGAGCCGCACAAGCACTGGAAGTTCGCCAAGGGCGATCTGGCCGAACGGGCCCGCTGGGACGACTACCAAAAGGCGTTCGAGGCCATGTTGCGCGAGACCTCGACGCCGTGGGCGCCGTGGTACGTCGTGCCGGCGTGCGACAAGCGCTACCGCAACCTGGTCATCAGCCAGATCCTGGTCGAAACGCTCGAGTCATTCGACATGGACTGGCCCGAACCCGAAGACGGCCTCGACGACATCGTCATCGACTGACCGACCGACGGCGACGAACTCGGGTGGGGGCCGGCGGACCCCGCAGCGTCAGTTCGCCGACTGATCGGGTGGGGTGAAGATCGACGACGTCGCCGCCGTGGAGGGATGCGCAGGCGCCGGTGCCGGTGCCGGCGAGACCGGAGCCGACACGCGCTGGGACTCGCGCAGGTCGATCAGGGTCTGGTCGATGACGTCGTCGCCGAGCGCGTCGGGCGACAATGCTGCGGTGTCGAGCGTCGATTCCATCGCCGCGAGGTCGCTGCGCAACGATGACAGCGCCGCAGCCATGTCGTGCTTGCGTCGCACGAGCGCCTGCAGTTCGGTGCGCGCGGACCGCAGCACCTCACCAGCCTGCTCGCGGACCCGCTGCTCGCCGTCGCTGCGCAACAGCTCCGCATGGTGCTGGGCGTCGCCCAGGACACGGTCCGCCTGTTGACGGATGGTGTCGGCCTGCTCGGTGGCAGCAGCGAGGACCTTGGCGGCTTCGATCTCGGCGTCGCGAAGCAGCTGCTCGGCCTCGGCCTCGGCCAGACGGCGCCGCTCGCCGACCTGGGCGTGGACATCGCGCAGCAGCGACGCCATCTCGGCGCCGGCAGCCTCGAGATCGACGTTGGCGCCTTCGGCTTCACGGACCCGCACATGGAGCGCCCGGTATTCCTCGGCGATCGCCCGCAGGAATCGGTCGACTTCTTCGGTGCGGTAGCCCCCACGCTTGACGGTCGAGAACGCAGCGCTCTCGATCTGCTCGGGTGTCACGCTGGTGTTCCTCCGTGGGCTCGGGGATGGCCCATGCGCTGGGTCTGGGGAGATGGGTTCGACAGCGGTGAGGACACGCCGCCGCTTCGAGTGGCGACACTAGCAGCACGTCGCGGCCATGCCGGTGAGGCGAACGAGCCGACGCAGACCGACGCGGCTCCGCCATGACGGCAGTGGGCGCGGCCGAGCAGATCAGCTATCGAAGATCGCCGCGACAGCCGCGGCGCTGCGCGGCCGAGCGACGGGTGCAGCGCTGCTCAGGCGTCGGCGCCGACGGCACGCAGCCGGGCCTTTGCCCGCCGCATGGCCGCCGTGGCCTCGACATCGCCGGCGTCGGCGGCCATGGCCGCCTCGGCACGGGCCAGCGCATCACGGGCGCGGGCGGTGTCGATGTTCTCGGCGAGTTCCGCCACGTCACACAGCAACGTGAGGTGATCATCGGCGATCTCGATGAACCCGGAGTGCACGGCGATGCGCTGCTCGCCGCCCTCGGCCAGCGACAGGCGGACCACCGACGGCAGCAGCGTTCCGACGAAGGGCACGTGGCCGGCCTGGAACCCGATCTCGCCGTCGCTGGTGCGCGCCACCACCAGGGTGGCCTCGCCTTCGTAGACGGTGCGCTCGGGCGACACCAGCTGGACGTGGAGCGCCATCGACTACTCGCCCGCCCGCAGCTCGGCAGCCTTGCGCTCGGCGTCTTCGGCGCCGCCGACCATGTAGAAGGCCTGCTCGGGAAGGTCGTCGAGATCGCCGTTGACGAGGGCTTCGAACGAGTCGATCGTGTCCTCGACGCCGGTGAAGATGCCGGGCTGGCCCGTGAAGACCTCGGCCACGAACATGGGCTGCGACAGGAACTTCTGCACCTTGCGGGCCCGGTCGACGGTGACGCGGTCCTCTTCGGAGAGCTCGTCGAGACCCAGGATGGCGATGATGTCCTGCAGTTCCTTGTAGCGCTGCAGGATCTCCTGGACCCGGCGGGCGACGGCATAGTGCCGGTCGCCGACGACCTCGGGCTGCAGGATCGTGGAGGTCGACGAGAGCGGATCCACGGCGGGGTAGATGCCCAGGGCCGCAATGTCGCGGCTCAACTCGGTGGTGCCGTCGAAGTGCGTGAACGACGTGAATGGCGCGGGGTCGGTGTAGTCGTCGGCAGGCACGTACACGGCCTGCAGCGACGTGATCGACTTGCCCCGGGTGGAGGTGATGCGCTCCTGGAGCTCGCCCATCTCGTCGGCGAGGGTGGGCTGGTAACCCACCGCCGACGGCATACGGCCGAGCAGCGTCGACACCTCGGAACCGGCCTGGACGAACCGGAAGATGTTGTCGATGAACAACAGCACGTCCTGGTTCTGGACGTCACGGAAGTATTCGGCCATGGTCACCCCGGCCAGGGCGACACGCAGACGCACACCGGGCGGCTCGTCCATCTGGCCGAACACCAGCGCGGCCTTCGACAACACGGTCGCGGCGTCCTCGCCGGCGCCCATGGTGGCCTCACCCATCTCGATGAAGAGGTCGGTGCCCTCACGGGTGCGCTCGCCCACCCCGGCGAACACCGACACACCACCGTGGTTGGAGGCCACACGGGTGATCATTTCCTGGATGAGCACGGTCTTGCCCACGCCGGCGCCACCGAACAGGCCGATCTTGCCACCCTCCTTGTAGGGGGTGAGCAGGTCGATGACCTTGATGCCGGTCTCGAACATCTTCGCCGACGGCTCGAGCGAGTCGAACGACGGGGCCGGACGATGGATCTCCCAGCGGGTCTCGATGTCGAGGCTGTCGATGGGGACGTCGAGCGGCTCGCCGATGACGTTCCAGACGTGGCCGAGGGTCACGTCGCCGACGGGCACCGAGATACCGGCGCCGGTGTTCTTCACGACTGCGCCACGGGTCAGGCCGTCGGTCGGCTTCAAGGCGATGGCTCGCACTCGGCTGTCGCCGATCTGCTGCGCGACCTCGGCCATGATCACGACCGGCTGGCCGTCGACGACGACCTCGAACGACAGCGCGGTGTCGATCTCGGGCAGGGCGTGCTGGGGGAACTCGACGTCGATCACCGGACCGGCGATCGACACCACGCGCCCGGTCTTGAGCTCGGGAGTGGCGTCGGTGATGGTCATCGTGTGCTCCTGATGGGAAACGCTGGGGTGGCGGTGCGACCGGCCATGACGGGCCGATCAGTCCTTGGGATGGGTGTTGGCGAGGCTGAAACCGGCGGCTTCGGCCGACTCGGCCGAATCGAACCACACCTCGGCCTTGGTGACCGTATAGCTGCGGCTGTCGGGCCGGTGGTAGAGCATGGAATCGGCGTTGCCCTTGATGGTGAAGCCGGCCGGGGCGCTGCCATCGGGCAGTGGTTCGGCCGACCCGGCGCCGAAACGGCTCGTGACGGGCGCTGCCGAGGTTGCGGCACCGGCCTCGCCGGCGGACACCGTGTCGTCATCGCGGTCGATGACAGCGGTGGCCGAGGCGGCGGTGGCGGCACCGACACCGGAGGTGACCGGATCGAGGCCCTCGTGGTGGCGGATGCCGTGATCGCCGCCGATGTGGCGCGAGGCGATGTGCTGGGTGCTCAGGTGGTCGAGCAGGAGATCCTCTTCGGAACCGCGGTCGTCGCCGAGGGCTTCGGCGCCACCGACGATCTCCATGATCTCGGTGGTGATGGCGTCCTGGCGGGCGCGGCTGAGTGCTCGACTGAGCTTGGTGATCAGCTCTTCGGCGTTGTCGGTTGCCGCCTTCATCGCCCGCTGGCGGTTGGCGTGCTCGGATGCCGACGCATCGAGCAGGGCCGAGAAGAGGCGGGACTCGACGTAGCGGGGAAGCAGCGCCGACAGCACACCCTCGGGCGACGGCTCGAACTCGAACTCGGCCTTGGCGGTGCGCACCGCCGGCGGTGGCGACCACGTCGAGGCGCTCGAGCGGCAGGAACCGGCGCACGGCCACCCGTTGGGTGCCCATGGAGACGAACTCCTGGTAGATGAGCACGACCTGGTCGACCTCACCGGACACGAACATGTCGCGGACCGTGATGGCGACCTCACGAGCCTGCTCGTAGGTGGGGTTGTCGGTCATGCCCTCGAAGATGTGGGCGATGTCGTAATTGCGGAACCGGAAGTAGTCGCGGGCCTTCTTGCCGATGCAGACCAGGCGGTACTCGCGGCCTTCGGTGAGGTCGGCCATGATCTCGCGCTCGGTGGCACGGATCACCGCGGAGTTGTAGGGGCCGGCCAGGCCACGATCCGAGGTGACCGCGATGTAGGCCACCCGCTTCACTTCCTCTGAGCGACGCAGCAGCGGGTGATCGACACCAGTGCCCTGCGCTGCCAGATCCTCGATGACGCCGGTGATGCGCGACGCATAGGGTCGGGCCTGGTTGGCTCGCTGCATCGCCTTGACCACGCGGGTCGCGGCGATGAGCTCCATGGCGCGGGTGATCTTCTTGGTCGACTTGACCGAGGTGATCCGGCGCTTGAGGGCGCGTTCTTGACCCCCTGGCACTAGTGCTCCTCGCCCCGAGCGATGTCCTCTTCGGGGAGCGTCACGTCGGAGTCGACGACCGTGGTTGTCGCCTCCGGCTGGTCCTGGGGGGTCACGTGGATGCCGCTGGTGCCGTCGGAGCGCACGAACTGGTCGGCGAATGCCGACACGATGCCGTCGAGCTCTTCCTCGTCGACCTTGCCGCTCGAGGCGATGCCGTCGAGCAGGGCACCGTGGCGGCCCCGCACGTGATCGAGCAGCTCGGTCTCGAAGCGGTTGACGTCTTCGACCGCGATCGTGTCGAGGTAGCCGCGGGTGCCGGCGAAGAGCGACACGACCTGCTCCTGGACCGACATCGGGCTGTTGATGCCCTGCTTGAGCAACTCGGTGAGGCGGTAGCCACGATCGAGCTGGCGCTGGGACACGGGGTCGAGGTCCGAACCGAAGGCGGCGAACGCCTCGAGCTCACGGAACTGCTGCAGGTCTGACTTGAGCGTGCCGACCGCAGCCTTCATGGCCTTGATCTGGGCCGCCGAACCCACGCGCGACACCGAGATGCCCACGTCGACGGCGGGACGCACACCGGACTTGAACAGATCGTCCTGGAGGAAGATCTGACCGTCGGTGATGGAGATCACGTTGGTCGGGATGAACGCCGACACGTCGCCGGCCTTGGTCTCGATGACCGGCAGGGCGGTCAGCGAACCCGCGCCGAGCTCGTCGCTCAGCTTGGCGGCACGCTCGAGGAGGCGGCTGTGCAGGTAGAACACGTCGCCGGGGTAGGCCTCACGCCCGGGCGGGCGGCGCAGCAGCAGCGACATCTGGCGGTAGGCCTCGGCCTGCTTGGAGAGGTCGTCGTAGATGACCAGCGCATGCTCGCCGTTGTCCATCCAGTGCTGGCCGATGGCGCAGCCGGCGTAGGGGGCGAGGTACTTGAACGGCGCGGGCTCCGACGCCGGGGCCACCACGACCACGGTGTACTCCATGGCACCGAACTCGGCGAGGGTCGCCACGGTCTGGGCGACCGTCGAGGCCTTCTGGCCGACCGCCACGTAGATGCACTTCACGCCCAGGCCACGCTGGTTGATGATCGTGTCGGTGGCGATGGTGGTCTTGCCGGTCTTGCGGTCGCCGATGATGAGCTCACGCTGGCCACGGCCGACCGGGATCAGCGAGTCGATGGCCTTGATGCCGGTCTGCATCGGCTCGTGCACGGGCTGGCGACCCATGATGCCCGGGGCCTGGACCTCCATACGGCGGGACTGTGCGCCGCTGATGGGGCCCTTGCCGTCGACGGGCTCGCCGAGGGCGTTGACGACACGACCGAGCAGCGGATCGCCGACGGGGATCTCGAGGATGCGGCCGGTGGCTCGCACCGTCTGGCCCTCTTCGATCGCGGTGACCGAGCCCAGGACCACGGCGCCGATCGATTCCTCGTCGAGGTTCAGGGCCAGGCCGATGGTGCCGCCCTCGAACTCCAGCATCTCGTTGACGGCCGCGTCGGGCAGGCCCGAGATGCGGGCGATGCCGTCGCCGACCTCGATGATGCGCCCCACCTGGGTCTGCTCGACCGATGGCGTGAAGCCCTCGAGGTTCTTCTTCAGCGCGGCGGCGATGTCGCTGGTGTTGATGGTGAGTTCAGCCATGCTCTCTTCGCTTCGTGGTGGGTGCGGTGGTTCGCAGGTTCGGTGCTGGTGGGTCTGGTAGGCGGTGCAGGCGCCTAGAAGGCGTCACGCAACTGCGTGAGGCGGGAACGGACCGAGCCGTCGAGGACGGTGTCACCGATCTGGGTGACGATGCCGCCGACGATGGTCGGATCGACCTGGACCTTGACGTCGAGTTCGCCGCCATGGGCTTTGGTGAGGGCCTCGGTGAGGCGGGTCTTCTGGTCGTCGGTGAGCTCGACGGCGCTGCGCACGATGGCGACCTGACGGTCACGACCCCGAGCGCTCATCTCGACCACACGGTCGGCGATCTTGGGGAGATCGCCGGCGCGGCCGGTGGCGACGAGCATCGAGACGAGGCCCACCGCAGTGGTGCTGGCCCGGCCGCCGAGGAGATCCTCGACGATCTGCTGGCGCCGGCTGGCCTCGATGCGCTGGTCGGTGAGGGCACCGCGCAGCTCGTCGTTGCCGTCGATGGCCCGGGCGAAGCGGAAGAGCTCGTCGGAGAGATCGTCGACGTTGTCCTCGGCCTCGGCCACCGACAGGATCGCCCGCGCGTAGTTGTTGATGCGGTCACTCATCTTGCGGCTCCGACCTGGTCGATGTACTGGTCGATCAGCTGGCGCTGCGTGTCGTCGTCGAGACTCGACCGCACGACGTCCTCGGCCGCCATGAGCGTGCGCCGGTTGAGGTCGGCCTGCAGGTCGGCGGTGGCCTGGGCCCGCATGGCCTCGGCGTCGGCGGCAGCCCGGACACGAATGGCCTCGGCGTCGGCTGCGGCTTTGATGGCGGCGTCGGCCTTGAGCTTCTCGGCAGCGACCCGGGCCTCTTCGACCAGGCGGGCCCCATCGGCGTCGGCGTCACCGAGGCGCGACCGAAGGGCGGCGATCTCGGCGTCGGCCGCGGCCTGGGCCTCGGCGGCGGCGTCGAGCTCCGCACGGACCTTGTCGCCGTTGGCACCGAGCGCCTTCGACAGGGCGGGCCCACCCTTCCAGATCATGAGCGCGAGCACGATCACGAAGGCGGCGCCACCGAAGTAGAGCTCCTTGGGGTCCGACGGGATGAACTGCCCGTTGGGCCCCTCGGCCGCGAAGATCCACAAACCGGTCATCGAAGGTCTCCTTGGAGTGCACGTTCGACTGCAGGGCGGGCGGTGCCGGCATCGACGGGCCGCCCGACGATGAGGCCCGCGGCACCGGCAGCGACGTTCGCCATGTCGTCGGTCAACGAAGTCATCGCTCCCGTGCGGGCAGCCTCGAGATCGGCCACGGCACCCGCACGGATCTCGGCGGCCTCGGCCTCTGCGGCACCGACGACCTCGGCCCGATGGGCGTCGGCTTCGGCACGGGCCGCGTCGAGGATGGCATTGGCCTCGCTGCGAGCACCGGCCATGGCCGCGTCGTAGTCAGCCTGTGCGCTCCCCATGTCGGCCGACGCATTGTCGGCCGCATCGCGGGCTGCCGCGATCTTGGCCTCGCGCTCGGCGCGGACCTTGTTGATCGGCGGCAACAGCACGTACTTCATCGCCGCCCACAAGGCGACGAAGAAGATGAAGGCGTAGATCATGTCGACGCCGGTGGGCAACACCGGGTTGACGGTCTCTTCCTCTTCGACTGCCTCGCCTTCGATCTCTTCGGCTTCGACGAACGCGAACAGCTCGTCGCCGACGATCTCGTCGAGCGTCAGGTCATAGACCAACACGCATGGCTCCTCTTGGGCTCGGGGACCGGACCGTCAGACCTGTGGTCTGCAACGGAGGTCCGGGGTGATCAGACGAACTTCAGGAGGATGAAGACCACGAAGCCGATGAGGGCGAGGGCCTCGGTGAAGGCGACGCCGAGGAACATCGTGGTCTGGACCTGACCTGCAGCCTCGGGCTGGCGGGCGATGGCCTGCACGGCCTGGCCGACGAGGTAGCCGATGCCGAGGCCGGGGCCGATGGTGGCCACGGCGTAGGCGAGACCGGCCATGCCGGCGGCTTCGACGTTCTGCGCGTCAGCTGCGTCGACGCCCTGTTGGAGCTGGGCAAAGGTGGCGAGCATGCTCATTGGGGTATCTGTCTCCTTGGATTGGGCTGCGTCACCCCGACGAGGCGACACACGGGTTGTCTTGGTGGGACGACTGGGTGACTAGTGCGAGGGGTGCAGAGCGCCGCCGATGTACACGGCAGCGAGGATGGCGAACACGAACCCCTGGATGAAGCTGACGCCGATCTCGAAGGCGGTGAAGGCGATGAGGCCGGCGAAGGCGCCGATCCAGGGGACGATGAGCGCCGAAGCCTGGAAGGTGGCGATGCTCAACACGCCGAAGGTGACGAGCAGGATGTGGCCCGCCAGCATGTTGGCGAACAGACGGACCGCATGGCTGAAGGGCCGCACGATGAAGGTCGAGAGGAACTCGATCGGCGTGATCAGGATGTAGAGCGCCTTGGGCACGCCGGGCGGGAACAGGACCTCTTTGATGTAGCCCCCGCCGTGGTGCTTGATACCCACCGAGATGAACATGGCCCAGCTGATCAGGGCGAAGACCAACGGCGGACCCATGCGGGCGTTGAGCGGCATCTGGAAGAACGGGATCACCTCGAAGAGGTTGCCGATCGAGATGAACAGGAAGAACGAGATGAGCAGCGGCACGAACTTCTCGTAGCCGTGACCGATGCCGGGCTTGGCGATGCTCTCCTCGACGAACCGGACGATGCCCTCGATGAAGGACTGGAACTTGCCCGGGATCATCTCCTTCTTGGAGACCGCGAAGGCGATGGTCGGCACGGCAAAGCAGATGACGGTGATCAGTCCGATCTTGTTGAAGCTGATCGCGTCGATGATGTTGGGCCACTCGACGAGGTTCTCGACCGGTGGGAAGGCGACGCCCCCACCCTCGGTTTCAGCGGCGAAGATGCTCACGGCTGTGAGTGCTCCTTGTTCGTGTCGGTGGGTTCGTTGTCCCGATTGTCGTCGTCCCCGTCGGCCGCCTCGGCGGCGTCGAGGGCAACGGCATCGGTTTGATCGGTGCTCACAGCGAGGTCGGTGACGACCGGGCGGAGCGCATTGGACTCGGTGGTCTGGCCGCCGACGCCGGGCTTGAGCCCCGGGTAGGCCATCGACAGCGAGACATAGCGGAGCTCCCAGAACAGAAGCCCCAGATGGGTGATGATGATGGTCAGCCCGAGGGCCAGGAGATCGATCCAGCCGGCGTCGCGGACCAGGTAGACGGCGAGGAAGATGACACCCAGGCGGATGAGGAAGCCGAACATCACCCCGCCCATCAACAGTGCGAGCGAGATCCGGGAGGTGGCGGCGATGATGCCGGCCGCGATGGCGAAGTTGGCCAGGACCAGGATCATCCCGTAGCCCACGGAGAAGAAGCCCTCGGTGCTCCAGATGGCGGCGCCGATGCCCATCATCACCGGGGCGGCCCACAGGCCACGACGCACGATGTCGCGGGCGATCTGTGCCACCGGCGACGGGCCCTCGAATCGGGTGAGGTAGGGATCGGCGCTCATGAGGATTCGCGCATCCGGGCGTACTCGGCCATGGCGTGCTGATAGCGGTAGTAGATACTGACCGCAGCCCCGACGAAGCCGAATACGGCGAAGGCGACCGTGAGCCAGGGTGTGGTGCCGAGCGCACGGTCGACGAGGAGCCCGAACAGCGCGAAGAGCACCGCTCCGAGGACGAGTTCGTACGAACCCGTCGATCGGTGCAGGCCTTGGGTCAGGTCGCTTCGTTGCGAGAGATCCACCACGTCACCTTCGGACAGCGCGCCACAACCCCGGCGCTGGAACGGACGAGAGACTAGCGCTTGTGAGCCGGTTCTCAAATCATTCTCGCGACATACGGCCATGTTCGTCGCCTGAGGACCGATCGACGGGTTGATCGACCGCTCCGCTCGGCCGGTCGGCGACCCTGCGTGGCCGATACCCTCTCCCCCCATGGTCCGTGACGCCACCACATCCTCCGTCGACGCCGCGGCGTCGAGCCCCACTGCCGGCCCGACGCCCGAGGCGACCGCCTATCGGGCCGCGCTCGAGGTGATCGGCGCGGTCGAGCCCACCATCGCCGACCACATCCGGGGCGAGCTCGGCAACCAGCGCAGCCAGCTCAAGCTGATCGCGTCGGAGAACTACGCCTCGCCGGCGGTGCTGCTGGCCATGGGCAACTGGTTCTCTGACAAGTACGCCGAGGGCACGCCCGGGCACCGCTTCTATGCCGGGTGCGAGTTCGTCGACAAGGTCGAGACCCTCGCCGCCGACCACGCCAAGGCGCTCTTCGGAGCCGACTATGCCTACGTGCAGCCCCACTCGGGCATCGACGCCAACCTCGTGGCGTTCTGGGCGATCCTGTCGCACCGCATCGAGGCGCCGTTCCTCGCCGAGCGTGGCCTCGGCCACGTCAACGACCTCAGCGACGACGACTGGTCCGTGCTGCGCCGGGCCATGGGCGACCAGCGCATGATCGGCATGAGCCTCGACGCCGGTGGGCACCTCACTCACGGCTTCCGGCCCAACATCTCCGGCAAGATGTTCGACCAGCGCTCCTACGGCGTCGATCCCGAGACCGAACTGCTCGACTACGACGCCGTCGCCGCGCTGGCCCGCGAGTTCCGGCCACTCATCCTGGTCGCCGGCTACTCCGCCTATCCCCGCAAGGTCAACTTCGCGAAGATGCGCGAGATCGCGGACGAGGTCGGCGCCACCTTCCTCGTCGACATGGCGCACTTCGCCGGTCTGGTGGCGGGCAAGGTCTTCACCGGCGACTACGACCCGGTCGCCAACGCCCACCTCGTCACCTCCACCACCCACAAGTCGCTGCGCGGACCGCGCGGCGGCATCGTGTTGTCGAACACCGCCGAGCTCACCGAGTTCATCGACAAGGGCTGCCCGATGGTGCTCGGCGGGCCCCTCAGCCACGTGATGGCCGCCAAGGCCGTCGCCTTCGCCGAGGCCCGCCAACCGGCGTTCGCCGACTACGCCCAGCAGGTGGTCGACAACGCAGCCGCGTTGGCAGAGGGAATCGCCAAGCGGGGCGGGCGCATCGTCACCGGCGGGACCGAGAACCACCTGGTACTGGTCGACGTGCGCGGCTTCGGGGTGACGGGCCGCCAGGCCGAGTCCGCACTCGAGGACGCCGGGGTCATCGTCAACCGCAACTCGATCCCCAACGACGCCAACGGCGCCTGGTACACCTCGGGCATCCGCCTCGGCACCCCGGCGCTCACCACGCTGGGCATGGACACCGACGACATGGACGACGTCGCCGACATCATCTGCGGCGTGCTGCGTGGCACCGAGCCGACCCTCACCGCGGCGGGCGAACCGTCGAAGGCCAAGTTCACCCTGGCCGACGACCTGCGCGATGCGACGAGGGCCCGGTCGGCGGACCTGCTGGCCGACAACCCCCTCTACCCCACCCTCGGCACGCTGTAGACCACCGGGATCGAGTCTCTGGACCACCGGGGTCAAGTCGTACTTTCAACCAACTCGATACGCGGCGACCCCCAGGCTCGTCGACCCGGAGTTGGTTGAAAGTACGACTTGACCCCTGCGTTCGTCCCAGGGAGCGCCGCGACAACCGCTTCGCTCGTGCGCAAGGCCTACGCCGCGGGAAGCGGCAGGATCCGCGCATCGCCGATCGGCTCGGCCTCTCAGACCGGCATTGCAGCGGTGTGGCGGCGACCGGCGGCGATCGCAGCGGCTCCCACGCTGCCGAGCACCAGGGCAAGGCTCATCCGTCGTCGCGCCGAGAGCGTGCAGTACGAGTCGGCGCTGATGATCATGGGCTCGCCGGTGGTGAACTCGAACCACCCTGCGCCCGACCCGATGTCGTCGAAGGCTCTCGTGAACGGCGCCGGGCAACGGACACGGTAGCTGTCGACGGAAGCCTGACCACGGCCCTCCGCCGAGGTCCCGAAGCCGTGGCTCGACGGCAAGACGACCAGCATCAGTGCCGTGCCGGCGAGGAGCACGCCGACAGCGGTGAGCGCCAGCCAGCCGAGGCCGGGGCGGAGTTCGTTGACGATGGCGGTCATGGATCAGGTCCCGGGCAGGAGCGCATCGATCTTGGCGACGCGTTCGGCGTGGCGGCCGCCCTCGAACGATGCGGCGAGGAAGGCGTCGACGGCGTCACGGGCGACCTCGGGGCCGGTGAGCCGTTCGCCGATGCAGATGACGTTGGCGTCGTTGTGCTCGCGGGTGAGCCGGGCCGAGGTGACGTCGTGCACGGTGGCGGCGCGGATGCCGGGGATCTTGTTGGCGGCGATGGCGATGCCGATGCCGCTGCCACAGACGCAGAGCCCGAACTCGGCGTCGCCGGAGGCGACCGCCCGTCCGACCGATGCCCCGTAGTCGGGGTAGTCGACCCGCTCGGCGCTGTGGGTGCCGACGTCGACGACCTCGTGGCCTGCGGCGCGTAGATGGTCGACGAGCGCGGCCTTCAGCGCGAAACCGGCGTGGTCGGACCCTGCAGCGATGCGTGCCATGGCCGGCAACCTACTACCCGGGCGCGGGTGAGCCGCACTACCCGGGCGCGGGTGAGCCGCACTACCGGGGCGCGGGTGAGCCGTGCCGTCGACGCCCGACGAGGTCAGACGTTCTGGCGCCGAAAACCGTCGCCCAGGCAACAATCCTCGGCGCCAGTCCCATGACCCCAACTCTCTGGCGCCGAAAACCGTCGCCCAGGCAACAATCCTCGGCGCCAGCCGGACGACGCCACCGAACCGGCGCCGAAAACCGTCGCCCTGACAGCAGTTCTCGGCGCCAGTGACCGATGACGCCCCGGGCCAGGTTGTCCGGGGGGCCGTTCTCGACAGACTCTCGACATGGACACCCACACCCGAAACGCCGGCCTTCTCCTCTGCGCCATCGGCATCGTCGCCTTCGTCGGCACCGGGGCCTCGAGCTTCACCTCGCTCATCCCGGTGGTGCTCGGCCTCGCCCTCGTCGGCTGCGCAGTGCTGGCCACCAAGCGCCCCGACCAACGCAAGACCGCCATGCACGGCGCAGCCGCCTTCGCCCTGATCGGCATCCTCGGATCGGCCAGTCGACTCCCCACGGCCTTCGGCGACGACGATGTGTCGGGCTGGGCCATCGGCGCCAACATCGCCGTGCTCGTTGTGCTCATCCCCTTCATGGTGTTGGCCGTCCAGTCGTTCCGGGCGGCACGGCGGGGCTCGGGTCAGGCCGACCCGACCAGCCCTGCGTCCTCGACCTCCTGACGGCGACCGCCCCCACGCACACGGGCATTCGACCGGCGCCAACGCTCCGGCGCCGAAAACCGTCGCCGTGACAACAATCCTCGGCGCCAGACGGATGACCCCAACGCTCCGGCGCCGAAAACCGTCGCCCTGACAACAATCCTCGGCGCCAGTTCGATGACGCCCCGGGCGATGGCGCCCGAGGCGGCGTCGTCAGATGGTGCGCGCCCGGACGACGCGGGGGCGGCCCGTCAGGTCGTCGACGATCTCGACGTCCCGGTAGCCCCGTTCGCCTGCCAACGCAGCGATCATCTCGGTCTGGGTCGGTGCCATCTCGAGGACCAGCGACCCGCCCGGGCGCAGCCACGATGATGCCCCCTCGACGATGATGCGCAGGTGTGCCAGGCCTGCGTCGGGAGCGATGAGCGCCGACGCCGGTTCCCAGTCCGCGACCTCGGGCGGGAGGTCGTCGTCGGCCGCCACATAGGGCGGGTTCGAGACGACGACGTCGACCGCTCCGACGAGGTCGCCGGGAAGCGCGTCGAACCAGTCGCCCTCGGCGATACGCACGCGCGTCGCGGCGCGCCCGATGCCCGCGAGGTTCGCCTGGGCCACGGCCAGCGCCTCGGTCGACGCGTCGGTGAGCACCACGTGCACGTCGGGGCGTTCGACCGCCACGGACAAGCCGATCGCCCCGGACCCGGTGCCCAGATCGACCACCACCAACGGACGGCCCTGCGCTTCGCTGGCACGGCCTGCGCCTCCCACAGGCCCACCCGGAAGCGTCCGGGCAGCAGCGGCGGCGTGAGCCGGGCCAGCGGGACCGGCGCCGGCGCCGTTGTCGCTGTCGCTGTCGCTGTCGCTGTCGCTGTCGCTGTCGCTGTCGCTGTCGGCGCCATGGTCGCCCGCTGCCATCCGGGCGATGCGGGCGACCTCGTCGATGGCCACGCCCGCCACGATCTCGGTCTCGGGACGCGGGATGAGGACGCGGCGGTCGACCATGAGGTCGAGCGTGCGGAAACCCCAGCGGCCAACCACGTACTGCAGCGGCTCGCCGGCGAGGCGACGGGCCATCATCGCGTCGAACGCCGTGACGCCCCGGACGGTGGCCGGCTCGCTCAGGCCCAGCGCCAGCTCGGCGCCCTCGAACCCCGATGCCTGCTCGACGATGCGGCGGGCGTCGGATTCGGGCGACTCGAACCCGGCGGCCCGCAGCGTCTCGGTGGCCTCACGCAGGAACGCCCGCCACGGCACCGTCGCACCGTCGGCTTCGTAGCCCTCCGGGGTGTCCACCCTCAGTCGCCGCCGCCGTCGAGCTCGGTGAGCTGGCGCGCCCGTTCGTGTTCGACGAGTCCGTCGACGACCTCGTCGAGCTCGCCGCCGAGCACGCGGTCGAGCTTGTAGAGCGTCAGCCCGATGCGGTGATCGGTGACCCGGTTCTCCTTGAAGTTGTACGTCCGGATCTTCTCCGAACGTCCGCCGCCGCCGGTCTGGTCCTTGCGGGCCGCCGACTGCTCGGCCGCGACGCGATCCTGTTCGGCCGCCAGGATCCGGGCCCGCAGGACCTGCAGGGCCCGGGCCTTGTTCTGGAGCTGGCTCTTCTCGTCCTGCATCGACACGACGATGCCCGTGGGCTTGTGGGTGATGCGCACCGCGGAGTCGGTCGTGTTGACCGACTGCCCGCCGGGGCCCGACGCCCGGAACACGTCGACCTGGAGGTCGTGGTCGTCGATCTGGACGTCGATCTCGGCAGCCTCGGGCAGGACCGCGACGGTGGCCGAGGATGTGTGGATGCGGCCCTGAGCCTCGGTGACGGGCACGCGCTGCACCCGGTGGGGGCCGCCCTCGTGTTTCATGCGGCTCCACACCGCCGTGCCCTTGAGCATGAAGGTGATGTCGCTGTAGCCGCCCATGTCGGACTCGTGGGCGCCCAGGACCTCGAGCTTCCAGCCCTGGCGGGTGGCATAGCCGGCATACATGTCGAACAGGTCCCGGGCGAACAGGTTGGCCTCTTCGCCGCCCTCGGCGCCGCGGATCTCGACGATGACGTTCTTGTCGTCGTTGGGGTCCTTGGGCAGCAGCAGGTCGCGTAGTTCGGCGTCGAGGCGGGCGATGGCGGCCTCGGCGTCGTCGACCTCGGCGCGGAGGATGTCGCGGTCGTCGGCCGAGGCGTCGGTGATCATCTCCTTCGCGGTGCGCAGGTCCTCGTGTGCCTGGCGGAGGCCCCGGATGCGCTCGACGATGGCCTCGAGCTCGGAGTAGCGACGCGCCGCCTGGGTATAGGCGGTCTGGTCTGCCAGCAGATCCTGATCGCCGAGGCGCGACTGCAGGTCGAGGAACTCGCGCTCCAGCTCGTCGTGGATGTCGGACACGACGGGGAGGGTACCGTCCCGCCTCCCGTGCCCGAGTGGCTCCGGACGGACGCCACGCGGCGATGCCCGGACGAGAACGAGGAACCGTCCGACATTCACGGCATGTGCCGGGCGGCGCGTCGTACTGTCTCGGCCATGACCGACGACACCGCTGGCAACGACACCACCTCTCCGCCTTCGACGGCTCCGACCGGCGCGCTCGCCGGCCGACGGGTGCTGGTCGTCGGCGCCTCGGCCGGCATCGGTCGGTCCTTCGCCGCGGCCGCCGCGGGCGAGGGCGCCATGGTGGCCGTGTCGGCCCGCCGGCCCGAACCCCTCGACGAGCTCGTCGCCGGCGGGGGCGCCCACCACGCCTTCGTCGGCGATGCGGCCGTGCCCGCCGATGCCCGTCGGGTGGCCGACGAGGCCGCAGCATCGATGGGCGGGCTCGACCTGGTCATGTACGCCGCGGGGTACGGCGTGCTGCAGCGCCTGGTCGACACCGACCCCGAGGTGTGGACCGACGTGTACCGGGTGAACGTCGTGGGCGCGAACGTGTCGACCGCCGCGGCACTCCCCCACCTGGGCAGCGACGGCGTCGTCGCGTATCTGTCGTCGCGCACCGCAGATGACTGCAACGCCCTGTTCACGTCGTACTCCGCGTCGAAGGCCGCGCTGGATCAGTGCATCCGAGCGTGGCGCATCGAGCACCCCGACCGACGGTTCGTGCGGATCGTCATGGGCAACTGCCAGCCCACCGAGTTCGCGAACCAGATGAACCTCGACCTGCTGGGCGACGCCCTCGAGGCCTGGGAACGCCAGGCCATACCGGGCGGCATGATGCACGTCGACGACGTCGGCCTGTCCATGGCCCGGTCGCTAGGCGTGGTCCTGGCGCACCCCGACATCGACTCCAGCGAGCTGAAGCTCGACGCCCGCACCCGCTGAAGGTCACGGGCGCGACCCCTCGTTCCCGCTCTCGGGACCCCGGCCGGCAAGCAGCCCGGCAGTGAGGGCGCCGACGCCGCTCAGGACCCAGCCTCTCACGACAGCCGGGCAGCACCCGTCAGTCGGCGGTTTCGGCTTCGCGAGCTTCCTTCTCGAAGCGGTGGATGACGCCTTCGGTCTCGACCACCAGCGGCGCGACGCTGGGATAGCCCGCGTAGGGGGCGAGCATCACCAGCGTTTCGCGCAGTTCGTCGACGGTGAGCTCGCCGTTGCGGAGCGCGGCGCGGGACTGGATCTTCCAGGTGTCGACCCCGCCCCGGGCGGCGATGACGCCCATGATGAGCAGTCGCCTGTCGCGCACCGACAACACGTCTCGGTCCCAGACCTCGGCGAACAGCGTCGCGAGCATCACGTCGCTGAAGGGCATCGAGCCCTGCGGCGGGGTGATGACCTCGCCGGCGTAGACCTCTGTCATCTTCGCCACACCCCGGGCCCACGCATCAGCGCCCTCGCCGGCGGCGCCGGCCGTGTCGTCGGCCGCAGCCTCGTTCGACTCACTCATGGTTGTCCTCCCTCGACCCCGTACAGGGCGGCCATCGAATCACGGATCGCGTCGAGCATGTCGCCGGTGCGGGCCCGGGTCTCGCCCAGGGACCGAGCGAGCGACAGGTCCTTCTCGGCGATGCCGACCTGGGTGCGCAGCATCGTCTCGAACTCGCCGGTGATGTGGGCGGCGGGGATGCCGAGGATGTGGCGGTAGCTGTCGGTCAGCGCGCCGAGCTGGCCCAGCCCCCGCAGCGCTGTCCACAGCGATTCGGGGTCGCCTCCGACACCGGTGATCAGGTCGTAGCCGGTGGCTGCGGCGCCGAACTGGGCGTAGGTCATGACGTTGACGGCCAGCTTGAGCGCGGCGCCGGCGCCGACCGGGCCGGCGTCGATGATGGTCTCGCCGTAGATCTCGATGAGGCCCCGGGTGGCGTCGTTCATGTCGGCCATGCCCCCGACGAGCATGGTCTGGGTGCCGGCGCGGGCGTTGGCGTCGCCGCCGGCGACACTGGCGTCGAACACCGCCACGCCCCAGCGGGCGGCTGTCGCCTGCGCTTCGAGGATCGTGTCGGGATGCACCGTGGAGTGGACGAGGACGACCAGACCGTCGTGGGCACCCTCGGCAATGCCGCCGGGCCCGTCGAGCACGGCGGCGAGATGCTCGGCGGCCGGGACGCAGATGCTGACGACATCGCTGTTGGCCGCGACGTCGGCGGCGCTGGAACCGGCGGTTGCGCCCTGGGCCACAGCCCGGTCGACCGCGGCGGGGACGAGGTCGTGGACGGTGACGGGCGCGCCCGTGCCGATGAGGTTCTCGGCCATCGCCGAACCCATCATCCCCAGGCCGATGTAGCCGTAGCGGGTGCTCATGACAGTGCCTCCTGCCTCTGCGGACCCGCGGTCACGACGCCGCCGTGGGGGTGAAGCGGATCGGCAGGTTGCTCCAGCCGGTCACGTTGCCGGAATGGAACCGGACCTTGGCGTCGTGGTCGACCTCGTAGTCGGGCAGGCGCCGGTGGATCTCCTCGAACGCCACCTTGCCCTCCATGCGGGCCAGGGCGGCGCCCAGGCAGAAGTGGGCGCCATAGCCGAAGGCGAGGTGACGGTCGGGGCGGCGGCCGATGTCGAAGTCCTCGGCGGTTGGGCCGAACTCGCGCTCGTCGTGGTTGGCCGCCCCGATGAGCAACAGCACCGAGTCGCCGGCGTGCATCGTGGCGCCGTGGCGTTCGATGTCGGTGGTGAGCGTCCGGTGCATGTACTGCGTGGAGTTGTGGAAGCGCAGGACCTCTTCGACGGTGCCCGGCACGAGCGACAGGTCGGCGACGATGCGGTCGCGCTGGTCGGGATGCCGGGACAACAGCTCGACACCGTTGGCGACCATCTTGGTGGTGGTCTCGTGGCCGGCGATGACGAACAGCACGCAGAACCCGAGCAGCTCCTCCTCGGTGAGGCGGCGGCCCTCGACCTCGGCGGTGAGCAGGTCGTTGAGCAGGCCGCTGCCCTCGCCGGCGCGACGCTTAGGGAGGTCGTCGATGAAGTACTGCAGCAGGTCGAACATGCCCTGCGCGGCTTCGTGCGGGATGGTCATCGAGCCGTCCTCGCGGATGAGGATCTTGTCGGCGTAGCCGCGCAACTCGGTGCGGTCGGCGGCCGGGATGCCGAGCACCGAGGCGATGACCTCCATCGGGAACGGCCCGGTGATGTCCTCGACGAGATCGCACTCGCCGTGCCCGGCGACGGCGTCGATGTAGCCGCAGACGATGCGACGGACCTCGTCCTCCATGTCGGCGACCCGGCGCCCGGTGAACACCCGCGACACCAGCTTGCGGAACTGGGTGTGGTCGGGCGGGTCGAGCTCGATCATCTGCTCGAAGCCGCCGCCCTGGCCGGCGGTGATGGGCCGGCGGTTCTCGAGCGCCACGCCACCACGGGACGAGAACGTCTCGAAGTCGCGGAAGGCCTCGAGGACGTCGTCGAAGCGGCTGAGGACCCAGAAGCGGAGCTCGGGATTCCAGTACGCGGGCGCCTCGTCGCGCAGGCGCCGATACGTGACGTACGGGTCGTCGTGGACCGCGAAGGCGTACGGGTTGTAGACGAGGTCCGGGGTGTCGGTGGTGCTGGCGGCGGACATGGCCGCACGCTACATGACAACAGGTGTCATGTCGACTAGCGTGCCCGCTCATCGCTGCACTGGAACGAACCGCCGACCGGCGGGCCGAGCTGGCCCGAGCCGCCTACGAGATGATCGCCGAACGCGGCGTCGACGGCCTGTCGCTGCGCGCCGTGGCCCGACGCTTCGGGGCCACCACCGGCCTGGTCAGCCACCACTTCCTCGATCGGGCCGAGCTGGTGCAGGCCGCCCTCGACCACGCCACCGCCGTCATCACAGAGCGAATCCTCGCCGTCGCCGCCGACGCCGACCCCCTCACGATCCTCGCCGAGGTCCTGCCCACCGACGCCGCGACCATCGAGAACTGGCGCTTCGCCCTGGCCGTGCGCGTGGGCTCGCTCGCCGACACCGACCTGGCACCCTTCGACCAGGCAATCACCCGCCGCTGGACCGAAGGCCTCCCAGCCCGCCTCGTCGGCCACGTCGACACCGATCCCGACGTCGCCGCCGCGCATCTCATGACCCTCGTCGACGGCATCGCGCTGCGCGCCGTGCTCGATCCCGGCGCCTGGCCCCGCGAACGCCAACTCGACCATCTACGACGGGGCCTCGCAGCCCTCTAGACCACCTCCAGGAGGATCCATGTCCGAACGATTCGACGGCCGCGTGGCCATCGTGACCGGTGCCGGTGGCGGCATCGGCGAGGCCTACGCCCGGGCGCTGCACGCCGAGGGGGCGTCGGTGGTCATCGCCGAGCTGAACGACGAGGCCGGCCGGCGCGTGGCCGACGACCTGGGCGAACGGGCCCTGTTCGTGCGCACCGACGTCGGCGACCCGGCCAGCACCGATGCCATGGCCGAGGCCACGATGGAGGCGTTCGGCGCCATCCATCATCTGGTCAACAACGCCGCCATCTTCGGCGACATGGAGCTCGCCGGGCTCACCAACGTCGACTACGACTACCTCGACCGGTTCCTGAAGGTCAACACGCTCGGGGCGCTGCACTGCACCCGCTCGGTCATGCGGCCCATGACCAAGGCCGGCGGCGGCAGCATCGTCAACCAGTCCTCGACCGCGGCGTGGATGGGCATCTCGGGCTTCTACGGCCTCGCAAAGGCAGGGGTCAACTTCCTGACCACCTCGCTCGCCCACGAGCTGGCGTTCCGCAACATCCGCATCAACGCCATCGCTCCCGGCCCCACCGACACCGCAGCGCTCGGCAAGCAGGTGCCCGACGAGTTCCGCGATCCGCTGGTGGCGTCGCTGGCCATCAAGCGTCTCGGCACGCCCGACGACCACGTCGGACCGGTGCTGTTCCTGTTGTCCGACGAGGCCAAGTGGATCACCGGCCACATCCTGGCCGTCGACGGCGGCCAGATCACCCGGATCTGAGGCCCACCATGAACGAACAACCACTCCTGATCGACGGGGTCCTGCGCGCAGCGCAGGGCGATGCCACATTCGACGTCGTCGATCCCGCCACCGGCGAGGTCAGCGGCCGGGCCCCCGACGCCACCGCCGACGACATCGACGAGGCCATCGGCGCAGCGCGCCGGGCATTCGACGACGGCACCTGGGCCACCGACCCCGCGGCGCGGGCCAGGGGCCTGCGCCAGTTGCACGAGGCGCTCGTCGCCCACACCGACGAGCTCACCGAGCTGACCATCGCGGAGGTCGGCGCACCCCTCGGCGCGTGCGGCACCATCCAGGTGGTCGAGCCCCTGAAGTTCCTGCCGTACTACGCAGACCTCGCCGAGTCCTACGCCTGGTCCGAGTCGCTCGGTGTCGCCGACACCATGGGCGGGCCCGCCGACCGGTGGACCGAGCGCGAACCCATCGGTGTCGTCGGGGCCATCAGCCCGTGGAACGTCCCCAACCAGATCAACCTGGCCAAGATCGCCCCGGCGCTCGCCGCAGGCTGCACGGTCGTGCTGAAGCCGGCGCCCGACACGCCGCTGACCGGGCTGTTCCTCGGGCGGATGGTCGCCGAGCACACCGACATCCCGGCAGGTGCGCTCAACGTCGTCACCGCCGCCGACAAGACCGCGGGCGAGGCCCTGGTGCGCGACCCCCGGGTCGACATGGTCAGCTTCACCGGCTCGACCGCCACGGGACGGCGGATCATGGAGGTCGCTGCGGCCACCATCAAGAAGGTTTTCCTGGAGCTCGGCGGCAAGTCGGTGCACCTGATCCTCGACGACGTCGAGGACTTCGGCGGGCCAGCGGTGACGGCGGCGTTCGGCATGGCCATGGTGGCCGGGCAGGGCTGCGCGCTCACCACCCGGGTGCTGCTCCCCCGCTCTCGCTACGACGAGGGCGTCGAGGCCCTGGCGTCGATGATGACGGCCGTCCCGCCAGGCGACCCGCGCGACCCGGGCACGATGCTCGGCCCGCTGATCAGCGCGGCGCAGCGCGATCGGGTCGAGAGCTACGTCCGCGCCGGCGTCGACCAGGGCGCCCGCATCGTCTGCGGCGGCAAGCGCCCCGACGGCTTCGACCGGGGCTTCTACTACGAGCCCACCCTGCTGGCCGATGTCACCAACGACATGGTGGTGGCCACCGACGAGATCTTCGGTCCGGTTCTGGTCGCAATCGCCTACGACGACGATGACGACGCCGTGCGCATCGCCAACGACTCCATCTACGGCCTGTCCGGCGCGGTGTTCTCCGCCGACGAGGACCGCGCGCTCGGCGTCGCCCGCCGCATCCGCACCGGCACCATGTCGATCAACGGCGGCGTCTGGTACGGCTGCGACGTGCCCTTCGGCGGCTACAAGCAGTCGGGCGTCGGCCGCGAGATGGGCGTCGCCGGTTTCGAGGAGTACCTCCAGACCCGCGCCTTCGCCCGCCCCGCCGGCTGAGCCGGTCTGCCGCATCGGGCGCCGGCGCCCTGCCGGCTCGCCCTACGGCGCCCTAGCGGCAGCGACGCAAGTCGGCCGAGCGGCCGGGCGGGCCGGCCCCGCCCGCGGGCTCAGCCGCCGATGACCACCGGCGTCTCGGGTCGAGCCGTCAGGTCGATGCGCGCGATCTCGCCGCCGGCCACCATCTCGGCCGCCCAGTGCTCGGCGACGGGGTCGGCATCGGGGTCGATGACGATCTCCCAGGCCAGCTCGGCCGGCCCTTCGTCGATGGTCGCGGGATCGAGCGGCCGCACCCGGGCGCGGGGGTTGACCGCCTGGGCGAGGTGCTCGAAGCCGGGCCGGTCGGGCTCGTGCAGCCAGCTGAGCGGGCTACGGCACACGTCGTCGCCGAGACCGACCGAGGGCTCGACCCACAGGCGGAGCCGGTCGGGTCCGTCGACGGCCACGCCGTAGCGCAGGTAGTCGTCGGGCAGCAGCGGATCGATCTGGAGGTGTTTGGCGATGGCGTCGGCGTCGTCGCCGACGATGCCCAGCGCCGTGCCGATCCGGCGGACCATCTGGGGCGCCATGGCGGCCAGGTGCTGGGGTGCGGCCTCGTCGAGCAACTCGGGCGAGAAGTTGGCGTCGACCGACAGGTACGCCGCCCGCATGAGCAGGTGGATGTCGATGGCGAACTCGGTGACCTGGCGCACGAGCACCGCGTGGGAGAAGTCCTCGAGGCGCAGGTCGGGACGGAACTCGCCTGCGTAGTCGTCGAGTCCGCCCGGCTCACGGGACTCGCCCAGGGGGATCTCGAAGTCGGCCACCGCGCTCGACCACATGATCTCGTCGGTCGGCTCGCCCGGCGCCGCTCCTGGTGCGTCGGGCAGGACCCGGACCTCCCACCGGCAGTGGTCGCCGGTGAACTCGTCGGGCTTGGGCGGGCGGTGGATCGGGATGGCGCGCAGCTTCGGGTTGGTGATCGAGAGCGTGGCGTCGAAGGTGCGGTCCTCCATGTGGTGACACATGTTGGTGACCATGGCCGGATCGTTGCGGCTGAGCTCGCGCAGGTAGTCGTGGGCGCCGCAGAACGGCAGCCAGAAGTAGCCGAGGTCGTGGTCGACGACCTCGAAGCGGAAGTCGAGGAAGTGGTGCGGGGCCCCGACGTCGAACTGGAAGCTCTTGAGGGCCTCGGCCACGCCGTCGCCGGCGATGCCCAGGTTGGCCTTGTTGCGGGTGGTGTAGATGGGGCTCGCGCCCATCCACTCGGCGTCGGCGTGGCGGATGGTGGCGTCCTGGCCGTGCGCGATGGCGATGTGGGGCATCAGCGCCCGGTCGTGGTACATCGACAACAACATGACCTCGCGCGCCAGCCGTGCCAGCGCAGAGCGAGAGAGCCGGGCCGGCGACCAGTCGGGGTCGAAGGGGCCGGCGTAGTCGTCGGCCACGGAGTGGGTGCTCACAGTTCCTCCCAGTCGGTCCGGTCGCTACGAGCCGGTTGGCGCCCGATGCGCCATGGGCACAGCTCGGCGGCGACCAGCAGGATCCGATGCCAGTCGACGACATGGGTTCGGGACTCGCGCCGCCACCCGGCGACGGCCGGCTCGGACTGGGCCTGCTCCCCTGCCGCCCACGCCGGCCAGTCGGAGATGGCCCACAACAGGATGACCTCGTCGTCGTCGCGCATGGCGGTGCGCCAGGCGCCGACCAGGCGCCAGCCCAGCGGGCGGTAGGCGTCGGCAGCGACCCCGCCCGCGAGAGCGAGAACCTCGGGGGCCGTTCCCGGCGTGCACCGCAGCGTCTCGTGGGCGAAGACCGTGGCCCGCTCGCCGGCGGCCAGGTGCTGACCGATGGTGGGCATGTCCGGGGCCGGCACCAGCACCCGGTCGTAGCCGCCGCGACGGAACTCCGACGCGGCCTGCCACCACTTGGCGAGCTTGGGGTCCTGCATCGCCGGGCCCACGGCCTCGCCGGCGAACGACGCCGCCAGGCCGTCGAAGCCAGGTTCCTCCCAGATGTTGCACACCTGGGGCCACTGGCCGGTGGTGCCGAGCACAGCCCACACGCCGAAGCACTGCTGGGCGCGGTCCTCCTGGGCGCTCGGGCTCCAGTTGGCGAGCATGTGGTGCATGTAGTTCGCCCGGTGCGTGCCCCGGATGTCGATGAATTCGTGGATGTAGACGCGGTCGTTGGTCATCGGGTGGGCCTCATGCGTCGGGTGTCTCCTCGAGGATCTCCCAGACGTTGCCGTCGGGATCGGCGATCAGGGCGAAGCGGGCGCCGGGCCGGTGGGCGGTCACCGGGTTGAGCACCGTGCCGCCGGCGGCGGTGACGCGCTGGACCTCGACCTCCGCGTCGTCGACGTGCAGGGCCGCGTAGGCGAAGCCGGTGTCGGCGAACCAGGGGTCGCGTGCCGGGCGCTCCCGGGCGCCGTCGGCAGGTTGGTAGATCTTCAGCTCGGCCTGGTCGCGGCGCAGCCGGTGCACCTCGCCCTGGGGGAAGCTGAGCACCACGTGGGTCTCGAACCCCAGTGCCCGTTGGTAGAAGGCGGCCAGCGCGGCGGCGTCGAGGCTGACGATGCCGGCTTCGAGGGTGGTCATCGGATCTCCTCCCAGCGCGGGTCGCGTCGCTCGGCGAACGCCTGCGGCCCTTCGTCCTGATCGGGATGACCCCACATGCCCACGAGGTGACCGGCACCGGTGCGACACGCCGCGGTGAGGCCGCTCTCGAGGGCGCCCCACAGCGCCTTCTTGGTGGCGGCCATGGCGGCGGGCGAGTTCCGGGCGATCTGCTCGCCGAGATGCTGGGCGTGGGTACGCAGGTCGTCGTCGGCGATGACCTCGGAGATGATGCCGAGCTCCCGTGCCCGGTGGGCGTCGATGCGTTCGTGGCGGCCCATCAGCGCCATGCGGGTGATGGCCTCCATGGGCGAACGTTTGGCCAGCCCGATGGTCTCGAAGGCCGAGACCTGCCCGACCGAGACGTGCGGGTCGACGAAGGTGGCCGACGCGGCGGCGATGGCGATGTCGGCGTCGGCCACGAAGTGCAGTCCCCCACCGGCGCAGGTGCCGTTGACGGCGACGATGACGGGCTTCCAGACCTCGCAGTGCCAGGCGGTCAGCTTCAGCGCGGCGTCGCGGGTCTGGCGCGAGCTGCGGCGCAACGCCTCGGGGTTGCGGGCCAACTCGACCACGTCGAGGCCGGTCTGGAACGCCCGACCGTTGCCGGTGTTGACGATGACCCGCACCGCCGGGTCGGCGGCGAGTTCGGCCCAGGCAGCTTCGAGCTCGTCGAACATGGCGGCGTTGATGGCGTTGCCCGACGCGGGCCGGTCGAAGACGAGCCAGCCCACCGGACCCTGCCGGGTGACCTCGAGCGTGGAGTAGTCGTCGCTCATCGTCTCGCCCGCTCGTCGACGGCCGAACGGGCCGGGCGGCCCCGCTCGCTGCGCTCGCTCATGACCGCCCCAGTTCTCGTTTGAGGATCTTGCCGACCTCCGAGCGCGGCAGCGCTGCGACCCGTTCGTAGCGAACGGGGACCTTGTAGGGCACCAGGGCCGCACGGCAGGCGGCGTCGAGGATGTCGTCGGTGACGGCGTCGTCGGCCACGACATAGGCGACCGGCACCTCGCCGAGGCGGTCGTCGCGTTCGCCGACCACTGCGGCTTCGCGCACGCCCGGGACGGCCTCGAGCACCTCTTCGACCTCGACGGGGGGCACCTTGTTGCCGCCACGGTTGACGAGGTCGCCGATGCGACCTTCGATCCAGACGAACCCGGCGTCGTCGATGCGGGCGAGGTCGCCGGTGCGGACGAACCCGTCGGCGCCGAGGCGGTCGCCGAGCCCGGCGCGGACGCCGTCGCTGGGCGGGACCGGCGGGCGGACGTGGAGCTCGCCGACGCCGTTGTCGTCGGGGTCGTCCACCCGGACCGACACGCCCGGGTGGGGGCGGCCGGCGGCGCCGAGGCGTTCGGGGTGGTCGCGGGCGTCGGCAGCGGTCCAGCCGACGACCTCGCCGAGCTCGGCCTGGCCGTAGCCGTTGAGCACGGTCACCCCGAACCGGTCGATGAACCGTCGGGCCTGGAACGGCGACAGGGGCGCCGTGATGGACCTGACGTAGCGCAGGGGCGTGAGGTCGTCGACGGCCGGTTCGTCGCAGAGCATCACCATGGCGGGCGGGGGCAGCACGGTGGAGCGGATCTGGTGGCGGGCCACGAGGGTGGCGAAGTCGACCGGGTCGAAGCGGTCCATCAGCACGACCTCGGCGCCGGCTCGGAGCCCGAACAGGGCGTTGTAGATGCCGGCGTTGAGCGCCATCGACACCGGGATGAGGTTGGGCGTGGGGGTCTTGGCGGCGGGTGCCTGGGCCGGCGGTGCCCCTGTGGTGCTGGGGCTCGTGGACGGGGTCTCTGAGGTCGCGGCCGCCGAGCCCCGCAGCGGACCGAGCACGCGGTCGATGATCTCGAGGTAGGCGTCGTGGTGGTGCAGGATCGGCGTCGGCCGGCCCGTGGTGCCCGAGGTCCACAGCACGAACGCGACACCGGCGTCGTGGGTGACGGCGCCGTCGAGCACGGTGACGCCGGCGTCGTCGATCCGGGCGGCGGCGCCGGTGTCGGCCTCGATGCGGGCGGCTTCGGCGTCGGGCAGGCGGGGGTTGAGCGGCACGAACACGCCCCCCGCCGCCCACACCGCGAACATCGACACGACGGTGTCGACGCCGGACTCGTGCCGGACGGCGACCGGGCGTCCCGCACAGACGCCTGCGGCGGCGAGCTGCTCGGCCCGCTCGGCGACTGCGGCACGTGCCCGACCGGCGGTGAGATGACGCTCCAGGCCGTGCAGGAGCGGCTGGTCGTCGCCGAAGGGGTGCTCGGTGAGCAGCGAGCCGAGGGTCACGGTGCGTCCGACGTGTCCGGCGTGTCCGCCGCGTCCGGGACCAGCGGCAGCCACTCGGGGTCGCGCTTGTCGGCGAACGCGGCGGGGCCCTCGGTCTGGTCGGGATGTCCCCACATGCTCACCAGGTGGCGGGCGCCCTCGCGGCACGCGTCGCTGAGCCCGAGCTCGAGCGCACCCCACAGCGCCTTCTTCGTCGCCGCCATGGCCGCAGGGGAATTGCGGGCGATGGTCTCGCCGATCTCCTGGGCCCGCTCGCGCAGGCGCTCGGGCGGGTCGACGATCTCGGAGATCATGCCCAGCTCCCGGGCACGCTCGGCGCCCATGCGCTCGTACTTGCCCATGAAGGCCATGCGCATGACGGCCTCGACCGGCATCTTCTTCATCAGCCCGATGGCCTCGATGGCCACGACCTGACCCACCGACACGTGCGGGTCGAAGAACTGCGCGTCGCTCGCCGCGATGACGATGTCGGCATCGGCGACCCAGTGGAAGCCGCCACCGCAGCAGATGCCGTTGACAGCGGTGATCACCGGCTTCCAGACCTGCTGGTGCCACGACGTGAAGTGCACGTCGAAGTCCTCCATCGACTGGCGGTAGCGCTCCATGCCGACGCCGTCGGAGGCGACCTCGCCGACGTCGACGCCGGTCTGGAAGTCGCGCCCGTTGCCGGTGTGGACGATGACCCGCACGGCAGGGTCGTCGTCGAGCTCGCGCCAGGCCAGGGCGAACTCGTCGCGCATCGCGTTGTTCATGGCGTTGCGGACGTCGGGCCGGTCGTTGATCAGCCAGCCGACGGGGCCGTGGCGTTCGACGACGAGGTGCTGGTAGGTCATCGGGGTACCTCGTTCCATGGTCGATCGTGGAACGGGTCGGGCTCTCGGGGAAGGCCCAGCGCCCGTTCGGCGATGACGTTCTTGTTGACCTCGGTGGTGCCGCCCTCGATGGTGTTGGCACGACTGCGCAACATTCCGGCGACCTCGTAGGGCAGCGACGCCGCCCAGCGGGCAATCGGGTCGGCGGCGCCAGCGGTGTCGGCATCGGTGCCATCGGAGTCGATCCCGCTGCCGCCGGGACCGCGACCGTCGGCATCGGGGGCATCGGGCCAGGCCTGCGCGGCCGGGCCACGCAGGTCGGTCGCGGCGAGCTGGAGTTGCTGGTTGAGCGTCCCCTGGTGCACCTTGCCCACCGACGCGGCGGCACCGGGCGTGCCGCCGGCCTTGACGGTGGCCCGGACCCGGGCGTTGGTCCACTGGCGGGCCCGTTCCTGGGCGTAGAGGCCGACGATGTGCTGGCGCTCGACGGGGCCGACCCCGAGCCGGTTGGCGTCGGCGACGAGACGGTCCGAGCCGCTGCCGCCGATGCGGTCGACCCCACCCGATCCGGCGCCGGCGACCATCTGGCGTTCGCCCGCAAGCGTCGAACCGGCCACCCGCCAGCCGTCGCCCGCGGCGCCGATGCGGTGGTCGTCGGGGACACGGACCTCGTCGAGGAAGACCTCGTTGAAGTCGATCTCGCCGCCCATGTGGCGCATGGGCCGCACCTCGACGCCGGGCGAGCGCAGGTCTACCGCGAAGTACGTGATGCCCCGGCGCTTCTGCACCGTGGGGTCGGTGCGGGCCAGACAGATGGCGAACTCGGAGTGGTGGGCCCAGGTGGACCACACCTTCTGGCCGGTGAGGATCCACTCGTCGCCGTCGCGCTCGGCCCGGGTGGCCAGCGAAGCCAGATCGGACCCGGCGCCGGGTTCGCTGAAGAGCTGGCACCAGCGTTCGACGTTGGCGACCAGCGGGGGCAGGAACCGGAGGAGCTGCTCCTCGGTGCCGTGCGCGAACAGCGCCGGGGCGGCGTTGTGCAGGCCCAGGGGGTTGAGCCGGCCGAGGTTGAACGGCGCGAGCACGGCCTCGGCGATCCGGGCCTGACCGGGGCGCAGGTCGAGGCCCCCGTAGGCGACGGGCCAGGTGGCGACGACCAGGCCCGATGCCACGAAGGTCGGGTACCAGGCCTCGTAGTCGGCGCGACTGCGGACCCGGCGTATGGCCCGTCGGCCACCATGCGCAGCGGCCTCGCGCCAGGTGGCCGGGACGTGTTGCTCGACCCACGCCGTGACGACGGCCTCGACCTCGGCGTCGGGGGTGGTCGCATCGAGGGGCAGACGGTCTCCGGTGCTCACAACGGGATAATGTATCCAAATGACCGAACGGCGTCCGGCCATCACCGACGAGGCCCTCGAACGGCTCCGTGCCCGCATCGGCGTCAGCCAGCCGCACCCCCAGCCCCCGTGGTACCGCGATCCCGGTACCGACGCCTTCCGCCACGTCGCCGAGGCCACCGGCGACGACAACCCGCTGTGGTGCGACCCCGACTACGCCGGCGGCACGGTGTGGGGCGGGCCGATCGCCTCGCCCAACCTCAACGGCGGCGACACGCTCATCGGCGAGAACGAGGTCACCTCGCTCGATCCCGACACCAAGGCCCTGCTGAAGGGCGACCCCCTCAAGGGCGCCCACGCCTACTACGCGAGCAGCCGGCGCGAGTGGTGGGCGCCGCTTCGGCCGGCGATGCGCGTCACCCGTCGCAACGCGCTGGTCGGGGTGCACGACAAGGTCAGCGAGTTCGCCGATCGAGCCGTGCACGAATGGACCGCCGAGGTGTTCGGCACCATCGACCACGTCCTGTCCGCCCAGTACCGGCTGATGATCCGCACCGACCGCCACCGCGTCGCCGAGCGCAGCTCCGAGGAATCGCCTGCGGAGCCGCTGGTGATCGAGCCCTACACCGACGATCAGCTCGCCGCCATCGACGAGGCCTACGCCACCGAACACGAACGCCGACGCGGCAGCACGCCGCGCTGGTGGGAGGACGTCGGCGAGGGCGACGAGCTCGGCCCGCTCGTCAAGGGTCCCCTGCGGGTCACCGACATGATCGTCTGGCACACCGGCATGGGCATGGGCCTCTACGGCGTCAAGGCGCTGCGCCTCGGCTACCAGCAGCGACAGCGGGTGCCGGGGTTCTTCCGACCCGACGATCTGAACATCCCCGACGTGCACCAGCGGGTGCACTGGGACCCCGAGTGGGCACGCCGGGCCGGCGCTCCCGCCATCTACGACTACGGCCGCATGCGCGAGTCCTGGCTCGTGCACCTGTGCACCGACTGGATGGGCGACGACGCCTGGCTCGCCGCGCTCGAGGTCAGCTTCCGCAAGTTCAACCACGTCGGCGACACCCACTGGATGCGTGGCACCGTCACGCGCCGCTACCTCGCCGAGGGCGACCGGCCAGCTGTCGATGTCGACATCCGTGGCGAGAACCAGCGCGGCGAGGTCACCTGTCCCGGCACGGCCACGATCCTGCTGCCCAGCCGCGAGCACGGACCGGTCCGGCTGCCCGACCCGCCGGGCGGGGCCACGACCTGTGCCGATGCGCTCGACGCGCTCGTCGCCCGCTTCGCCCGACCCTCACCGGAGGTACCGACGTGATCCGTCCCGAACCGGGGGCCGTCGACGGCCTCGTCATCGCCCGCGACGGCGGCGTCCTGCAACTGCGCCTCGATCGTCCCGACCGCCGCAACGCCGTCACCGACGACATCGTGTTGGCCCTGATCGACCACATCGAGGTCGCGGGCTCCGACGAATCGGTCCGGGTCATCCACCTGTCCGGCACCGGCGACCACTTCTGCTCGGGCTTCGACCTGTCGCTGCGCGGCGGCGAGGCCACCCGGCCACGAACCGGGGCAACCCAGCGCCAGATGCGCTGGCACGTCAACCGGTTGATCCCGGCGATGCTCGAGACCCAGACGCCCATCGTCACCACGGTGCGGGGATGGGCGATCGGTCTCGGGATGAACCTGGCGCTGGCCAGCGACTTCGTCGTCGCCGACGAGACCGCCCGGTTCTGGGCGCCGTTCACCGGCGCCGGCTTCACCCCCGACAGCGGCGCCTCGTGGCTGTTGCCCCGCCTGGTCGGCGTCGCCCGAGCGAAGGACATGTTGCTGCTGGGCCGCCAGGTGAGCGGCCGGGAGGCCGCCGACTGGGGCATGATCCACGCTGCGGTGCCAGCCGAGGAGGTCGATGCCACCGCCGCCGAGCTCGTGGCGCGGTTGGCCTCTGCGGCCACGGTCGCGGTCGGGCTCACCAAGGCGTTGGTGCAACGAGGGCTCACCGTCGACCTCGAACGGCACCTGGCCGACGAGGCCCTGGCCATCGAGATCTCGAGCCGCTCCGAGGACTTCGCCGAGGCGTCGCGGGCGCGACGCGAGAAGCGGGACATCGAGTTCCGTGGCCGCTGACCCCAGCCCGTCGGTCACCCCGATCCGCCGCCGCACCGCCGGCCAGCTCGTCGCCGACGAGATCCGCCGCCGCATCTGGACCGGCGACCTCGAGTCCGGCGAACGCCTCAACCAGGAGGACCTCGCCGCCGCGCTGGGCGTCAGCCGCCTGCCGGTACGCGAGGCCCTGCTGATGCTCGAACGCGAAGGCGTCGTGCAGATGGCCCCGCACAAGGGCGCCTTCGTCGAACGCATCGACGAACCCGCCGTACGCGACCACTACGAGCTGTTCGGGCACCTCGACGGGTTCGCCCTGCGCCTCGCGATCGAGCGCCTCTCCCCCACCGACCGGACCACACTCGCCGCGGCCATGAACGGCTGCGCCGGCATCGACGACCCCGACCGCATGCAACAACAGGTGCAGGAGGTCCGGGCGATCATCCACGAGGCCGGCGGCTCGCCGCGCTTTCGGGCCGTCGCCCGCGGCCTCGCCCCCATCGTCGCCGGCAACTTCTTCCGCGAGGTCCCAGGGGCGCTGGCAGTAAGCCGCAGCGAGATGCCCCGTGTCGGTGCCGCGGTCGCCGAAGGAGACGCCGACGGCGCGGTCGTCGCGTACGCCGCCATGATGCGCGCCCACAGCGACCTGGTGGTCGCCATCCTCCGCTCGCGCTGAGACACCCGCATCGTGCGCCGGCCCGAGTCGTGCCGCTCGGAGCGGCGCCGATGCGGCTCACGCCGCGCTGATGGGGCCTGCGGTCTCAGACCGGCCAGGGTTCGGCGATGGCGACGAGACGGGCGGGGGCGGCGAGCATCTTCATCGACGTCTCGATGACCGCGTGGTGATCGCGCTCGGGCAGGACGAGCACGACCTCGTCGGGTCGTTCGTGGGCGACGTGACCTGCGGCAGTGGGCACGAGGTCGAGGTCGATCCCGGCCGAGCACACGACCAGGGCCGTTCCTGCGTCGGACACCCCGAGCGCTGCTGCCGGCGCGGGCTCGTGGATACCGCCGCGCACCTCCAACGGAGCGAGCGGGACGAGCGTGCGACAGCCGACGAGTTCGGGGTGCGCGACCACCACCGATCGCAACCAGCGTTCGCGGCTGAAGCGATTGAGGGGGTGCAGCCCAGCGGTGAGGGTGCGCTGCTCGCGGACCTGCTCGATGACCTTGGCGAGGTGTTCGGGCGTCGGCAGGTCGGCGTTGATGACGGCGTGGGCCTCCTGGTCGAAGAGCCCGACGCCCACGCGCACGATGGCTTCGCCCTGGGCATCGACGGCGATGCGTGCGACCTCGAGGCCCGCGAACTCGCCCACGACCACCCCGTGTTCGACGATGACGTCGAGGCCGGCCTCGGCGAGCTGCGCGCCGGCGGCGATGGCGACCGGGGGCGGTTCGGGAGGCTCCGGGAGGTGGGCCTCGCGCACGGCCTCGATCGAGGTGCCCGTGACGCGCCAGATCGTCGGGGTGGGATCGAGGCCGGCGGCGGAGGCCACCCAGATGTCTTCGACCTGGTCGAGCACCAGGTGGTACTCGTCGGCGTCGCGCTTGGCGCCCCAGGCGACCAGCGCAGCCAACGGCGAGGGCGATCGCTGCGGATCGGGCAGGTACACGACCGCACGGCGCCCGATGAGCAGGCCGGCACCGGTGCCCACCGCCGACGACTCGGCGTCGTCGATGGAGGCGCCGTCTGCGAAGTGCTGCGCGGCGATGGCACGCAACTTGGCGAGGGCCAGCGCGGCTCGTCGATCTCCGGTGACCATGCGGGCGTCCTCAGCCGTCTCGGCGGCGCAGGTGCACGATGGTCGGCGTTGCGGTGACTACTCGGCGGCCTTGCCGGACCGCTTGCGCTTGCCGTAGCGGCGCTCGAAGCGCTCGACGCGACCAGCGGTGTCGACGATGGTCATCGTGCCGGTGAAGAACGGATGGCTGGCCGAGGAGATCACGACCTTCGCCAGCGGGTAGGTGTTGCCGTCTTCCCATTCGACCGTCTCGTTGGTCTCGATGGTCGAGCGGGTGAGGAACGACGTGCCCGCGGTGGTGTCCTGGAACACGACGTAGCGGTAGTCGGGATGGATGTCGGCCTTCATGAGAGCTCCTGGGAATGAACCGATCGTCGAATCTACTGGCGCAACCGCCGAATGCGGCGGGAGCGCGTCTAGCCGACTGCGTTCTTCGCCACCTCGGCGAGGAATTCGTCGTTGCTGTTGAACGTCTTGAGGCGGTCGATGAGCAGCTCGAGGCCGGGGGCGTTGGCCCCGTCGGCAGCCATGCCCGACAGCACACGCCGCAGTTTCCACACCTGCTGGAGCTGCTTGCGCTCGAACAGGAGCTCCTCGTGGCGGGTGGAGGATGCGTCGACGTCGATGGCGGGATAGATACGCCGCTCCGCGGTCCTGCGGTCGAGGCGGAGCTCCATGTTGCCGGTGCCCTTGAACTCCTCGAAGATCACCTCGTCCATCTTCGAGCCGGTCTCGACGAGCGCGGTGGCCAGGATGGTGAGCGAGCCGCCCTCTTCGACGTTGCGGGCCGCACCGAAGAACCGCTTCGGCGGATACAGCGCGCCCGAATCGACACCGCCGGACATGATGCGCCCGGTGGCCGGGGCCGCCAGGTTGTAGGCCCGGGCCAGGCGGGTGATGCCGTCGAGGATGATGACGACGTCCTCGCCCATCTCGACCATGCGCTTGGCCCGCTCGATGGTGAGCTCGGCGACCATGGTGTGTTCGTCGGAGGGCCGATCGAAGGTCGACGCCACGACATCGCCACGCTTGAGCCACCGCTTCATGTCGGTGACCTCTTCGGGGCGCTCGTCGACGAGCAGCACCAACACCTTGACCTCGGGGTTGTTGAGCTCGATCGACCGGGCGATCTCCTTCATGATCGTCGTCTTGCCCGCCTTCGGCGGCGACACGATGAGGCCACGCTGACCCTTGCCGATGGGCGAGATGAGGTCGACGATGCGCGACGTCATGTTGGTGGGATCGTCGGCCCGCTCGAGCTTCAGCCGCTCGTCGGGGAACAACGGGGTGAGATCCTCGAACCGGCGGCGCTTGAGCGCCTTGTCGGGAGCCTCGCCGTTGACCTCGTCGAGGCGCAGCAGGGCCGGGTTCTTCTCGGACCGGCCGGCCGGGCGAGACGCACCCTTGAGGTAGTCGCCCTTGCGCAGCCCGAACTGGCGGGCCTGCTTGACCGGCACGTACACATCGTCCTTGGAGGGCAGCATGCCCTTGACCCGCAGGAACCCGTAGCCGTCGTCGCGCAGGTCGAGCCAGCCGCTGACGTCGATGGGCTCGCCGTCCCAGTCCTCAGGCGGGGCGCCGCCTCCCTGGGCCTGATCGCGATCTCGGTTGCGGCCCCGACGGCGACGCTTGCGGTTGCCGGACTCATTGGGGTCGTTCTGGTTGCCCTGGCCGCCCTGGTTGCCCTGGCCGCCCTGGTTGCTCTGGCCGCCCTGGTTGCTCTGGCGGCTCTGCTGGTCGTTGCGACGCTGATCGCCGCCGCCCTTGTTCTGGTCGCCCTTGTTCTGGTCGCCCTTGTTCTGATCGCCCTTGTTCTGGTCGCCCTTGGCCTGATCGCCACCTTTGTCCTGGCCGCCGGCGTCTCGGCCCTGATCGCCCTTGTTCTGGCCGCCAGTGCTCTGGTCGCCGTTGGGCTGGTCGTCGCCGGCCTTGTCCTGGTCGCCCGCGTCGGCGCCCTTGGCCTGATCAGCACCGGCGTCGCCTGCGGGACGAGAGCCATTGCCGTCACGAGCGGTGGTGTCGTCGCCATCGGGGAACCCCACGGTGGCGGGGGCCGGGGGCTCGGGCTCGCCGGCCTCGCGGGCCCGCTTGCGTTCGGCCTCGGCACGGGCATCGGCCATCGGGTCGAACGAGAAGGACTGCGCGGTGGCCGGCTTGGGCCTGACGCGGGGAGCGGGCTTCGGCGCGCTCGGTGTCGGAGCGTCGGTTCCGGCTGCGCTGTCCGAACTCGACCGCGAGGCACTCGACGACGATGCAGCCGAGTCCTTTGCTGCGGAGCCACTGGCGCCTCCGCCGTTGGACGGCGCCGGCGAGGACCCACCCGCGAGGTCGAGGATCAAGTCGACGATCTCGGCCTTGCGCGCCCGCGACCCGGGTTTGACGCCCATGGCATTGGCGATCTGGTGGAGTTCTTCTTTGTCCTTGGACTGGAGCGTCGAGCGGTTGAGCTCAGTGGTGCTCACGGTGATACCTCGCGGGTGCGCAATGGACGGCGACCGGTGCAGCGCACCGACGCGATCCGGTGGTGTCAAGGCTCGGCGCGATGATCGCTGAGACCGAGCAGGTGCTGAAGAACCCCCGGTGAGAACGCACGCAGCGTCGTGAAGACGAGTGAAAAGGGGCTGAGCCACGAACAGGTGGTCGTGGCCGACAGCACTCTGAACTGTAGCGACCCCCCGCCCCGTCGGCAACAGCAGGCCGTGGCAGAGGAGGCGACCGTCGCGCCGTGCAGTTGTCGGCACGCGGCGTTGCGCTCCGGAATGGGTCAGCGGATACGGGTGACGGTCTCGCAGCGGCGGAAGCGATCGCGGCCGGCACCGCCGTTGCAGATGTCTCGTCCCGGGCCCCCGTCGAGGCGGTCGCGTCCGCCATTGCCGAAGATGCGGTCGTTGCCGGCGCGGCCGAAGATGCGGTCGTTGCCTGGCCCGCCGCGGATGATGTCTCGCCCAGGGCTGCCGCAGATGAGGTCGTTGCCGCCGCGCCCGAGGATGGTGACTCCGGTGCGGTTCCGCGTGACGATCACGTCGTTGCCGTTGGTACCCACGATGCGCCGCTGGCCGGGCCGGCCGACGACGGTGGCCTCGCGACCCGAACAGGTCGGAGTCGACCCGACCGTGGGGGCCGGATCCGGCGTGGCGGTCGGCGTCGGGGTCGGTGAGGGCGTCGGGGTCGCCGGCGGTGCGACCGGCGTCGGGGTCGCCGGAGGCGGGACCGGCGTCGGCGTCGGCGGTGGTAGGGCTGCCGCGGCCGCAGCGGTCAGCAGCGGGATGTCGACGGTGGGCAGGTTGTCGCCCATCTCGTCGGACCCGTCGCCACGCCGGTCGCTGTCGCCGTAGCCCAGCTGACCGGAGTTGTTCAGGCCCCAGCACTTGACGGTGGCGTCGTGGAGGACGACGCAGCTGTGCCATCCGCCGGTCGTGACGACGGCGACGGTGCGGCCGGCGCCGAGATCGATGGCGGGGAGGGCATCACCCATCGAGCCGGACTCATCGCCACGGTGCGTCCTGTCCCCCTGGCCGAGCTGGCCGATGCTGTTGATGCCCCAACACTTGGCGGTGGCGTCGTCGAGCATGGCGCAGCTGTGATCCCTGAAGGAGGTGATGGCGGTGGCGCTGCGGCCGTCACCGAGATCGACGGCGCCGAGGGCGTCCCCCATGTGCGTGGGAGACCCGCCGCGGTGCGTCCTGTCCCCCTGACCGAGCTGGCCGACATTGTTGAGGCCCCAACACTTGACGTCGCCGCCGTCGAGGAGCGCGCAGGCGTGCGCCCAACCGACGGTGATCGCGGTGGTGGTGCGGCCGTCGCCCAGATCGACGACGGGGAGGAAGTCGCCCATCTCGTCGGGCCCGTCGCCACGGTGGTCGGTGTCGCCGATGCCGAGCTGGCCGAGGCCGTTCGCCCCCCAGCACTTCAACGCGCCGCCGTCGAGAATCGCGCAGGAGTGATCATCACCGGCGCTGATCGCCGTGGCGATGCGGCCGTCGCCCAGATCGACGACGGGGAGGAAGTCGCCCATCTCGTCGGGCCCGTCGCCACGGGCGTCGATGTCGCCGAGGCCGAGCCGGCCGTCACCGTTGTCGCCCCAACACTTCACGGCACCGTTGTCGAGGAGCGCGCAGGTGTGCCGGTAGCCGGCACTGACTGCGATCGCGGTGCGGTCGGCGCCCAGATCGACGGGGAGCAGGAAATCGCCCATCTCGTCGGGCCCGTCGCCACGGACGAAGGTGTCGCCGTACCCGAGCTGCCCCGCGGTGTTGTCCCCCCAGCACTTCACGGCACCGTTGTCGAGGAGCGCACAGGTGTGCCGCTCTCCGGCGCTGATAGCGGCGGCCTTCCGGTCGGTGCCAAGGTCGACGGCAGCGAGGTCGTCGCCCATCGGGCCGGCGCCGTTGCCGCGCGAATTCGTGTCGCCGTAGCCGAGCTGGCCGAGGCTGTTGGCCCCCCAGCAGCGGACGTCGCCGGCGTCGTCGATGACGCAGGTGTGGAAGTCGCCGGCGGTGATCGAACGGAAGCCCAGCGGCGCACCCGGTGCCTCGTTGCCGTCGGCGCCGGCAGGTGCGACCTGGGGTGGTCCCAGCGCGGCGATCAGCAGCGCGACCAGGAATGCGGCCCCGATGGTGACCGCCCGGGTGCTGTGCAGATGTCGGTGTTCGGCCCTCGGTGCCATCAGGAGGAGCACCCGGCGGTGCCGACGATGCGCTTTCGACCGACACGTCCCACGACGGTCGCGGGCACGCCCGTGCGGGAGAACCGTAGAGAGGGCTCCGGGCAGCGCCACCACAACGGCGGCCACTTCCGCAGACGTCTGTATGCGACGGGAGCGGCGCGCTCGGGTCGTTGGGTCATGACGGTCGTACCTTCGTTTGGTCGCCAGCACCATCGCATGGAGGTGCCCCTGCCGTCGCCATCGGTCCGGGCCCGGCGCGACATGAGGAGTTGAGAGGCTGCCTTCGATTGATGATCCTCCCGAGAACCACACGCTGGTCGATCCCGACGACCTCGGCGGTCTGGTCGGGCTCGCTCGCATCGCCGAGCGCACCGGCTTCGACACGGTGATGCTCAGCGAACGCGTGGCCCTCGGACCGTCAGCGAACCCAAGCCCCTCCGCCCCGGCGGGCCCACCATGTGGTTCGGCGGAGAGACGATGCACGACGCGCTCCTCCGCCGTCTCGTGCGGTACGGCCACTGGTTCCACCCCTTCGGCAGCCCGACCGCGGACGACCTCGACCGCCTGCGAGCGGCGATGACTGCAGCCCGGCGAGACGTCGACGACCTCGAGTGATCCGCGGCACCGGGGCCACCTTCGGCGGCACCGACGACGTCGCCGACATCGACGCGGCCATGGCCGACTTCGGCGATCAGATCGCAGCGGGGCACACCACGTCCTGCATGAAGCCGAGCCAGCACACCGACCACCTGCAACGAGCTCGAGGCCCTGTGCCGGCACATGGTCGAGACCGTCAGCGCGCTGGCGTCGGGCGACTGACCCTTCGCGCTCCGTAGCTGCAGCCGATGCGCGGCGACGAGCTCCGGCAGGGCTCGATCCCAGGTCGGCGCGGCCCACGGTCGGCGGCAGCCATTCCGGTGCATGCACCCGAGCGACCCGTGGGGGTCAGGGCACGCTGGTGACCCGCTCGCAGCGGCGAGGGGCTCAGGTGATGATGAGGTGGCCGCCGAGGAGATCGTGACCTGGCACCGGCACGGCGTCGGCCACGGCGCGTTCGCTGTAGACGCCGCCGGGGCCATCGTGTTCGCTGTCGACCAGCAGGTACGGCACGGGATCACAGCTGTGCGTGCGGGTGGCGATGGGGGTGGCGTGATCCGGCAGCAACAGCAGCCGCCACGGCCCCATGCTGTCGAGGCCGCTCACCAGGTCGGCCAGGATGCGCCGGTCCCAGTTCTCGAGCGCACGGATCTTCTCTTCGATGTCGCCGGCGTGTCCGGCTTCGTCGGAGGCCTCGACATGGATGATGAACAGGTCGGCGCCGTCGGCGAGCGTCTGGAGCGCGGCGTCGCGCTTGCCCTCGTAGTTGGTGTCGTACCAACCGGTGGCACCCTCGACCTCGACGACACGCATGTCGGTCAGCACGCCGAGACCGCGCACCAGGTCGACGGCGGTGACCAGGCCCGCCTCGACCCCGTGGTGGCTGGCGAAGCTCGGCATCTCGGGCTGGCGGCCCTGACCCCACAACCACACCATCGTGGCGTCGAGATCGAAACCGGCCAGCACGTCGCGCGACGCGTCCATCAGCTCGATCAGCGCCGGAGCCGCCGGACCGGTCGGATGCACCGCAGGCTTGCCGGTGATGTCGTGCGGTGGCGTACAGGTGGCGTCGAGCCAGGAGTCGGGAGCCACCATCGTGTGGCGGTACTGGACCCCGGCGTGGAACGAGACCTCGCCGCCGAGCTCGCGATCGAGCGCGGCGATGACCTCGGCCGCAGCCGCGGAGTCGGGATGCCCGCCTGCGAAATCGACCATGGTGCCGTCATCGCCGACGGTGACGAGGTTGGCCCGATATGCGATCTGGTCCGGCGCCAGGCGCAGGCCCAGCGCGGCGGCCTCGATGGGCGAACGGCCCGTGTGGTAGGTGGCCGGGTCGTAGCCGAAGATCGACATGTTGCCGACGTCGCTGCCCGGCGGCAGCCCCGGCGGGATGACCGCCGCCCGACCGACCGTGCCCCGGGCCGCGAGGGCATCGAGCACCGGCGTCTGCGCGACCTCGAGCGGGGTGCGACGTCCGAGCTCGGGCAGGGGCTCGTCGGCACAACCATCGGGGACACATACGACGTACTTCACGATGGCTCCACCTGCTCCCGGCACGGCTCCGCGACGTTCCAGCGCCAGAGTCTGCCAGACCGGCCCGCACAATCCACAGTGACGGCGCCGCGGGTCATCGAGCGTTCACGCAGCCGCGGACGTGGGCCTCGACGACGGCCAGGTCCGGCGCCAGCACGTCGAAGCGCTCGGGCAACTCGGTGACCGAAGCGAGGCGGTCGGGCATCGGCGGCGGTGCTCCCAGGGCGTCGACGATGGCGGCGCCGAACTTCGCGGGATGGGCGGTGGCCAGGGTGACGAGCGGGATGTCGCCGAAGCGGCGGCAGCGGCCGGCCGCGGCGATTCCCACTGCCGTATGCGGGTCGAGGACCTCGCCGGACTCGTCTGCCACCGCGGCGATGGTGGCCAGGGTCTCGTCGTCGTCGACACGGACCGAGTCCCACGTCTCGCGCAACGCACCGAGCCGGTACGGGTCGATCGTGACGGCGCCGTCGTCGGCGAAGCGGGCGAACAGATCGGCGAGCGCCTCGCCCGAGCGGCCGTGCAGCTCGAACAGGAGCCGCTCGAGGTTGCTCGACACCCCGATGTCCATGCTGGGCGACAGCGACGGGGTGACGGGGCTGCGCACCATCTCGCCGGTGTCGAAGAAGCGCGGCAACACGTCGTTGCGGTTGGAGGCGACGATGAACTGTGCGACGTCGAGGCCCATCCGCCGGGCGGCGTAGCCGGCGAAGACGTTGCCGAAATTGCCGGTGGGCACGCAGAACGCAATGGGCTCGTCGATGCGATCCAGGCGCAGCGCAGCCCAGTAGTAGTAGACGATCTGGGCCATGACCCGGGCCCAGTTGATCGAGTTGACCGCCGACAGGTGCACCTCGTCGCGAAACGCCGTGTCGGCGAACATCGCCTTGACGAGGTCCTGACAGTCGTCGAAGGAACCCTCGATGGCGACGTTGTGGACGTTGGGCGCCACCACGGTGGTCATCTGACGGCGCTGCAGCGGCGACGTGCGCTCGTGGGGGTGCAACACGACGATGTCGAGCGCCTCGCGGTCCCGGCACGCCTCGATGGCGGCCGAGCCGGTGTCGCCGGAGGTGGCGGCGACGATGGTGATGCGCCGGCCCTGGCGGGCCAGCTCGTGATCGAACAGACGCCCCACCAACTGCAGGGCGACGTCCTTGAACGCCAGCGTGGGCCCGTGGAACAGCTCCAGCAGATGGCCCCGCTCGCCGAGGTCGACCAGGGGCGCGACCTCGGGATGATCGAACGTGGCGTAGGCGTCGGCGACGATGGTCTCGAACTCGTCACGGCCGATGCTGCCCTCGACGAAGGGCCACATGACCTCGGTGGCCAGGGTGGCGTAGTCGGCGTCGGCCCCGTGGGTGGCGACGAAATCGGCGAGCGAGAACGACGGCCAGGTCTCCGGCACGTAGAGGCCGCCGTCGTCGGCGAGACCGGCGAGCAACACGTCGCCGAAGTCGAGCACGGGCGCGTTGCCGCGCGTCGAGACATAGCGCATCTCAGCTCTCCCCGTGGGGCTGCGCCCCACACCCAACAACGCCGGGCTCGCCGGCGCTCGCGCCGCCGCCCTGCCGTGCTCGCTGCGCTCGCACGCAGAGCCCCCGGTGGGGCTGCGCCCCACACCCATCAACGCCGGGCTCGCCGGCAGCAGCCGCCGCCGTGCTCGCTGCCCCGCAGCAGCCCTCCGGGCGCCCCCCACACCATCAACGCCGCGCTCCGGCGACGCGCCGCCGCCTGCCCTGCTGCGCTCGCCGGCAGAGCCGGTCGGCGCCCACACCCATCAACGCCGCTCCGGCACGACGTGCTGCTGCTGCGCTCGCACGTCAGGCCCCGCGCAGCATCGAGCCGATGCGGTGGACGCTGTCGAGCGACCGGAGCTCGGCCAGGGTGGCCTGCATGTCACGCTCGCGGGCGGCGTGGGTGATGAACACGATGCGGGCGTCGGCGCCGAGGCCCTCCTGCTCCATCGACCGGATCGACACCTTGTGGCGACCGAAGATGCCGGCGACGGTGGCGAGCACGCCGGGCTCGTCGGTGACCTCGACGTTGAGGTAGTACGCGGATTCGATCTCGTCGATCGGCTGGATGCGGGCCGGTACCAGCGCACCGATGCGGTCGGTGGCGCCGGTGAGGGAGTTGGTGGCGGCATCGATGAGGTCGCCCAGCACCGCGCTGGCGGTGGGACGCCCGCCCGCTCCCCTGCCGTAGAACATCAGCTCGCCTGCGGCGCCGCCCTCGATGAACACGGCGTTGAAGCTGTCGCGCACCGATGCCAGCGGGTGCGCGACGGGGATCATGGCCGGGTGCACGCGCACGGCGACCAGGGGCATGCCGTCCTGGTCGCCGAGGTGCTCGGCGATGGCGAGCAGCTTGATGGCGTAGCCGAGGCGTTGCGCGAACGCGATGTCGGCACCGGTGACGGCCGAGATGCCCTCGTGATAGACGTCGCCGGCGACGACGCGGGTACCGAACGCGATGGTGGCGATGATGGCGGCCTTGGCGCCGGCGTCGTAGCCCTCGACATCGGCGGTGGGGTCGCGCTCCGCGTAGCCGAGGCTCTGGGCCTCGCTGAGCGCCGCCTCGTAGGACACGCCGTGTTCGGCCATCTGGCTGAGGATGTAGTTGGTGGTGCCGTTGACGATGCCCATCACCCGGGAGATGGGCTCGCCGATCAACGACTCGCGCAGCGGGCGCACCAACGGGATGGCGCCGGCGACGGCGGCCTCGAACAACAGGTCGACCCCGGCGGCGGCAGCAGCGTCGTAGAGCTCGGCGCCGTGGTTGGCCAGCAGCTCCTTGTTGGCGGTGATGACGGGCTTGCCCGCGGCGAGGGAAGCGAGCACCAGGCTGCGGGCGGGCTCGATGCCGCCGATGACCTCGACGACGATGTCGACGTCGGGATCGGCGACGACGGCCGCGGCGTCGGTGGTGTACACCGACGGGTCGACGTCGATGCCCCGATCGCGGGTGGTGCTGTGGACGGCGATACGCCCGATGGTGAGGTCGACGCCGCTGCGGGCGGCGATCTCGTCACGTTGCTCGGCGAGCAGGGTGACGAGCGCAGCTCCCACATTGCCGCAACCCAACAGACCGACGCGTACAGGTGTCACCGACATGGCCGTCAACCTATCGGCTGGCAGGGCATCGTCCGGGCGATTACGACGCGACCCAGCCCGGACATCTTCGGGGGAGCATCCGGGGATCGAGTCGCGCTGCGCGACCGAAAGGGAACCCGACGGCACCATGCCTCCAGCCCGCGGGCAACGGCTCCGAGGTCGAACCAACCCCGGGGGTCAGCCAACCCCGGGGGTCAGCCAACCCCGGGGGTCAGCCAACCCCGGGGTCAAGTCCTACTTTCAACCAACTCCAGGTCGTCGAGCCTGGAGGCCGTCGCGTGACGAGTTGGTTGAAAGTAGGACTTGACTGTGAGTATCGCTGTACCCGGTTGCGGGGGCTGGCAGGTTGGTGCCGGCGTGTTGTGTGACTCTCGACTTGACTGTGCCGTCGCCCTGTTG
>JBKAGO010000004.1:0-64674 GCA_046290435.1 Acidimicrobiales bacterium
GATCGACGTCCATCACCAGGGCGCCCAGCGCCGCACGGATACCGGCGTCGGCGCACACCTGGGCGATGGAGTCGAGGTCGTAGTGGTCGGCCAGCAGGCACTCGACGAACCCGGTGGTGCCCGACCGGAGCATGTCGAGCACGCACAACGACGCGCTCGCCGCAGCGTCCTCGACGGTGTACGCGCCCTGCAGCGCGAAGATTCGCCCGAACAGCCACGACCGGAAGTCCGGCGCCGGCGCCGCCTCGCTGACGCCACGGAGCATGCACTGCGCGGTGTGGACGTGGGTGTCGATCAGGCCGGGCAAGGTGATGCCGCCGAGACTCGTTGTGGGCTCGTCGGGGTGCGCCACCCGCAGGTCGGTGGTCTTGCCCACGGCGACGATGGTGTCGCCGGAGACCAGCAGGGCGCCGTCGGTGATGATCCGCCGCTCGTCGTCGAGGGTCAGGATCGTGGTGTCGGTGTAGAGCACGGCATCCTCCCGGGGCGTCGCATGGGCGGTGCCTCCGAGGGATGTCTACCCGGCGTCGGCCGGCGCGTCGAACGCCTGCGCCGGTCAGGTCGACGCGATTGTCGCATCACATCGCCGACGGTCAGGGGCGCTCGATGGCGCAGGCCCCGGCAAACCGTCGCCACGCACGTGTGCCAGGCGGCACGGACACGGCCTGTAACGCGCAGACGCACCCACCGTCTGGCCTCGCACACGACCACCACACGCCCGCGGCCCCACCATTCGGCGGAACCACGCACCGGCGCCGGCGCCCCTGATCACTCAGGTGGCCCCGGCGCCGGTTCGCGTCGTTCGTTCTGCGGTGATGGATGAGGCCGCAGCGGGCGAAGCGCCCGGCTGGCTCTCTGCCCGGGACCGCTCAGGCCGGGGCCCAGGTGCCGCCGGATTCCTTCACCCGATCCGCGGCGAGCAGACCATGCAGGTGCGCCTCGATGCTGTCGCGCAGCACCGGCACCATCTCGGCGTCCTCGACGTCGCCGTGGATCGCCGTGACCAGCTCGTCGGGGGTGCCGGCACCGCCCGCGAGCGCAGCGAGGATGGACTCGTCCATGGCGTCTCGGGCTTCGAGCTCGGCGGGGATGGCTTTCTTCGGCGCTTCGACGATGTAGCCGTGCACCGGCGCCATGCGCCGCAGCCGCATCTTCGATGCCTTCTCGAGTGCGGCCCGCAGCGCCGCCATGTCGGCCTGGCCCGGCACGAGCGGAGCGAGGCGATCGTCGGCGATGAGCCCACCGCACAGCAGCATCCGTTCCTCTTCGAGCATGTAGGCCCGATGACCGGGACCGGTGGCTGCGATGTTGTGGGCCTGGATGCGGAACTCGGTGCCCAACAGGACCTCGCCGTCGGCGGGATCGAAGATCTCGGCCCCGGTCCGTTCGGCCATGGCCTCGAGGCCGCCGACGTAGTCGTCGCCGGTCTGGGTCCAGGTGATCCACTTGATGCGGTCGCCACCACAGCCGGCAACGGAGTCGAGATGGCTGGCGTCTTCGGGCCCGGGGTCGACGACGACGATCTCGTCGATGCCGATGAGATAGGTGTTGGTGCCGATCCCGGTCCGGGGCCCGGGATTGAGCGCGAGAATGCGGCGCACGAGCGGGCTCAGCGCACGCGCCACACCGGGGACGATCAGTTCTGGTCCGGGATCTTCCTGGGGCTCCATTGGTCCTCTTGGGTTCGGGGGTGAGATGCCGCGTCAGCGGCCGAGCGGTGGGGGTTCGTCGGATGGGTCGTCATCGCGACTGAGATCGACGATTTCGCGATTCGGTGGCGTGTCGGGCCCCGGTCGGCGGGTTCGGGGGTCGGTGTCGCTCTCGTGGCCGTCGACGTCGAACACCTGCGACGACCCGAAACCGAACACGGTCGGACCGCGCCCGGATGTGGTGCCGGGACCGAAACCGAAACTGGCGACCTTGGCGTCGGCCATGACCGTGAAGCGCTTCATCAGGAACGTCCGGACGATCGCCCGCGTCGGGGGGAGCAGCAGCAGCAGCCCGACGGTGTCGGTGACGAAGCCCGGCGTCAGCATCAGCGCGCCGGCGAACACGATGAGCGCGCCGTCGACGAGCTCCTTGCCGGGCATCTCGCCCGACGCCAGCTTGGCCTGCACCCGGCGGACCAGTCCGATGCCCTGGGCCTTGACGAGCCAGGCGCCGACGATGCTGACGACGATGAGCAGACCCAGCGTCTCGAGCACGCCGATACCCCCGGCGACCTGCACGATCACGTACAGCTCGACGATCGGTACCACCAAGAAGAGCACCAGGATCAGCGGAAACATCCCTTCCAGCCTACGGGCCGCGGTCGCTTCTGCCTTCGTCGGGGCACGGGACCATGGATGTTCGCCCAGGTCAGCGGAGTCGACGGGACCCAGCCCGGCGGGCTGCCGCGGCCCGTGGAGACCTGCGCCCGGGGGACGGCGACGGCCGCTGCGGCGTACCATGCACGGCCTGTGGCAACGTCTCGAACCCAGGACCGTCCGCCGTCGGTCGACCGTCTCGCGCGGTCGCTGACCCACACCGGGCTGCCGCACCCGCTGTTGGTCGACATCGCGCGTGCCGCCATCGCCGCGGGCGACCACACCCGCGCCGAGTCGATGGCCGCCGACCTCGCGCGCACCATGCTCCAGCCGGTCGTCAACGCCACGGGCGTGCTGCTCCACACCAACATGGGACGGGCCCCCTGGGCCACCACCGTCGACGAGCGCTACACCAACCTCGAGCTCGACCTCGCCACCGGTGAGCGCGGGTCACGCCAGACCCATGTGGGCAAGCTCTTCGCCCGACTGTGCGATGCCGAGGCGGCGATGGTCGTCAACAACTGCGCCGCAGCGGTGCTGCTCGCGTTGGGCGCTCTGGCGGCGGGCAAGAGCGTCGCAGTGTCGCGCGGCGAGCTCGTCGAGATCGGCGGCAGCTTCCGCGTGCCCGACGTCATGACCCAGTCCGGGGCCCGGCTGGTCGAGGTCGGCACCACCAACCGCACCCGCCGCGGCGACTACGCCGCCGCAGTCGACGCCGACCCCGACATCGCGCTCGTGCTCAAGGTGCACCAGTCCAACTACAAGATCGTCGGCTTCACCGAGGACACCGACGTCGCGGACCTCGCCGGCCTCGGGGTGCCGGTCCTGGCCGACATCGGTTCGGGGCTACTCGATGCGGCCTGTCCGTGGCTGGCCGACGGCCCGCCCGCCTGGTTGGCCGACGAGCCGGCCGCCAAACAGACCCTCGCCGCCGGCGCCGATCTGGTGATGTTCTCCGGCGACAAGCTCCTCGGCGGCCCCCAGGCCGGCATCATCGCCGGCCGGGCCGATCTCGTCGCCGCCTGCGCCCGCCATCCCCTGGCCCGAGCGCTGCGCCCCGGCGGCCTGGTGCTGGCGTCGCTGCACGATCTGGCGATGACCTATCTGCGCCGCGACGGCGACGCCATCCCGTTGTGGCGCATGGTGGCGACACCCATCGACGAGCTCCGCCGCCGTGCCGGAGCGCTCGGCGCCGGCGAGGTGGTCGATCTCGACGGGGTCCCCGGCGGCGGCACGCTGCCGACGGTCACGGTGGCATCGGCCGGGGTCCGCCTACGCGGCGACCACGGCGCGGCGCTGCGCAACCGGCCCGACGGCGCCAAGCCGATCATCGCCCGGGTGGCCGAGGGCGACACCTTCGTCGACCTGCGCACGGTCCACCCCGCCGACGACGCCACCCTCGCCGACGCGCTCGGCGCGCTCGACACGTGATGGCGGGCGACGCAGACAGCCGGACCAGCCACGTCGTGTCCACCGCCGGCCACGTCGACCACGGCAAGTCCACGCTGGTCGAGGCCATGACCGGCACCGACCCCGACCGTTGGGCCGAGGAGAAGGAGCGGGGCCTCACCATCGACCTCGGTTTCGCCGCGGCCACCCTGCCGTCGGGGGCGTCGGTGTCGTTCGTCGACGTGCCCGGCCACGAACGCTTCATCCGCAACATGCTCGCCGGGGTCGGCACCGTCGACGCCTGCGTCTTCGTCGTCGCCGCCACCGAGGGCTGGAAACCCCAGTCCGAGGAGCACCTGCGCATCCTCGAACTGCTCGGCGTCCGCCACGGGCTGGTGGCGCTCACCAAGGTCGGCATCGTCGACGACGACCTGCGGGAGCTCGCACACCTCGACGTCGCCGAACACGTCGAGGGCACCTTCCTCGACGGCGCCCCCATCGTCGCCGTCGACGCCCTGACCGGCGTCGGGATCGATGAGCTCCGGGCCACCCTCGACGAGGTGCTGGCCTCGACGCCGATGGCGGCCGACGACGACCGGCCGCGGCTGTGGATCGACCGGGTATTCGCCGCGAAGGGGTCAGGCACGGTGGTCACCGGCACCCTCACGGGTGGTGGCATCGCCGTCGACGACGACCTCGTCGCCCTGCAACCCGGGGTGACCGTCCGCGTCCGGGCCCTGCAGTCGCATCACCGTTCGCTCACCCGGGCGGCGCCCGGCACCCGTCTGGCCGTCAATCTGGGCGGCATCGACCACGATCGCCTCACCCGCGGCGACGTCCTGGTCCGGGCCGGCCAGTGGCACCTGACCCAGCGCATCGACGTCGAGCTCGACGTGCTCGACCGGCTCGACCACGAGGTCTCACGCCGGGGCGCCCACCTCGTCTACATCGGATCGGGCGAGCACCCCGTGCGGATGCGCATCCTCGGGCCCGACGCGCTGCTGCCCGGCGATGCCGGTCGTGCCCGTCTGCATCTCGCCCGCCCGTTGCCGCTCATGGTCGGCGACCGCTTCGTGCTGCGCGAGAGCGGCCGGGGCGAGACCATCGGCGGCGGCCGCATCCTCGACGTCGACCCCGTGCGCCCCGCCTCGAAGGCCGCGCCCGACGGCACCATCGAGACCCTCGTGCGCGAGCGCGGCTGGGTGCCGGTCGATCACCTCGAACGCATGACCGGGGTGCGCCGCAGTCCCGACCTGGGCGACTGGGTCGTCGACCCGGCCGTCCGCGACGCAGCCGTGACGTCGTTGCGGACCGCCATCGACGAGTCCGGGCCGCTGGGTCTCGAGCTGGCCCGCCTCGATGCCCGCCAACGTGCCGTGCTCGACACCCTCGACGACATCGACATCGACGGCACGCACGTGCGCGCCGCCGGTGCCGTCGATCACCTGCCCGACCACCCGTTCCTCGCGGCGCTCGAGGCCGAGCCGTTCGCGCCGCCGCCACCCGACGACGTCGACCGCGCCGACCTGCGCGAGATGGTGCGTCGGGGCCTGGTCATCGAGGAGGGTGGCCTGTTCTTCGCCCCTTCCGCCATCGACGAGGCGGCCGACATCGTGGCCCGCATGCTGGCCGAGCAGCCCGACGGCGTCACCGTCGCCGAGATCCGCGAAGCCTGGGGCACATCACGCAAGTACACATTGCCGCTGCTGGCCCGCCTCGACGGCACCGGCGTCACCCGCCGCCGCGACGACGTCCGCATCGCCGGCCGCCGCCTACCGCAGGTGTAGGGGTCAGGTCCCGCTTTCCCGCTTTCTCGACAACGACGAGCCCAAGGGCAACGACGATCGGAGAAAGCGGGAAAGCGGGGTCTGACCCCATGTGTTACTCGTCGTCGGAGGCGTCGGGGCGGGTGGCGGTGGGGCCGAGCGCCACCCGGTCGTGGGGCAGCGATCCCCGGGCCGCGCGCAGGTAGGCGAACGGGGTCTCGAAGCGCAGGTTGGCCACCCGCGACGTGTACACGTCGGCGTAGCGCTCCACCTGGCGGGCGAAGAGGCTCTTGTCGTTGCCGGCACGCATCACCGGCCCCCACGGCGAGTTGCCCAGCCGGCCCGCGGCCTGGGCGAGCGGGGCGATCTCGGCGTCGAGGTCGGCCAACTCTGCGGTGACCGCCTCGAGCTGCTGGGCGGCGTCCGCGTCGCGGCGGTCGTGCTGGCGGCGCAGCCGCAGACGGGCCTGGCGGCGTTCGAGGCTCTGCTTGTGCTCCATCATCTCGAACAGCCGCTGCTGGTCGCCGGCGAACGCGATGGCGTCGCGGATCTCGTGTTCGAGCTCTCGGGCGATGAGCGCCGTCCGCCACCGCAGGATGTCCTTGCTGACGTGCACGTCGCCGAAGAGGTGGTCGCCGACATACAGGAACTGGGCGCTGGCCAGACCCAGGCTGGCCTCGACGAGGCGGGCATTGCCGCCGAAGTACACCGAGCCCGCCTCGAGCGGCCCCCGATGGGGCAGCATCAGCGACTGCTCCTCGTCGACCACCCGGTAGATCGGGTCGTTCTCGACGAAGAACCGGGGCTTGGCCGCCGACACGATGACGATGTCGAACAGGTCCCGCCAGGTGGTGCCCGGCGGGCAGTGCGGGTCGAAGGCGTAGGCCATCATGTGGCGCGTGTAGGCCCAGTCGGAGTTGGTGATCAGCAGCAGCTGCTTGCCGGCGGCGCGCTGGTCCTGCAACGTGGCCACGATGGCCGGGTCGGGATCGAGGAACCGGTCGGGATCGGCGATGATCTCGGCCTTCAGCGCACCGGCGATGTGGCTCTCGTTGAGGGCGTCGTCGATGGCCCGGTAGAGGTCCTGGTAGCTGCGGATGCCGTCGAGACGGGACTCGTCGTGCAACGCCACCAGTTGGGTCCACAGGCAGGCGCGGGACAGCTCGAACATGGTGTTCATGAACTCGAAGCGCTCTTCGCCGAGGTCGACGACGGTCTCGGCGTAGACCCGGCGCTGCTCACCGAAGGCCAGCACGTGGTTGCCGTGCTGGGCCCGCACGACGTAGCCGAAGCGGGTGGCCTTGACGAGGTTGCCGAGCTCGAGGTCGAAGATGAGCCCGATGCTGAACGCGTCGGGGTCGAAGGTGAGATCCTCGACCGGCCAGCCGTGCACGTCGGAGAGGCGCTGGCGGGCGTGTTCGAACGCCGAGCGCTCCCAGCCGTCGAGGTCGTAGTGCAACAGCGTGTAGTCCATGTCGTAGCCGATGGCCCGCACGGTGCGAAGATTCAGGGTCCGGTTGGCGAACACACCCTGTTCGGGGGGAGCGGAGATGTCGTCGGTCACGGGCCACACCTTGGCACGGCTCCGGCACGCAGCGGTACCCATGTGCAAGCATCTGCCCCGCCAACCAACCACCACCCACCCTGCGACGACGGAGGTCGATCACGTGCTCGGACCCGATGGGCCCACCCCCCACCTCGAGGGAACCCGAGGCGACTACGCACCCACGGTGCTGCTCCCCGGCGACCCCAAGCGGGCCCGCCACATCGCCGACACCTACCTCGACGACGTCCGCCAGGTCAACGCCGTGCGCGGCGCCGACGGGTTCACCGGCACCTACCAGGGCACACCCGTCTCGGTGCAGGCCGTCGGGATGGGCGTCCCGTCGGTCGCCATCTACTACACCGAGCTCATCCGCTTCTACGGGGTCAGCACCCTCATCCGGGTCGGTTCCTGCGGCGGCATCTCCGAGAACCTCACCCTCGGCGACACCCTGGTCGCCACCTCCGCCGGCACGGACTCCGCGGCCGTGAAGACCATCAACGGCGGCCTCGACCTGCCGCCCACCGCCGACTTCGGCCTGCTGCGGCGCGCCGTCGAGTTCGCCGAGGCCAACGACATCCCCGTCGCCGCCGGGCCGGTGTGGACGTCTGACCTCTTCTACGGCCCCGACGGCGACGACACCTTCGCCATCCTGGCCAAGCACGGGGTGCTGGCCGTCGAGATGGAGGTCGCCGGGCTGTACGCCATCGCCGCCGCCGAAGGCGTCCGGGCGCTCGGGCTGCTGGCGGTCAGCGACGACATCGCCCGCGGCCAGATGATGAGCTCGGCCGACCGCGAGAACTCCTTCGACGCGATGTTCCGCGTCGCGCTGTCGCTCGTCGAGTGACAGGGCCTCGGTGACAGAGCGCCCCACCGGCGGCTGGACGCCGGGCGAACGCCCGGCGTGGGTCCGCCACGTCCTCGCGGGCGAGGGCGGCCCCATCTACGAACCCGCCCGCCGCCGGTTCGAGCCCGATCAGCTCCAGGCCGAGGCGGCCTCGATCACCGACCTCGACGACTTCGGCGGCGACAGCCACCTCGAGGGCCTCGGGGTGCTGTGCACGGCGCTCGAGGACGAGGCCGACCTCCACCTACTGGGGCGCTGGCGGGCCCGTGGGCAGATCCTGCGCCTGCTCGAGAACCGCCTCCGCATCGTCGAGCTCGAACGGCGCCACCCCGACCTGGCCGACCAGGTCGTCGTCGCGCCGCTGGTGGTGACCGGCAGTCCCCGAGCGGGCACGTCGATCACCCACCAACTCCTGTCGCTCACCGCCGGGGCCCGGGCCCCGCTGGCGTATGAGTTCTGGCGACCCACACCGCCTCCGACGGGCGATCCCGACGACCCACGCATCGCCGCCGCCGACCTCGACGTTCGCCTCACCGCCGCGCTGTCGCCGGGGTTCGACGGCATCCACGAACAGGGCGGGCTGTTGCCCCGCGAGTGCCCGCACGCAATGGCCCACGACTTCCGGGCCGACATCTTCGGTGGCCACTACTGGGTCCCCACCTACGAGGACTGGCTGACCGACACCGACTTCACCAGCGCCTACGACTGGCACCGCCGCATCCTCGCCATCCTGCAGCTGCGCCGACCGACGCAGCGCTGGGTGCTGAAGGCGCCCGGCCATCTGACGGCGTTGCCGACGTTGTTGGACACCTACCCCGACGCGTCGGTGGTGATCTGTCACCGCGACCCGCTCGACATGGTCAGCTCCGTCACGAGCCTGCTGGCCACGCTGCACCACAGCCACGCCGACCACGTCGACGCGGTACGCCTGGCGGCAGCGCAGAGCGCCAAGTTCGCCGCCCAGTACGACCGGCTCATGGCCTGGCTCGACGGCGGCATGCTCGATCCCGAGCGTCTCGCCCACCAGCACTTCGCAGCGTTCAACGACGACCCCGTCGCTGCGGTGACCGCTATCCACCAGCGCTTCGGTCTGGCCTTCGACGACGCCGACCGCGCCGCGCTGGTCGATCACCTCGGCGAACGTCCCCGGGGCCGCCTCGGCGGTCACGACCACGACTGGAGCCGCATCGGCCTCGATCACGCCATCGAACGGGCCCGCTTCGCCCGCTACCAGGACCGCTTCGGCGTGCCCTCCGAGGTGACCCCATGACCGACGAACCGACCACCGGCGACCCGGCGCCCGACGAACCGACCACCGGCGACCCGGCGCCCACCGGCCCCACGTCCACCGACGGCCGCACGCCCGATCCAGCCGTCGACGCCTGGCACCGGTTCTGCGATCGTCTCGCAGCCCTGGGCGACGAGATCCTCTCCGACGACTACCCCGGGTCGCCGCGGGCCCGCGCCGAAGGGGTCCGTCACCTCGCCACCCAGGCGGTGGGTTGGCTGTCGTGGGCGGTCGGCCACGCCGACGACACCCATCCGGCGTTCTTCCGCCAGAACGACCTGGTGGTCCGCTGGGGAGGCCCCAACGTCGACCAGACCACCCGGCGCGCCCGGCTCGACCCCGCCGGCACGTACCGCATCGCTGGGAAGATGCATGCCTGCGAGGACTTCGTGCTCACCGTGAAGAACGGCGACATGCACCAAGACCGCTACGGCATCCTCACCGAGGTCACCGCGAGCGAGCTCGGCATCGCCGAGGGCGACGAGTTCGAGATCGTGCTCGGCGGACCGGCGCAGCCCGACCGCTGGATCGAACTCCACCCCGACGCCACCATGGTCAACATTCGCGAGTACTACTTCGACTGGCGGCCCGCCGAGCCGGCCACCATCACCATCGAGCGCCTCGACACCTGCGGCAGCGGCGGCACCGTGTTGACTGCAGCGGCGATCGCCGATCAGCTCGACGACGCCGCCACCACCATCGAGCACTCGATCCGCTACTGGAACCGGTGGGTGGAGGAGCGCCGAGCGTCGATAGGCATCAACGTGTTGGGCCCGCCCGGCGGCACCGCCGGCGGCAGCCGCGCCATCGCGTACTCGTTCGGGTTCTGGTCACTTGCCGACGACGAGGTGCTGCTGTTCGACAGCGACGCCCCCGACGCCGCCTTCTGGGACCTGCAGCTCTACACCCTGGGCTGGTTCGAGACGCCGGACTTCGCCAACCACGTCACCAGCGCCAACCACACCCAGGCCGGCCTCGACGCCGACGGACGCCTGCGCGTGGTCATCGGCGCGCGCGATCCCGGCCGGCGGAACTGGCTCGACACCGAGGGCCGCCCGGAGGGGATGATCACCTATCGCTGGATCCGGCCGCGCACCACACCCACGGCATCGACCGCCAACCTGCAGAAGGTGCGCCTGGACGAACTCGACGACGTGCTGGGCGAACTCTCGGTGACGATCACACCCGACGAGCGCGCGGCGCAGGTCGCGGCACGCCAGGCGCACATCGCCTGGCGGTACCGGAGTTGAAGAAGATCGGGGCCCACTCCCCGGGGGCTCGTCAGCGAGCCAGCGAGACCGGCGCCTCCCGCGAGGCCAGGACGGCCTTGCGCTCGGACTCGTTCAATCCACCCCAGACCCCGTGTTGCTCACGGATCTCGAGGGCGTAGTCGAGACAGTCGTCCCGGACACCACAGGTGGTACAGATCGCCTTCGCCCGCTGCTCACGTTCGAGCTTTTCGTCCTTGCGCTCGAAGTGGGGCGGGGGGAAGAAGACTACGGATTGCGGCCCACGGCACGCAGCCCTGATCTGCCATGCCTGGTCAGCTAGCAGTGCGCTCAAGAGAATCCCCCTTTCGCCTGCGAACTTACACATGGGAAGTAGACCCTGACAAGGGGGGAATGAGACTGATGGCCCGATTCGTTCGGATTCGTTCGACACGCGAGCGCGGCGACGTGCGCGCGCACGGCGCGACGGCACGGTTTCGGCCGTTTTCGAGGCGCCGATCGACCGGATCGGCGGCCCGGATCGGCGGCCCGGATCAGTCGACCGGTTCGACCTCGACGGTCAGTTCGTCGGTCCCGACGACGCGCACCGCGGTTCCCGCCGCCGGTGTCGTCGCAGCGGCCGCCACCGTCGCCGGCCAGCGGGCGCCGCGCACGTCGACGACGACAGCGCCGGACTCGGCGGGCTCGGTGACGGTGCCGGTCTCGTCGACCAGGAAGTCACGGGGCACGACGCTGGTCGAGAACCGGCCGCGCACCATGATCGGCATGCCCCGGAACGCCACCAGCGCGGTACCGGCGAGCGAGACCACGATCGGGATCCACGACATCGACACGTCGCTCTCGGGGTACAGGAACAGGGTACCGATGGTGAACAGCACCAGGCCGATGCCGGTCCACACCCGTGGTATCGCCTGTTGGACGTCGACCATGAACGCAGGCATGGACAACACCAACAAGGCGACGGCCCACCATCGCACCGGGAGCGCTTCGAGCCCGTAGCCGCCGAAGGCGACGAACACCGCTCCGATGAGGCCGGCGATGCCGATGCCGATCGAATAGAACTCGAACACGATCAACAACAGGCCGATGACCAGCATCAGGTACGCCACCGGCGGGCTGGCGACGGTGTGCATCAGCTGGTCGAGCAGCGACAGGCCCCGGAACCGCACCTGGGTGAGGGGCTCGCGCCGCAGCTCGGCATCGGCGCTGAGGTCGGCGCCGTCGACGGCGGGATCGAAGGTGTCGGGGTCGAACGCGACCGGATCGCCGTCGTCCTGGACGATCACCAGACGCGACTCGAACTGGGGCAGGCTGACCAGGAAATCACCGACCGTCGGTGCGGCACACCGGATCCGCTGCGCTTCCGCGTCGACCGGCCGCCCCAACTCGTCGGTGGGTGCGAAGTCGCATGGCACGATGCCGGCTTCGATGGCCTGATCCCACGACAGCGCCGTCTCGGACACCAGGGCGTTGGCGTCGCCGTAGAGCACGCCGTAGCGGTCGGGATCGAGGGTCTGGTCGCCCATTGGGCCGAGGGTCGCTCCCGGTGCGACGGCCACCCGGTCGGCGACGCCGAGCAGCTCGGCCACCTTGCCGGATGCCTGCGAGCCCGATGGCCCCACCCAGGCCACAACCGGAACGGTGGAGCCGGAGATGAGGTCGGCGAGCTCGGTGAGGCGTTCGTCGGACACCACGGCCTGACGGCTGTTGACCTGCAGCACCAGCGCCCGGAGTCCGTCGGCCTCGGCGCTGATGACGGCGTCCTCGATGGCCGCGGCCACCACGTCATCGATCAACCCCGATACCTCGAGGATCTCGACGAAACCGGCCTCGTTCGCCGGAACCTCGTCCTGCGCGCCCACTGCCGTCGCCGGCAGCGCGAGGACGATCAACACGACTGCGATCACCACCCGGGCCAGGCGCATCGGGGCCCGACCGGCTCGGGGACCGCCGGGCTCTGTCACTATCCTCTGCACTGATGCATCTTCTCCGGGGACTCGATGGCGGCCTCGCCGTGGCGGTACCGGGCGTGGTCATCGCAGCTCGGCCGGCCGATTCGGCTCGCTGAGAGCACATGGACGCCCGTCAGTTCTTCACTGCATCACGCCTGCTCATCGTCGCCGGGAAAGGCGGGGTGGGCAAAACCACAGTGGCCGCTTCGTTGGGGGCGGCGGCTGCCAGGTCGGGTGTCGCCACTCTATTGGTCGAGATCGAGGGAAAGCACGGCCTGGCCAGGCTGTTCGGCCGCCACGAGCTCGGCACCGACGACACCGTCGTCGCCCCCGCCGACCCTGCCACCGGGCGGGCCGCCCTGTCGGCCCGCACGATCCGGCCCGACGCCGCGCTGCTGGACTACTTCGCCGACCACGGGCTGACCGCCTTCGGCAAGACCCTCACCCGCATGCACGTCCTCGACACGCTGGCGACCTCGACGCCGGGCCTGAAGGACCTGATCGTGATGGGCAAGATCAAACAGCTCGCCCAGACGCACCCGGCGGAGCTCATCATCGTCGACGCCCCGGCGTCGGGTCATGCGATCTCGTTCCTGCGCGCCGCCCACGGTCTGCAGGCCGGTGTCGAGACCGGCCCCATCCGCCGCCAGGCCGACGAGGTCGTCGCCATGCTCACCGACCCCGACCGCGCCCAGGTCCTCCTGGTCACCCTCGCCGAGGAGACTCCCGTCAACGAACTGATCGAGACCGCCTATGCGCTCGAGGACGAGGTCGGCATCCGCCTGGGCCCCTGCGTCGTCAACGCGGTCCATCCGGCACCCGATGCGCTGACGCCGGTCGCCGTCGACCGCCGCCCGGCGGTCGGCAGCCGGTTGCCGGCCGGGATCCCCGCTGCTGCGGCTGCGGCAACCCGGTGGTGGGACACCCGCCGCGAGGCCGAGGCCGAGCAGCTCGCCCGCCTGCTGGACGATCTACCCCTGGAACGGCTGATGTTGCCGCGCCGGTTCACCACGCGTCTCGACCGCGACGACATCGGGATCCTGGCCGGCGAACTCCTCGCCGGCATCGACGTCCTCCGCTACGGAGACGAATCGTGACGGCCGAAGCAGAGCCGAGCGCGCCGTCGCTGGGCACGGTCCTCGACGAATCGGCCGTGCTGTTGTGCTGCGGCACCGGAGGCGTCGGCAAGACGACGACCGCTGCCGCGCTGGCGCTGGCCGCGGCCCGCCGGGGCCGACGGGTGGTGGTGGTCACCATCGATCCGGCCCGTCGGCTGGCCGACGCCCTCGGCCTCGACGGCATCGGCGACACCCCGGTGCCGGTCGAGCTCGAAGGCACCGGCAGCCTGTGGGTCACGATGCTCGACACCAAGGCGATGTTCGATCGACTCATCGAAACCCACGCCGCGGACGATGCCCAGGCCGAGCGCATCCTGACCAACCGCTACTACCGCAACCTGTCGGGCGGGCTGTCGGGCACCCAGGAGTTCATGGCCATCGAGCGGCTGCACGAGCTCGAGCGCGACGACCGCTTCGACCTCGTGGTGGTCGACACGCCGCCGTCGCGCAACGCGCTCGACTTCCTCGACGCACCCGACCGGATGGCCCGATTCCTCGACGGGCGCCTGTTCCGCCTGGCCGCGCCGGGCCGGCGGATCACCCGCAAGCTGACCGCCCCCGTGCTGGTGGCACTACGTCGGGTCGCACGGGTGATCAGCCCCGAGGTCGTCGACGACACGTTTGCGTTCATCGAGGCCTTCTCGGGCATGGAGGACGGCTTCCGCGAACGCGCCGCGGCAGTCGACGCGCTGTTCGCCCATCGGGGCACGGCGTTCGTGGTGATCACCTCGGCGATGGCCGAGGCGGTGGACGAGTCGCGCTACTTCGCCGATCGGCTCGGCGAGGCCGAGCTGCCGGTCCGTGCCGTGGTGGTCAACCGGCTGCAGCCCCGCTTCGGCGACCTGCACCTGGCCGACGTGCCCCATGACCCCGGCCGCCCCGAACTCGAGGTCCTGGCCGCGCTCGCGGCGCTGGCCGACGAGGAGGAGGCCGAACTCGCGCCGCTGCTCGAGCGCTGCCCCGACGCGGCGGTGGCCCGGGTTCCGCAGCTGGACCACGACGTCCACGATCTCGACGGCATCGCCGAGATCGGCGATCTGTTGCTCGCGTCGGGCTGAGCGCCCCTCGGTGCCGGCAGACGGGTGGAGCAGCCGGAGCAGCCGGCGGCGCGGGTCGGTCAGTCGGCCTGGTGGGAGCCGAACGCCGAGACGGCGGCGTCGACGGAGTCGGTGACCGGCACGATCCGGTCGAAGCCGGTGGTGTGCAGCAGCCGCGTGAGGGTGGCCCGGCTGGAGGCCACGACGACGTCGCCGTCGGCTTCGCGGGCGCGGCGGATGCCGCCGATGAGGGCACCGAGACCGGCCGAGTCCATGAACGGCACCTCGGACAGATCGATGAGCAGGCGTGGGACCTCGGTGAGCCCACCCAGGGCTTCTCGGAACTGGCCGACGGTGTAGGCATCGAGCTCGCCCACCGGTCGGCACAACGTGTAATCGTCGCCTTCTTCGATCACGATCTCGAGCACAGGTTGACCTCCATGGGCTCGTCGGCTGCCGACCACGGGTCGGGGGCAGGCGAACGGCGGTGAGTGTACCCGTACGGGCGGCCTCCCTTCGGGGCGGCCCGCGGCGTCGGGGCGCCGCCTCGTGGGCGTCGGTGGCGGTGCGATACCATCGCGGGCCGTGCCGCACGTACTGCTCGCCACCGACGCCGACCACCTCGCCGAGGACATCTTCGCCGCGCTCGTGGACGACGAGACCACCGTCAGCCGGGTCCGCAAGGGGACCGAGGTCCGTCCGGCAGTCGCCGCGCTCGAACCCGACCTGGTCATCCTCGACCTCCAGATCGGGAACATGGGTGGCGTGGCCGCCAGCATCGATCTGCGCCACGAGTCCGATTCGGGCCGCCTGCCCCGGGTGCGCATCCTGATGCTGCTCGACCGCGACGCCGACCGTTGGATCGCGAAGGAAGCCCGCGCCGATGCCGAACTGCTCAAGCCGGTCACCTCGTTCGGGCTCCGGCGTGCCGTCGCTGCGGTCTTGGCCGATGAGCCCCCCGCTGGGGCCGCCGTCGACACCGAGGACGGCACCGCAACCGAGGCCGACACGGAGGCCGAGGACACCGTCGCAGCCGGCTGAGAGTCCGCTCGTCGAGGGTCGCCGGTTCGCATCGCGAACCGGTAGCCTCGGGAGCTTCACGGGTAGTGGCGCAGGTTGGTAGCGCGCCTCGTTCGGGACGAGGAGGTCGTGGGTTCAAATCCCGCCTACCCGACCATCGACCATCGGCGACGATGGCGAGTCCCCCACCGGGTCTCCGATGGGGCCACACTGGCGCCATGCCAGCAACCGGCCCTCCATCGGACGCCCACGACGCCGACTACGGCGATTTCCCCCTCAAGGGCCATCTCGGCCTCGAGATCGAACACGGCGAACCCGGAACGGCGATCGCCCGCATCGCCCTCGACGAGCGTCACCTCAACCCCAACGGCGTCGCCCACGGCGCGGTGCTGTTCGCGATGGTCGACACGGCCATGGGTGCGGCGACGATGAGCCTGCTCGACGCCGGCCGGTTCTGCGCCACGGTCGACATCCGCCTGAACTTCATCCGGCCAGCCGCCGGCGGCACCCTCAGCGCGCACACGACGGTGATCAAGAAGGGCAAGGCGATCGTGCACCTCGAGTCGCGGGTCACCGACGACACCGACCGCCTCATCGCGACCGCCGCCGGCACCTTCGCCATCGTGACCTTCTGATCCCGCCACCCCAGTGCGGTAGGCCAACCACTGGGGTCAAGGGACTTGACCCCTGAAGCAACCGGGCCGGCGAAACCGGATCAGAACGCCGGCAAAACCGGATTACGGCACCCACTGGTGTCAAGCCAGCGCGCAATGGATCTGTTGCGCAACGATCCTGTTGCGCGTAGTGTTGTCGATGGAGGAGCGCCGTGACCGACACTGCTGCGTACGAACCCGACATCGCCCGGCGGGCCCGGGCGCTCGCCGACGTGCTGACCCAGAGCGGGCTGGCGTCGATCGTGGATGTGAGCCGGTCGGCGGTGAGCCGCTGGATCAGCGGCGACGACACCCCACGGGGATCGAACGCCGCGGCGGTGCTCGATCTCGACTTCGTCGTCGCCCGCTACGCACTCGCCTACCCGCCCGCCACCTTCCGGGCCTGGTTCGACGCACCGAACGCCTTCATGAACGGGGCCACACCCGCCGACGTCCTGCACCTCGAAGGCCCGAGCCGGGTCATCGACGCGCTGTCGTCGGAGATCGCCGGCTCCTACCCATGAGCGCCACCGGCGGGTGAGGGCCTACCGCATCAGCCCCTGGGACCCGCGCGCGGGAGGGGCTGCGGCCACCGGCCGGCTCTTCGACGGGCTCGCCGCCGTCCGGGCCGGCCAGCAGGCCGGGCGCTTCGACAACTCCCGGCTCTACGGAGCCATGTACCTCGCCCTGTCGCAGGCCGGGGCCGTCGCCGAAGTGCTCGGCAGCCACGCCGAATGGGTCGACGAACTGTTCGACGCCCCGGGCCTGGGCCTGCGCCGGCACCTGCTGACCGTGCAGATCGACGACGCGATCGCCGAGCGGATCGTCGACGTCGACGACGCCCGCTTCCTGCTCGACCGGGGTCTGCGCCCATCGGAGGTCGCGGGTCGGGCCCGGACCCGCACGAGATCGCTCGCCGCCGACCTGTTCAGCGAGGGCGCCGCCGGCATCCGGTTCTGGTCGTACCACCGCCCCGAGTGGACCAACGTCGTCCTGTTCGTCCCGCCGGTCGGCACCGGCGACGTCCGGGTCGAATCAGCCGAGCCGATGCACCTCGACATGCCGTGCGTGGCGGCGGCGTCGGAGATGCTCTGTCGCCCGATCCGACGCTGATCCTGCTCTCCTGGTCCGAGCGGGGTCGGCTCGTCAGCGGTCGGTGAGCAGCGACTGGTAGCGATCCTCGGTCGCGGTGTCGAAGGCGACGAGGACGACCTCGTCGAGCGGCCCTGTCCCCGAGGCCTCGACCAGCGAGCGCAGCGTCGACACGGCCACCTCGGCCGCTGCGTCGGGCGGGTAGCCGTAGATGCCCGTCGAGATGGCCGGGAACGCGATCGAGCGGGCACCGGCGGCTGCGGCCACCTCGACCGAGCGGCGGTAGCACGAGGCCAGCAGATCGGGCTCGCCGTGGGTGCCGCCGTGCCACACCGGGCCGACGGCGTGGACGACGAAGCGGGCGGGCAGGTCGAAGCCGTCGGTGACGACGGCATCGCCGGTGGCGCAGTGGCCGATGGCGTCGCAGGCGTCGTCGAGACGAGGACCGGCGACGGCGAAGATCGCCCCGCACACCCCGCCGCCGCGTTGCAGGCCGTCGTTGGCCGCGTTGACGATGGCATCGATCGCCAGCGTCGTGATGTCGCCCCGCCACACCCGGATCTCCATCGTTCGAGTCTGGCAGCCCTGGCCATCGAGGGACCGGCGCCGGTGCCGGTAGCGCCACCGGGCTCGACCCGGAGGATCACCTGCCATCGCCTGCGCTCTGGCAGGATCGTCGGCGACACCCCGAGCCGCCACGGAGCACCCATGGACACCGACCCCGACGATCCCGGCCTGACGGCACTCGCCGTCGGGCCCGCCGAGCTGCGGGCGTTGCTCGACGAGCGGGCGATCCACCGGGTGCTCACGCGGTACGCGACCGGGATCGACCGGCGCGACTTCGCCATGGTCGCCGCCTGCTACCACCCCGGCGCTACCGACGACCACGGCACGTTCAAGGGAACCGTCGAGGAGTTCATCCCCTGGGTCGAGGGACGCCTCGCCTCGTTCGACACCACGATGCACTTCCTCGGCAACGTCTCGATCGACCTGTTGCCCGACCCGGTCGACTCGGCAGCCACGACGGGCCCGGGCGGCGCCGGCAGCGTCCGGGTCGCCCACGTCGAGACCTACTGCGTCGCCTACCACCGCCTCGCCGGGCGCGACACCGACTCGATCGCCGGGCTCCGTTACATCGACCGCTTCGAATGCCGCGGCGGCGAGTGGCGCATCGCCGATCGCACGATCGTCGTGGAGTGGAACCGCCTCGACGACGTGCACGCCCTGGGCTTCGGCCCTGAATACGTCCGCGGCACCCACGACCGCACCGACCCCTACTACCGCCGCGAGGCGGGCTCGGCTCCCGAGCGCCCCGAGGCGGGCGCGTGATCGACGTCGTCGCCGAGCACATCCGCCGCGTCGCCGAGGAGATCATCCGGCCGCGGTTCCGCAGCCTCGAAGCGGCCGAGGTGTCGGAGAAGGGCGGGCCCGACGACCTCGTCACCATCGCCGACATCGAGGCCGAACGTGAGCTCACCGCCGCGCTGCAGGCCCTGACGCCGGGCGTGCCGGTGGTGGGCGAGGAGGCCGTGGCCGCCGACCCCCGGGTGCTACGGGCCGTCGCCGCCGAGCGGGCGTGGATCGTCGACCCGATCGACGGCACCGGCAACTTCGTCGAGGGCAGCGTCGACTACGGCGTCATGGTGGCGCTCACCGAACGGGGCGAGACCGTCGCCGGATGGATCCACCAACCCGAGCGCGGGTCGATGCTCGTGGCCGAGCGGGGCTCGGGTGCCCACCTCGACGGACGCCGTCTCGGCCGGGTCGACGAGGCGATCGATGTGGTGGCGCTGTCGGGCACCATCAAGCCCCGGTACCTCCCGGCCGCCGTCGCCGAGACCGTCGCGCCCCGGCTCGGGATGCTCGCCGACCCCCGACCCGGCACCAACTCCGCCGCCGTCGAATACGCCTGCGTCGCCGACGCCGACCCCGACTTCGTCATGTTCTGGATGACCAAACCCTGGGACCACGCCGCCGGGTCGCTCATCATCGAAGAGGCCGGCGGCTGGTCGCGCCGCCTCGACGCCACCCCCTATCGCCCCGACCAGACCGGCAGCGGCCTCCTCGTCGCCGGCACCCCGTCGATCTGGCGTGCCGTGCGCGACACCCTCCTCGCAGGCGTCCCGTCCCCGACCGTCACCTGACCCGCCGGGATCCCGTCGACAGACACCGCCTCACCGCTGCAGCCGGAACCTCGGTCCACGCAGCACCGGATCTGATCCGTCCGAGAAGACACGTCTGCGTCTCGCTGGAGGCACCATCAGGTCGTGGCGAGGGTGTCGAGGCGGTCGAAGAGGTCGTCGACCTCGAGCACGACCGGACCGACCTCCACCACCCCGCCGGAGGCCACGGCCTCCCAGGTCCAGCTGCCGTCCGCTGCGCGGGTCGCGACCTCGACGCGCCGGACTCCCCGTGGATCGAACAACACGTAGCGCTCGAGCCCGGGCAACGAGCCGTAGGCCACGGCCTTCTCCCGGCGATCGGTGTCCTCGGTGCTGTCGGACAGCACCTCGACGATGATCGTGGCGTCGGCCTCCCACCGCTCGTGGGCAGCGTCGCCGCAGACCATGAGGAGGTCCGGGTAGTAGCCGGTGTTGGTGGCGACCCGGACGAGCCGGTTCTGACTGAAGACCCGGCACCGCGGTGGAGCGGCGGCAAACAGCGCTGCGAAGAGGAGTCCGGCGAGCAGGTCGTGGCGTTCGGTACCGCCGGCCATCGCGAACACCCGGCCACCGACGAGCTCGTGACGCGGCCCGCCGCAGGCTTCGCCGGCCAGGAACTCGTCCCACCCGCATTGCGCAACGGCTTCGGGCACTCGATCACGCTACTTGCGAGGTCGCAGCGAGTGGACGGAGGTGGGCACGCAGTGGGAACCTGCCACGACGCTCGACCGGAGGACCGAATCCATGAAGCTCGCCACGACGTTCCAGTTCACCGGTGATCCCGCCAAGCTCACTCGCCACATCCAAGACCTCGAATCGGCGGGCATCGACGTCGTCATCACCCCCGAGATCTACGGCTTCGACCTGGTGTCGACCCTCGGCTACCTGGCCGGCCAGACCTCGACCGTCGAACTGATGACCGGCATCATGCCGCTGTACTCCCGGTCGCCGGCGCTGATCGCCCAGAGCGCCGCCACCATCGACGCCCTGTCGGGCGGGCGGTTCATCCTCGGCCTCGGTACCTCCGGGCCTCAGGTGATCGAGGGTTGGCATGGCGTGCCGTTCTCGAAGCCGCTGGGCACCACCCGCGACGTCATCGACATCTGCCGCAAGGTGTGGTCACGCGAGCGTGTCGAACACGACGGCAAGGCCGTGAAGCTGCCGCTGCCCGCCGACAAGGGCACCGGCCTCGGCAAGCCCCTCAAGTTCATGCATCACCCGCTGCGCACCGACATCCCGATCGTCGTCGCCGCCATCGGCCCCAAGAACGTCGAGATGACCGCCGAGGTCGCCGACGGCTGGCTGCCCATATTCTTCGTGCCGGACAAGTTCCGCGACGTCTGGGCCGACGACCTCGACACCGGCCTCGCCAAGCGCGGCGAAGGCCTGGGCGAGCTGATGATCTTCGCCGGCGGCAACGTCGCCCTGGGCGACGGACCCGAGGTCACCGAGGCCCGCGAAGCCGCACGAGCCAACGCCGGCTTCTACGTCGGCGGCATGGGCGCCCGCGGCAAGAACTTCTACAACGACCTATTCAAGCGCTACGGCTGGGAGGAAGAGGCCGTCAAGATCCAGGACCTGTTCCTCGACGGCCACCGCAACGAGGCCATGGCCCTGATCCCCGACGACTACGTCGACCTCGCCACCCTCACCGGCGACGAGGGCCGCGTCCGCGAACGCATCTCCGCCTTCAAGGCCGCCGGCGTCACCCACCTCCAGATCAACCCCATGGGCGAGAACCCGTTGGAGATCGTCGAGAAGGTCAAGGCCTGGTCAGAGTGATTTCGGTCTCACTCGCGTCGCTTCGCTCGCTCCGTTCAACCGAGTTCTGATCGGAGCGGCTGACGCCGCGCTGTCTCGTCTGCCGACCGAGCAAGTAGCTCGGCAGACGCTGGGGGACCGCCGGAGGCCGTCCCCCCAGACCCCCCTCGCTGGCGACCTCCAGGCTTCCGCTTCTGCGATCCTCCTCCGTGGCCGTGGGAGCCCTCAGCTCCAGAGGGTTATGTGGACGCTGGGGCGGAATCTGTCGATGCGGGCGCCGGTGCCGGCGAGCATGGCCTGGGTGGCTCGGGGGGTGGTGATGAAGCGCATGAGCTCGTCGGCCACCGCCGGGGCCTGACCCCGCGCCAGGGTCGTGGCCGACCAGACGCCTGCGGCCGAGGCGCCCGGTGCCGAGATCGGTTCGAGGCCGCCGGCGCCGCGGTAGTGGCGGGCCCGGAACTCCGGGACGATCGCGATGCCGCGGCCCTGCTGGGCCTCGCTGATGGCGGCGCCGTGGCTCTGGAAGATCCGTTGGTTGGCCTCGGGGACGCCGAAACGTTCGAGCAGCTGGGCGCCGGCGCCCGTCGATTCGACCGCCGAGGGGCCCAGCACCCACAGACAGGAACGCAGGCTCTCGGCATCGGCGCGTTTACCGGCCAGGCGATGCTGCGCGCCGACCATGAGGATCAGCTGGTAGCGCAGGAACTCGCAGCGGCGGAAGCTGTCACCGGCCGCTCCGACGGTCGGCGCGATGGCGACATCGACGCGGCGCGTGGCGAGCAGCTCCGAGAACCGGCTGCTGCCGTGGACGCTCATCTCGACGTCGAGGTCGTCGGCACGGGTCTTGAACAACTCGATCAGGCCGGGCGCCGCGTGCTCGGCGAACAGGCTGGTGGTCGCCAACCGCAGGATCCGTCGACCCTGCGACGCGGCCATGACCTCCTGGCGGGTCTGATCCTGCAGCCCGAGCATCTCCACGGCACGCATCGCGAGCCGCAGGCCCCCAGGCGTGAAGGCCAGTCCCTGACCCGACCGGTGGTAGAGCGGATCGTCGAGCTCTCGTCGCAGCGCCGCCGTGTGCGACGAGATGGCCGCCTCGCTGACGCCGAGCTCCTCGGCCGCCGCCCGCGCCGAACCGTGGCGCGCCACGGCCGCATAGGCCCGGAGCTGGGTCGGCGTCACGAACCGCAGCGTTGTCGATCCGGCGGACCGCCGCAACCGCGACGTCGACCAACTCAAGGGAAGGGTTAAGCGAGGCTTGACCGGGGCGACTCGGCGGAGGAGATTCGGATCTACGCCATCGAGGGGGGACCTCCATGCAAGTGCCGGCACCGTTCGACTACGAGCGTGCGACCAGCGTCGAACACGCGATCTCGCTGCGGACGCAGCTGGGCGAGGGCGCCCGATTCGTCGCCGGCGGGCACAGCCTGCTGCCGATGATGAAGCTGCGGCTCGCCACACCCGAGTACCTGATCGACATCAACGATCTCGAGGAGCTCTTCTACATCCGTGAGGATGCGGGCGAGATCCGGATCGGGGCGATGACCCGCCACCGCGAGCTGCTCGACTCCGAGCTGCTGGCCGAGCACTTCCCCATCTTCCGTGACGCCGAGAAGGTCATCGCCGATCCGACCGTGCGCAACCGGGGCACCCTCGGTGGGTCGCTGTGCCAGGCCGATCCGTCCGAGGACCTCTCGGCGGTGTGCACCACCCTCGACGCCAGCTGCGTCATCCGCTCGACCACCGGCGAACGGGTCGTCTCGATGGCGGACTTCCATCGGGGCCCGTACGAGACCGCCGTCGGCGACGCCGAGATGCTCACCGAGGTCCGCATCCCGCTGCGGCCCGGCGGTGGCAGCGCCTACGAGAAGGTCGAGCGCCGTGCCGGCGACTGGGCGGTCGTGTCCGCCGGCGCCGCCGTGTGGCTCGACGGCGACACCATCGCCGAGGGCCGGGTCGGGCTCGCCGCCGTCGGCCCCGGCACCACCTCGATCGACCCCGTCGCCGAGGCCCTCCGCGGCGCCACGCCGTCGGAGGACCTGTACCTCCAGGTCGGCGAGATCGCGGCAGCCAACTGCACGCCGGTCACCGACCAACGCGGCACCGCCGCCTACAAGACCCATCTCGCGATGGAACTCACCCGGCGGGCGCTGCGGCGCTCCGTCGCCCGTGCCAATGGACAGGAGGCCTGAGATGAAGGTCGAGATGACCGTCAACGGCGTTGCCGTCAGCGAGGAGATCGAGCCTCGCCACCTGCTGGTGCACTTCATCCGAGACCAGCTCGGCCTCACCGGCACCCACTGGGGATGCGACACCAGCAACTGCGGGACCTGCGTCGTGCTCATCGACGGCGAGCCGGTCAAGTCGTGCTCGCAACTGGCGGCGATGGCCGGCGGCCACGAGGTCACCACCGTCGAGGGCCTCGAGGTCGACGGGGTGCTCGACCCCGTCCAGCAGGGCTTCATGGAGTGCCACGGCCTCCAGTGCGGCTTCTGCACACCGGGGATGATGCTCACCGCCCGGTCGCTGCTGAACCGCGATCCGAACCCCAGCGAAGAGGTCATCCGCGAAGCCATCTCGGGCCAGATCTGCCGCTGCACCGGTTACTCCACCATCGTCCGGTCCATCCAGTGGGCCGCCAACCACGAGACCGCCGTCGCGGTCGGGAGCACGTCATGACCACCACCGAGCCCGCCGTCGAACCCACCACCGAGCCCGAAGCCGAGGAGCGCCCCATCGGCTTCGGCCGGCTGCTCCGCAAGGAGGACCCGCGCCTCATCCGCGGCAAGGGCAACTTCGTCGACGACATCTCCCTCAAGGGCATGCTGCACCTGGCGATCCTGCGGTCGCCGATGGCGCACGCCCGCATCGTCAGCATCGACAAGAGCGCAGCCGAGGCCCACCCCAAGGTCGTGGCCGTCATCACCGGCGAGGACCTCGCCGCGCAGGGCCTGGCGTGGATGCCCACGCTGTCCAACGACGTGCAGGCCGTGCTCGCCACCGACAAGGTCCGCTTCCAGCACCAGGAGGTGGCCTTCGTCGTCGCCGAGGACCGCTACTCCGCACGCGACGCCCTCGAGCTGATCGACGTCGAATACGAGTGGATCGACCCGGTCATCGACGTCCGCCACGCCCTCGATCCCGACCAGCCGGTCATCCGCGACGACCTCGAGGGCAAGACCGACAACCACATCTTCGACTGGGAGACCGGCGACGAGGCCGCCACCGACGAGGTGTTCGCCAACGCCGACGTCGTGGTGCGCGAGGAGATCATCTACCCCCGCGTGCACCCCGCCCCCATGGAGACGTGTGGTTGCGTCGCCGACTACGAGCGGATCTCCGGCCAGCTGACCCTGTGGTGCACCAGCCAGGCGCCCCACGCGCACCGCACGGTGTACGCGCTGGTGGCGGGCCTGCCCGAACACAAGATCCGGGTCATCGCGCCCGACATCGGCGGCGGCTTCGGCAACAAGGTGCCGATCTACCCCGGCTACGTGTGCGCGATCGTCGCGTCGCTGGTCATCGGCCGTCCCGTGAAGTGGATGGAGGACCGCACCGAGAACCTCGTGTCCACCGGCTTCGCCCGCGACTACGTGATGGAAGCCGAGATCGCGGCCACCAACGAGGGCAAGATCCTCGCGGTGCGCACCAACGTGCTCGCCGACCACGGCGCGTTCAACGGCGTCGCCGCGCCCGTCAAGTACCCCGCCGGCTTCTTCGGGGTGTTCACCGGCAGCTACGACCTCGAGGCCGCGCACGCCAAGATGACCGCCGTCTACACCAACAAGGCGCCCGGCGGCGTGGCCTACGCGTGTTCGTTCCGGATCACCGAGGCGGTGTATCTGATCGAACGCATCGTCGACTGCCTCGCCTACGAGCTCGACATGGATCCGGCCGAGCTGCGCCTGAAGAACCTCCTCAAGCCCGAGCAGTTCCCGTACGAGTCCAAGACCGGCTGGGTCTACGACTCCGGCGACTACGAGCCGGCGCTGCGCAAGGCGATGGCCATGGCCGGCTACGACGAGCTCCGTGCCGAGCAAGCCGAGAAGCGCGCACGCGGCGAGCTCATGGGCATCGGCCTGTCGTTCTTCACCGAGGCCGTCGGCGCCGGTCCCCGCAAGGACATGGACATCTTGGGCCTCGGCATGGCCGACGGCTGCGAGCTGCGGATCCATCCCACCGGCAAGGCCGTCGTGCGCCTGTCGGTGAAGACCCAGGGCCAGGGCCACGAGACGACATTCGCGCAGATCGTCGCCGAGGAGATCGGCATCCCGCCCGAGGACATCGAGGTCGTCCACGGCGACACCGACAACACCCCGTTCGGGCTCGGCACCTACGGCAGCCGTTCGACGCCGGTGTCGGGCGCTGCGGCGGCGCTCGTCACACGCAAGGTGCGCGACAAGGCCCAGATCATCGCGTCGGGGATGCTCGAGGTGTCCGTCGCCGACCTCCAGTGGGACAAGGGATCCTTCTCGGTCAAGGGCGACCCGTCGCGGTCGGTCACCATCCAGGAGATCGCCATGAAGGCCCACGGCGCCGGCGACCTCCCCGAGGGCATCGAGGGCGGCCTCGAAGCGCAGATCTGCTACAACCCCGAGAACCTGACCTACCCCTTCGGTGCCTACATCTGTGTCGTCGACATCGATCCCGGCACCGCGGTGGTGAAGGTCCGGCGGTTCATCGCCGTCGACGACTGCGGCACCCAGATCAACCCGATGATCATCGAGGGCCAGGTCCACGGCGGCCTCGCCGACGGGGTCGGCATGGCGATGATGGAGATGATCGCCTTCGACGACGACGGCAACTGCCTCGGCGGGTCGTTCATGGACTACCTGATCCCGACGGCGCTCGAGACACCCGACTGGGAGACCGGCCACACGGTCACCCCGTCGCCGCATCACCCCATCGGGGCGAAGGGCATCGGCGAGTCCGCCACGGTCGGCTCGCCGCCGGCGGTGGTCAACGCCATCGTCGATGCACTGAAGCCCTACGGGATCCGCCACGCCGACATGCCCCTCACGCCGTCGCGGGTGTGGGAGACCATGCAGGGAAACCACACCCCGCCGATCTGACCATGGCGCCTCCTCCCGCATCCATGCGAGCCCGCCACGCGGCCCGGACGACCGAGCTGATCACGCAGGGCACCCCCTTCGTGCAGGCCACGGTCGTCCGGGCCCAGTGCCCGACCTCGACGCGTCCCGGCGATGCCGCGATCGTCCTGTCGGACGGGTCGATCGAGGGGTTCGTGGGGGGTCAGTGCGCCGAGAGCTCGGTGCGCCTGGCCGCGCTGCCCCTGCTGGAGTCGGGTTCGTCGGTGCTGTTGCGCATCCTGCCCGACGACGGCGAGGCGTTCCCCGAGACCGAGGGGGCGCTGACGGTGGTCAACCCGTGCCTGTCGGGCGGGGCGATCGAGGTGTTCCTCGAGGCCAAGCTGCCGGCGCCGCGCCTGGCCATCGTCGGCGGGACGCCGATCGCCGAGGCGCTGGCGACCTTCGGCGAGCCGCTGGGCTTCGCCGTCGACCTCGTCGAGGGCGTGCCCGACACCCGGGGCGCCACGGCGGTCGTCATCGCCAGCCACGGCCGCCACGAAGCCGAGACCATCCGCGCCGCCCTCGACGCCGGGGTCGCGATGATCGGCCTGGTCGCGAGCTCGGTGCGGGGCGCCGCGGTACTCGACGAGATGGACCTCACCGCCGACGAGCGTGCCGCTGTGCGGACCCCGGTCGGTGTCGACATCGGCGCCCGGACCGCCGAGGAGATCGCCATCTCGATCCTGGCCGAGGTCGTGCGCGCCATTCGGGTCGACGGGATCGTCGCCTCCCCCTCTCCTGCGACCGCGCCTCGACCCGAGACCGCGATCGACCCCGTGTGTTCGATGACGGTCGTGGTCGCGGCCGACACGCCGCACCTGCACCACGATGGCGTCGACCATTGGTTCTGTAATCCGGGGTGTCGGACCCGTTTCGCCGAGGACCTCGGCGTCGTCGCCTCGTGAGCCGCAGCGTCGCAGGTCTCGTCCTCGGTGCCGGTACGTCGCGCCGACTCGGCCAACCCAAACAGCTCCTCGAGTTCCGGGGCAAGCCCCTCCTGCAGACCGCCGTCGACACCGCTCACGCCGTGGGGTTCGATCAGCTGCTCGTGGCGTTGGGGGGCGCTGCGCCCGAGGTCCGCACGGCGATCGACTTCGGCGACGCCGAGGTGGTCGAGAACGTGCACTTCACAACCGGGTGCTCGTCGTCGATCGTCGCGGCGCTCGACCGCGTCGACCCTGCCGTCGAGGGGCTGGTGCTGTTGCTGGGCGATCAGCCCGGCGTGACCACCGGGACCATCGCAACGCTGCTGGGTGCGGTCGGTGCCGATGTCCCCCTCGCCGTGTGCCGCTACGACGATGGGCGAGGTCACCCGTTCTGGTTCGCCCGGTCGGTGTTCGCCGACCTCGCCGAGCTCCACGGCGACAAGGCGGTGTGGAAGCTGCTCGAATCCGGGCGCCACCCCGTCGTCGAGGTGCCCATCGCCGGCGACGTGCCCCTCGACGTCGACACGTGGGAGGACTACGAGCGCCTCCTCGCCCAGGACACAACCGACGCCGGCGGCTCCGGAACCGTCGGCGACACGCGGGACGGCCGGCCGTGAAGGCCGTCGCCGACCGTCACGCCATGGCCGCGGCTCTCGAGGAGATCGGGTACCTGACCGACGACGGGCTGGCCACCGCCCTCTTCCTGGCGGCGTCGCTGCGCCAGCCGCTGCTGCTCGAGGGCGAACCCGGCGTCGGCAAGACCACCGCCGCAAAGGCGCTCGCCCGGGTCACCGGCGGGCCGCTGCTGCGCCTGCAGTGCTACGAGGGCATCACTGCCTCCGAGGCCCTGTACGAGTGGAACTACGCCCGGCAGCTGCTCGAGATCCGCCTCGCCGAATCGGGCGGCTCGGCGGTCAGCGCCGGCGATCTGTTCTGCGACGACTACCTCCTCGAACGGCCCCTGCTCGCCGCACTGCGCCACCCGGGCCCCGAGCCGGCCGTGCTGCTCATCGACGAGATCGACCGCGCCGACGACGAATTCGAGGCGCTCCTGTTCGAGTTCCTCGGCGAACGATCGGTGACCATCCCCGAGCTCGGCACCGTGCGGTCGGTGGTCGACCCCATCGTGGTGCTGACGTCGAACCGCAGCCGGGAACTGCACGACGCCCTCAAGCGCCGGTGCCTCTACCACTGGATCGCCTTCCCCGACGTCGAGCGGGCCGCGGCGATCGTGCGCCGCAACGTCGCGGCCGCGTCGGATGGCCTGGTCACGGCCGCCACGGCGTTCGTCCACGCAGCCCGCGACCTCGATCTCGACAAGCCCCCCGGCATCGCCGAGGCCATCGATTGGGTGGGCGCACTCCACGCGCTCGGCGTCGCCGATCTCGACGTCGACACGACTCGCCTCACCCTCGGCGCGGTGGTCAAGTCGCCCGACGACCTCGACCGGACCGTCGCCGCCCTCGACAGCGGCGACCTCGTGCCGTGATCCTCGCCCACCACGAAGCCGTCGCCATCGTGCAGGGGCTGCTGGTGGTGGCCAGCTCCGGCCTGTCGATCGACATGTTGTGGAGGTGGGCTCGCCGGCGACCGAACCGTCGACGGCGATGACCTCACCGGGGCCGACGCTGTTCCGGTCCGTCGACGTCGCCACGCTCGGCGCCGCGCTCACGCAGCGGCTGCGCGACGCCGGCATCGAGGTCGGGATGTCGGCCACCGGGAGATTCGCCGATGCGCTGACCCGCTCGACCGACCGCTCCATGACGACGGTGTACTGGGTGGCGCGCATCACGCTGGTGCACGATCAGCGTGATATCGCCACGTTCGACGCCGTGTTCGCAGCGGTGTTCGACGGCGACGGCCTCCCCCGCCGAGAGCCCCGATCCCAGCCGCGCGGGTCGGCGGTGGTGGCCACCGGGACGGTGCGTCGCCACTCCTCGGAGACCGACGGGCTCGCCGCCGTGCAGGGTCGGCTGACCACAACAACGACCGCGTCGGTGGTCGACGCCGACGAGGCCGACGACGAACCCGTCGAGCCGTCGTCGATCCCGCTGCTGGTGCCCTCCGAGCTGGCGCACCTGGCCGACCGGCCGTTCGAGAGCTTGGAACCCGACGAGCTGCACCGCATCGGCGAATGGCTCCAGCGCGAGCTGGCGTCGATCGATCGGCGCCGCAGCCGCCGGACCATGGCGTCGTCGACCTCGGGGACCGTGGACATGCGCCGCACGCTGGCCCGGGCCCGGGCGACCGGCGGCGAGGTGGCGGTGCTGCGTCGGTCGCGGCCGCGCCGACGACGCCGCGACCTGGTGATGGTGGCCGACGTCAGCGCGTCGATGGAGGCGTTCACCCGCGGCTACCTCCAACTCATGCACGGCCTCGTCGCGCATGGCGACGCCGAGGTCTTCACCTTCGCCACCGAGCTGCGCCGAGTCACCGTGGCGCTACGCGAGGGCGACCCGCAACGGGTGAACGACGCCCTGGGTCACGAGGTCGCGGACCGCTTCGGCGGAACGCGCATCGCGTCGAGCATCACGGCGCTCAGCCACAGCCCGGTGTGGTCGAATACCGTGCGCGGCGCCGTGGTGATCATCGCCTCCGATGGCTGCGACACCGACGAAGCCGACGCCCTCGGCGCCGCCATGGCCCGCCTGGCACGTATGGCGCACCGGGTCATCTGGCTGAACCCCCGCGCCGCCGACGACCGCTACGAACCCCTCGCCGCCGCGATGGCGGCAGCGATGCCGCACATCGACCATTTCTCGAGCGGCCACACCCTGACCACCCTCACCGGCGCCCTCTCGCCGGGACCACGGCTCCGGCGTGGCATTGGGCCGTTAGCGAGGCCTCCGGCGCATCAGGCGGGCGCCAGCCCCAGACGCTCGCGCACCTCCGCGACGGGGGCGACCGCCACCACCTCGTCGGAGGGCTCGTCGTCCATCGGCACCAGCGCGGTGCCGACGCACCGATGCAGCGAGTAGCCGTGCCCACGGAGGATGTCGAGCGACCGCGACGGCGCACCGAAGAGCCGTTCGCTGCTGTCGTTGTGCTCGAGCTGCACGTACCCGATGTGCGCTGCGGCCAGGGCCTTCGCGGCGCCGTCCAACACGGCATCCTCGAAACCCTCGACGTCGATCTTCAGCGCCGCCACCCGAGAGTCGCCGATGACCTCGTCGAGGGTGACCATCGGGACCCGTAGGAGGCGTCTGGTCGAGCGGCCGGTGAACAGACCGGCCTGCCCGCGGGCGTCGTCGGAGGCGTCGGTGACGACGTGTCCCATCGTGCCCACGCCGTCGACGAACTCGATCTCGCCGGACGCGGCGCCCAGGGCCACCTGACGGACCTCGACACGACCACCCAGGTCGTTGAGCGCGACGTTGCTCCGCAGCGCAGCGACCGCAGCCGAGCCAGGTTCGAACGCGACGACCTCGGCGCCGCACTCGGCAGCGACGAGGGAGTACACGCCGATGTTCGCGCCTACATCGACGAAGCGATCGCCGGGGCGCAGAAAGTGACGCAGCACGCTGAGCTCGGCGTGATCCGGGAGTCGCCCCATCAGCACCTTGTGGCTCGCGAGCCGGGGGTCGACGCCACAGAGCAGGTCGTCGCCGATGCGGGTCAGAACGGGCATGTCGGTGAGGCGCACGTACGCGTCGGCCACCAACACGGCGGCGACGGCGCGCAGCCGGTGATCGCGATTGTCCGGGTGCTCGATCGTCGAACGGACGACATCGGCACCGACGCGGGCTGCTTCTCTGATCTTGGCCGGCACGGACACTGCGCCGAGTGTAGGTGGGCCCGTGAGACTCGGATCGCACCACAGCTTCCGCCGCCGGACGCCGGGCAGTGGGGTCAAGTCGTACTTTCGACCAACTCCGAACGCCGACCTCCACGGCCGGCAGACCCCGAGTTGGTTGAAAGTACGACTTGACCCCAGCGGTTGCGAGCGGGATCGGCCCCGTTCTAGGCGCTGACCATCTCCAGCAGGCCCGCTGCGTCGTCGGCGAGGAGCTTGGCGACGTTGGCGGTGTCGACCTCGGCGACGATGATGCCGCCGACCTCGTCACCGACCGACGAGAAGATGCCGAGCTCGGCCATGCGCTGGGTCTGGGCCTGGTTGTCCTCGGTCGGCGTCAGGTAGTGGATGGCCGCCACCTTGTACCGGTGGATGAGGAACAGGTGCATCAACAGCATCAGGCGCTTGCGGCGCAGTGACTCGTCGAAGGTGTTCTGATCGTTGACGGTCAACATGACCCGCCCACGACGGTCGGCGAGCTGACCGAACACCACATCGGCGACGAGGTCGTCGCCATCGAGCAGGCTGAGCTGGAGGATCTCCGAACCCGGGGTGTGGGGGCGCAGCTGCACCGTCAGCGCCCGGTCGACACCGTGGGAGGCCTTCCAGGCGTCGATCCAGCCCTGCAGCACCCGCGGCGGGACCTCGGTCTGGACCAGGTGCTGGAACTGGGTCGAACCCTTGCCCATGGCCTTGGTGGTGGCGGTACGGCCCGAGGCCGCCATGAGCGCCGCGTCGAGGCGGGGCCCGCCGACGAGGGTCTGGGGCGTGCGGTACGGCGACTCGAGCAGGCGGAACCGGCGCTGCAGGCGGGCCAGGGCCAACATGCCATCGGTCTGCAGCGAGGCGCTGAACTCCTCGCTGGCGAGGCCGTCGACCTGATGGCCGCCATAGGTGATGAAGTTGAAGACGAAGCCCATCTTCCCCAGTTCGATGGGGAACTGGCGCATCTGGTCGTCATCCATGCCCGTGGTGTCCCAGTTGAACGACGGCGACAGGTTGTACGCCATCATCTTGTCGGGGTACACGGCCCGGATGGCGTCCGCGAACTCCTTGGCGTCCTCGAGCTCGGCGGTCTTGGTCTCCATCCACAGCAGGTCGCAGAACGGCGCCACGGCCAGGGACTTCGCGATGGCGTACGGGATGCCGCCCTTGACCTGGTAGTAGCCCTCGGGGGTCTTGGCGAGGTCGGGATCGAAGGTGACGTCGATGCCCATCTCGGCGGCCTTGGCCTTGGCCTCGTGCCACGACGCGGTGCCGGCGAAGGCGTTCCACTCGTCGATGGTCATGGGCAACTCGGCGCCCTCTTCGATGCGGAAGGCCATGGCGTCGGCGACGGCGCCGCCGTAGGTGGTGAGCCCGGCGGCGGTCTCCCACGCGTCGACGAACACGTTGGCCGCGGCGTCGAGACCCTGCTCGGCGGTGACCGATCCGGACTGAATGTCGGCGACGGCCGAAGCGATGGCGTCGGTGATCCCGGCCGAGGCCAGCCACTGGTCGGCGGTGGCGTAGATGTCTTCGGGCACGGCGTAGAGCAGGTGCCCGTTGAGCTCGGCGATGCCCGCCGCGTGGAACGCCCGGATGATGGCCAGGTACGCATGCTTGTACGAGGGGACGTCGGTGCGGGTGGCGCCGAAGATGAACGGCTGATCGCGCTCGTCGCCACAGCCGTCGAGCAGGTTGGCGGCCTCGGCGTCGGTTCGGGCCACGATGAGACCGCCGACACCCATGATGTCGAGCTGAAAGCGCGCCGCGTTGAGGCGCTTGATCTGCTCGTCGACCGGCACCAGGACCTTGCCGCCCTGGTGGCCGCACTTCTTCACGCCGGGCTTCTGGTCCTCGATGTGATAGCCGGGCACGCCGACCTCGACGAAGCGGCGGACCAGGTTGCGGACGTGGGCGTCGCCACCGTGACCGGTGTCGGCGTCGGCGATGATGAACGGCCGGAAATCGGTGACCGGAGTTGCCTCGCGCTCCTCGTCGGTCATCTGGGCCCGGGCGAACTGCTGGTTCTTGTCGGCGGCCAGCAGGGCCCGCACGATGGTGGCGGCCTCGTCGGGCACGGCGCTGAGGGGGTAGCTGGCGAGGTCGGCGCCGGGATCCTCGTGCAGCGAACCCTTGGCAGAGGTGGCCCAGCCACCGAGATAGATCCCGGCGATGCCGCTGCGCTTCATGGCGACGGCCTGGCCTGGCGAGTACGGACCGAAGGTGGTGATGCTCTTGCCGGCGCTGCGGAGCTCCCGCAGATGGGCGTAGAAGCCCTCGGCGGCCTGGCGGGCCACCGTGTAGTCGGGCTGGATGGTGCCGCGCTGCTCGACGACCTGGCGGGCCGAGTAGAGGCGGGTGATCTCGGCGAAACGCTCGCTGGACATCCAGCTCTCGGTCTCGTCGACTTCGGATTCGAGGAACGCCATTGTTCCCATCTTTCTGTTCGGGTGCTCTGATCGCCTGACGGCATGGCCGTACCCATGGGTAGCCCGACCGCAGGCTTGCCAGCTTAGGACCTCTGGGAGTGGCCCGAACCGGTGCTGGGCGAAACGGCTCTCTCGGCATCGGCTGGGACGACCCGACGGACGAACGATGAGCGACTGCTACGGTCGAATCCCGGTCACCGCAGCGCTGCTCGATGCGCGCGTGGGCACCGGCGACATTCGCCGACCGCGGGGGGATGGCATGGCAACCGAGGTGACAGGAACGTCGGCGCGCCGCGACGATCGTCGACCGAACCGAGCGTTCGTGGCCTCGATTGCGGCGATGGCGCTGCTGCCCGTGGCCGTCACCGGCACCAACCTGGCGTTTCCCTCCATCGAGCAGGACTTCGCCGAGACCAGCCGCACCGTGCTGTCGTGGTCGCTGTCGGGTTACTCGATCGTGCTGGCCGCCTTCACGCTCCTCGGCGGCCAGTTGTCGGACCGTTTCGACGCCAAACGCATCTTCCTGGCCGGGTTGGCCGTGTTCGGTCTGGCGTCGCTGCTCGCCGCGATCGCTCCAAACGCTGCGGTCCTGATCGCCGGCCGATCGCTGCAGGGCGTCGGCGGCGCACTGATCGTCCCCTCGTCGCTGATCGTGGTGACGTCGCAGTGGCCGGCCGATCGGCGGACCTGGGTCATCGGGGTCTGGACCGCCGCGTTCCCCATCGGTTCGGCGGCCGCACCCTCGCTGACCGCGATCATCCTGCAGGTCGGGTCGTGGCGATGGGTGTTCGCCCTCATGACCGTCATCGCCGTCGCCGTGGCGGTCCTGGTCGCCCCGATCCGCATCGGCATGCAGGACGGCGCATCGACACAGGCCGACGGGTCGGCGCTGCCGCGGCCCGACATCATCGGGATCGTCATCGGCACAGCGGCAGTGGGGTTGCTGGCCCTCGGCATCGTCGAGGGCCCCACCTGGGGGTGGCTGAGCTGGCGCATCATCGGTGCGCTCGGCGTCGCCGCCGCTCTGGTGCCGCTGTTCATCCGCCGGTCGCTGCGCCACCCACGACCCCTGATCGACCTGCGGCTGTTCCGCATCCCCACCTACTCGGTCGCCAGCGGTGCGAACGTGTTCATCTCGATCGCCGGGATGAGCGTGTGGCTGATCTGGCCGCTGTTCATGACCAACCAGTGGGGCTACAGCCAGATCGCCGTGGGGCTGGCGATCACCCCGACGCCGATGCTGGCGGGCGTCGTGTCGATCCTGTCGACCCGGTGGTCGGCCGTGCACGGCTACCGCAGCCTGCTGGTGCCGGGTTCGATCGTCCTGATCGCGGCGAACCTCTGGTACCTCACGATGCTCGGCACCGAGCCCGCGTACGCCACCGAGATGCTGCCGGGTCTGATCCTGTACGGCATCGGGATGGGCCTGACGTTCGCTCCCGTCAATGCCGCCGCCCTGGGCGACGTGCCGCCCACCCAGTACGGCCAGGCCAACGCGGGGTTCAGCACCGGACGGTTCCTGAGCGGCGCCATCGGCATCGCTGCGGTCATCGCCGCGCTGGGCGAAGGCGACGACGCCGACCCCATGGCCCCCTACGACCGGGGCTTCACCATGCTGGCCATCGCCAGCGCCCTGGCTGCGGTGCTGTTGGTGGTGGCGTGGCCCAGACGCACCACCGCCCCTGCCGAGGCCTGAGCGGCAACGACAGGGGCGGTCGAGCGTCCATCGGCTCGGAGACCGACGTGACGTGTCGGCTCAGAGATACTCGGCGAGGTCGGCGGCGATCTCCTCGGGGGTGACCTGGGGTTCGTACCGCTTGACGGCGTTGCCGTTCTTGTCGACCAGGAACTTGGTGAAGTTCCAGACGATGTCGGGCGAATCGCCGGTTCCGGGCTGGGATTCCTTGAGCCACGCATAGAGCGGGGCAGCACCGTCGCCGTTGACCTCGATCTTGGCGAACATCGGGAACGTCACGCCGTAGTTGGACGTGGCGAACTCGAGCACCTCTTCGTTGCTGCCGGGTTCCTGCCCACCGAACTGGTTGCAGGGGAAGGCGAGGACGTTGAAGCCCTCGACCTCGTCATGAAGCGCACGCAGACCTGCGTACTGGGGGGTGAGTCCTCACTTGCTGGCGACGTTGACGACCAGGCAGACCTGATCGCGGTACTTCGACAGCGCCACCGATTCGCCGGTGATGGAGTCCATCTCGAAGTCGTGGAGTGTGGTCACGACGCTCCTTTCGTGGGGGGCCGCGCCAGTGTAGGACCTGGGTCCGACAGGGCCCGACGGGGTCCGGCGGCGGGCTCGAGGTCAGGCCGGGCCCTAGGTCACTGGCGGTCCGCCGCCGCACCGACCGATCATGGGCACACAGCCCGGTGTTCGGACCGGGCAGGCCGCCACGACCGGGAGACACTCGCATGACCGATGACGAGCACCACATCGATGCCCTCGACACCGACGAGTGCTGGCGGCTGATCTCACGCTCGACCGTAGGGCGCCTGGCGGTGGCGATCTCGAACCACCCCGACATCTTCCCGGTCAACTACGTCGTCGACGACGGGACCATCGTGGTCAACACCGCGCCGGGCACCAAGCTCGCAGCTGCGGTCCTGGGCCGCGGCGTGGCGTTCGAGGTCGACGAGCTCGACCACGCCACCCACACCGGTTGGAGCGTGGTGGTGAAGGGCACCGCGAGCGAGATCGAGGACCTTGCCGGCCTCATGGACGCCGAGGAGCTCGGCATCGAGACCTGGGCCACGAGCGACAAGACCCGCTTCCTGCGCATCACCCCCGACGAGGTCACCGGCCGCCGCATCACCCGCAGCTGACCCTGGGGTCACGTAGGGCTGGGGTCAAGTCGTACTTTCAACCAACTCCAGGTCGCCGAGCCGGGAGGCCGCACGGTCGACGAGTTGGTTGGAAGTCGAGTTACGCCAGAGTGCCCGCATACCCCGAGTAGTCGCCAGTGGGTACGGCCTGCGGCGGCGGTCGTTCGTACGCTGGCAACCATGTCTGTCGTCGACGATGTCCGTGATCGCCTCGCCGGGTCGCTGCGCGCCCTGCTCGGCGGCGAGACGAGCGAGGAGCGGCCGGCACCCGCTGTCGACAGCCTGTTCGGGCCCGGCAGCGCCGTGTGGGACGTCCATGCCGATGCCTCGATGCTGGTCGGCGGCGTCAGGTCCCTGCTGCTCCAGACCCTGCACCCGCCGACGATGGCCGGCGTGGCCGACCACTCCGACTACCGCCACGACCCCCTCGGGCGCCTCCAGCGCACCAGCCACTTCGTCGGCATCACCACCTACGGGTCCGCTGCCGACGCCCAGATCGCCATCGACACGGTGCGTACCATCCACGACCGCATCACCGGCACCGCGCCCGACGGCACGCCCTACCGGGCCAACGATCCGCACCTGCTCGAGTGGGTGCACAGCACCGAGGTCGACAGCTTCCTGGTGGCCAAACAGCGCTTCGGCCACAACCGTCTCGACGACCAGCGAGCCGACACCTACGTGGCCGAGATGGCCGAGATCGCCCGCCGCCTGGGCGTCCCCGAACCAGCCACGTCGGTGCGCGAGCTGCGCGACACGCTACGCCGCTACCGGCCCGAGCTCGGCCTGAACCACCAGTCACGTGCCGCCATCCGGTTCCTGGCCGCCCCGCCGCTGCCGTTGCCGATGCGCGGGCCCTACGGCGTGCTGTTCGCCGGAGCGCTCAGCACACTGCCCAACTGGGCCCGGCGCCGCATGTGGCTCCCCCGCCTGCCGGTCACCGAGGCGTTGGCCGTGCGACCCACCACCCAGGCCCTCACCAGCATCCTCGACTGGGCCATGGCCGCCGGCCAGGACCGCGCCGCACTGACCGCAGCGCAACCGGGATCACCGGACTGACGCGGTTCGAGGGCTGACCCGCCGCCGATGGGCCGGCCCCTTCGGGCTCGAACCACGGCCACGCCCGGACGGAGTACCTGCCCGCGGGTCCCGGTCGGGCACGCTCGACGGGCCCGGCGCTCGAGACTGGCGGGGCGCTCGCTCGGGGCGTGAATGGCCTCCGATGCGACGAGTCCCGCCACCCGAGTGGGTGGCGGGACCGACGGTGTGGTTCGGCCGGGTCAGCTGCCGGGGATGACGATGGTGATCGGCTCGTTGAAGTCGAAGAACTGGGTCTCACTGACGCCGAGGCCGATCGCCTCGTCGAAGGTGACGGTGATCTGGCGGATCAGATCGTCGGCCACCAAGACCTCGACCGCTTCCACATACTGGGGGTACTCGAGCTCGAACCAGGCCTGCTCCTGCGGGGTGAGCCGTGCGAGCGCCGCCCGGCTCGCCTCGGTCATCTCGATTCGGAAGTGGTCGGCGGTGACACCGTCGACCTCGACCTGACCCAGGTCGGTGATCACAGCGCCGGAGACGGCGGCGTCGAGCACCTGTGCCGAAGCGTCGGCGAACGGTGTCATCCGCATCTCGGGGGGAACAGGCCCCTCCTCCGTCAGCTCACCGTTCTCGACAATGTGCTGGGTGTCGCCGACCACCGTCCACTGGGACTCGTAGTCTTCGTACTGCTCCCAGATCGTGAAGTCGGCACCGGAGAACTCGGCGGACCCTCGCCTCTGGCCCGTCCCGTCGGCCGGCGAGTCGACGAAGGTCACCCGCAGGCTCTCGACCTCGCCGAGCGCATCGGCGGCGCTGCGGATGATCTGCGCCTCGGCCGATGGCGTCCCGCCGGGGCGCAGCGTCATGGCGCCGACGGCGAGCACGACGACCGCAGCGGCCGCAACGAACAGCCGGGAGCTGCGCGAGCGCCAGAACGTGGGCGAGGCGACCGAGCCGCCGGGGGCTCGACCCCCGCCCGACGCATCTGCGACCGGCCGGTCGGCGGTCGTGGTGTCGGTGTCGGTGTCAGTGGTGGTGGTGTTCATGGCAGTCTCCAGGATCCGGTGGTAGCGGGGTGATCCCGGTTCTGGCGCTTCGTCGGCCCCGACGGGGTCGAGACCGTCGAGCAGGTCGATCAGGTCGTCGTCATGCATTGCCGTTCTCCTCCGTTGGTCGGGGCGACACACCGGGGTGCGGTGCGGTCGCCGTGGCGGGTTCGACCGGTGCATGTCCGGCCCCGCCGTGATCTGTGTCCCGGGTGGGACGAGGGTTCGTCCGGCCCACTTCAGCGATGCCGCCGGCGACGTCGCGGCCCGAGGGTGACGCCACGCCGACATCAGCGGCCCCGGTTCCGTCGTCGACCGCCTCGACCGAGGTCAGGGCGGCGGCCAGGCGGGTGCGGGCCTTGGCCATCCGCTGGGACACCGCATTGGCGCTGATGCCCAGCACGACGGCGATGTCGTTGACGGCGAGGCCGTCCCATGCCCGCATGATCAGCAGGTCGCGGTCGTCGGCATCGAGGGAGGCCAACGCCTGCCAGACGGTGTCGTCGCGTTCGTCGGGTTCGACCGCGTCGGTCGCACCCTCGACGAGGCGGAGATGCAGCCGGTCGCGGCGGACGCCCGAGCGGAGGTGGTTGCGCAGGACGAGGCGGGCGACGCCGAAGAGCCAGAGGCGTCGTTCGTCGTCGGTTGGCGACTCGTCGCGACGCCGCCAGGCGGTGGCGAACACCTCGGCGGTGACGTCGTCCGCGTCGGCGGTGCCATCGACGCGGCGGCGGACGAAGCGCCACACGTCGGCGAAGTTGGACCGGACGAAGGCCTCGAAGTCCTCGACGGGGTCGTCGCGGTCGCGGGTCCTGACGATGCTCACCCCTCCCCATGTCCGGCACCCACGACGATCTGTGCGCGCAGCCGGAAATTCTTGCGCGTCGGGCTCGACGCGCCCGGCGAGTCAGCCGGCGGCGGGGTCCGGTGCGGAGCGGGCGGCCTCTTCCATCATCAGGCGGGCGACCATGGGCGCGGCGTTCTGGTTCTGGCCGGTCACGAGGTTGCCGTCGACCACCCAGTGGTTGGCGAACGGGTCCCGGAACGCATGTTGGGACTCGAAACGGGCGCCGGCCCGACGCAGCTCGGTCTCGGGATGCTGCGGTGTGGACTCGATGCCGAGCTCGTGCACCTGCTTGTCGGTCACCGCGGTGACGCGGCGCCCGGCGACCAGGGGACGGCCGTCGGTGTCGGTGGCCTTCAGCAGACCGAGCGGGCCGTGGCACACCCCACCGAGAACCGCGCCGGCGGCGTTGGCGGCGGTGACCTGACGGCCGACCGCCTCGGAGGTGCCGAGATCGAACGCCGCGCCCCAACCACCGGCCAGGTACACGATGGCGTAGTCGTCCATGTCGAGGTCGCCGATGGCGAGCGACTCGGTGAGCTTGCCCCGCAGGTCGTCGTCGCCGAGCAGGCGATCGTCGGCGGCGGTGCGGATGGCCGGCTTGAGCGACTGCGGATCGACCGGGATCACACCGCCCCGGGGGCTGGCGACGTCGACGATCATCCCGGCATCGAGGAATGCGTAGTACGGCACCGTCAGCTCGCTGGCGAACACACCGGTCGGTTTGCCCAGGTCGAGCTGGCCGTGGTTGGTGGCCACCACCAGGGCCCGGCGCCCGGTGACGTCGCCACGCAACGGCTCGTCGTCGTCGGGATGCAGCCCCAGGCGTTGCAGGCCACGGCGCACGAGCATCGCCGGCGGGGGTGCGTCGGTGCCGCGCTGGCCCCGCCGCTGCGCCATGCGCTGCTGGGCCTGCTGGCGGACACCCTGCACGATCAGCTCGCGTGGCGGCAGCAGCGGCACGCCCGTCACGGCCGTCATGGCGCTCTTCACGTACGGCCAGGGCCGGTTGCGCTCGGGGACGCAGCGATGGCGCTCGGCCTTCAACCGCTCCTGGAGCACCGCGAACACCTCGGCCGCGTCCGGGTCGTCCCAGCGGTTGCGGGCCTCGACGGGATCGGCGTCGAGGTCGTAGAGCTCCCACTCGTCGGGCAGCACCCGGGTGCGCCACTGAGGGCCGCCGATGCCGTCGCTGGCCAGCTGACGGACACCGGGTTCGGTCCAGGCACCGGGATCGTCGAAGGTTCGGACCAGCTTCCAGAGGTGCCCGGCGCCGCCGGGGGCGTCGGTGTCGTCGACGCGGCCGACGACACCTTCGATGTTGGACGCCACATGGGCCGCGACCTGGATGCGCAGCGGGCCAGGGGCGTCGTCGGCGCGACCCATCGCCCGGGCCACGCCGCTGGCGCCGGTGTCGCCCTCGGGCATGTTGTCGCGGGTCATGAGGTAGACGGTGCGGCCGGCGACGTCGTCGTGGTCGGGTGCGACCTCGCCGTCGACGATGGGCAACAGGTTCCGGCCCGGCAGCGGGTGGACCTCGGTGAAGTCGGCCCGCAACTCGTCGGCGACGGCGGCCTCGTCGATACCGGCGGCGGCCAGCAACGTGGGGACGAGATCGACGTGAGAGGTGGGCGCACCGATGCGGCGGCCCTGGCCTGCGGGCGCACCCGATGCGTCGAGGTGGGCCACGGCGAAGGGCACACGGGTGGCCTCGTCGTAGAGCTGGAACCACTTCTGGTGCAGGCCGCCGTGGGCGCCGAGCAGCTCGCCGTGGTCGGAGGTGCGCACGATGAGCGCCTCGCCGGTGGTGCCGTCGGTGACGGCGCGCCGGACCCGGTCGAGGGGCCCGTCGACGGTGGCGTGGAGCTGGTGGTAGAGGTCGCGGTAGCGCTGGTGGTTCTTGTTGTACGTGGCCTCGACCGGGCCGGCCGGGCCATAGCACGACGGGTACGCCGCCCGGTACGCCACCTGGGCGGCGGGCTTGGTGCGCAGATCCTCGAAGGCGGTGGGCGGCAACGGCACCGTCGGCACCTCGACGCCGTCGACCTCGTGGGGCATGCCGCGGCGCATCCATAGCGGGAACAGCACGATGTCGTGGGGATTCACGAAGCTGGCGACGAGCAGGAACGGCCGCTGCGCCGCCGCGTCGCCGGCCCGGCGCCGCTCGTAGCGGTCGGTCAACCAGGCGACCACCCGCTCGGCGATCAGCGGGTCGCGCACCAGGCCGCTGTTGGCGAACAGCCCACCGTGGGGTTCGGGGCCGACCCAGCCGGAGAACCCGAACGGGGCCAGCGGGTCGGCGTCGAGATACCGGGTGACGTTGCCGGCGAGCACGTCGCCGTCGGCGGTGTTGGTGGGCAGCGGCTCGCCGTCGGTGCCGTGGAGATCGGCGTGGGTGAGGTGCCACTTGCCGTCGTAGTGGGTGTCGTAGCCGGCGGCACGGAACCAGTTGCCGAGCGTCGGGACCTCGCCGGGGCGCAGCCACCGCATACGCGAGTCGTCGGCCATCTTGCCGAGCCCGTCGGTCTGGGTGACCCCGTGCAGGTCCGGGTACTGACCGGTGAACAGGGTGGGGCGGCTGGGAACGCAGGCCAGCGAGCCCGTGTAGTGGCGGTCGAAGCTGACGGCGTTGGCGTCGAACCACGCCGCGCCCGGCAGGGCCGTGGCCCGCCACTGGCGCAGCTCGTCGGTCTCGTAGGGCGGAGCGGCGCGCTCCTCGTCGGTCATGATGACGATGACGTCGGGACGGGTGTCGGCGCTCATTGCGGGACCCTCTCGTTGCCGGTGCGGGCCGGGACGACCGGCGACGAATCGGGAAGCGGGGCCTGACCCCGACGGCGGCTCACGCGCCGGCCTCGGCGACCGATTCGGGCGACGCCGCCTCGGCTCGGCGGGCGACCTCGGTGGCCAGGTCGGCCACCATCAGCTCCGACGCCACCGCCAGGCGCTTGGCGATGGCACGGGACACGAGCGACAGCGGTGGCCGGGACCCGGTGTCGATGTCGGAGGTCAGCGTGACCCGGGTGCCTGCGCCGGCGGGCGTGAGGGTCCAGGTGTTGGTGGCACGGCGCACGATGGGCGGCAGCCCGGTGATCGTGTACCCGAGGGCCCGTTCGGGATCCCAGGTGACGATCTCCTCGATCATGGCCATGCGCGCGACCTGCACGCGCCGGGTCGCGCCGATGCCCTCGGTCTGGTCGCTGACCAGCCAGCAGTGCTGCACCGGTCGGGTCCACCGGGCCAGGTCGCCGAAGTCGGCCAACACCGCCCACGCGGCGTCGGCGTCGCCGGGGATCTCGACGGAGCGCTCGACGGTGGTCACCGGTGACGTCTCGTCGTGATCGCTCTCGATCGTCCCGGCTCGCCCCCGCAGTTCATCGGTGCATGGTGATCAGCGGCAGTCGAGGTGTCAAGTGCGTCGGGCCCCGGGCGACTGCGAACCGCTCACGGCGGGTCGGTCACGTAGCGCTGCGCCGCCTCGGTGAGATCGATGCCCATCTGGTTGGCGAGCGAACACAACCAGGCCAGGACGTCGCCGAACTCGTGGAGCTGCTGCTCCTTGGAGCCCTTGCGTACCGCCTGGGCGAGCTCGCCGACCTCCTCGCACAGCCACGCCACCGTCGACGGCACGCCGCGCTCGCGGTCGTCGGACCCGTAGAGGTCCTCCATGAGCTCCTGGAACGCGGCGATCTCCACGGCGCTCAGCGCCGGGCCAGCAGGGCTTCGGCGATCTGCACCGCGTTGAGCGCAGCCCCCTTGCGGAGGTTGTCGCCCGACAGGAACAGGGCGAGGCCGTGCTCGACGCCGGGATCGCGACGGATGCGGCCGACGAAGGTGGCGTCGACGCCGGCAGCGGCGAGCGGCGTGGGCAGATCGTCGAGCACGACACCGTCGGCGGCGCCGAGCAGTTCGAGCGCCCGGTCGGGGCTCAGCGGCGACGCGAACTCGGCGTTGATCGCCAGCGAGTGCCCGGTGAAGACCGGCACCCGCACGCACGTGGCCGAGACCTCGAGATCGGCGATCTCGAGGATCTTGCGGGACTCGTTGCGGAGCTTCTGCTCCTCGTCGGTCTCATCGGAACCGTCGTCGACGATGGCTCCACAACGGGGTACGACGTTGCACGCCAGCGTGGCGGCGAACTTCGGGCCCTGGCCCATGTCGACCACCGACCCGTCGTAGGTGAGCCCTGCGACGTCGTCGCCGGCCTTGGCGAGTTGCCCCGCGAGCTCCTCCACCCCGGCGAGACCGGCACCGGAGGCGGCCTGGAAGCTGGAGATCACCATGCGGCGCAGGCCCGCCTCGTCGGCGAGGGGCTTCATCACCGGCATGGCCACCATGGTGGTGCAGTTGGGGTTGGCGACGATGCCCTTGGCGATGTGGTCGAGGGCATGGGCGTTGACCTCGGGCACCACGAGGGGGACGTCGGGGTCCATGCGCCACGCAGAAGAGTTGTCGATGACGGTGACCCCGGCGGCCGCGACCTTCGGGGCCAACTCCTTCGAGGTGGCCCCGCCGGCCGAGAACAGGGCGATGTCGAGCCCCGACCAGTCGGCGGTGGCGGCGTCCTCGACGGTGACGGCGGTGCCGTCGAAGTCGATGGTGGTGCCCGCCGACCGCGCAGAGGCGAAGAAGCGGATGGAGTCGATCGGGAAGTCCCGCTCGATGAGGATGCTGCGCATGACCCCACCGACCTGACCGGTGGCGCCGACGATTCCGACATGCATGGCCCCGAGCCTACCGACGCCCCGGCCCGCTCCCCGGGGGGATTTTCCGCTGCCCCGGATGCGGGCCGCTGCCGTCGCGCCCGGCCACCGGGCTGGAGTCAAGGGCCGGGGTCAAGGGCTGAGGTCAAGGGCTGGGGTCAAGGGCTGGGGTCAAGTCGTACTTTCAACCAACTCCGGGCCGATGAGCCGCCCGGCCGCAGCGTGACGGGTTGGTTGAAAGTACGACTTGACCCCGGTGGTTCAGCCCCAGTGGTGGGCTCCCACGGCCACGGCCACGGCCACGGGTTAGCGTCGGCTGATGGCTCGGGATGTCGTGTGTCCGGCAGGTGTGGCGACGGTGCTCGTCCGTAACGTCGCGGCCCGGGGCCTCGCCCGGACGTTCGTGCTGCGCACCGGCCACGCAGCACCAGGCTCGGTCGAGGTGCGGTCGGGGGCGCTGCCGTTCTTCATCGGTGCCGGTCGCCGTGTGCTCCCTCTGGCCGACGGCATGACGATCCAGCGGGGCTTCTGGGACGCCAGCTTCGAGATCGCCGTCACCCCTGCCGAGGCAGTCAACGTCCGCCTCGACTGACCCGCCATCCTCGCGCCCGGCCTGCCGCACGGCAGCGAGCCGAGGGGAGGCAGGGGTCAAGTCTCTTGACCCCAGTGGTTCAGCGACACCAGCGCGTCAGCGCGTGATCCAGTAGTCGGTGATCGTCTCGAGGGCATCGGCGATCACCGGGGCGGCGTCGGTGGTCTCCACCATGATGCGGACGTGGTCATAGGCGTCGAGGGGTGCGACGTCGAGCGGTGCCGGCGGATCGATCGCAGCGGCGAGGTGCTGCCCGAAGAACTGGTCGAGCGGACCGGCGGCCTCGCCTCCGTCCGCACCGACGCCAGCCTCGCCGTCGGCGCGGGCGCGCAGCTCGGCCGCAGCGACATCGGCGGGGTCGACGAGGTCGGCGCCCAGGCGGCGGCGCAGATCGGCCAGGCGGGCCTCGGCCGTGGCCCCGATGGGCCGCAGGTCGTCGCCGAAGCGGCGGCGGATCTCGCGCACGGCGTCGCCGGGTCCGGGAACCTCCGATGCGGGACCGGCCCCGAAGCCCCCGCTCCGCGGCCCGCGACCGAAGCCATCACCGAACCCGTCGCCATCGAGCCCGCCGGCACCGTCGAGCCCGTCGCCGAACCCGCCGCCGTCGAGGCCGTCGTCCCCTCCACGCCGACGCCCGCGGCCGGCGCCGCGCCTTCGACCGAAGGAGTCGGTCACGACCTCGTCGTCGGGGTCGTAGGCCGAGACCGCTCCCGCGCCGTTGTACCGCTCGGCGAGGGCGTCGAGCGCCGCCAGCGAGTCGAACGACACGGGATCGTCGCCCGGCGCATCCTCACCGATCAGCGGTCCCGTGCCCGGCGGTGCCGGCGGGACGACGTCTTCGATGCCCCGCCACCGCAACAGCAGGCCGGGGTCGTCGTCGACCTCGCGGGCCAGCTGCAGCAGTGCAGCGACGCCGTGCTTGCAGGGATCGCCCCAGTCGGGGCAGTCGCAGCTGAAGCCGACGTCGCCGGCGCCGGGCACCGCAGCGGCGACATCGTCGGCCGCTGCGGTGCGGACGTTCTCGGTGGCCTCACGCACCGCGACCGTGACGAGATAGGGCTCGTCCCGGCTGCCGCTGACGGTCACCTGCGCGGCGCCGGGCGTCACATCGACGCGCCCCGCGTAGCCCTTGCGTTGATAGCTGCGCCCACGAGTCAGACGGTCGGCGTCGGCGAGCTCGACAACCAGCTCCGCCAGCGCCTGGCCCGCTGCGGTCGACAAGCGGATCATCGACCGACCACCGTCGCCGACAGACCGAGGCTCGCCACGCAGATCATCGCCCGACCACCGTGCTCGATCGGACCGACGCTCGACAGGCGGATCATCGCTCGACGACCGTGCTCGACGGGTCGAGGCTCAACAGGTCGCGCAGCTCGTCGGTACCCATCTCGGTGAGCCATGCCTCGCCCGAGCCCACCGCCCGCTCGGCCAGCGCCTTCTTCTCGGTGATCAACCCGTCGATGCGTTCTTCGAGGGTGCCCTGGCAGACGAGCTTGTGCACGAACACGGTGCGCTGCTGGCCGATCCGCCACGCCCGGTCGGTGGCCTGGTCCTCGACCGCGGGGTTCCACCAGCGGTCGTAGTGGATGACCCGGCTGGCCGCGGTGAGGTTGAGGCCGGTGCCGCCCGCCTTGAGCGACACGATCTGCAGCGGCGAACCCTCGCCGGCCTGGAACCGCTCGACCATCGTCCGGCGTCCGTTGCTGCTGACGCCACCGTGCAGGAACGCCGGCCGCTCACCGAGCCGACGGCCGAGGTGATCGGCCAACAGCTCGCCCATCGTGCGGTACTGGGTGAACACCAGCGCGCGCTCGCCGTTGTCGAGCAGCTCGTCGACCAGCTCGTCGAAGCGGGCGAGCTTGCCGGAGCGACCCTCGATGGTGCTGCCGTCGGCCAGGTAATGCGCCGGATGGTTGCAGATCTGCTTGAGCCGGGTGAGCGTCGCCAGTACCAGCCCGCGCCGGGCCATGTCGCCCCCGCCGGGCTCGCCGCGGCGTTCGGCGGCCTCTGCGGCTGCGTCGGCTTCGGCGAGGAAGTCGTCGAGCACCGCCTGGTACAGGCCTGCCTGCTCCTGGGTGAGCGTCGCCCACGCGACGGCCTCGATGCGGTCGGGCAGATCGGGCACCAGGGTCTTGTCGGCCTTGGTGCGGCGCAGCACGAACGGCTCGGTGAGGCGCCGCATGCCCTCCAGCGCGTCGCCTTCGTCGCCACGCTCGATCGGGGTGGCGAACCGCTCACGGAACCAGGTGATGCCGCCGAGCATGCCCGGATTCACGGCATCGAGAATCGCCCACAGCTCGGCCAGCCGGTTCTCGACCGGGGTACCGGTGAGCGCCACCTTCTGCATCGCGGGCAGGCGCCGCACCGCCCGCGCCGCCTTGGTGTGATGGTTCTTGATGGCCTGGGCCTCGTCGCAGACGACGATCTCCCAGTCGACCATCTCGTAGGTGTCGATGTCGCGGGTGACGGTGCCGTAGGTGGTGACCACGATGTCGACCTCGGCCGCCACCTGCAGGAACTTCTCGCCGACGGGACGGTCGGGACCGTGGGCGACGAACACGCTGAGCCCGGGGGTGAAGTGCGCGGCTTCGGAGTCCCAGTTGTGCACGACCGACAGCGGGCACAGGACCAGGCTCGGGGCCCGTCCGGCGCGCCCGAGCAGATGGGCGAGCGTGGTGGGGGTCTTGCCGAGGCCCATGTCGTCGGCGAGGCACCCGCCCAGCCCGAGCCGCCCGAGGAACTGCATCCAACCCAACGCCCGCCGCTGATAGGGCCGCAGCTCGCCGACGAAACCCGCCGGCTCGTGCGCCTCGACGAGGCGATCGTCGGGCAGACCGGCCAGCAGGTCGTTGAGCCAGCTGGTGCTGGACTCGTCGTCGCGTACCTCGATGACGGCCCCGACTCCATCGGCGTCGGCGGCGTCGCCGGGCTCGGCACTCATGGCTTCGGCTGCGGCTCGCAACAGTTGCGCCGGTGACATCGTCGAGGAACCCTGCCGCTTCGCCCCCAGCTGTTCGAGTGCGGCGCGGGCCTGGCCGGCGTCGACGCGCACCCAGTCGCCGCGCAGCTGCACCAGACCGCTCTTGGCGTCGGCGAGCGCCCGCAGCTCGGCGTCGCTCAACGCGTCGTCGCCGAGGGCGAGGCCCCAGTCGACGTCGATCATCGAGGTCGACAGGTCCGACGACACGCCGCCGCCCTCGGCGGGCGTCGCCGATGCGGTCAGGCGGAGCTTGCGCCGCACCAGGCCGGTGGGCACGAGGATGGGCGCTCCGGCATGCTCGCAGAGTTCGAGCCCGTCGCTGAGCAACAGCACGACGTCGTCGAGATCGAGGAAGATCTCGCCCAGGGAAGGGTCCTCGTCGAGGCGGTCGAGGCCGGGCACCAGCGCCGCCAGGCGGATGGCGAGGTCGCGCAGGTGTCGCCGGACCGAAGCCAGGCTGCCGCTGCCGAGCTTCTCCCGGGCGTCGGTGGACTCGGCGAACACGTCGGCCCACGGCACCGCCGCGGCCGGGTCGTCGAGGGGCACGACCTCGAACCACAGGCGCCACGGCTCGTCGGGGTCGCCGGGGGTCAGCCGGCCCCGGCACGCAATGGGGTTGGATCCCTCGGCCAGGCGGCGGGTGTCGCTCATCGCGGTGCTGACGGTGGCGAAGGCGGCCTCGTGGCGTTCGGTGTCGCCCACGACGGTGCCGGTCTCGTCGGTCAGGCCCGTGGTGATGCGCCGCACCGCCACGACCGGCGCCGTGCGCGACCGCGGCAGCGGTGGCCGCCAGCCCGACGCCCGCAGCGCACGCCGGCACGCGGCGTCGGCGCAGTCCTCGATGATCCCCCGGGCATCGCGGCTCGAGGTCGAGACGAGGACCTGGGGCATGGTCTCGATGAGCGACGAGACACGTTCGTCGATGTCGGCGTTGTCGATGAGCTCCCACCGGGCCCGCCACCGCAGTCCCGTGGTGTCGAGTGTCGGCAGGATCAGTCCGGAGACGGCGGCGTCGACGGCGAAGGTGACCACCGCGTGCAGCCACCGCAGCGACGGCGACCACGACGACGTCGGATACCGGTCGATCAACAGATCGACGACGGCGCAGGGATCGCCGAGCAGTGCCGGCGCATGGACATCGTCGCCGTCGGGCAGCGCCACGGTGACGGTGCCGAGCTCTGCCTCCCGTGCCGTCCACGACGGCCCCAGGACCCGGCCGGCCACGCGTCGGAGCTGGTCGCCGGGCACGACGGCCCGGCCGTCCCAGGCCCAGAAGGCGGCGCCGTCGGCCGTCCAGGAGGCGACGACCGATGCGGTCGCGATGGGGGCGGCGATGACGCCTCCTGCCCTGGTCAGGTGACGCGACCGAGCTCGAAGGCGCCGTGCAGGGCCACCGTGGCCCGATCGACGTCGGCTTCGGCGATCACGCAGCTGATGCGTATGGCCGAGGTGGAGATCATCTCGATGTTCACGCCCTCGGCGGACAGTGTCTCGAACATCGTGGCGGCGACGCCCGGATTGGAGGCCATGCCGGCGCCCACGACCGAGACCCGCCCGATGCTGGCGTCGGTGGCGACGCCGGCGGCGCCGATATCGACGCAGTAGCGCTCGGTGATCTCGGTGCCCTCGGTGAGCTGTTCTCGCGGCACCGTGAAGGAGATGTCGGTCATGGCGTCGTGCAGCGACACGTTCTGCACGATCATGTCGACGTTGACGGCGGCGTCGGCGAGCGCCCGGAACAGCGACGCGGCGACGCCCGGTTTGTCGGGGACGCTCTCGAGGGTGACCTTGGCCTGGCTCGTGTCGGGCACGACGGCGGAGATGATGGCTCGTTCCATGTGAGGCTCCTCTTCGACGACCCACGTTCCCGGCTCCCAGGTGAACGCAGACCGAACATGCAGCGGGACGGCGTAGGCGCGGGCGACCTCGACCGACCGCATGACCGGCTTGGGGCAGCCGACCGCGGTCATCTCGAGCAGCTCGTCGAAACCGATGCGGGGGATCTTTCGGGCGTCGGGGCACACCCGGGGGTCGGTGGTGAACACGCCCGACACGTCGGTGTAGAGCTCGCAGGCGTCGGCGCCGAGGCCGTGGGCGAGCGCAACCGCGGTCGTGTCGGAGCCGCCACGGCCGAGGAACGTGACGTTGCGGTCGGTGGACACGCCCTGGGACCCGGCGACCACCGGGACCCGGCCGGCGTCGAGGGCCTCGCGGACCCGGTCGGGGCGGACCTCGAGGATCTTCGCGTTGCGGTGGTTGGTGTCGGTCAGGAACCCGGCCTGGCTGCCGGTGAACGAATCCGCGGCGATGCCCTGATCGTGGAGGGCCATGCACATCAACGCGATGGCCTTGCGCTCGCCGGCGGTGATGAGCATGTCCATCTCGCGGCCGGGTTGGGTGCGGCTGACCTCGTCGGCGAGGCGGAGCAACTCGTCGGTCTCCTTGCCCATCGCGCTGACGACCAGGACGACCTGATCGCCCCGGGCGCGGGTGCGACGCACGTGGTCGGCGACCTCACGCATGCGGGTCGCGTCGGCGACCGAGGTGCCTCCGAACTTCTGGACGACGAGTGCCACGCCCGTCAAGCTATCGAGGCTTGTCCCCGGTGCGGGCGCTGTCGGTGCGCTACCCCCGAGCGCCGTCGGCGCTCGAGCGGCGGGGGCCGACGAACCGCGTCAGGCGCGCCCGGCCCCAGCAGTAGTGGCGGGCCCGGCGGCCCCGACCCACCCGGAAGCGCCGGCATTCGATGACCGACCAGTCTCCGGCCCAGAAGGTGCCGGTGATGTCGTGGGGCGGCTCCGCCCGCACCTGGTCGGACATGACGGTGGGCTCGCAGAACAACACGACGCCGTCGCGGTGCACGTGGGGAGCCAGCGCCGCCAGGAAGCCGGACAGGTCGACGATGGTGGCCAACGCACCGATCGACACGACCGTGTCGAAGCAGCCCACCAGGGGCTCGGCGCCGTTGCCGGGGTGGCGCAGGTGCACGGTCTCGGTGACCGTCGGCGCCAGCGCTGCGGCGTGGGTACCGAGGTCGCCCAGCACCAACACCCGCCCGCGGGCCTGGGCGACGACCTCGTCTGCATGGGTCGCGAGGGCGCGATCGTGGTGTGCACCGGCGGCCATGGCGGCCCGATCGTAGCCCGCGGCGATCACGTGGCCGCCAACTCGGCCGGCGCAGGCCGCGTGTGGTGCCGAGACCGCAGATGCGCGACGGTTGCGCCGTGCAGGAGGCGATTCACCCGATCGAACCCGATCCGACGCCGTGGGCGTTTCCGCCGGTGCCCGAGGACCACGACGACGACCTCATCGCGGTCGGCGCCGACCTGGCGCCGGGCACCCTGCTCGCTGCGTACCGGGCCGGGTACTTCCCCATGCCGATCGACGCGCCGGGCGGCATCGGCTGGTGGTCACCCGATCCCCGAGGGATCATCGAGCTCGACGAGCTGCACGTCTCCCGCTCGCTGCGCCGGTCGATGCGCCGCTACGACATCACCGTCGACACCGCGTTCGACGAGGTCATCGCGGCGTGCGCCGCACCGGAGCGGCCCCACGGCTGGATCGACGGCGCCATCATCGACGCCTATCGCAGGCTGCACGAGCTGGGCTGGGTGCACAGCATCGAATGCCGCCTCGACGGCGAATTGGTCGGCGGTCTCTACGGCGTGGCCATCGGTTCGTTCTTCGCGGGCGAGTCGATGTTCCACGCCGCCACCGATGCATCGAAGGTGGCGCTGGTCGCACTGGCGGACATCCTCGCCGGTGGAGCGGCACCGCTGCTCGACGTGCAGTGGCGCACCGACCACCTCGCGAGCCTCGGCGCCCGGAACGTTCCTCGCCGGTCCTACCTGGCCCGCCTGCCGGTCGCGTGCAACGCCCCCGGCCCCCGATGGCCGAGCGGCCGTGGTCCGAGCGGCCCGTGAGCGCAGCGAACGAGAGCGGGAGGCGACGGGTCCGGATCCGAGGGAGTAGGCCACTCGCCCGGTAGCAGTCTCCTGGGTGACACACCCCATCGGGTGGTCGCCCGAGCCTGCGAATTGGGCCGTTCGGACACTCAACGCCCGACCGGGCGCGCCGATGGGTTCGGGTGAGACAGCAGAGCGCATTGGTGGGGATCACCGTCGGAGCCATCGGCATCGCCATGGGCCTCGCCGCGGGCGTCGCGGTGGTGGCATGGCTGGGGGTGGTCGCAGGAATCGCCGCGGTCGCCGCCGCCTACCTGGCGTACCTGACCGTCAACCGGATGAGCGCCGCCGAGGAGCGCACCCAGGAGCTCGCCACCCAGATCGAACAACTCGAGACCGCCGTGGCCAACCAGATCCAGGCCCGGATGCAGGCCGAGGACGAGGCCCGCAAGGCCAACATGCGGGCAGCCGACGCCGAACTCGGCAACGCCCTGGCCCCCCAGGTGCAGCAGGCGACCGCCGGCCGCGATCTCACCGACCCGACCACGGGCCTGTACGGCGAGAGCTACTTCATGGTCAGCGTCGAGCAGCGCATCTCGGCGGCCCGCCGCCACCTGCGCCCGGTGGCCGTCGGACTGGTCGAGGTCGTGGTCGATCCGACCGCACGACCGAGCGATCACCTCGATCCCCTCATCGTCACCGAAGCCCTCGCCGCGACGCTGCGTGACGCCGACACGGCGTGTCGTCTCGACGACGGCCGTTTCGCGGTCATCTTGGAGGACACACCCGAGAACGGCGCCATCTGGACCATGGAGCGGCTGCGTCGCCACCTGGGCGAGACCACCCGCACGTGCACGCTGTGGGCGGGGCTGTCCTGCTACCCGGCGCACGGGTTCGACACCGACGAGATCCTCTCGCAGGCCGAACATGCCCTCATCGCCGCCCGCGACTGGCCCCAGGACCGCATCGAGGTCGCGCAGGCCCGCTGACGGGCTCGCCCGTCAGCCCGGGCGTCTCAGACCGCCCGCAGGTTGGGGCCGACGATCAGCTGGTCCGAGCCCGGTCCGCTGTCGGTGACGGGCACGCCGTCGACCGGTGCGGTCTCGCTGTCGAGCGCCGCTGCGATGCCGACCGCTCCCATGCCGAGAACGGCGAACACTCCTGCGGCCACGGCGACGTCACGGAGGCGGCGCCGTGCCGATCGTGTCGCCATGACCGGGCGGTCGGCCGGCGTCTCGACGGCGACGCTCGCGCTCGTCCGGCGCAGTTCGGCCTCGTGGAGCAGACCTGCGTGGTGGATCTCGGCGAGACGGTTGGCGTGCTGGGATGGGTGGACGTTCATGGGTACCTGCTCCGTGATCGGTGGTTGCGATTGCGATGACCGGCAGGTTCCGATCCCGGCGTTGCAGTCCGCTTGCAGCGCCCGCGCCGGAGCCTCGATCGCGCCCCTCCCGACCGAGCCCGCGGGCCGGTCGTGGCTCGTGGAGTAGCCTCTGAGCAGGCAAAACGGGGAAACGGCGGCGTGCAATCGAAATGCAACCCAGCTCAGGGAAGCTCGTCGCCATGACATCGACGAGCGACGGGGCATCGAGGTGCTGAATGTCGGGGTCCTCGGGCCGATCCGAGCCGACCACGCAGGACGACCGGTCGAGTTGCGTGGCGCACACCAGCGGCGGCTGCTCGCCATGCTCACCGCGGCCGCCGGCGACGTCGTGTCGACCGACCGCCTCGTCGACCAGTTGTGGGAGGGCGAACCCCCCGACGCAGCGGTGCGGACGTTCCGCACCTACGTCGCCCGCTTGCGGCGCTCGCTCGAGGCAGCCGGGGCGGCCGACGGCGGTCGGCTCGTCGTCACCGAGGCGCCGGGCTACCGGCTCGGCCCCGACGTGCGGACCGACGCCGACGTGTTCGCCGCGGCGGTCGACGAGGCCACCGACAGCCTCGCCGTCGGCGAGCCTGCGTCGGCCTGGCGCGCCCTCGACGACGCGCTCGGCCTGTGGTCGGGCAACGCCTACGACGAGTTCGCCCACGAGGAGTGGGCCCGGGCGTCGGCCATCCGGCTCGAGGAGCTGCGGCTGGTGGCCCGCGAGCTACGCATCCGGGCCCAGAGCGAGATGGGCCGCCACGCCGAGGCCATCGCCGAGATCGACTCGCTCATCGCCGAGCACCCCCTGCGCGAGACCCCGCGGCGGGAGCTGATGATCGCCCTGTACCGCGACGGCCGCCACGCCGAGGCGCTGCGGGCGGGGCGCGACTATGCGAACCACCTGGCGGAGGAGACCGGGCTCCAGCCGTCGGATGCGATCACCGCGGTCGAGGCCATGATCCTCGAGGGCGATCCGCGGCTCGACGCGGTGCCCCGCGGTCGTCGGCTCCGTGGCTACGTGCTCGAGGAGCCGATCGCGGAGGACGCGTTCGGCATCGTGTACCGGGCCCGCCAGACGTCGATCGGCCGCGACGTCGCCATCACCGTCATCCCCGCGGAACTCGCCGACGACCCGGCGTTCGTGCGGGGGTTCGAGAGCCGAGCCCAGGCGGTGGCCGGCGTCGAACACCCCGGCGTCGTCCCGATCTACGACTACTGGCGTGAGCCCGGCGGGGCCTACCTGGCGACGCGTCACTACGCCGCGGGAACCCTCGCCGCCCGCCAGGCGGCCGGTTCGGTTCCCGCCGAGGAGGCATGGGCGATCGCAACCCGTGTGCTGGGGGCATTGGCGGTCGCGCACCGTCGAGGGGTGACCCACGGCGGCATCGGGGCCGACACGGTGTGGTTCGACGACCACGGCGACGCCGTCCTCGGCGGATTCGCCATGGCTCCCGACGCCGCCTCCCAGCAGTCCGATCTGGCCGACCTCGCCCGTCTCGTCGACACGCTCGTCGACCGCTCCACCGATACAACGCTCATCCCCGACGCAGCCGAGACCGTCGAGCAGCGACGGCTGTCGGGGCTGGCCACCCGGCTCCGCTCCGGAGCCGACGGCGCGGTCAGCACCGCCTTCGACCTCGTGCTCGCCACCGAGGACGGCACCGACCTGGCCGACCCGGACCCGACCCGGATCGTCGGGCCCAACCCGTTCAAGGGACTGGCCGCGTTCTCCGAGGCCGACGCCGAGCTCTTCCACGGGCGGTCGGCCATCGTCGACGAGCTCGCAGGCGTGCTGCGCCGCCGGGGCATCGCCGCACTGGTCGGCCCGTCGGGGTCGGGCAAGTCGTCGGTGATGCGAGCCGGGGTGCTCGCCCGCTACCGCGCCGCCGGCGCGTACGTCACCACGATGGTGCCGGGCACGCACCCCCTCGACGAGCTCGAGGTGGCGCTCACACGCATCGCGTCGACACCACTGCGGGACCTCGCCGCCGATCTCGCCACCGACGACGACCGCCTCGCCGAAGAGCTCCGGGCCATCGCGCCCGGGCCCGACGACGACGTCGTCCTCGCCATCGATCAGTTCGAGGAGCTCTTCACCATCTCGGCCCCGGCCGAGCGCGACCGGTTCCTGCACCTCGTCGCCGGGGCCCTGGCCGAGGTCCCGAATCTCGATGTCGTCGCGACGTGTCGGGCCGACTTCCTGGGCCGGGTGCTCGACCATCCCGTGGCGGGCCAACTGCTGCGCGACCGCTGCGTCCTGATCACCCCGCTGTCGAGCGAGGAACTCCACGACGCCGTCATCGGGCCGGCCGAACACGCGGGCGTCGCGGTCGAACCCATGCTGGTCGCCCAGATCGTCGGCGACGCGGCCGGCGAGCCGGGCTCGCTGCCGATGGTGCAGTACGCGCTGACCGAGACGTTCGAGGCGGCATCGGACGACGGCGTCATGACGCTGCACGACTACCAGCGCCTCGGCGGGGTGACCGGCGTACTCGCGCAGCGCGCCGAGGAGATCTTCGACGGCCTGTCGGCCGAAGAGCGCGAAGCGGCGAGGCGGCTCTTCAGCCGGCTCGTCGCCCCCGGCGACGGGTCCGAGCCCACCCGTCGCCGGGCGCTGCGCACCGAACTCACCACTGTTCCCGACGCCGTCGTCGACGCGTTCGGCGCGGCGCGACTGCTGTCGTTCGACCGGGATCCCGCCACCCGGGAGCCCACGGTCGAGCTCAGCCACGAGGCCCTCATCCGCCACTGGCCGCGGCTGGTGGCCTGGACCGACGAGGAGTCCGATGGCCTGCGGCTGCTGCACCACCTCACCGCGTCGTCGCAGGAGTGGGAGCGGTCGGGCCGCGACCCGAGCCTGCTGTACCGCGGCGCCCGCCTCGACGCAGCCGAGGGCTGGGCCCGGTCGCATCCCGACGAGTTGTCCGACCTGGAGTCGGCGTACGTTGCCGCGGGCATCGCCGAGCGCGACGCCGAGGAGCAGCGCGAGCGGCGGGCGGTCGATCGGCTCCGGCGCCTCACCGCAGGCCTCGCCGTGTTCCTGGTGCTCGCCGTCGTCGCCGCCGGCCTCGCGCTCAGCGCCCGCAGCAGCGCAGCCGACCGGGCCGCCGAAGCCGAGCGCTCGCGAGCCGACGCCCTCGCAGCCGAGGCCCGGGCCGCCGACCGGGCCGCCGAAGCCGAGACCGCACGCGCCGAGTCGGACCGGACCCGCCGCGATGCCGAGGTGGCCGCCCTCGCCGGCAACGCCCGCCTGCTGGCGGCGACCGACCCCATCGCCGCGATGCTGCTGGCCGGCGAAGCGAACGCCCGCAGCTCCGGCGACGATCCGGTCGTGGCCTCGGCGCTGCTCGAGTCGTTGTCGGCCGACCCGCGGGTCGACCGGGTCCTGGCTCCGGTGCAGTCGACCGGGCTGGTCATCGTCCCCGAGAGCGGCCCCTTCTACACGTTCGTGCGCGACGCCGACGAGGGGACGACGGTCGAGGTGGTCGACGTCGACAACGCCACGACCCGCACCGTCGACCTCGACTTCTCCCCCGGTGCCGCCACCACCGACCCGACCGGCGCATTCCTTTACGCCGTCGCCGGCGACCGGATGCGGCTCTACGAGATCGACACCGGAGCGCTGCTGTCCGACCAGCCCACCGAGAACTTCTTCGTCAACGCGGCCGGGCCCGGTGGCGACCAGGGCGACGTCGCTGCGGTCCGGCCCGACGGGCGCCTGGTCGTCTACGCGCTGCCCGACTTCGCGGTGGTGACCTCGACCGAGGTCCGTCCCGACACCTTCGCCATGGCCCGTTCCGCCGATGGCCGCTGGGTGGCGACGTTCTCACCCGGCCTGTTGACGGTGTGGCCGCTGTTCGACGAAGAAGCCGAGCGTCGCGAGATCGTGCTCGCCGATTCGTTGGACTGGGCGGCGCTCGACCCGACGGGTGACCGGGTGGCGGTGTCGGGCCGCAACGGACCCACCCTCGTGTTCGACCTCACCGATCCCGACGCAGCGCCGGTGGTGATCGAGGCCGCGGCGAGCACCGATCTCGCATTCGGTCCCGGCGGCGCCCTGCTGGCCGTCGCCACCACCGACGGCATCGTCATCCACGACACCGCCACGGGTGATCGGGCCGCCCCACCGATCGGGTTCGCGACCGGCGTGAGCGTGCACTTCACCGGCGAGCGGACGCTGCGGGCGTTCGCTCCGAGTCTGGGCGTCGTCGCGATCGACCTCGACGCCCCCAGCCGGGTCGTGCGCCAGACCGACATCGCCGACTGGGGCGTGGCCGCGTTCCTGGCCCCGGACCGCACCGGCGCCGTCGTCATCGCCTTGGACGAATCGGGGGTGGCCGGCGAACGATGGGTCGGAGCGCCGATCGAGACCACGGCGGGCCGACCGCTGGGCCCGATCTCCGGTTTCCGCAACAGCCGTCCGATCGGAGAGGGTCGGTACCTCACCGCCGATCTGGCGACCCTCACCTACACCGAGTCCGACGCCTCCGGGCCGATCCGGACCATCGACCTCGGCGACGCCGTCACGCTGGGCTTCCAGCACTTCCTCGCCCCCCGGGCCGGCAGGACACGCGACCTGCTCATCCTCGCCGAAGGCGGCGAGCCGACTCGCAGCAGCGAGCTGGTGGTCATCGATCGCGAGCAGGGCGAGGCAACGCGGGCCCATGCGGGGCGCGGCGTCACCGCGGCGGAGTTCTCCGGCAGCGACGAGACCGAGATCGTCTTCGGCGACGTCGACGGCCGGGTCCGGTGGGTGGGCATCGACGGCACGCTCTCGCCCGACGAGGTGACGGTCGGCGCCACCGTAGGGGCCTTCGCGGTGACCGCCGACGGCTCCGCCACCGCCATCGGCGACTGGTCCGGCACCGTGACGGTCCTCGATGCCGACCGCAGCGTCATCGCCGAACTGGCCAACGACACGCCGTTCCCGATCCGGATGGTGTTCGTCGACGACGGAGATCGGCTGGCCGTGCAATCAGAGGACGGGTCGATCGCCCTGTTCGACGTCGCGGCCGGTCTGCGCATCGGCACCCTCTACCGGATCGGCGATCTGCGCGGCGCGATGGAGGTCGCCGTCGACACCGGGTCGATCATCACCTCTACCGACACGGGCGTGGTCGAGATCTCCGTCGACGTGGCCGAATGGCAGCGCATCGCCTGCGCCGCCGTCGATCGCCGCATCACCGAGGTCGAGCTGCGTGCGATCGTCCCGGACGTCGAGATGATCGACGACCCCTGCGCCGGCTTCGACTGACCGACCGCCCGAGCGGCAGGCGCATCGGCCGGACCCCGGGCGCCGCGGTCAGTGGTGGAGCTGGCCCCGCATGGGGGTCTGGTGCCACCAGCGGCCGCTGAAGCGCCACCGCAACGACTGCGAACCGGCGGGCTGTGCAGCCGGCGGTGGCGGCGATGGCCACAGCTCGCGATACGCGGCGAGGATGACCGCGAGCTCCTCGGGTGAGGGCTCGGGATGGATGGTGACGTGAACGGGATCGGGTGCGGCCATCGTCGTGCCTACAGCGGGATGACGCCGTGCTTGCGGCGCGGCAGCTCTTCGCGTTTGGTCTCGATGGCCGCGAACCCGGCGATGACCTTGCGACGGGTCTCGGCGGGGTCGATCACGTCGTCGACGAAGCCACGCTCGGCCGCCAGGTACGGGTTGGCGTAACGCTCGGTGTAGTCGTCGACCAGTTCCTTCTTGCGGGCCACCGGATCGGCCGCGGACTGGATCTCGCGCCGGTGCAGCACCTCGACCGCACCCTGGGGACCCATGACGGCGAGTTCGGCGGTGGGCCAGGCGAACGACAGGTCGGATCCGACCGACTTCGAGTCCATCACCACGTAGGCGCCGCCGTAGGCCTTGCGGGTGATGACCTGGATGCGCGGCACGGTGGCCTCGCAGTAGGCGTAGAGCAGCTTGGCGCCGTGGCGGATGATGCCGCCGTATTCCTGGTCGACGCCGGGCAGGAAGCCGGGCACATCCACCAGCGTGAGCAGCGGGATGTTGAACGCGTCGCAGGTCCGCACGAACCGGGCGGCCTTGGACGACGACTCGATGTCCAACACGCCGGCGAGCACCAGGGGCTGGTTGCCGACGACGCCGACCGTGCGGCCGTCGAGACGGGCGAAGCCGCACACGATGCTGGGCGCCCACGCCGCGAAGTACTCCATGAACTCGCCGTCGTCGACGATCGAGGTGATGACGCTGCGCATGTCGTAGGGCAGGTTCGGGCTGTCCGGCATGATGTCGAGCAGCTCGGGGCACGAACGCTCCGGGTCGTCGGTGGAGTCGAACCGGGGCGGTTCCTCGAGGTTGTTGGACGGCAAGTGGCTGAGCAGCACCTTGACCGCATCGAGGATGTCGTGCTCGGTGTCGGCGACGAAGGTGGCGACACCGGACTTGGTGCTGTGGCTGGTGGCCCCGCCGAGCTCTTCGAGGGTGACCTCCTCGCCGGTGACGGTCTTGACCACATCGGGGCCGGTGATGAACATGTGCGAGGTCTCACGGACCATGAAGATGAAGTCGGTCATGGCCGGGCTGTAGACCGCGCCACCGGCGCACGGGCCGAGGATGACGCTGATCTGGGGGATGACACCCGACGACTGCACGTTGCGGTGGAAGATGCCGCCGTAGGAGTCGAGGCTGACCACGCCCTCCTGGATGCGGGCACCCGCACCGTCGTTGAGGCCGATCATCGGGCTGCCGGTGCGCAACGCCAGGTCCATGACCTTGTGGATCTTCTCGGCGAAGACCTCGCCAAGGGCGCCGCCCATGACGGTGAAGTCCTGGGAGAACAGGAACACCTTGCGGCCGTCGACGGTGCCCCACCCGGTGACCACACCGTCGGTGTAGGGGCGGCTCTCGAGCCCGGCCTCGTGGGCGCGGTGGCGGGCCAGCATGTCGAGCTCGTGAAACGAGCCGGGGTCGAGCAGATACTCGATGCGCTCGCGCGCGAGCATCTTCCCCTTGTCGTGCTGGCGCTGCACGGAGCGCTCGGGCCCTGCGTGGAGGGCTTCCTGCTTGCGTCGCTCGAGATCGGCGAGGCGTTCGGTCATCGTCTTGTCTGCCATGGCGTCCCGCAGAGTACCGGTTGACGGCGACGCTGCCCGCACTCCGCACCAACTGGGCCTCCAGGACTGGCCCGGCGGGCGCTCAGCCGTGGCTGAGGGCGCCCCCGTCGACGACGATCTGTGAACCCGTCATGAACGACGCACCGTCCGAGCACAGGAACACCACCACGTCGGCGATCTCGCGCGGTTGGCCCACACGCCCGATCGGATGCATCTCCTCCATCGATGCGGCCAAATCGGGGTTCTCGGCCATCGCCCGCGAGATCATGGGCGTCTCGATGGCCGCGGGATGCACCGACAGGACCCGGATGCCCTCGGTGGCGTACTCGAGCGCCACGGTCTTGGTCATCCCTGCGACAGCGTGTTTGGAGGCGACGTAGGGGCTCATCTGCGGGTAGCCGCGGTAGCCGGCCGTCGACGAGATGTTGATGATGACCCCACCGCCGCGTTCGAGCATCGCGGGGATCTCGTGCTTCATCCCGAAGAACACGCCCATGACGTTGACGTCGAGGACACGGCGGAACTCGGCGGCGTCGAGGTCGACCACCGCTGCCGGGTGCCCTTCGATGCCGGCGTTGTTGCATGCGTAGTCGAGCCCGCCGTAGCTATCGACGGCGGCGGCGACCGCGGCCCGCATGGCGTCTTCGTCGGTGACGTCGCATTCGACGTGCGTGGCGGTGCCGCCGTCGGCGGTGATGGCCTCGACCGTCTCCTTTGCGCCGTCGGTGTCGACGTCGCCCACCACGACCGACGCGCCGGCCGCGGCGAAGGCCGCCGCGGTGGCTCGGCCGATGCCCGAACCGGCTCCTGTCACGAGTGCGACCTTGCCGTTCATGTCCATTCCGATCTCCTGCTCGTTTCGCTCCTCGAACGAGCCTCCCCCGAACGGCGACGGCGAAACAGGGCTGGAAGTCTCTACACCGGCAACATCCCGGCGTGTCCGGCGCCGTGGAACGCGAGCCCGGCGAAGTCACCGACAGCGCGCCCGGCTGCGATCCCGGGGGCGAAGGAACGCACCGGTACTGCACCGGTACCCTGCGCTGTCGTGACGCCGGTTCCGAAGACACTCCGTCGCCGCGTACCGCACCCCACCGAACGAGCGTCCCGACCCGATTCCCCGACGCCGCATGACGGCGCCCCGGGGATCGTGCGACTCGTCGCTGCGCTCGCCATGACCGCCACCGTGTTCGTGGGCGCCGGCACGACGGGCTCGGCGCAGGGCGGACCGCTCTGCCAGGGGCAACAGCCCACCATCGTCGCCATCGCCGGCGTGCCCACCGTGGGCACCGACGGCGACGACGTCATCGTCGGAACCATCGGTCCCGACGTCATCGATGCCGGCAACGGCGACGACCTCGTGTGCGCACGCGCAGGCGACGACGAGATCGACGGCGGCGCAGGCGACGACATCATCCGCGGCGGACGCGGCGGCGACCGCATCGTCGGCGGCGACGGCGACGATGTCATCCGCGGCGGACGAGGAGCCGACCTCGTCTGGGGCGAGAGCGGAGCGGATCGCGTGATCGGCGGTCCCGGCAGGGACGAGGTCTGGAGCGGCGCCGGCGACGACGTGGTCCGTGGCGGCGGTGGCCGCGACGTCGTCCGTGGCGGCGTCGGCGACGATCGGATCTCCGGCGGCAAGGGCGACGACGGTCTCTCCGGCAGCGCCGGGAACGACCGTGTGTTCGGAGGCCCCGGCGACGACGTCCTCAGCGGGGTCGAAGGAGCCGACGACCTGCGCGGCGGCCGTGGCTTCGATGCATGTGTCGGTGGCCCCGGCCGCGACCGCATCCGCGGCTGCGAGCAACCGGAACGCCCCAGTTCGCCCCCACGGGTCGTCGCCATCGGCGACTCGGTGATGCGCGGTGCCGGCAAGACGTTCTGCGGGGAGCTCGAACGGGCCGTGCCGGGGATCGTCGAGGACAGCGTGATCGGCCGGTCGTTCGGTGCCGCACAGTCGATCGTCGAACGCTTCATGGCCCGGACCGACCGAGAGACCGTGTTCGTGATCGGCCTGGGCACCAACGGACCCATCTCGGCCGACGCGGTCGTCGATCTCCTCGCGGTCGACGAACGCGCCAGCTTCGTGTTCGTGACCATCAGCGCACCGAAATCGTGGGAAACCGAGATCAATGCGATCTACGCCCGGGCGGTGGCCGCCAACCGCGACCGCGCCGCACTCGCCGACTGGCATGCGGTGGGCTCGGCGGATCCGACCCTCACGACGCCCGACGAGATCCACCTCACCTGCCGGGGCGCCGTTGCGTACGCCGACGTGATCGCAGAGAGCCTCGTCTCCTTGCTCTGATCCGAGTTCTGATCCGAGACGGGATCGGCCGAGCCCGCGCCCGCATCCGCGCGGAAAGGCCGGCCGGGGTGGTCAGCGGTAATCGAGGCCGGCGAACTCGCCCGAGATCCGCCATGCCTCGAGATACTCGAAGAACGCGACCGGGCCCTCGGGGAACCGGGACTGGCTCTGCCGGGTGGCCTCGTCGAAGGGCTGGCCTTCGTTGTTGTAGTAGCCGGGTGTGCAGTCCGGGTCGCCGAACACGGTGGTGACGCCCGACGCGATGCGGTCGAGCCAGGCCTGTTCGGCCTCGGATGTGACCTCGACCTCGGTGGCGCCGATGGCCTCGGCGTGGGCGATCACCGCGGCGATCGCGTCCGCGGACTCGACGTGGTTGTGGGTGACGTTGGAGATGAGGCTGCCGTTCTGGGCGATGCTGACGATCGACAGGTTGGGGAACCCGTTGACATGGATGCCGTGGAACGTGCGCATCCCATCGGCCCAGTAGTCGGTGAGCGTCACGCCGTCGCGGCCGGTGACCTCGAACCCCGAGCGCCGCGCCAGGCCCGTGCCGACCTCGAACCCCGAGGCGAAGATCAGGCAGTCGAGCTCGTAGTGGGTGCCGTCGACCCAGACGCCGGTGGCGTCGATGCGCTCGACGCCCTGCCCGTCGGTGTCGACGAGGCGCACGTTGGGCCGGTTGTAGGCCTGGAGGTACTCGTCGTGGAAGCAGGGGCGCTTGCACAGCTGGCGATACCAGGGCTTGAGCGCCTCGGCGGTGGCGGGGTCGGTGACGATCTCGTCGACCCGGGCCCGGATCTCGGTCATCTTCTCGTCGTCGCTCTCCTCGTAGGCGCGGCGCATGGTGTCGGCGTCGAAGGGGGCACCGCCCTCGACCAGAGCGACGACTCGGTCGCGGATGCGCTGCGCGATGTCGGTCCAGCCGTCCATGACGAGGTCCTCGTCGGCGAACCCGCCGGTCTGCAGCGTGGCGAAGTTGTGCAACCAGCGGCGCTGCCAGCCCGGTTCGAGCGACGCGAACCAGTCGGGATCGATGGCGTGGTTGGCGCGCACGTCGATCGAGCTCGGGGTGCGCTGGAACACCAGGAGTTCGCCGGCGGTGGCTGCGAGGTGCGGGATGCACTGCACCGCCGTGGCGCCGGTGCCGATGATGCCGACGCGCTTGTCGGCCAGGCCGGTCATCGGCGCGCCCGACGGGTCGCCGCCGGTGTAGGCGTAGTCCCAGCGGCTGGTGTGGAAGGCATGGCCGGCGAAGTCGTGCAGGCCCGGGATGCCCGGCAACTTCGGCCGGTGCAGCGGCCCGGTGCCCATGGTGACGTGGCGGGCCCGGAGCTCGTCGCCGCGGTCGGTGCGGATGATCCAGCGCGACGACTCGTCGTCCCAGACGACCTCGGTGATGCCGGTCGACAACAGCGCGCCGTCGTAGAGCCCGAAGGTGGTGGCGATGCGTTTGGCGTGGGCGTGGATCTCGGGGGCGTGGACGTACTTGGCCGACGGGACGGTGCCGGCCTCTTCGAGCATCGGCAGGTAGATCATCGCCGCGGTGTCGCACATGGCGCCCGGGTAGCGGTTCCAGTACCAGACGCCGCCGACGTCGCCGGCCTTGTCGATGAGGCGCACGTCGTCGATGCCGGCCTGCTTCAGCCGGGCCCCGACGGCGAGCCCGGAGAACCCGGCGCCGATGACCGCGACGGTCACCTCGCCCCGGACGGGCGCGCGGTCGACGACGGGCGTGTACGGGTCGTCGAGCAGGTCGGCGAACCGGCCCGTGGGCTCGAGGTACTGGTCGTTGCCGTCGGGTCGCAGTCGCTTGTCGCGCTCGATCCGGTACTTCTCCCGCAGTGCCCCAGCGTCCACCCCGAACTCCCTCCGTGCATGCCCGCCATCGGCGGAACCGACATACACCGTACGTCAGCGGGCGCGAGCACGACCGGCCGCACCGGACCGCGCCCGGCTGCGGTCAGGGAGCCTCGGTCAGGACGGCCGCTCCCCGGTTGTCGACGACGACGGGCGCGTCGAACCACTCGATGGTGGGCGGCGCCCCGTACTTGGCGGTGACCCCCGCGAGCCATCCCTCGCCGAGTCGGGCCTCGGCCGACGCTCGATCGCGCCACCAGTACACCCCGCCGACGACCGTGCCGTCCTCGCTGCGCAGGTATGCCTTCCACAACAGGCCCGGCACATCCAGATAGGACGGTGCGTTGGTGCCGAAGCGTTCGCGGGCCTCGTCGAGGCCGACGGGTTCGGCGGCGGGGAACCGGACGATGGTGACGATCACCGTCCCATCATCGCCTGCCCCGGCGGCGTGAGCGGGCGACCGGCCATGCCGGGTGACGTTGGCTACGGTCGGCTCATGGGTACCCACGAGGTGTTCAACCAGCCTCCACCGCTGGAGGACTACGACCTCTACGGCACCGATCCGGTGCTGGCCGATGCCGTCGCCCGCGAAGGCGGCGCCTGGGCCGACGAGGACCTCCACGCCTTCGGGCGCCTCGCCGGCAGCGCCGAGACCTACGCGCTCGGCGCCCGGGCCAACACCCACGAGCCGGTGCTGCGCACCCACGACCGCTTCGGCCATCGCATCGACGAGGTCACCTTCGACC
>JBKAGO010000005.1:0-57931 GCA_046290435.1 Acidimicrobiales bacterium
TCTGTTGGCTTGAGCACCTACAGATTCCCTTGCCAGAAGGGCCACTTCGCGGATCGGCACCTACACGACCAACGGACCTACTGAACAGGCCGGGCTAGTGTTCGCTCGTGGGCAGCATCGAGGAAGCGCAGCAATCCGCGATCGCCGTCGCAGCCGCTGCTGGCGACTGGCTGACCGGTGCTCAGCGAGTGGCGGTCTGGCGCGAGGTACGCGACGCCGCGGTCAACGAGCTCGACCAGGAACGCAAACGAGCGCTGTCGCCGAATGCCGTCGAAGGCGCCCATATCGCGAGCGCCGAGCTGTCCGCATCGGCGATGGAGGTTGTCCACCGGGTCGCATCCGACCCGGGACGGCTGACTCGAACGTGGGCGGACGGCCACATCGCCGATCTCGGCGAGGCGACCTATACCGAGCTGGTCGGCGTGACCGCGATGGTCACTGTGGTCGACCGGTTACATCGAGCGATGGGCTGGCCCGAGGTTCCACTCCCCGACCCTGTCGATGGTGAACCAGCCCGGGTCCGACCGGACGACGTTGGTGACGTTGGCGCTTGGGTCAGCCAGAGAACAGGCCCGACCAGGTCAAACGTGGGCCGGGCACTCAGCCTCGTGCCCGTCACCAATCGGTCGTGGCTCCAACTGGTCGACACGCACTACGCCCACGGCGCCGAGTTCACGAACCTGCGGTGGGAGTTCCCGCTGTCTCGTCCTCAGGCCGAACTCGTGGCGGCCCGTTCGACGGCGCTCAACGAGTGCTTCTATTGAACGGCGTCCCACACCACGCTGCTCCGTGTGAGCAGCGAAGCGAACGGTCTGGCTGTCGACCTCGAGCGTGCCCTCGACCCCGAACACGTCGGCGACGTCGGTATTCCTGCGGGACCTGAACTCCTCGCGTTCACCAACGCGGTCGAACTCGGTCGCGGTGACATCGACGAGACACGCCGAGCATTGGCCGCCGTGATCGGTGACCAGGGAGCGATCGAGGCTGCGGCGATCATCGCGATCTTCAACGGGCTCGTCCGTGTCGCCGACGGCACCGGCATCCAACTCGACGATGGCGTGTTCAACGCATCGGTCACCGAACGCGATTCGCTCCACATCAACGACTTCGCCGGTGCCGTCAACTCGGCGAACCTCCGGCCCGACCCTGCTGCCGCGCCCAGCCGGGTGCACGAACTCTTCGGCTGAGAGCCAGCGTCTGAGTCTCGGGACTGCCCCGCCTTCGGGTGGCACGGCGGCTGACTCGGTTGTCGCCCGCTTCGCCGTGCAACGCCACCAACTCCGCCCCCAACGGACCCACCCCCACAACCGGGCTTCGCTCGAGGGTGCTCGTCTTCTCCACGGGACCTACTCCTTGGGTGTCGCTACGATCGAGGGATCGGTCAGAGGGGAGAAGGGCGGTTCCCTCGATCGTAGCGACGGGGTGTGACACTCTCGCCGGGCTCGGACGCGTCCGCGGACGCATCCCACGCAGATGTGTCGACCGGCGACCACCTGGCCAGTGCTGCGTCCGCCGCTGCCGTGGCGATCACACCCGAAAGCGCAAATCCCCTGGTCAGCGACGCGTCCGCGGACGCGTCCGGCAGAGCTGCGCATCCGCTGCGGCGCCTCGGCGCCAACCCTCGGTCGACTCCGGGGTCGGTGGCCGACGGAACCATCGGCCGGGCGTCGTCGAGTGGGATCCCGGATCCGGAGATGGCGCGGCGTCGTTGGTGGCAGTGGCGCCTGCGGCCGGTACATCTCTGCCATGTCATCGCTCCAGCCAGCGGAGGCCGACCAGGGTGTCCTCGAGAGCACAGCCTTCGTGAAGCTCCTGCGATCGAGTCGCAAGGTCCGCCAGGGGCGCCTGAACAACATCTTCCGCCACGACGAGCCGAGCGGCTTCCAGACCTGGGTCGGTGGACCACGCCTGGCCGTGCGACCCGGATCACTGACCCTCCTGCGGGTACTGGCACACGATGCCCCCGTGCCCGCCAGGGTGATGGCCCACGAGCCGTCGGAGCCGCCGAGCGCGGCGTGGCTGTTCACGATCGTGGAGCTCGGCGAGGAGCATGGCGGAGGGCCGCTCATGGTCGAGGTGCCCCACACCCGTGCGGCGGCCTCGGTGCCCCTCCCGGTCGAGGTCTCGCTCGCCCTCGGCGGCCCGCTCGTCGAGCCGGCGCGCTGGTACGACGACCCGGACCACTTCGATCGGGAGAACGGGCCGGACCAGCCATGGCCCGGTGGCACACCGGCCGACGACGCATCTGGTGGCCCTGCTCGAGCGGCGCAGTCGCTCATCGATCTCCGCCTGATGGTGGGCGAGCGCGGCGCGCTCGTGTCGGGCATCGTCGAGCACACCGAACGCGTCACGTCGCTGCTCGGGGGCGAGCTGACCACGATCACCATGCGGACCGCGTTCGACATGCCCCTGGTGGTCTGGTGCGCAGCGACCGACGATCCGCCACCGCCCGGTGCGGTGTTCGACGGCACAGTTGCCCTCAGCGGCTCCAGTCCCCAGCTCGTCTGAGGGACCTTCGCTTCGCCTGGGCGACCTCCTACAGTTGCGCCGTGGACGGGCTGACCTCAGACATGGTCCTGGTGCTGGTGATCCTGGCCGGCACCGTCGTGCTCTTCGTCACCGAGATCGTGCGTATCGACGTGGCTGCGATCGCGGTGTTGGTGGTGGTCGGGCTCACCGACCTCGTCCCCGCCGAAGAGGTCTTCGACGGATTCGCATCGAATGCCGTGATCTCGATCATCGCCGTGATGATCCTCGGCGCCGGCCTGGACCGGGTGGGGGTGATGCGCTCGGTCGCTGCGTGGCTGCTCCGGGTGGGTGGGGAGACCGAGCGGCGCGTGCTGGTGTCGGTGTCGGCCACCGTCGGCGCCATCAGCGCGTTCCTGCAGAACATCGGCGCAGCAGCCCTGTTCCTGCCCGTCGTGGAGCGGGTCGCCGAGCGCACCGGGCTGGCCGTGTCCCGGCTGCTCATGCCGATGGGGTTCGCCGCGATCCTGGGCGGCACGCTGACGCTGGTCGCGTCGGGTCCGCTGATCCTGCTGAACGACCTTCTCGCCTCGTCGGCCCAGACCACCGGCGAGGACATCGAGGAGTACGGCCTGTTCGCTCCCACCCCGATCGGGCTGGTCATCCTCGCCTCGGGCATCGCGATGTTCGCGCTCGCCGGCCGTTGGCTGCTGCCGGCGGTGCCCGCCGGGCGCGGGTCGGCGGCGGCGCTGCCCGATGTCGAGTCGACCTACGGGCTCGACCGCGACCTGCAACCGGCGTGGGTTCCCCAGGGGAGCCCGCTGCTCGACGACACCATCGGCGGGATCGAGGCCCGGTCGGGCCACGTGCGCGTGGTGGCGGTCAGCGACCACGAGGGTGTGTCGCTCGGGCCGTCACGCGACCAGCGCCTCGCAGCCGACACCACCGTCGGCCTCGTCGGGCCCGACGCCGAGGTCGACCGCTTCATCGACCAGTACGGGCTACGGCGCATCGAGGAGAACCCGTTCGCCGTCCTCCACGACGACGAGCACGCCGGCCTCGCCGAGGTCGTCGTCCGGCCCGGCTCCGAAGCCGTGGGGCGAAGGGTCGAGGACCTGCGGCTGCGGCACGAGCTCGGCGTGGTCCTGCTCGCCCTGTTCCACCGCGGGCAGGTGATCACCGAGGACCTGCGGAACCGCCAGCTCGGCGCGGGCGACGTCATGATCGTGTTCGCGCCGTGGGACCGGCTGGCCCGCCTCGATGACGACCCGTCGTTCGTGGTGCTCACCGAGCACCCGCTCGAGCCGTCGCGATCGTCGAAACGCTGGTGGGCAATCGGCGCGCTGGTCGCCTCGCTCGGCCTCGTGATCTTCGCCGATCTGCAACTGTCGCTTGCGCTCATGGCCGGCGCGGTGACCGTGATCGTCGCCGGGGTGCTCACCCCCGACGAGGCGTACCGGGCAGTCTCGTGGAAGACGGTGTTCCTACTGGCCGCACTCATCCCCCTCGGCCAGGCCGTCGAGACCACCGGCACGGCGGCCTGGATCGCCGACAAGGTCATCGGCGCGACCGACGGCCTGCCCATCTGGGGCGTCCAACTCGCCGTCGCCGTGCTGGCCACCGTGTTCACCCTGGTGGTGTCCAACGTCGGCGCCACCGTCCTGCTGGTGCCACTGGCAGCGAACGTCGCGCTCGGCGTCGGGGGCGACCCCGCGCAGTTCGGGCTGATCGTGGCGCTGGCCGCATCGAACGCGTTCCTGCTGCCGACCCATCAGGTCAACGCACTGCTGATGGGCCCCGGTGGCTACCGCGTAGCCGACTACCTGCGCGCCGGCTCGGCGATGACCGTGCTCTTCCTGATCGTCCTGATCCCGGCGGTCAATCTGTTCGCGTGAGCCCCGCCGTCCGGCGCTACTCGATGGTCCAGCCCTCGGGCAGGGGGGTGTCGCCGATGACCTCGTGGGTGTCCGGGTCGACGTCCACGCCTTCGAGGTGGGCCCACAGCATCAGCTGGTTGCCCCACGGGTCGAGGAACGACGCGTTCGCGCCGCCGAACTCGGTCCAGAAGTGACGACGCCACAACTCGGTCCCGCCGTTGGCGACGGCCTTGTCCATGATCTGGTCCATGTCGTCGTCGTCGGAGACCAGGACCCACGCCCGGGTGGTGCGCGCACCGTCGTGCATCCGTCGCTCCGGCGTGTCGCGCTCGGCGTCGGGCCGGGGATCGGGGCGGGGATCCACCGCCAACGAGATGCCCATGTGCAGGTTGCCGACCGTGCTCTGGGAGCCATCGTCGAGCTTCATGTGCTGGCCCGGGACGATGCGGTTGAAGACACCAGGGATGCGGTCCTCGACCTCCCAGCCCATCACGGTTCGATAGAAGTCCGAGGCTGCTGCGACGTCGTCGACCGGGAAGTCGACGAAGACGAGGATGTTCGGATAGGGCTCGCTCATGATGGTCCTCCCCAGGACGTCCGTTCGCCGAGACCGTAGCAAATCGGTCTGCTGGTCTGACCACCTCGGAGAAATCCGTTCTGGCTCGGCGAAGTTCAGACCACGGGGGGATCACAAGCACCGCCCGGCACTTCTACAGTTCCGCCGTGCGGTCCAATTCGCCTCAGATCGAAACGGCGCTCGTCGGGGTGCTGTTGGGCGTCACCGCGTGCGCCGTCGCGGTGCTCGCGTCGACCGGCGACAGCTGGCCTTTCATCGTGCTGGCCACGGTGCCGTTGCTCGTGCGTGGCGTGTGGCGGTCCATGCCGCTGTCGCTGCTTCTGGTTGCGACAGCCGTGCCGGTCATGGTCGCCGAAGCCATCGAGAACCAGCCGACCAGTGCCACCTGGCTCATCGGCTGTGTCGCACTGGTCGTTGCAGCGATCGATCGCCGGCGGTCGATCGAGTGGATCCCGGTCGGCCTGGTCGTCGGCGGACCGCTGTGGCTCGCCCTCACCGGGACCGTCGACAGCGAGAGCGCCATCGTCGGCATCTGGATGATGGGTCTGCTCCTGTCGGCGACGCTCGGGACGATCGTCGGGCAACAGCGCCGGTTGATCGTCACGATGCGTGATGCGCAGGTCAGCCTCGCCGCTGCTGCCGCCGCCGACGAACGGCACCGGATCGCACGCGACCTCCACGACATCGTCGGGCACTCCTTCAGCGTGGTGCTGCTGCACCTCGCAGGGGCGCGCCACCTGATGAACACCGATCATGCCCGTGCCGAGGCGGCGTTGCGCCAGGCCGAAGAGGTCGGCCGGCAGAGCATGAACGACCTCCGGGCATCGCTGGCCCTGTTGCGCACAGCCGACGATGCCTACCGGCCGGTGGGCGACCTCACCGGCCTGCACGAACTGGTCGACGGGATGCGCCAGGCCGGTCTCGACGTCACGTTCTCCTCCACCGGCGACCTCGACGACGTCGATGCGGCCGTCGGCCTCGTGGTCTACAGCGTGGCGCGAGAGGCCCTCACCAACGCGGCCAAGCACGCGGCACCGGGTCCGGTGGTCTGTGCAGTTTCCGTCGATGACCGAGCCGAGCTACGCGTGACCAACCGGACCCGACCGGGTGCCGACGCATCGCAGCATGCGTCGTCGGGGCACGGCCTGGCCGGCATGAACGAACGCGTCAGCGCGGTCGGTGGATCGCTGCACGTCGACAACACCGACGGCGAGTGGACCGTGGTCCTCGACGTCCCGGTGCGCGGCCTGCAGGCGGTCCGATGAGCTCGATCCCCCGACCCGCACAGCCCGTGCGCCTGGTGCTGGTCGACGATCAGCCGCTCATCCGCGCAGGCCTCCACCTCTTCCTGGCGCCGCACGAGGGCTTCGAGGTCGTGGGCGAGGCCGACCACGGCGGCGAGGCCCTCGACCTGCTGGCGAGGGTCGACTGCGACGTGGTCGTCATGGACGTCCGGATGCCGGTGATGGACGGGATCGAGGCGACGCGCCGCATCGTGGCCGCCGATGGCCCGCCCGTGCTGGTACTGACCACCTTCGGCGAGAACGAGACGCTCGTCGATGCCCTCGATGCGGGCGCCGCAGGGTTCTCGCTCAAGAGCGCACCGCCCGAGTCGCTCATCGACGCCGTCCGGGCCACCGCCGGCGGTGGCGCCTGGATCGACCCCGTCCTCCTGCCCGATCTGCTCGAGCAGTACCGCCGCGTGGCCATTCCCCGCCGGCGTGGCGGGCAGGCCGTCGAGGAACTGACCCCCCGCGAGCACGACGTGCTCGTGCTGATCGCCAGCGCAGCGTCGAACGCCGAGATCGCCGATCAGCTGTTCGTCGGCGAATCGACCGTGAAGAGCCACATCAGCTCCATCTTCATGAAGCTCGGCGTGCGCGACCGGGCGGCGGCCATCGTCTATGCGTTCGACCGCGGCATCGTGTCCCCGAAGCTCGACTGACCTTCGCCGACGGGGGGACGTCTCCCACCATGGGGGGAGGCGACGTCGGGCCCACGGGCGGGAGACCGGGCGAAGCCCCGTCTCTACGGTGCTCGTCATGGCCGACAACGGATTCCCGATCACCGACCGACTCACCCTGCCCGGCACCAGCCGGCGCGCCTTCCTCCTCAAGTCCGCAGCGCTCGGCGCCGCCGTCCTCGCCGGCTGCTCCAGCGGCGACGACGCGGCGTCGTCGGCCGGTGCGCCGACGGTCGCGCCCCGCCCCACCGCCACGCCGACCCCGACGACGATGCCCACCCCGACGCCGGCGCCGGTCGTGCCGCTGCCGTCGAGCGACATCTGGTGGCTCGACGCCAACTTCGGTCCCGTGTCCGGGAACCTGGAGGCCGCCAACCTCGCAGTGTCCGGGCAGCTGCCGCCCGGTCTCGCCGGGACGTGGGTCCGCAACGGCTCGAACCCGACCGGCGAATCGGGTCACTGGTTCGTCGGCGACGGCATGGTGCACGGCCTGCGGATCCGCGACGGCCAGGCCGAGTGGTACCGGCGCCATCTGATCGAGACGCCCTACGTCGCCGACCCCGCCGCCGGCATCCCCGGCGGTCCCGTCTCGTACTCCAACGTCAGCAGCGTGTTCCACGGCGGCCGGCTGCTGTCGCTCGGCGAGCTCGGGTTCCCGTACGAGTTGGACCTCGAGACCTTCTCGACGATCGGCCCGTACGACTTCGGCGGGCAGCTCACCACCAACATGACCGCGCACCCAAAGATCGACCCACAGACCGGCGAGATGTACTTCTTCGGCTACAACTTCACAGAGCCGTACCTGACGTACATGGTCGCCGACGCGTCGGGCCAGCTGCAGCGGATCGTGCCGATCGACATCGGCTCACCGGCGATGGTGCACGACTTCGCCATCACCGACCAGTCTGCTCTGTTCCTCGACCTGGCCCTGCAGTTCGCCCCGGCTGCCGCCGGGCTGCCGTACCTGTTCGACCGGTCGCACCAGTGCCGGATCGGGGTGCTCGACCGGGCCGCCACGACCGGCACCGCCCGCTGGTTCGACATCGAGCCGTGCTTCGTGTTCCACACGATCAACGCCCATCAGGACGGCCCGATCATCACCTACGACGTCATCCGCTACCCGGAGCTGTGGACGGAGCAGTCGACCGAGACCTTCCCGGACTCGTTCCCGTACCGGTACACGATCGACCTCGACGCCGGGACCGTCACCGAGGGGCCACTGGACGACCGGACGAGCGAGTTCCCGATGATCGACCGGCGCCTCTCGGGGTCGCCGAACTCGACGGCCTGGGCGGTCAGCCTCGGCGGTGCGTTCAGCGCCCCGACATCGTCGACGCTGCTGCAGTACGCCGCCGACGGATCGTCGGACAGCTCGGCGTCGTTCTCGCTGCCGGGTTCGGACATCGGCGCCGAGCCCCTGTTCGTCGCCGACCCCGAGCGATCGGCCGAAGGCGGCGGCTGGCTGCTGATGGTGGTGTTCCGGGCGGAGACCAACCGGTCCGATCTCGTGGTCTTCGACGCCCAGGCGATCGCCGACGGCCCCGTCGCCACCGTCCACCTGCCCGACCGCGTGCCGTTCGGCTTCCACGGCAGCTGGAGCCCGCTGGCGTAGCTTGGACACGCGCTCGCTCGGTGCGGCCCGGTGGGCGATGATGGTGTGTTCGTACACGCGTCCGTCGCCACTGCTCACCCGAGGTACACCACCATGTCGATCGCCGTCACCGAGGACCACCGCTCGCTCGCCGAGACCGTCCGGAGCTTCGCCGCCAAGCGCGATCTGCGCGGTGCGGCCAGGGAGCTGCTGGAGGCACCGGGGGAGTCGCTGCCGGAGTTCTGGGCCGAGCTCGGCGAGCTGGGCTGGCTCGGGCTGCACGTGCCCGAGGAGTTCGGCGGGTCGGGATTCGGCATGGACGAGCTCGTCATCGTCGTCGAGGAGCTCGCCCGTGCGGTCGCTCCGGGGCCGTTCGTCCCGACGGTCATCGCCAGCGCGGTCATCGCCGCGGCCGGCGACGATGAGCTGTGCACGCGTCTGTTGCCGGGCCTCGCCGACGGCTCCGCCTGCGCAGCGGTGGCGCTCGGGGGATCGGTGACCGTCGCCGACGGTGTGGCGTCGGGCGACGCCGGCGTCGTGCTCGGCGCGGTGTTCACATCGACCATCCTCGTGCCCGTCGGCGACGACGTCGCGGTCATCGACGCGGGCAGCGGTGTCACGCTCGCCACGCCGCCGAACCTCGACCCCACCCGGCCCAGCTCCCGGGTGACCCTCGACGGTGCACCCGCCGTCGTCGTCCCCGGCGCCCGCCGGTTACTGGTCGACCTGGCCAGGGTGATTCTGTCGGCCGACGCAGTGGGCGTCGCCCGCGAGGCCACCGAGATGGGGGCCGAGTACGCCAAGCAGCGCATCCAGTTCGGTCGCCCCATCGCCATGTACCAGGCGGTCAAGCACCACTGCGCCAACATGGCCGTCGCCACCGAGCTCGCCACCGGCGCCGTGTGGGACGCCGCCCGGGCGTCGGCCACCGGCGGCGACCAGCTCACCTACGCCGCGGCCGTGGCTGCGACCCTCGCGGCGCCGGCCGCCGACCTGTGCGCCAACCTCAACACCCAGGTGCACGGCGGCATCGCCATCACCTGGGAGCACGACGCCCACCTCTACATGCGGCGCGCCACCACCCTGCTCCACTACCTGGCGTCGGCCGAAGCGGCCGCAGAGCTCACCGACCTGACCCGTCGCGGCGTGGTGCGCGACAAGGCCATCGAGCTGCCGCCCGAAGCCGAGGCGATGCGCGAGGAAGTCCGTGCGTTCGCCGCGAGCATCGCCGACCTCGACGCCGACGAGCAGCGGACCCGGATGATCGATACCGGCTACGTCATGCCGCACTGGCCCAAGCCGTGGGGCCGCTCGGCCGGGGCGGTCGAGCAGCTCGTGATCGAGCAGGAGTTCGCCGAGGCCGGCATCACCCGTCCCAGCTACGGGATCACGGCGTGGAACATCCTCACGATCATCCAGTACGCCACCGACGACCAGATCGAGCGCTGGGTGCGCCCGGCGCTGAACCAGGAGGTCATCTGGTGCCAGCTCTTCAGTGAGCCCGACGCCGGATCCGACGCAGCGGGCGTCAAGACCAAGGCCACCCGGGTCGACGGTGGCTGGCTGGTCAACGGCCAGAAGGTGTGGACCAGCGGTGCCCACGTTTCGGGCATGGGGTTCGCGACGGTGCGGACCAACCCCGACGTCCCCAAGCACGACGGCATCACGATGATGGCCATCGACATGCACGCAGCCGGCGTCGAGATCCGCCCGCTGAAGATGACCTCGGGCAACTCGGAGTTCAACGAGGTGTTCCTCTCCGACGTGTTCGTTCCCGACGACGACGTCGTCGGACCGGTCGACGGCGGCTGGAAGGTGGCACGGGCCACGCTCGGCAACGAGAGCGTCAGCATCGGCGGCGGCGACGGCGGCCTGTCGCTGCCCGGCAGCGCCCTGATCGCCCCGTTCGACGCCAATCCCGAACGCCTCGACGGCGGCGCGGCGCGGGTCGGGCGCTACATCGCCGAGCACCGCTCGATCGGCCTGCTGAACCTGCGCAGCGCCCACCGCGCCGTTGCCGGTGGCGAACCCGGTCCCGAGGGTGCGATGACCAAGCTCGTGCTGTCCGAGGTCGGCCACGAGGCCGCCGCCATCCTCACCGAGCTCGGCGGCCCCGACTCGCTGTTCATGGACGGCCCGGGCGCCCTCAGCAACGCGCTCGTGCTGATGCATCGCGGCATGTCGATCGCCGGCGGTACCTCCGAGATCAAGCGCAACCAGATCGGCGAGCGCATCCTCGGCCTGCCCCGGGACCCGCTGATCAAGTAGCGATGCCGCCTCGCACGTCGAGGCGGCGGCTCGGGTCGTCCCTGTAACCGCGACCCGGCAGGCCCGTCTCGTGCCGCCGTGACGACAATTGCGCCGCAGCGCTCGAAACTCGCCCTGCCGGGGACCCATCGCTCGGTCGGCTTCTCCGAGACCATCGCAATGGCCGAGACGGTGGCCCCGAGCCTCGGCATCACCCGCGTCGCCGACATCACCGGGCTCGACCACATCGGGATCCCCGTGGTGTTGGCCGTGCGGCCCGCGAGCCGGGGACTGTCGGTGTCCCAGGGCAAGGGCCTCACCCTCGATGCGGCGCGCGCCTCGGCCCTCATGGAGAGCATCGAGTTCCACCACGCCGAACACGTCGCCCTGCCTCTCCGTCTCGCATCGAGACGTGAACTCGGGCGTGCGGTCCTCGACCGTCTCGACGACTGCGCGCCGGCCCTCAACAGCCGCTTCCACGCCGACCTCCGCATCCCATGGATCGAGGCGAACGCACTCGACGGATCAGGCACCAGCCTGATCCCGTACGAGCTGGTCGACCTCGACTTCGTCGTGCCGTGCCCGTACATCGACGGTTGCTTCGACAAGGTGTCGAGCGGCCTGGCCTCGGGCAACACGTTCGGCGAGGCGGTCGTGCACGGGCTCTGCGAACTCATCGAACGCGACGCCCAGGCGCTGTGGAGCCTCGAGAGCGTCGACGTGCGGGCCTCGACGCGGGTCGACCTCGCCACGGTCGACTGCCCCGAGAACCGGGGTCTCCTGGACCTGCTCGACGCGGCGGACGTCGCGATCGGGGTGTGGGACATGACCACCGATGTCGGCGTCGCCGCCTACACCGCGGTCATGGCCGACCGCGACCATCGCGGCCTGCGCCGCCAGCCCCCGACGGCGGGCTTCGGCTGCCATCTCGATCCGTCGATCGCGCTGTCGAGAGCGATCACCGAGGCCGCGCAGTCCCGTGCCACCTTCATGGCCGGGACGCGCGACGACATCGCCCGCCGTGACTACGCACGTCATCGCGACCGGGCCAACCTGTCCGCCTCGGCGGCGATGCTCGAGGACCCGGCGGGCCCCGTGCGCTTCGGCGATGTGCCCGGTTGCTCTCAGCCGACGTTCGAGGCGGACCTGGAGGTCCTGCTGGCAGCACTGGCCGGCGTGGGCATCGGGCCGCCGGTGGTGGTCGATCTCACCCGGCCCGAGGTCGGGATCCCCGTGGTGAAGGTGGTGGCCCCCGGCCTCGAGCCCGAGCGTGACCCGTTGACGGTGAGTGAGGCGCCGCTGGGTCGGCGCGGTCGCAGGGTCGTGGAGAGGCGGACACGATGATCGTCGTGTTCGTCGGACCGTCCGCGGCGGCTGCCGATCTCCAGCCGATCCTGCCCGAGGCCGTCTACCTCCCCCCGGCGCACCGGGGCGACGTCTTCCACGCGGCGCGCCGAGGTGCCGATCGCATCGTGCTCGTCGACGGCTACTTCGACACCGTGCCCGCGGTCTGGCACAAGGAGATCATCGATGCCCTGTCCCGAGACCTGGTGGTCTACGGGGCGTCGAGCATCGGTGCGCTCCGCGCCGCGGAGCTCGAACGCTTCGGCATGATCGGTGTGGGTGAGGTGTTCGAGGAGGTCCGCGCCGGGCTGCTCGACGACGACGACGTCGCCATCGCCCACGACCCCGAGGCCGATGGCTCGGTGCCCCGCTCGGTGGCGATGGTGAACATCCGTTGGACCCTGCGGGCTGCGGTGGCGGCGGGCGTCCTCGATGCCGACGAGGGACGTGCACTCGACCACCTGGCCAAGTCCGTGTACTACCCGGACCGGTCGTACCGGAGGCTCGTCCACGACGCCCGTCGAGGATCGGTCGTTCCGCAGTCGACCATGGACGCCTTCGAGCAGTGGCTGCCCGCAAACGCCGTCGACGTCAAGGGCGCCGACGCCCGCCGCGTCGTCGAGCGGGTCCGGCACGACACCGACGCGGATCAGCGCCCACCGGGGCGCCCCGTCCACCTCCCGACCAGGTTCTTCCACGACTTCGTCGGCGAGGAATCGGCACGAGACGGTCTGCGCGTCGATCAATGGAGCGTGCTGGACGAGCTACGCGCCGATCCCGAGCGGTTCGTCGAGGCGAGAGAGGAAGCGGACCGGCGACGCATGTGCATCGAGCTGGCACGCAGCGCCGGGGTGCGTCCCGATCAACGGATGATCGACGATGCCGCCGAGGAGGTCCGGCGCCGACTCGGCCTGTTCGACGTCGAGGACCTCGACGCGTGGATCGCGACAGCCGGCTGGTCCGATGAGGACTACGCGGCGTTCGTCGAACGCGAGGCGCTGCGCCGATGGGGCGAGAACCGCGTTGCGCGGGTGGAGAGCCTCGATCTGCTCGACGTCTTGCGCATCCGCGGGGACTTCGGCCCGCTCGCCGAACGCGCCGAAGCGCGGGCTGGGCAGGTCGCAGCCGGCGCCGTGGACGACCGCCTGGCAGACGACGATGCCGGGGCGCGTCGGCAGGCGCTTCGCCAGAAGTTGGGCGAGGGATTCGGGGTGGGTCTCGACGACCACGCATTGGCTACGGCCTTGGGATTGGCCAACGTCGTCGCGCTCGAGGGATTCCTCCGGGTGCTCGTGGCGACCGGTGGAGACCACCCGTCGACGGTGTGATGCCGGCGCCAACCGGGCGTCGGCGCGCAAGGACCGCCCCAGGGCGGCAGAAAGAAGAGGAGAGTCAGATGGCAGACGAGCAGGTGGAGAGCTTCTCGGCATCTCCCGAGGTTGCGGCGAAGATCCTCGCGGCCCTCGGTCATGCAGTCGAGGACGACGACGTGACCGGCTTCGCGTTCGGCGAGATCATGCCCCGGGTCGCGCCGGGCAAGGCACCACTGCGACCGAAGGACGGTGGCACGTTCGGCGGCGGGCCCACCCCCGAGGCGAGCTGGACGGCGTGGAACAAGATCGGCTGAGCGTCCGGATCGGATCATGATCGTCGATGATGATCTCGTCGGCGTCGCTCAGGCTCTGCTCGAGCGACGCTTCGGCGACCATGCCGGGGCAGCGACCGCCGTGTACACGCTCGAGGGCAACTGCTATTCGAGCGTCTCGCTGACGGTGACCAACCCGTCGTCGTGCGTCGCTCCCGAGGTCGGTGCGATGTGCGAGGCCTACAAGAACGGCGAGCGCATCTCCGCCGTCGTGACGGTGCAGCGCCGCGTCGACGGCGGGCCGGTGCTGTATGCGACGCCGTCGGGCGCGACGATCGACCAGTTGGTGCTCACCTCCGCCCGAGAGGCCGAGATCGTCGTCCACAACCTCGCAGAGGAGGACAAGTACTGGATCCGACCGGTGCGCAGCCTCGGCGTCGCCCACGTCTCCCAGATGAAGATGGAGGGCAACTTCGACGCGGGCATGCGACAGATCCGCGGTGAGCTTCGTGATCTGGCCCGCGTGCAGGCGATGCCGACCACGCGGACGCAGTGGGCCCCGTGCCTGCGGTCCGCGTTCGAGAACGAACTCGTGCACCGGTATGCGGCGGTGCAGGGAAAGCCACGCCATCCGGCAGAGTTCGCGCACCCCAACGGTCTGGCGTCGCGGCGTCTACGCCACATCTGGCATGGATTCGAGGCCGCATCCCACGCCTTCTTCGAGGCGATCGTCGATCACCACGAGCACTCGCTGCGAGGGATCGGCTGCAACGACAGCGACATGCTCCACATCCGTCAGGGTGCCGAGTCGCTGCGGGCCGTGTTCGGCAACGTACTGATCTGGGTGGAGTCGAGGCGACCCGTCCACAACGAACTGCCGTTCCTTCCGTACTTCACGTCGAAGCTGTCCGACGGACTCCCGATGCACGAGTACTTCGGACCGGGTTCGGCTGCGGCAGCGCTCGAGGACCCGGTGGCCGAGCTGATCCGGCTCCTCGTCGCCACCGGTGAGGACGGGCTCGCCGGCTACCTGCGCCAGCGACGGTTGTTCCACGTCGAGGCATTCGTCGACGGCACACGCCGTTGCCCGTTCGATTCCGTATCGCTCGAGCTGTACCGCGCCACGGGCCACGAGATCGCAGCGGCCCTTGCGGATGGAGTCCTCCTCGACGACGTCGAAGCCCCTGCTCCCTGACGCCCGCCATCCCTTCGGCCCGAGTCGCCGACCGGGTCGTGTACTCCTTCGGGAGTACACGCCGGCCACCTCGGGGGGATTCGCCACGTCGTCGGTTCCAGGACAGTGAGGCACACGTCCTCACACGTCCATCACCAGGAGACGACCCATGACGATCCTCGAAGAATCGGCGGCGCGCCCGGCGACGGCGCCGACGGCAGCTGCCCGCCTCGTCGCCGCCACCAAGACCTATGGCGACGGCGACGCCGCCGTGCGTGCGCTCGACGCGGTCGACGTGGCGTTCGGCCGGGGCGAGTTCACCGCGGTCATGGGGCCGTCGGGTTCGGGTAAGTCGACGATGATGCACTGCGCCGCCGGGCTCGATCGCCTCTCGTCCGGGCAGGCGTTCATCGGCGATCGGGAGCTGTCGGCGATGCGCGACCGCGAGTTGACGCTGTTGCGTCGGAGCGAGATCGGGTTCATCTTCCAGGCCTTCAACCTCGTTCCCACGCTGTCGGCCCGTGCGAACATCGTGTTGCCGCTGGCGATGTCGGGACGAGAGGCGCGAGCAGATGTCCTCGAGAGCGTCGTCGACGTGTTGGGCCTCGGCGATCGACTCTCCCACCGGCCCGGCGAGCTCTCGGGCGGACAACAACAGCGCGTCGCCGTCGCCCGGGCCCTCGTGTCCGAGCCGGCCATCGTGTTCGCGGACGAGCCGACCGGCAACCTCGACACCAGCGCCGGCTCGGAGATCCTCGAGTTCATCCGGCGAGCGGTCGACGAGCGTCACCAGACGACCGTGATGGTCACCCACGACCCGGTCGCCGCGGCGTGGGCCGACCGCGTCGTCTTCGTCGTCGACGGGTGCGTCCACGGCGAGCTGGCCGACCCCTCCGTCGGCGCGATCCTCGACGTGATGCGGGGGATCGGTCGATGAAGGCGCTGATCCGTACGTTGCGCGACGCCGCCACCGGCGCGTCGGCGCGCCGCTCCCAGTTCGCCCTGACCATCGTCGCCGTTGCCCTGTCGGTGGCATTCCTCACCGCCACGCTGGTCCTGGCCGACTCACTCACCGGAACCGCTGCCGCCGACATCGCCGAGGCGCACGACGGGATCGACTACGTCGTCACCGGCGAGACGGTGGCCGCCGGCGAGGGTGGCCCCGGCGAAGCCCCCGAGACGATCGAGGCCGAACTCGACCTCGGATTGCCCAGCCGGTTGGCGCAACATCCGGACATCGCAGCAGCGATCGGTGTCGACGAGGGGTTCGCGAAGCTGGTCCGCGACGGGGTCGCGATCGGTGACGACACGGCCATCGACGTGGGCCGGCCATGGGTGGACGATCCATTGCTCAACACCTTCGAGCTCGCGCAGGGCTCGCCACCACGCACGATGTCGGAGATCGTGATCGACGTCGCTGTCGCCGAGGACGGCGGCTTGGCTTTGGGCGACACCGTCCAGGTCGTCACGGCCACCGGGGTCCACGATCTGTCCATCACGGGACTGGCGCGTTTCGGTGGAGCCGCGCGTGCCCCCCTGCAGCGAACGGTGCTCTTCTCCGCCGACGGAGCCGCCGAGCTCATGGAGATCGACGGCTACAGCGAGGTCCTCATCCGGTCCTCAGCCGGCATCGAGGCGGTACGTGCAGCGGTCCGCGACATCGATGCGACTGCGGTCGTCGTCGATCGGGACGAGGCTGTCGCCTCGAAACAGAACGAGATCACGTCACCGTTCGCGTTCCTGTCGACCTTCCTCCTGGTGTTCGCCGTCCTCGCTGTGATGGTCGGCGCGACGATCATCTACAACACGTTCGCCATCGCGATGGCCCAGCGCCGCCGTGAAGTGGCCCTCCGCCGGGCCATCGGCGCCACCCGTCGCTCGATACTGCTCTTGGTGCTCGTCGAGACGGCACTGGTCGCCATCGCCGCCACCGCTGCGGGCATCGGGGCCGGGCTGGCCGGCGTGCGCATCGTGCGTTCGGTCGTGACGGCCCTGGGCGTGCCCTTCATCGATGGCCCCACGGTCGTGACGGCACCGACGCTGCTGATCGCCGCCGGGGTGGGGATCGTCGTGACGATCGCTTCGGCATGGCAACCGGCAGCCCGGGCCTCGCGCGCTGCGCCGGTCGAGGCGTTGCGCGAGGCGGCCTCCGAGCCCGTCGACGGTTCGACCCGTGGGCTCGTCGGTCTCATGGTGCTCGCTGCCGGAGCGACGGGGCTCGTCGCCGCGGCGACCGTGGACAGCGCACCGGCGTTGGCCGTGGGAGCGCTCGTCGTTCCCGGCCTCGTGCTCGCCGGGCCGTCCCTCGTCATGGGAACGTCTCGGATCGCCCGCAGCCCGCTCCGAACCGGTCTGGGTCCGGCCGGCACGATCGCCGTGGACAACCTGCGCCGCAACCCGAAGCGGTCGTCGTCGACCTCGCTGGGGCTCGTGCTCGGCGTCGCCCTGGTCGGCTTCTTCGCCGTGATCGCGCACTCCCTGTCGGCGAGCCTCACGACGACGCTCGACGAGCGACTGTCCGTCGACCACGTCGTGGCCTCGGTGGCACCCGGGTACTCGACCGTCGACCCAGGACTTGCCGACCGCCTGCGGGCCATCGAAGGGATCGGAGCGGTCGGTGCGATCAGCATCGTCGATGCCGGCGCAGACGGCGCCGAAGCCGTGGTCGGCGGTCTCGACGGACCGGTCGCGACGATGTTCGACTTCGAGACGACCGAGGGTTCCCTCGACGGTCTGGCCGACGGCGGCGTCGCGGTCTGGACCGGCGGCGAGGTCGGCCCGCCGGCGATCGGTGACACCGTGACCATCGCATTGCCCTCGGGCGAGGTCACGGCGCCGGTCGTCGCGCTGTTCGCCGAGAGCTTGTCCGGCTTCGACCCGCCGACCCACCTCGTCGCCTCGTCCGTGCTCACTGCGGTCGAGACGGGCGTGCTGGACAACGCCGTCTTCGTGACCGTCGACGACGAAGCGGCAGCGGGCGAGCTCCGTGACGCAGTCGCCGCGACGCCGGGCGCGTTGTTGCAGTCGGAGTCGGAGTACGTGGCGAGTGCGAGCACCGGCGTCGACTCGATCCGCAACCTCGTGTTCGCGATGCTCGCCCTGACGGTGGTGATCGCCGTGGTCGGCGTCGCCAACACGACGGTCCTCGCCATCTCCGAGCGGGTCCGTGAGATCGGGATGCTGCGGGCCATCGGTGCCACGCAACGAGACGTACGGCGGATCGTGCGATGGGAGGCGGCGCTCCTGGCCGTCATGGGAACCGCGATCGGTCTGGCCGTGTCGATCCTGGCTGCCTGGGCGCTGATCGGTGCGGTCGGCGGCTCGGACCTGACCGCGGCAGCGATTCCGTGGCGTCAACTGGCGGTCGTCTCCGGCGGCGCGGTGCTCGCTGCGGTAGCTTCTGCCTCTGCCCCGGCATGGCGCATCTCCCGTCGCCCCGTGCTCGACGCATTGAACGGATGACACCGACGACGACATCTGTGCTCCAGCTCGATCCCCGCCGGGTGGACATCGCAGCGGTGACGATCAGCGCTGCGTTCGGCCTCGCCGTGCTGATCGTCGACGTCGAGTCACGAGGCACCGACGCCGACGGCATCGACTACCTGCTCCTGGCCGCGGGATGCCTGCTACTGCTCGGGCGGCGTCGCCGGCCCCTGGTCGTGGCCGGCACGATCGTCGCGTTGCGCTATGTACTCATCGCAACGGTGGGCGCCGAGATCGCGCTGGTCCCGGCTTCGTCGTTCGCCCTGTACGAGATCGCCCGGCGCAGCGATCGGCGATTCGTGTATGTGGTGGCGCTCGTCGGTGCGATGGGCTCGACGGCGACCATCGCCCTGGCGGGCAACGACGATCCTGTCGTCGCCGAGTTCATCGCCGAGGCGGCCACCTTCCTGCTCCCGGTCGCGTGGGGCGACGCAACCCGCAGTCGGGACGAACGGGTCGCCGCGTTGATCGAGGCCGAAGCCGACCGACGTGTCGATGCCGAACGCATTCGCATCGCCCGCGACCTGCACGACATCGTCGCCCACGCCATGACCGACATCTCCGTCCAGTCGGGGGTGGCCGCGCACCTGCTCGCCGACGACAACACGCAGGCCCGCGCCGCCCTCGAGCGCATCAACCGCTCGGGACGCCGTGCTCTCGACGATCTGCGATCGATGGTCGGCGTGCTCAGGTCGACGGACGCCGCACCGCTGCGACCCGCTCCGATCGACCCGGACGACCTCTCCGGCGTCATCGAGCGCGCACTCGACGACGGCATCGCGCTCGCGGTCGAGACGTCGGGCGCCTTCCCCGAGCAGGCGGGCGACGCCTGCGTCGTGGCCACGCACCGCATCATCGAGGAGGCCCTCGTCAACGTCGCACGCCATGCGGGCCCCACCGGCGCAACCCTCTCGCTCGCACACGGCGAGCGATGCCTGACGGTCGTCGTCCGCAACGACGCCCCGGTCCGCCGCCCCGGGCCCGCCCCGTCCACGCCGTCGAGTGGTGTCGGCATCATCGGCATGCGCGAGCGTGCGGAGTCGATCGGCGGATCGCTCACGTCAGAGCCGACGCCGTCGGGCGGGTTCGTCGTGACCGCCGTGCTGCCCTATCGGATCGAGGGTGCCTCGTGAACGCAGACTCCGAGCCCATCAGGGTGCTGGTGGTCGACGATCACGAGATGATCCGGTTGGCCTTCGCCGAGCTCGTCGCCAACGAGCCCGACATGGACGTCGTGGCCACCGCGTCGACAGGCCACGAGGCGTACGAACTCGCGCTGCGGTACCGGCCCGACGTGGTCGTCATGGACGTCCGCATGCCGGGCACGGACGGTATCGCTGCGACCCGGCGGATCACCGACCACCCCGACCTCGACCGGGTCGCCGTGTTGATCCTCACGACGTTCGACCTCGACGAGTACGTCTACGAAGCCCTCCGTGCCGGCGCCGCCGGGTTCCTGCTGAAGGACGCGTCGCCGACCATGTTGCTCGACGGCATCCGGGTCCTCGCCGCCGGCGAAGCGCTGATCGCGCCGGCCGTCACCCGTCGTCTCATCGCCGAGTTCGCCAGGCGTCCCGAGCCCGAGACCGACGAGCGGCTCGAGCGCCTCACCGAGCGCGAGCTCGAGGTCCTGGTCGAGGTGGGCCAGGGCCACACCAACGACGAGATCGCCGCACGGCTGCTGATGAGCCCGCTCACCGCCAAGACCCATGTCAGTCGCCTCCGCTCCAAGCTCCACGCCCGCGATCGCGCCCAACTCGTCGTCATCGCGTATCGCAGCGGCCTCGTCGACATGGACGGCCCGACCGGCTGACGAGTGGTGGCCCATCCGGCAAAGATCCGCTTGACCGGGATCGGATCCGGGGTCCGCCCGGCTCGCCGCTGTGTGTGTCAGGTCGATCCGCAGCGTCGGGCGAGTTCGGCTTCGAACTCGCTGATGAGCAGCAAGTCGATGTCGAACTCGTCGAGGAGGAAGGTGATGATGTCCGTGCCATTGGCCCTCTCTTCGAGATAGGGCCCGATGTCGGCGATGTTCCCGCCGTTCTCGGCGGCGAGTTCGGCCATGAGATCGATCATCATCACGAGTTCGTCGGCGCCCTCGGCGAGGTCGGCGGGAACGTGCTCGAGCAGGTCGTCGGTGATCTCGTCGAACTCTGCGAACGCCGCCTGGGTGGAGGCGACGTCGGTGGGTTCGTCGTCGAGTCGTCTGTCGAAGCGCTCGAAGGCGGCGCACGCTGCGGGGTCGACGGGCCCCGCGGCCGTGGCCTCGTCGGTGTCGGTGTCGGTGTCGGTGTCGGTGTCGGTGTCGGTGTCGAGGACGTCGATCGCGAAGGCGGTCACGGTGACGCCGTAGTCGTCTTCGGTGATCGTCTCGTCGCGGCCGATGGAGATGGACGTGGGTCGACCGTTGGCGGGGTCGTACTCGTCGTCGACCCGGACGGCGCCCGATGTGATCGCCTCCTCGACCAGGGCGAACAGGTCCTCGACGGTGAGTGCCTCGTCGAGCGGCGGTCCGGGTTCGGAGTCGAACCCGAGATCGAGATCGCCCCCGTCCCCGGAGACCTCGACGAGTGGCGGGAGGGCCTCGACGGCGACGTCGACGATCTCGCCGTCGGCGACGGTGACCGTGACGGCCTGGCGGACGCAGAAGCACCTCGGCTCGTAGGTCATCGTGTAGCCGGCGATGCCCGACCTCTCCCACACAGCCCGGGCGTCCTTCAGAGCGCGTTCGCGGTCGCCGTCATCGACTTCGCCGCCGGATTCGGTCGCTTCTCCGTCGGCCACGGGATCGGAGGACTCGCCCCCGTCCGTGTGGGGATCGGCCGAGCGCTCGGAGGCTCCGCCTCCGACGGTGATGGTGGTGTTGCCGTCACCGTCGCCGCCGCAAGCGGCGAGAGCCATCGCGGCGAAGAGCGCAGCGAGCCGACGCGCTGGGGTGCGTGTGGTCGGTCGTATGTCCCTCACCTCTCCCTTATCGGCCGCCGGTCCGTCGATCCGCAGGGTTCCACTCGCGAACCTGCGGTAGAGGGACGGGCACCATTCGATGCGGGTTCGGTCGCTCAGTGACAGTGTGCAGCGCGTCCTTGCGGAGCCCGAGGGTTCCCCGTCGGTGCAGCCGTGCCAGATTCGTCGCGAGCCGCTTGACTCTCCCGTCGGGGGAGACCGGATCATCGGTCGGTGAAAGGAAGGAGGAACCACAGTGGACGAGCTGGTTCCCATCGGCCGCTTCTCGCGGATCAGTCGATTGTCGATCAAGGCGCTCCGTCTCTACGACGAGCTCGGGCTCCTCGCCCCCGCGTGGGTCGACCCGGCCACCGGCTACCGGTACTACCGGCCGGGCCAGGCCAACCGCGCCGAGGCGATCCGGGTGTTGCGCCTCGTCGACATGCCCCTCGACGAGATACGTGAGCTGCTGGCCGACGACGACCCCGACACCGCAGCGAAACGCCTGAGCGCGCATCGCGAGCGGCTCGAGGAACGTCTGGCCGACCAGCAACGGATGCTGCGGTTCCTCCAACGGCTCATCGACAGAGGAGGACAGGTCATGCCCTATGCAGTGGACATCAAGCAGGTGCCGGCACAGCCGGTGGCGAGTTGGGCGACGCGCACGTCGATCGCCGGGATCGGGGAGGTGATCGGGCGGGGTTGCGCCACCCTCTTCGAGGCGATCGTCGCCGCCGGGTCCGAGCCGGCGGGCCCGCCCTTCGTCGTGTACCACGACGTGATCGATGATCAGAACGATGGAGGCGTCGAGGTCTGCTTCCCCGTGCTGCCAGGTGTCGTCGGCCCCGCGGGTCCGGCCGGCGGTGTCGTGTGGAAGGAGCTGGCGGGCGGGCCGGTCGCGTACACCGTGCACCGGGGCCCCTACGACGAGATCGCCCCGGCATACCACACGGTGGCCGGCTGGGCGCACGACCACGGCCACGGCTTCGCCGGTCCGCCCCGGGAGATCTACGTGAACGACCCCCAACTGGTCGCCCCCGAGGACTTGCTCACCGAGGTGCAGTTCCCCATCGAAGCCGCCTGACTGGCCAGAACCTTCGTCGTGATCGTCGGCCGGGACAGAGGCCGGCGTTCCCGCGGGAACGCAGCGTCGTTGCTCGTGGGCTGATCGGACCTCCCGCCGGCATCGGCCCGGGCCGGGGGTGGGTCTCGTGCATCCGGACGATGACCACGACGCCCGATGCCGCGGTGAGGGCGGCGACTGCGTAGATGGCGGTTTCGATGGAGGCGAGGTCGGGGATGCCGGCAGGAGGGCGCCGACGGCGAAGCCGCCGTCGCGCCAGAGGCGGTAGATGCCGACCGAGCGGGCCCGCCAGGTGGGGTGGGCGACGTCGCCGATGGCGGCGAGCAGGGTCGGGTAGACCATGGCGGTGCCGATGCCCAGGGTGAGGGCGCCGGCGGCCCACAGCCAGAAGCCGGTCACGGTGGCCATCCACGCGAGGGCGACGGCCTGGGTGAGCATGCCGCCGGCGATGAGGGGTTTGCGGCCGATGCGGTCGGAGAGGCCGCCGGTGTAGAGCTGGCCGAGGCCCCAGGCGGCCGGATACAGGGCGGCGAGGATGCCGATGCGGCCGACCGAGACGCCGGCGGCGGCGAAGAAGATGGGGAACAAGCCCCAGGCGAGGCCGTCGTTGAGGTTGTTGACGAGTCCTGCCTGTGAGCACGACGACAGGGCCTTGTCGCGGAAGGATGTGAGGCGGAAGATCTCGCCTGTGGTGAGGGCGTCGTGGTGGGTGGCGCTGGTCGTGGCGTGGTTGGCGGCTTCGTGGTGGGCGTGGCCGCGGGTTTCTTTCACGGCGAGGGTGGAGAGGCCGAGGCCGAGGGCGGCGAAGGCGATGCCGAGGTAGAAGGGGGCGGGGCGGAGGCCCCATTCGGCGGCGATCCAGCCGGTGGCGAGCGCCGTGATGGCGACGGCGCCGTAGCCGGCGGCTTCGTTGAGTCCCATTGCGTAGCCGCGTCGGGCGGGGCCGACGAGGTCGATCTTCATGATGACGGTGGTGGACCAGGTGAGTCCTTGGTTGACGCCGAGCAGGACGTTGGCGAACACGACCCAGCTCCAGCTCGGTGCCCAGATGAGTAGGAGGGGGACGGGGATGCCGATGATCCAGCCGGCGACCAGGACGGGTTTGCGGCCGTAGCGGTCCGACAGGGTGCCGGCGAAGAAGTTGGTGATCGCCTTCACGATGCCGAACGCGGCGATGAAGGTCAGCGTGGCGGTGAAGGCGGTGAGCCCGAACTCGTCGGTGGCCAGCAGCGGCAGGACGGTGCGCTCCTGGCCGATCATGCCGCCGACGAGCGCGTTGACGCCGACGAGGAGCATGAACTGGGGCAGGTTCTCGCGCAGACCGAGGCGGAGCGCGGGCGGGGTCGTGGTGTGCGTCGCCCGGCCGTCGCGCTCGGGACTCATGCGGCCCACACCTGAAGACTATTCAAAGATATACTTGAGTACATGGTCCCCAATGTACGGCCGCGACGCCCTAGATTGTCAAGTGAATCCTCGAGGAGGCAGGAGTGGGTGATCGCAAGGCGAAGGACGCGCTGTTCGATGCGTTCGGCGACGTGGCCAAGGCACTTGCCAACGGCCGGCGTGCCGAGCTGATCGACGTGCTCGCCCAGGGCGAGCGCCACGTCGAGGAACTGGCGGGCGAGATCGGACAGAGCGTCGCCAACACCTCGTTCCATCTACGCGTCCTTGCCACGACCGGCCTGGTGACGACCCGGCGAGACGGCACCCGGATCTACTACCGGCTCGCGTCCGAGCGGGTCGGCGACCTGTGGTCGGCGCTGCGAGATGTCGCTGCGGCCCACCACGAGCAACTCGACGATCTCGCCGCCGCGTATCTCGGGGACCGCAACCGGCTCGAACAGATCGACCGTGGCCAGCTGGCCGAACGCATCGCCACCGGCGAGGTCGTCGTCGTCGACGTGCGGCCCCGGGCCGAGTACGCCGCAGGCCACATCGCCGGTGCCCGGTCGATCCCGATCACCGAGCTCGCCGACAACCTCGACGCACTACCGGACGGCATCGAGGTCGTGGCCTACTGCCGGGGCCCTTACTGCGTGTACGCCGACGACGCCGTTCGCCTCCTGCGCCGCCGGGGTCGCCGGGCGCGGCGACTCGAGGACGGGTTCCCCGAGTGGCAAGGCGCCGCCCTCCCCGTCGAGGCGGCATCCGTCGCCTGAATCGGCCGAGCGGGGCCGGCTGGTGAGGCGCGCTCAGCCGGCAGGCGGGGGAACGGCGAGGGCGAACGCCACTGCGGCCTCCAGTCCCATGGTCCGGCCTGCGCTGCGCTCCGCGGCCAGCTGATCCTCGCCCAACGCGATGCCGAGGGCTACGACCGCCTCCTGGTGCAGTCGGCGTTCCTTCGGATCGAACGTGCCGCCGACCGCGTCGGCGATGCCTTCCGCGCAGCCGACGAGGCGAGCCGCCCGCAACGGGCGGTCGAGCGCGATGTCCACACACGCCACCCCGACCATCGACTCGGCGAGCATCATCCGGTGGCCGATGCGGTGCCGGATCTCGAGACTGCGTGCGTGCAGGTCCGCCGCTCTGTCGGGATCGCCGGTGTCGAGCGCGAGATTTGCGAGGTTGTTCAACGCCACGCTCTGGCCGATGTACTCGTGGACCTCTTCGGCCACGGCCAGGCACTGCTCGTACAACGACCGGGCGAGCTCGTGGTTGCCCGCGTCGCGTTCGAGGTTGCCGAGCGACACGAGGCCGTTGACCACGTTGAACCGGTCGCCGGACTCCTGCGAGAGCTCGAGGCCGTGGGTGTACCGGGCTCGGGCGTCGGCGAGGTCGCCCCGGTGGTACGACACCGTTCCCAGGCTCCCGAGCACCCGACCCCGGCCCTGGTCGTCGCCGAGCCGCCGGTAGACCTCCAACGACGCCTCCAGGAATGCGTGCGCACGGTCGAGGTCGCCGAGTCGTCGTGCGATGCCCCCGAGGATGTCCTGGATGGTGGCCGACGCTCGATCGGCCCGCCGACGTTGTTGGTCGTCGGCCGCGGCGTCGCGCCACAGCGGCACCAGCTCCAGCGTGCGCTGGAGTTGGTCGTTGCCCTCGGTGAGGTAGCCGCGGTCGAGCCAGAACAGCGCGAGCGCAGACGACAGGCGTACCACCTGTTCGGCAACCTCGGGATCGCCCTGCTCGGCCCGCTCGAACCCACGCGCCAGTGCGGCGCGCAGGTTGTCGTGCTCTTCTTCGAGTCGCAGCGACCACTCGACCAGGTGCTCGCCCTCGAGGTGCTCGGCAGCCGCTTCGGCCAGGTCGAGGAAATACCGGGCATGCAGATGCTCCGATCGCTCGGGCCCTTCGATCTCGGTCAGCTTCTCGCGGGCGTACTCGTTGATGGTCTCGAGCATCCGGTAGCGGGTGTCGCCGTCGAAGGTGTCGACGGTGGTGAGCAGGCTGTTGTCGACGAGTGATGCGATGCCCTCGAGGGCATCGAGCGATGCCCGATCGGCCCCGGCGGCGATCGCCTCGGCGGCGTCGAGTCTGAATCCGCCGGCGAAGACCGACCAGCGCGCGTAGAGCTCCTTCTCTTCGTCATCGAGGAGGTCGTGGCTCCACTCGAGGGTGTTGCGCAAGGTCTGCTGGCGAGCCGGAAGGTCCCGTGCCGCTCCTGCGAGCAGGGTGAGGCGATCGTCGAGCCGGTCGAGCATCGCCTTCGGCGACAGGATCTTCGCTCGGGCGGCAGCCAGCACCAGGGCCAGCGGGACTCCGTCCAAGCGGTGACAGATGGTGGCAACAGCCCCTGCGTTGTCCTGGGTGAGGGCGAAGCCTGGCTTGGCCGCCCGGGCGCGCTGCACGAAGAGTTCCACCGCCTCGACTTCGGCCAGCGCCTCGAGGTCGATGGGCCGATCGAGGTCGGGTAACCCGAGCGGCGCCACCGGATAGTGGGCTTCGCCCTGGATCTGCAGCGGTATGCGGCTGGTCGCCAGGATGCGCAGGCCCGGCGCCGCAGCGAGCAGTGAGGCGATGCCCGGCGCCGCGTCGACCACCTGCTCCAGGTTGTCCAGCACGAGCAGCAGGTTGCGCTCGGCCAGGTGCTGCGCCACCGCCTCGGCCGCCGACCGGCCGTCGCCTTCGCTGGCCCCGAGCACCGTTGCGATGGTGGGCACGACGAGACCGGCGTCGGTGACCGATGCGAGGTCGACGAAGAACACGCCGTCGGCGAAGCGGTGCTGCAGCCGCTCGGCGGTGCGCAGCGCCAGCCGGGTCTTGCCGATGCCTCCGGGGCCGAGAAGGGTCGTCAGCCGGAGCGAACCCTCGGTGACCATGCGGGAGACCTCGTCGACCGTCTGCTCCCGGCCGACGAACGGCTGTGTCTGGCTGGGCAGGTTACCGGGGCGTGTGTCGCGGCCCCGCAGCGGAGGAAACTCCGACGGCAACGACCAGGGTGGCGCCGACGCCACCACCTGGGAGACGCCGACGGGATCGATGAGGTCCTTCAACCACAACTCGCCGAGGTCCCGCAGCTCGACGCCGGGTGGGAGTTGGTCGGCCAGCAGGTCGCGGCTCTCGTGGGAGACCAGGATCTGTCCGCCGTGGGCGGTGGCGAGCAGTCGCGCCTGGCGCGACAGGGTGTGGTTGGCGTCGTAGCCCTCGGGGCGCATCTCGGCGTGGCCGGTCTGGATGGCCATCCTGACCCGCAGCGCACCGGTCTCGGCGGGCCATTCGGCGTCTGTGAGCGCACGCTGGACCGACAACGCCATCTCGAGGGCCGGTGGCGCCGAGTTGAAGCCCACGACGAAGCTGTCGCCGGCGGTCTGACAGAGAACGCCGTCGTGGCGGGCGATGGCGTCGCGCAGGATGGCATCGTGCTGGGACAGTGCCGCCTGCATCTGGGCCGGGTGCTGTTCCCAGCGCACCACCGAACCCTCGATGTCGGTGAAGAGGAACGTGACCGTCCCCGTCGGGAGCTCGACCATGGGAGGAGATCTAGGAGAGGCCGGGGCTGCTCGTCGCGTCGTCCGCTCGGGCTGTCACCTGGTCTGTCATGTCCGTTCTCCCCGGCTGCTCGCGTCCAGGGTCACGCTAGTGCCCCGAACGCTCGGTGCTCAGTGGAAACGGGCTTCGGGGTAGGGGCGCATGGTGAGCTCGCTCAGCGAGGCGTTTCGATCGGCGTCGAGGCCTTCGTTGAAGCGGCGGAGCAGGTGCATGGTGCGGTGAAAGCGGATCGACGCGGGTTGGATGCGGGACCGCAGGGTTCGTGGTGGGTGGGGGAGGGGTGCGGTGATCGTGCTCATGATCCGATTGTCGACTGTTGCGTTAGCTGACACAAGGTTCACGAATCACCTCTTTTCATGACAAACTGTCAACATGCTCCGGATCGACATCGAGTCCATGCGGGCCTTCGTCGCGGTGGTCGAGCTCAACGGCATCCGGCGGGCCGCCGACCAGCTCGAACTCACCCCGTCAGCGGTCAGCTGGAAGATCAAGCGGCTCGAAGAGCGCGTCGGCAAGCCCCTGCTGATACGCGACGGCCACGACCTCCGGCCCACCCACGAGGGACGGGTGGTGCTCGACGACGCGTCCACCATCATCCAGGCACACGACCGGATGGTGTCGCGGCTCGTCTATCCCGAGTTCACCGGGCTGATCAAGGTCGGCTCCAACGAGGAGGTCGGAGCCCAGCGGATCGCCGCGATCCTCGGTCGCTTCCAGCAGACGTTCCCCGGCGCCAAGGTCGAGTTCGTCGTCAACCAGAGCCGATTGCTGCGGCCGCTCATCGAGGGCGGACGCATCGACGTGGCGGCGCTGCAGGTCGTCGAGAGCGAGTTGCGGCCCGACGATCGGGTGCTGTGGTACGACGAGCTGCGCTGGGCGACCCACCGGGATCTGCCGTTCGACGACGGCGTCGTCCCGCTGGTCACCTATGGCGAGAACGGCTTCTACCGGCCGGTGCTCGAGCCCATCCTCGAACGGCACGGCATTCCGTACCGCTACGCCGTCACCTCGCCCTCCACCGCCGGGGTGTACGCAGCCGTCGAGGCCGGATTGGGGGTGGCGGTCCTGCCCGAACGCCTGCTGACCGACGACGTCGTCGAGTGGGAGCGCGGCGCAGCGCTCGACCCGCTGCCGGTCTCGTGCCACATCGTGCGTTCGGTCCCCGGCGAGAAGAGCGACATCACCGATGTCCTCGTCGAGGCCATTGCCTCCGAGCTCACCGACCGGGCCCCCGTCGTCGAGGCCTGACGGCAGCAGCCGTCGCCCGCAGGCTCAGCGGAACGAGGCGAGGCGCTCTGCGGTGTCGGCGATGGGGTAGTGGGTGCCGTACTCGTAGGCCAGGCCGTCGTCGATACCGAGCTGGTCGGCCTTGGCGTACAGATCCTTGTAGGCGGCCAGCGAGCCGACGCTGTGCGCGGCGATCTGGTCGGCCATCGCGGCCACCGTCTCGTCGAGTTCTTCGAGGGGCACGCTGCGACAGGCCAGGCCGATCGCGGCCGCCTCGACGCCCTTGACGTTGCGTGCGGTGAGCGAGAGCTCGCGGGCCTTGGCCCGGCCGACGGCCAGCGGGAGCCGCTGGCTCATGCCCCAGGTGGGGCGCAGTCCGAACTTGGCGTGGGTGTCGGCGAGGGTGGCCTCGTCGGCAACGACCATCAGGTCGCAGGCCAGGGCCAGCTCGAGCGCGCCGGTGAAGCAGAAGCCGTTGACCTTGGCGATGGTGATGGCCGTCATCGTCGACAGCCGCCGGGTGATCGAGCGGGCCGGGACATCGAGGATGTCGCCGACCGCGCCGTCGACGATGTCGCGGTCGCCCAGCGCCTTGAGGTCGACACCGGCCGAGAAGGCCCGACCCTGACCCGTCAGGACCACCACGCGGATGGCGTCGTCGGCTTCGACGGCGGCGAGCGCCTCGTCGAGGGCGACGAGCAGCGTCGGGGTGAGGGCGTTGAGCGCCTCGGGGCGGTGCAGGGTCAGCGTCGTGACGGGACCCTCGGTGGAAACCAGCAACTCGTCGGACATGGCGTCGTTTGTAGCAGGGCCGGGCCGACTCCGGTTCACCTGGAACAGGCGCTCACCGGTGGATCGGTCTCGGAGACGAAGGTCCGCCACTCGTCCGCCGTGAGGTCGCGGCCGACCAGATCGCAGGCGATGCGGCGCCAGGCATCGGCATCGGCGGCGAAGTTGATCGGGCCGATGAACGAGCCCACCCACAGCCCGCCACCGTCCTCGGCCGACCCCCAGTGGAGGCCACGGGGCAGGATCAGCGTGCCGTCGAGGGTCATCGGCACGCCGACCCGCCTGCCTGTCTCGACATCGAAGACCTGCACCTCGCCACCGACGGCCAGGATCCCGAGCGCGGTCCCGTCCGGCGAGAACGTGCCCGCTGCGACCTCGCCGGCGATGCTCTCGATGCGACGGAGCCCGCCCGTCGCGAGGTCCAGCAATCCCACCGCGCCGCTCGGAGAGCCGACCAGCACCGTTCCCGAAGCGTCGTCGATGTCGAGTGCCCGGAAACCGTCGCTGTCTGCGATGGTCGTCGGCGGGCCGGCGAGGTCGGCGTCGAGCACGAACAGCGTCGACTCGCCGTCGCCCATCACCACCCGCCCGTCGGCCAGCGGCAGCGCCGGACCCAGCGCCGGCAGTTCCATCGGTCCGGCGAGCACCGCGCCGTCCATCGACACCCACAGCGCGAAGGCCGGGCCGCCGGCGAAGTCGCGAGCAGCCAGGAAGACCCGTTGGCCGTCGTCGGAGGGTCGGGCGGTGACGATGAAGTCGTCGGTGACCGCCACCCCGGTCGCCGACTCGTAGGCGGCGGCCAGGTCGACCACGCCGCGCCCGCCGCCGAGGATCCGTTGCACGATGACGGGTGAGGTCCGTGACGCACCGTACGAGAGCGCCCACTCGCCGTTGGTCGAATAGAACGGGTCGCCGCCGAAGCCGAACTCGTATGCCTCGACCAGAGGGATCTCGCGGGCCACGGTGTTGTCGGCCAGGCGCCGGAACTGCACCGCCTGCCCGTCGTCGCGTGCCGCCTCGAAGAACGGGTGGAACGGCGACACGTTGTTGGCGAGGCCTCGCAGCTCGATCAGCCGCTCCACCATGACCGAACCGTCCGGATCGAACCGCAGATGGCCGGCCCCGTCGATCGAGGCCAACGCGTTGCCCTCGTCGTCGAAGGCCAGGCTCGTGACCGCGCCCCCTGTCTCGACGATTCCGGTCAGGGGCGCACCCTCGTCGTCCCAGAAAGCGAGGTCGCCCTCGAACGTAGCCACGCCGACGGTTCCGTCCGAACCGATACCGACCGCCGACACGTCGCCCACGATGCCGGCGATGGTGCGCGACGCTCCGTTGCGGCCGACCACGTCGACGAAGACCTCGCGGTCGTCGTACGCCACGACCATCACGTCGCGGCTCGACAGATCCAGGGCGTTGACCAGGCGGCCCTCGATGCGTTCGATCAACGCACCGGTCTCCGCGTCGACCACGTCGATCCCGCCCTCGGCCTGTTCGAGGTCCTGGATCACGCCGTCGCCCGCCGGATGCACCCAGGAGACGACGAAGAGGTCGCCGTCGGCGGCCAGCGCGACGGGCGCCTCGACGAACACGCCGGGCTGGTCCCGGGGGTCGGTGTAGGTCGAGATCGTCGCACCCGAGGCGACGTCGAGCACCTGCGTGCCGGTCTCGAGTCGGAGCGCGACGCGCCGGCCGGTCTCGTCGAGGGAGAGGTCGTAGAGGCGGGTGCCCAGCGGCGCTGCGGGGCCGACCTCTCGTCCGGTCGGGTCGAGGAAGCGCACGGTGCCGTCGCGCAGGGCAACCGCGGCGACCGAACCGTCGCCGGACAGCGCGGCGAGATCGACGGTCGTGTCCAGCCTCGTGGGCTCGGCGACGTCGTCGCCGGTTGCCGGGTCGAGCCACCGCAGGAGGTCGCCGTCCGCGCTCGTCGACACCGCCAGCGCGACGGTTCCGTTCTGACCGAAGACGGTGCGTTGTCCCCCTGCCTCCGGGTCGGCTCCGACGATGCCCACGATGGCCGGCTGGGCCGCGATCGCGGCATGCAGCGCCGAGCGGGTCCCGACATCGTCGCGGCGACGATTGGCCTCGAGCGCCAGCAGGATTGCCCTGTCGGGCGACTGCCCGATCTGCGCGCCCGACAGCGCCGAGAGCCGCTCGATCTCGGCGTCGGTCCGGGCCGCGACAGCAAGGCGTTCGTTCTCGAGCGCGGCGGCCTCGGCGGCCACGGCCTGGTTCTCGCTCTCCACGGCCCGGCCCCGCTGGACCAGCGCGACGATCGCGGCGGCGGCAGCCATCATCGACAAGACGGCGGCGGCCACCAGGAGCCGGCGGAGGCGCTGGTTCTGGCGTCGGTCCCTGGAGGCAACGTCGGCCAGCGCTGCGGCCTCGCCGTCGGCAGCATCCGACGATGCGGCGATCCATGCCGCCTCCTCGCCGCTCAGCAGGTCCGGCCGTCGGGCCGCGAGCTCCGATGCGGTGGCCAGTCGGCCACCGCGTGCCAGCTCGCCGTCGTCGCGGCCGTGTCCGAGCCACGTCGCAGTGCCGGCGCTGACAGCGCCCAGCGCCCGCAGATCGTCCCGATCCTCCGCCAGCCATCCCCGCAGACGGGGCCATTCCCGCAGCAGTGCCTCGTGGGCGACCTCGACGGTGGGCTGCCGGGTCGCCTCGTCGCGGCCCACGGTGACGAGGCGGGCATGGGCGAAGGCGTCGAGCAGCCAGGCCGTTCGTTCGCCCGATCCGAGCTCGGACCGGCGCGCCCGCCGCCGGGTGTCCTCGACGCCCTCGCCCAGGGTCACCAGGCGTCCGAAGATACGCCGGGCCTCGGCCTCGTCGTCGGGGCCACCGAGCTCGAGGATCCGGTCGGCGCGTGCGGCGACTGCGCCGCTGAGGCCGCCGAGGTCGTGATGGACCGACGCCAGCATCACGTCGGAGACCCGCCGCTCGAAGGCCTCGGTCAGCGCGTACTGCAGCATCGGCAGTGCCGCAGGCTGCTCGCTCACGCCCGCCACGAGATCGGCGACCAGCGCCGGCTCGACGTCGACACCCACCGACGCCGCCGGGAGCACCACCACCCGTTCGAGCTCGGCCGGCGTCATCGGGCGGACGGTGACGGTCCCGGCGGTGACGAGCTCGGCGAACGCCGGATGGCGCAGCGGAACGTCGTAGTGATCGGCCCGCAACGTGGCCACGACCCGCAGCGGAGATCCCGGCGCGGTGACGGCAGCGGCCAGCTCGTGCAGGAAGCGGGCCCGCTCCGTCGAACCCGACATCGTGAACAGCTCCTCGAGCTGATCGATGACAATCAACAGCGTGGTGGTGTCGTCGGGCAGCACCCGCAGCACGGCACGGAGGAGGCCGCCGTCCTCGGCGAGCTGATCGCGCAGCGACGCCGGCGGGTTGACCGCCACGCGCAGCAGCGCGGTCTCGAGCGCCTGGATGGGATCGGAGCCCGGCACCATCTGGGTGACGAACCAGTCCGCCGAGCCGGCGATCGCCCCGGCCCGGATCGCCGGGATCAGGCCACCCCGCACGACCGACGACTTGCCCGACCCCGACGGACCGACCACCACGGTCAAGGGACGGGCCGACAGCGACTCGAGCAGCTCGGTCACCAGGGCCTCGCGGCCGTGGAAGTGCTCGGCATCGGTGTCGCCGAATGCCCGCAACCCGACGTAGGGGTTCTCGACGGTCGCCCCCGCCGGACGGGAGCCGGATCGGCGGGTCGCAGGGCCCTCGCCACCGAGGACCTCGATCAGCTCCTCGACCAGCGCACCGATGGTGGCGTGGCGATCCTCGGGCGCCTTGGCGGTGGCCCGCGCCAGGACCTCGTCGATGCGCACCGGCAGATCGGTCCGGATCGCCCGGGCCGACGGCAAGGGCTCGGCCAGCTGGCGACGGATCAGCTCGGCCCGGCTGTCGCTGTCGGCGAAGGGAAGACGTCCCGTCAACAGCTGGAAGGTCGTGATGCCCAGGCTCAACACGTCGGCGGCCGGCCCGACCGGCTGGCCGCGCAGCAGCTCCGGTGCGGCGTGCGCGGGCGACGCGACGGCGCCACCGTCGGCGTCCGCGGCAGGCAGGGCGATTCCGAAGTCGGCCAGGTACACCGACCCGTTCTCGTCGAGCAGCAGATTGGCGGGCCGCACGTCGCGGTGCACCACCCCCTTGCGATGGGCGGCCTCGAGGGCGCTGCCGATGTCGCGCACCAGGTCGGCCGTGGCTCGTTGGGACCACGGACCCCGAGCCCGCAAGGTGCCTTCGACGCTCCCGCCGCGCAGCAGGCGCATGACCAGGTACCCGGCGCCGGGCTCGCGCCAGAAGTCGTGGAGGGGCACCACGTGTGGGTGTTCGACCGAGGCGACGATCCTGGCCTCGTGCTCGAACCGGCGCACGAACTCGGGCCGGTCGGCCAGACCGGCCCGGATGATCTTGATGGCCACCTCGCGCTCGACACCGGGTTGCACCGCCCGGTGGACAACAGCGAAGGCGCCCTCGCCGATCCGCTCGCCCAGCTGGTAGCCGCGCAGCGCCCGCCCGGCCCCCGCCAGCGTGGGGTCGTCGCGCCCGATCCGTCCCTCGAGCTCGAGCAGGTCCGGCGACGGATCCAGGCCGGCCTCCTCGACGAGGAGCGACCGGAAGCGGCGGAATTCGCTCAGCGCCTCGGCCCGGCGGCCGCCGGAGTAGAGCGCCCGCATCAGCAGGGCGCGGGGTCGCTCGCGGAGCGGTTCGGTCTCGGTCAACAGCCGGGCCTCCGACACCGCCCGCTCGGTGTCGCCGATGCCGAGCCGGGCCTCGATGAGCAGCTCGGTGGCTTCGATGCGTCGTTCCTCGAGCCGGACGGCGCCGGGGCGGGCCCAGTCCTCGTCGGCGAAGCCCGCCCAGGCCTCGCCTCGCCACCGGTCGAGCGCAGCCGTGAGCACGGCGACGGCCTGCTCGTCCTCGGCGGTGCGCAGCATCTGCGCCGCCTCGGCCAACTCGGCCTCGAAGGCCTCGCTGTCCACCACGAGACCTTCGCCGGCAGCGGTGCCGGGGTCATCGAGCGACAGCACGTAACCGGGATCGCGGAAGACGATGCGGCCGGCCCGGTCGGGGTCGACCACCTTGCGGAGGCGGGTGACGTAGGTCCGCACCGAACCCGCAGCACCATCGGGGGGATCGCCGTACCAGACGGCGTCGACCAGGCGATCCATCGACACGACCGAGCCGTGGCGGGCGACGAGTACCGCCAGCACCCGCCGCAGTTGCGGACCGAGTTCCAGCTCCTGGCCGTCCCGGAACACGCCCAGCGGGCCGAGCACCTGGATCTCCACGCCGTTTCTCCCCATGTCCCGCACGATGACCCACCGCGATTACAGGTCGGTTGCAACCTAACCCATGGCGCGTCAGGCCAGGTCAGGCACGGTGTCGGCCGCGGTTTGGATCCGAGTGGTGGAACACCGAGTGGCCCGACCGGGTTGGCGGCGCCATGACCGACGTGACCGACCCCGCACCGCCGCCCGCCGACACCTACGACATCGAGTTCTTCTGGGATCCGGTGTGCCCCTTCGCCTGGATCACCTCACGCTGGGTCGAGCTGGTCGCCGCCGAGACCGGGTTGCGGATCGACTGGCGGTTCATCTCACTGCGGCTGCTCAACAAGGACAAGGACTACGCCACCGAGTTCCCCGCCGGCTACCTCGAGGGCCACACCGCCGGGTTGAGGATGCTGCGGGTCGCCGCCGCCGTGCGCGACGAAGTGGGCCGCGACGCCCTCGGTCCGCTGGTCGCCGCCTACGGCGCCAGCGTATGGGATCGCCCACAGGGCAGCGACCTCTGGGAGGGCCTGTCCACCACCGAACAGGTCCAGCGGGTGCTCGCCGAAGCGGGCCTGCCGACGGACTACGCCGCCCGGCTCGACGACACCGACCGCGACGAGGCCCTCGACGCCGAGACCGAGCTGGCGCTGTCGCGCACCGGCCGCGACGTCGGCACGCCGATCATCACGTTCCACCGTCGCGGCGAGGGGGCCACCCGTTCGCTCAGCTTCTTCGGGCCGGTCATCTCGCGGGTGCCGGCCCCTGCCGACGCCGTCCGGCTCTGGGACGCCGTCACCACCCTCGCCGAGTTCCCCGGCTTCGCGGAGATGAAGCGCAGCCTGCGCGAGGTGCCCCAGCTGCCGTTGTTCGGCATGGTCGACGCGCCGGCCGAGGAGGACTGGCAGGGCGGCCACCGTCGCGGTCACCTGCCCGGCGACCGAGGCTGACCGGCGTCGCCGTCAGCCCACGATGACCGACCCGCCGTCGACGGGATCACCGCAGCCCCGGCAACGCCACCGGGGCACCAGGGTGGCGCCGCACGGCGAGTGGACGATGTCGATCGCCGTGCCCTCGCCCGCGGGGACCAGGTGGCGCTGCGCCCACGACACCATGGTGAGCACCACGGGCAGGAACCCCAGACCCTTCGGCGTCAGGGTGTACTCCTGGCGGTTGCTGCCGTCGGCGGCGGGGCCGTGGTCGAACACCCCGGCCGCACGGAACTCCTCCAGGCGCTCGGCGAGAACCGCCTCCGGGATCTCGAGGCGGGCCCGGAAGTCGGTGTAGCGAGTGGTTCCCAGCATCGCTGCGGCCACCAGGGCGCTCGACCAGCGGTTGCCGAGGATGGCCATGGTCTCGGGGAAGTGGCCTGCGTGGCCGGCCCGGCCGGTGCCGCTGCGGCGCCGGGTCGTCGAGCGCGGGATGGAGCGGCGCCAGCCGCCGGCGGGGCCCCAGGTCGAATGCAGCGCACCGAGCTCGACCGGCGCGCTGCAGGACCCGCAGACCAGCTCGGGGTCGAGGTCGGCGCCACAGGACCGGTGGGTCATGGCGGGCAGCTCGGCCGCCCGGTCCGGCACCCAGCGCCGCTCCCAGTCCCAGATGGCGAACAGGAACGGCCAGGTTGCCGCCCCGGCAGGCGTGGCGCGGTAGTCCGCTCGCAGGGGGGATTGGCTGTACACCCGCCGTTCGACCAGGCCGGCGTCGGTGAGGCGACGCAGCCGGTCGGTCAGCGTCGCATCGGAGATGTCCAGCGCGGCCTTGTACTCCCCGTAGCGGGTGGCGCCGTACAGCGTCTCGCGCAGCAGGAGCAGGGTCCACTCGTCGCCGAGCAGCGCAATGGCCCGGCCGAGGGCGTTGGGCTCGGCGGGATCGGCGGGCCTCGTCGTGGGGGGATGGTCGATCGGTGCGCTGCGTTCGTTCATCGTCACGGGCCGGCCTCGGGGGTCGCCGGTCGCCCAGTGTGGCAGCGCAGCGCGTCGACCACGAAGACGAACGCCGATCGCCTCCCTGCCGGAGCTTCGGTTGACAGAGTGACTCTGCCAAACATAGTTTGTGTGTCATCGGTTTCGACCGTCTTCGATCATCGGGGGATGCGACCATGACCACCGACATCTGGGTGCTCGGCGGCCACCAGAGCGACTTCGCCCGCAACCTCGCCCGCGAGGGCGTGGGCTTCGACGGGCTCACCGCCGAGATCGTCGAGGCCACGCTCGCCGCCGCCGGCGTCGACGCCACCGACATCGACGTCGTGCACGTGGCCAACGCGTTCGGCGAGCTGTTCACCGGCCAGGCCCACCTCGCAGCGATGCCCGCCACCGTGTGTCCCGACCTGTGGGGCGTCCCCGCATCACGCCACGAAGCGGCCTGCGCCTCGGGCAGCATCGCCGTGCGTGCCGCCATGGCCGACCTCGCTGCCGGCTACGCCGACGTTGCCCTGGTCGTCGGGGTCGAGCTCGAACGCAACGTGCCGGGCCCCACGGCGTCCGACCATCTCGGCGCCGCGGCCTGGGTCGGCCACGAAGGGCGACCGGGGTCGGTCATCTGGGCCGACATGTTCGACCGCGTCGCCGACGAGTACGACCGCCGGTTCGGCATCGACGACATCCACCTGCGCGCCATCGGCGCCAACAACCTCGCCAACGCCAAGCGCAACCCCAACGCCCAGACCCGCACCTGGAGCGTCCCCGACCTGATCGGCCCGGCCGGAACCGACGACGAGCTGAACCCGGTCGTCGAGGGCCGCGTCCGGCGCTACGACTGCAGCCAGATCACCGATGGCGGCGCCGGCGTCGTGTTGTGCTCGGACCGGTTCCGCCGGGACCATCCGGGTCTGGCGCCGCTCGCTCGCATCGCCGGGTGGGGGCACCGCACCGCCGGTCTGCCCCTCGAGGCCAAGCTCGAACGCAGCGCCGGCCGGCCCTACGTCATGCCCCATGTGCGCCAGGCCGCCACCGATGCCATGGACCGCGCCGGCATCACCGTCGAGGACCTCGACGCGCTCGAGACCCACGACTGCTTCACGCCCAGCGAGTACCTCGCCATCGACCACATCGGGCTCACCGCGCCCGGCGAGTCCTGGAAGGCCGTCGAGAACGGCGACATCGCCATCGGCGGCCGCCTGCCGATCAACGCCGGCGGCGGCCTCATCGGCGGCGGTCACCCCGTCGGAGCGACAGGCGTGCGGATGTTGCTCGACGCCACCCGCCAGGTCAGCGGCACCGCCGGCGACCACCAGGTCGACGGCGCCCATCGTGTCGCGACGCTCAACATCGGCGGCAGCACCGCCACCACCGTGTCGTTCGTGGTCGAGGCCGCGCCGACCGCCTGACCTGCCCCCCCGCAACCGATCACCGCGCAATCACGCACCCCGCACCGAACCCAGGAGACCCACCGTGGCCCCCCAGCTCGTCGACACCATCACCTCCACCCTGCCCGCCGACGACGACCACCCGTATCGGACGGGGCCGTGGCGGCCCCAGGTCCGCGAGTGGACCGCCGAGCTCGAGGTCGTCGAGGGTGAGATCCCCGCCGACCTCGACGGCGCCTACCTCCGCAACACCGAGAACCCGTTGCACCCGGCCATCACCCGCTACCACCCCTTCGACGGCGACGGCATGGTGCACGCCGTCGAGTTCCGCGACGGGCGCGCGGCCTACTGGAACCGATTCGTGCGCACCGACGGTCTCCTCGCCGAACAGGAGGCGGGCGAGGCGCTGTGGACCGGGTTCATCGAGATGCCCGACGACGCCCACCGCACCGACGGCTGGGGTATCCGTGGTCGGATGAAGGACGCGTCGAGCACCGACGTCGTCGTGCACCGCGGCGAGGTGCTGACGAGCTTCTACTTCTGCGGCGACCTGTACCGGCTCGATCCCGCCACCGGCGCCACGCTCGGCAAGCAGACCTGGGACGGGACGATCCCGTCGTGGGGCGTGTCGGCGCACCCCAAGGTCGATCCCCACACCGGCGAGCTGTTGTTCTTCGCCTACAGCAAGGAGGAGCCGTTCCTGCGCACGGGTGCCGTCGGCGCCGACGGCACGATGCGTCATCTCGTCGACGTGCCGCTGCCCGGCCCCCGGCTGCCCCACGACATGGCGTTCACCGAGAACCACGTCATCCTCAACGACTTCCCCCTGTTCTGGCGGGCCGACCTGCTCGAGGCCGGCGTGCACATCCCGCACTTCCACCGGGAGCTGCCGTCACGCTTCGCCATCGTGCCCCGCGACGGATCGGGCCAGGTGCGCTGGTTCGAGGCCGACCCGACCTACGTCCTGCACTTCGTGAACGCGTGGGAGGAGGGCGACGAGATCGTCCTCGACGGCTTCTTCCAGCACTGCCCGAGCCCCTCGACCGAAGGGGCGGCCACCGTCGAGGATGCCGCGTTCCGCTCGATCGGCCTCGACAACCTCCGCACGGTGCTGCACCGGTGGCGCTTCGACCTGCGCACCGGGGCCACCACCGAGGAGGACCTGAGCGACCGGGTGACCGAGTTCGGCACGATGCACCCCGGCATGGCGACGCGGCCGAATCGGTATGTGTACGCGGCGACGGGTGTGCCGGGGAAGTTCCTGTTCGACGGCCTGGTGCGTCACGACCTGCAGACCGGCGCCGAGGATTCGATCGTCTTCGGCGACGGGGTGTTCGGCAGCGAGACCATGGTGGCGCCCCGCCCGGGCGCGACCGCCGAGGACGACGCCTACCTGGTGACGTTCACCATCGACATGGGTGCCGACGCCTCGTACTGCGTGGTGTACGACGCCGCTGACCCCGGCGCCGGTCCGGTGTGCCGGCTGCGCCTGCCCGAGCGCATCAGCAGCGGCACCCACGCCACCTGGGCGAGCCGAGCCGAACTCGGCACCGCCTCCATGTTCGACAGCTGACGGGGTCATCGGTTCCGGCGCCGAAAACCGTCGCCAGGGCGACGAGTTTCGGCGCCAGAACGATTGGCCGGGTCGGACGCTCGACGATTCAGGCCGGAGGGTCGGGTGGGACCAGCTCGACGAGGAGCTCCATCGAGCGGATCCAGTCGGCGGCGCTCGTGCGCCACGGCGCCGACACCACATGGGTCACGCCGGCCTCGGCGTAGGCGGCGGCCTCGTCGACGATCTGGGCCGGATCCATGCCCTGGGGATCCCAGCCGGTGCGGTACGAGATGGTGAAGTCCTCGCCGGGGCGCTCGTTGCGCAGCCGAGCCACGATGGTCGCCACCTCTTCGGGCGGGGTGCTGATGCCCTGCCAGCCGTCGCCTCGGTGCGTCGCCCGGGCCAGGGCCGCCTCGGCCGACCCGCCGACCCACACGGGAATGCGGTGTGCCGGCTTGGGGAGCACCCGGAGGTCCTCGAACCGGTAGTGCTCGCCAGCGAACGACGCGGGGTCGTCGGTCCAGACCCGCTCGAAGATCTCCAGTGCCTCATCCATCCGGGCGCCACGGGTGACGAAGTCCTGGTCGAGGGCCTCGTACTCGCCGCGTGACCAACCCACCCCGACGGCGATGGTCAGGCGCCCCCCGCTGAGCGCGTCGAGGCTCGCCAAGCCGTTGGCGAGCACCAGCGGGTGGTACTGGGGCACGACGAGCACGCTCGTGCCGAGCCCGATGCGCTCTGTTGCTGCCGCCGCCCAGGCCAGAGTCAGCAGCGGCTCGAAGAGGTAGGGCGACGGATAGCCCTGCAACGCCGGCTGGACCACGTGATCCGACACCCAGACGTCGACGAACCCGAGCTCTTCGGCAGCCACCGCGACACGCCGGATCGCGTCGGGCGACGCCGCCCTGCCGTACTGGGGGAGATGGATGCCGAGCCGCACGGCCCCGAACCTAACCCCCGACCCGCCGGACGCGTGAGGCGAAACCCGCTGGCGGAGCCGGCGTCGACCACTACCCTCCCGTCGATGCCGCCCGACCCCGACTCACCTCGAACGACTGCGTCCGGGGCCGGGCACCTCGTCTCGGCATTCACCGCGACGCGTGCGCGGTTCCTCGAGGGGTTCGCAGCTCAGGTGGGGCTCACCGTCGGCGACCTCGCCCGACCCGGCCTCAGCATCGCACCGCGTGTGGACCGTGCCGGCAGCCGGGCGGTGGCGTGCTACCAGGCCGATCGCCGGCTGGTGCTCTGGTGCGACCCCGACGTGGCCGATCGACTGGCCTCGATCGGCATCGGGCAGGGCCGAACCGAGACGGCCCCAGCGACCGAAGCCGGAGTCCCCGACGCCGCGCAGCTCGGGCATGCGCTTGCTACTGCAGGGTTCGAATGGGTCGCCGAGGCCCTGATGCTCGTGCTGGGGCACCAGCCGCCCCCGGTCGCGACTCCGCCCGGCCGCTACGATCACCGCTCGCTCCGCGCCGACGATCCCTCCGACATGGCGGCCATCCGGGCGTTCGTCGACCGCAGCGACCCCGACGACGTCGAAGCTGCCGCTCTCGACGAGATCGATGACGGGTTCGACGAGGTCGCGATCGAGGTGCTCGTCGACGACGGCCCCGACGGCGACCGTCTGGTGGCCTACGCGTCCGCGCTCGCATGGGACTGGGACCCCGGGTTCTCCGACATCGGCGTCCTCGTCGACCGATCGCATCGAGGCAGAGGGCTGGCCCGGTTCGTGGTCGCCAGGTCGATCGAGGCCCAACTCGCCGCTGGCCTGCTCCCGCTCTACCGCCACGAGACCTCGAATCCGGCATCGGCGGCGGTCGCCCGGTCGCTCGGGTTCGTCCGCGTCACATCGCTCTCGTACTTCCGTCTGCCCTGAACCGCCGCCGAGTTGCGCCGGCGCCGCGGGAAGTGCGGCAGACTCGCGGGATGAGCGGAGCCGACCCGATCCATGACTGCATCCACCGCTGGCACGAGCACCTGCGCGGCCGGCTCGACGGGGGTCTCGATGCCCTGCTCCACGAGGACTGTGTCTTCATCTCGCCAGTGGTGTTCACACCCCAGCACGGACGTGAGGTGACGAAGCTGTACCTGTCCGCCGCCAGCGGAACGCTGGGTGGCGTCGATGCCGGGCCGGCCGGCGCCGGCGCCATCGACGGGGACGGGGACGGGGCCGACGGCGGCAAGCCGAAAGACGGTGCGTTCCGCTACACGAAGAAGATCCTGCAGGGCCATCACGCCATGCTCGAGTTCGAGACCACCATTCCCGGCGACGACGGCGCCCCGAAGTACGCGAACGGCGTCGACATCATCACCTGCGACGACGACGGGATGATCGTCGAGTTCAAGGTGATGATGCGGCCGCTGCAGGCGATCAACGCCGTGCACGCCCAGATGCGAGCGATGCTCGAACGCTTGCAGGCCGGCTGACCAGACAGCTTTCCGGCACCGAAACTCGTCGCCCTGGCGACGGTTCTCGGCGCCAGAACTCCTCGACCTCGGTCGGGTTCGTCTCGGGGCAGGTGGAAGCCGAGCCGCACGCCGAAGAAGGGGCCCGTCGTTCTGTGGGGACTGCTGCCGTGCGGCGAGCCGCGGCCGCAACGCTGTCGGGCCGGCGGCGGCACAGTTGCGCGCCTCAGGCTCCCTGACAATACGCAATTGTTTGTTCTTTGTGCTCAAGAGACCCGTAGAAGCGTCGATTGTCCTCCAGCACGCCACTGTTCATGGCCGATACGGAGATCCGAAATGCCGCGAATCCTCGCCGTCGATGACTCGGTCTCGATGCGTCAGCTCGTCTCGTTCACCCTCAAAGAAGCCGGCTTCGACGTCATCGAAGCCGTGGACGGCGAGGACGCCCTGACGAAGGCACAGGGCGCACCGGCCGACCTGGTGCTCACCGACGTCAACATGCCGAAGATGGACGGCATCGAGCTCGTCCGCAACCTGCGCCAGCTGCCCGCCTACAAGTTCACCCCGATGTTGTTGCTGACGACCGAGTCGGCGGCGGACAAGAAGGCCGAGGGCAAGGCCGCCGGTGCCACCGGCTGGATCGTCAAGCCCTTCGACCCCGACCAGCTGGTCGCCACCATCAACAAAGTCGTCCGCTAGCGGCCTTCGAATCGACAAGGGGGGCATGCCGATGGGCATCGACATCACGAAATTCCATCAGTCGTTCTTCGACGAATCCTTCGAAGGTCTCGACGTGATGGAGACCGGGCTGCTCGACCTCGAGCTGGGCGACGGCGACGACGACGCGATCAACACGATCTTCCGTGCGGCGCACTCGATCAAGGGCGGCGCCGGCACGCTCGGCTTCACGGCCGTCGCAGACTTCACCCATCTGCTCGAGACCCTTCTCGACCGCAGCCGAGCCGGCCAACACGTCGTCGATCAGGAGACGGTGGACGCACTGCTGGCGAGCGTCGACACGCTGCGCGCGATGCTCTCCGCTGCCCAGAACGGCAGCGACCTCGACGTCGATGCCGTCACCGAGGTCGAAGCCCGGCTCCAGCGCCTCCTCGAGCGCGACGGGGCTCCAGGCGACTCGACCGATCCCGCCGACCCCGCCGGCGAGACAGGCTCCGACGACGCAGGCGACGACGCGGCGTCCGCCTCCGGCTCCTCTGTCCCGGTCCGCTCCTGGCATATCGCGTTCGAACCACATGCCGACATGTTCCGCACCGGCAACGATCCCGTGCGCATCCTCGGCGAGTTGGCCGAACTGGCCGAGCCCGACACCTACCGGGCCATCATCGACACCAGCGCGCTGCCCGACCTCGAACACCTCGACGTCGAGACGTCGTTCTGCAAGTGGGCGATCGAGCTCGCCACCTCCGCCGACCGTGCCGAGATCGACCAGATCTTCGAGTGGGTGGAAGACGAGGCCGACATCGTCATCACCCTCGTCGACGAAGACGTAGCCGCCGACGGCGCCGCCGATGCAGGCGCCCCCGGCTCGTCCCGGAGCGCAGGCGCCTCCGAGGCCACCGTCACCCCCATCGCCGCCGCTGCGGGTCCGGAGACGGGCTCGGGCGCCGGCGCCGGCACCGGCACCGAGGCCGGTCAGGCCGAGCGGCGCAGCGGATCCGACCGCCGCCAGGCCGAGAGCCAGGGCACTCCGGCATCGACCTCGATCCGGGTGGACATCGAGAAGATCGACACCCTCATCAACATGGTCGGCGAGCTGGTCATCACCCAGTCGATGCTCCAGCAGCTCGCCGACCACGGCGAGGACCTCGACCTCGAGAAGCTCCTCGAGGGGCTCGCAGAGCTCGAACGCAACACCCGGGAGCTGCAGGGCAGCGTCATGCAGATCCGCATGTTGCCCATCAGCTTCGCCTTCAGCCGGCTGCCCCGCCTGGTGCGGGACATCGCATCGAAGCTCGACAAGAGCATCGACCTGAAGATCCACGGCGAGACCACCGAACTCGACAAGACCGTCATGGAGAAGATCGGCGACCCGCTCGTCCACCTGGTACGCAACGCCCTCGATCACGGCATCGAGCGACCCGAGGTACGTGTCGCAAACGGAAAGCCCGAGACGGGCACCGTCACCCTCGACGCCTATCACGAGGGCGGCAACATCGTCATCGAGATCAGCGACGACGGCGCCGGCATCGACGCCGGGCGCATCGCGACGAAGGCCCGCGAACGCGGCCTGATCGGCGACGACGATCACCTGAGCGAGAAGCAGCTCCAAGAGCTCATCTTCCATCCGGGCTTCTCCACCGCCGAGACCGTCAGTGACGTCTCGGGCCGTGGCGTGGGCATGGATGTCGTCAAGCGGAACATCAACGACCTGGGTGGTGTCATCGAGGTCGACTCCCGCCCCGGACTGGGTTCGACGTTCCGGATCCGGCTCCCGCTCACCCTGGCGATCCTCGACGGTCAGGTCGTCCGCGTCGGCGACCAGGTGTTCATCATCCCGCTGGTCTCGATCGTGGAGTCGGCCCAGTTCGACGTCGATCGGATCGGAGCGCTCGCCAAGGGGGCGCAGGTCTACCGCCACCGCGGGACCGTCATCCCGATCATCGGGCTGGACGTCGCGTTCGGCATCTCGACCGACGGCGAACCGGCCCGGCCACTGCTGGTGGTCGTCGAGGCCGAGGGCAGCCGCGCCGGCATCGTCGTCGACGACCTGCTGGCGCAGCAACAGATCGTCATCAAGAGCCTGAAGAGCAACTTCCGGGCCGTTCCCGGTCTCTCGGGCGCAACCATTCTCGGCGACGGCACGGTCGCTCTGATCCTCGACGTCAACAGCGTGCTCGCACTCCATCGGCAGGCCGTGCCCGCCGCCGAGTGCGTCGCCTAGGAGCAGCCATGCAGACGACCACCATCAGCTCCGACATCGTCGGATCCGACGCCGGTGCCGCAACCGACCAGTTCCTCACCTTCATGCTCGGCGCCGAGGAGTTCGGCGTCGACATCCTGCGGGTGCAGGAGATCAAGGGGTGGGAACGGGCGACCGAGCTCCCGAACACCCCCGACTACATCCGTGGCGTGATGAACCTGCGCGGCACGGTGGTGCCCATCGTCGATCTCCGGCTGCGTTTCGGCATGGAGTCCGCCGAGTACACGAACACCACCGTGGTGATCGTCCTGCGCATCGAGGACGAGGCGACCAGCCGGACCATGGGGTTCGTGGTCGATGCGGTGTCCGACGTCTACAACGTCGCCGCCGCGGACATCCAGCCGGCACCGGACTTCGGTGAGCGGGTGCACACCCAGGCGATGCGGGGGCTCGCGGTGATCGAGGACACGATGCTGATCCTCCTCGACATCGATCGCCTCGTCGCGCTCGACACCGCCTTTTCAGCAATCGACGGTCTCGGCGCCACGCCGGGCCACGACAACCTCTCGACCGAGACAACGGAGTGATTGACGCATGAGCGAAACAGCAGCTACCCGCCGTACCCGATCTGCGTCGAACACCGACCGCAGCGGGTCGACCGCAGCCAAGACCACCCGCAAGACGGTGGCGAAGGCCGGGGCCACCCGATCGACCGCCACGGCCAAGGCGAGTCCCGCCGCAGCCGAGCGTCGACGCGAGGAGCTGGTCACCCGGTTCCGGGCCGAGGCCCTCGACGCCGCCAGCACCGCGGTGATGATGGTCGACCGCGACCTCGTCATCTACTACCTGAACGACGCAGCGCTCGAACTGATGCGCAGCGCCGAAGACGAGTTCGCCCAGACGTGGCCGGGCTTCAGCGCCGACGACCTGATCGGGCAGTGCATCGACCGTTTCCATGCCAATCCGGCGCATCAGCGCCGCCTGCTCGACGACCCGGACAACCTGCCCTACAAGGCCGACATCAGCGTGGGCAACCTGTCGTTCGGGCTGTCGGTGTCGGCCCAGTTCGACGACAGCGGCGACTACGTCGGCTGCACGCTCGAGTGGGAGGACCTCACCGAGCTGCTCGACGTCCGCTCCAAGCTCGCATCGATCGACCGCTATCAGGCCGTCGCCGAGTACGCGCTGGATGGCACGCTGCTGTCGGGCAACGACAACTTCCTCGAGGTCATGGGCTACCACCGCGACGACGTCGTGGGCCGCCATCACCGCATCTTCTGCCCACCGGATCAGGCCGACACCGCGGACTACCGCGAGATGTGGACGCTGCTCGCGCGGGGCGAGCGACAGGAGGGCGAGGTCCGTCGCCTGAACCGCGCCGGCGAGACCATCTGGCTGCGTGCCAGCTACAACCCGGTCCTCGATCGCAGCGGCACGCCCATCAAGGTCATCGAGTTCGCCACCGACATCACCGAGGCGAAAGAGGCCGAGGCGACCTCGAAGTTCCGGGCCGAAGCGCTCGGCAACGTCCGGACCGCCGTCATGATGGTCGATCGCGACTTCGTCATCTACTACGTGAACGACGCCGCCACCGAGCTGATGCGCAGCGCCGAGCAGGCGTTCCGGGTCGCGTGGCCGAGCTTCAGTGCCGACGATCTGGTCGGGCAGTGCATCGACCAGTTCCACGCCAACCCGTCGCATCAGCGCCGCCTGCTCGATGACCCGTCGAACCTGCCGTACCAGGCCGACATCGAGGTCGCGGGCCTGTCGTTCGGCCTGAACGTGACCGCCCAGATCGACCCCGACGGCAACTACGTCGGCTGCACCCTCGAGTGGGAGAACCTGACCGAGTTCCTCGACGTCAGTGCCAAGGTCGAGGCCATCGACCGCTCGCAGGCGATGATCGAGTTCACGGTCGACGGCACGATCCTGAAGGCCAACGACAACTTCTACGAGACGATGGGCTACACCGCCGAAGAGGTCGTCGGGCGCCATCACCGCATGTTCGTCGACCCCGTCGAGGCCAACGACCCGGCCTACGCAATGCTCTGGGACCGGTTGTCCCGTGGCCTCTTCGAGAGCGGCGAGTACCGCCGCTTCACCAAGGCGGGCGACGAGGTGTGGCTCCGGGCCAACTACAACCCGGTGTTCGACCGCAGCGGCAAGGCGGTGAAGGTCGTCAAGATCGCAACCGATGTCACCGAGGAACGCCGCCTCCAGGACCAGATCCAGCTGCTCGTGGCCCGGGCATCCGAGGTGATGGGAGCGGTGGCCGCCGGCGATCTCACCCAGTCGATCGAGGGCCAGTTCGACGGGCACCTCGCAACGCTGCAGGACGCCACCAACGCCAGCATCGAGACGCTGTCGACGATGGTCACCCAGATCCGGTCGTCCGCCGTGTCGATGTCGAGCTCGGCATCGGAGGTGGCATTGGCCAACCAGGACCTCAGCCGCCGCACCGAATCGCAGGCCAGTTCCCTCGAGGAGACCGCATCGAGCATGGAGGAGATGACGGCGACCGTGCAGCAGAACGCCGACAACTCCCGCAAGGCCAGCCAGCTGGCCGTCAGCGCCCGTGAACAGGCCCAGGACGGCGGTCAGGTGGTCGACCGGGCCGTCGAGGCGATGCTCGCCATCAGCGAGTCCAGCAAGAAGATCGCCGACATCATCGGCGTGATCGACGAGATCGCCTTCCAGACCAACCTGCTGGCACTCAATGCCGCGGTCGAGGCCGCACGGGCCGGCGATCAGGGCCGAGGCTTCGCCGTGGTCGCCTCCGAGGTGCGCAACCTCGCCCAGCGCAGCGCCGGTGCGGCCAAGGAGATCAAGGCCCTCATCCAGGACAGCCTGGAGAAGGTCAGCGACGGCTCGAACCTGGTCAACCAGTCGGGCTCGCAGCTCGAGGAGATCGTCAACTCGGTCAAGAAGGTCAGCGACATCATCGCCGAGATCGCTGCGGCGTCCGAGGAGCAGTCCGCCGGCATCACCCAGGTCAACCAGGCCGTCGCCGAGATGGACCAGGGCACCCAGCAGAACGCCGCCATGGTCGAAGAGGCGGCCGCCGCCTCCGAGTCGATGCAGCAGCTGGCACAGCTGTTGCTGGAGCTCACCGAGCAGTTCCGGGTGTCGGGTCTCGAACCGGCCGCAGCCGCCATGGCTCCGGTCATGGCTGCGGTCGCTCCGCCGGCCGCTGCCCCCGGCATGGCCGCCCGACCGGCTCCGGTGACCACCAGCAACGGTCACCACGACGACGCCCCCGCCAGGGTCGCCCACGCCAACGGGTCCGTGGCGACGCTCGTCGACGGCGACGAAGCCTGGGAGCAGTTCTGACCGGGCGCCCCCAGCCCATCTGCCCGCCCGACCGGAACCAGGAGTAGCCATGAGTGACGAGACCGATCCCGCCACACCGGCCGGGTTCGATCTCCCGACGAACGCGGACATCCGCGCCGTCGGCGAGATCGTCGAGAGTTGCCGCGCCGCCCTCGAGGCGACCGGCGACGTCCGGGTCGGATGCGCGGGGGTCGAACGCCTCGATGCCGCCGTCGTGCAGTGCCTGATCGCACTGCACGACGGGCTGCACCAGGCCGGTCGAGCTCTCGAACTCGCCGAGCCGAGCGCCGCGTGCGTGCACGCCGTCGAGGCGCTGGGACTGGCCGACATGCTCCTGGGCGAGCCGCGACTCGTCGGCGCAGCATGACCACCGGCACCCGAGACGGGGACGTCGCGACCGCGAAGCCGGACGGGCGAGAGTTCGCCTTCGAGCGCCGCCACTTCGATCTCCTCCGCCGCCTCGCCCGCGAGGAGGCGGGCATAGAGCTCAACGACACGAAGACCGAGCTGATCTACGGCCGCCTCGCCCGGCGTCTGCGGGCGCTGCACCTCAGCAGCTTCGACGAGTACTGCGCGCTGGTCGCCGCGCCCGGCGCGGCCGAGCGGGCGGACTTCGTCAATGCCATCACGACGAACTTCACCTCGTTCTTCCGCGAAGACCACCACTTCGAGTTCCTCGCATCGGAGGGCCTGCCCCGCCTGATGAAGAACCGGGGCTCGGCGCGGCGCCTGCGGATCTGGTCGGCGGCGTGTTCGACCGGCCAGGAGCCGTACAGCATCGCGGTCACCGCGGCCGACGCCATCCCGGCCGAACAGGCGTGGGACTGGCGGATCCTCGCCACCGACATCGACTCGAACGCAGTGGCGCGCGCCGAGGCGGGTCGCTACCGCGTCGAGGAGATCGCATCGCTGAGGAACAACGACGCCCGCCGTCGATGGTTCAACCAGGTCGGCGCAACCGCCGACGGCATGGTCCAGGTCGATGCCGCCCTGCGCAAGAGCATCTACTTCCGGGTCCTGAACCTGATGGAACCCTGGCCGATGAGCGGCCCGCTCGACGTCATCTTCTGCCGCAACGTCGTCATCTACTTCTCGAAGGAGACCCAGCGCGTCCTGTTCGACCGGTTCGCGGAGCTCCTCGCTCCGGACGGGTATCTGTTCATCGGCCACTCCGAGAGCATGGTCAGCGGGTCCAATCGTTTCGAGCCCGTGGGAAGGACGATCTACCGTGTCGCCGGGTCGTGAGGCGATCGCAGCGGCCCGGCGTGCGGATCTCGCATCCGGTCCGCCCACGTTCTCACCACAGCTCGACGGGTTCGGGCACGTCCGCCGCTTCTACGACTCGAAGCGGCGTCGGGTCGCGGCCAAGATCCTGCCGGGGGAGTACTACGTCACCGTCGCGGACGAGCTCGTCACCACGGTGCTCGGCTCGTGTGTCTCGGCGTGCATCTGGGATCCCGAGGCCGGGATCGGTGGGATGAACCACTTCACGATCCCCCACGCCTCCCGGAACGGCGTTGCCGCGGGCGCGCCCGACGAGGCGGCGCGCTACGGCGTCTTCGCCATGGAGTTCCTGATCAACGCCATCCTGCGCAACGGTGGCCGCCGCCACCATCTGCTGGCCAAGCTCGTCGGCGGCGGCAACGTCATCCCGAGCTCGATGGCCATCGGGACCGACAACGTGCACTTCGCCCGGACCTACCTGACGGACGAGCAGATCCCCCTCGCCGGCGAGCACGTCGAGGGGGACCGGGCTCGCAAGGTCGTCTTCGATCCCCGAAGCGGCAGGGCCCTGGTGAAGGAACTCTGCGACCGCGCCCATGTCGCCGTGCAGTACGAACAGGCCTATGTCGCCGCTGTGGGAAACGAGCGTCGTGCGGGCGACGTCGAGCTCTTCTGAAAGGCCTGTCGTGGACACACATCGCAAGAACATCGAGGTCCTGATCATCGATGACTCGGCGCTCGTCCGGAAGGTCCTGACCGAGATCCTCCGGTCCGAACCCGGCATCGAGGTCGTCGGGACCGCAGTCGACCCCCACGACGCCCGGGCCAAGATCAAGGCCCTCAACCCCGACGTGCTCACCCTCGACGTCGAGATGCCCAAGATGGACGGCATCACGTTCCTCAGCAATCTGATGCGCCTGCGTCCGATGCCGGTGGTGATGGTCTCGTCGCTCACCGAGCCGGGCGCGGACGTGACATTCGCGGCCCTGGAGTTGGGGGCGATCGATTTCATCACCAAGCCGAAGCTCGACATCGCCGAGGGTCTCGAGGGCTACGCCCAGGAGCTCGTCGAGAAGGTGAGGATGGCGGCCAAGGCGCGGCCCCGCCCGCGCACCACCACCACCGCAGCGGCGCCGCTGCGGGCGGCGGTCGGAGCGCCGACCGCTGGTGTCCTCGCCAGGGTGCGGGCGACCGACCGGCTCCTCGCCATCGGAGCCTCCACCGGCGGGACCGAGGCCATCCGTGAGCTGCTCTCCCAGATGCCGCCCGATGCGCCGCCGACGCTCATCACCCAGCACATCCCCGAGGCGTTCAGCGGGCCCTTCGCCGAGCGGCTCGACCGCAACTCCGCGATGAGTGTGTGCCAGGCGCGCGACGGACAGCAGATCCTCCCGGGTCACGCGTACGTCGCTCCGGGGCACCTCCACCTCTCGGTGCGGCGTGACGGCGCTCGCTACACCTGCCGGCTGAGCGACGCCGACCCGGTCAATCGGCACAAGCCCTCGGTCGATGTCCTGTTCGATTCCGTCGCTCAGCACGTCGGCGTGAACGCAGTGGCGGTGATCCTGACCGGGATGGGCGCCGACGGCGCGCAGGGCATGCAACGGATCCGCGAAGCCGGTGGGCCGACGATCGCCCAGGACGAGGCCACGAGCGTCGTGTGGGGCATGCCGGGTGAGGCCGCCAAGATCGGCGCCGCGCAGGAAGTCCTCCCCCTCGGACAGATCGCCCACCGGATCATGGAGCTCGTGTCCGCATGAGCTCGCACCCGGTGACCCCAGACCATCGCTCGCAGTCGATCGACGTGAGCCTCGAGACGAAGAAGGAAGACCGATGACGATGCCGACGAGTGCAAGCTTCGCCTCTCTCTCCTCCGCTGCCCGGCGTGCGGGCCGCCTGGCCGTGCCGGCGAGCATCGTGATGGTCGCGGTGGTCATCTGGGATCCCGGTCGGCCGCTGCAGATCCTGGTGGCGCTGGTGGTCGCCGCCACGTGCCTGGCCGGCGGGGCCCGCCGTCCGCGCCGACTCTCCTCGCCCGGTGCTCTGGGGCTCGGGTCCGGCTCGTCGGCCGGGACTGCCGATTCGCTCGAGGGCGGGATGCTGGAGGTCCGTCGAGACCTCGAGCAGATCAGGATGCTGGTGGCCGACGCGGCCACGACCCTCGAGGGGTCGTTCTCGACCATGCACGCCGACACCTCCGCCCAGCGTGCGCTGATCGAGGAGATCACGAATGCACTGACCCAGGGCGTCGCGGGTGACGCCGACGAGTCGGGTGCGGCGACGGTGACCATCGCGTCGTTCGTGCGCGATACGACCGAGCTGGTGTCGCGCCTGGTCGACCTCACGGTGGCAGGCAGCGAGAACAGCCACGCCCTGGTCGCCCGGATCGACGAGATGGCGGCACAGATGGACGAGACGATCAAGATGGTCGACGGCATCCAACAGATCGCCGACCAGACCAAGCTGCTGGCGTTGAACGCAACCATCGAGGCATCGCGGGCCGGCAGCGCCGGGCTGGGCTTCGCGGTGGTGGCCGACGAGGTCCGGCAGCTGTCGCTCAGCTCGAACGAGTTCAACGAACACATCAGGAGCCAGATCGGCTCGACCAGGGAGTCGATGCAGACGATCCGCGAACTGGTCCACGAGACCGCGTCCCACGACGAGATGGTGCTGGTGCAGGGCAAGCACGACCTGGAGGTGATGACCGGTCAGGTCCACACCCTCGACGACATGCTCACCGAACGGGCCGGGCGCGCCGGCGAACTGGCACAACGCATCGGGGTCGGGGCCGCCAACGCGATCCGCAGCCTGCAGTTCGAGGACATCGTGCGCCAGGTGGCCGAGCACGCCGAGAAGCACGTCGACCTCATGGAGGCCTCGCTCGGGCTGCGGCCGGCCGATCCGTCCGCCGAGCCGGTGGGCCCAGGGGTCGAGCGGGTACCGGTCGGTGCGGGCGTCGCCGGCGGACCGTCGCGGCCCGCCGCCCAGGAGAGCATCGAGGCCGGAGAGGTCGAGCTGTTCTGAGCCGGCGGTCGCTGCCCGGGGTGCCTCGCACCGGCGGCCGAGGACAGCGCCGGATCGGCAGCTGACGGTGTGCCATGCTCCGGCTCATGGCCGCCGCGCTGCCCCGCCCCGAACATCCACGACCCGACCGCCGCCGCGACCGTTGGGTGAGCCTCAACGGCACATGGCGCTGCTCCTTCGGTGGGGCCACGCTCGGCGACGCCGCGTTCGATCGGGAGATCGTCGTGCCCTTCGCCTTCCAGAGCGCGGCCAGTGGGATCGGTTCATCCGAGGCTCACGAGATCATCTGGTACCGACGCACGTTCGCAGCTCCCGCGCGAAGCGATGGCGAACGGCTCCTCATGCACTTCGGGGCCGTGGATTTCGAAGCCCGGGTGTGGGTCGACGGAACGGAAGTCGGATCGCATCGCGGTGGTCACACGTCGTTCACCCTCGACATCACCGACGCTCTCCTCGAAGGGGTGGGCCGCGGCGGCCACGAGGTGGTCGTCCAGGCGATCGACCGATTCCGGTCCGACCAGCTGCGAGGCAAGCAGACGGCCACGTTCCCGTTCATGATCCACTACACGCCCACCAGCGGGATCTGGCAGCCCGTCTGGCTCGAGGTGACGGGTCCGGCGTGGATCGACGAGCTGCAGCTCGTCGCCGAAGCCGACGGCTCCCTCGACGCCACCGCCCACGTTCGTGGGGACGGTGTGGTCGGCCTGCGGCTCACGATCGACCTCGATGGCGGGCCTGCGGTTCTCGCCGGACCGGGTACCGACGTGACCGGGCAGCTCGCGGGCGTCCGCCCGTGGTCGCCCGACGATCCCGTGCTCTACGCGCTACGCGCCGAGCTCCTCGATGCGGCCGGCGCGACGCTCGACACCATCTCGGGTCACGTCGGGTTCCGCACGGTGGCCATCGAGGGCGACGAGTGGCTGCTCAACGGTGAGCCGCTCCGTCAGCGGTTGGTGCTCGACCAGGGCTACTGGCCCGAGTCGCTCATCACCCCGCCCTCCGACGAGGCCATGCTGGCCGACCTCGGTTTCGTCGAGGCGATGGGCTGCAACGGGGTACGCAAGCACCAGAAGGTCGAGGATCCCCGTCTGCTCTGGCACGCCGATCGGCTCGGGATCCTCGTCTGGGAGGAGTTGCCGTCGCCGTTCGGGCTGGCCCGGCTCGAGGGACAGCTCCTCGAGGACGCCTCGGCCGAGTGGGCGGAGGCCATCCGCCGCGACCGCAGCCACCCGTGCGTCATCGCGTGGGTCCCGGTGAACGAGTCGTGGGGCGTGCAGGGCGTGCACGATCGGCCCGAACACCAGGCGACGCTGCGTCGGCTGGTGGCCGAGACCCGCGCGCTCGATCCGACCCGTCCTGTCGTCGACAACAGCGGGTGGGGTCACGTCGAGACCGACGTCGTCGACGTGCACGACTACGACCAGGACCCGGTCTCGCTGGCGCAGCGTTGGACCGGTATCGCCGCCCGTGGCTGGGAGCGGGGGCGCCTGTCGGTGAGCGACGAGTTCGCCGACTTCGACCTGGAGCGGTGGCTGGCCTTCGCCCAGGTCGACGACCCGGTCGACGTCGACCCCGAGCTCCTTGCGGAGATGGTCCCCGACGTGCGGATCTGGGCCGAGGGCTGCGTTCCCCTGCCGGGCGAGGCAGGCCCGTTGATCCTGTCGGAGATGGGTGGTGTCGGGCTCGCACCCCAGGACCGTTCGGTGGCCGATCGCTTCGACTACGTCGGGGCAGCCGACGCCGACGACCTGCTGGCCCGGTTCGCCGCGTTGGTCGCCGCAGCCGAGTCGATCCCGGAGTTGCGGGGCTGGTGCTGGACCCAGCTCGCCGACACAGAGCAGGAGGTCAACGGCCTGATGACCGCCGACCGCCGACCGAAGGTCGACCCGGCCCGCCTGCGGGCAGTGCTCGACGCGCTGCCCTGGAGCCGGCGGCGGAGCTGATGCCGCTACGGAGCCGGGTGTGAACCGAGGTGCCCGGGGGTAGAGCCCGGAAATGGAATCGAGAGACGTCGCATCGGCAGGACTGCGTGGTTGGCGGGGTTCGGTGGCGAACGCAGTTGCGCCACGGGTGGCGGCACGCTCGTCGTTGCGCGAGGACCAGGTCCGAACTGCGGTCGGCGCCGCCTTCCTGCTGCTGTCGCTCATCTACGTCCTGGGTGCGCTGCGGGACCTGATGCGCAGCAACGGGTGATCGACTGCATCCGCTCCGGAGCAGATGCTCCGCCCGCGAAGCGTGCGGATCGCGGTATCCGAGCATCGATCTTTACCCGGCGGGGACACGGGGTAGAGCCAGAGCATGACCGTGCTCGTGATCCTGCTCCTGCTCGCCCTCGTCTTCGGGGTGGGTGCCGTCATCGAGGGCTTGCTGTGGATGCTCCTCGTCGTGCTCGCGCTGCTGGCGGTTGCGGCCTGGCTCGCATGGTCGAAGTTCCGTGAGGTGACCAGCATCCGTTGACCCGCACTCCCCGCTGTCGACCGCGGTCGGGTGGGATGTGCTCCCCCTCGAGAGGGAGACCCAGGATCGGCGGCGAGGCCGATGACCGGTGATAGGACGATCCCTACGTTGATCTCGACGACGCCGGGACGGCCGGCGCTGCACGAGAAGGATTCCCCGATGACCGCGACCGATCTCTCTGCTGCCACCGACGGCCACGCCGAGCGGCCCGACGACGAGCCCTCGAATCGTCGTTCGTGGTGGCGGCACGTGCCGGGTGTGCTGCTCTTCCTGCTCGCCGGCATCGGGTTCGGCTGGCTCGTCGCACAGCTCTGGCCCGGCGGTGACCACGATGTCGTTCGCCAGGACCTCGGATCGCTGGTCACCGAGGGCGACGTGCCGGTCGATCCGGACGTGTTGGTCGAGCTGGTCGCCTACGTCGAGGCGGCCACGGGCCGGACGTTCGTCACCCCGCCGATCGTCGTGGGCCAGAGCGACGAGGACTTCGCTGCCGGCGCCGCTGCCGCGGTCGAAGAGGATCTCGACCCGGCGTCGATCGAACGGTCGGCCCGCTACCACCAGGCGCTGTTCGGCGACGAGCGGGGGACGGCCGAGTTGGGCGAGGGCATCGTGACGTTCGCGGAGGGTGGATTCGCCGGCTACTACGACCCCGATGTCGACCGGTTGTTCGTGCCCACCTCGGCGGGCGACTCCGGCGAGTTGCAGGCGGTGATCGTGCACGAACTGGTGCATGCGCTCGACGATCAGCACGTCGACCTTGGCGCGATGCTGACCGAAGCGGTCGAGGAGCTCGAGGACACCGAGCGCGAGCGGGTGCTGCGGACCGTCGTCGAGGGGCGGGCGATGAGCGTCGAGGCGGCATGGAGGACCGAGAACGACGTCCCGCCCAGCACCGAGATCCCCGACGTCATCGACGCGGTGCCGCCGGCGATGGTGTCGGCGATCGCGCTGCCATACACCGTCGGGCCTGTGTTCATCGACGCCATGGGTGGCCCGGAGGGCACGTGGGAGCTGTACGAGGCGCTACCGGCGACCACCGACGAGCTGCTCTGGCCGGCCGGGGCCAATACGGCCGAGGCCCCGGCGCCCGAGGCCGAGGGCGACGAGCTGTTCCGTTGGGAGTTCGGGGCCTACGAGTTCCTGCTCGCCCTGAGCGGCAACACGCTCCAGCCCGATGAGGCGACGCTCGTCGCCGCGGCCACGGCGACCGACGGCTGGGCCGACGGCGAGGCGGTCCTGTGGGGTGACGAGACCCGGTCGTGCGTGCGCCTGTCGCTCGCTGCGGATTCGGCCGACCACCTGGCGGAGATGGTCGACGCACTGACGACCTGGGCGGGAGTGGACGAGGGCCGGCAGGTCGAGACCGCAACCGATGGCGTTCTCGCCACCGCGTGCGCGCCGTACCTGCCCTGAGGCGACCCAGCGCGCTAGGTTCCGTTCATGTCACGAACCGGTCGTTGCCTGTGCGGCACCATCACCTACGAGATCTCCGGCGATGTCATCGCCACGGCGGTCTGTCACTGCGATCACTGTCAACGCCAGAGCGGGGGCGCGTTCTCGGTCAACCTGATCGCGCACGAGTCCCAGCTCGCCGTTCAGGGCGAGCTGACGACCTACGGCGACCCGGGCAACGACGAGACCGGCACCATCCACGTCGAGCGCCGCTTCTGCGGCAGCTGCGGATCGCCCATCGTGTCGCACATCCTGAACGGCAGCGGCGTCGTCGCCATCAAGGCCGGGACGCTCGACGACAAGACCGACGTGGCGCCGAACGTCCAGGCCTGGTGCGTCGACCGCCAGCCGTGGGTGGACCTCCCGATCGAACCATCCCTCGAACGGGAGTGACGCTTCGGCCGCGGGCGGCAGCGACCAGCACGTCCCGCACCGACGCGTGACGCTGAGGTCGCTGCGCCTCGCCGGGTACCCGTGCTGGCGGAGGGCCCCCGTCGGCGGCGGCGCTGGTGCAGGGCCTCGCCCACCAGATGTCTGATGCCGCGGCACAGGTCTGCTTCTAGATCGTCCAGGTGTGTGGTCACTCCGGCGCCGTGCAAATCAAGCAAAATGCCATCAAGCGGCATTTGGTCGGCAAGAGATTCTAAAATCTCTTGTTTAAAACCTTCATACACCGCCTCTTCGATGGTGCCAGAGGGCTGAGCGTTAGCCACCATAATCGGCACCACTTCGAAACCGCGCCGTTCACACTCGTCTATTGCTCCGCCAATTGTGGTTTCGGTACCACGCATACGAAAAAACTTTTCACCCCGGAGAGCACGAAACTGCTTCGCGTCCGTGGTGGTATGACAGTATGTATTGGTCTCATGCACAATACCGGCGATAGCCACTCTGGTCATTCTTGCTCCGACTTATCTGATCCCTTATCGTCACTGCTATCAGCATTTTTGCGCAGCACGCTCCTTGCGGCATCAGACACCTTTGAAACAGCCGTCACTGCTGTAACCCTGGCTGATTCAGCAGTTTTTTTACCAACGCCTCTGACAGCACCAATGGTGTCGTTAAACATGGCCTGGACTTTAAGCCGGTCAACCTCGGCAAATACCGCTTCAACCTTTTCAATGGCCAGCTCTTCGCGCTCATCTACCACGCCGTCAACGACACTTAAGTCTTTAAGAAACGCCAAAATCTCTGTGGTCATGGTGGAGTAGTTACAATCTGGGTTTTGCTTTTTAAAGTTGGCAAGTTGTTCTGCCACCTTGCGAATCGTATGATCATCCGCGACCCGCTCTAACTCGTCGAGACCTGCAGAAACAAAAGCCCCGTCATAACCCCATTCCTGTTCAAAATATTCCTGCAGTCGGTCACGCTCGACCTCAAGAAAGTCACCATCAACCAGAGCGAGTTTAACGCCCAACAATCCAATTAAGTCGAAGAGCCCCACCGCCAGAACATCCATGGGAGTGTTGATACAATCAGGAACAGCGCGAACCTGGGAGGAACTACCACGCACCAGATGCTTACCGATCGCCAGACTTAAACCGGCACCAATAACCCCGGCGGCAACCGCCCAGCCTAACGGTGTCGCGGCACTAGACACACCAATGGCACCAAGCAAACCTGAAGGCGCAAAAAAGGTAGACGCGACCAACGATGACTTCGCCGCGCCAAAACCCACCACCGCACCGTTACCGGCATCAATGGCATCTAACAGGTACTTTTTCAGGC
>JBKAGO010000006.1:0-57843 GCA_046290435.1 Acidimicrobiales bacterium
AACTGATCGAGGAGATCAACGCCATCGCGATCGAATGGCCCGCTCACTGCGACGACCTCATCACGGGCCAGAGCGTGCCCGCAGGAACAATCGTGGAACCATTCAGTACCACCGTCGTTCTGGAGTTGCCGACATCGTGCTGAGGGCCGGGATCCACCCGACCCGATCACGCCTTCCTCCCACCACACCGACAGGAGCCCCGCACCATGAGCACCGGCGCAGAGCCACCGACGGACCCGCACAGCACTCGCGCCGGAGCCGTCCCGCACTTCGGGACGGCGCCACCGGCCGGGGGCCCGCCACCCCCGGCCGGTGGCGCCTGGCCACCGATGCTCATCGCCGGCGTGGTGGCCCTTGCCATCGCGATCGTGGTCCTGGTCGTCGTGCTCGTCGGCGACGGCGATGACGAGACCGACGATCGTGCAGACGTCGAGACCGCCGACGAGCCCGTCGACGGGGAGCCCGCCGCCACCGCCGAGCCGCCGGACGAGAGCACCAGCGCCCCAACCGAAGAGAGCGAGGCGACCGCGGAACCCACGCAGACGCCCGAGGCGGTCGTCGCACCCGAGCCGTCGCCGCCGACCGTCGACGAGCTCGCATCGGCTGTGGTGCAGATCCAGCTGCTGCTCGGCGACCAGCCGGTGTGCAGCGGGAGCGGCACGATCGTCGATGCCGACGGAACCGTGCTCACGAACAGCCACGTCATCGCGCAGACACGTTTCTGTCCTCACGACAGGATCGCCGTGGCGATTACCGACGTGCCCGACCTACCACCGCTGCTGCTGTTCGAGGCCGATCTGCTCGTCGACGATCCCGCGCTCGACCTCGCCGTCATCCGCATCGCGCGAACGCTCGACGGGGCGCCTGTGACACAGGACTTCCCCACCGTCGCCATCGGCGACTCCGACACCCTCGAGCTCGGTGACCAGTTGAGGGTCATCGGCTACCCCGGTATCGGCGGCGAGACGATCACCTTCACCGAGGGCACGATCTCCGGATTCGTCTCGGTCCCGGGTCTCGGCGATCGCAGCTGGCTCAAGACCGACGCGACCATCTCGGGTGGCAACAGCGGCGGATTGGCGGTCGACGAGAGCGGAGCGATCGTGGGCATCCCGACGATCGTCGGCACCGGCGACGGCCAGATCACCGATTGCCGCGTCGTCGAGGACACCAACGGCGACGGTCGCATCGACCAGGACGACAGCTGCGTGCCGGTCGGTGGCTTCATCAACGGGATCCGGCCCGTCAACCTCGCGGTGCCCCTGATCGAACAGGCTGCCGGCGCCGAACCGATCGACCAGGGTCCGCCCGACGTGCCCGAGCCGATGCCGGCGCAGCGCCCGCTGGCGTTCGACGCAGTGTGGACGCTCGGCGTCGACGCCAACGGGTTCGCTGCCCAGCCGGTGACGGTCGTGCCGCCGAATCCGGCCGAGCTGTGCCTGACCTGGAACTACGACAACGTCGACCAGGGCGCGCCCTTCGAGATCATCTGGACCGTCGACGGCGTGCCGGACCCGGCGTTCGGCGCCACCGGCACCAACCAGGGCGACGTCGCCGGCTCCTTCTTCGCCTGTGCCTCCAACGCAGGGCCGGGCCTCGCCGCCGGCACCTACGAGGTCGTCTGGGTGGTCGAGGACGAGCCGGTGTTCACCCACTCGGTGTACGTCGGCGGCAACCGCGACGAGATCGAGATCGAGGTGATCAACGACACCGACACGGCGCTCTGCGTCGTCCAGTTCGCCCCCAGCGACACCCTGTCGTTCGGCGTCAACCGCATCGATGCACCGGTGCCGCCCGGTGCATCGGTCGTCGTGCGCTTCGCGTCGGGCCGCTACGACGCTCGGGTGATCGACTGCGATGGGGCCCTCCGATTCGAGGATCCGGAAGGAACCCGCCTGCCGTCGAGCACGACACTGACCATCGTCTGACGTCGGGCCACCTCCCGGGTGACGGGCCATCTTCCGTGCAGGGAGTGCAGGATTCTGCGCCCGGTCGGTGGTCCGTCTACCCGCCGGTCTCGGCGCAGCGGTTCTTCGGCCGCCCCTTCTGGCGTCAGCCGCCGAGCTGATCGGGTCGGGCGGGGAACACCAGCGACGCCGGGACGGCAGCGTCGATCGATGCGAGTGCGGCCGACCCCTTGCGCCAGTCGCTCTCGTGCACCACCAGGCTGGTCCCGTCCGCTGCGACGAGCAGCGCTGCCCCCGGCGCCCGGCCGCAGCCGACGAGGTCGCCGTAGCGGACGGTGATCGTCTCGGGTCCCATCCGCAGCGAGACACCGTCGCCACCGACCACCAGCCGCGCGCCGAATGGAGCCTTCGACCCGGTCAACCGCCGGGCGAACGTCTGACCGTCGGCCGGGGCAGCCCTCGGTGGTTCGAGCACCGGTAGCGGCACGCCGGAAGGATCGGTATCGACAGGCACTGCGACGACGACGTCGTCGAGCACCGCCTTCAGCGCGGCGGCGACCGTCTCGCCAGTGAGGTCGAGGTGTTCGGCCAGCAGCTCGTCGTGGGTGAGCGGCTGTCCACGCTGGAGCATCCGACCGGCGGCCATGTCGAGCTCGTCGGCCGCCGATCGCGGATCGTCGAAGACCGACCGCATGCCGTCGAGGTCGTGGGCCAGCTCGTCGTCGGTCGGGCCGCTCTCGGCCAGGCGCCGCAGCCCGTCGTACATCTCGGCAGCCACCGTCACGGCGTCGCCCGGTCTGCAGTCGGCCGTGATGCTGACGTGCCAGTGGTCGAGATCGAGCCTCGACGTCCAGAGCCCGAGGTGGTAGCTGAGCCCGCGGCGGGTGCGGAGCTCCTCGGTCAGGCGCGAGAGCAGGATGCGACAGCCCGTCAGGACGGCCTCGCTCTCGGGCGCCTCGAACGACAGCCCGACGCCGGGCTGGTCGAGCACCACGACGCCCGGGCCGCTCGGCCCCATCGACTCCGGGCGCACCGGCAGGTTCAACTCGCCTCGTGGCAGCGGCAGGGTCAGGCCCTCCGGTGGCGGTCCGGTGAACCACGCGACCGCGTTGTCGGCGACGAAGTACCGCGCTGCGTGGGCCCGCACGTCGGCCGCCGAGATCGCGCCGACCGCAGCGTCGACGAAGCCGACCAGCCCGACACCCCGGGCGCCGTAGCGGCGCGCCAGCGAGACGGCGGTGGTCGGGTCGACCAGACCGGGGCCCTCGACCTCGAGGATCGACGCCTCGAGCGCCAGGCGGTCGGTCGGCAGATCGGCCAGCACCGATGCGACCTCGGAGAGGAACTGCCCGACCGCCTCGGGCTTGCCGGTGGCGGTGAACCGTGTGACGCCGTCGTCGACGGAGGCGTTGCGGTCGAGGTGCGACGGGGCGAGCGCCGACATCGCGAGGTGCTCCACGAGGTGGGTGATGCCGCCGGTGACGAACGTCTCGTCTCGTCGGCCGACCCCGAAGGTCAGCGATCCCGTGTACGGCTCGCCACGATCGGCCCAGAGCACGGCGACGCCATCGATGTCCTGTCGATGCATCGCAGGAGCCTATTGACCGGCCCCCGGTGCCTCTACGCGCTGCGGCCCAGCAGCGCCAGGAGGCGGGCGCCGGGGGTGTCGTCGGCGGGTTCGGTCATGGCGCCGAAGAAGCCGGAGGCGGACAGGCCGTCGGCCATCGGCAGCCAGAAGTCCAGGCACCACTGGGCGATCTCGGGGTCGAGCTCCATCGGGTCGTCGCGCACCACCGAGATGTCCCAGGCGTGGACGAGGTTGTCGGTGATGCGGAAGCCCAGCACCCGCGACAGGGGTTGGGGCCCCAGCGGGTGCTTCACCACCATGTCGAGGTCGGCCACGCGGACCTCTTCGATGGCCCGCAGCGCCGTCCCCCGCCAGGCCGCGACCGGATCGGACCCGAGGATGCCGACCTCCATCGCCCGATCGGCCGGGCTGGCGTGGCCGTCGATCATCTCGACGACCTGCGCTTCGCCGAGCACCACGTGGGCGCACAACGTCAGCGCGTCCCACTCGGGGCACGGCGTGGTCTGGAGCCACTGCTCGTCGGTCAGCTCGACGATCTGGTTGCCGAAGGCGGCCATAGCCCGGATGTAGAGGTCGACCACGTCGGCGGCATCATCGGCAGCGGCCCCGGCCAGGCCGGATTCGCCGGAGCTCACCGCCGGGCTCCCCTGCCGCGCATCGGACTCATTCCCACTCGATGGTGCCGGGCGGCTTCGACGTGATGTCGTACGCCACGCGGTTGACTCCTGCGACCTCGTTGATGATGCGGCTGCTCATCGACTCGAGCACGTCGTAGGGGATGCGGGCCCAGTCGGCGGTCATCGCGTCCTCGCTGGTGACGGCCCGGATGATGATCGGATAGCCGTAGGTGCGTTCGTCGCCCTGCACGCCGACGGCGCGGATGTCGGGCAGCACCGCGAAGCTCTGCCAGATCTCGCGTTCGAGGCCGGCCTCGGCGAGCTCTTCGCGGACGATGAAGTCCGCTTCCTGCAGCGTCGCGACCTTGTCGCGGGTGACCTCGCCGATGATGCGCACCCCGAGACCCGGGCCGGGGAAGGGCTGGCGGTGCACGATCTCGTCGGGCAACCCCAGCTGGGACCCGACGGCGCGCACCTCGTCCTTGAACAGCGCCCGCAGCGGCTCCACGAGCTCGAAGTCCATGTCCTCGGGCAGGCCGCCCACGTTGTGGTGGCTCTTGATGGTCGCGGCGTGCTCGCTGCCGGACTCGATGACGTCGGGATACAGGGTGCCCTGCACCAGGAAGTTGGCGTCGGTGATGCCGCCCGCGGCGCGCTCGAACAGGCGGATGAACAACTCGCCGATGACCTTGCGCTTGGCCTCGGGCTCGGTGACGCCGTGGAGCTTGTCGAAGAACTCGTCGCCGGCGCGCACGTGGATCAGCTCGATGCCCTGCGAGCGCTGGAAGGTCTCGACGACCTGCGCGCCCTCGTCCTTGCGCATCAGGCCGGTGTCGACGAACACGCAGGTGAGCTGCGGGCCGATGGCCTTGTGCACCAGGGCCGCGGCGACGGCGGAGTCGACGCCGCCCGAGAGGCCGCAGATGGCGCGGCCGCCGCCGACCTGGGCCCGGATGGCCTCGACCTGTTCGTCGATGACGTTGGCCATCGTCCAGGTGCGGTCGATGCCGGCGAGGTCGACGAAGCGTTCGATGACGGCCTGGCCGTGGGGGGTGTGGGAGACCTCGGGGTGGTACTGCACGCCGTAGATGTGGTCGCTCTCGAACGCCGCAACCGGCGCGGCGGCGGTGTGCGCCACCCTGGTGAAGCCCTCGGGCACCGCGCTGATGGCGTCGAAGTGACTCATCCACACCGACTGTTCGGCCGGCAGGCCGTCGAGGAGGCGGCCACCGTCGACGGTGAGCGCCGTCCGCCCGTACTCGCCGGCCTCGTAGCGGCTGACCTCGCCGCCGAGCTGACTGGCGATGAGCTGCGCGCCGTAGCAGATGCCCAGGATGGGGATGCCGAGCTCGTAGACGTCCGGGTCGATCACCGGGGCGCCTTCGACGCGCACGGACTTGGGCCCGCCGCTCAAGATGATGCCGGCCGGTGCCCGTTCGGCGAACTCGGCGGCGCTCAGGCGATGCGAGACGATCTCGCTGTAGACGTTGGCCTCACGCACCCGGCGGGCGATGAGCTGGGCGTACTGCGCGCCGAAGTCGACGACGAGAACGGTGGGTGTCGACTCGGACACGGCAGGCTCCGCAAGGTGGGGGGGTCGGCGGACGAACGGGCAGTGCGGGCTGGGCGGGGGCCTCAGCCCATCCCGATGCCCTGTTGCTTCTGGAGGTACTTGCCCTCGGACTGCAGCGCCGGGGCGACCATGACCTCGGCCTTCTGGAATTCCTTGAGGGACTGGTAGCCGCAGGTTGCCATCGACGTGCGCAGCGCGCCGAAGAGGTTGAGGCGGCCGTCGTTCTCGCGGGCTGGGCCGATGAGGATCTCCTCGAGGCTGCCCCGCTGGCGGGTCTGCACCCGGGCGCCGCGCGGCAGCGTCGGATGGAACGTGGCCATGCCCCAGTGGTAGCCCTGGCCGGGGGCCTCGTTGGCGGCGGCGAGGGGCGAGCCGATCATGACGGCGTCGGCGCCGCAGACGATGGCCTTGGCGATGTCGCCACCGGTGGCCATGCCGCCGTCGGCGATGACATGGACGTAGACGCCGGTCTCGTCGAGGTGGCGCATGCGGGCGGCGCGGGCATCTGCGATGGCGGTTGCCTGAGGTACCCCGATGCCGAGGACGCCGCGGCTGGTGCAGGCGTGGCCGGGGCCGACGCCGACGAGCACGCCGGCTGCGCCGGTGCGCATCAGGTGCAGCGCGGCCTCGTACGAGGCGCAGCCGCCGACGATGACCGGCAGGGGGACCTCGCGGACGAACTCCTTGAGGTTCAGCGGTTCGGCGGTCTTCGACACGTGTTCGGCGGTGACGACGGTGCCCTGGATGACCAGCAGGTCGAGCTCGGACTTGAGGATCTGCGGTGCGAGCGCCGCGGTGCGCTGCGGGGTGACCGACACGCAGGACGTGACGCCGGCCTCGTTGATCTGGGCGATGCGCTCCGGGATCAGCTCGGGGATGATCGGCGCGCTGTAGATCTCCTGCATCCGCAGGGTGGCCTTGTCGGCGTCGAGCTGTGCGATCTCGTCGAGCAGCGGCTCGGGATCCTCGTAGCGGGTCCACAGGCCCTCGAGGTTGAGCACGGCGACGCCGCCGAGGCGGCCGATCTCGATGGCGGTCTCGGGGCTGACGACGCCGTCCATGGCGCTGGCCATGAGCGGGAGGTCGAAGCTGAACGCGTCGATCTCCCAGGCGATGTCGACGTCTTCGGGGTCTCGTGTACGTCGGCTCGGCACGATGGCGATGTCGTCGAAGCCATATGCCCGACGACCCGACTTACCCAGTCCGATCTCGATCTCAGCCACTGCCCTACTCCTCGGCGTTACCGCTCACCCGTTCGAACGACCCACCCTATCCTGCGCCACGAAGGGCCCTGCTCACTGCCGGTGGGCTTCGTGGTGTCCCGTGGCGACGAGGGTCAGCAGCTGGCGCAACATCGCGGCGGTCGCGCCCCAGATGGTGTCGCCGACGAGCTCGAAGAACGTCACCGGGCGGTCCATCCCGGCGATGGGCCAGATCTCCTCGCGGTACACATCGGGGCGCATGAGATCGTCGAGCCGGACGTGGAGGACGTGTTCGACCTCGTCGGGGCTGGCCCGCAGGATGGGTGTCCCGGGGAGGGCACCGACGATGGGCGTCACCCAGGATCCGCTGCCGACCGTGGTGAACGGGTCGAGGTGGCCGATACGGCGGGGCAGCGACGGGTCGAGGCCGATCTCCTCGTGGGCCTCGCGGCGGGCGGTGAACCACACGTCGGTGTCACCGGGGTCGACCGCACCGCCGGGGAACGACACCTCCAGCGAGTGCGAGCGCATGTGCGACGCCCGCCGGGTGAACACGATCCAGGTCTCGCCCTCGGTCTCGTACAGCGGGATCAGGACCGCCGATCGGCGACGCGTCGGGTCCTCGGGGCGAGGGAGGTTGGTGGCGTCGGCACGAGCCCCGGCGGTGAGGGCGGCCTCGATCGCGGCGATGGCGGTGTCGACCGCAGCGACGTCTCGCCACGGTGGCGGTCCGCCGGGGCGGGCGCCGTCGGGTCGTGGGATGCGCTGCGGCCCGCCGCGTGGCCGGGTGGCCACGGGCCTAGGAGGCCGACTCGGCCTCGGCCTGCTGGGCGGCGACGAGCTCCTCGAGGATCTCGCGCAACCCGCCGGTCTTGAGATTGCTCATGACACGGCCGGGCGGCGTCTCGCCTGTCTCCCACTCCATCCACTGCTCGAGGAGCTTGGTCGGGTTGGTCGGGGGGCGTTCATCCATGACGGAGAGACTACCGGCTGCGGAAGGGCCCCGATCTCGTCGCGGTGGTCCACCGTGACGGTGGATCAGCCCGACGAGATTCGGGCGGCCATACTGGCGGACCATGAGCGACAACGCAGCACCACGGTCGGCGGTCATCGGTGCGGGCATGTCGGGCATCCTCGCCGCCAAGGAACTGGTCGAGGCCGGCCACGACGTCACGGTGTTCGAGAAGGCCGACCGTGTCGGCGGCACCTGGCGGGAGAACACCTACCCCGGCATCGCCTGCGACGTGCCGTCGCACATCTACAGCTACTCGTTCGCCCTCAACCCCGACTGGAGCCACTTCGCGTCGCCGGGCGAGGAGGTCCAGCAGTACTTCACCGACGTCGCCGAGCGCTACGGCGTCACGCCGCTGGTCCGCTTCGGCGACGCCGTGGCCCGCTGCGAGTGGCTGGGCGACGTGTGGGAAGTCACCACTGCGGCAGGTTTCGTCGACCGGTTCCGCTACGTCGTCGCGGCGACCGGCATCCTGCACCACCCGAAACGCCCCGACATCGACGGGCTCGACACCTTTGCGGGTCCGATGTTCCACTCGGCGCAGTGGGACCACTCGGTGTCCACCGACGCCAAACGCGTGGGCCTCATCGGCACGGGCTCGTCGGGCGTGCAGATCACCGGCGCGCTGGCCGGCACCGTCGAGAAGCTCACCGTCTTCCAGCGCACGGCCCAGTGGGTGGTGCCGGTCGAGGAGGTCGTCTACTCCGAGGAGGAGAAGGAGACGTTCCGCACCGACGCCGATGCCCTGCGCGAGATGCACGAGACGCTGTCGACGGGCTTCAACGACGGCTTCGCCACCTCGATCCTCGACAAGAACTCGACGATGGTCGACGACATCGAGCGACGCTGCCGTGAGGCCCTCGACGCCATCGGCGACCCCGACCTGCGCGCCAAGCTCACCCCCACCTACCGGGCCGCGTGCAAGCGGCTGGTGGTGTCGCACAACTGGTACGACGCCGTGACGAGCCCGACGGTCGAGATCATCGACACCGCCATCGAACGCGTCGAACCCGCCGGCGTGCGCACCGTCGACGGTGTCCTCCACGAGCTCGACGTGGTGGTGCTGGCCACCGGGTTCCACGTCGACCGGTTCATGCGGCCGATGGACATCGTCGGCGTCGACGGCGTGGCGCTCGACGACGTGTGGGCGCAGCGCCCGACGGCGTACCTTGCCGTGGCCATCCCGAAGTTCCCGAACCTGTTCATGCTCAACGGCCCCAACTCGCCGGTCGGCAACTTCTCGCTGATCGCGACGGCCGAGCTCCAGATGAGCTACGCCATGGCCCTGATCGACGCCGTCGAATCCGGGCAGCGGTCACGGGCCGAGGTCACCGAGGAAGCAGCACGACGCTTCGACGACGAACGCGTCGCCGCCGCAAAGGAAACCGTGTGGGCCACGGGCTGTCGCAGCTGGTACCTCGACGACCGCGGCATCCCCTTCGCCTGGCCGTTCACCTTCGGCCGCTTCCGCGAAGAGATGGCCGCCCCGAACCTCGACGACTACCTGGCGGTGTGATCCCCGAGCTCGCGGACCACTGGGGTCAAGTCGTACTTTCAACCAACTCGTCAAACAGCGGCCTCCCGGCTCGCCGACCCGGAGTTGGTTGAAAGTACGACTTGACCCCAGCCCTTCCCGAGACGACCTGCGCTCCTCAGATCAGCGCACGCAACGCGGTTGCGATCTCGTCGACGGAGCGGTCGTGGGCGGCTACGTCGATCACGAGGTCGTACACCGCATCGTTGGCTGCCCCGGCGAGCGACTGGCCGTTCAGCTCGCAGAACACGGCCGTCGCCAACCAGCCCAGGCGCTTGTTGCCGTCGATCAGCCCATGGTTGCCGACGATCGACTGCAGCAGCGCCGCAGCCTTCGTGAAGATGTCCGGGTAGGCGTCCTCGCCGAAGGCGGTCGCCCGCGGCCGAGCAGCGGCCGACTCGAGCAGGCCCACATCTCGGATCGGTACCGGGTCGCCGAGCAGCGCCGTGGCCAGAGCGAGGAGATCGTCGAGGTCGAGGTACTCGGTGGTCCGGTCGCCCGTAGGCGGGCCGCCGGTCACTCGCCCAGGCGGCGCAGCGCGTCGGCGTGAGTGCTCAGGATCAGCGCGGCAGCGTCGGCGACCCGTTCGCGATGGTCGGCGCGATCGACGAACTCGCGCACGGCGCGCCTGGCAGCCTCCTGCATCGAGATCCCGTCGGCCTCGGCCCGACGCCGCAACGCCTCCTGCTCGGCCTCGGTGAGTCGCAACGTCATCGCCATCGCGAAACGGTATCACTTCGATACCTTCGTCTCGACGGCGGCCCTCGTCGACTGCCTGGCGTGCGGACCACCGGGGTCAAGTCGTACTTTCAACCAACTCGTCACACAGCGGCCTCCAGGCTCGTCGACCCGGAGTTGGTGAAGTGAGTGACGCCCAGCGTTCCAGAGAACGCCCCACAACGGAAACGGCCGGGCTCTCGGGCCCGGCCGTTCGTGTTGTTCTTACGCCAGAGAGGCGTGGGCTACATCATGCCGCCCATGCCACCCATGCCACCCATGGGATCGCCGCCGCCCATGGGCATGGCCGGCTCTTCCTCGGGCTTGTCGGCGACGAGCACCTCGGTGGTCAGCAGCATCGCAGCGATGGACGCCGCGTTCTGCAGAGCCGCACGGGTGACCTTGGCCGGGTCGATGACACCGGACTTGATCAGGTCCTCGTTCTTGCCCTTGGCAGCGTTGAAGCCGATCGAGCCCTTCTCCTGCTCGACCTCACGCACGACGATGGAACCCTCGTACCCGGCGTTCTCGGCGATGAGCTTCGCCGGGGCGCTGAGCGAGTGCGACACCATGCGGGCACCGGTTGCCTCGTCGCCCTCGAGCGACTTGGCGACCTTGTCGACAGCGGCGCGGGCCCGGAGCAGGGCGGTGCCGCCACCGGCGACCACACCTTCCTCGATGGCCGCGCGAGTCGCCGACAGGGCGTCTTCGATGCGGTGCTTCTTCTCCTTGAGCTCCACCTCGGTGGCTGCACCGACCTGGACGACGGCAACGCCACCGGCCAGCTTGGCGAGACGCTCCTGGAGCTTCTCGCGGTCCCAGTCCGAGTCGGTGTTGTCGATCTCGGCCCGGATCTGGGCGACACGACCTTCGACGTCGGCCTTGGAGCCGGCGCCTTCGATGATCGTCGTGTCGTCCTTGGTGATGACCACCTTGCGGGCGGTGCCGAGCAGGTCGAGGGTGACCCCGTCGAGCTTCAGACCGACCTCTTCGGCGATGACCTGACCACCGGTGAGGATGGCCATGTCCTGCAGCATCGCCTTGCGGCGCTCGCCGAAGCCCGGCGCCTTGACGGCGACCGAGTTGAACGTGCCACGGATCTTGTTGACCACCAGGGTCGCGAGGGCTTCGCCCTCGACGTCCTCGCCGATGATCAGCAGCGGCTTGCCCGACTGCATGACCTTCTCGAGCAGCGGCAGCATCTCCTGCACCGAGGAGATCTTGCCCTGGTTGAACAGGATGTACGGATCGTCGAGCACCGCTTCCTGGCGCTCGGCGTCGGTGACGAAGTACGGCGACAGGAAGCCCTTGTCGAACTGCATGCCCTCGGTGAACTCGAGGTCCATCCCGAAGGTGTTGGACTCCTCGACCGTGACCACGCCGTCCTTGCCGACCTTGTCGATCGCCTGGGCGAGGATCTTGCCGATCTCGGGGTCGGCAGCGGAGATGCTGGCGACGTTGGCGATCTGCTTGGCGTCGCTGGCGACCTGCACGGCCTGCTTCTGGATCGACACCACCGCGGCGTCGACGGCCTTCTGGATGCCGCGCTTGAGCACCATCGGGTTCGCGCCGGCGGCCACGTTGCGGAGGCCTTCCTTGATCATCGCCTGGGCCAGGACGGTCGCCGTGGTGGTGCCGTCACCGGCCACGTCGTTGGTCTTGGTGGCGACTTCCTTCACCAGCTGTGCGCCCATGTTCTCGAAGGGGTCTTCGAGCTCCACCTCACGGGCGATGGACACACCGTCGTTGGTGATGGTCGGGGCGCCGAACTTCTTGTCGAGGACGACGTTGCGGCCCTTGGGGCCGAGCGTCACCTTGACCGCGTCGGCCAGATGGTTGACGCCCGCCTCGAGCTTTCGGCGCGCGTCTTCATCGAACTTGAGGATCTTCGGCATGAGGGCGGCTCCTACTTGACGATCGCGAGGACGTCACGCGAGGACAGGATCAAGAGGTCCTCGCCACCGCTGCTGATCTCGGTGCCGCCGTACTTCGAGTAGACGACGACGTCGCCGACGGACACGTCGACGGGGATGATCTCACCGGTCTGGTCGGAGCGCTTGCCCGGACCGACGGCGAGAACTTCACCCTGCTGGGGCTTTTCCTTGGCGGTGTCGGGGATGACCAGGCCGGATGCCGTGGTCGCCTCGGATTCACCGGGCCGGACAATGAGCCGGTCCTCCAGTGGCTGCAGGTTCATGTCTGCGCGTCTCCTCGCACGTATGTGGAACGGAAGTGTTCGCCCGACCTGACGAGGCCTCTTTGGCACTCTCGGTCGGCGAGTGCCAATGCTACGCGCGAGACCAGCGGATTCCAATACCCCCCATGGGGGCGAATCGGCCGGAGCAGCCCGCGGCGCTGGGCTCCCGTGTCGGAAGGAGGCGGGCTCAGTGAGGCCGAGGTCCCATGATGCTCGCGCGTTCCATCACCCGCACATCGGGCCAGTAGTCGCTGCAGGCATAGTGCTGCACGGCCCGGTTGTCCCAGAACGCGACCGAGTCGGGCGCCCACCGGAACCGGCACTGGTACTCGGTGATCTCGAACTGGCGGCACAACAGATCCAGCAGCTCGAGGCTCCGCTCCTCGGAGCAGCCGACGAGATGGCTGACGAAGAACCGGTTGACGTACAGCAGGGGCTTGCGGGTCTCGGGATGGCGGGAGACGACCGGGTGCTCGACCGTCGGGTACGTGGCCCGCATCTCGTCCATCTTGTCCGGCGGGACCTGGCGACCGAAGGCCTGCACGAAGTCGTGGACGGCGACCATGCCGTCGATCTCGGCCTTGATGTCGTCGTCGAGCCCTTCGTATGCGGCGTTGGCGTCGCTGAACAGCGTGTCGCCTCCCGTCGGCGGCACCTGGATGGCATGCAGGATCGCACCCTTCGACGGGCACTCCCGCCAGGTGACGTCGTGGTGCCAGCCGTTCTCGTAGCCGCCGGCCTGCGCGTCCTTCTCGAACCGGACCAGCTCGGGAACACCGGTGTTCGACGGGATGAAGGGATGGATCTCCAGGTCGCCGAAGCGCTGGGCGAACGCCACGTGCTGTTCGGAGGTGAGGGGCTGATCCCGGAAGAAGACGACCTTGTACTCGAGCAGCGCCTGATGGATCTCGTCGATGACGGTCTGGGGCAGGTCCCGGCACAGATCGACGCCACTGAGCTCTGCGCCGATGGTGGCGGCCATCGGCACGGCGTCGAAGTGCTGCCACTGCAGTGCGGCGAGCCGCTGCCGCTCGGCCGCCAGATGACCGAGCGGGCCGATGCGGGTATCGCTGTTGGGCAGGCGGACACGCCCGCCGAGGCCGACGCCGGGATCCTTGTCGGCGATGACCTCGGTGGTGTCGACGTCGCCCGTCGTGGAGGTGATGGTCATGACTGATCCTCGATTCGGGTTCGTTCGGTTGCGATGACGGCGGGCGTCGGGAGGCGGGTTTCGGCGGGGCGGGTTTCGGCGACGAGCCCGACCACGAGCGCCCGAGCCGATGCCGCGAACAGGGCGTCGGGATCGACCGGTCCGAAGTGACCGGCGAGCCTCGCGATCGCCGGCCTCGGTGTTGCGGCGGACGTGCCGTCGAAGCCGGCACGATCGCGTTCGCCCGCCTCGACGATGGATCGACCGTGGCCGCTCGCAATGGTGTCGTGGGCCTGTGCGGCACCGACGGCGTGCCAGAACAGTGCCCGGAACGCAGCGACGGCGTCGGGCCCGTCGAGCCCGGCCTCGAGCATCAGGGACAGCCCGGCCTCGGTGGCCTCGATCATCGATGCGGCCAGGGCATCGGACCCGTCGAGCGCTGCGGCCAGGCCACGGGCGTCGACCAGGTGTCGCCGTATGGCGTCGACCAACGCGACGGCCCGATCGACCCAGGGCCCCTCGGCGGCAGGCACACGGAACCGCCCGAGCTGGTCGGCGGCGACAGCGGCCAGCAGCGCCTCCCGGTCCTCGAAGCGCAGGTACACGGTCATCGGGTTGACCCCGAGCGCCGCGCCGAGCCGCCGCATGCTGAACGCCTCGATCCCGTCGGCACGGATCATCTGGGAGGCCACGGTGACGATCTCGTCGGGCGTCAGCGAGCCTCGCCGGCGCGCACGCGCAGCGCCTGCTCCCGGCGTCGTGGCCTGTGCAGTGCGACCGTCCCCCACGAGTGAGAACTATACGCCGTATAGAAGTCCGGTCAAGTCCCGCCGCCGGTCGTCACGGCCCCGATCTCGTCGCGAAGACCCACCGTGACGGTGGAAGAGCGCGACGAGATCGGGGTGGTTTCAGCCGACTGGGGCGGGGAGCTCCCTCGAGGGGACGGTCAACGCAGGGCGGCCATGACGCCCGCCGGGGCTGGGGCCCTGGACCGAGCGGGTCCGGAAGTGCCCGACCCGATCGCGCAGATCCCTGGCCGCCGCGGCCAGCACCTCCGAACACTGCGCCAGCGATGCGACCACGCTGCGGCCGTCGTTGCCGCTGGCGAGTGATCGCAGCCGAGCGGCAAGCGCCACGACCGTGTCGGCCTCACGCTCGGCCGACGACGCCGCCGCCGAGATCTCCTCGCAGGTCTGCGCCGTCAGGGTCACCATCTCCTCGGCCATGGCGCCGGCTTCACCGGCAGCAGCTTCGGTGTGGGTTCGAAGACCGTCCATCGCGGCGTTGACCTGATCGAGCGACCGCAACGCCTCCGTCGCCAGCGCACCCACTTCGGCCGCGACCACCGCGAAGCCCTTTCCGGCATCGCCGGCACGAGCCGCCTCGATGGTCGCATTCAGCGCCAGCAGCTTCGTCCGGTCGGCGATCTCGGCGATCGACTCGACCACGCCCTCGATCTCGCCGGTCGCCCCGCCGACCGCGTCCATCGCGGCGAGCAGCCGGGAGCTGTGCCCCTCGGCGAGTTCCATGGCCCTCCGCGAGACGGCATCGGCGCGTACCGCACCATCGCGCACCTCGGCCATGTTGGCGGCCACCTGGGTGAACTCTCCGTCGAGGTCGCCCACGTCGGAACCGATCGTGGTGGCCAAGTGGTCGAGATCGACCGACGCGTCGACCAGTCCGCCGGTCGATGCGACGATCAGCGAGATCGTCGCATCGAGGTCGGCGACCATGCGCTCGAAGCTCAGGTTGAATTCGTCGTCGGCCGAGCGCGCCGGCACCGACACCGTCAGATCCCCCGCGGCCACCGACGCAGCGGCATCCGCCGTGCGTCGCAGCTGATCGGTGAGCCGGTTGTAGAGGGTTGCCACCTGCCCGACCTCGGTGAACGGCTCGACCGCGAGGGGTTGCGCGATCCGCCCGGTCGTCGTCTGCTCGTCCATCGCCTCGAGCAGGTCGATCAGCTCGGTGGTCGCCGCATGCTCCGCGACGTTGAGGCCCCGCTGCTCGTCGTCGGGCGGCACCCGCATCCCGATGATCGAATCCATGACGCGGAACGCCACATAGGGCACCCCGAAGGCGAAGACGCCGATGGCGACGATGCCCGTGACCTGATCGACCACCTGACCCGTCCGGCTGTCGAAGCCCAGCACCTCGGCCGAGCCGAACAGACCAACCGCCAACGTGCCCCAGATGCCCGCCCCGAGGTGGACGGGGATGGCGCCGACCGCGTCGTCGATGCGGCGCCGCACGAGCAGCCGTTCACAACCGAGGGCCACCAGCCCGCCGATCGCGCCGACGATCAAGGCGTCGCGAGTGCTCAGCACGTGGGCTCCCGCCGTGACACCGACGAGACCACCGAGCGCGCCGTTCAGCGGTCCCGCGGCGTGCGGGACACCATCGAGGGCCCAGCCCACGGCGAATGCGGCCATGAGGCCCGCTGCGCCACCGAGGATGGTGTTCGCCAGCACCGACGGCACGGTCTCGTCGAAGGCCAGCGTCGACCCTCCGTTGAACCCCAACCAGCCGAACCACAGCACGAGCGTGCCGAACATCGCCATGGGCAGGTTCGACGGGTTGATGGGGATCGGCGTGCCGTCGGCGGCGAAACGCCCCAGCCGCGGCCCGACCACGATGGCGGCGGCCAGCGCCGCCCAGCCTCCGACCGAGTGCACGACCGTCGACCCCGCGAAGTCGACGAAGCCACGCCCCGTCAACCAGCCGTCGCCATTCCAGACCCAATGGCCGGCGACCGGATACACGACCGCCATGATGGCGACCACGCCGAGATAGGCGCCGAAGTGCATGCGCTCTGCGACCGCGCCGGAGATGATCGTCACCGTCGTGCCGGCGAAGACCGCCTGGAACAACAAGAAGACAGCGACCTCGGGGCCGGAGATGGACAGATCGAGACCGAACCCGCTCGTCCCGAACCAGCCCCCGGAGGAGTCCCCGAACATCAGGGCGTAGCCGAACACCCAGAACAGCACGATCGCCATCCCGAAGTCGACGATGTTCTTCACCGCGACGTTGATGGAGTTCTTCGCACGGGTCATGCCCGCCTCGAGGAACAGGAAGCCGGCCTGCATCAGCAGAACCAGCGACATGCTGAACACGACCCACAACAGGTCGATCTCGTCGGTACTCATCGATTGTCACCTCTTGTCCCAGTGGTGCCCGTCCCGGGACACCCCGAGCCACATCGGAAGGCGACGCCGCCACATGAGCCGGATGAACCAACCCTTTCGGCCCATACAGCCCGATCTCGTCGCGGAAAACCACCGCCACGGTGGAAGAGCGCGACGAGATCGGGGTGGTTTCAGACGGGCAGGACGGGATCGATGGCGAGGTCGGTGTAGGTCACCATCGGCAGGTACACCAGGCCGCGGGCCTCGATGAGGGGGCGGGCGATGTCGCCGCGGTCGATCAGGGTCACCACCGCGACCGGGGTCGCCCCGGTGGCTGCGATCGCGTCGACGGCCTTGAGCAGCGAGCCGCCCGTGGTGATGGCGTCCTCGACGACCACCACGCGGTCGCCCTCGCCGATGCGGGCACCCTCGACCAGCTGGTTGGTGCCGCGGCCCTTCGGCTCCTTGCGGACGAAGAACCACCGACACCTCTTGACCCCGGCGATCCCGATGGTCAGCGCATCGGCACCCATCGTGGGGCCGCCGACGGCGTCGAAGTCGACGCCGGCCAGGGTGAGGGCGTCGACGATGGCCCGGCTCGCCAGCTCGAGGTCGTCGAAGTGGGCGAGCGCGAGCTTGCCGTCGACGAACACCGAGCTCATCGCCCCCGATGCCAACTTCACCGGCTCGGGAAGGTGCCGCAGGCCCTTGGTTCGGACGATCTCGATCAGCTCGGTGCGCAGTTCCATGGGCCACGACGATACGCATCGCCGGACCCCACGCAGATGCATCTGGCGTCGACGGCACCGAGGGCCTGACCTCCCCACCGTGCGACGACCGAACCGCACCCGCACCCGAGACCGCAACCCAACCCGCCACCTGCACCCGGACCGACCCGAGTCGTGCCGGGTACGGTCGCGGCCATGACGACCGACTCCCCGACCCCGCCGGCGATGGCCGGCATCTCCAACTTCCGCGAGATGGGTGGGCTCGCAGCAGCCGACGGCTCGACGGTGCGCCACGGCTGCCTGTTCCGCAGCGGGCATCTGGCCGAGGCGACCGACGACGACCTGGCTGCGGTCGCAGCGCTCGGCATCGGCTCGATCGTCGACCTGCGCACCCCCGCCGACCACACCGGCGACGGTGGCCTCGACCGGGTGCCGCCGGGCGTCGCCCACCACGCCATCCCCGTCGTCGACTCGAGCGGCCACAACGCCGAGTTGCGCGAGGTGATCGTTGCCGGCGACCAGGCCGTGCTCGACGAGCGCTTCGGCAACGGGCGCGCCGCACAGCTCGCCGGCGAGGGCGTCGCGGTCATGGCCACCGAGCCCGAGAAGATCGCCGTCTTCGCGCAGGTGCTGCACCACGTCGCCGACGCCGCCGGCACGCCGGTGCTGTGGCACTGCTCTGCCGGCAAGGACCGCGCCGGTTGGGCCGCAACGGTCATCGGCATGGCCCTCGGCGTGCCCGACGACGCGCTCGTCGAGCACTACCTCCTCAGCAACGCGCACCGGCCGGTGGCGGACCGGATCGCCCACTATGCCGCGAAGGGCCTCGACGTCACGGCGATCCTGCCCTTCATGGAGGTCCGCGAGGAGTACCTGCGGGCGGGCCTCGCCGCCGTCGATGCCGCATGGCCGAGCCGCGAGGCATACCTCGCCGAGGCGATGGGCTTCGGCCCCGAGCGGATCGAGGCGCTGCGCGCCGCTGTGCTGACATGAGTCCCACAGGTCGCCGCGACGTACCGCTCAACGGCGGACGACGTCAGCGACAGCGCCCAATCCGATGACAAACGACGACTTCGTCCGCATCGGCGAAGACGGCCGCCCCCGCTGCTGGTGGCCGGGCGACGACCCGCTGTACGTGCACTACCACGACCACGAGTGGGGCCGACCCGCCACCGACGGCGTCGTCCTGTTCGAGAAGCTCTGCCTCGAGGGCTTCCAGTCGGGCCTGGCCTGGATCACCATCCTGCGCAAGCGAGAGAACTTCCGGGCCGCGTTCGCCGGCTTCGATCCCGCGGTCGTCGCCGGCTTCGACGACGACGACGTCGAACGCCTCCTGGGCGATGCCGGCATCGTGCGCCATCGACGCAAGATCGAATCGACCATCAACAACGCCCGTCGAGCACTCGAGCTCATCGAAGACACGGGATCGCTCGCTGCGCACCTGTGGGCGTTCGAGCCCGCAGCGCCCGAGGGCGAGTCCCTCGAGGGATTGCCCTTGCCGGCCTCGACCCCGACCTCGGCGCGCCTCGCCGCCGACCTGAAGCGGCGTGGTTGGACATGGCTCGGGCCGACGACGGTCTATGCCTTCATGCAGGCGATGGGGCTCGTGAACGACCACCTACCGGGTTGTTGGGTGCACGACGAGGTGGACCAGGAGCGGGCGAGGCTCCGACGGCCCACCTGTTTCGCCACTCCTGGTGACGCGCCGACCACTGGATCGCAACTTTCCCGGGAGTGAACGAATCGAAGTGGCGCACCACGGCAACGGTGCGGCTAGTGTTCGCCCGCAGGGGCCGGGACCAGTCCGAGCCACGACATGCCCACATGCCGGTACAGCATCGGCTGGGACCATCGGATCCAGGGAGGGATTCACTCAATGACACGAGCAAAGCTTTTGATGCTGGGTATCGCAATCGCCATGGTGAGCGTGTTCGCCACGCCCGCCGCCGCGCAGGACGGGCCGTCGATCACGGTCGAGCCCGCAAGCGTCGAGGCCGCCGGCGAGACCGAGTTCACCATCACCGGTGAGGGCTGGACCGCAGCACCTCCGATCTTCGTCCTTCCCTGCTTCACGGTCTCGACCCCGGAAGAGATCGCCGAGCAGGGTGCCGCAGCCTGTGACACCGCTGCGCTGACCCCCGCCACCCCGGCCGACGGCGCCTTCGAGGTCACGGTCACCTATGACGTGCCCGAGACCGGCATGTGCATCGCCGCAGGCGACGCCGCCCAGACCGAAGCCGGCTTCGCCTGCATCTCCGTCGGCGCAGCTGCCGAGGAAGAGGCTGCCGAAGAGGGCGCTGAGGAAGAGGCCGCCGGCGAAGAAGAGGGCATGGAAGAAGAAGCAGCCGGTGAGGAAGAGGAACTGGCCGACACCGGCATCGAGTCCGGCCTCCTCGCCATCATCGGCGTGGCCGTCCTGGCCGCCGGCGCGATGGTGCTCACCAGCACCCGTCGCGTGGGTCGCATCTGATCCCACCGACCGATTGATCAGTGCCTCGATGCGCTGATCGACCGTCCCTGACGATGGCCCGGGCTCTCAGGAGCCCGGGCCATCGTCGCGTCGGGACCCGGGTCGGATCCCGGTAGCGGACCTCACCCCCTGTGGGCGGCGATCGACCCTCGGTGAAAAGCGGGTGATGCTACGCGCTCGAATGTGCCGTTCGCCAATTTCCCCGCCTCGCGGGTCGGCGTTACGGTGCGCGCGTACACACCACCGGAAGGGGCCCGAGGGGGCGGGACCGGTCGTGGGGTCGGCCGACGAGGTCGTCTCTGCGTCTGCGACCGCACGCTGTGCCCGACGAGGAGACAACGATGCGCAAGACCCTGACCATCATCGCCGTGACCCTGCTGGCTTCGGCCGGCTGGACCGGCACCGCCGCCGCCCAGGACGGACCGACCATCACCGTCGAGCCGGCAACGGTCGACGCTGCCGGCGAGACCGAGTTCACCATCACCGGGTCCGGTTGGACCGCCGCACCCCCGATCTTCGTGCTTCCCTGTGAGGCGCCCGAGTCCGGCGATCCCGCAGATGTCGATTCCGCCACCTGTGACACCGCCAACCTGACCCCGGCCACCCCGGCCGACGGGTCCTTCGAGGTCACCGCGACCTTCGATGTGCCCGAGGGCGGCCTGGCCATCGCCGCAGGCGATGCAGCCCAGACCGAAGCAGCCGCAGCTGTCGTCACCGTCGGGGCCGACGAGGCACCCGCCGAAGGTGAAGACGGCGCCGCCGAAGACGACGGTGCCGCTGAAGGCGACGACGACGCAGCGGCCGAGGGCGACGACGGCGGCGAGCTCGCCGAGACCGGCGTCGAATCCATGCTGCTGGTCATCGTGGCCATGGCCATCATGGCCGCCGGCGCCATGGTCCTGCGCGCCACCCGCCGCACCGTCTGAGGCGGCCGGCGTCCTGAGTCCTGCGCACCGGCGGGCCCTCCGGGCCCAGCGCCGGCAACTCAGCAGTCGAGGTCGGGGCGCACGATCACCACCGGACAGTCGCCGTGGTGGGCGATCGACTGGCTTACCGAGCCCAGGAGCAGGCCACGGAAACCGCCGCGGCCACGGGAACCCACCACCAGCATGTCGGCACCGACCGCGGCCTTGATCAGTGCATCGGCCGGGCGTCCCCTGACGATACGGCGACGCACCTCGACGTCGCTGGCGTCGACCGCGGCCAGCACCTCGTCGACCACGACGGCCTGCATGCGTTCGACCTCGCCCTCGAGATCGACGGGGTCGAGTGGGACGTAGTTGAAGTCCGGTGACGCCGGCACGTAGGTGGTGGAGTACGCCGTGACCACCTCGACGACGGCTTTGCGGAAGCGGGCTTCCCGAATGGCCCATCGGAGCGCGGCCCGCGCCCCTCCGGAGCCCTCGACGCCCACCACGATGCGGCGCGTCGCACCGTCGGCGGCCGTGTCGATCGGATCGATCTCGTCGCTCATGGCTTCGCTCACGCCCCTTCCCCACCCGCGCCGGTACCGGCGCGTGCGCTGAGACTACGCGACAGGACCCGCCGGGTCACCCGGCGTCTGCCCCGGCCGATGCGGCGTCCGCCCACACGGCGAGGATGTCGTCGGTCGACGCCATCGTCGCCAACAACGAGATGGTGTTGTCGAGGACCACGCGGCCGTAGTCCAGTGGGACACCGGCGACGGCGTCGTCGACGACGACGACCTGATAGCCGAGGTCGACCGCCGAGATCACCAGACCGAGCACGCCGATGTTGACCGAGACTCCGACGACCACCACGGTGGTGGCACCGAGGTTGCGGATCAGCTGGTCGAGCGACGTCGACGTGAACGGCGTCAGTCCGTGGAGGCGGGGCACGACGAGGTCCTCGGGCTCGGGGCCGAACTCGGCCACCAGCTCGGCACCGGGGGTTCCCGACAGGATCGAATGGTCGTCGTCGCCGGCACGAGCGGACGCGGCGAGCATGCGGCAGTTGGCGACCGACCCGGCGCCGTCGCGGCGACGCTCGGCCGTGGCATGCAACACCCGGACACCGGCGTTGCGGGCGCCGGCGCAGAGCCTCGGCCCATTGGCGAGGACACCCGCCTCGACGGCTGCGTCGCGCAGCGCAGCGAACGGTGTCAAGTCGCCGATGACCGCCCGCTGGCACTCCATCGTGACGACCACCGTGTGGGTGGGGTCGACCAGGGCCGCCAGATCGGTGGGCACGTCACTCCTTCGAGGCGACGGCGTTGGGGGTGACGTTCATCTTGGGCTCGTACGCAGCCGCTTCGACATCGCGGGCCTCGCCGCTGTAGGAGGCCTTGAGCTGTTCCCGGCAGCCGGTACAGGGCCCGTAGTACTCCTCGCCCACCGTGGCCCCGCATCGCGGACAGGTGAACGAACCCAGATCGACGTCGACACGCTCGGCCATCGGGCCAGCATCGCATGAACGCGGGGGTCAAGTCGTACTTTCAACCAACTCCGAGGTGCAGAGCCTGGCAGGCAGCGAACGCGCAGAGTTGGTTGAAAGTACGACTTGACCCCAGTGGTACGGACCCCAGTGGTACGACCCCGGCGGTAAGGCCTCAGGAGAAGGTGAAGCCGCCCTGGTCGTCGACGCCGACGGTGACGGTGTCGCCGTCGCTGTAGCGGCCCTCGAGCAACGCCATGGCGAGCGTGTCGCCGATGTCGCGCTGGATGACCCGCTTGAGCGGCCGGGCACCGTAGGCCGGGTCGAAGCCCCGCTCGGTCAACATCGACACCGCCTCGGGCGTGATCTCGAGCGTGATCCGGCGGTCGCCGAGACGCCTCCGCAGATGATCGAGCTGGATCTCGACGATGCTGGCCAACGCGGTCCGGTCGAGCGAGTCGAACCGCACGATGTCGTCGATGCGGTTGACGAACTCGGGCCGGAAGAACTCCCGCGGATCGCCCGGCAGGTTCGACGTCATGATCAACACCACGTTGGTGAAGTCCACCGTGCGACCCTGGCCGTCGGTGAGGCGACCGTCGTCGAGCAGCTGCAGCAAGACGTTGAACACATCCGCGTGGGCCTTCTCGATCTCGTCGAGCAGCACCACCGAGTAGGGGCGGCGCCGGACCGCCTCGGTGAGCTGACCGCCCTCGTCGTAGCCGACGTAGCCCGGAGGCGCACCGATGAGGCGGCTCACGGCGTGCTTCTCCATGTACTCCGACATGTCGATGCGGACCATGGCCCGTTCGTCGTCGAAGAGGAAGTCCGCCAGCGACCGGGCCAGCTCGGTCTTGCCGACACCGGTGGGGCCGATGAACAGGAACGAACCGATGGGGCGGTTCGGGTCCGACAGACCGGCCCGGCTGCGGCGGATCGCGTTCGCGACCACCGACACCGCCTGCTCCTGGCCCACCACCCGCTCGTGCAGCACCTGCTCGAGGCGGATGAGCTTGTCGACCTCGCCCTCCATCAGCCGCGACACCGGCACGCCGGTCCAGCGGCTGACGACCTCGGCGATGTCCTCCTCGTCGACCTCCTCCTTCAGCATCTTGCGTTCGGACTGCAGCTCGGCGAGATGCTTGTCGGCCTCGGAGAGCTGGCGCTCGAGCTCGGGCAGCTTGCCGTAGGTCAGCTCGGCTGCACCGGCGAGATCGCCCTCGCGCTCGCGCGCCTCGACCTGGGCGCGGACGTGTTCGACGGTCTCCTTCAGGAGGCGAATGTCGGTGATGGCCTCCTTCTCGCCCGACCAGTGCGCCTTCATGCCGGCGAGGTCCTCGCGCAGGTTGGCGAGCTCCTCGTCGAGTGCGGCGAGGCGCTCGACCGACGCGACGTCGGTCTCCTTTTCGAGCGCGACCCGTTCGATCTCGAGCTGACGGATGCGCCGGTCGACCTGGTCGATCTCGGTGGGCATCGAGTCGATCTCGATACGCAGCATCGAGGCCGCCTCGTCGACGAGGTCGATGGCCTTGTCGGGCAGGAACCGCCCGGTCAGGTAGCGGTCGCTCAGGACACCGGCAGCGACCAGCGCCGCGTCCTGGATGCGCACGCCGTGGTGGACCTCGTAGCGCTCCTTGAGGCCGCGCAGGATGGCGATGGCGGCCTCGACGGAGGGCTCGTTGACCATGACCTGCTGGAAGCGGCGTTCGAGCGCGGCGTCCTTCTCGACGTACTTGCGGTACTCGTCGAGCGTGGTCGCGCCGATCATGCGGAGCTCGCCGCGGGCCAGCATGGGCTTCAGCATGTTGGAGGCGTCCATCGCACCCTCGGCGGCGCCCGCGCCCACGACGGTGTGCATCTCGTCGATGAAGGTGATGACCTCGCCACCGGCGTCGGTGATCTCCTTCAGGACGGCCTGGAGGCGCTCCTCGAACTCGCCGCGGTACTTGGCGCCGGCCAGCATCGAGCCGAGGTCGAGCGAGATGACGCGCTTGTTCTTGAGCCCTTCGGGGACATCGCCCTCGACGATGCGGCGGGCCAGTCCCTCGACGATCGCCGTCTTGCCGACGCCGGGTTCGCCGATGAGCACCGGGTTGTTCTTGGTGCGGCGCGACAGGACCTGGATGGTGCGGCGGATCTCCTCGTCGCGACCGATGACGGGGTCGAGACGCCCGGCGCGGGCATCCTCGGTGAGGTCGCGGCCATAGCGCTCGAGTGCCTGGTAGGTGTTCTCGGGATTCTGCGATGTGATCCGGTGGCTGCCCCGCACCTCGGCCAGGGCGCCGAGGAGCGTCTCGTTGTCGAGGCCGAGCTCGCCGGCGAGAGCCAACAGCAGGTGCTCGGTCGACAGGTAGTCGTCGGTGAGGTCGCCACGCACGACGTCGGCGCGCTCGAAGGCGTCGCGGAGGTCTCGGCTGAGCTGGGGGTCGCCGCCGCCGTAGGCGCTGGGGAGGGCTCCGAGGCGGTCTTCGAGCTCCTGGCGGACCTTGGCGGGCGCCAGGCCGACCTTCTGCAGCACGGGGAGCACCACGCCGTCGGCCTGGCCGACCAGGGCCAGCAGCAGGTGCACCGGGGTGACTTCGGGGTTGCTACGCGACCGGGCCAGCTCGATGGCGGCCTGAACGGCCTCGGTCGTCTTGTGGGTCCATCGGTTCGGGTCGAGTGCCATGGCTTGTCATTTCCTCCACGGGAGAGCGGGACCATCGTGGCCGATGGGCCGGGGGGATGTCGGGTGGTACGGGTTCTGGTGGTCGGGGCGGCCGGTCATCGGCGAGGTCACGTGCGACGTCATGGATCGAGCTGATCGCGCAGGGTCTCGAGTGTTGCGGCGACATCGTCATCGAGTCGTTCGGGTACGACGACGTGCAGGCGGGCATGGAGATCGCCGGCGCCACGGGCTCCGGCGATGCCGCCGCCGGGGATGCGGAGGCGTCGTCCGTCGGAGCTCCCGGCCGGCACCTTCAGCGTCACGTTGCGGCCGCGTGGCGTGGGGACGCGCACCGTGCCGCCCAACGCAGCGGTGACGAACCCGATGGGCGCATCGACGACGATGTCGTCGCCGTCGCGCCGGAAGGGGCCGCGCTCGGCGACGGACACCTCGACGATCAGGTCACCCGATGGGCCGCCGTCCTGACCGGGGAGACCGGCGCCGCGGACACGGAGCGAGTCCCCGTCGGTGACGCCGGCGGGGATGGTGACCCGGCGGTCGGAGCCGTCGGGCATGGTGAGGTCGACCTGGTGGTCCTCGACGATGTCGGTCAGGTCGACGCGGACGCGTCCCACGACATCGGCGCCCCGCAGTCCCATGCGGCGACCGCCGCCGAAGAGGTCGGCGAACAGGTCGTCGTCGCCCGACGACCAGTGGAAGCGGGTGTCGTCGCCGGGCCAGGCGCCCGCGTGGTGGCGGGAGCCCGCCGGGCCATGAGGGGGAGCATTGCGGAGACGGTCGTAGGCCGTGCGCTCGTCGGGATCGCCGAGGACCTCATAGGCACGGGCGATCCGCCCGAACCGCTCGGGGGCCTCGGGGTCGTCGGGCCGGGTGTCGGGATGGGTCTCGCGGGCCAGGCGCCGGTAGGCGCGGGCGATCGCGGCCTGATCGGCGTCGGGGGAGACCCCGAGGACGTCATAGAGGTCGGCGTCGAGAAGATCGTGCATACGGTCTCCCCAAGTTCGTCAGAGTTGAGTTTATTCCACTCAAGTTTTCTGACAGGGATCGTCGATCAGGGCCGCATGGCCCGGACGTGCTCGCCCCGTCGCCTCAACGCTGCCACGCCGCTGCCGATTGGACCACCGACGTTCGTCACACCTCCCGGAGACAGTCATGCCCGATTTCGCCAAGAAGGCCGCCAAGCGGGTTGCCGCCGTCGCGCACGACGGCGAGATCACCCGCGCCGCCCTGTTCGTCCGACCCTGTACGGGCGAGACCGCCAAGGCGCTCGGCGCACCCGGCGGCGTCTTGTCCCACGTCGGTCGCCTGGCCGACGACGTGGCCGGAGAGCTCGGCACAGACGAGTCGGGCCCCGCCACGGCGTTCACCCACAACGCCGTCCTGGTGCTCACCGACCGCCGCCTGCTGGTGTTCGGCCACGGCAGCCTCACCGGACGCGTGAAGGGCCTCGTCGCCGATTTCGACCTGTCCGACATCGCCCGGCTGCACCTCGACACTCCCGAGGGGGCAGCGGCCACCCTCGAGCTGACCTTCACCGACGACACCACGGTGCGGCTCGTGCCCGGCTCGCGCCGTCAGCGGTTCGTCGAGGCCTTCGACGAGGGCCGGGTCGCCGAAGCCTGAGCCCGGCCGCTTCCGGATTCCGCCCCCGACCGGGCACAGGGTCAGATCACGAAGGCACCGTCGGGGCCGATCCGGGCCGCAGCCCCGACCGAAGCTCCTGCGAGCACGTGATCGATCGCGGCCGCATCCGTCGACGCTGCGAGCGTGCGGCCACCGGAGACGTCGAGCACCGCGAGCGCACGGCCGGGGCCCTCGCGGTCGAACACGACCGTCGCCGCGGCAACCGTGGCAGGCCCGACGACCGCCGCCGGTGCCACCGCCTCGACGCGGCCCGTCGTGGCGGCCGCCCGCTCGGTCACGTCGACGACCCAGGTGCCGACGTCGCCACGATCGGCGCCGACGGGCGCCACGACAACGACACCCTGCTTGGTGGCCATGCCCGACAGCGCCGTCACCGCGGCGATGCCACCCTCGGCCTGAACGACCTCGACCAGGCGCACCAGCGCACCGAGCGCGGCATTGTTGAACGGGCCGCCGCCGAAGGTCATACCTCCCGTCCGTGATGGCGGAGCGGCCGCGAGTCCCAGCTCGGCGACCTGGAGCTCGACCGCAACGGGGAAACAGCTGTAGAGATCCCAATGGTCGACGGCGGCCACGGGAACGGCCGAGGAGTCCATGGCCCGGGCGATCTCCGACAGCGCCGGACACCGGCCGATGTCGGCGCGTTCGCTGACCGGGACCACCAGGTCCGCCCCGATGACCGAGCGGATCTCCACGACCGCCGCCGGGTCGAACCCGCCCGCCCGGGCGGTCGCCGCCGACGTCACCAGCACCGCAGCAGCCTGATCCACGTTCCACTGGGTGACGTGGCGCGCGTGATACGGCGACGCAAGCGGGCGCCCCCAACCCTCGTCGGCCAGGCGCGCCTCGGCGTCTGGCTCCCATGCGTAGGGGTTGTCGGCCGCTCCCCTCGCCTGGTGGAGCCAGAGACGGTCGATCTCGGCGCGACGCTCGGCAGCGCTGCGCCCCGCCGCGGCCGATCGGGCGCTGTCGATCAGCGCGTAGTGCTCGACTGCGGCGACCATCCCGGTGTCGATCTCGAGCCGGGAGATGACGAGCTCGGCCGGTCGGATGTGCTCATCGGGAACGGCGTCGTCCTGGACGGTCTCGTCGGCATCGAGGCCGGCGCGGCGACGATCGGCGGCACGCCGGCGTGCCTCGCCGCCGGCGACGAGCGTCGCCTGCGATCGGCCTGCGGCCACGTCGGCGACGGCGCGACCGATCAGCGACGTCTGCAGCACGCCCAGGTCGGCGAGCACCATCCGGGCACCGACGATACCGCACGCCTGCGCCACCAGAGCCGCCGGGTCCCCCAGCGACCACGATCCCTGGGCCACGATGACCTGATCGACCAGATTCGCCACCGCTCGGGGAACCGGGCCCGATCCCGCGGCGCCGAGCGCCCGGCGGGCCGCCTCGACCATCAGCGCCACCGCATCGCCCCGCGGCTCTTCGTCGCTGCGCCTCGTCGAAGCGCCCACGCCAGCGATCACGATCTCGACCCGTTGGTTCATGCGGCGCAGCATGCCAGTTCAGCCGCACCGCTCGCGCCCAGGCGCCGACCCGCTGCATACGGCATCACGTTGTCGGGCCGGTTTCCACGACGAACCGAAGCAGCATCGGTGTCGTCAGTGGCTGCGCCACTAGAGTACGGCCCGGGCCGGTGCCGGGCGAGGGTGTGTCTCGTGCCTCACCGTGCCCTCACGCCGACCCCGACCCAGGCTCCAACGTGACCGCAGACCGAACCGCCCCCTCGCCTGATGCCGCGACCGGCATCGGCACCCCTTCGTCCCTCGACGGCACGCCGACATCGGAGAATCCATGAGGGTCGGCATCGCAGGAGCCGGGTTCTCCGGCGCCGTCGTCGGACGCGAGCTCGCCGAGGCAGGCCACGACGTCGTCATCCACGACAGCCGCGACCACATCGCCGGCAACTGCCACACCGAACGCGACGAGGTCGCCGGCGGGGTCCTCGTCCACCGGTACGGGCCGCACATCTTCCACACCGACAACGAACGGGTGTGGGACTACATCAACACCCACGGCGAAATGGTCCCGTTCAACCACAAGGTCAAGACCACGGTCGGCGGACGCGTGTACTCGCTGCCGGTCAACCTGATGACCATCAATGCCCTCTTCGAGACCGCACTCGGCCCCGACGAGGCCAAGGCCTTCATCGCCGAGCGAGCCGACGACACCATCGACGAGCCCGCCAACTTCGAAGAGCAGGCCCTCAAGTTCGTCGGACGCGAGCTCTACGAGGCCTTCTTCGAGGGCTACACCCGCAAGCAGTGGGGCCTCGACCCGCGCCAGCTCCCGGCCTCGATCCTCAAACGGCTACCGGTGCGTTTCAACTACGACGACAGCTACTTCAACCACCCGCACCAGGCGATGCCGCTCAACGGCTACACCGAGATCGTGGCGTCGATCCTCGACCACCCGTCCATCACGGTGCACCTGTCGTCGTCGCTCGACCCCACCACCGCCCGCGACGAGTTCGACCACGTCATCTGGACCGGGCCGCTCGACGCCTGGTTCGATCACCGGCTGGGCCGGCTGGGCTACCGCACCCTCGACTTCGAGCGCATCGACGCGGACGGCGACTTCCAGGGTTGTTCGGTGATGAACTACGGCGACGTCGAGGTGCCGTTCACCCGCATCAGCGAGCACAAGCACTTCTCGCCGTGGGAGTCCCACGACGCCACCGTGGCCTTCCGCGAGTTCAGCCGCGAGTGCGGCCCGAACGACATCCCCTACTATCCGATCCGTCTGGTCGATGACAAGGATCTCCTCCGCCAGTACCTCGATCTCGCTCGAGCCGAGGCCGGCGTGACCTTCGTCGGCCGGCTCGGTACCTATCGGTACCTCGACATGGACGTGACCATCGGAGAGGCGCTCGACGCCGCGGACGGCATCATCGCTGCGCTCGGCGCAGGCGCACCCGTCCCGTCGTTCTTCGTCGATCCAACCTGATCCCGCAAGGACATATGAAGGTTCTCCTCCACATCGGTCAGCACAAGACAGGTTCGACAGCCCTCCAATCCACGCTCCGCAGCGACCGCGACCGGCTCATCGAGCACGGGATCCTCTACCCCGACATCGGTCACCTCCGACCCTTCCCGAACTTCCTGGCGGCGGCGCACAACGGGTTGTTCTTCGGACTCATCGAGCGCCAGGGTGGCCCTGACCACTGGGAGACCCTCGACGAGATGCGCGACCGCCTGGCTGCCCAGGTCGCCGAGCACGACCCCCACACCGTGCTGATCAGCTCCGAGCGGGGCTTCATGGTCGCCGATCAGGGTTCCGATGCCGTGCTCGGGCGTCTCGACGAGACCGTGCCCGGCGACAAGGAGGTCGTCGCGTACCTCCGCCGCCCCGACCGTTTCCTGAGCAGCTACCACCGGCAGTTGATCGAGATGAGCCGCCGTGGCCTCGGGCCGCTGCACGAACCCGAACGGCTCGCCGCTCTCGAACGGACCTTCCAGCTCGACTACGTCCGGGCGCTGCGACCCTGGGACGAGCGCTACGGCCCGGTGACCCTCCACCACTACGAGGCTGCCGGCGACACCATCGACCACTTCTACACGACCGTCCTCGGCATCGAGCCCCCGGAATTTCGCCCGGACCGGACCAACCCGAGCATCCCGCTGGTGCTGTCCAACCTCGCCCTCGACCATCTCCTGTCGGTCGGCGCTCTCGACCGCCTGCAGGTCCAGGCCCTCGTCGCTCACCGCGAACGCGAACGGGTCGACCTGCTCGGCCCCGACAACCGGCGCCGGCTCCTGGAATGGTTCGAGCCCCAGAACATCGAGCTCGGCGCCCGGGTGGGACGCGACCGCTTCTTCGAAGACCTGCCCCGCATGGTCGAGATCCCCGACGACTGGCTCACGGTGGCCGAGGCCGACGAGCGTTACCGCGGCATCTTCGCGGCGCTCGTGCAACCCGTCGACGTCGGCACGGTCCGCCGCGACTGCATGATCCTCGAGGATGCAGGAGCGATCGACGCCGCCTCGGCGCTGTATGCGGCTCGGTCCGGATTCCTGAGCCCGGAGGACCGCTCGTGGTTCCGTGAGGACCTCGAGGCGGTCAGCGGCGGCGAGTGGACGATTCGCGATGGCGTCTACGCAGGCCCTCCCGAACCACCACCGCCCCCGCCGCCGCCACCACCACCACCCTCGGACGTCGTGCGGATCGCCCGCGGCGTCAGGCGCAGGCTGGGCGGCGTCCGCCGCCGGTTGAGCACCGCTCGGGGTCTCGTCACCGAAGCTGTCACCCGACGGCGCTGACCGCACCGAACGCAGATGGGGTATAGCCCCATGCCGCCGGCTCGTTTGCTACGTTCGCGGGGATCGCTTCTCCCCCCTCTTCTTCCGACGCGCCCTATTCGTGGGGCCACCGGCCGTACCTGACGGGACTGCGAGCCCCTGCGGTGTACCTGGTGGTGGTGTTCCACGCCGGGATCGCCACGTTTGCCGGCGGCTTCATCGCCGTCGACCTGTTCTTCGTGCTGTCGGGGTTCCTCGTCTGCCACGTGCTGCTCGACGAGCTCGACGAGCACGGCAGGATCCGCTTCGCCCGCTTCTACGCCCGACGGTTCCGCCGCCTGCTGCCGGCCGCGCTCGTCGCCATCGCCGGCACGGCTGCGATCTTCATGGCGGTCGCCTCGCCGCTGGAACGTGCCGAACTGGTCGGCGACGCACGGGCCGCGCTCCTCTACTTCGCCAACTGGCACTTCGTGGCCGAGGCCAGCGACTACTTCGCCGCCGATGGCAACGAGTCGCCCTTCCTGCACTTCTGGTCGCTGTCGGTCGAGGAGCAGTACTACTTCGTCTTCCCCGTTCTCCTCGTCGGAGCGGTCGCTCTCTCCCGCAGGCGACCATCGCTGCTGCCGATCCTGCTGCTGATCCCCCTCGGGGCATCGTTGATGCGTCAGTTCACCCTCGACGACGCGATGCACGCCTACTACGGCACCGACGCCCGCGTGTACCAACCGCTCGCCGGCGCCGCATTCGCTGCCTGGCTGCGTGCTCGCAGACGCCCCTTCGTCGCGCCGGCTGCGACGGGCTCGGTCATGGGCTTCGCAGCGCTGGTGCTGTTCTTCGCCCTCGCGTCCTCGGGCGCAGACGGTATCTCGACCTCGAGCCGGGGGCTGCTGGCCACCATCGTGTCCATCGGCATCGTCGCCGGCCTCGAGTCAACGCCTGCGGGCCTACCGGCCCGGCTGCTGTCCGGACGGGCGATGCAGTACCTCGGCGACATCTCCTACGGCACGTACCTGTGGCACTGGCCGGTCATCCTGGCCACCGACCGCCTCCTCGAGATCGGCCGCGTGCCCCTGGCCCTCAGCGCTGCCGTCATCTCGACTGCGCTCGCCGCACTGAGCCACGAGATCGTCGAACGGCCGCTGCGGATCCGCGGTCGCCTCGACCGGGTTCCCCGCACCGTGGTGGCCGGCGGGCTGGCCTGTTCGGTCGTGGCCGCGGTGTGGTTGGCACCGGCGATGCTGCGCACCGACGGTGGGCCACTGGTCGCTCGCCCGGCGGGCGGCGTCAGCCCGGCCGAACTGGCGGCCCTGGCACCTGCCACCGGAGACGGCGACACCGTCGATGGAGCGGGTGCCGCCGCCGAGGAGGCCCTTCTCGCTCCCGAGGATCGCATCGGCGCGCTCGCCCCCGAACCTCCGGGTAGCACCGCCCGGCCGACCGCCACACCCGACGTCGAGCCCCTGGCAGGCACCGACGACACCGGATCGCAAGCACGTCGTTCGACCGGACCGGTGGAACCGGGCGACCTCGATCTCGAAGCCGCAGGCGAGAAACGCGCCCTCTACACCTGCGTCGACGGCACCCCCGAGGACTGCCTGCTCCGATCCGGCAGCGGGACCCACATCCATGTGATCGGCGACAGCCACGCCGCCGCGCTCGTTCCCGCCTTCCTCGCACTCGCCGAGGACGCCGACCTCACCTTGTCGGTCACCACCATGGGGAGCTGCCCGTGGCAGGAGGGGCTCCTGATCGCCGATCGCAACAGCGGCCAGATCGACCGATGCCGCGAAGCACGGGCCGACGCCTACGAGCGGGTCGTGCCCGCCCTCGATCCCGGCGTCGTGGTCGTGGCCTCGCGTGCCCTCGACACCCCCTACTGGCTCGAGGAACGCGAGCCGCCCGTCGCCGAAGACCCCGACCTCGAAGGCGACCCGTGGGAGGCGACATCGCGAGAGACCCTGCGCGGCCTGCGCTCCGATGGCTACGAGGTCGTGGTCGTCGAGCCCGTCCCCGAAGCCCGCGGGTTCAACCCCCTCCGATGCCTATCGGGCGCCACGACCGTCGACGACTGTGCGTTCGTCGACGAGGCCGGCCGCCTCGACAGCGAGCGCTTCCTGCGCGACATCGCCGGCGCCACGCTGGGGATGGCCACCATCGACCTGGACCCGGTGGTCTGCCCGACCCTGCCGGTCTGCCCGGCCGTCGTCGGCGGCGAGGTCGTTCGCAGCGACGGTCACCACCTGTCGCAACCCTTCGCCGAGGCCATCGCGCCCGACGTCGGCGGAGGTCTGCGCGCCGCGGGGGCCATCGGCACGACGCCCTGAACCCTGCGCGACCGAGCCTGGGTCGCCGTACCAGCTGGTATCTTCCCTCTCCGCCCTGTCCCTGTCATCGGAGTGTCAATGCGCATCATCGTGCACATCGGCCACTACAAGACCGGGACGACGTCTCTGCAACGCCGGTTCACCGACCATCGGGAAGCCCTCGCCGAGCAGGGCGTCGTGTACCCGGACCTCGGCGAGCTCCACAACGCCAACGGCTCGCTGTTGCCGTCGCACAGTGCGCTCCCCTTCGAGATGCTGCGTCGACGCGAGATCCAGGTGCCCCGGTGGTACCAGGAGCTCATCGACGCGTCGCCCGCCCCGCCGACGATCGAGTCGATGGCCGCAGCGCTGCAACGCGCCGTGGACCACGCAGGCGACCGCGACGTGCTGTTGTCGTCGGAGGAGCTGATGCGTTTCGGGGCCGGCGGGCGCCACGAGGGGCTCGTCGACGAGCTCGCCGAGCTGCTCGGCGACCATCAGGTGCGGATCTTCTGCCACCTGCGACGCCCCGATCTGCACCTGCCGTCGTGGTACAACCAGCTCGTCAAGCTCAGCGCCCGCCGGGCGAACCTCTCCGAGTCGGTCGAGGCCTACTTCGACAAGGTCCACGTCGATTACGCGATGGCGTTGCGGCCATGGGTCGAACGCTTCGGCACCGACAATGTCGTCGTCCATCGCTACGAACGCCGCGACGGCGACGTCACCGACGACCTCCTGCGCGCCTTCGGCCACGAGGTCACCCTGCCGCCGGGCTCGGAGGTCTGGGAGAACACCCGCTTCCCCGATGTCTTCATCGAGACCCTGCGGATCTGGAACGACCTGCGCCCCACACCACCGGTCGACAATCGGTTCCGGCGCATCCTGCAACAACTCGCCGAGGAGCCGGAACTGCGCGACCTCCGCATCGAGTTCCTCACGCCCGCAGCCCGCAAACGCCTCCACGCCCGGTGCGTCGAGATGAGCGCCGAACTCGACGAGCTGCTCGGGCGGACCACCCCGCTCTTCGACGACCTCGACGAGATGCTCGTCGCCCCCAAGGGGTCGACGCGCGACATCGACGCCAACGCCCGCTTCGCACCGCTGGCGCTCGAACGGCTCGTCGACACCGACGCGGCACCACAGGGCACCCATGCCGCGAGGCACCTCGGGACGGACACCGATCACGGTGCCGAGGGGCCCATCGGCATCCTCCGCCGCACCGGAAGCAGCCTCGTCCGAAGGGTTCGAGCCCGGCTGGCGAGATAGAGTCCGCCCCGGCCACATCGCCGACGACCGTCCCCCGACGGTCGGCTGTCCTGCCCCCGATCCCCCCTTCGCCCATGCTCCTCCAGTCGATCGACCTCCTTCCCGAGCGCGAGGTCGTGGCCATCTCGATGTCACGTCACCGCCACCGTGCCGGCGCCCCCATCGAACGCGGTTCGCGACCGGGTTCGATCATCATCCCGGCAGACACCAGGCTGACCTTCGACCGCTACCTCAGCGCCTTCTTCGAGAGCTACTGGCATCACTTCGGCGCCCTGCGGAACTACGCGCTGAAGATGACCGTGCACGGCTCGGCCACCCTGACCGTCCATCGCCAGACCGACGACGGCGAGCTCCATGTCGTCGAACGCCGCCGCCTCGAAACCACCGAACCCACCGAGGTGCGGGTCGAGCTGTCGACCGAACTCGCAGGCGGCGGGCCGGGCCGCGTGTGGTTCGTCCTCGACACCGAATCGACGGTCGAACTCGCAGACGCGGGCTGGCACACCGATGCAGCCCCGGTCCGCGACGTCGCGCTCAACGTCGTGTTCTGCACCTTCAACCGCGAGGACTACCTGTCCCAGGTGCTCACGGACCTGGCACGTTCTCCCCGGGTCTTCGAGCGGATCGCTCGCTTCACCGTGGTGAACCAGGGCAACCCGTTCGATCTCCAGTCGCTCGGCGGGGGGCAGTGGCCCGACGCGTTCGCCGACAAGGTCGTCATCGTCGAACAGGACAACCTGGGCGGCTGCGGCGGCTTCACCCGAGGGATGCTCGAGACCCTGCGGTCCGATGGGCTGAGCCACGTCGTGGTCCTCGACGACGACATCCGTATCGACCCCGATTCCTTGCTACGGGCCCGGGCGTTCCTGTCGTTCGCACACGACGACGTCGCCGTCGGCGGGCACATGCTCAACCTCGACCGGCCCACGACGCTCTACGAGTCCGGTGCCGACATCCACGCCGGCACGCTCGAACCCCGGCCGGTCAACCACGGGCTCGTGCTCGGCGACGACGGCGCGCTCGAACCGTTCCTCCAGGCCCGTACCTGCGACTACAACGGTTGGTGGTTCTTCGCGCTCAGCACCGAACTCCTCGACCGCCATGGTCTCCCCATGCCGTGTTTCATCCGTGGCGACGACATCGAGTACGGCATCCGCCTGTCCCGCCAGGGATCACGCACCGTTGCGGTGCCCGGCATCGCCGTCTGGCACGAACCCTTCTACCTGAAGCTCGGCGGCTGGCAGCTGTACTTCGAGGTCCGTAACCGGCTGACCATGGCCACCATCCACGGCATCGGCGACTGGAATGCGTTCCGGCGATCGTTCACCAAGACCTTCGTGCGCGATCTCGTCATGTCGCGCTACCACTCGTGTGCGCTGATGCTGGCGGCCATCGACGACTTCGAGTCCGGACCGGACGCCTGCTTCACCACCACGCCCGACGCGCTGAAGCGATGTGTGTCCATCGTCGCCGAACACGGCCCGGTCCGGGTCGACAACGACAAGCCGACGCGTCGTGCCGAACAGCCGCCTCGCATGGGGCCGGCCCGCAAGCTCGCCACGCGCAGCGCCAAGGCAACCCAGCTCTCCAGCGTGCTGGCGCAGCGGCTGCGGTCGGGGCCCACCGACGTCGACGATCAGCCCTACGCCCCCGGGTCGCTGCGCATCATCGACATCGCCCGGCTCGCCAGCTACCAGGTCCGCGAAGCCGACGGTGCCACCTGGCGCTACACCTACGACGGCGACATCGAGCGCGATCTCTTCAAGCGGTTCACCACCGCCATGCGCAACCTCGCACCCAACGAGACCGTCCTGGCCGCCGCGCCCACCGGGCCCGGCGCGTGGCGGGCCGAGTGGGAAGCGATGTTCCCCGAGGGACCCTGACGTCTCGGACCCGTCGACGGCCGAGTCCTGCCATCGCCGCCGTCGTGCTGCGATCGCCCCCGGCAGAGATGACAGCGGCGGGTCAGGAGGCCGAGCGGACGGCCGCTGCGAGGCTGAGCGCCGCGGCACGGGCCTGATTGGCGGCACCACGCAGGTGTCCGCTGCGCACCAACCCCAGCGCAGTACGCGCTGCGAAGAGCGCCGAGTACGCGCGGGCCCGGCGCACCAGCGGTGGCCGGTTCTCGGCGATGACGTGGCCGGCGATGAGGTCGATGCAGCGCAGGCGTTCGGCGATGTTGTCGCCCGACAGCACCCGGCCGGCGGTGTCGGACGCCGAATGGCGGCGGTACCGGGCCAGCGAGCGGTCCTCGAACCACATCAGGCCGTACGCCGCCAGGCGGGCCCACATCTCCCAGTCGGCGGCGTGGGGAAGGTCGGTACGGAAGCCGCCGACGGCCTCGAGCGCCGAACGCCGCACGGCGACCCCGGGCGGGCGCACCCGGTTCGACACCGCCAGAACGGCGAGAGCGTCGTCCCAGATCCCCGAGCCGGTCCGCTCGCTGCGTGTCGTCTCGGCCGCGACGCCGTGCTCGTCGATGTAGGTCGTGCGGGCGACGAAGGTGGCCACCTCGGGGTGATCGTCGAAGACCTGTGACGCAGCGGCGTAGAACCCCGGCGCCGAGAGGTCGTCGCCATGGAGGAGGTGGACGAGCTCGCCGGTCGCCGCCTCGAGGCAGGCGTTGAAGTTGCCGATGGCGCCGAGGTTGCGTTCGTTTCGCACGAACCGGACCAGGCCGCCGCCGATCGTGTCGACCACACCCTCGGGTGCGTCGTCGGAGCAGTCGTCGACGACGACGATCTCGAGGTCGTCGGCCGCGAATCCCGTGTCGCCGAGTTGGCCCAGGACGCTCTCGAGGCACGGACCGAGATAGGCCGCGCACTGGTGGGTCGGGATCATGACCGACCACCGGGGCCGCCGGTGGCCGGCACCGTGCGGCGTTATCGTCGGGACCGGCGGGGACGACATGGCGGCCGAGGCTACCTCGGTCCATGTGCGAAGCTGTGGCCATGACCGAGCTTCGTTGGCAGCGACCCGTCGACCTGCGACGGCCTCTGGTCATCGTGGCACTCGAGGGGCTCTTCGATGCAGCCGGGGCTGCGACCGCCGCTGTCGACCACCTGGTGCGCCACTACGACGCCCAACCGGTCGCCGACATCGACCCCGAGGTGTTCTTCGACTTCACCCAGGCCCGGCCCGTCGTGCGCCTCGCCGACGACGGCCGCCGGGTCATCGACTGGCCGGTCACCACTGCGCACGCCGCAGTCGTCGAGGACGGCGCCCACGACCTGGTGCTGGTCCGTGGGGTCGAGCCGCATCTGCGGTGGCGCACCTTCGCCGACGCATTGCTGGAACTGGCACAGACCACCGGCGCCGAGATGGTCATCACCCTGGGAGCGATGGTGGGGCTGGCACCCCACACCCGTGCCCTCGGTGTGGTCGGCAGCGCCGCAGACGAGGCTGTCGCCGATCGGCTCGGGCTCGGACGTCCCAGCTACGAGGGCCCCACCGGCCTGGTCGGGGCACTGCACACCCGCCTCGACGATGCCGGTATGCCGGTGGTGTCGCTGCGCGTGTCGGTGCCGCACTACGTCCCCAACCCGCCCAATCCCGAGGCCACCCGATCCCTGCTGGCCCGCCTCGAACTCATCACCGGCATCGTCACCGAACACAGCGCCCTCGACTACGCAGCCGACGACTGGCGGCGCCGCATCGATGCCGTCGTCGGCGACGACGCCGAGCTCACCGCCTACGTGCAACGCCTCGAGACCGAGGTCGATCGCTCCGAGATCCTCCCCACCGGCGACGACATCGCCGCCGAACTCGAGGCCTTCCTGCGCGACCGCAGGGCAGACGACTGACGACCGGCCCGCGCCTGCGGCCAACAACACATCTGTCATCGACACCGCCATCTTTCGCTCCCCGTTCACGTTTCGGCCACAATCTCCGCCATGCAGATCCCGGGGCGGCGTGAAGCCGGTCGAGCCGTGAAAGCTGTGCGGCGCGAAGTGCTGCGGCGGACGGCCGACGCGGCGTTGCGCGCACCGTCGCCTCTGCGCGAGCGATTGGACGTTGCCGACACCGGCGCCGTCACCGTCGCCCCCAGCGAGGAGCAACTGCGGCGCTGGGCCGTGGCCGTCGGCCTCGACTACCAGGCGTGGTGCATGCATCACGGTTTCGTCACCCTCGCCGAATGGTGGCGCCAGCGCGACGAGGTCGCGGCGAGCACGACGCCACCGGTCGTCATCAGCATCCTCACCCCTGTGCACGACACGCCGGTCGAGTTCCTGCGCGAGGCCGTGTACAGCGTGATGGTGCAGAGCGACCCCCACTGGGAGCTGTGCATCGTCGACGATGCGTCCTCCGCGCCCGACACCCTGGCGGAGCTCGACCGGCTGCGCACGCTCGACCCGCGCATCTGCATCGAACGCAGCGACACCAACCTGGGCATCTGCGACGCCACCAACCGGGCCCTTGCCATGGCCAACGGCGCCTATGTGGCCTTCCTCGACCACGACGACCGCCTGGCCCCCGATGCGATCTTCCACATGGGTCGGGCCATCTGCGCCGAGCCGGGCCTGGACCTGGTGTACAGCGATCGTGATCTCCTCGACACCGACAACTACCGGGCCGCACCGACCTTCAAGCCCGGGTGGGCACCCGAGACGCTGTTGGGCGGCAACTACATGTTCCACCTGATGGTGTATCGCCGCACGCTGGTCGAGCGCCTCGGCGGCTACCGGCGCGAGTTCGAGGGCTCCCAGGACCTCGACCTCGTCCTCCGTGCCGTCGAGACCACGCCGTACGTGCGCCACATCCCCAGGGTGCTCTACCACTGGCGCCAGCACGAGGGCTCGATGGCTCTGCTACCGGAGGAGAAGCCGCACATCTTCGAGACCGGGAAGGCTGCGGTGGCGGCTGCGCTCGAGCGTCGCGGGATCGCCGGCACCGTCGATGAGATACCCGACATCTGGCGCGGTCACTACCGGATCCAGCTGCCGGGCTCGACCGCGTCCCGCACCGTCGTGCGTGTCGAGGACCCCGACCGCTACCGCGACGTCGTCGCGGTAGCGCTGGCGGACAGCACCGCCGACCACTTCGTCGTGCTCGGCGCCGACGTCACCGAGACCGACCCCGACGCCATCGACGAGCTGTGTGCGTGGCTGGGCATGCCCGGAGTGGTCGCCACCTGCGGACGGGTGATCAGTGACGGGGGTTGGCTCCGCCATGCCGGCCTCGTGCGCCGCCCGGACGCCGCGCCGATCGCGGTCTGGTCCGGCTACGACATGGCCGACCCCGGGTACCTGGCCTCGACGGTCAGCATCCGCAACGTCAGCCTCGTGCACCCGCTCGTCTGCGCATGGCGCACCGACGTGCTGCGCTCCGTCGGCGGCGTCGACGGCCCCTACGCGTCGCCCTACGCGATGATCGACGCTGCCGTGCGGGCCGACATCGAGCGGCTCCGGTTCGTCTACGACCCGCTCGCGACGTTCCGCAGCAACGGCCCTGCCATCGATCCCGATTCCTGGAACGTCGAGGACCGCGACCGGTTCCTCGCCGAGCGCCACGACGTGTTGACCCTCGACGGTCACTTCAACCTCAATTTCGATCGCGACCAGGTCGACCACCGCATCGCCCTCGGCGCACCGCTGTACCCGGAGGACTGGCGCGACGGCCTGCCCGGCGGCGCAGGGAGCGCCGAGCTCAGCGGGTCCTGAGTTCGACACCGGCGCCGACGAATCCCACGGCGGCGGCGCCGATCAGCGGCGCATCGGCGCCGAGGCCCGCCGGGACGATGCGGGCGCCGCGGGAGTGGTCGAGGCGGCACAACTCGTCCAGCGTCTGCTGGGCTGCGTCGAAGAAGTCGGCCCCGAAACCCAGCGCGACCGAGCCTCCGACCACGGCGAGGCGCAGGTCCAACAGGTTGGCGACGCCGGCCACTGCCCGCCCGACGAGCACCCCGGTCCGGCGCCGCGTGGCGAGGTCGGCCTCGGCAGCCGGCCGGCCCGTCGTACGAGCGATACCGGTCCCCGACGCCGAGCCCTCCAACAGGCCGCGCACACCGAGCGCATCGGGCCCGCCATCGGGATCGACGAACAGATGGCCCACATGGCCGGCGTTGCCGTCCGCTCCCTCGAGCAGGCGCCCGTTCGACACGATGCCGCCACCCACGCCGGTGGACACGACCATCGCCAGGTAGTCGTCGACCCCGGCCGCGGCCCCCAGCCAACCCTCGGCACGGGTGAAGGCCTTGGCGTCGTTGTCGACGTGGACCGGACGACCGAGATCGTCCCGCAGACGGTCTCGGAGAGGGAAATCCCGCCAGACCGGGATGTTCAGCGGCGACATCAGGCGATGACCGTCACGCGCCGGCCCGCCGCACCCGACACCGCAGACCACCACACGACACCCGGCCATCTCGACCGCCGGCGTGCCGCCGGCGCCATCGGGGCGCGAAGTTCGCGGGCGCTGCGCCTCCTCGAGCGCCCCCGACGCGAGCTCGACGACCTGGCGGTAGAGCGCATCGGCCGAGCGTTGGTCGGTGGGTTGCTGCCGGCGGGCGACGACGAGTCCGCTGCGGGTCACGACACCCGCGGCCACCTTCGTGCCGCCGATGTCGATCGCGAGCGCGCCGACATCCATGTCACCCTCGTCGCCCTCGTCGAGACCGCCTGCGTCCACGTCGCCATCTTGGCCGGTACCCGGGAGTGATGGTGCGACGGCTGCTCCCGTGGCACCGACCCGTTCGATCCCGCTGGTCCCTGACTGCGGCAAGCGGCGCGGCTGCGGCGGTACCGTTGCCCGGATGCATCATCCCGGCGATCCCTACGTCAAGGAGAGCCTGCGCGAGTTCGGCGAGACGATCTTCGCCGAGATGTCGGCGCTGGCGGTCCGCACCGGCGCCATCAACCTCGGGCAGGGCTTCCCCGACACCGATGGCCCTCCCGAGATCGCCGAAGCGGCCATCGCCGCCATCCGCGCCGGGCACAACCAGTATCCGCCCGGCCCGGGCATCCCCGAACTCCGCCGTGCGGTGGCCCGTCACCAACACGACTTCTACGGCCTCGACTACGACCCCGACACCGAGGTGCTCATCACGGCCGGCGCCACCGAGGCCATCGCCGGAACGCTGCTGGCCATCTGCGGGACGGGCGACGAGGTCGTGACCTTCGAGCCGTACTACGACTCCTACGCCGCCACCATCGCCATGAGCGGCGCCTGCCGTCGGGTCGTCACCCTGCGCGCCCCGGACTACTCGTTCGATCCCGACGAGCTCCGGGCAGCCATCGGCCCCGCCACGAAGGCGATCCTGGTCAACAGCCCGCACAACCCGACCGGCAAGGTCTTCTCGGTCGACGAGCTCACCTGTATCGCAGAGCTGTGCATCGAACACGACCTCATCGCCATCACCGACGAGGTCTACGAGCACCTCGTGTTCGAAGGGGCCCACGTGCCGCTGGCAACGCTCCCGGGAATGCGGGAGCGCACCGTGGTCATCAGCTCGGCCGGCAAGACGTTCTCCTACACGGGTTGGAAGATCGGCTGGATCTGCGCACCGCCCGCGCTGCTCGCCGCGGCCCGCACCGCCAAGCAGTACCTCACCTACGTCAACGGAGCACCGTTCCAGTACGCCATCGCCGCAGCGCTCGAGCTGCCCCGCTCCTACTACGACGACTTCCTGGCCGACATGGCCACCAAGCGCGAGCGGCTGTGCTGTGGCCTCGAAGCTGCGGGGTTCGTGACGTACTGGCCCCAGGGCACGTACTTCGTCACCGCCGACATCACACCCTTCGGGACCGACGACGGCCGGCAGTTCTGCCTCGAGCTGCCCGAACGGTGCGGAGTCGTCGCAGTACCCAACGTCGTCTTCTACGACGACGAGACAGCCGGCGCGCATCTCATCCGGTTCACGTTCTGCAAGCAGCTGTCGGTCCTCGACGCCGCCGTCGAGCGGCTCGCCACCCTGGAGCCCCGTCCGTGACGCTCACCGTGGCTGCCGTGCAGCACGACATCGTGTGGGAGGACCGCGCCGCCACCATGGCCCACGTCGTCCCCCTCATCGACGAAGCCGCCGAGCGGGGCGCCCAGCTCATTGCGCTGACCGAGATGTTCGCCGTGGGGTTCTCGATGAGCACTGCGCACACGGCCGAGCCGGTCGAGGGACCCAGCACGGCCTTCCTCGTCGACCAGGCGGCCAGGACCGGCGCCCACGTGTGCGGGTCGGTGCCGATCCTGGGCGACGGCGACGACCGGCCCTGCAACACGCTCGTGGTCGCCGGGCCCGACGGCTCGATCGACCGGTACGCCAAGATGCACCGCTTCACCTTCGCCGGCGAGGACCGGCACTTCGCCGCCGGATCGAGCACCACGACCATCGAGCTCGGCGGCGTCCGGATCAGCCTGTTCGTGTGCTTCGACCTGCGCTTCGCACCCGACTTCTGGCGCCTGGCACCCGACACCGACGCCTACCTGGTCGTCGCCAACTGGCCGGCGGCCCGGCGCGAGCACTGGCGGGCGCTGCTGCGGGCCCGGGCCATCGAGAACCAGGCATGGGTGGTGGGCGTCAACCGCGTCGGCGAGGGCGACGGCATCGCCTACACCGGCGACAGCGCCGTCATCGACCCCCTGGGCCAGGTCGTCGCCGAGGCCCCGGAGAACACCGAGATCGTGCTGGTGTGCGACATCGACCCCGCCGCCGTCGCCGACGTCCGCACCCGCTTCCCGTTCCTCGCCGACCGCACCGACTGACCGCCACCGTTCCACCGCCCCACCGCCCCCACCGACACCGAAACACGACACCACCGCTCCCCTCGTCCCGGTGATCCGGGAAGATCCTGCACACGGTCGGACGTGTGCAGGACCGTTGCAGCATCGGAGTCCGACCGCCGAACAAGAGAGGCCGACCCTCGTGAACGACCGAGACCGATGGTGGGAGACCGCCGTCTTCTACCAGATCTATCCCCGGTCGTTCGCCGACGCGAACGGCGACGGCATCGGCGACCTGGCGGGCATCCGCAGCCGGCTGAGCCACCTCGCCTGGCTGGGCGTCGATGCGCTGTGGCTGTCGCCCATCTACCCGTCACCGATGGCCGACTTCGGCTACGACGTCGCCGACTACTGCGACGTCGACCCCGTCTTCGGCGACCTCGCCGAACTCGATGCCCTCGTCGCCGATGCCCATGACATCGGCATGCGCGTCACGCTCGACTGGGTACCCAATCACACCTCGGACAGGCACCCGTGGTTCGTCGACGCCCGCTCGCGCCGCGACGCGGCCAAACGCGACTGGTACGTGTGGCGCGACCCGGCGCCTGACGGAGGCCGGCCCAACAACTGGGATGCGTGCTGGGACATCGGGCCGGCGTGGACGTTCGACGAGGCGACGGGCCAGTACTACCTGCACCTGTTCCTGCCCGAGCAGCCCGATCTCAACTGGGCGAACCCCGAGGTGCAGGCAGCGATGCTCGACACGCTGCGCTTCTGGCTCGACCGGGGCATCGACGGCTTCCGCGCCGACGTCGTGCACCTCATCGGCAAGGACCCCTCGCTACCCGACCTGGCCACGGCGGGGACGCCGATCATCAGCAACGACCACCACTCGACCCATGAGCACCTGCGCCGGATCCGTTCGCTGCTCGACTCCTACGCACACCGACCGATGATGGTGGGCGAGGTCAACCTCTTCGGGCCCGGTCAGGTCCGCAGCTATCACGGCGACGACGACGAACTGACGCTGGTATTCGACTTCCGGCCGACGTATTCGCGCTGGACCGCCGAGGAGTTCCGCCGGCGCATCGTCGAGGTCGAGGCCGAGTACGACGACGGCACCTGGCCGACCTGGGTGCTCGGCAACCACGACGTCGTCCGCCAGCGCACCCGTTGGGGCAGCGAGGCCCGGGCGCGTGCGGGCGCGGTGTTCCTGCTGACGCAGCGAGGCACGCCGTACCTGTATGCCGGCGAGGAGCTGGGTCTGCCCGACGCGGAGATCCCAGCCGATCGAGTGGTCGACCCCGGCGGGCGCGACGGCTGCCGGGCGCCCGTTCCATGGACGATCGACGCAGGCCACGGATGGGGCGCGGATCCGTGGCTGCCGTTCGTCGAGGACGCGGCAGCGCTGTCGGTCGAGGCCCAGCGGGAGGACCCGGGCTCGACCCTGCACCTCTACCGGTCGTTGTTGGCGCTGCGTCGTCGGACCCCGGCACTGCACCGTGGCGCGCAGCGCCTGCTCGAGAGCCCCGAGGGCGTCGTCGCATGGGAGCGCACCAACGGCGAAGATCGCGTGGTGGTGGCGGTGAACTTCACGTCGGAGCCCCGATCGATGGACCTGACGGGAGAGGTGTTGCTCTCGTCGCTCGTCGGTGGCGACCGGGCGGCGCAGGGCTCGTCGACGGCAGATGCCGGCGAACTCGGCCCCGACGAAGCGGTGATCGTGATCCCCCGGGACCACTGAGCCCGGACCGTCGAGCCGGGTACCGCTGAGCCGACCACGTCATCGTTCCGGCGCCGAAACGCGTCGTCCTGGCAGCAATTCTCGGCGCCAGAACCCATGGCCATGCCGACTGGCGCCGAAACGCGTCGCCCCAGCAGCAATTCTCGGCGCCAGAACCCATGGCCATGTCGACTGGCGCCGAAACGCGTCGCCCCAGCAACAATTCTCGGCGCCAGAACCCATGGCCTCGGGTCTCGGGGCTGGTCGGGGGCCGCCAGGGCCTGCGTCAGGCGGCCAACCTGCCGTCGAGGATCTTCACCGTGCGGTCGGCGTAGTCGGTCATGCGGGTGTCGTGGGTGACGATCACCGCAGCCACCCCCCGACCCTTCACCTCGGCGCGGATCAGCTCCATCACCTGTTCGCCCAGTTCGGTGTCGAGCGCGGAGGTCGGCTCGTCGAACAGCACCAGGGCCGGTTCGTTCATCAGCGCCCGGCCGATCGCCACCCGTTGACGCTCGCCGCCCGACAGCTGGCCCGGCAGATTCTTGGTCCGGTGCCCCAACCCCAGCTCCTCCAACAGCGACGCCGCCCGCTTCTTCGCGGCGCCGTCGAGCTTGCCGTTCATCTCCGACACGATCAGCAGGTTCTCCCTGGCCGTAAGGAACGGCACCAGGTTGACCGCCTGGAACACGAACCCGACGCTCGACCCGCGGAACGCCGTCAGCTGTTTGGCCGTATAGCCCGAGATCTCCTTACCGGCCACCGTCACCGTGCCCTCCGTCGGGGTCAACAGCCCACCGGCGATCGACAGCAACGTCGTCTTGCCCGACCCCGACGGCCCCACCAGCGCGACGATCTCGTCGTCACCCACCGTCAACGTCGCGTGATCGAGCGCGACGACCTCGTCGTCGCCGGAGCGATACACCTTGCGGACGTCGGCGAGTTCCAGGGCAGCCATGGGAAACCTCGGGTTCGGGGTCAGACACCGGTGCCGATGGCACTGGCGGGGTCGACACGGATGATGCGGCGCAGCGACACCAGGCCGCCGAGGATCGCCGTGATCGCCACGGCGATCAGGATGAACAGAGCGCGACCCAACTCGAATTGCACCGGGACCTGGGGCGGGATCGCCTGCGCGAGGAGAAACGTGAGGAACGCGCCGATCGCGAAAGCACCGAGTGCCACCACCACCGCCTGCACGATCAGCCCGATGACCAGCGTCCGGTTCTTGGCCCCGACCGCCTTGAGCACGGCGTACAGACCCACGCGTTCGAGGGTGAGGAGCGCGAAGAACAGGGCGACCACCAGGCCGACCACGAACAACGTCACGTAGATGACCGCCGTGAAGGTCGAGTTCTGCTCGGGCACACCCGGAATGGCCTGCACCGCCTCGTCCTCGCTGAGGCTGACGGTGCGACCCGTGGCGGCGTCGATGCGCTCGCGCAGTTCGGCAGCGTCGACCCCATCGGCGGCTCGGACGAACACCACCTGGAACTCGCCGTCGGCGACGACAGCGTCGGGTCGGTTCTCGTTCTGGATGGCCCGCCAGGTGCCGGGCTCGACCCAGATGCCGTTCTGGCCCAGATAGTTGGTGTCCGACACCCATCCGATGATCTCGACCGGTGTCTGCGCCGGGCCGACCAGCAGCGTGTCGCCGACCTCTGCGCCCAACGATTCGAGCCGGTCATCGGCGTAGGCCTCCCCCGGCGCCGGTGGGTCGGGAAGCACGTCGGAGGCGATCTCGTAGCCGGCGATCGCCCCGTCGGCGATCTCGGATTCGCCGGGGATCTCGACACCGAGCAGGGTGAAGCCGATGCCGCTGACCTCGGCGACCCCCTCGACGTTGCGGATCTCGTCTTCGAGCTGGGCATCGATCGACGACCGCAGGAACGACTCGCGAGCGTCGTCGGAGAAGACCACGGCGTCGCCCTCGTTTGCCCGGATCGCGCCGGTCGACCCCAGGAAGAGGCCGTCGAGCAGCCCGCCGAGGAACAGCAGCAACAACACGAGCAGGGTGAGCGCACCCCCGACGACGGAGAACCGGCCGGGCCGTCGAAACAGCTCACGAAGCGCCAACCTCATCGTGCCGCCCCCACGGTGGTGGTGGCGCTGATGGGGTCGACACGGGTCACCCGGCGGATCGACGCGATGCCCCCGAGCAGCGACAGGACCACCAACCCCACCATCGTCTGCAGCACGGTTGCCGGCTCGATGGCGACCGTCACGCCGCCCGGCGGTGCGCCGTAGACCACCAGCGCGGTCAGCGCGATGCCGATGACGGCGCCCCCACCGAGGACGAGCAGGATCTGCACCAGCAGGTTCTTGATGAGGTAGCTCGTGGGCGCACCGATGGCCCGCAGGAGGGTGAGCGCCCCGGTCTTCTGCACGGTGAGGATCAGGAAGAAGAACCCGATGACCAGCGTGACGACCAGGAACGCCAGGGCCAGGATGATCTGGAACGACTGGTTGACGCCTTGGACACCGGGGTTGTCGTCGATCGCCTCGGTGTTCGTGAGCGCTTCGACTCCTGCGACCTCGGCGTCGATCCGATCGGTGAGGTCCCCGAGCTCGACGCCGTCGGCCGGCTGGACCGCGACGAGCGATGCGAAGACAACCTCGGCGGCCGGGTTGACGGCCTGTTGGGCTCGCTCGTAGGTGTCGTAGGAGACGAACAGCGTGGGGGCGACGCTCCAGCGGAGGTTGTCGCCCAACCCGACGACGGTGACCTCGGGTCCGGGAGTTCCGCCGGCGCCCAGGATGCGGACCACCTCGCCGATCCCGAACCCGTCGTCAGCGTCGGCCGACGAGGCAACTGCCTCGTCGGGACCTTCGGGGAGGCGGCCCTCGGTCAGCGAGGTCGGTGCGCCGAGGCCACCGAGTGTGTAGCCGAAGAGCACGGCGTCGGTGATCTCGTCGCCGGCGTCGACGGTGTAGGTGGCCTGCCCGATGGGTGCTGATGCCGCGACCCCGTCGACCTCGCCGATGGCGGCGACCTGGTCGGGCCGCACGAAGCTGCCCTCGACGTTGCTGCGTGCCTGATCGTCGAAGACGAGGATGGGGCTGTCCTGGTTCTCGATCGCGCCGATGAAATCGTTGATCAGTCCGCCGAGTAGTGCCTGCTGGAACAGGATGAGGAACACCAGGAGCCCCACGGCCCCGCTCAGCAACGAGAACCGCAGCTTCGAACGGAGGATCTCACGGGCGGCGAGCAGCACGGGCCCGATCGTATTGAACGGCGATCCCGAACGCTCGGCACCGACGCATGCCGGCGGCCGTCAATCGGCCAGCATGTGCACTTGGCCGGCGCGGGTGCCGTAGATGATCCGCCCGCCCCACACTGCGGGGGTCGATTCGATGCAGCCCGTCAGCGACACGGTCCACAGCGGCGTGGGCTCGACGCTGGTGTCGCTGACGTCGTAGGCGTGGAGGCCACCGTTGCAGTCGCCTTGGAGCAAGACGTCGTCGACGACGACCGGCGAGCTCCACAGGGGGCCGGGCAGGCGGAACTCCCAGCGGATCTCGCCGGTGGCGCGGTCCACGCCGAGCACCCGCCCCGAGTCGGTGGGAGCGATGACCAGGTCCTCATGCAGTGCAGGGGTGGCCCAGATGCCTGCCGGCAGGCTGCCGTTGTCGAACACCGACCACACCAACGGATCGTTCTTCTTGCGAGGGTCCAGCTTGACGAGCTGGCCGACCTCGAGGGAACGGCTGTTGCCGCGCTCGTACTCGACCCCGACGTAGAGGAAGCCCTCGTCGTCGATGACGATGGAGGCGTCGACGTCGTCGCCGACCCAGTAGCGGAACACCTGCCTCGGCTCGCGGCCGCGTTCGAGTCCGCCGACGCGCCATCCCTGGACGAGTCCGCCGGAGTTGGAGAAGTAGACGGTGTTGCCGCTGACCGCGACGGAGTTCTCGATCGAGACGTTCTGGCCGACCGCTGACAACAGATCCTGGTCGTAGCCCGGTGCGGTGAACACCACCTCGGGATCGACGGTGACGAGGCCTGCGTCGTCGTAGCCCCGGTTGAGCTTGACGACGTAGAAGATCGAGTTCTCACCACCCTGGAACAGGTAGTCGTCGAGCACCAGCGCCGAGCCGTCCCAGTCGTTGTTCCAGAGGCCCCCCTCGATGTCGTTGCCATCGAGGCGCCAGAGCGCCTCCGGTTGGTCGCGGTCGATGGCGATCACGTGGAAGAAGTCGTCTCGCGATCCCGAGTACACGAGGGGGTAGCCATCGGGGTCGATGGTGACGCTGCCCTTGATGATGTCGTTGGTGGGGTACGGCGGCAGGATCTGCTCGCCGGTGTCGGCGTCGAGGAAGTGGACGTCGTGGTCGTAGGCCCCGAAAACCGCCCAGGTGCGTCCGTCGCGCTCGAACACGGCCGGCTGGCCGGTCCAGCCCGTCCCGCACCACTGGGTGGTCGCTCCCCCCACCGTCGACAAGCCGCAGAGCCCGCCGCCCGGAGGGTACGACCATCGCAGGGCCGGCGAGGACGGTACGGGCCCACTGCCGTAGTAGGTGCGCGTCGGATTGCCGCGGAAGGTCAACAGACCTTCGACGGCATCGCCGTAGGGACCACCCACCGAGGCGGGGTCGACGAACCCGGGGAAGGGCGTGGGCGTCGGGGTGGGCTCGGGTGCGGCGGTCGCGGTGGGCGCTGGGGTCGCAGTGGCCTCGGCGACCGACTCGCCGGCGTCGATGCCCTCGCCACCGCCACCGCTGCCATCTTCGGCGGCGTCGCCGACGGCGGTGTCGACGGGGTCGCCGTCGCGCAGCGACACGTAGGCACCTACGCCGACCGCCGCCACCGCCACGACAGCGATGAGCGCCAACAGCCAGACGGGCCGGGATTCGTCCACGGGCACGTTGCGGGCGTGCGCCGGTCGGACCGGCTCGGGGGTGTCCGCCATGGGTCTTCGACGATCAGCGACCGGTGAACACTGCGCTGCGGCGTTCCACGAACGATGCCACGCCCTCGGCGGCGTCGTCCGATGCGATCAGCTGCGCCTGGGTGGGGCCGAGGGCACGGACGCAGGCCTCGACTCCTTCGTCGAGCCAACGGCGTGCCGAGGCCTTCGTCGCCTGGACCGCGAGCGGGGCCATGGAGGCGATGCGTTCGGCGATCTCGATGGACCGGTCGAGCTGCGTTCCGGCGGGCACGACCTCCTGTACCAGGCCGATGCGGTGCGCCTCGGTGGCGTCGAACTCGTCGGCGGTCAGCAGGTGGTACATGGCGTTGCCCCACCCGCCTCGCTCGACGAAACGGAAGGTGGCGCCGCCGGTGGCATGGATACCGCGTGCGGGCTCGAGTTGGGAGAAGCGGCAGTTGTCGGCGGCGATGACGATGTCGCCGGCGAGCGCGACCTCGATGCCGAAGGTGAAGGTGATGCCATGGACGGCGGTGACGATGGGCTTGGTGCAACTGCGGCCGAGGCCGGCGGGATCGACCCGATCGCCGTCGTCCTCGCGTCGTTGGTTGGCAGCCATGCGCTCGGTCCATCGCGGCAGATCGAGACCTGCGGTGAAGTGATCGCCGTGACCGAAGAGCACCCCGACCCACAGGTCGGGGTCGGTCTCGAGGCGCGTGTACGCGTCGATGAGCTGATCCATCATCTCGGGCGTCACGCCGTTGTACTTGGCCGGACGGTCGAGCCCCATCAGCAGGATGTGCCCACGGACTTCGGTGGTGACGCCGCCATCTCCGGCGTTGGACGAACTCATGGCGATGATCGTAGTCCCGGCGCCGGCACTGTCCGGTCCGCCGGGCAGCGCCCTGGGTTGGTCAGTCCTCGCGTACGACGCGGAACGCCCGCTTGAGCAGCGGGGTCTCGTCGCTGGGCTCGTGATCGTCGCGCTGGCTCTCGGCCCACAGGGCGGTCTGGCCGTCGGGTTCGACGGTGAATGTCTTCGATGGGTCGTCGTCGCCGGGCACGACCGTGAGGCGGGCACCGGAGCCGGCGAAGGCGGCGGCGACGTCGTCGGCGTGGACGGGGACGTCGGCGGGCGCATGGGACCGATCCGGTTTCGACGCCTCGACCACGGCGACGACCTCAGCGGGTGCGATACCGCCCGATGGGGCATCGGCCGGATCGGCCGGATCGGCCGCATCGGTGCGGGCGGGCGCGGGGTCGGTTGCCGGGTCGGTTGCCGCGGTGTCGAGGGCAGGCTCGACGTCGGCAGACGCCGGCGGCCCGGGCTCGACGCCGAGCGACGCCGGTTGGTCGGCCTCGACGGACGCATCGGGGGCCGACGCGGCTGGTGCCGGCTCTGCTCCGGACGCAGGTCGTGCGGGTTCGGGCCGCACGCGGGCCGGCTTCGCCGCGGCCTTCGGCGCCGCGCTCCGACGTGTCGGCGCTGGGGGCGCGGTGTCGGTCTCGCCGACCGGCGCGCTCTCCACGACGGGCTCGGTCTCGGGCAGCGGCTCGGGCCTGGCCTTGCGGGAGCGACTCCTGCGACGGGCCCTCGGCTTGGCCACAGGGCGGTCGTCACGCAGCTGCCAGCCGAAGGGAACCGTGACCCGATCGGCGTGGGAGGCGCACAGAGGCACCCCGTCGCGTGCGGCTTCGTGGTCGGGGCCGACCAACCACGCCTGTTGGTCCTGGGGCGCGATGAGGAGAACCGACACAGCGGGCTCCGCACACCCCACACGACCACAGCTCACCGACTCCACCATGCCCGACGTTACAGGCACGGCGCAGGTGAACAACGGATGTCTCGCCCCCACGCCCGACGGAGCTACGGTGAGGCGCGATCGGCCCCTTCGGGCTACCCACTGGAGACGAGGAGGCCGGCCATCAGCACCTGGCGGCGCATCGAGACGATCACCCGACAGCTCGAGCTCTGTGGCGTCGTCACGGGGGAGGATGTCGTCCTGGTCACCGACGCTCGGGTGGACGGCGCCGTCGTCGACGTGTTCGTGGCCGTCGGCGAGCGTATGGGAGCGTCGCTCACCCGGGTCGTGCCACCGGATGGACCGACCCATCGAGAGGACCCCGTGTCGGCGCCTGCGGTGAAGGCGGCGCTCACGTGCGCCGCGCTGGTCATCGACCTCACGGGGACGGTCGCGGGTTCGGCAGTCTGCGAGGACGTCCTCGACAGCGGTCGACTGCTGTCGATCGATGCCGACACCACAGCCGATCTCGATGCCCTCGTCGCACACCCCGGCCTGACGCGCCGCCTCGAACAGGCATCGGAGCTCCTCGATGCAGGCGCGTCGGCGGTGCTGTCCTCGGAAGCGGGGACCATTCTCGACATCGGCCTGACCGGCGCGGCACACCGGGCCCCCGCAGTGGTCGCCGCCGTGGCGGGCGAGCAGGCCGCCTGGCCCGGTGGCGCCGTGTGGGTCCAGCCCCGTGCGGACATCGTGAACGGCACGGTGATCGTCATGCCCGGCGACGTGCTCGTCGGACCGGGAACGACGGTGCGTTCGCCCGTGCGCCTCGAGGTCTCGGGTGCGCGTGTGGTCGACATCCTGGGCGAGAACGCCGATGCGGACCTCGTTCGGTTCGAACTCGAGCAGCTCGATCCCGAGAAGCCGTGCCGCATCGCCGAGGTGGGGTTCGGCCTGTCCGTGGAACGCCGCACGGTTACCGCCGGACCGCGTGTGCGCGAGGGTGCCATCGTGCGCGAGGCTGGGCGGTGCAGCCTCACCATGCGCGGGCCCGGCGCCGGTGCCGGTCTGACGGTGGCGCTGCACGGTGCCTCGTTCGCGGTGGACCACCTCGACGTGTTGGTCGATGGTGAACTCATCGGTTCGGTCGCTCCCGACGTCTACGAACTCGCCGCCGCGGACTGAGGAGCCCAGCCTCTCGGCCGGGCCATGGGCCGCGCTGGCCCCGAGTGTCACACCCCATCCGCATACTCGGGCCATGACGACGACACGCCTTCGCCCGGTCCCTCCCGTAGTCGCCACCAAGCGTCGACCCCCCACGCGTCGGGTTCGCGATGTCGCCCAGCTCGGCCCTCGGGCACGGGCCGTCCGCTCGGCGGTCGCCCGATGGTCGCTGAGCGTCGGGCGCTGCTGCGACTACGACGCGCTGACACTGGTTCTCGCCTGCGCTGACGAGGCGGGCGACCCGACCACCTTCACCGAGGAAGGGGTGTGGCGGATGTGGTGGATCGACCTCGGCGAATGGTGCGCCGACCGGTGCGTGCCGGTCCCTGCCGGGCTCGCCTCGACCATGCGGGTCCTGTTCGATCATCTCGACGCGACCGACGGCTTCGGCGCAGGGAGTGATCCCCTCGAGGACCTCGTGGAGGGCATGGCGGGCGCCGGCGCGCTGTGGCGCAACGGCCATGCGCCCGTCGGCGCCGGCTGATCGCCGACGACCTCTGCGACAGCGCCACGCCGTGGGCTACGATCCCGGGCGCTCGGCGAGGACAGGGGATATTCGATGCGCAAGAGCAGCGCCATCGCGATGGCAGGGGCATTGGCGGTGGCATCGATCACCGCGGCATGCGGGGGCGACGACGAACCCACCAATGCGGAGCGTCCCGAGGACGTTACGCCCGAGGTGCTCGCCGAGAGCGAACTGCCGCCCACGCCGACCGCAGTTCCGGTGGTCATCGAACCGGAGGAGCTGACCTACACGGTCGAGGCGGGCGATCTGCTCGGCTCCATCGCCCAGCGCTTCGGTCTGACCCTCGACGAGTTGCTCGCAGCCAACCCGCAGATCACCGACCCGAACACCATCCAGGTGGGTGATGTGGTGACCATCCCCGAGGCCCCGGACGAACCGGCGGCGGGGGAATCCGGTGCGGAGCAGCCGGCGGCCGACGGTGGCGCCACGGCCGATTCGACGGGCACCGACGACGACTCGACCATCCCCGACAACTGAACGCCCCTCGGATCCCACGCAGGGCCCGCGGCCGTTGCCGGAGATGGTCGCGCCGGGTGATCAGCTCTCGGTGATGGTCACCGAGTTGATGACGACGGGCTCGACGGGCTTGTCGCCCGGGCCGGTCGCGACACGTTGCATTGCATCGGCGACCTCGAGGCCCTTGACGACCTTGCCGAACAGCGAATAGCTGGGCGGCAGGCCGGCGCCGCTGGGGCCGGTGATGATGAAGAACTGGCTTCCGTTGGTGTTGGGTCCCGCGTTGGCCATCGCCAACGAACCGATCTCGTAGCGGCCCTTGGCGGGGAGCTCGTCGGCGAACTTGTAGCCCGGGCCACCGGTGCCCCGACCGTCGGGACAACCGCCCTGACAGACGAACCCGTTGATGATGCGGTGGAAGGTCAGGCCGTCGTAGTAGTGATAGCGCGACAGGAACACGAAGTTGTTGACCGTCTGGGGCGCGCCGGCAGCATCGAGGTGGATGACCATCTCGCCCATGGACGTGTCCATGGTGGCCGAGTAGGTCTTCGCCGGGTCGATGCACATCGGCGGCGGACCAGAGAACGAGGTCTGACGGGCACTCGATCCGTCGGCGGCGGGGCATTCGGGGGCGGCCATGGCGTGGTTCTTTCGGGTGGCTGACACGGGTCGATTCACCCTACTGCGCCTGCACCATCCACCAGCGGCCACCGGGGCTGGCCGTACGATCTCAGCCCATGAGCCGCCCGCGCCACCCTGCCAAGATCGCGCGGCTGCGTCCTCAGAAGCTGACGGTCTCGTGTCCCGACTGTGATGTCACGTGGCGGGGAACGCTACGAGATGCCTGCTGGCATTGCGGAGGCCACCGCACCACCGAGGCGCCCCCGGCCCAGGTCAAGGTCGTTTCCTGACCTTCGCGTTGTCCTTCGGCGCGTTCGCGTGCCGGGTCGCTTCACCACGACGTCGCACCAGCGCCATCTCGATGTCGCCTCTGCGTCGAGTCCGTGACGTTTTCGTGGCGGGCTTGCCCTTGGTCGAGGTGCTGTGTACTGTGCCCAACGACACATCGACTCCACCGCCGAGCAGATGACCGGGGGGCAGCTGCACCGGCACGGAGTCCACGGGTGGCATTGACGCAGCCGGTGATCTCCGGGGGGTTTCGATCACCGGCTGCGCCACCTGTCCCTTCGTTCGAGGGGCATCCGAACGGCTAGCCTCTGCCACCGTGAGCGATGTCGTCTACCCCGCACTCATCGTGTTGGGCTGCCTGTTGATCGCAGGGCTGATCCATCTCTTCACACGCCCGCGTCCCAGTGCCGACGACATCGCCCTGCCCGCTCGCCAGGCGCCGGAGACCCGGGCCAATCATCGTGTGGCGCTGGCCAACTGGCATCTCGAGTTCGGGGCTGCCCTGGTGGACTTCATCGACCGGCACGACGAGCTCGGTGGCCCGGTGTCGCGCACGGTCGAGCCGGCGCCGCTGGACGAGGTCGACGCAGCGCTGGCCGTCGCCACCGACGAGCATCCCTTCGTCGAGATGCGCGGCGAGCTCAGTGCGCTGCGGGCGTCGGGTGCGGCGATGCGCAGCGCTGTCGAGCGCGGCGACACCGAGACCATGGCCGAACAACAGAGCGTCTACCTCGCCTATCGCGACGCGTGGCTGGAGCGGTTGTGGCAGTTTCCGGCCGACACCGAACGCCTCGCCGTCCTGCGCCGTCGATCGGTGCCACCACTCGGCGATCGGGTCAGCTGACGCCACCCGGGCGGTGCGCTCGTCAGAGCGCTTCCAGCACCGCTGCCGCGATCTGGCGGTGGCCTTCGTCGTCGGGGTGTACGCAGTCGAGTGCGTTGATCCACGACTCGCCGACGGTTTCGCCTCGGGCGCAGTAGGCCTGCGTCCCGACGAACGGTCCGCCGAAGAGCTCGCCAAGCACTCCTTCGCCGGCGCGGGCGCTGTCGAGGCCCAGACCGTTGGGGGCGCCGTGGTCGGCGAAGCGCTCGGCCAGGGAGACGAACCGCACCCGGGGATCGTCGGGTAGCGCAGTCAGGATGGCGCCGTCGACCCGTTCGACGGCCTGGCCGGCGACCGTCCGGAAGCACTCGAGCTCACACCCCTCGATGCCCTGGGGTCGGGCGGCTGCCGGGTTGTAGTAGCCGGTGACGACGATGTCGGCGTCGGTCTCGCCGACGAGCCGGGCGACGATTGCGCCGAGCCCATCGGCCATCGCGGAGACCCGCGCATCGAACACCTCCTCGTCGAGGCGACCGTCGACGATCAGGCCGGCGGGCTCGACGAAGCCGATGTCGTTGATGCCGACCGTGACGGTCACCACGGCCGGGTTGGCGCGCACGGCCCAGTCGATCTGGGTGAGCGCACCGATGCCGGGCGGCGCCCAGTCGGGCGATCCACCGGTGACGAGGGCCGTCGTGACGTCGGCGACGCCCGCCCCGCTGCACGCCACCACGACCGCCGCGCCGGTCTCGGCGAAGACACCACGCTCGATCAGCCCTTGCGCCACCAGGTTGGGATAGCCGTCGTCGGAGCGGAAGCACGGGTCGCCGCCGAGGTAGTCGCGGGCCTGCAATCCGTGACCGCTGGCGACGGAGTCGCCGATGGCCACCAGGGTGTCGGGGCTCGCCGGGTGCCGGGCGCTGAACCGGACGGGGTGCTCGCCGATCCGACCGAGGTCGTCGGTGACCAAGATGGTCGCGTCCCAGGTGCCGGCAGTCTCGGGGATCCAGGTGCCGTCGACGACGCCGGGGGGCTCGCCGACGAACTCGGTGGCGACGACCTCGACGTCGCCACCGGCGTCGCTGACGTCGATCACGATGGCGGCCGGTTCGCCGACCGTGGCGGTGACATCTTCGACGCTGACGACCAACGGGGCCGGGGTGGGCACAACGGTCGGCGTCGGCGCCTCGGCGGTGGTGTCGCCGCCGGCCTCACCGCCCTGGGGCTGCTCCGCAGCGGCACCGGCGCGCTCGCCCGGCGACAGTATGTCGGGGCTGCCGCCACACGCACCGAGGAGCACCGCGACGGCCGCTGCGATGGCGACGCCGACGGAGCGGCGCGTCGAGGTGCGGGGCGCAGGACAGGCGACGGACACGACCGGCAACGGTAGCGACGCGCAACCCGGCGTCGACGTCGGGCTGCCACGTCGCCCGGAGCGCCCTGCTGCGAATGCAGAGGCCTGCCCACCTGGGGACGTCGGTAGGCGAGGTCGCAGAGCCTCACCAGCTGGGCATGGGTGGGTGGTGGCGTCGGTGGTGGCAGGGGGCGCACCGCAGTTGGAGTTCGTCGACGTGGGTGCGGCGGCTGGTTTCGTATTCGGGGACGTGGTCGTATTCGCTGAGGTCGTGGCGGCCGCAGTCGACGCAGCTGCGGTCGCGTTCCTTCACGACTCGTCGTTGTCGGGCGGTGGGGTGCCGCTGGCGGCCGGACGCGTTGATGGGCTTGGCCTCGGCGTCGTGGATCAGGACCCGGAGGAACGCCTCGGGTACGAGTTCGGCGATGACGGTGTCGCAGATCGGGGTGCCGTCATCAGTGGTGGCGCCGTCGCCGCGGACATGGAAGATCACCTCGGTGTCGACACGTCCGGTGCCGAAGTCGAAGATCTCCTCGACCGCGTCCGCGTACTGCGCTGCGCTCGACGGGTAGGAGCCGTCGGCTTCGCGGCGTGCCTTCGAGCGCATGACCAGCACCGACAGCACCGAGATCAACACCGCAGCGATGTGGGGTTGGAGGCGCAGGGTGAACACGACCATGCCGTCGGGCTCTGTGCGCCATTTGACGCTGCGGGCGGCTCGTTGGCGGGCTGCGATGTCGTCGGGTGGGAGGTTGCGGTGCATCCAGGCGGCGATGACCTTGCCGACTTCTGACGCTGGCACCCCGGCGACCAGTTCGACGAGTTCGGCTTCGTTGTCTGGCGTTGCCGTGCGGGTCAGGGTGCGCACCGCCGAGTACGTCAGGCGCCGCTCTGCGAACGCGGCAGCCGTGACCGGCAGCACGGTGAGGGCTTTGCCGATGCGGATCCATTCGCGTGCGGTGCATGCTTCGATGCCGGCCACGTTGGCCAGCCAGTGCGCCGCCGTTGGTGACCCGTCGAGGATCCACTCGGGTGACTCGGCGAACGCGGCTGCGGTCACGACGAGGCGATACTGGTAGTCGCTGAACTTCGCGGACAACGCCACCAACTCCGCGCCCAACGGACCCGCCCCCACAACGGGGGATCGCTCCAGGGTGCTCGTCTTCTCCACGGGACCTCCTCCTTGGGTCGTCGCTACGATCGAGGGATCGGTCAGAGGGGAGAAGG
>JBKAGO010000007.1:0-48722 GCA_046290435.1 Acidimicrobiales bacterium
GTGCCCGGAAGGTGCTCGTGCGCGGTCGCTGCGAGGATGGTGTCGTTGCGACGCCGGCCATCGGACCACGTCACGTCGCAGCGGTAACGGGCGACGAGCTCGCGGCCGGGGTGGTAGTGCACCTGGGCGCAGCGGCCGCTGTGGAGGCGGCCGCCTGCTGCGCCGACCGCTGCGGTCAGTACCGCGAGCGATCCCTCGCCGGCGAGTTCGGCGGCGGCCGGGAGGACGGGGTCGTCGAGCAGCATCACCCCAGTGTCCGGCCGCCCCCTTAGAGCGACATGAGGGGCAGATGAGAACCGTCTCAGATTCGGCTTCGACTACGCCAGAACCGGGTCGTCGGACCCATACAGAGCGACGACGGGCGGGTCAGCCCCGGCCATCGAGGAGGCCGGCGACCAGGGCGGCCACCTCGCTGCGTTCGGATCGCGTCAGGGTGACGTGGCCGAAGATGGGATGGCCCCGCAGATGGTCGACCACCGTGGCGATGCCGTCGTGGCGGCCCACCCGGAGGTTGTCGCGCTGGGCGACGTCGTGGGTCATCACGACGGTCGAGCCGCTGCCGATGCGGGTCAGTGCCGTCAACAGGACGTGACGCTCGAGGTTCTGGGCCTCGTCGATGATGACGTAGGTGTCGGTCAGCGACCGGCCCCGGATGTGGGTCAGCGGCAGTACCTCGATGAGGTCGCGGGCGATGACCTCGTCGACGACCTCGGGGCCGGCTATGGCCTCGAGGGCATCGGTGACCGCCGCACCCCACGGCGCCATCTTCTCCGTCTCCGAACCCGGCAGATAGCCGAGCTCCTGGCCGCCCACGGCGTACAGCGGCCGGAAGACGACCACCCGGTTGTGGGTGCGCTGTTCGAGTACGGCCTCGAGCCCGGCGGCGATGGCCAGCACGCTCTTGCCGGTGCCGGCCCGCCCACCGAGGCTGATGATCTTGACCGTCGGGTCCGACAGCAGATCGACAGCCAAGTGCTGCTCGCGTGAACGGCCCCGCATGCCGAACAACGAGAGCCCGTCGGGGCGCACCAGCCGCAGCGTCTTGTCGGCGGTGACCCGCCCCAGCGCCGACTGCGAACCGGCGACCAGGCAGACTCCGGTGTTGACCGGCAGCTGGCGGACCTCGTCGATCTCGATGGTGCCGAGGTCGAACAGCTCGTCGATGATCTCGCCGGAGACGGCGATCTCGGCGGCGCCGGTCCAGTGTTCGTCGGCGATCTCGGTATCGCGGTACTCGACCGCGGCGAGGTCCACCACCGACGCCTTGAGGCGCAACGGCAGATCCTTCGACACCAGCACGACGTGGGCGCCCTCGTCGGCCAGGTTGCGGGCCACGGCCAGGATGCGGTTGTCGTTCTCGTCGCTGCGGAACGCCTCGGGCAGCGTCGAGGTACCGACGTGGTTGAGCTCGACCCGCACAGTGCCGCCCCGCTCGTTGATGTCGAGCGGGTGGAGGAGATTGCCGTGGCGCTCCCGCAATTCCTCCAGACGGCGCAGCGCCGATCGGGCCGCCCAACCGAGCTCGGGATGGAAGCGTTTGGCCTCCAACTCGGTCAGGACGACGAGCGGGACGACGACATCGTGTTCGTCGAAACGCTCGAGAGCGGAGGGATCGGCCAGCAACACCGACGTGTCGAGCACGTAGGTCCGTCGCTCACCGGTCGTGATCGGTCGCGGCTCGGTCATGTGCAGACGAGAGTAGAGATGCGCTCGAGCGTCTGTCCGCAAGAGGGGCGAAGAGTCGGTGAACAGCTGATTTCGTGGCGGTTACCGACAGGATGTACCGGGTCCGGCGGCCCTGCGGTGGTCGTCCACCATGGGGGTGGGCCGTGGGCGGTCGGCGCCTCCAGATGTCGGTCGGCGATGTCGGCTATTGCAGGCCGTGCGCGGAGCCGCCGTCGACGGGGATGGCGGCGCCGGTGATGAACTTGGCGCTGTCGCTGCACAAGAACGCGGCGATGCGGCCGAAGTCGTCGGGGTCGCCGAGGGTCTTGGTCGGGATGGTCTCGGCCAGCGCCTCGTGGTCGGCGTAGATCCCGCCGAGGCGCGCAGTGAGGTGCAGCCCTGGCTGCAGCGAGTTGACCGTGACGCCGTCGGCTGCCACCTCGGTCGCCGTCGTCTTCAGGAACCCGGTGAGGCCGGCGCGGGCGGTGTTGGAGAGGATCAACATGCCGATCGGCTCGCGTACCGAGATCGAGGTGATCGCGACGACCCGGCCCCATTTGCGCTCCTGCATGCCGGGAACCAGGCGCTTGCACAACCACACGGTGGAGAGCAGGTTGAGTGCGAGGGCGTCGGGGTAGGCGTCGGCGTCGGTGCTGGCGAAGGTGCCGGGCGGGGGACCGCCGGCGTTGGCGACGACGATGTCGATCGGACCGAGGATGGCTTCGGCCTCGTCGCAGAGGCGGGCGACCTCGTCGGCGATGCTGACGTCGGCCGCGATGGTGCCGACGATCTCACCGGCGGGGCGCGGATCGGCGGCGGCCTGCAGTTCGGCGGTCAGCTCAGCGGCGGCTTCGGCGAGCTTGTCGGCCGAACGCGACGAGAGGACGACGCGGGCGCCCTCGGCTGCGAGCGCCCGGGCGCACCCGAGGCCGAGGCCGCTCGATGCCCCGGTGACCAGGGCGGTACGTCCGGCGAGCTGGAGATCCATGAGCAGTGTCCTTCTGTGGTTGCTGTCGGTCGCAATCTGGGACTTGTGCCGGACATGTGCAGGCACAAGTCCAAGATTTGCGGCGAGGGCTCGGGTTTGGCGGGGGCTGGGGGAGAGGAGCGGGTGGCGGGGCGGGTGCTCGAGCATTGCTCGGCAGGGGCGCCGTCAGGTCCCTCGGCGCCGGACGCATGGCCCGCGTGCGCTCGGCGGAACGAGGCGGGTCGCGATCGGGTCAGGTGGCGAAGACGACGGGGTAGCGGCCGAAGTAGGGGCGGCTGGTGGAGGCGTCCATCTCGGGGGCTTCGTCGGGATCGGGGCGCACACCGTGGTCGAACATGGCCTGCACGGCAACCGGGACCAGGCCGAACAGGTGGTCCTCGGTCGATGCGTCGGGGGCGGGCACGATGCCGGCGGCGAGGTCCTGGCCGATGCAGGCGTGCATGCCCTGCCCGAAGCTGAGCCCCCACGGCGTGACGCCGTCGGCGAGCGGCCGGTCGGGATCGAAGGCGTCGGCGTCGTCGCCGTAGACCGACGGGTCCCGGTTGACCGAGATGAGGTCGATGACAACCTTGTCGCCCTCGGCGATGGCGATACCCGAGCCCAGCTCGATGTCGGCGAGGGCCCACCGCATCGCCACCGGGCTCGAGGGCTGCAGCCGGATGGTCTCGTGCGTGGCCCGCTGCACGAACAGCCGGTCGGTGCGGACCCGGTCGGCCTGATCCGGGTTGGCGTCGATCCAACCGAAGATGTTGTGCATCACCCGGGTGAAGGCCGTGGCCGAGGTGTGGGCGCCGGCCAGGAGGTAGAAGGCGATCTCGCGGCGGATCGAGGCACGCTCCATGGGGATCTTGTCCTGGTTGCGCAACAGGATGGTCAGCACGTCGCGGGGGAGGTCGTCCTCGCCGATGTCACCGGCAGCGAACGCGTCGAGCAGCGCGGTGCGGCGTTCGATGCCGGGAGCGAGGAACTCGGCGTCGAAACGCTCGAGCTTCTCCTGCACCTCGGCGGCCTTGGCGGCCTTGTCGCCGGTGTAGTGGGCCAGCGTTGCGCCCTCGATGAAGGTGGTGAGGTAGTCGTAGAGGTGGAAGCTCTCCTCGGGCGTGCCGGCGGGGCGGTCGACGCCGGCGGTGAGAGCGGCGAGGTTCATCATCAGCTGGTGCGCGAAGGCGACGAGCTCGGCCCGGCCGTCGGCGACGTAGGGAGCGAGCGTGGCGTCGATGATGTCGGGGAACATGTCGCGCTCGTAGGCGAAGAAGGTGTCGCGCCGGAAGAGGCGGTTCTCGAGGCGGCGCCGGGCGCGGTGCTCGTCGGCATGGAGGTTGACGATGACGTCCTCCATGATGACCTCGCCGGCGTCGTAGAGCGCCTGGCGCAGATCCTTCTGGCGATAGCACTCACGTGCGTCGTCGAAGGCGGTGATGGTGATGTCGGCCACGATGCTTCCCCCGGTCGGTGCGCCCCGGAGCCTACCGCCGGCGGGTCCATGGTTCTGGCGCCGAAACTCGTTGCCAGGGCGACGGTTTTCGGCGCCGGTTGGGTTGGCCGTGTGGGTCGGTGTTCCGGGGGTCAGTCGTTCTGGCGCCGAAACTGGTTGCTGGGCGACGGGTGCCGGGCCGGTTGGCCGGCCGGGGTTAGGTGTTCCGGGCCAGTCGTTCTGGCGCCGAACTGGTTCTGTGACGCGTCGGCGCCGGTTGGGTTGGCCGTGTGGGTCGGTGTTCCGGGGGTCAGTCGTTCTGGCGCCGAAACTGGTTGCTGGGGCGACGGTTTTCGGCGCCGGTTCGATGGCAGCGTCGGGCGGAGTTCAGGGCCGTCCAGCACTGCGACGACGGTGCTGACGTCGAGGGCTGCCGCGAGGTCGACGTCGGCGCCGAAGCCTCGGTCGATCAACTCCCGGCCCGATCCACACGCCGCGAGCCGTGCCTCGAGGTCGGCGCGGGCATCTCGGAAAGCGGCTGCCGCAGCCATCGCCTCGGGGGACGGGTCGCGATCGCCTGTCGGCGATTCGAGGCGGGGACGCTCGTCTACGCCGGGACGCTCTTCGTCGCTGTCGCTGTTCCTGTTGCTGTTGCGGGTGCGAAGCGCCGTGAGCGCATCGATGACGGCACCGGCACCCAGGAGGTCCTCGAGGGCCGGCCGCAACGGGCCGGTCGCCCCCCGCCAGCGCTCCCCGGCAGCGATGACAGCGACGACGTCAGCGTCGACGCAGGCCCGCGCCGTCGCCGATGCATTCCTGAGGCAGGCCACGAGGACCTCGCCGGCCCCGGCGTCTTTCGCTCCGAACGTCAGCGCCGAGCCGTTCGGCGACGGCAACACCAGCCGGGTGCCAGCCTCGATGGTGGTCAGGCTCGCCGGAGAGAGAGACCAAGGCGTCGTGATGTCACCGACCCCGCCAGTCGGCACCGTCGTCGAGGCCGCCTGCGGAGTCGAGGGTACGTCGGTCGGCAGCGTCGTCGAGGGCGCGTCGGTCGGCTGCGGAGTCGAAGGCGTGCCGGTCGGCCAGGATGCGTCGACGGCGGCCGCTTCGAGCGGGCTCGGCGCCGCCGAGGTTCGCCGTGGCGATGCGACCACGGCGTCGTTCGCGTCGGCGAACACCTGCTCGGTCCCGTCGTGGCGGGCATAGGGCAGCACGATCGCACCCCGGCCGAGAGCGACGTCGACCGCCGTCGAGAACGACAACACGTCGACGATGACGACGACGTCGGCCGCAGGCGCCAGTCGCCGTAGGTCGTTGGGCCCCCACCCGAATCGGATGCCGAAACCCGACTGTTCGAACCAGGTCGCCGTGTCGTGGCTACTGGCAGGGCGCGGCGATGTCATCGTCGCAGTGTCGCGCGCTTGCTCGGGTCCAGGGTTCTGGCGCCGAAACTGGTTGCTTGGGCGACGGTTTTCGGCGCCAGTCCGGCTGGCCATTGGTTCTGGCGCCGAGGATTGTCGTCAGGGCGACGGTTTTCGGCGCCGGTTCGATGGTCGCCCTCCGGCGCCTCGAAGGTGTCGGCTTCCCCCGGCCGGTCGGTTTCGTCGGCCGGATCCGGTCTGGCGGCGGGGCCGGTTCCGGTGGCGCAGTCGGCGGTCGACACCGGCAGCGCCGGTCGTTTCTCAGGCCTCGTCGGCGACGAGCCAGCGGACGCTGCGGGCGATGAGCTCGAGGTGGCCGGGGTGGGTCAACGACCGAACATCGTGGCCCAGCGAGTCGTACACCACCCGACCGCCGGCCGACTCGTGACACCAGAGCACCGGCTGGTCGACGCCGTCGTCGCCGGCACAGACCGCGAGCACCTGGCTGGTCTCGTGCACTACGAGGTCTGTGTAGCGCTCGTCGACGATTCGAATCGACGCCATCTCCATCGATCCCTCGGCCGCGGACCCCTGCTGGGAAACGGCGCGGTCGTCGGGGCCGCCAGGAGCGTCGACGCCGGCGGGTGTGCCCGTACCGGAGACGTCGAAGCCGGCCACGATGGGGTGGTCGCCGACGAGGCGGACGGTCATGTTCTCGGGAGGTGGGTGCCACGAGCGCTCCCACGACCAACCGCCGCCGAGCAGTTCGCTCCATTCGGGCCAGTCGTCGAAGCACACCGCCGCGGTGTGTACCGCCAGCATGGGTCGCCCAGCGGCGACGTGGTCGGTGAGCGCCGCACGCGTGGACGCAGGGATCTCCATCGACCATTCGGCTCGTTGCTCGGGCGTGTAGCGCTCGTCGAGCATGCGGAACCGACACGCGTAGATCGTGACGAGGTCGACGCCATCTCGGACCACCTCGGCCAGCGTGTCGAGATCGTCCACCATGGTGGTCTCGATGCCGACTCCGGCACCGTCGAGGGCCGCTGACAGCAACGGCGCATGGGTGGCGAAGTCGTGCGCCCATCCGCCGGTGAACAAGACGTTGCGCACCGCCGTTCAGGCCTCTGCGTCTGGGGTCGTCGGCGATTGGTCGGCCGCAGCTCCCGCGTCGACGGCGGCGGGGCGGGGGAGGTTGGCGATCATCGACATCGTCACGCCGCCGTCGACCAGGATGTTCTGGCCGGTGATGTACGACGCGGCGTCCGAGGCCAGGAACAGCACGGTCTGGGCGATGTCGTCGACGGTGCCCAGACGGCCGGCGGGGACCTTCGATTCCCGCGCCGCACGGGTGACGGGATCGGCGTAGATGGGCTCGGACATGCCGCCGTCGATCAGGCCCGGCGCGACAGCGTTGACACGGATGCCCGAGCCGCCCCACTCGATGGCCATCTGCTGGGTCAGCAGCGCGACGCCGGCCTTGGTCGCTCCATAGGCGCCAGCGTTGGGGCCTGGTGCGACGCCGTTCATCGACGTGATGTTGACGATGCAGCCGCCGCCGGCTGTAGCCATGCGGGCTGCCGCGGCCCGGGCCACGACGAAGGTTCCTGTGAGGTTGACGTCGACGACGGCTCGCCAGTCGGCGAGCGACAGCTCCGACAACGGCCCGAAGCGTACGATGCCGGCGTTGTTGACCACGGCGTCGACGGGACCGAACGCGTCGAGGACGGTTTCGACGGCGGCTTCGTCGACAGTGGAGGCGACGAGTGGGACCGCAGCGTCGGGGCCGGCTAGCGCGCAGATCTCCTCCGCGACGGCGGCGGCTGCCGACGCGTCGAGGTCGAGGACGCCGACTCGGTAGCCCGCAGCGGCAGCGGCACGGGCGATCCCGGCACCGATACCGCGCCCGGCGCCGGTGACGACCATCGAGCGCTCAGGTGGGGAAGGTACTGCTGGGGTCATGTGGGGTCGCTCGCTTCTCGAGTCGGCGAATGGTGTGGGGCGGTGGAGGCGGAGGGCAGGGAAGCGCTGGGGTCAAGTCCTCCTTCCCCACATCTCGAGTCGAACGCTGGGCCCGTACCTCGGAGAAGTGGGGAAGGAGGACTTGACCCCAATCCGCTCGAGTCGAGCTGCCTTGCAAGATCCAGCCGAGCAGACAGGGCAGGAGGAGGAGCCGGACCCTGCTCAGGCGCGGGCTTCGGTTACTGCGCGCTCGACCAGGACCCGGGCGAGGTGGCGGCGGTAGGCGGCGTCGGCGTGGATGTCGCCGGTGGGTTCGGCTTCGTCTGCTGCGGCGGCGCCCACGTCGGCGGGCGATGCACCGGAGCGCAGGGCTTCGGTGGCCGCGGCGGAGATCATCGGCGACGGGCCCATGTTGACCAGAGCCACGCCGCCGCTGGGACCGGCCTGTACCGACGCTCCGACGATGGCCCAGTCCTGGGCGCGGCGGTTGAACTTCTGGAACGACCAGCCCTCGCCGGCTGCGACCGGGAAGCGGATCTCGGTGAGCAGCTCGTCGGGGCCGACGGCGGTCTCGAGGAAGCCGGTGAAGAAGTCGGCCGCGGCGACGACGCGCTCGCCGCCCGGACCGCGCACCACCATCGATGCGCCCGATGCGAGCGCCACCGACGGCAGGTCCGACGCGGGGTCGCCGTGGGCCAGGGACCCGCCGATGGTGCCGCGGTTGCGGACCTGGGGATCGCCGACCTGGGACGCCGCGTGCGCGATCAGGGGCGCCTGGGCCGCCAGCACCGTGGAGCGTTCGACGTCGCGGTGGCGGGTCATGGCACCGATGGCGACGTGGTCGTTGCGGAACTCGATGTAGGAGAGGTCGCTGACCTCGCCGAGATCGATCAGCATCTCGGGCTGGGCCAGCCGCAGCTTCATCAGCGGCAGCAGGCTGTGGCCGCCGGCGAGGAGCTTGGCCTCGTCGCCGTGCTCGGCCAGCAGCGCGAGCGCCTCGGCGGTGCTGGCGGCCCGGGCGTACCCGAATCCTGCGGGGATCATTGCGCGCCTCCCGGGGTGGCGACGGCGACGCCGTCGGGGTGCTCGGCGGCCCACCGCACGGCGTTGACGATCATCTGGTACCCCGTGCAGCGGCACAGGTTGCCCTCGAGGTCGTGGCGGATCTCGTCGCGGCTGGGGTCGGGGTTGTCGGCCAGCAGCGCCGTTGCCGCCATGATCATGCCCGGCGTGCAGTACCCGCACTGCAGGCCGTGCTCCTGGCGGAAGCCCTCCTGGACTGCCGAGAACGACCCGTCGGCGCCGGCGACGCCTTCGATGGTGGTGATCTCGTGGCCGTGGGCCTGCACGGCGAGCACGGTGCAGGACTTGACGGCGTCGCCGTCGAGCAGCACGGTGCACGCCCCGCAGTTGGAGGTGTCGCAGCCGATGTGGGTGCCGGTGAGGCCCAGGTCGTCGCGCAGGTGCAACGCCAACAGCGTGCGAGGCTCGACCGACGTGGTGACCTCGCGCCCGTTGACGGTGATGGTGACGGTGAACTCGTCGCTCATGAGGCACCTCCGTGAAGGATCGAGAAGAGTTTGTTCGGGGTGACGGGCATGTCGATGTGGCGCACGCCCAGGTGGCTGACGGCATCGACCGCGGCGTTGACCACCGCCGGCGGCGAGCCCACCGAGCCGGACTCGCCGATGCCCTTTGCCCCCATCGAGTTGTTGGGGGTGGGGGTCACCGTGCGGCTCGAGGTGAACTCCGGCAGGTCCGGGGCGCTCGGCACCAGGTAGTCGACGAGGGTGCCCGTGAGGGGCTGGCCGTCGTCGTTGTAGGTCATCTTCTCGTACAGCGCCTGGGCGATGCCCTGGGCCACACCGCCGTGGACCTGGCCCTCGGCCAGCAGCGGGTTGATGACGTTGCCGCAGTCGTCCACGAGATACATGTCGCGCACACGGATCTCGGCGGTGACCTTGTCGATCTCGACGACGCAGCCGTAGGCGCCGGCCGGGAACGAGAAGTTCGGCGGCGCGTTGTGGACGGTGGCCTCGAGGCTGCCGGGGTCGACGCCCTCGGGCAGCTCCAGGTTCTGGAAGCTCTTGGTGGCGACCTCGGCCCAGCCGACGGCCTTGGTCGGCGTGCCGGCAACGTGGAAGGCGTCGTCGCCGACCTCGATGTCGTCGGGGTTGGCCTCGAGGAGGTGGGCGGCGATGACCTTGGCTTTGTCGACCACCTTGGCCGCAGCCATCTTCACGGATTCGCCGGCGACGGCGGTGGCCCGGGAGCCCATGGTGCCGATGCCCTGGACGACGGTGGCGGTGTCGCCGTGGCGAACCGAGATCCGGTCGAAGTCGATGCCCAGTTCGTCGGCCGCGATCTGGGCCAGCGTGGTGACGGTGCCCTGCCCGTGGGGCGATGCGCCGGTGTAGATGATGGCGCTGCCGTCGGGCTGGATGCGGACCTGGCCCGACTCCCACGAACCGAGGTGGCCGAACCCCTCGAGCGATCCGGGGGGACCGAACGAGGCGATCTCGAGCCAGCACGAGAACCCGATGCCGAGCAGCGGCTTTGCCGGGTCGTCGCGGTTGGCGGCCTGTTCGGCCTTCAGCGCGTCGTAGTCCATGATGCGCAACAGCTCGTCGAGGCCGGCGGCGTAGTTGCCGCTGTCGTACACGGCGATCTCGCTGTGGGTGGCGTAGGGGAACGCGTCGACGGCGATGAAGTTGCGGCGCCGGACCTCGACGGGGTCGAGGCCAAGGTGGTCGGCGACGAGGTCGACCATGCGCTCGATGTAGTAGCTGGCCTCGGGCCGCCCGGCGCCGCGGTAGGCGGCGACGGGGGTGGCGTTGGTGAACACGTTGGTCCAGCCGACGGCGACCTTCGGGATGCGGTAGCAGCCGGCGGCCATGGTGGTGGTGAGCACGGGCAGGCCCATGCCGGTGGGGTCGGCGTAGGCGCCGTTGTCCTGGAAGACGTGGACCTTCAGTGCCAGCAGGGTGCCGTCGTCGTCGAAGCCGATCTCGAGGTCGGCCTCCTGGGCCCGACCGTGGTACATCGCGACCATGCACTCCGAGCGGGTCTGGGTGTACTTGACCGGGCGGCGCAGGTGCTTGGACAGCATCGGCACCAGGTAGTTCTCGGGGACGTCGTTGATCTTGGCGCCGAAGCCGCCGCCGACGTCGGGGGCGATGACCCGCACGGTGTCCTGGGGGACCCCGGCGAACGCGGCGAGGGTGGTGCGGTACTTGTGCGGGGCCTGGTGGGTGCACCACACGGTGACGCCGGCGGGACCCCAGTCGGCCAGCACGACCTGGGGCTCGATGGGGGTGGGGACACAGCGGTTGTTCTCGATGTGCTGGCTGATCCGGTGCGGCGCGGCCTCGAGGGCGGCGTCGATCTCGGGGCTGTCGACCGGCAGCGTGAAGGCGATGTTGGCGCCGATGTTCTCGTCGAGGGGAGCAGCTCCTTCGGCGATGGCGGCACCGATCGATGCGTTGACCGGCAGCGGTTCGATGTCGGCGAAGATCGCGGCTGCGGCGTCGGCGGCCTGGCCGCGCGTCTCCGCGACGACCACGGCGTAGGCCTCGCCGACGAAGCGCACCTTGTCCTTGGCCAGCAGCGGCCGTTCGAGGCCGGGGACGCCCGGCGTGGGCGGCAGGTCGGCGACGTCGTCGGCGGTCCACACCGCGAGCACGCCGGGCATGGCGACGGCGTCGGAGGTGTCGACCGAGCGCAGCCGCCCGTGGGCGATGTCGCTGGTGGCGAAGGCCACGTAGGCGGTGCCGGTGGGGGAGATGTCGTCGACGAACTGCCCCCGTCCGGTGATGAGTGTGGGGTCCTCCTTGCGGAGCACCTTGGCGCCGACGAGCGACATGCGCGATTTCCCCCGTGAGTCGATGACCGTGCGGGGGCGAAGGTAGCAGCTGGACCCACACCCGGGCCGTGCTGGAGCAGCTCAGCCGTTGGGCCCGGCGAGCCCCGACCAGAGGAGCTCGCCGAGGTGGGCGGCGAGGGTGTCGACGTCGCCGCTGTCGTCGCGGATCCACGCCAGCGTGGCGAAGTGCAACATACCGACGACGGCGTAGGCCCAGGTGGCCGCCACCGCTTCGTCGGCGCCCTGCTCGCGGCGCATCGACGCGAAGCCCTCGGTCATCGGGGCGACGGCCCGGTCGGCGAGGCGGAGGGTCTCGTCGATGCGGTCGTGCCCGCCGCCCGACACGTACAGGAAGAGGTGGCGGTCGTCCCGCACGGTGGTCAGGTAGGCCCGCAGGAACCGGTCGAGGCCGTCGCGGGGCGAGGTCGCACCGGCCGTGGCCGTATCGACGGCGGCGGTGATCCGGTCGACGAGCCGTTCGGCCAGGGCACGCCCGAGGGCGTCGCGGTTGCCGACGTGGTGATAGACGATCGGCTTGGTGACCCCGGCCTCGGTGGCCACCTGTTCGAGCGTCACGCCGGGTCCGTCGGTACGGATGAGCGCCTCGGCGGTCGCCAGCAGTGAATCGGCGCTGGCGCGTGGCTCGCCGGAGCGGGGCCGGCCGGGTCGGCGTTCGCTGGTGCTCGGCTTCGTCGTGGCCACGGGCCCGAGGGTACGGGAGGGCCTGGTCGGGGAGTGCCTCACGGTGCTAGGTTACCCCGAGTAGATTTCCGTCCGGGGCGACGTGGGTTTCGCCGCCGAAAAACCACCGACCAGGGGGAAGCCATGACCGCCACCGAATCCGAGATCCCGAGCCACCTGCAGGGCAACGGCGCACCTGTCAGCGAGGAGCGCACCATCACCGAGCTGACGGTGACCGGCGCCATCCCGCCCGAGCTCGACGGCCGCTACCTCCGCAACGGCGCCAACCCCGTCACCGGTTTCAGCGACCACCCGTTCCTCGGCGACGGCATGATCCATGGCGTGCGCCTGCGCGACGGCCGGGCCGAGTGGTACCGCAACCGCTACGTCCGCACGCCGTTCATCGCCGATCCCGATCGCCCCGTCATCGAGGTCGACTCGAGCCTGCGCCAGATGGACTCGTCCAAGGCCAACACCCACGTGGTCGGCCACGCCGGGCGCATCCTCGCCCTGGAGGAGGGGCACTTCCCCTACGTCCTCGACGGCGACCTCGACACCGTCGGCCCGCTCGACTTCGACGGCCGCCTCACCGGGCCCTTCACCGCCCACCCCAAGATCTGCCCGCTCACGGGCGAACTGCTGGCGTTCGGCTACTACTTCGTCGAGCCCTACCTGACGTACCTCCGGGTGTCCGCCACCGGCGAGCTGGTGCAATCCGAGGCCATCACCGTCGGCGGCCCGACGATGATGCACGACTTCAACATCACCGAGAACAACGTGGTGTTCATGGACCTCCCCGCGGTGTTCGACCTCGAGCTCGCGATCAAGGGCGAGATGCCCATCACCTGGAACGACCAGTACCCGGCCCGCCTCGGCGTGATGCCCCGCACCGGCACCGACGCCGATGTCGTCTGGTACGACATCGACCCCTGCTACGTGTTCCACCCGCTCAACTCCTACGAGGACGGCGACAAGATCGTCCTCGACGTCGCCCGCTTCGATCACATCTGGCGCGACGGCCCGATGGACTTCCCCGAGCCGGTCCTGTGGCACTGGGAGATCGACACCACCACCGGCAAGGTCACCGAGGAACAGGTCGACGACCGCCCCGGCGAGTTCCCCCGTGTCGCCGACTCGGTCATCGGCCAGAAGCACCGCTACGGCTACCTCATGGGCTTCCCCGACACCAGCGTCAGCGATCCGATGGACACAAACGGCTCGATCCTGAAGTACGACCGGGTCACCGGCCAGCGCACCTCCATCGAACTCGGCGCCGGGCAGACCCCGGGCGAGGCGGTGTTCGTGCCCGCCGACGGCGGTACCGCCGAGGACGACGGCTACCTCATGACGTACGTGCACGACGCCGCCAGCGACACCAGCAGCCTGGCGATCTTCGACGCGTCCACCATGAGCGCCGAGCCGGTCGCGTCGGTGGCGTTGCCCAGGATCCCGTTCGGGTTCCACGGCAGCTGGGTACCGGCGTCGGTCGCCGACTGATCCGACGAAGGCGGCGGTCCCGCCGGTCCGTCGAGGGTGCGTCCCGGAAGCCTCCCTCCCAGGGGCGCACCCTCGACGCCGGCAATGAACGGACGGCCTGCCGGCCGCCTCAGTCGATGGGGAGTTCGCAGCTGCGGTCGCGGCGGGTGCCGCCGGCGCATTGGTCGGTGCCGGGGCCGCCGTTCAGGGTGTCGCGTCCGGCTTGGCCGTTCAGGATGTCGTTGCCGCGGTTGCCGAAGATGGTGTCGTTGCCGGCGCCGCCGAGGAGGGTGTCGCGCCCGGCGCCGCCGCGGATGACGTCGTTGCCGGCGCCGCCGCGGATGGTGTCGTTGCCGGGCCCGCCGATGATGAGGTCGTTGCCGGCGTTGCCGAAGAGGCGGTCGTTGCCTCGGCCGCCGACGATGCAGTCGTTGCCGCCGCGGCCGCGGATGGTGTCGTTGCCGCCGCGGCCGATGATGACGTCGCTGCCGGGGGTGCCGATGAGGGTGTCGGCGCGGTTGGTGCCGATGATGACGTTGGCGCCTTCGAAGGCGGCGCAGGCCCGGGGGATGCGGTTGTCGCGGGGGTCGCAGGCGTCGCCGATGCCGTCGCCGTCGCGGTCGGCCTGGTCGGGGTTGGCGACCGCGGGGCAGTTGTCGGTGGCGTGGGCGATGCCGTCGAGGTCCTGGTCCTGGCCGCCACAACCCGCTGGGTCGTAGCAGCGCAATACCTTCAAGACGATCGGGTCGGTGACTGTGCGGTACGCGACGACGGGATTCCCGAGCTCGTCGAGGACCATGGATATGTCCCACGCTGCCGAGCGGGCCTGTTCGAAGGTCGTGACCCGTGGTGCGTCGATACAGGCCGCGTCGGTGCAGTGCATGACCCGCAAGGTGTTGTCGGCGTTGTAGGCGATGACCGGGCGACCTTCTCCGTCGAGCGCCAGGTTCGCGAACGCGCCCACGAAGCCACCGTCGGCATCCGGGGTCGTCGGGTGCTGCGCTCCCGAGCACGACGTCGTGGTGCAGCGCAGGAGACGGAGATCGTCGCCATCGGCGGCGTTGTTCCACGCGACCACCGGGCGGTCCTGATCGTCGATGGTCAGCGACACGAAGAAGGCCTCGTCGGCGACGGGGTCCGGCCGTTCGGTCGTGCGAAAGCCGGCACAGCCGGCGCTCGTGCAGCGGACGATCGTCAACTGCGGGTCAGCCCAGGGCGAGTACGCGACGACGGGCCGGTCGTCGGCGTCGAGCGCCAGGCTGATGGCCTTGCCGTCCGGGCCGAGACTCACAGGCGACGCAGGGTCGGAGCAAGCGGTGTCGCTACAGCGCAGGAGGGTGAGCTGATCGTTCGTGGAATCCGAGTAGGCGAGCACCGGTCGGTCGTCGCGATCGAGGACCATCGAGACCTCTGATTCGACGACGATCGGGCCTGCCGGACGGTTGATCACCCGGGGACCAGCACAGGTCCGACTGCTGCAGTGGATGATTGCCAGGTCCGATGTGGCTGCATCGAAGAAGGCGACGACCGGTCGGTCATCACGATCGAGCGCGATCTGTATGTCGGCGGAGTCCGGCCGAGCATCCGTGTGGACGGCGACCGATGTCTGTTGGCCACTGCACTCCGGGTTCGTGCAGCGCAGGACTCGGAGCAGACGATTGGCGTGGTCCCAGTAGGCGATCGCTGGATTGCCGTTCGCGTCGAGCGTGAGAGCGGCATCGTGGCCGGTGTCGGCGAACGATGTCGGTGTGGTGATGCGGTCGCGTCCGAGCGGTTCGGCGCTCGAGCTACCCGTCGATCCCGCCAAGGACAGCAACGCACCGAGGAGCGCGGTGACGACCACGAGCTGCGCCGGGCGGTGCGCCCGAACTCTGGGGCTCGGCTTGCCGTATCGAGGCTGACCGATGGGTATCGAGTGGCGCGGTGTCGCTTGTGGCATTGGATCTCGTCCGGTGAGTGGTGTTGCAGCGGTTCGTGGGCCGGCGTCGCCCTCCTTTCTGTCGGCCGCCACTATGGCGACTTGAACCATCACGCCGGTGCGAGCACGTCGATTGCGACCACGGTTCCGCCGCCCGGTCGGTTCCGGCGTGCGACATGCGCCGGCGGGTGTCAGTCGATGGGGAGTTCGCAGCTGCGGTCGTTGCGGGTGCCGGAGCCGCACTGGTCGGTGCCGGGGCCGCCGTTCAGGGTGTCACGTCCGGCCTGGCCGTTCAGGATGTCGTTGCCGCCCTGACCGAAGAGGGTGTCGTTGCCGGCACCGCCGAGGATGGTGTCGCGTCCGCCGCCGCCTCGGACGGTGTCATTTCCGCCGCCGGCGAGGATGCGGTCGTTGCCGGGTCCGCCGAGGACGAGGTCGTTGCCGGGTCCGGCGAAGACGCGATCGTTGCCGGCTCCGGCGATGATGCAGTCGCGACCGCCGCCGGAGCGGATGGTGTCGTTGCCGCCTCGGGCGATGATGACGTCGCTGCCGGCCGTGCCGCGCAGGGTCTCGCCGGCGTTGGTGCCGATGACGACGTTGGCGCCTTCGAAGCCGGCGCAGGCCCGGGGGATGCGGTTGTCGCGGGGGTCGCAGGCGTCGCCGATGCCATCGCCGTCACGGTCGGCCTGGCCGGGATTGGCGACTGCGGGGCAGTTGTCGGTGGCGTGGGCGATGCCGTCGAGGTCCTGGTCCTGGCCTCCGCAACCGGCAGGGTCGTAGCAGTGCAGGACCTTCAGGTCGCCGTTGGTGAAGTCGTAGTAGGAGACGACCGGGTTGCCGTTGGCGTCGAGGACCAGGGACGCGTTCTGCTCGACGTCTCCGGTGGCATCGACGGTACGGGGGGTCTGGGTGCCGGAGCAGTCGGGGTTGGTGCAGTGCAGGAGCTCGAGGTCGCCGTCGGTCACGTCGTAGTAGGCGATGACGGGGTTTCCGTCTGCGTCGAGCACGAGAGATGGAGTCGCCCCGACGTCGCCGGCGGTGGCGGGGCGCTGCGGCGCCTGGGTGCCGGAGCAGTCCGGCGTGCCGCAGCGCACGATCTTCAGGTCGCCGTTGGTCAGGTCGTAGTAGGCGATGACCGGGTTGTCGTCGGCACCGAGGACCAGGGACGTCTGAAACCCGACGTCACCGGCGGCATCGACGGTGACCGGCGTCTGCGCGTCGGAGCAGTCGGACGTGTCGCAGCGCACGACCTTCAGGTCGAGGTTGGTGTCATCGAGGTAGGAGATGACCGGGTTGCCGTCTGCGCCCAGGGCGATGGAGGACGACCGGCCGACGAACCCGGTGCTGTCGACGGTGACCGGGGTCTGGCTACCGGAGCAGTCGGGCGTGGTGCAGCGCAGGACCATCAGGTCGTCGTCGCCGCTGCGCCAATAGGACATGACCGGGTTGTCGTCGGCGTCGAGCGTGATCGAGATGTCGCGGGCGGTGTTGCCGGCGCCGCCCGGATTGGTGGGCGTCTGGGTGCCGGAGCAGTCGGGCGTGGTGCAGGCCAGGACCTGGAGGGCGATGTTGCTGTCGAAGGAGGCGATCACCGGGTTGCCGTCGCTGGACAGCGTCATCGCCGATTCCAGGCCGCCGCTCCCTGGGCCGAAGCTCCGAGGGGTCTGGGTGCCGCTGCAGTCGGGGTTGGTGCAGCGCAGGACTCTCATCTCGTTGTTGTCGGACTCGAGGTACGAGATGACCGGATTGCCCGCAGCATCGAGTGCGAGCGAGGAGTATCTGCCGGCGTTGCCGTCGGAGTCGGGCGAGGTGATGCTGTCGGGGCCGAGCGGATCGGCTCCGGCGGTTCCCGGGGTGGCGGTTGCCAGGGCGGCTCCGAGCAGGCACAGGGTGACCAGGAGCGTGAGTCGTCGCATCGTTTTCGCCGATCGGTGAGAAGGGCCCGCCGTTCGGGCGGCCATGACGGTAGTTGTGGACCTCGGAACCGGGGTGGACCCCGGGTGTCGCTGCCGGCTTGGCCGAGGACGGACGCAGCCGCTGGCGGAACCGTCGAAGCCGGGCGACAATCGGCGCCGTGACCGAACGACATCCTTATGCCGGCCTTCCCTTCGACGACGACGATGCGGCCATCGCCGCGGCGCTCGAGGAGGTGAGCATCCCGGCGCTGCTGTGCTCGCTGGTGCACATGACGGGCGATCCGTCGTGGGTGCGGGGCGAGCTGCGCCCGAAGGGCATGTTCCTCAACGAGTACACCGGATTCATGGATCCCGCCGACATGGCCGAGGTCCGCCGCCTGGCACTGCCCGCCATCGTCGCCTACCGCGACGGCGGCTGCGAGCTGCCCGACGCCCAGCCCGATCGGGCGCTGGTCAAGGAGATGATGGACTTCGTCGCCGCAGCGCCGCTGCCCGACGACGTCGTGCCCATGATGCTCGACGAGATGGGCCTCGCCGACCCCGATCCCAACCGGGTCGCCTGGCGCGACGCCATTCCCGCTGATGCCCGCGAGGCGTTCCCTGTGGTGGTGATCGGCTGCGGCCAGTCGGGCCTGCTCACCGGCATCCGCCTGGCCGAGGCCGGCATCCCGTTCACGATCGTCGAGAAGAACGGGGGCCCCGGCGGCACCTGGTGGGAGAACCGCTACCCCGGCGCCCGGGTCGACGTCGGCAGCCACTTCTACTGCTACTCGTTCGAGCCGGCCGACCACTGGACCGAGTGGTTCTCCCAGCAGCCCGAGCTGCAGCAGTACTTCACCGACGTGATGCACGAGCACCGCATCGACCAGCACTGCCGCTTCGACACCGAGGTGGTGTCGGCCCGCTGGGACGACGCCGACGGCATCTGGCGGGTCGAGATCCGCTCGGCCGACGGCACGACCGAGACCCTCGAGGCCCGAGCTGTGATCAGCTCGGTCGGGTCGCTCAACCGGCCCAAACTCCCCGACATCGAGGGCATGGACACCTTCGCCGGGCCGTCGTTCCACTCGGCGCGCTGGGACCACTCGGTCGACATCGCCGGCAAGCGGGTGGCGCTGGTGGGGGCGGGGGCGAGCGGCTTCCAGATCGCCCCGGCCATCGCGGACGACGTCGAGCATCTGTCGATCTTCCAGCGCACGGCGCAGTGGATGTTCCCCAACCCGATCTACCACGACCGCGTCCCCGAGGGGCAGAAGTGGGCTATCCGTCACCTGCCGTTCTTCGGGCGCTGGTTCCGGTTCCAACAGTTCTGGCCCGGCTCGGGTGGTGACATGAGCAGCAGCCGGATCGATCCCGACTTCGACGACAGCGACGGCCAGGCCATCAGCGAACGCAACCGCGCCACCCGCGGGTTCTTCGAGGGTTGGATCCGCGACCAGGTCGGCGACGACCCGGATCTGCTGGCCAAGGTCATCCCCGACTACCCGGCCACCGGCAAACGCACCCTGCAGGACAACGGCTCGTGGCTGCGGTGCCTGCAACGCGACGACGTCGACCTGCATCGAACCGGCATCGAACGCATCGAACCGACCGGCATCCGCACCACCGACGGCGTACTCCACGAGGTCGACGTCATCTGCTACGCCACGGGCTTCCACCAGAACAAGTTCCTGTGGCCGATGGAGATCATCGGTCGCGACGGCGTGATCCTCGGCGAGATGTGGGGCGAGGAGCCCATGGCGCACCTCGGCATCACCGTGCCCGGCTTCCCGAACCTGTTCTGCGTGTACGGCCCCGGCACCCACCTGGCCCACGGCGGCAGCCTGATCTTCCAGTCCGAATGCCAGGTCGCCTACATCATGGGCTGCCTCGAGCTGCTGCTGGCAGAGGGGCACCGCACGATGGAGCCGACGCAGGACGCCCACGACGAGTACAACGCCCGCCGGTCGGCCGAGATCAAGACCCTGGTGTGGAGCCACTGGTCGATCGAGCACTCGTACTTCAAGAACGCCCACGGCGACATCTTCACCATCTCGCCATGGCCGCTGCACGTCTACCAGCAGTGGACCAAGGCCCCCGACCCGACCGACTTCGTGTTCGGCTGAAGCGGGAGACGCCCCCGAGATCGTCGAGCGATCGGTGCGGATCCATCCGAGGCCAGCGGCCCGCTCGGCGGTTAGTCTCGGGACCGTGCCCTCGATCATCCGGCAACCGCCTGGGGCCGACGTCCGCATCCACGCCGCATTCGACGCAGCGGTGATCGCACATCTCGAGCAGTACGGACATGCGATCGTCGACGCGACGGAGATGCTCGATCTGCGCGATGCCCGAGCCGACTTCGAGCGACTCGCATCCGCATTTGCCGAACCCGACCAGTACAACGAACGGGATCGCCACGCTCTCGTCGACACTCATCTCCGACACGACCTCGCTTCGTTCCGGTTGATGCGAGGACAACTCGATGCCTTGACCGCATCGATCGCCCGCGCGCATCCCGATGCCGGACGCGTCGGAGCCGGCACCTTTGCGTCATCGATGCAGCGCACCGAACCGGGGGGCTCGACGCGCCTTCACCGCGACGCCGACGACATCATCCATGTCGCAATGGCGACGCAGGTGTCCGGTGAGGACGCCGTGGTCGAGTTCTGGAGGCCGGACCTCGAGTACCGACCCCCGCATGGCCCACCGGACTTCGCATACCGGACGGGCACCGGCTCCACGGTCGTCATCCGAAATACGTGGCCTTGGCCCTTGGAACCGGCAGCAGACGGAGGCGTCTTTCACCGTGTCACGTACCCGCAGTCGGCGGGGTCGCCACGCCAGGTGACAACCATCGCCCGGCGACTCTCGCTTGCCGAGACCCTGGCGGTCCATCTCAGGCGAGACCGCCTCGCGGAGGGCGGCGACCCGGATCCGGTCCGGATCGTGTAACCGGTGCACCTTCTCGACGTCTGTGTCCGCACGAACCGACGAAGAAGATGAGGTATCCGACATGGCCGATGAACCCGAGTTCGAGGCTTCCATCGAATTGACGCCAGAATCGGTCCAGGCACTCCAGGACCTGGTCGCCGGAATCGACAACGAAGTGGAGGGCTTCCAGTTCGGCAAGGAACGAAAGGCCCCGATCCTCGAGGGGCGGCTCAGAACCTTCATCGCCGACCGACCCGTCACCATGCCGGTCACCTTCGAACCCAAGGGGATCGTGAGCGGCCACCCGTGGGTCGGGGATGTCTGAGCCGGGGGGCCAACCCGCTCCGCTCGAGCTCACCCCACGTCGCGACACGCCGGTCACGCCACAACGGGTGGCGCTCGTGAACATGCCCTACGCGTCGATTCGGCGCCCATCGATACAGATCTCGATACTCAAGGCTGTCCTGGACCGCGCCGGCCACCATGCCGAGACGTTCCATCTGAATCTCGAGTTCGTCGCCGCCCTGCAGCGGTACCTGGGTGTGGAGCCGACGTCGCTCTACGAGACCCTCGAGGAACACCGGGTCTCTGCAGGAGACTGGTTCTTCGCCCGTGCCGCGTTCGGGAACGATGCGCCCGACCCACAGCTGATGCTGGATTCGTGGGAGGAGCACAACGATCTCGATCCTGCGGAGCGCCCCGGTCTGCTCGACCTCTACGAGCGCTTCGCCCCCGGCTTCATCGAGGAGATGCTCGATGCCACCGACTGGGGGGCATTCGACGTGGTGGGCTTCTCGTCGACGTTCCAGCAGAACGTCGCGTCGTTCGCCCTGGCCCGGCGGATCAAGGAGCGCCACCCCGAGGTGATCATCGTCTTCGGCGGATCGAACTTCGACGATGCCATGGGCCGGGAATGGGTTCGATCGATGCCCTTCATCGACTACGCCATCCAGGGCGAGGGTGAGGTAGCGCTCGAAGCGTTCGTCGGCCGGCTCGGGCGAGGCCACGATCCGATCGGTGTCCCGGGGGTCATCGGGGTTCGCTCCGGTGCTGTCGTCGGTACCGACCCGGTGCCGATCGAAGACCTCCGCGCATCGCCTGCGCCCGATTACACAGAGTACTTCGGTCGTCTGGAGAGGTTGGCCCTGCTCCATCGCCTCGAAGTGCAGCTCCCCTTCGAGAGCGCGCGGGGATGCTGGTGGGGCGAGAAGCGTCACTGCACGTTCTGCGGGCTCAACGGCGAGACGATGGCCTACCGGTCGAAGCCTGCGGCGAACGTGATCGAGGAACTGACCGCGCTCGCCCTGCGCCATAGCGTGGTCTCGTTCGCGTCGGTCGACAACATCATGGATCGGTCGTACTTCGAGACGCTGCTGCCCAGCCTCGCCCGGATCGACAGACCGTTCCGGCTCTTCTTCGAGACCAAGGCGGATCTGACCGTCGAGGAGATCGAGACGATGGTTCGCGCCGGCGTGGATGTCACCCAACCCGGCATCGAGTCTCTGAGCTCGCACGTGCTCGCGCTGATGCACAAGGGCACGCGCGCTGCGTGGAACGTCAACATGCTCCGATGGCTCACCCACTATCGGGTCGTCGTGAACTGGAACCTGCTGTACGGCTTTCCCGGCGAGACCGAGGCAGACATCCACGAGCAGGAAGCAGCCGTCGCGCTCCTCGGTCACCTTCAGCCTCCGGGATCACTCGGTCGCATCTGGATGGAGCGGTTCAGCCCGTTGTTCACCGAACGCGAGGCGTACCCGGCGATCCGCCTCGAGCCGAATCACCGCTATCGATTCGTCTATCCGGAGCGGGTTGACCTCGACGAGGCGGCCTACTTCTTCGACTACGAACTCGCCGACACCTTGCCCGACGATGCGTATCGGGGCCTCCGCGACCGCTACGAGTCATGGCGGCAGAACTGGCACTCGTTCGACCGGAGACCGACCATGACCGCCGTCTTCGACTCGTCCGATCCGGGGGGTCCGTCGGTGTCGATCGACGACCGGCGCGGTGATGTGCCGCAGCAGGTACATCTCGAGGGTCCGGCCGCGCAGGTCCACAATGCGACCTGGACGACCTGGCGAACGCCCCGACAGATCGCAGCAGACATCTCGCTGCCGCTGGGCACCGTCGAGGACTGCGCCGACGATCTCGCCGGCAGGGGCCTGCTCTTCCGGGACCGGAACCTGTACCTCGCGTTGGCGCTGCCCGCCGACCCGCCTGCAGTCACCGGCCGCCCTGCGCTGGGTGCCCACGCAGCCGGCTTGCGCGAGAACGCAGCAACCGAGACTTCTTCGACCTGAGCCGCCTTGGGCGAAGCCGGGCCGGCGGCTGTGCAGCCCACCGGTGGGGCCCGGGCTCGGATGCGTCAGCTCAGATCGATCTCGTAGTCGCCGGGGCGGGGGCGGTGCTTCGATTCGTCGTTGCAGGGCTTGCACCACTTGCGGCGATGGGCGTCGCAGTGCCTACGTCATGGGCTGCCTCGAGCTGCTGCTCGCCGAGGGCCATCGCACGATGGAGCCGACGCAGGAGGCCCACGACGAGTACAACGTCCGCCGGTCGGCCGAGATCAAGACCCTGGTGTGGAGCCACTGGTCGATCGAGCACTCGTACTTCAAGAACGCGAACGGCGACATCTTCACGATCTCGCCGTGGCCGCTGCATGTCTACCAGCAGTGGACCAAGCCCCCGACCCGACCGACTTCGTGTTCGGCTGAGCCGAGCGGGACGGTGCCCTCTGTGACGCGACCGCCTTGCAGATGGCGAGGCCGATGCGGTCCGGGAGGTGTAACCGCTGCGCATCGTCGACGTCATGGGCTGAACGCACCCACGAACCGACGGAGGCACCAGATATGTCCGATGAATCAGAGCTCACGACGTCGATCGAGTTGACCCCGGAATCGCTCCAGGCGCTCCAAGATCTGGTCGCCGACATCGACACCGAAGTGGAGGGCTTCCGGTTCGGCAAGGACGCCAAGGCCCCGACGCTCGACGGTCACCTCACCACGTTCATCGCCGGGCGGCCCCTGAAGATGCCGATCAGCGTCCAACCCAAGGGCTTCACCGCTACCGACGATCTTGCGTGACTCCGTAGCCCGACGGACTCCGGTCGAGCTCACCCCGCGACGCGACACGCCGATCACGCCACAACGCGTGGCGCTCGTGAACATGCCGTACGCGTCCATACGGCGGCCATCGATACAGATCTCGATCCTCAAGGCCGTTCTCGACCGCGCCGGCCACTGCTGCGAGACGTTTCACCTGAATCTGGAGTTCGTCGCCGCCCTCCGGCGCTACCTGGATGTGGAGGCGAACTCGCTCTATGCGACCCTCCAGGAGCACCGCTTCGCGGCGGGAGACTGGTTCTTCGCTCGTGCCGCGTTCGGGACCGACGCGCCCGACCCACAGCTGATGCTGGACTCCTGGGCCGAGCACAACGACCTCGACCCTGCGGAGCACCCTGGGCTGCTCGACCTTCACGAGCACTTCGCTCCCGGATTCATCGAGGAGATGCTCGATGCCACCGACTGGGGGACATTCGACGTCGTGGGGTTCTCGTCGACGTTCCAGCAGAACGTCGCATCATTCGCCCTGGCTCGGCGCATCAAGGAACGCCACCCCGGAGTGGTGATCGTCTTCGGCGGGTCGAACTTCGACGATTCCATGGGCCGGGAATGGATTCGATCCATGCCCTTCATCGACTACGCCATCCAGGGCGAAGGCGAGGTGGCGCTCGAAGCGTTCGTCGACCGGCTCGGACGAGGCCAGGATCCCATCGGTGTCCCCGGAGTCATCGCCATGCGTTCCGGGGCCGTCGTCGGCACCGACCCGGCGCCGATCGAGGACATGCGCGTATCGCCCACGCCCGACTACACCGAGTACTTCGATCGTCTCGAGCGGGTGTCGCTGCTGCATCGTCTCGAAGTCCAACTCCCCTTCGAGACAGCACGCGGGTGCTGGTGGGGCGAGAAGCGCCACTGCACGTTCTGCGGTCTGAACGGCCAGACGATGGCCTACCGGTCGAAGCCTGCGGCGAAGGTGCTCGAGGACCTGACGGCGCTCGCGTTGCGCCATCGCGTGGTCTCGTTCGTAGCGGTCGACAACATCATGGATCGGTCCTATTTCGAGACGCTGCTGCCCAGCCTCGCCGAGATCGGCAGACCGTTCCGCCTCTTCTTCGAGACCAAGGCGGATCTGACCGTCGAGGAGATCGACACCATGGTTCGCGCCGGCGTCGATGTCACCCAGCCCGGTATCGAGGCGCTGAGCTCGCACGTCCTCGCGCTGATGCACAAGGGCACGCGCGCTGCGTGGAACGTCAACATGCTCCGATGGCTCACCCACTACCGGGTCGTCGTGAACTGGAACATCCTGTACGGCTTTCCCGGCGAGACCCAGGCGGACATCGACGAACAGGAGACAGCGGCTGCCCTGCTCGGTCACCTCCAGCCTCCGCTGTCGCTGGGACGCATCTGGATGGAGCGCTTCAGTCCGTTGTTCACCGATCGCGAGGCGTACCCGGCGATCCGCCTCGAAGCGAATCAGCTCTATCGGTTCGTCTATCCGGAGCGGGTCGACCTCGACGAGGCGGCCTATTTCTTCGACTACGAACTCGCCGACACATTGCCCGACGATGCGTATCGGGGCCTCCGCGACCGCTACGAGTCATGGCGGCAGAACTGGCACTCGTTCGACCAAAGACCGACGATGACCGCGGTGTTCGACTCGACTGATCCCGGGCGTCCGTCGGTGTCGATCGACGATCGTCGCGGTGATGTGCCGGAGCAGGTACATCTCGATGGGCCGGCCGCGCAGGTCCATAATGCGACCTGGACGACCTGGCGAACGCCCCGACAGATCGCAGCAGAAACCTCGCTCCCGGTGGGCACCGTCGAGGACTGCGCCGACGATCTCGCCGACAGGGGTCTGCTGTTCCGGGACCGGAACCTGTACCTGGCGTTGGCGCTGCCCGCCGACCCGCCCGCAGTCACCGGCCGCCCGATGTTGCCCTGAGATCGGGGTGGTCAGCTCAGCGGCAGGCGGCCGTGGGGGGCGGGCTCGAGGTCCGACCAGTGCAGGGCGACCGCACCGCCGACGCTGACCAGCAGGAAGTCGACGCCGTCGGGGCCGGGCTTCTCGGGGCCGTAGGCGTGGCCGCCGCGGACCCAGCGGATGTCGCCTTTTTCGTACATGGGTTCCTGGGGGCCGAACTCCATGGAGCCGTCGAGGATGAAGTAGATGGTGTCGAAGTCGTGCCAGTGCTCGCCAGCGACGAAGTCGGACGGGAACTTGGTGCGCAGGATGTCGGGGCCCTCGGCTGCGACGACCTGCACCGGTGTGGTGGGGCGCCCGGCCGGGTCGTCGAACATGGCCCAGTCGAGTTCGTCGAGGTTGGCCCGTCCCCAGCGGGGGCGACCGTCGTCGAGACGAGCGGTCAGCTCCTCTGGCACGTCGTACAGGTCGGCCCAGTTGAGGCCGATGTCGCCACCCAGGCTGACCAGGAAGAACTCGACGCCGTCGGGGCCGGCCTCCTCGGGTCCGTACACGTGGCCGGCACGCACCCAACGGACGTCGCCGGGGCGGTAGGCGCCCTCGTCGCCGACACGCATCTCGCCGGCGGTGAAGATGTAGATGGTGTCGAAGGGATGCCAGTGATCGCCGGCGTGGAAGTCCGGTGGGAACGAGGCCTGCAGGATGGCCGGGCTCCCTGCCGACAGCACCCGCACCGGGGTGGTGGGCCGCCCGTGCGGATCGTGGAACTGCTCCCACTCGATGGCGCTGGGACGGATGTGTCCCCACAGCGGTCCGGTCTCGCCCGCTGCCTGGTCGGTCGGCATCGTGTCGGTCATGTTGGCCCCCTCGGATCGTCGGCGGCGATCCTACTGCCGGGCCTCGTGTCGTGGAGCGGTCAGCTCAGATCGATCTCGTAGCCGCCGGGGCGGGGACGGTGCTTCGACTCGTCGTTGCAGGGCTTGCACCACTTGCGGCGGTGCGCGTCGCAGTGCCACACGCCTTCGATCCAGCGGCCACGGGGCACCTGGGTGTGGAGGATGACCTCGCTGGTGCGGCTCATGACCTCGGGTGCGTAGATGGCGACGGCGTCGCCGAAGGTCTCGGAGTCGACGAACAGCGGCAGGCGGACGCGCTCGCGGGTGCTCAACCAGAACCACGGGCTGCGCAGGCCACCGGAGGGCAGGGCCAGTTCCTCGACGTGCGCCCAGTGGATGTACCGGCGGCGGAGCAACGGCATCGCCCGGATCCAGACTCCTTCGGGCCCCACCCATGCTCGCTCGGCAGTACCCCAGTACGCCACGAGGATCGCAACGATCAGCCCGACGACGGCGATGGGGGCGGCGACCGGTCCGACGGACAACACGACGGCGATCATCGGTGCGCCGATGAACAGGCCGGCCAAGAAGCCGAGCCATCGATAGCCGGGGCCGGGAACGAAGTGGATGCCGTCGAGGGCGGGGGCTTCGGTCTGGGTCGTCTGACTCACACCTCTACCATCGCCCAAAACGCCATTGGCTTAACGTCAGACTCGAAAAGTTCCGCCTTCTGGGGTCAGGTCCCGGTCAGACCCAGGTCAGGCGTCGGGGGCGAAGGTGTCGATCATCAGGCGCACGTCGGGGCCGAGGGGATACAGGATCGGGGTCGTGCAGCCGTTGGCCTGGTATTCGGCCACCTTGGCCTTCGCCTCCTCGGGGCTGCCCGATGCGGTGCAGCGCTGCACGACCTCGTCCGGCACCAGCTTCGATGCGGCAACCACCTGTTCGTGGGTGGCCGGCCAGGTCAGCACTTGATGGATGTCGTTCAGCAGTTCGTCGCTGACACCGCTGGCCGCCATGATGTGGGGCTGTTGGCCGAGGTACTGGGTGAGCAGCAGGCGGGCGCCGTCGAGCGCGGCCTGACGGTCCTCGTCTACGGAGCACACGATGAGCTGCGGGCGGTCGAGGTCGTCGATGTCGCGGCCCGCCTTGGCGCAACCCTTCTCGAGGGCGTCCATCGCCTTCAGGTTGTAGACGGGGTCGACCATGTAGTTGAGGACCGCGCCGTCGGCGATGCGGCCCGTCAACTCCATCATCTGCATGCCGGTGGCCCCGATGTAGATGGGGATGTCCTTGGCCCGGCGCTCCTGGTGGACGTAGTCGAGCTCGACGCCGTCGAGGTGCACGTAGTCGCCGTCGTAGGTGACGGGACCGTCGCAGGCGAACAGTGCCCGGCAGGCCTCGACCACCTCGCGCATGACCATCAGCGGGCGGGCGCGGTCGACGCCGACCTTCGCTGCCAGCGGATCCCACCAGGCGCCCAGGCCGAGGATGACGCGGCCGGGCGCCAGGTCGTCGAGCGTCGAGAACGTCGATGCCAGCCGTGCCGGGTTGCGGGTCCAGCAGTCCACGACGCCGCTGCCGATCTTCACCCGTTCGGTCGTCGCCGCGAACGCGGCCATCGGCACGCACGCCTCACGCACCAGACGCGAGTCGGCCTGCCACACCTCGTCGAATCCCTTCTCCTCGGCGTACTGCGCGTACCCCATGGCCTCGCGGATGTCGTGGGCGTCCTGCAGGTACAGGGCAACAGAGCTCATGGCTGACCTTTCGTCATGGGGTCAGACCCCGCTTTCCCGCTTTCTCGTGGATGACGGTCCCTGGGCCGGGACGGTCGGAGAAAGCGGGAAAGCGGGATCTGACCCCTGTGGTTTCAGAGCCGGGCATGCAACCGGCTCGCGGCTTCGCGGGCCTTGGCGCGGATCTCGGCGGGGTCGACCCGGGTGGGGACGCCGTCGTCGAGGACGACCTCGCCTGCGACCTCGACGCGGACAGGGCGCACGCCGGTGGTGAACGCCAGCTGCCAGGGGTCCATCGGGTCGTAGCTCCAGGTGACGATGTCGTCGCGGCACGCCGGGAACAGGTCGGCGTTGGTGGCGAGCCACCCCCACACGGTGTCGGGGGTCTCGGTGACGTCGTGCTCGCGCAGGCGGACGTAGGCCACACGGAACTCGTCGAGCATCTCGGCGCCGATGCCGTCGGTGCCCAGGCCCACCGGGTTGGCGAAGCGTGTCGGCGCCGCGTACCCCACGGCGTTGTTCATGTTCGACCGGGGGTTGTGCACGATGGTGCCGGCAAGGCCGTGGTCGTCGGGCAGGTGCACGCCGTGGATCAACAGCCAGCGATCGGTGGCCAAGCCGGCCAGCCGGGTGGCCGCGCCCCGGTCGGCGTGGCCCTCGGCGACGTGGATGTGCACGCCGACGTCGAACTCCTCGGCCAGGGCCGCCGCCGCCGCCAACGTCTCGTCCGAACACGTGAAGGCAGCGTGCACGCCCACCATGCCGTGGCCGCCCCCGGCCAGGAACCGGCGGTTCTCCTCCAGGCCCCGGCGGGCGCCGTCGGTCATGCCGACCGCAGGATCGAAGCCCTCGGGATGGCGGTCGGTGACGCCGTAGGCGCAGCTGACGCGCACGCCGACCTCGGCGCACGCGTCGGCGATGACCGACAACGAACCCTCGATGGCCGACGGCGACTCGTGATGATCGATGATGCACGTCGTGCCCGACTCGAGCGCCTCGAGGGCCGCGAGCTTGGCCGACCACTCGATGGTGTCGGCATCGAGCGCCATGTCGAGGCGCCACCAGATCTGCTCGAGGATGTCGATGAACCCGGTGGGCGTGTGCGGCGGCGCCGGCATGCCCCGCGCCAACGCCGAGTACAGGTGGTGATGGGCGCAGACCATCCCATGGGTCTGGTTCGACGCGAGCGGCGCCTCAGCAGCCATGACGCTCAGGCCCACACCGGGTCGGCCCAGGCCCGTTCGCGGTTGGCGACGTTGCGCATCGGCAGTTCGTTGCGCCACTGGCCGTCGTGGGCCCGCAAGGCCGCGGCCACCGCGCCGGCGGTGGGCACCAGGCCGATCTCGCCGACACCCTTGATGCCATAGGGCGCGTTCGGCTGGGGCGACTCCACCAGGATGGTCGTCACCGGCGGCATGTCCTTGGGGCGGATGATGTCGAGGCTGCGCAACGTCGTGTTGGCCGGCAGGCCCGCCTCGTCGCTGGGGAAGCCCTCGGTCAGCGCATACCCCAGCCCCATGTGCACCGAGCCCTGGACCTGGCCCTCGCACAGCATCGGGTTGACCGCCCGGCCGACGTCGTGCACGGCGACGACGTGGTCGACCTCGCCGGTGTCGGGATCGAGGGTGACCATCTGGGCGGCGTAGCCGAACGTCGAATGGATGACGGGGTTCTCGAGGCCCTCGGCCAGCGAGTTCGTCCAGTCGACGCGGTAGGTGCCCTCGTAGTCGACGTCGACGCGGCAGCCGTCGGCCAGCGCCGCCAGGCACGCTTCGCGCACCGAGCCCGCGCCCATGAGGGTGCCGCGGCTGCCGGTGGTCTGGCCGGCGCCGAGCTCTCTGCTGGTGTCGACCAGGACCTCGATGCGGTCGGGTTCGATGCCGAGTTCTTCGACGGCCACCTGCAGCGCGACGGTGTGGACGCCCTGGCCCATCTCGGTCCAGCAGTGCCGGACCTCGACCTTGCCGTCGGCGCGGAACCGCACGACGGCCCGGGCGATCTCCTTGAACCCGTTGCCCAGGCCGGAGTTCTTCAGGCCGAGCCCGAGCCCGACCGCTTTGCCGGCCGCGACGGCTGCGTCGTAGTGGGGCTTGACCGCGTCGAGGCATGCCTGGGCGCCGAGGCATCCGTCGTCCATGATCTGGCCCGGGCCCCACACGTCGCCGGGATGCACGACGTTGCGGTTGCGGATCTCCCAGCCCGAGATGCCGACGGCTTCGGCGAGGCGATCCATGACGCCTTCCATCGCGAACTGGGCCTGGTTGGCGCCGAAGCCGCGGAAGGCGCCGCCGACGGGATTGTTGGTGCGGGCCGCGACGGCCTCGCAGTCGATGGCGCCCACGACATAGGGGCCGCTGGCGTGCCCGGCGGCGCGTTCGAGGACCTTCATGCCCACCGACGCGTACGGCCCGGAGTCGCCGATCATGCGGATGCGCAGCGCCGTCAGGCGCCCGTCGGCGTCGCAGCCCGCTTCGTACTTCATGCGGATCGGATGGCGCTTGGTGTGCACGAGGAAGGACTCTTCGCGAGAGAACGTCGTCTTCACCGGACGCTGCAGCAGGAACGCGGCCAGGGCGGTCTGGCCCTGGTTGCTCATGTCCTCCTTGCCGCCGAAGGCGCCGCCGTTGGAGACCAGCTCGACCGTGACCAGCGACGGGTCGAGATCGCAGATGCGGGCGATGTCGTTGCGGTCGTCCCAGATGCCCTGACCGCCCGAGTACACGTAGAGGCCGCCGTCGTCGGTGGGCATCGCCAGCGTGGACTCGGGTTCGACGAACGCGTGGTCGATGCGCTGGGTCTGGAACGTCTCGGTCACCCGGTGCGCCGACGCAGCCAGCGCGGCCTCGACGTCGCCGCGGCGGTAGGTGGAGGTGGACAACACGTTGGTGTCGAGGCCCCACACCGCGGGCTCGGCGGTGGCGACGGCCAGCACCGGATCGGTGATGGGCTCGTGGACGTCGTAGCTGACCTCGACGAGGGTGGCCGCATGGCGGGCGGTGGCCCGGTCGACGGCCACGACCATGGCCACCACGTCGCCCAGGTAGCTGGTGCGACCGCCGACGGGGATGAAGATGGGCCAGTCCTTGTGGATGATCCCGGCGTACAGCTCGCCGGGCACGTCGGCCGCGGTGATGACCCGTTCGACGCCGGGCACGGCCTCGGCAGCCGTCGTGTCGATGGCGACGATGTCGGCGCGGGCATGGGCGGCGAGGTGGAACGCGCCGTGGAGCAGCCCGGCCGGTCGCATGTCGTCGATGAACGGGCGGCGCCCGACGGCCAGCTCGCAGCCCTCGTACTTCACGTTCGACGCACCGACGCCGCCCGCGGCGATGGCCACGGGGATCTCGTCGCGGGCCAGGGCCTCGACCGCATCGAGGATCTTGGTGTATCCCGTGCACCGGCACAGGTGCCCACCGAGGTGGCGGGCGGCCTCGTCTCGGGTGAGTTCGGCGCCCTTCTTGTCGATCAGGGCCTTGGTGCGCACCACGATGCCCGGCGTGCAGAAGCCACACTGCAGCGCCCCGCACGCAGCGAACGCCGTGGCCATGCGGTCGACCTCGACGGGGTCCATGCCCTCGAGGGTGATCACCTCGGCGCCGTCGGTCTTGGCCATCGAGGTCTGACACGCCACGCGGGCCTTGCCGTCGACGAGCACCGTGCAGCAGCCGCACTGTCCGGTGGGGGAGCAGCCGTCCTTCGGCGAGATGACGTCGAGCTCCTCCCGCAGCGCCGACAGCAGGTGTGGGTGACTGTCGGAGGCGGTGACCTCGGTGCCGTTCAGGACGAAACGTGCCATGTCAGCCTCCGGCGACGGCGTCGGGCTCGGGGTCGATCTCGGGCGGCGGTATCGCGCCCTTCTGGGTGGTGATGGCGGTGTAGACCTCCGGGCGGCGGTAGCGCTCGAACTGAAAGAGTGTGTCCTTGTAGTTGGCGCACAGATCGAGGTCGATGTCGGCGAACGCGAGCTCGTCGCCGGTGTGGGCCGTCAGCGAGATGACCCGGCCGCTGGGAGCGATGATGCAACTGTCGGCCAGGGAGTTGACGCCCTCTTCCATCCCGCCCTTCGCGACACCCACCACGAAGCAGCCGTTCTGATAGGCGCCCGCCTGCATGACCAGATGGCTGTGGAACGCCGCCAGCGCGTCCTGGCTGGGGTCGGGGGCGTAGTGGATGGGCGTGTTGTACCCGATGAGGATCAGCTCGGCGCCGCCCAACGCCAGGCAACGGTAGGTCTCGGGCCAACGCCGGTCGTTGCAGGTGGCCATGCCGATGACCCCGCCGAAGGCCCGGAAGGTGGGGAAGCTGTCGCCGGGTTCGAAGTAGCGCCGCTCGAGGTGCTGGAACTCCCGCCACGGCTCGTACTCGCGGTGGCCGGGCAGGTGGACCTTGCGGTAGTGACCGACGACGGAGCCGTCTCGTTCGACGAGGATGGTGGTGTTGTAGCGGTGGCCGTCGGGGGTGAGTTCGGCGTAGCCCAGGGAGAAGCCGATGCCGTACTCGGCCGCCACGTCGAACAGCCGCTTGGTCTCGGGGCCGGGCATCTCTCGCTCGTAGAAGCTGTCGAGATCGAGGTCGCGCTCGTTCTCGACGTACCACCGGGGAAAGAACGTGGTGAGCGCCAGCTCGGGGTAGGCGACCAGGTCGACGTTGGCGGTGGCGGCCTGGTCCATCAGTGAGATCAGGCGGTCGACGACACGCTCGCGGGGTTCGTGGCGGCCGATGGGTCCCATCTGGGCGGCACCGACACGCAGGCCACGCCCCGGTCGCGCACCGAGGGGTCCATGTGCGGCCTGATCGGGATCGTTCACGGGGTGTCTTCCGAGGGGGAGGAGGGGGCGGCGGGAGTCGAGGCCAGCGCGAGCAGCGTGTGCAACAGCACGTTCGCGCCGGCCTCGAGATCGGCGGGGTCGGTGTGTTCGGCCGGGTTGTGGGAGATGCCGTCGCGGCTGGGGGTGAAGACCATTGCGGAGGGACAGACCCGGGCGAGCATCTGGGCGTCGTGGCCGGCACCCGAGGGCATCGTCATGACCGAGTGCCCGAGCGCGGCGGCCGTCTCGGCGACGAGCTCGACGACCGCCGGGTCGAAGACCACGGGCTCGAAACGTGCCAGCGACCGGTCGGTGATCTCGACGCCCTCGTCGGATGCGACGCCGGCGACGATCTCGGTCAGGCGCTTCTCGGCGACCTGCAGGGTGTGTTCGTCGGTGTTGCGCACATCGACGGTCATGGTCGCCCGGGCCGGAACCACGTTGACGAGGTTGGGGTGCAGGTCGATCTTTCCGACGGTGGCCACCTGGGTGCCACCGAGCTCCGCGGCGAGGTCGCGCACCGCGGTGGTGATGCGGGCCGCGGCGTAGGCAGGATCTCGGCGCAGGTCCATCGGCGTGGTGCCGGCGTGGTTGGACTGGCCGACGATGGTGAGCTCGGTCCAGCTGATGCCCTGCACGGAGTCGACGGCGCCGATGGTGACGCCTTCGGCCTCGAGCCGGGGGCCCTGTTCGATGTGGAGTTCGACGAAGGCGTGGGGCGGCGATGCCGGGCACGGGGCCACGCCCCGGTAGCCGATGCGCTCGAGCTCGGCGCCGACGACGGCGCCGTCGATGCCGACGATGTCGAGGGCCTCCTCGAGCGCCATGCCGCCGACGTACACCAGGCTGCCCAGCATGTCGGGTGGGAAGCGCGCGCCTTCTTCGTCGGTGAACACCGCCACGGCGAAGGGCCGCGCCGGTGTGACGCCGGAGTCGGTCAGGACCCGGACGACCTCGAGGCCTGCGAGCACGCCGAGGTTGCCGTCGTAGCGGCCACCGGTGCGGACCGTGTCGATGTGGCTGCCGGTCATCACCGGGGCGGCGTCGGCGTCGGTGCCAGGGGGCGCCCATACGCCGACGATGTTGCCGATGCCGTCGACGGTGACGGTCATGTCGAGCTCGTGCATCCAGGCCACGACGAGATCGCGACCGTGGCGGTCCTCGTCGGTGAGTGCCAGGCGGGCGCAGCCGTCGGTGCCCTCGATGGCGCCGATCTCGGCGAGCTGCGCGAGTCGACCCAGCAGGCGGTCGATGTCGATGCGCAGGGCCTCCATGGGGGCCGAGGCTACCACTGTGCCGTTTGTGCCGACCCCGGGCCGAGGCAGCCGAAACGCGGCGTTCACGACCCTACCGGCGCCCCTCGCCGGCGCCGGTAGGCCACGCCGGTCGGTTCCGGCAAGGCAGCGTTCGTGTCGACGTCGCCCATCGTTCACGATCCGTCAAGGCCCGGTCGTTAGGTTCCGGCGCCATGCGTAAAAAACTCAATCCCATCGTCCTGTTGGGGGTGGTCGGTGCACTCGTCGCCACCCTCTTCGTGCCCGCCGCTTCCGCCCAGGGTGGACCCGCCATCGAACTCACCCCGGTGGGTGGCTACGAAACCGGCCTCGACGGCGGCTCCGAGATCGTGGCCTACGACGCCCGGACCGAGCGGATGTACATCACCAACGGCGCCGAGAATGCCGTCGACATCGTCGACGTGAGCGACCCCACGGATCCCTCGCTGGTGCGCTCGGTCGACCTGTCGTCGTTCGGTAGCAGCGTGCAGAGCGTCGCCGTCGGCGACCGGCTCGTCGCTGCCGCCGTCGCCGCCGACGAGGACACCGCACGGGGCACCGTCGTCACGTTCAACCCCAACGGCCGCAACATCGAGTCCTACCGAGTGGGCGTGCTGCCCGACGCCATCGCCTTCACCCCCGACGGCACCAAGATCGTCGTGGCCAACGAGGCCGAGCCCGTCTGTGACGGCGAGAACCTCCTGCGCGACCCCCGTGGCTCCATCAGCATCATCGACCTCGAAGCCGAACGCGTCCGCACCGCCGGATTCGCTCGCTGGATCGGCAAGGAGGACGCGCTGCGCAACCGAGGCGTCCGGATCTTCTTCCCCGGCAGCAACGCCGCCCAGGACCTCGAGCCCGAGTTCGTGTCCATCTCCCCGAACGGGCGCCGCGCCTACGTCACCCTGCAGGAGAACAACGCCGTCGCCATCGTGAACATCGAGCGCGCCCGCGTGCAGCGCATCGTCCCGCTGGGCTTCAAGGACCATTCCGTCGACGGCAACGGCCTCGATCCCTCCAACCGCGACGACGCCATCGACATCGACACCTGGAACGTGCGCGGCCTCTACATGCCCGACTCGATCGCCGTGATCGGTGCCAAGCGCCCTCGCAACGAGAAGTTCGTCACCGCCAACGAGGGCGATGCCCGCGACTACGACTGCTACAGCGAAGAGGGTCGCATCGCCGACTTCGGACTCGCCGACCCGTACCCCGCGTCCGATGACCTCGACGAGAACCTCGGTCGGCTGAAGACCACGTCGGCCTTCCCGACCGTTCTCAACGGTGACGGCGAGATCGAGCAGGCCTACTCCTACGGTGCTCGCTCGTTCACGATCTGGAACCGCAGGGGTCAGGTGCTCTTCGACAGCGGCGATCAGCTGGAGCAGATCACCGCCGACCTGGTGCCCGAGATCTTCAACCAGGACGAGGGCGAGGTCGACGACCGCAGCGACGACAAGGGCCCCGAGCCCGAGGCGCTCACCATCGGACGCGTCGACGGGCGTCGCTACGCCTTCGTCGGCCTGGAGCGCACCGGCGGCATCGCCGTGTTCGACATCACCCGGCCCCGGCGGTCGACGTTCGTGACCTACCTGACCACCGAGGCCGATCTCGGCGACATCGCCCCCGAAGGCATGGCGTTCGTCCCGGCCCGTCAGAGCCCGACAGGCGAGGCGATGCTGATCGTCAGCTTCGAGGTGTCCGGCAGCACCCGCCTGTTCTCGATCACCACGAACTGATCCCACCCCGCTCCGGACCGGAGCGTGCACACCGAGCCGACGGCGCGAGATGCCGTTGCCGCCCGGTCTGCACGCTCCGGCGCCGGAGCCGGTCGGGATGGCCTCAGCTCTCCACCGGAGCCGGCCAGCGCGGATCATTGGTGTGCACCAGGTACGGCGGGCGGGTGGGATTGTCGCTGAGTTCGAGGCGACGGACCGCCTCGAGGGTGCGTTCGGAGACCACCCGGTGCGCATGGACCAGATCGCCTACAACCGCCAGGGCCAGCAGCTGGACCGCAGCGATCATGAAGATCGCCCCCAGGATGATCGACTGCAGGTGGCCGTCGGTGTCACCGTCGACGATCGCGCTCCAGAGGAACGGTACGAACGCTCCGAGACCGGCGAGTGCGCACAGCGCGGCCAGCCCGCCGAAGAACCGCAACGGCTCGTACGACGCGAACACCCGCACGATCGTCCCGGTGCTCTTGCGCACATAGGACGACGTCGACCGGAACAGACGGGACTCGCGGGTGGCGGGGTTCTTTTCGATGGGCACCGACCGGATGGTCAGGCCCTTCTTCGAGGCCTGGATGGCCGATTCGAGTGTGTACGTGTAGCTGTTGACCACCACCACCGACTGCGCTGCCCGGCGGCTGTAGGCCCGGAACCCCGAGGTCGCATCGGGGATCGCCGTGCCGGCAACGGCGCTCACGACGCCGCTGCCGAGTGTCTGGAGGCGGCGCTTGAGGCGGGAGAAGTCGGCCACCTCGCCCACACCGCGGTCGCCGATGACGACATCGGCCCGGCCCGCCAGGATGGGGGCCACCAGCGCCGGGATCGACGACGCCGGGTACTGCCGATCGGCATCGGTGTTGACCACCACGTCGGCGCCCAACGCCAGCGCCGCCTGCAGGCCCTGCTGGAACGCCCGGGCGAGGCCGACGTTGGCGGGCAGCGAGACGATGTGGTCGACGCCCAGCTCGGTGGCGACCTCGACGGTGCGGTCGGTGGAGCCGTCGTCGATGATCAACCACTCGACGATGTCGAAGCCTTGGACCTCACGGGGGAGTTCGGAGATGGTCAGCGGGAGCTGCTCCTCCTCGTTCAGGCACGGGATCTGGATGATGAGTTTCACCGTCGGGCCTCCGAGACCATGGTGCGCAGGGTGGGAGCGGTCAACGCCGCGATGGCGCCGCCCGCCACGTCGACACCGATCATGATCGCCCGGGCGGCGATGGCGATCGTGACGGCCTGGCCCTCGGGCAGATCGGCCAGGGCGATGAACACGCTCTCGCGGACGCCGATACCGCCGGGGACCGGCACCACTGCGAAGCCTGCCGCCCATGCGGCGAGCGTCGCCGCGACCACCGACACCGTGTCGACGTCGTCGGCGAGCGCCCGGGCGATCAGGACCGACGACGCGGCGATCGCCACCCAGGCCAGGCCATAGGCGGCCACGGTGATCGCCGTGGAGCGTGGCGGCGGGATGTCGGCGGCCTCGTCGAAGCGTCGGAGCTTGTCGAAGCGGGCGCCGAGGAGCCGCCGCCAGTGGGGATGCAGCCCCACCACGATGGCCAGGCCGCCGGCAGCGAGCGCCAGCCCGATGAGCAGATGTTCGCCCGTCGCGAGGGTGACGATGCCACCGCCGATACCGCACGCCGCCACCAGGCAGGCGAGCGACACCACGGTGGAGGCATACGCCGTGGTGGGATCGATGCCGCTGCGGCGGGCGAGCTCGGCCCGGCCCACCAGGGGCCAGATCCCGCCGGGCACGTACTTGCCGAGCTCGCCGACGAAGTACCAGCGGACCGTGTCGGCCAGCCGGGGCCGGCGGTTCATCTCGACCAGGATGCGGTGCCACAGCAGCGCGATCACGAGCATGCCTGCGGTGGCTGCGGCGAACGCGGCGACCAGCAGGGGCGCCGACGCCCCGGCGATCGCGTCGCCGGCCTCGTCCCAGCTGCGCACCAGTGCCCGACCGACGAAGAACAGGCACGCCGCCACGATGACGCCGGCGACGCCACGCTGGAACCACGGCGCCCGGAGCATGCTCAGCCCGTCGCTGTCGGCGAACGGTGATGGCCGACGCTCGCCGACACCATGGTCCAGGGGAAGGGCTGTGCCGTCGCGTCGATGTCGAGCACGCCGCCGACGAAGTTCCGGAAGCCCCGGCTCGACCAGTGATTGATGTGGCCGGGGGTGTTGCCGAGGTCGCGGAGATAGCTGCCTCTGGCCATGTTGGCGGCCCGCCAGATGGGCTCGCGCGGTACCGAGACGATCACCCGGTCGGTGCCCACACGTGCGAGTTCGGCCAGTGCCAGGCCCGGACGCTCGACATGTTCGAGCACCTCGATGGCCAGCACGAGGTCGAAGGAGTCGTCGGGGAACGGCAGGCGCCGGGCGTCGGTGACGACCGCCGCGGCGGGGAGGTCTGCCCAGTGTGTGCGCAGTTCGTCGTCCCAGAGGTCCACGCCGGTGATGTCGGCCTGCGGCCAACGCTCGCGGAGGCGTCGGACGATCTCGCCCTCGCCCATCCCGACCTCCAGGACCCGGGTGGGCGCGGCAACCGGCAGGAGGGTGTCGAGGGCGTCGAGGAACCGGGACAGCATGAGGCGGCTCAACGGATTGGTGGCGCCGTACTTGTCGAAGTGGTTCCCCGTCGGGACGGGGTCGGATGCGGCCTCGGACGGGGCGGTCATGGGAGCTCCACAGGGCCCGGTCGAGGGTCGTCGGGCCGGATGATGATACTGCCGCGGTCAGCGCTCTTCGTGGTGCGGCCTCCCGTGCGCGCTCGCAGCGTGCGGCGTGCAGTACGTTCGTGCGATGTCCAGCCTCGCCTCCCGGCGTGACGACAGCGGGGAGGTCGGCGCTGCGCCCGGTCGTCACGCTCGCAAACCGGTCGACACCTTCGATCTGGCCGACCTCGTGGTGTTCGTCGTCTCGGTCGGATTCGCCCTGTGGACACTGGCGTTCTGGTTCGCTCTCGCGTTCGGGATCGGTTGGGCCCTTGCCGGTCCGCTGTGGATCCTCGGGTGTGTCGTCACGCTGTGGGTGCTCCGTGGATCGCACTCGGACCGCAGTCGGGTCGCGTCGGATCTGCGGGTGCCCATGGGTTCGCGCTCGGCCTGGGTCGTGGTGACGGGGGTGGCGGCGTCGTCGCTGACATCGTCCTGGGGAAGCGGGCGACCGGCGGCCGTCGCGGTCGTGGTGGGGCTCGTCGCCTACGGCGCGTACCAGCGGCGGTCGCAGTGGCGAGTCGATCGGCCCGGCGCCGGGCTCGGCGTGCTGGGTGCCGGTGCCGTCCTGGGGCTGTTCGGCGCGGTCGAACTCTGGTACCCGTTCCTCGCAGGTGTCGCCGCCATGGTGGCCTGGCTGGCCTGGTCCGAGTTCCATGGCGAGGGACGCTCGGCCGGCGACGACGACGGTGCCGATCGAGCGGGCCGCCATCACCCCTCGGGGCGACCGCCGGCGCTGACGTTGCCGGTGGTGGCGATCGGGGGAGCCCTCGCCGCCTATCTGCTGTTCACCATCGGCTACAACCCCGACCACGGTCACTATCTCAACAAGTCGCTCCACTACGCCGAGCAGCCCGGGGCCTTCGAGGTCCGCGACTACATGTTCGGGGTGCCGGGCGTCGACCACATCCCGCGCGGCACGATCCTCAATTCGCTCGAGATCCTGATCGGTTTCGTCTCCGCCGTCACCGGCATCGGCCACGTCACCCTCACCTATCACGTCATGGCGCCCGCGGCGGCGTTCCTGCTGCCGGTCGGGCTCGCCTGGACCGCACGCGAGTTCGGCGCACGGCGCCCGGATCTCGTCGCCGCGACGGCCACGGTCGCCATGGTGTTGTTCGCCGAAACCCACGATTCGAGGGTCGTGCTGATCCGTCTCGCTGAGGGCAAGCTCGTCGCCGGCATGGTGGCCCTCCCCATCTTCATCGGCGCGGCGATCCGATGGGCGCGCCGCCGCGACGGCGGCTCGCTGCTGCTGGCCTGCGCCGCCGGGGTGGCGACCTACGGCATCTCCTCGACGGCGGGCATCGCGCTCATCCCCGCAGCCGGTGCCGCCATGGCCGCAGGCGCGCTGGCGACCCGCGATCGTCGCACATGGTCGCCTGCCGAGCTCGCACGCGGCGCGGTGCCCCTGGCGGTCGTGTTGTTGATCAGCGGCATCGGATTCGTGATGCACCGCACCATCGACACCGGCCTCGACCGCTTCCCCGACAGCTACAGCGCCTGGCTCAGCCGCCTCGTCGGGCGCTCACGGGACCTCAGCATCGACGGCAGCGAGCCCGCGGTGTTCGTTCTGCTCCTCAGCGTCGCGATCGTCGTGCTGGCCGGGCGAACGTCGGTGCAGCGGTGGTACTTCGGCATCGCTTCCGGTGGCTTGCTGCTCGTCGTCTACAACCCGTGGTTGTTCGAGACGCTGTGGGGTTCGCTGGGTATCTCGGGACTCTCGTGGCGTGCCGCGTGGGCGTTGCCGTTGGGCCTCGCCGTCGGACTGGCGGTCGACGCGCTGCACGGACGCGATGCCACCATCTGGGACGGTCGTCTGGGCGCCGTTCTGCTGGTGGCGGTGTTCGTCGTCGGTGTCTCACCGCTCACCGCAACCGACCAGGGTCCTCCCCGCGCCTTCCAGCAGGGCGACCTCGAGGCCGCCGAGGCTCTCATCGCCGTCACGCCGGAGGGCGGCCGTTTCCTCGCTCCCCAGGAGGTCGAGACGGTCGCGATCGCGCTCACCGACGACCGCTATCCCTCCGTCGTACGGCCCTACTTCCTGGCCGATCTCTCGACCTACGACGACCTGCCGCCCGCCTTCGCTCCCGCAGAACGGATGGCCCTCTACCAGCAGCTCGTGGCCGGCAGGATCGGGCCCCGGTTCAAGCAGTTCGCGGCCTCAGCAGCGTCAGCGGACCCGGCCGAGCTCCTGGTACGGGTCCAGGTGGACGCCGTGTGCCTCCCGCGCGAGACGGCACCCGGGCTGGCCCGGGTGCTGCGAGAGGACTGGACGCGCACGTCGGTCCACCCGAGGTGCAACGTGTTCGTCCGCAACCACTGACGCCGCAGGGCCGGAACCGTCGTCAGGTGATCCCGGCGGCCCGTAGGCCCGCCCGCACTCGTGGTGGTGTGAGGGGGAAGTCGTGGAACCAGACGCCGGTGGCGTCGTGGAGCGCAGCGACCACCGCCGGCGCGTAGGGCATCAGCGGCATCTCGGCCATGCCGCGCACCCCGAAGGGTCCCCGGGGGTCGGGGATCTCCAACAGCACCGACCGCATGCGTTCGGGGATGTCGCCGATGCCGGGTACCAGGTAGCCGCTGAAACGGGGGTTGAGGATCCGCCCGTCGGCCACGACCAGCTTCTCCGACAGGGCATACCCGTGGGCCTGCACGAGGGCCCCTTCGACCTGGCCGACGACCAGGTCGTGGTTGATGATCCGCCCGACGTCGATGGCGCACACGACGTCGTGGACGACGATGTGGCCGGTCTCGACGTCGACCGACAGATCGACGGCCTCTGCCACGTAGCCGTACGCGAAGTTCGGCACGGTGGGGCTGCCGTCGGCCGACAGCGGCTCGGTCGGGGGAGGGGTGTAGCGGAACGCGCCGACGGCGGGGCGGTCGCCGTTGCGCCAGGCCTTCTCGGCCTCCTCGGCGGCGCCGAGGATGGCGTTGCCGGTCATCCAGCTCAGCCGTGATGCCGACGCCGAACCCGAATCGCCGGTGGTGGCGGTGTCGGACCAGGTGGGGGCGATGGCGTCGAACGCCAGGCCGGTGGCCTCGGCGGCCATCTGCACGAACGCGGTGTGCGCGCCCTGGCCGACGTCGGCGCCCGCCAGGTACAGCTCGGCGCTGGTGGGTTCGCCGTCGTCGCCGCGTAACACGATGCGGGCCTCGCTGCGTTCGGGGAACCCGAACGAGAAGCCCACGTTCTTGTAGGTGCACGCGAAGCCGCGCCCGCGTCGCACCGTCGAGGTCGAGGCGGGCAACGAGGCGAACGCGGCGATGGGCTTCGGCTGGGGGAGCGGGGCCGACCAGTCGGCCGCTTCTGCGCAGGCCTCGACGACCTCGGGCAGGCTGACCCCGGGCGGCATCTCGGTGCCGGTGATGCCGATCGAACCGTCGCGCAGCAGGTTCCGGCGTCGGACCTCGACGGGGTCCATGCCGAGGGCCTCGGCGAGTCGGTTCATCTGGGTCTCGGCGACATAGGTTCCCTGGGGGCCGCCGAAGCCACGGAATGCGCCGCCGGGTACCGATGTCGTGTAGACGGCCCAGGAGTCGATGCGGGCGTTGGGGATCTCGTAGGGACCGCCGACGGTGAGGTGCAGGTTCCCGAGCACCTTGTTGGAGGTGTAGTTGTAGGCGCCGGCATCGAGGTGGCAGTCGGCCTCGACGCCGAGGATGCGGCCGTCGCCGGCCGCGGCCCAGCGGGTGGTCACCCGGCCCCGGTGGCGCTTGTGATGCCCGAGGATGGACTCCTCGCGGTTCCATTCGCAGCGCACCGGCCGGTCGATGCCGCGGTCGTGGAGCACCTTGGCAGCGAGCGCCACGACGAGCTGCAGGCTGAGGTCCTCCTTGCCGCCGAAGGCCCCGCCGATGGCCCGGTAGATCACCCGGACCCGGTCGAGGGGCACGTCCAGCGCGTGGGCGATCTGCTCGGCGTCCTCGTGGGTCCACTGCCCGGCGGTCTCGACGGTGACCCGGCCTTCGTCGTCGATGAAGCCGACGGCGGCCTCGGTCTGGAGGTACGCGTGTTCCTGGTAGGGGAACTCGTAGGTGCCCTCGACGACCACGTCGGCGTCGTCGAACGCCGTGGCGACGTCGCCCTTGCGGATGACGAGGTGGTGGTAGGCGTTGGATCCCGACGGGTCCTCGGGGTGCACCAGCGGCGCGTCGGGCGCCAGGGCCGCATCGATGTCGGGCACCAGCGGCAGCGGCTCCCACCGGGCGACGATGGCCTCGGCTGCGGCCGTGGCCGCCTCGGCCGTCTCGGCGATCACCACGGCCAGGTGATCGGCCTCCCAACGCGAGACGTCACGAGGCACCGACGAACGCTCGGTACCGGCGACGCCCACCAGCACCGCCTGGTCGTTCTTGGTGAGGCCGTACTCGTTCACCGGCACGTCGGCACTGGTCACGACCGCGACGACGCCGTCGACCGCCTCTGCTGCGGAGGTGTCGAGGGCGACCAGGCGTGCGTGGACCTGATCGGTGAAAACCGCCACTGCGTGCAACATGGCGGCGTGGCGGAGGTCGTTGGCGTAGAGCGCGGAGCCGGTGACCTTGTCGTAGGCGTCGGGCTTCGGGCGCGACCGCCCGAGCTCGGAGCGCGAGTCCGTCGGGGTGTCGGTGGTGGCGGCTGCGCCGGTGGCCGCAGCCGAGGGCACGGTGGTGTCGGTCATCGGGCGGTCCTCTCGGGTGCCGTCACGCTGCGGGGTTCGCGTCGGTCGGCGGGCACGAACGCAGCCTCGATGGCGGCGTAACCGGTGCAGCGGCAGATGTTGCCCGACAGCCCGATGCGGACGTCGGTCGCGGTGGGTTCGGGGCGCTCGTCGACCAGCGCGGCGCCGGCCATGAGGAACCCGGGGATGCAGTAGCCGCACTGCGCGGCGGCGCAGTCGACGAAGGCCTGCTGCAGCGGGTGCAGCGTGGCATCGGCGAGCCCCTCGATGGTGCGCAGATCGGCCGCGTGCGCTCGACCGGCCGGGATCAGGCACGACAGGGTGGCCACCCCGTCGAGGTGCACGGTGCAGGCGCCGCACTCGCCCTCGGCGCAGCCTTCCTTGGTGCCGGTGAGCTCGGCGTCGTCGCGCAACCAGTCGAGCAGGGTGGTTGCCGTCCACGGGGCGCTGACCTCGATGCCGTTGACGGTGGCGATGATCGTGTCGCCGGGACCGAGCGTGACCGACGAGCCGTCGCCGGGCACCGACGGGCCCCCCAGACACGGCGGGTCGGCCGGCCATGCGCCGGACTCTGCGCCATCGGCCAGCGCGGCCAGCCCCCGCCGGACCATGACCTCGACCTGGTCGCTGCGGTACGCCGCGTCGGCGCGCAGGTCGTCGATGGGCGACACCGCGGAGGCCGCCAGGCCGGCGGCGGCGGCGATGGCCTCGGTCGCCAGGCCGCCGGCGACGATCGCGGCCTCGGCTTCGGACGCGCGCACGATGGTCGGCGCAACACTGCCCAGCGCAATGCGGCAGTCGGTGACCACGCCGTCGGCCTCGGTCACGGCCAGCGCCAGATGCACGACCGAGATGGCCTGGGCCCGACGCAGACCGGACTTCACGAACAGCGAGCGACGACCCGTCACGATCGGGATGCGAACCTCGGTGACCAGCTCGTGGGGTTCGAGCACGCTGGCGCGGACCCCGGTGTGGAACGCCGCAGCTGCGACGGTGCGGGTCCCGTCGGCCGAGGCCAGGGTGAGTTCGGCGTCGAGAGCGACCAGCGCGCTGATGGTGTCGTTGGCCGGGCTGGCCGTGACGACGTTGCCGACGATGGTGGCCCGGTTGCGCAACGCCGGGGAGCCCACCTCGGCCGATGCCTGCGCCAGCGCCAGCGCCCCGGCGACGACGCGGGCGTCGGTGGCGCACTGGTTGTGGGTGACCAGCGGGCCGAGGACCAGTCGATCGTCGTCGACGGTGATGGTGGCGGCGCCGGCGATGCGGGTGAGGTCGACGAGCACGTCGACCTCGCCGCCGACGTGGCGGTCGAGCTCGACCATCAGGTCGGTGCCGCCCGCCACGACTCGGGCCCGCTCGCGGTGCTCGGCGACGACGGCCAACGCCTCGTCGATGGTGGCAGCGGCCACGTAGCGGCCGGGCCGGATCGGGGGTCGTTGGACGTCGTGCACGCTGGCTGCTCCGCAGTTGGTCGGGTCGGTGCTCGGCACCGACGCTGGGCTCCATTGAATCGCAGAACCGCTCCGATGCCCGAACGAGTGTGCCCGGTCGAGTCCGTGGCCTGCCTGTCCGTCGGGCTGTTCACGGAGCCGTAACGGACCGTCGACACACCGCCTCGTGCCACCTCCACGGGTGGTTCGGCCGGGATCGGCTGTAACCCTTTCGTCGCCGACCACTAGCGTTCCCGGTCGACACGCGGCGGCGTGCGGCCCTGCCCCCCGAATCGACGAAGGCGCCATGGAACTCGACAACGAAACCGATCTCGCCATCGACACGCCGATCGACCTCGGTCGCATCGCCGCAGCGGTGCGCGAGATCCTCATCGCCATCGGCGAGGACCCCGATCGCGACGGCCTGCTCGACACCCCGCGACGGGTGGCCAAGATGTACGCCGAGGTGGCATCGGGCCTCCACGAGAACCCGGCCGATCACCTCTCGGTCACCTTCGAGGCCGATCACGACGAGCTCATCCTGGTGCGCGACATCCCGCTGTACTCGATGTGCGAGCACCACCTGGTGCCCTTCGTCGGCAAGGCCCACGTCGGCTACATCCCGAACGACGACGGCCGCATCACGGGCCTGTCGAAGCTCGCCCGTCTGGTCGACGGCTTCGCCAAACGCCCCCAGGTCCAGGAACGACTGACCAGTCAGGTCGCCGATGCGATGGTCGCCACCCTCGATCCCCGCGGCGTCATCGTCGTGATCGAGGCCGAGCACCTGTGCATGTCGATGCGCGGGGTGCGCAAGGCCGGCTCGTCGACCGTCACCAGCTGCGTGCGGGGACTGTTCCGCACGGACATGTCGTCGCGCATGGAGGCCATGCGGCTCATGGGCTCGCACTGAGGCCCGCGCCGGATCTCCCGGCTGGGTTCAGGCGTCGAGGACGGCGGCGCGACCCTCGGGCTCCATGATGGGAGCCTCGGTGGACCACGGGAAGTTGATCCACTGGTCGGTGCGCTTCCAGACGTACTCGCACTTGATGGTGGACGCGCTCTTCTCGTAGAGCACGGCGCTGCGGACGTCGGCGACCTCGCCCTGGCAGAAGTCGTGCACGTAGGCCAGCGTGGCACCGGTGTCGGCGACGTCGTCGGCGATCAACACGTTGGCGTCGCGCAGGTCGACGGTGTCGAGGTACGGCGGCAACGCGATGGGCACGTCGAGACGCTCCTCGACACCGGTGTAGTACTCGACGTTCATGACGTAGAGGTTCTTCACCGACAACGCGTAACCCAGCGATCCGGCCACGAACAGTCCACCACGGGCGATGGCGAGGATGATGTCGGGCCGGTAGCCGTCGTCGGCGATCTGCTGCGCCAGCTCCCGGACCGCCGTGCCGTAGCGGTCCCAGTCGAGCACTTCGCGTTCGTCGGTCATCACAGATCCTCGTGGCGGCGGGCGGCGACGCCGGTCGTCCGACATCGCCGCTGACGCTAGCAGGCTGCCGAAAAACTCAATGTGCCGGTCTCGACGCCCATCCGCCGCCACTCGCTGCGTTTCGGAAACCTCTATTCCGACGCGAGGAGTATCGGTTTCCGCGCCTTGCGATCGACGACGCCTGGTCGCCGATCTCGGCACAGCAGTTCTTCAGCAGCCTGCTTCCCCTTGACGAACCCGGCGGCGACTGCTTGCGTTGCTCACAGAACGACCTCGGTGCCCGCCGAGGACCTCGGCGCCGCCGGGGTCGGAGCCGGCGCCGGGCTCGTCGAGGAGAACCCATGCACGTGCTCTTTGCCGACGCCCTGGCGTCGGGCGCCGTCGACCGCCTGCGGTCCGGCGGTCACGACGTCACCGTCGCACCCGAACACGACGCCGACTCCCTGGTCGGCGTGCTCGACGACGTCGACGCCCTCGTCGTGCGCAGCACCCGCGTCACATCGGCTGCGCTCGAGTCCTCGGCACGCCTGGCCCTCGTCGTGCGCGCCGGCGCCGGCACCGAGAACATCGACACCGCCACGGCCTCGGCCCGAGGGGTGCACGTGTGCAACGTGCCGGGCCGCAACGCCGTGGCCGTCGCCGAACTCACCATGGGCCTGCTCCTGGCGATCGACCGCCACATCGCCGACGGCGCCGCCGACCTGCGTGCCGGTCGGTGGAACAAGAAGCGCTACGCCGATGCCGACGGATTGCTGGGCTCGACCATCGCAATCGTCGGCCTGGGAGACATCGGGCTGCGCGTCGCCGAGCGTGCCAAGGCGTTCGGGATGCGGGTCGTGGGTCAACGGCGCGAGGGACGCAGCGACGCCGTCGAGGCCTCGATCCGCCAGATCGGCATCCGTCTGTTCGACTCGCTCGCCGATGTGCTCGGCGCCGCCGACATCGTGTCCATTCATGTGCCGTTCACCGACGACACCCGGGGAATGGTCGACGCGGCGTTCCTGTCGCACCTGCGCGACGGGGCCATCCTGCTCAACACCAGCCGGGGCGACATCGTGGACGAGGCCGCCCTCATCGACGCCCTCGACACACGGGGCATCCGCGCCGGACTCGACGTCTACGCCGGCGAGCCCGCCTCGGGCCAGGGTGCGTTCGCCTCGGCGTTGGCGTCGCACCCCTCGGTGGTCGGCACCCACCACATCGGCGCCTCGACACGCCAGGCCCAGACGTCGGTGGCCGACGGCGTCGTCGAGGTCATCGAGGCCTTCGTCGCCGGTAACCCGCTGCACTGCATCAACCTGGCGCCACACGGCGTCGGTGCCCACTCCATTGCAGTGCGTCACCTCGATCGCGTCGGCGTCCTGGCCGGCGTCCTCGGCGTGCTGCGCCGCAACGGCCTCAACGTCGAACACATGGAGAACCGGGTGTTCGAGGGACTGGTCGCAGCAGTCGCCACCATCGAGGTCGCGGGTACCGTCCCCGACGGCCTCGTCGGCCAACTCGCCGCCGTCGACGGCGTCCTCGGCGTCACCCTCGTCGAAGCGGCGGCCCGGCCGTGAGCGACGACGCCGCCCCGCTGCTGCGACCGGTCGCCACTCGTCTGGTTCGACCCGAGTGGGCCACCCGCGTGGTGTCGCCCGCCTACGACGCCGTTCGGCCCGAACGACGCCGCGAGCTCATGGACTCGGACCCCTACGTCTTCCTGCACGTGACCCGCTCGCCCGGCGACAGCGTCGATCCCGACACCGGCCGCCCCATCGAGACCCACGACGAGGTCACCGAGGCCAACGCCGCCGCTCTCGACCGGCTGCTCGCCGCCGACGTGTTCACCGACGTCGCCCCGCCCGGCCTGTACCTGTACCGATTGACCAAGGACGACCACATCCAGACCGCCATCGTCGGCGACATCGACCTGCGGGGTCTCGACGACGGGCGCATCGGGCCCCACGAGCGCATCCGACCCCAGCGGGCCACGTTGCTCGCCGACCACATCGAACGCGTCGGCGTCCACTCGTCACCCGTGGCGTTCGCCTACCCCGACGACCCCGCGGTCCGATCGATCGTCGAGCGGGCCAGTGCAGGCCCACCGTTGCTCGACTTCCGGCGCGACGACGGGCTCGGTCAGACCATCTGGCGGATCCCCGACACCGACGTCGACGCGCTGCTCGCACACTTCGCGGATCGTCGGCTCTACATCGTCGACGGGCATCACCGTGTCGCCGCCGGTGTCGAGCACCGGCGGCGTAGCGGCGGCAACGACGACGACGGTGCCGTCGTCCTCGGCGCCCTGTTCCCCGCCGGCGAGCTGCGGGTCCGTCCCTTCCACCGCCGCGTCGTCGACACAGCCGGCATGGACGCGGGCGACCTCGCCGTCGCCGTCACCGCGGCCGACTTCGGAGTGCGACCCCTGGCCACCGACGAGGACCCCGAGCCTCCGCATGCCGGCACCTTCGGGATGTACGTCGAAGGCGCCTGGTACGAGATCACCCCGTTCCACCGCCACCCGGCCGAGTTCGACGCCACCCTTCTGCAGGAGCGGATCCTGGGACCCGTTCTCGGTGTCGACGAAGCCGGCGGCAGCGGCCGTCTCGAATACCTCCCCGGCGACTCGGGACTCGCGCAGCTCGTCGAGCTCGTCGATGCCCACGGCGGCGTCGGATTCGCGCTGTATCCCGTGTCGCTCGGCCAGCTCATGGCGGTCGTCGACCGCGGGCAGACCCTGCCGCCCAAATCGACCTACTTCGAACCAAAGGTGCGCAGCGGGGTCTTCGTTGTACCCAGGTGATCCCAGAGCAGCGGGTCGTCTGTGGTCAAGAGATATTTGGGACTAGACGGTTAGTTCCAAGGGGTTCGCGCGGTGCGCGCGATGATCCACCACTCAGGGCGCGAGGGTGTCCACGATCAGGGGGCTTGAACAGACCCTGAT
>JBKAGO010000008.1:0-47541 GCA_046290435.1 Acidimicrobiales bacterium
GCTCGAGTACTTCCTCGAACGGCGCATCCGTTCGACCTCCACCATGGGCGCCTGAACCTCGCCGGTCCGACCCCTGCGTCGCCGGGTCATCGGACCCTAGTCGGGGTGGACCCGGCACAGCAGGGTCGGGGCATGGCGATGGAAACGATGACCGAGGCGTTGGCGAGGCTCGATGCGGCGGGCTTCGGTGACGACCTGGTCGTCACCGGGTCCTCCCTGCGCCGTGGACGAGGGGGTGAGCCGTTGGACCCGTCCACGCTGCGGGCCGTCGAGATCGTGCGTTTCGAAGGAGCGTCGGACCCCGGGGACGAGGCGGTTGTGATCGCAGTGGCGAGTCGCGCCGGTGTGCCGCTGGGGACCCTGACGCTGCCGTACGGTCCGGGCGCGTCGGCGGACGAGGCAGCCGTATTGAAGCACCTGCACCGAACCGTGGCCGATGCAGCCGAGGTGGCGGTTGCCCACGACGCGCACGAGCACATCGCCGCCGTGTTCGGCGATCGGCGCAGCGCGGAGGCCGCGGTGGCCGACCTCCGCGAGATCGGACTGGGCAGCGAGCACCTCGGTGTCGCGGTCCACGGTCGTGAACACACCGTCTTCGAGTACGACGACGATGCCGACCTGGAGCACGACCTCGAGACCAGCATCGGCGCCGGCGCGGTCCTCGGGTTCGTCGGGGGCATGGTGCTGTTCGCCGTCGCTGTCCCCGGGATCGGCGTCCTGGGCGCAGGTGGCATCGCCGCGCTGGGAGGGGGATGCGTATTGGGAGGCGCCGTCGTGGGCGGGATGGCCGGCCTCGCCGCCACCGCCGGCGAGTGGGACTCCCACCAGCGGCTGCGCGAAACGCACCTCGAGCCCCACGAAGTCCTCGTAGTGGCTTGTGCACACCACAACCCTCGACAACTTCGCGACACATACCTGCGCCACGGCGGCCGCCTCGTCGAGGTGAGCTGAAGCCACATCGGCGGCACCGGGGCTCCTGTGTCGGCCGTCGGTAGGAGTCGATCGTGACGACGCTCGGATGGATCATCGTGCTCGGGGTGGCGATGAGCGCCATCGCGATGGTGGGCAGCGTCACGCTGGTGCTGTCCGAGGATGCGCTCGAACGTGTCGTCCCGCCGTTGGTGGCCCTCGCCGCGGGATCGCTGCTCGGGGGAGCGTTCCTGCACATGATGCCCGAGGCGATCGACGAGCTGGGCAACGGCCGGGGCGTGTGGCTCTGGTTCCTCGGCGGTTTCACCGGGTTCTTCGTCCTGGAACAGTGTCTGCATTGGCACCACTGTCATCGCGGGATCTCGGCCCACCGTCCAATGGGCCACCTCATCCTGGTCGCAGACGGGCTGCACAACTTCATCGGCGGCCTGTCGGTCGCCAGTGCGTTCTTCATCGACCACCGCGTCGGGTTGGTGACCTGGGCGGCGGCCGCGGCCCACGAGGTCCCCCAGGAGCTCGGCGACTTCGGCATCCTCGTCAAGAGCGGGTGGTCGCGGACCTCGGCGTTGGTGTTCAACGTCGTGTCCGGATCGACGTTCCTCGTCGGTGGCCTGGTGGCCTGGGCGATGGCGGGGCACATCGAGGTCGTTTACCTGGTGCCGTTCGCGGCGGGCAACTTCGTCTACATCGGTGCCGCTGACCTGATTCCGGAGCTGACGACGGACCCATCGGGGCACCAGAAGGCGCTGACGTTCATCGCCTTCCTGACCGGTGTGGCGATCCTCTGGCTCGTGGCGGTCGCCGCTTGAACCAAACGGGGTCAGACCCCAGGCGTCGATGCATCCGGATAGGGCACTGATGCCCTAGCGGGTGATGACCGCAGAAGCCGACCATTGTCGGTGCAGAAGCGCCCACGACGAGACCACGAGGTGGACCATGGCAACCACACCGAGCCAACGAACCGGCGACGGCTCCGTCGTGCGGGATCTCGACCATCACGGCATCGTCGCCTGCGGTGTCTGTGGACGGAAGAACCGGGTACCGGTCGTGGCGAGCGGTCGGCCGCGCTGCGCCGAATGTCACGCCGATCTCCCCTGGGTGGTCGACGCCGGCGCGGCCACCTTCGATGCCGCCATCGCAGGACCGGGCGTGGTCCTGGTCGACTTCTGGGCACCGTGGTGCGGGCCGTGCCGGATGATCGCCCCCATCCTCGAGAACCTCGCGGCGCGCTACGCCGGCCGGCTCAAGGTCGTGAAGCTCGAGGTCGACACCGCACCGACGCTGGCGGCGCGCCACGGCGCCCAGTCCATCCCGCTGCTGGTGGTCTTCGACGACGGCCGCGAGGTCGAGCGCGTCATCGGCGCACATCCCGAAGCGCACCTCGATGCGGTGGTGCAACGGGCACTGCGATCGAGCTGACTGCCACCGCTGCGGGAGGAGTCGCCTCGGGACTCGACGTGCCTCAGGTGCCGAGGCGGGGCAGGCCGGGGCAGTCGAGCACGCCGTAGGCGGCGGCCTCGATTTCGGTCAGGCCGGCCTCGGAGACGGTCTCGACCTGTACCAACTCAGTGCCGGTCAGGGCGTAGGCGACACCGTCGACGCGCCATTGCGGCGAGCCGTCGGGGCCCTCGCCGTCGGGCAGGCCGATCCAGCCGGTGACGCCGTCGATGGCGCCGTCGCCGTCGTGGTCGGTGCAGGCCAGGCCGCTCGAGAGCATCGGGCGTGCACCCACCGGGAACGACAGCGAACCGCCTCCGACGGTCACCGGCGCCAGGGCGCACTCCACCCGCACGTGGATGGTCACGAGCTCGGCGCCGGGGGCGTCGCCGACCACGGTGAACAGCTCGGTCACGCCGTCGCCGTCGAGGTCGGTGGCGCCGAGGGGACCGATCGCGCCGGTGTCGGGGTCGGTGGCGAGGTCGACCTGCAGTGGGGCCTCGACGCTCTCGCCGTCGTCGGCCTCGATGCGGATCCGCCACCGTCCGGCGTCGTTGCGGTGGACGCGGAGCACGCCGTCGGTCGATTCGTCGAGCGAGATCGCCACGGTGGCCCCGGTGTCGGCCCCTTCGGGAATCGGTGCAGCCGCACAGCCGTCCTCGGTAGCGATGGTGGTGCCCGTCATGCCGTCGGCGAGGTCCTCGATCGGATCGACCGTCGGTGTGGGCAGCCCGGTGTTCTCGAGCGTGGGCCCGGCGTCGGCGCACGCTGCTGTTGCCAGGAGGGAGGCCGCAGCGACGGCGATGCCGACGAGGGCGCCCCGCGCCCGGTGCGCACATGCAGCGGTGGTGGGTGGGCGTCGGCGGCGTCGGTGCACCGACCGAGCGTTGCAGAGTCGCGCCGCCGGACGGGTATCGAGCAGTAATCGGCGGCCGATGGCGGGTCGGCGCCGTTACCCTTCGGGCCCATGACCACCACCGATTCCGACGCCGCCGGCGACCTCGCGCCGGGCGCAGACGCCCCCGCCTCCGACGAAGTGGTGCCGGGACGCGGCATCGACGACCTCATGGACAAGGTCGTCAACCTGAGTCGCCGTCGCGGCATCGTCTTCCAGTCGGCGGAGATCTACGGCGGTTTCCGCTCGACCTACGACTACGGCCCCGTCGGCGCGCTGCTGTTGCGCAACGTCAAGGACGCCTGGTGGCGCTCGATGGTGCAGCTGCGCCACGACGTGGTGGCCCTCGACGCGTCGATCCTGTCGCCGCCGGCGGTGTGGGAGGCCAGCGGCCACCTGCAGAATTTCACCGACCCTCTCGTCGACTGCCGCGAATGCAACGAACGTTTCCGTGAGGACCAGCTCGAGGACCCCTCGACCTGCCCCAACTGCGGCGCCACGAACTCCTTCACCGAGGCCCGCGCCTTCAACCTGATGTTCAAGACCCAGGCCGGCCCTGTCGAGGGCGCCGGCCACGACGTATACCTGCGGCCCGAGACCGCGCAGGGCATGTTCGTGAACTTCAAGAACGTGCTCGACACCAGCCGCAAGAAGCCACCGTTCGGCATCGCGCAGATCGGCAAGAGCTTCCGCAACGAGATCACACCGGGCAACTTCGTGTTCCGCACCCGCGAGTTCGAGCAGATGGAGCTCGAGTTCTTCGTGCCGCCCGAAGAGGCGGGGGAGTGGTACGAGTACTGGTGCCGCGAGCGCCGTCAGTGGTACATCGACCTCGGCATCCCCGAGGAGTCGCTGCGCCTGCGGGCCCACGACGCCGACGAGCTCAGCCACTACAGCTCCGGTACCGCCGACGTCGAGTTCGCGTTCCCGTGGGGCTGGGGCGAGCTCGAGGGCATCGCCAACCGCGGCGACTTCGACCTCGCCCAGCACGCCGAACATTCCGGCGAGCGGCTCACCTACTTCGATCCGGAGCGCAACGAGCACTACGTGCCCCACGTCATCGAGCCCGCGGCAGGCGCCACCCGGTCGATGATGGCGTTCCTGCTGGCCGCCTACGACGAGGACGTCGTCAACGACGAGACCCGCACCGTGCTGCGGTTCCACCCCCGCCTGGCCCCGTACAAGGTGGCGGTGCTGCCGTTGTCGAAGAAGGACACGCTCACCCCGCTGGCCCACGAGGTCTTCGACTCGGTCAAGGTCCACTGGCAGGCCGACTACGACGAGACCCAGAACATCGGCAAGCGTTACCGCCGCCAGGACGAACTGGGCACGCCGTACTGCGTCACGGTCGATTTCGACAGCCTGGAGGACCGCGCCGTCACCGTTCGCGACCGCGACACCATGGCCCAGGACCGGGTGTCGCTCGACCAGCTCGTCGGGTACCTCGCCGAACGGCTGGCATAAGACCATGTCGGCCCACCAACGCATCACCGCAGCCGTCGTGGCGACCCTCGCCGGCGAGCAGACCCGCGACGACGCCCTTCGTGCCATCAGCGAGGCCGACCTCGCCGAGGTGCTGCACGCCACCATCGGCGACCAGGCCGGCGAGTTGCTGTGCGCCGGGATCGCCGCCTCGCCGGGCGTCGCCGTCGGCAAGATCTGTCTCAGCGTCGACGCCGTGTTGTCGGTCGTCGATGCCGGCGACGAGGCCGTGCTGGTCGCCTCCGAGACCGGTCCCGAGGACGAGCCCGGCATGCGGTGGTCGACCGGCATCGTCACGGCCCGGGGTGGCCTGGCCAGCCACGCAGCGATCTTCGCCCGGGGCATGGGCCTTCCCGCGGTGTGCGGCGCCGAGGGTCTGCGCATCGACGGCGATCACGTGGTGGTCGGCGATGTCCGCATCGCCGAGGGCGAGGTCGTCACCGTCGACGGCAGCACCGGCCAGGTGTTCGTCGGCGAGATCCTCGTCGACCACCAAGAGCCCCCCGACGAGCTCGAGGTCCTGCTGACCTGGGCCGACGAGGTCCGTGCCGGGCGGGTCGGTGTGCGCGCCAACGCCGACACCGGCGAGGACGCCGCAATGGCCCGCCGCCTGGGCGCCGAGGGCATCGGGCTGTGCCGCACCGAGCACATGTTCCTGGGCACCCGCCTGCCGGTGGTACGCCGGGTGCTGCTGGCCACCGATGACGACGAGCGCGATGCCGCGCTGGCGGACCTGTTGGCGGTGCAGCGCAGCGACTTCGTCGAGGTGCTCGAGGCCATGGACGGCCTGCCCGTCACGGTGCGGCTGCTCGATGCGCCGCTGCACGAGTTCCTCGAGGACTCCCACGAGCAGAACCCCATGCTCGGCCTGCGCGGCGTCCGCCTGGCCCTGGCCATCGAGGGCCTGTACCGCACCCAGTCCCGCGCGCTGCTCGAGGCCGCTGCCCTGCGCCGCACCGCGGGCGGCAACCCGATCATCGAGATCATGGTGCCGCTGGTGGCGCTCACCGCCGAGCTGGCCACGGTCCGTCCCTGGATCGACGCCGAGATCGAGGCCGCGGGCGATGCCGGCACGGTCAAGGTGGGCACCATGATCGAGACACCACGGGCCGCGTTGCGGGCCGGCGGACTTGCGCCGTATGCCGATTTCATGAGCTTCGGCACCAACGACCTCACCCAGATGACGTTCGGGTTCAGCCGCGACGACGTCGAGAGCAGCGTCATCGGCGAGTACCTCAAGCGTGGCCTCCTGCAGCGCAGCCCCTTCGAGGCCCTCGACACCGGTGGGGTGGGCGAGCTCATCTCGCTGGCCGTCGAACGGGCCCGCGCGGTCGATCCCGACATGAAGATCGGCATCTGCGGCGAACACGGCGGCGACCCTCGCTCGATCGCCTTCGTCGTCGATGCCGGCATCGACTACGTCAGCTGTTCGGGACCACGGGTCCCGGTCGCCAGGCTTGCCGCCGCCCACGCGCTTCTGGGCGCTGGCTGACGCCACGCTGGTACCGTCGCGGAGACCATGGGGATCGCCGACGACGACATCGCGAAGGTGCGCGCTGCGACCGACATCGTCGCGGTCATCTCCGAGCACCTGCAGCTGCGCCGCGTCGGCCAGCGCTGGACCGGGTTGTGCCCGTTCCACAACGAGAAGAGCCCGTCGTTCTCGGTCAACCAGCAGTTGGGTTTCTATCACTGCTTCGGATGTCAGCGAAGCGGCGACGCCATCACGTTCGTGCGCGAGATCGAGGGCCTCGACTTCGTGGGTGCCGTCGAACGCCTGGCCGGCAAGGCCGGCGTCACTCTCACCTACACCAGCGCCGACGAGGGTAAGCACCGGCGTCGCCGGGCCCAGCTGGTCGACGCCGTGGCCGCGGCTGTCGAGTGGTACCACCGGCGCCTCCTCGAGGCCCCCGATGCCGGGGCCGCGCGGGCGTACCTGCGCTCGCGGGGCATCAGCGGCGACGAGGTCCGGACCTACAAGGTCGGATGGGCGCCCGACGACTGGGACCTGTTGACCCGCGAGATGCGCACCCGCAAGGTCCCCGACCGGGTCCTGGCGGAGTCGGGCCTGGCGTTCACCAACAAGGCAAACCGCCTCCAGGACACGTTCCGGGCCCGGATCCTGTTCCCCATCTACGACGTCAACAACGATCCGGTGGGGTTCGGGGGCCGCAAGCTGCCCGAGGCCGACGGGCCGAAGTACAAGAACTCCTCGGAGTCGTCCATCTACGCGAAGAGCCGGCTGCTCTACGGCCTCAACTGGGCCAAGGAGCACGTCGTGCGCGCTGATGAGGTGGTGGTCTGCGAGGGCTACACCGATGTCATGGGCTATGCGAAGGCCGGTGTGCCCCGTGCGGTCGCCACGTGCGGTACGGCCCTGACCGAGGAGCACGTCAAGATCCTCAAGCGGTTCGCGTCGCGGATCGTGTTGAGCTTCGATGCCGACGCTGCGGGGCAGGCCGCGGCCGACAAGTTCTACGAGTGGGAGAAGCGCTACGACATCGACGTCCGTGTCGCGGCCCTGCCGCCCGGCGTCGACCCCGGCGACCTGGCCCAACGAGATCCCGAGGCGTTGGCCGCAGCGGTCGAGGAAGCACAGCCGTTTCTCGGGTTCCGGGTGGCCCGGGTGCTCGAGGCGGCCGACCTGGCGACGGTCGAGGGCAGGGCCCGCGCCGCCGAGGCGGCGACGGCGCTCGTGGCCGCGCACCCCAGCGAGCTCGTCCGCGACCAGTACCTGATGCAGATCGCCGGCCGCTGCGGCGTCGAGGTGGCCCGGCTGCGCACGATGGGCAACCGATCGGGACGCCGGAGCGAGGCCCCGTCGGCCGAACCCGTGCGCACGCCCACGATGGACTCGGTCGAGATGCAGGTCCTGCGGGTGGCGGTGCACCGGCCCGACCTGGTGCCCGGCTTCGTCGACACCCGACTGCTGGCCGACCCCGTCAACCAGCGCGTGTTCGAGACGCTGCTGGTCGCGACGTCGATGCCCGACGCGCTCGACGCGTTGCACGACACGGGCGACGACATCGCACATCGGCGCCTCGCCGAGATCATGGCGCTACCCCCCGACGACGGCGAGCTCGACGGGCCGGTCGCACGCCGTCTCGCCGGCCAGCTGGTGCACGAGGCCGGGATGCGCCGGGTCCGCGAGCTGGGCGAGCAAGCCCGACGCACCGACGACCCGGCCCTCGGGCCCGAGCTCGCGGCGCTGAAGCTCGCCCTCGATGGCCTGCGTGAGGCCAGCTGGGAGATGCCCGCCGACGGGGCCCTGGCTGCGTGGCTCGAGTCGTCTGGGCCGGTCGGCGCCACCCCGGAGGCGTCGTGACCGAGGCCTCGGCGTCGTTGGATTCCCCTCTGGTCGAGATCCCCGACAAGGAGTGGCGGGCCCTCATCAAGCGCGGCGACGCCCGCGGCTGGGTGGGCATCGACGAGGTCATGCGTGCCCTCGAGAACGTGGAGCTCAGCGCCGACCTGATCGCCGCGGTGCGCTCGGAGCTGGCGCAGCGCCAGATCTTCCTCGACGAGGACGACGACGCACTCGATGCCGTGGCGGCGCCGCCGAAGGCACCGGCCGATGGCGACGACGTCCAGGCGCGCCTGGCGGCCCGTCGGCGTCGGCGGTCCGAGGTGCTCGGCGGCGAAGGTGGCTCCACCGAGGATCCCGTGCGGATGTACCTGCGCGAGATCGGTCGCGTCGACCTGATCGACGGGGCCACCGAGATCGAACTCGCCAAACGCATCGAGGCCGGCCTGGCAGCGGCGCACGAGCTGGCGCACCTGGTGGAGACCGGTGCCATCGACGAGCTCGGCGCCGCCGACCTGCGACGGTTGCGGCGCACGGTCCGTGATGGCGAGGCGGCGAAGCGCCACCTCACCCAGGCCAACCTGCGCTTGGTGGTGTCGATCGCCAAGCGTTACGTCGGGCGGGGGATGGCGCTGCTCGACCTGGTGCAGGAGGGCAACCTGGGGCTGATGCGGGCGGTCGAGAAGTTCGACCACACCAAGGGCTTCAAGTTCTCCACCTACGCCACCTGGTGGATCCGCCAGGCCATCACCCGCTCGATTGCCGACCAGTCCCGCACCATCCGCATTCCGGTGCACATGGTCGACTCGATCAACCGGGTGCAGCGCACGCAACGCCAGATGATGCAGGAACTCGAGCGCGAGCCGACCGTCGAGGAGCTCGCGCGCCGCTGCGATCTGTCGGTGGTGCGGGTGCGCGAGATCCTGCGGATATCGCAGGACCCGCTGTCGCTCGACTCGCCGGTGGGCGAGGACGAGGCCAACCTCGGCGACTTCATCGAGGACCCCAACGCCGACGTGCCCATCGACGTGGCCACGAAGCACCTGCTCGGACAGGCCGTGCTCGAGGCGCTCGACGACCTCAACGACCGAGAGCGCGAGGTCGTGCAGATGCGCTTCGGCCTCAACGACGAGCGCAAGGCCTACACGCTCGAAGAGGTGGGTCGGGCGTTCGGTGTGACCCGGGAGCGGGTCCGCCAGATCGAGGCCAAGACACTGGCCAAGCTCCGCCACCCCGAACGCTCGAAGAAGCTGCGCGACTACCTCGACGACAGCTGACAGCGGCCGGCGGCCAGGGGTCGCCGGTCGGCGTTCCGGCGGTCGGCGTTCCGGCGCCGAAAACCGTTGCTCTGGCAACCGGTTTCGGCGCCAGAAGTCGATGTCCTACCCCTTCGCCATCATGGGGGGATGGGGAATCGTGGCCATCTCGACCGACAGGAGCGGGCACGGGAGCTGCGGGCCCAGGCGTGGACGCTCGCCGATATCGCCGCCGAACTCGGCTGTGCGAAGAGCTCCGCCAGTCTCTGGACCCGAGACGTCGAGTTCACACCGAAGCCACGCAACCGGGGCAACGGCGTCACCGAGCCCCACCCGATGCATCTGGCCAAGTTGGCCGAGATCGACGAGTGCCGCCGATGGGCCGCCGAGGCCTTGGGCGACATGTCGGATCGTGACCTCTTCGTCGCAGGGGTCGGCCTCTACGCCGGCGACGGCGCCAAAGGCGACCGCCACGTCCTGTTCTCCAACTCGAACGCCGCGCTGGTGGCGCTCTTCTGTCGATGGCTGCGCGCCTTCTTCGAGATCGACGAGTCGCGTCTGCGTGTGCAGCTCTACCTCCACCAGGGACTCGACCTCGAGGCTTCGTACGAGCACTGGTCGCAGGTGACCGGCATTCCCCGGGAGCAGTTCACGAAGCCGTATCGCGCCGTCGCGAACGCAGGGATCCGCAACAACAAGCACGAGCACGGATGCGCACACGTACGTTACGCATGTGCGCGGACTCAACGAAAGATCGCCGGTCTCCTGCAAGCGTTGGTATCGTGAGGACCGCCTTCCGGGGTAGCTCAGCTGGCAGAGCGTTCGACTGTTAATCGAATTGTCGTGGGTTCGAGCCCCACCCCCGGAGCTCAGAGCTCGATGGCCCTCTCGTTCGCGAGGGGGCCATCGTCGTTTTCGCCAGTGCCCGCCGCCCGGCGGTGGCCGGAGCTTCGATCCGACGGCACTAGGCTGCCGCCGGGCCTGTAGCTCAGTGGTCAGAGCAGGGGACTCATAATCCCTGGGTCGCGGGTTCGATCCCCGCCAGGCCCACCACCCGTGACCAGCACAAACGCACTCGGCGAGTCCGGTCGAGTCCAGCTGATCCGGCGTCATCCAACATCTATCCAACATTCTGCTCATCTGCGAACTACCGTTTCGCCATGGCGAACTTGCGGACGGCACCGGGGATGCGGGAGCGGTCCCCCGATGTGTGGGAGCTGGTCGTCGAGGCGGGTCGCGACGTCGTGACCGGCCGTCGTCGCCAGGTGAGCCGGGTGTTCCGAGGCAATCTTCGTGATGCGAAGAAGGCCCGAGCCGAACTGCTGGTCGAGGTGAGCAAGGGTCGCCATACCGGTTCGAGGGCGACGGTCGACGATCTCTTCGGCGAGTGGATCATCGAGCTCGAGCGCAAGGGTCGATCGCCGAACACGATTGCCGGCTATCGGGGTGTGTACCGGCGCAGCATCGCACCGACGCTCGGTTCGCGTGAGGTCACCAAGGTGACGACGAAGATGCTCACGGACCTCTACGGCGAGCACCAGCGGCGGGGACTCGCACCCCGGTCGGTGTATCAGATCCATGCGTGCCTCTCGTCGATGTTCACCCAGGCGTGTCGGTGGGGGTGGCGCGAGTCGAGCCCGGCCCAGTGGGCCGACCCGCCGGCGATCCCGAACACCGAGCCGACCGTCCCGACGCCCGAGGAGGTGCGGGCCCTGATCGACGAGGCCGAGCGCGGAAAGCGGCCGGAGATGGCCAAGGCGATCCTCGTGGCGGCGACGACGGGTCTGCGTCGGGCCGAGCTGTGCGGGTTGCGGGTGGGTCGTGATCTCGACTTCGACAGGGGTCTGCTCAAGGTGTCGGCGTCAGTTGCGAAGCTGCCCGACTCTGAACCGACCGAGATCCCCACGAAGAACCGTCGTGTGCGCTCGATAGCGATCGACGATCTCACTGCGTCGATCCTGCGGGCACAGGTGGATGCCGTCGAGGACCGTGCGCACCGAGCCGACGTCGACTTGGTGGACGATCCGTTCGTGTTCACCGATGCCGTCGATGGTTCGTCGCCGTGGAAACCGGACACCATCTCCCAGTACTTCGGGCGGCTACGGCATCGAGTCGGCCTCGATCATCTCAGCTTCCACGATCTTCGGAAGTTCATGGAGACCTACGGGCAGGAGATGGGCTTCAGCGTGGTGCAGGTCGCGATGCGCGCTGGGCACGACCCCAGCATCGCTGCGAAGCACTACAGCGGTCGTGTGTCGCCGACGGACCGGGCACTCGCTGCCGCGGTCGCGTCGCTACTCGAGCGCTGACCCTGTCGCTACCCGTCGGCGTACGCATTCGTTTGTGTTGCGGGAGATCGAGCCGACGGGCCGCTGCTTGCGTAGCAGTGCAGGAGGGGTCCTGGCCGTGCCGGTTTCGTCCGGCTGCGTCCCGTTCCTGGCTGGTGGTCCGGCGCGGTTCGTGCCGTTCCTCGAGTTCCCACCCGAGCTCCGCAGAGTCGTGTACACGACCACCGCCATCGAGTCGCTCAACGCCCGCTTCCGCCGGGCGGTCCGCCACCGCTGGCACTTCCCCAACGAGCAGCCCGCGATGAAAGTCCTCTACCTCGTCGCTACCAGCCGCAAGAGGAACCGTGAGAACATGACCGGCAAGGCTCAACTGCTGGAAGACCATCCTCAACACACTGAGCGTCCACCACGGCGACCGCATCGCCGACCACATCCGATGAGCACCATCACGACCACTCACACGGAGAATCTGACAGACCCCAGCGGGAGCAGAAGGCACATTCTGTGCCGGATTCGCAGCTCCTACTGTGGCGGGGGCCCATTGCGGGTGCTTCTGCGCCGTCTTTGGTGGCGCCGCTGTGGCAGTTGCGCGCGACGCTATTGCCGGATTGTGGAACTAAGGGTCGATATGCACTGCTTGGAACGAGATGTCGGAAATGAGTGATAGCGAAGATCGACTGAAGCAGCCCCGCAACCAAAAGCTACTGCCCTTCATGAGTGCTGTGCTCGCCGCTTCATCAGTTTTTATCGCTCTGAACAGATCATGGTGGTCCAGTTTCGATCAACGATTCAGCTGGATACCGGCGCCAATCATGATCGCAGGTTGCGCCGGAGTCGCTCTGCTTGGAATTCGACTCTATTTTGTTACGTTTGACTACATCGCGACCGTGCGGGGCGAGTACCTCGTTGTGGCGAAGCTCTGGCGAGACATTTGTCTGCCACTTGATGAGATCGAGTCGGTCTCGATGGCGAAGCAACGTCACACCCGATTGCCTCGCATTATTTCGTGGGCTGCACGCTGGGCGAGTTCAGATGTCGATCACCTGCTTGTAGTCGTCCGAACCAAGACTGGGCAGAAGTACGAAATGACAGGTCTCCCAGAACGCGGCACGCTGTCCGATTGGGCTACGCGCCTCGAGGCGCGATGCGATGCCCGTGAGTAGGACGTCTTCACGCCTGGGGCGCAATGACGGTCAAACGACCAACTACCACTACGGCAACCAACGCGAAGCACGCATCAGCCCCGACAACACCACAGCCCTTTTCGCCCACGACCATCACGGCTCACACCCTGGCAACACCCGCCACCACCGACCACACCATCCACAGACCGAGTATCCCCGCGCAGGCGCGGTCGCAGGCACTTTCGCCGGTAGTGTCGCTGCTGGGCCTGGGAACGTTGTCGGCGGCGGATCAGGAGCAGCGTCTGGTTTCGCAGCGGGCTGCGTCTACGGCGCCGCCTCACCAGACCCTGGAACGGGCCTCGGAGGTCGACAATGACGATCGGACCTGCGTGTGAGTCGCCCAACCCGATCCAACGCTGGCTAGCGCATCGAATCGGGCTTTCGATTGTGTTCACGCACGGGCTGATTTGCCTGCCCTGGGTGGCGGCCTCATGGATCGTCTACGCCGTAGGCGGGCGGCCGCTGACTTTTCCGATCGTTGTGACGGTAGCGGGCGCACTCATATGGGTCGGTGCATCGCTCTATAGCCTCAGACGAGGTCCGACGGCGGGCCTGTCACCTCAGGACGCAGCCAGCACACCAATCCTCTACCTTCCGTGGTTCAAGAGCCGCAAGTGACAGCGTCCGCCCTCCCACTGCGGCGCCCCGGGACTTCTTATTGGATCAAACAGGTGATGCCCGATCGAGTGCGGGCGAGTAAGCCGTGAACCTCGAGCTAGGTTGGAAATGGAGACTCAGGCATGTCATGGACGGTCGTAGAGCGAGGATCCCTCGAGGAGGGTGCTGGGCATTACCGCGTCGAACGCCAATCATTGATGATTCTTGTACTGAACGGTCCCAACATAAGGTTTCAACGGAGACGTTGGCGAATTCAAGTGTCCTTTAGCGGTCAACCAGATCAAATGGTCGGACCGTTCCGGTCAAGAGATGAAGCGAGCGAGGCTGTTCAACAGATGCTTGCTGGGGAAAAGCTTGAGTAAGGCAAGACTGGCCCGATCCTCCTGGCACCTGGCTGCACGGGCCGAAGGGCCTGCGAAGTCGTGGATGTCGAAGAACTCTTTAGACTACCTTGTCTCCGCAGGCGCACCCAGGGCAGGGTTCATGTGTCAGATCGCCCTATGCCTTGCGATCGCATCTACCATCTCAGGATGCGCGAACCCCGATCTGCCCTTCGAAGACATGAAGAGGTCCCTGGAGCATCCCGCATCTTGGACATCGACCAACGATGCAGAGTTTGATACAGGAGAATACTACTCGCTTGTGCTCGAGTTCACAACAATGTCGGACCCGGACGAGGCATGCGAGGAAATACTGGCAAGCCTGGCATCGTGGGGCGTCGACGGATCGGAGCTAGAATCTCTCGGCCCGGTCAATCTCTGCGCCTACAGCGGGAACGAAGCAGATGCCTTCCCTTCTGTAGATATTGTCTTTGCCCGCGTGTACATGCAACGGGACTCCACGGACGGCGTGTTGAACATCGAAATCAGCGCGCAAGTCGATAGGTAGGGGTCTGCCACAGATACGGGGCACAACTGACAGGGCGGGGATGCGACCGCGACCCCGAGTCCGGTCCCGGCAGTCGTCGGAGACGTGCTATCGAATACCTAGCCGTCCAGCGCCCCGGTGATGCTTCCTCGGCAGCCGGTGAGCCGTTCGTAGAGCTCCAGGGTCTCTGGCTGGACTTCTTCGGCGTAGCCGTAGGACTCGGCTGCTCGTTGGGCTTCTCGATGGGCCTGGACGATGCCGTCGCGGTCGCCGTCGGCGTGGGCGGCTTGCATGCGCAACCGGTACAGGGCCTTCTGCCCCTCGACGATGTTGGTGCCCTTCGTCGCTGCCCATCGGGCGAGGTCACGGTCACCGGCGTCGAGGGCGTGACTGCTGAAGGAACCGACCCTCTACACCCTCATCGAAACGACCCTGGTCGACGCCGCCTACCGCTGTGGTGTCCTCGGGCTCAACGGCGGGCCCGGGTACAGGGTCGCCCGTCGGGGTATCGGCTGCGGCTTCGCCGTCGTGGCCGTTCAGGACCGGCCAGAGAGTGTGGATGCTCAGCGCGCAGTATTCGGGCGTCGTCGTCAAGCCTTTGCTGTCGACTTCGGCCAGTGCCCTCGATGGTTGTTGTCCCAGCTGGTGGCTCGGGGTCGCCACAGGTAGGGCTGAGGGCAGATGGCGTGGAGGTCACGGTTGATGGGCCGGGCAATGGGAGTTGCCGGGCTGGGGTGTCCCATTCGGCGGGTCGGGAGGGCCACAGATTGGTGTCCGTGGTCGCCAGAGGGGGTGCGTGCCGATGTCGAAACGATGGGGGCGGTGCGGTGGTGCGGTCGAGGTTGCTCTGGGGGTTGTGGCGGGCGGGTCGTCGTGGTGCGGGGGGTGCATTTGATGGGCTCGCGTGATCTTCGTTTGACCTACACGGTGTCCGAGGCCGCCGAGCTTCTGGGGATCGGTCGATCGACCGCGTACGAGCTGGTCGCCCGCGGCGAGCTGGCCACGGTCCGGTTGGGGGCCCGAGCGATGGTAACCCGACCCGCGTTGGCGGCGCTGTTGGGCATGGACCCGCCGCTGCCCGGTGAGCTCGACGCGATACGCGCCGCGCTCGCCCGAGCCCAGGCGCCCGAGCCGACAGTCCCTGCGCCGGCTCGCGCGACGCGCCCGAGCCACGTGGAGCGCGTCGTCGATGGCCAGCGGCCGCTGTTCAGCGCTTGAGGACCCTGGCCATGCCTCTCACAGCGGTCTTCCGGGCATCTCGCAACGATGCGACAGACGAGTGCACAGCCTGTGCTGGGAGATGGCTGTGGCTGGTGGGGAGTTGGCGCGAGATCGTCGGGTGGTGGTGGCGTTGACGGCGCGGGTGGCGACGCTCAAGGGCGCCGATGCGGGCGCCTATTACGTGGAGGCGTTGCCGTCGTACTACCTCGACGCCGGCGAACCGAAGGGCGTGTGGCATGGCCGCGGCGCCGCCCGCCTCGGTCTCGAGGGCGAGGTCGTCGACGGTGAGTTCTTGCGGGTCATGGCGGGCCAGTACCCGCACGCGCGTGTTGGTGTGCTTCTGGGTCGGCGGTTCGGCGATGAGTCGGTGCGGGGGTTCGATGTGACGGCGTCGGCGCCGAAGTCGGTGTCGTCGCTGTTCGCGCTCGGCGATGACCGGACCCGGGCGGTGGTCCTCGCGGCGCATGACGTCGCGGTGGGGGTGATGGTCGACTGGATCGAAGCTCACGCGCACACCCGCTACCGCATCGGCGGCGAGGTCGCGGTGGTCGACGCGAAAGGGATCATGGCGGCGGCGTTCCGGCAGCACACGTCGCGAGCGTTGGACCCGCAGTTGCACACCCATGTCGTGATCGCGAATCGGGTGCTGTCACCCGATGGCCGGTGGTTGGCGCTCGATGCCCGCACTTTGAAGCTCGATCAACGCACCCTGTCCGCGATCTATCACGCGACGCTGCGCTGCGAGCTCACGAAGCGGCTCGGGGTGGCGTGGGCGCCGGTCGTGAACGGGATCGCCGAGATCGCCGAAATGCCTGACAGGGTGCTCGAGGAGTTCTCTGCCCGCACCGGCGACATTCAGCGGCGTCTCGATGTGAAGTTGGACCGGTTCATCGAGGCGTTCGATCGTGACCCGACACCGCGGGAACGGTGGCGTCTCGAACGCGAAGCGGTGATCGACAGCCGCCCGGCCAAACCCCACGGCGTCGACGCCGACACCCTCCACGACCGGTGGGGCGACCGGGTCCGCGGCCTGGGCCTCGAACCGCGACGGGTTGTCGGCCAGGCGACCGGGTGGGTTCGGGCCCGCGAGCTCGGAGCCGACGACATCCGGGCAGTGATGCGCCAAGCCGTCGCAGCGCTGGCGGTGAAGCAGTCGACGTGGCGGCCGGCTGAGCTCACCCGCGAGATCGCCGCCGCCATCCCCACCGACGTCCACATCGACCCGATCGTGATGGGCGAGTTCCTGGACGAGACGACCCGGATCGCCATCAAGCATCACTGCGTCGACATCTCTCGACCCGTCCCCGACGGCGCCACCGTCCGCCGCGACGGCCGGCCGGTCACCGAGTCCGTCGCCGATCGGGCCCTCACCACCCCTGCGATCCTCGCCCAGGAAGAACGCCTCCTCGCCTGGGCCGAACGTCGCATGACCCGCACGAGCATCGACTCCGCCGATGCCGTCGACCGAGCCCGGGTCGAGCTAACCGGCCCGCAAGCCGAGACCGCCGCAGCCGTCGCCGGCGACGCCGATCTGGTGCTCGTCGTCGGCCCAGCCGGGACCGGCAAGACCACCGCCCTCACACCTGCCGTCGAGCAGCTCCGCACCGAAGGCCGCACCGTGTTCGGCGTCGCACCCTCTGCCGCAGCCGCCGATGTCCTCGCGTCGGAGACCGGCGTCGCTGCGGACACGATCGACAAGCTCCTCATCGAACACGACCTCGACAGGCCACCCGATCACCGCTATGACCTTCCGGCGGGGGCGACCGTGATCGTCGACGAGGCCGGCATGGTCAACACAGACCTGCTCGACAAACTCGCCGCGCTCGCCGACCAGCGGGGTTGGCGGGTTGCGCTGGTGGGTGACCCGATGCAGTTCTCCGCGGTGGGCCGTGGCGGGATGTTCGCTCATCTGATCGACACCCACGGCGCGATCGAACTCGACCAGGTCCACCGGTTCACCAACGCGTGGGAAGCCGACGCGTCGCTACGCCTCCGCTCCGGTGACCCCTCGGTCGCTGAGGTCTACGACGTTCACGGGCGGCTCCATGGCGGCACCGCCACCCGCATGGAACGCGAAGCCCTCGATGCCTGGCAGGCGGCGCGTGCGCGGGGCGAGACGGTGGTGTTGGCGGCGCCGACGAACGAGACGGTCGCCCGACTCAACCATGCCGCGCAGCAACGCCGCATCGCCGCGGGTGAACTCGACACCCGCGGCCGCGCGCTCGTCGCCTGCGGTTACCGGCTGCATGTCGGTGACGAGATCGCGACCCGCCGTAACCACCGCCAGCTCCGCACCGACCAAGGCCTCATGATCGCCAACCGCGACCAGTGGGTCATCGACATCGTGCACCGCAACGGCGACCTGACCGTGTCCGGGCGATCCGGCCGGGTCCGGTTGCCGTCCGATTACGTCCAAGCCCATGTCGAGCTCGCCTACGCGCAGACCAGCCACGCCACCCAAGGCCGCACCGTGGACCGGTCGATCGTCGTGCTCGACGGCCCGACCGATGTCCGTGGCCTGTATGTCCCGATGACCCGGGGCCGCCACGCAAACGACGCCTACATCGCCACCAGCGGTCACGACAGCGCCGTCGAGGTGTTCGCGGCGTCGATCACACGGAGCTGGATCGACCAGCCCGCCCTCGCCCGCCACGCCGAACTCGCCGGCCAGAACCGCCACCGCCCCGGCACCCTGCCCGCGGCCGAACTCCAGGCACTGTTCGCCCGGCGAGCCCACCTCACCGACACCCTCGCCCAGCTCCGCAGCGACCTCGACGTTGTTCCGCGGGATCTTCGCCGGGCACGCGACGAGCACCGATCAGCCGTCACCGCGCTCGGCGAGTCCCGCAGCCGCCTCCAGGGGGCCTTCGACACCCTCGCCGAACACGACCGGCCATTGCGCAGGCGCGGCCACGAGCACGCGATCGCCGACGCCAAACGCACCATCGAGGACCTGCCTGGTCCCATCAGCGAACGCGTTAACCAGATCAGGGTCATCGAGGGCCGCATCGACGACCTCGGGAAGCGGCTGGCTCGGGCCCGCGAGCTCGACCAGGGCAAGCCGGCACTGCAGGCCGAGCTGGCTGACATCGACAGCCGCCTCGACGACGACCGCGACATCCGTACCCGCCAGATCCGGCGCACCACCCCCGAACGCATCACCGCGACCCTCGGCGTCCGGCCCGCCGGCGGCGAGACCGCCAAGGCATGGGACATCGCCGCCGGGCGGCTCGACCAACACCAGAGCGCCTACGGCATCACGAAAGCCCTCGGCCGCACCAAAGGCGCGAAGCCACCCGCCGGCTACGACCACAGCCGAACCCTCGCCGACACCGACACACGCAACTTCGAACAAGCCATCACCCTCGAACGCCAACGCACCCGCCGACGACAAGGCCCCGCACTCAGAATCGGGCGGTGAAGGCGTCGCGACGTCGTCGGACCGACGTCGTGGGCCAGTCGCATGAGCGGCGCTGGCACGGTGCTGCGGGCCCTTCACTGAGGCGGCGTGACGCTGGCGCAACAACCGGCTGCGCTCAGCCCGATCGAGCCGCTCCGGTGGGGTTGAGCGGTGGCCATGGTTCGAGTTGCATCAGTCGAGTCGGTCGATGCCCAGGTTCTGCGCGTCGTGTTCACCGACGGACTCGTCCGCGAGCTCGACTTCGCCTCGTGCAATGCCGGCGTCTTTGCGGCGCTCGACGACGACGACACCTTCGCCGCCGTGAGCGTCGATCCCGTCGCGGGCACGATCAGCTTCCCCGGGGGCATTGACTTCGACCCTGATGTCCTCCACGGCGATGCTGCCGCAGCGTCACGGCATCAGCCGGTGCTGGTGCGTGAGTACCGGCTCGAACACACCAGCTGACCCCGGCGCGCGATCCCTGCTCGCCGCGTCCCCGGATGCCAGAGCGGAGCCCTCCGGCATCCAAGAATCCACCCAGCACTTTCACCGGACTGCGTGCTCTACCACTGTCCAGCACTCCGAGCCGCCGGTACAGTTGTCGACATGAGCATCACGCTCGATCTTCCAGATGAGGCACTCGTCCGGCTTCGCGCCGAAGCGGCTCGGCGAAAGATGACCCTCGAAGCTCTCATTGCCGAGCTGGCCGATGCGCTGCCTTCGGAGGACGAGCTGGAGTCGTTCATCGGCTGTGGTGCTTCCGGCGACACCGAGCCCCTCGACATCCATCGGGAGCGATCCGGGCTCGCTGCGCGCAGGAACGCAGCCACCGCCTGAGTTCGACCATTGTTGATCGACACGGGCGTCTTCATCTCGGCGGCCGATCGCCACGAGCCCCATCACGACGAATGCGCCCAGCTGCTGCGCACGCATCGCGATCTGCGCGTCACAGCGCCGGTGATCCCCGAGACGGCCTGGCTGCTCGAGGATCGCTTGGGACCCGAGGCTGAGGTGCGCTTCCTTCGATTCGTCACGAGCGACCGGATCGGGATCGTCGACGCGACACGGGCGGACTATGACAGGTCCATCGAGCTGATCGGGCTCTACGCCGACCTCGGGCTCGGATTCGTCGATGCCTCCGTGATCGCGATTGCGGAACGACTCGGGATCTCCACGATCGCAACGCTCAACCGCCGGGACTTCGCCGTGGTGCGGCCCGCTCACGTCGATGCGTTCGACCTGGTGCCCTGACTCCCTACAGTCGCGAGCCTTTGGATCGTCCATCCAAGAATCCATCCAACATTTTCACCGGATCGGGGTGGATTGTGCCGGACCGGTTGGACTTGGTCTCGGACAAAAGCCCTGCTCAGCGGCACTATCCGGACGCCGCTGGACGCGGGAAACCCGACTCATAATCCCTGGGTCGCGGGTTCGATCCCCGCCAGGCCCACCACCCGTGACCAGCACAAACGCACTCAGCCTTGCCTGCCGTCTGGCATGGCCGATTGTGGGATCTTCGGATCTGAGGGGGGTCTGAGGCTGGGGGGCGAGGTCCGCGACGACTGGCACACCGTGAACGACACGGTCATCGCCTGGGGCGAAGCCCTACTCGCCGCGGACACGACACGGATCGGGGCGTGCACTGCGTTGGCGGTGCTGCCGCCGATTGGACAGTCGAGGTCGATTCTGAATCAAAGGAGCGGCTCGAGCGGCTCATCGGCGGCTGGTGATCGTTGCCTCCCCAGCGATGCGGCAGTGCGTCTTGCCAGGCCTTGGACTGCATATGCAACGACCGGGATCGAGGAAGTCAGCGATGCGGAGTGGGACGCCTTCGTTGCTGCGCTCGTCCTCCGGCATTCAAGAATCCTGCGCAATTGATCGAGCAGTGGCGTGTCGAGCACGAAGCAGCGCTGCGGGAGAACTGGGCGCTGGCGCAACCGGCTGCGCTCAGCCCGATCGAGCCGCTCCGGTAGGGTCGAGCGGTGGCCTTGGTTCGAGTTGCAGCAGTCGAGTCGGTCGATGCGCGAGTTCTGGGCGTCGTGTTCACCGACGGACTCGTCCGTGAGCTCGACTTCGCCTCGTGCAACGCCGGCGTCTTCGCTGCGCTCGACGACGACACCTTCGCCGCCGTGAGCGTCGATCCCGTCGCCGGCACGATCAGCTTTCCCGGGGGAATCGACTTCGACCGCGATGTCCTTCACGGCGACGCTCCGGCAGCGTCACGGCATCAGCCGGTGCTGATCCGTCAGTACCGGCTCGAACACTGATCTGTGCGGGCGATCCCTGCTCGTGGGCAAAGCCGTTCTCGCCGGCACTAACGCGGTTGGACGCAGGAACCCCGACTCATGATCTCTGGGTCGCGGGTTCGATCGCGCGGGGTCAACTACCCGTGACCAGCACAAATGGGCCAGGGGGTCGGCCGAGTCCCGTTGATCGGCTGTGTGTCCGGCCGCGTCGCTCACGCCGGTGGGAATTCGGTTCGGTCGATGGTCCGCCATCTCGGTGCAGCGCGCTCCGGGCGTCGGGAACCGTTACATGTAACATTGCCGGCATGGCAGAGGCTCAGCGTGATCCAGGCGTGAACGACCGAGTGCGCGACTATCGGGCGCGCATGCGCGAGCAGGGGATGCGGCCGATCCAGCTCTGGGTGGCGGACGTACGTGCGCCCGGCTTCGCAGATGAGGCCCATCGACAGTCTGCGGCAGTGGCGGCCAGTGATCACGCGCGCGACGATCAGGACTTCATCGACGTGCTCAGCCTCGATGACGAATGAGACGTGGCGAGATCTGGACCGCCGCCGCAGGCAGTGGCTATGCGGGGAAGCCCAGACCGGTCGTCATCGTCCAGGACGACCGTTTCGACGCGACTGACTCGGTCACGGTGTGTGCATTCACGACCGATCAGACGGAGGCGCCGTTGCTGCGCCTGGTGGTGATGCCCGATGACCGCAACGGCCTGCGTGAACCGTGCAGCCTGATGGTGGACAAGGTCACGACGGTGCCTCGCCGCAAGCTCGGTGAACGGATCGGACGATTGGCAGACGAGGACATGGTTCGTCTCGGCCGCGCCGTGGTGGTGTTCTTCGGTCTCGCAGGGAGTTGACCCACGGGCGACACGACGGTCGGTGTGACAGTTGTTGCGGGCGGGTCGGTGCGACGACGACGATGGGCTCTCGCCCGGTGTCGTGGACCTGGCCTGACGAAGCGAGGTTCGAGATGAGGCGAGTGATCTGCTGGACGGTGGCGTTGCTCATGGTGGCAGCCGCCGCGGGACCGGCAACGGCCCATGCGGGATCCCCGATCGTGCCGGAGTCGACCGAGAAGCAGGTGGCGGGTGACGTCGGCGCAGTCATCCGTCATCCACCACGTCCGATCGTGCGTCAGTTGAGGCGCGTGTTGCCGGTCCTGGGCGATCTCCCGTCGCCGGCGATAGCCCTGCGCGGGGTGCCCTTTTTCGCTGTGCCTCCGTGCCCGGAGGTTCGGCCTGCAGGGCCCACTCCGCGCGCGAAGGTCGCCCGGTCGTTCTTCATCGAACCCGACCAGGCCGGTGGGTCACAGGTGGCCCCGTCCGTTCTGGTGACTCAGGTGCTGGCCTACCGGACTCCAGGCCAAGCCAGCGAGGCGCTGGCGGCATGGTTCCAGGAGACGGCGATCGACTGCCCGCGGTATCGCTCCGACGAGTTCTACGGCGCCGAGCTGGAGGGGGGACTGACCTTGGTCGTGACGAACCAGCCCACCGACGCCCCGGTTCGCCTGGGGCAGGAGCAGCGTGCGATCCGCACTCGCGCCGTCATCAGGGGTAAGGCCCTTCGAGTCGAGGTCACCGATGGGGTCGGCGTTGTCTATCGACATGGCCGCTATCTGTTGTTCGTGGAGTCCGCCGGCATGTTCGGATCGGAGCCTGCGGGTCCGCGGCCGGACTTCCGGTTGCTGGGCACTATCGCCGAGGCGATGTTCGACCGGATCGAGGAACTCCCGGGGCCTGTCGGCTGAACCGGCCGGCGGGCGCGCCTGCCGTCCGCCGTTAGGCTCCGTCCGATGGGGGCTGCTGCATCTCGTCGCGATGTCGGCTCACCGGCTCGGGCCACCGTTGTCGGTGGCGGCCCGGGCGGGCTCATGGCGGCCGAGGTGCTCGCCCGTGCGGGCCTCGACGTGGTCGTCTACGAGCACATGGCGTCGGTGGGGCGCAAGCTGCTGCTCGCCGGGCGAGGCGGTCTGAACCTCACTCATTCCGAACCGCTCGAACGACTGCTCGGGCGCTACACGTCGCTCCCGCCGGCGCTCGAGGCTGCGCTGCGGGCGTTCGGGCCCGACGAGCTGCGGGGCTGGTGTGCCGAGCTGGGGGAGCCGACGTTCGTGGGATCGAGCGGTCGGGTGTTCCCGCAGTCGTTCCGGGCCACCCCGCTGCTACGGGCATGGCTCGCCCGCCTGCGCGACCAGGGTGTCCAGTTCCGGGTCCGGCACCGCTGGCTCGGCTGGGACGACGGCGCTTCCGACACCGATGCCGAGCGAGCGGCGTCTGCCGGTCCCGGGGGAGCGGCAGGTGGAGGAGATACCGATCGCGGGACGCTCCGCCGCTCGCGCTTCGAGACGCCCGACGGCACGGTGGTCGTCGACGACAGTGACGTCACCGTGTTCGCACTCGGCGGCGCGAGCTGGCCCCGGGTGGGCTCGACCGGCACCTGGGTGGGGGAGTTCCAACGCGGGGGCATCGAGGTGCGTCCGCTGCGAGCGGCCAACGTCGGGGTGCGCGTCGACTGGACGCCGGTGTTCGTCGGGCGCTTCGCCGGCACACCACTCAAGAACATCGCCGTCGGCGTCGCCGGCGCAGAAACGCTCGGGCGCGGCGATGCGATGGTGACCGGCACCGGGCTCGAGGGCGGCCCCGTGTACGCCGTGGGCGCAGCGATCCGCGAGGCGCTCGACGCCGGTTCGTGTGTCGTGACCGTCGATCTCCTGCCGGATCGCAGCAGCGCCGATCTCGCGCAACGCTTGGCCTCGATCCGTCGACCGAAGGACTCCATCGCCACCTGGCTCCGACGGGCCGGTGTCGACGCGGCAGCGGTCGGGTTGGCACGCGAGGTCACCGGCAACCGCCTGCCGGCCGACGCCGAGGCGATGGCGGCGCTGCTGAAGGCCGTGCCCGTGCCGGTGGCGGCGCTGATGCCCATCGACCGTGCCATCTCCACAGCGGGCGGCGTCGCCTTCGACGAGGTCGACGACGCGTTCATGCTCCGGCGCATGCCCGGCGTGTTCGTGGTCGGGGAGATGCTCGACTGGGAGGCGCCCACCGGCGGCTACCTGCTGCAGGCAACGTTCAGCACCGCGGTGCGGGCGGCCAAGGGTGCCGTGGCCTGGGTGCGGGACTGACCTGGCGTAACCGTTCGGTTGGGGCTTGTTCCCGGCCCATCGTCGCGACCGGGCGGCTCCTGAACCGCTGGGGTCAAGTCGTACTTTCAACCAACTCGGCACGTGGCGGCCTTCAGGCTCGGCGACCTGGAGTTGGTTGAAAGTACGACTTGACCCCAGTCATCCCGGGTAGGCCCGGGGGAGCGACCCTCCCGGGAGATCGACGTGTTCTTCTTCTCGAATCGGCTCGGCTGCCTCGGCTCGATCCTCGTGTCGATCGTGCTGACGGTCCTGCTGATCCTCGTGCTCCGGCTGCTCTGAAGCTGCCCTCATCACCGCAGGGGGCTGCGCGTCGAGCGTCAGGGCTGCAGTGACCAGGCCTCGCGCCAGCCGAGCTTGCGGTCGGTGTGGATGATCGACCGGACGTAGACCCGCTCGGCGAGCAGGAGCACGGCGCATGCGACGACCCCGGTGAGGGCCATCGATCCCACCACCTCCCACCAGAGCGCGTCGCCCGACGCGGTGCGGCCCGGCATCGCGAACGGGGCGGTCACCGGCACCCAGCTGACGACCCGGGCCAGGGTCGACCCGGGGTCCGCAGCGGCGAAGATCGCACCGAAGTAGGCGAGCATCAACAGCACGCTGACCGGCCCGAGCGTCGACTGGGCGTCCTCCTGGCGCGGTGCCAGCGACGCCCCGGCGGCGAACACCGAGCCGTAGAGCAGATAGCCGAGCACGAACCACATCAGGGCCGACACCACGGTGCCGATCCCGATCGACGGCACGCCTCCGGTACCGAAGACCGTCGCCGCGATCAGCGCCGAACCCGCCAGCGCCACCACCTGGACCAGACCCAGCACGCCGACGCCGATGATCTTGCCGATCAGCAGGTCGCGGGCCCGCACCGACGACAGCACCAGCTCGACCACCTTGGTGCTCTTCTCCTCGAAGACGCCCATCATGATGTAGGCGCCGGCGATCTGGATGGCGACGAACAACAGGATCACGCTGATGAAGGCAACGCCCTCCGCGTCGTCGCGGTCGGGATCGGCGTCGAGCTCCACGATGCGCAACGGCGCCGCCCCGGCCAACGCGCTGTCGACGTCGGCCGGGGCCAATCCGGCATCTGTCAGCCCGGCGACCAGCGCCACCTGCTGGTACACCGGCGTCACCAAGGCGACTACGTCGTTGTCGGTCTCGGTCATCAACAGCTCGGTGCCATCGACCACGACACCGTCGACATCGCCGTTGTCGAGCGCGGCCTCGGCGGCCGTTCGGCTCTCGTAGTCGGTGACCTCGAGGTCGGTGTCGGTCAGCTCGGCCACCTGTGCGAGCGACGCTCGTGCACCGTCGGGCTGCTCGCCCACCAGGCCGACACGCAACGCATCGTCACCCGACAACAGCGCCCCGATGCCGAACACGGCGAAGATCACCACCACCGTCGAGGCCAATCCCGCGACGAATGCCCGCGACGCCAACCGTGACTGCAGCTCCCGCCGGGTGATCAGCGTTATCGCCCGGCCGCCGGGGACCGTGCTGGGTTCGGTGCTCATCATCGGACCTCCGTCGCGTTCGTGATGGTGACTTCCCGGCCCGCAGCCGCGGTCGCTGCCCCTGCCGTGGCGCCGCCCGGGTCGCCCGCGCTGCCAACGGTCGGGTCGCCGTCATCGGCGGCGTACTCGCCGGCGATGGTGGTGAACGCGTCTCCCAGGCTGGGCAGGTCGTAGTCGAAACGGACGACGGTGCCCACCGTGCGCGCTGTCGCCAGCATGCGCTCGAGGCCCTCGTCGCCGGGGACGTCGAGCACGACCGACCGGGTCGTCGACGACCGCACGGGCACGTCGAAGGCGTCGGCCAGGGGCATCTGCGGGCGGTCGACCTCGATGGTGCACTGGCGACGCCCCGACGCGGCCCGGACGTCGTTGACCGTTCCGGCGGCACGCACCCGCCCGCCCACGATGATCACCAGCTCGTCGCAGATCCGCTCGACCAGGTCGAGCTGGTGCGAGCTGAACAGCACGCCGGCGCCCCGGGCGACCCGGTCGCGCAGGACCTGTTGCAGCGTGTCGACCGCCACGGGGTCGAGGCCGTTGAAGGGCTCGTCGAGCACCATCAGGTCGGGCTCGGTCACCAGCGACACCGCCAGCTGCACCCGCTGCTGGTTGCCGTGGCTGAGCTTCTCGAGCGGGTCGCCCGCCCGGTCGGCCAGGTCGAGCGACTGGAGGATCTCCCCGGCCCGGCTCCGCGCCGTCGGGCGGTCGACGCCCTTGAGTTCTGCGAAGAACGCGATCTGCTCCTGCACCTTCATCTTCGGATAGAGGCCACGCTGTTCGGGCATGTATCCGAAGCGGGAGGTGGCGGCGGGTCCGACCGGCTCGTCGTCCCAGGCGATCGTGCCCCGGTCCGGGGCGACCAGCCCGAAGATCGACCGCATCGTGGTCGACTTGCCCGCACCGTTGGGGCCGACGAACCCGACAATTCGGCCGCGGGCGACCGTGAGGTCGACGCCGTCGATCGCGGTCAGCTCGCCGTAGCGCTTGGAGAGGTCGTTGATCCGGAGCATGTGGGCATGTTCGTCGACAGCGTCCGGTGGCGGATCGGGGTGAGGTCGGATCATCGATCCCCCGAGCGGGGGAACGGCCGCTCATCCCACCGATGGATCACCCACGAGCGCCGGATCGCTACGGTGACGCCATGGCTGTGCTGGAGAGGCTCGCGCAGACGCTGCGGCTGACCGGAATCCGGTCGCTGATGGTGCACCTCGGCCTCATCGCGGCGGGGATCGTCTTCACGGTGGTCGGGGCCCTCATCCTGCTCGCCGACGACCCGATCGCCATCGAGCCGGCCTCGCTGCCCACGGCGATCGGCCTGGTGGTTCCGATGCTGGTGATCCTGCTCGGTCGCTGCCGGTGGCCGTTGACGGTGCTGGTCGTGTCGACCGGGCTCCTGGCGGTGGTGCGCCGCCTGGCCGTCCCCGAGTTGCAGGTGTCCAGCATCGCCTGGATCATCGCCCTCTACTCGGCGGGTCGGTACGGTCGCGGCCGTGCCCGAGATGCCGTGCGGGCCCTCGCCATCGTGGCGGCCGCGGTGCTGATCGTGGTCGATGTCGTCGAGGTCTGGGGCGATCTCGAGCTGTTCGGGTTCACCGAACGCACCTTCGTCCTCACCGCCGGAGCGAACATCGGCTGGAACATCGTCACCTTCGTGGGCGCCTGGTACGCCGGCGACCTCGCCCGCCGCCGGGTGCAGCGCGAGCGCGACCTCGCGGCCCGCACCCTGGAGCTCGAGGCCAGCCGCGAGGAGAACGCCCGACGCGCCGTCATGGACGAACGGGTCCGTATCGCCCGCGAGATCCACGACGTCGTCGCCCACCACGTGAGCGTCATGGGGGTCCAGGCCGGCGCCGCGCGGCGTGCGCTGGCCGCCGATCCCTCACGCGCCGAGGCGCCGCTGCGTGACATCGAGGGGTCGAGCCGCGAAGCGGTCGCCGAGTTGCACCGCCTGCTCGGCTTCCTGCGCCGTGTCGACGAAGTCGACCCCGACGGCCTCACCCCCGACGCGCTCGCGCCCCGGCCCGGCCTCGACCGCCTGCCCGACCTGCGCCACCAGCTCGCCGGGGCGGGACTGGCGCTGCGCCTGTCGATCTCGGGCCAGGAACGCCCCCTGCCGCCGAGCGTCGACCTCAATGCGTTCCGCATCGTCCAGGAGGCCCTCACCAACTGCCTGAAGTACGCGGCGGTCGATGTCGCCGAGGTCGAGATCGACTTCGGTCCCGATCGCCTCCTCGTCGCCGTGCGGGACCGTGGCGTGGGCCCCGGCGTGCGGCCGACGCCGCACTCGACCGGTGCCGGGCTGCTCGGCATGGCCGAGCGCGTCGCGCTCCTCGGCGGCACCCTGCGCCACGGCGCCCGCGACGGCGGCGGGTTCGAGGTCGTCGCCGAACTGCCCTACGCCGAGACCGCCGAAGCGGCTCCGAGCACCCACGCGGCGGCCGAAGCCGTCCCGACCCCGCCAGGAGTGGCGACGTGAGCGAGCCCATCCGGGTTGCCCTGGTCGACGATCAGGAGATGGTGCGGCGCGGCATCGGGCTCGTGCTCGACCTCGAACCCGACATCGAGGTGGTCGGCGAGGCCGGCGACGGTGCCGCCGCGGTCGACCTCGTCAGGTCGACCCCGATCGACGTGGTGCTGATGGATGTGCAGATGCCCGGCACCGACGGCCTTGCCGCCACACGGGCCATCCGCGAGGCGTTGCCCGACGGCCCGAGCATCCTCGTTCTCACCACGTTCGAGCGCGACGAGTACATCTTCGAGGCGCTGCGGGCCGGCGCCAGTGGCTTCCTGCTGAAGAACGCGCCGCCCGAGGACCTCATCGACGCGGTCCGGGTCGTGGCATCGGGCGAGGCGCTGCTGAGCCCCAGCGTCACCCGCAGGGTGATCGGCGCGTTCGCAGGGACCGAATCCACCGTCCCCGCGCCCCGACCCGACGACCTGCGGTTCCTCACCGAGCGCGAGATCGAAGTGCTCGGCAAGCTCGCCGAGGGGCTCTCCAACGCCGAGATCGCCGAGGCCCTCTTCGTCGGCGAGGCGACCGTGAAGACCCACGTGTCCAACGTCCTGGCCAAGCTCGGCCTCCGCGACCGCGTGCAGGCCGTCGTCTACGCCCACCGTCACGGCCTGGTGGGCTGAGACGCCGGACTCCGGCCCGGCCAGGGCCCTCAGGCCGCGATGCGGTAGCGGATGGGCAGGGTCTTGCGGCCGACCACGAAACTCGCCGCGACCTGGCGGGGACTGCCGGCGGGTTCGAGCACCTCGACACGGCGGGCCATCTGCTCCAGGAGCGCCGCGATGCTCGCCCGGGCGAGGTGCGCACCCAGGCAGTAGTGCTCGGCCCACCCGAAACCCAGATGACGGTTGGGGTTGCGGCCCACGTCGAATCGAAGCGGATCGTCGAAGACCGTCTCGTCCCGGTTGGCCGACGCGTAGAACAGCGCCAGGTTCTGGCCGGCCTTCATCTCGGCGCCACCGAAGGTGGTGTCGTGCACGACGGTGCGCTTCATGTAGTTGACCGGCGCACTCCAGCGGACGACCTCCTCGACGGCGCTCGGCACCAGGCCGGGATCGTCCTTGAGGCGTCGGAACTCGTCGGGATTGTCGGCGAATGCCTCGAACGCGGCGCTCAGCGAATGCCGGGTGGTGTCGTGGCCCGCATTGAACACGATGAGGTAGTACCCCAGCGTCTCGATCAGCCCCATCGGCTCGCCGTCGTCGAAGGTCGCGTTGGCCAGCATCGAAGCCAGGTCGTGACGGGGGTTGGCGCGGCGATCCTCGATGACCGTGTTGAACATCGAGTAGAACTCCATGCCCAGGTCGTAGCTGGCCTGGCTGCGGTCCTCGGCCTGGCGTTGCAAGTCGGGGTCGTCCGACGCCAGGAGCTGCGACGTCAGCTCCAGCAGGTGATCCTCCTGGTCGCGGGGCACACCGAGGATGGTGCACAGCACCCGCAGCGGATGACGCTGCGCCACCTGGGCCACGAAGTCGGCCTCGCCCTCGGGGCCGAGGGCATCGAGGACCTCGTCGGCCGAGGTGGTGACGATCTCGTCGAGCCGCTCGATGCCCTTGGGCGTGAAATAGGCGCTGGCCACTTTGCGGAACATGCGGTGGTCGGGCGGGTCCATCTCGATGATGGTCTTCATCTTCGACAACGGGTTCTCCGACACCGCCCGCCGCGCGAGCTGGCTGTCGTTCAACACGACGATGCCGCCGGTGTTGGAGAAGCGGTCGGGTTGACGCGAGATCTCCATGATGTCGGCGTGGCGGGTGATGGCCCAGAACGGCTCGAACCCCTCGGGCTCGAAGTACCGCAGCGGCTCCCGGCGCAGCTGCGCCCACGACTCGTAGGGCGCGCCGCGGTCGGCGTAGTGCGACGGCGAGATCAGGTCGAGCGGATCGATGTCCATGGGGGCAAGGTACGACATGGCGCCGAATGGCGCGTGCCGTCGGTCACCGGTGCCTCCGGGCGGGGCGGATGGGCGCCGACCGACGGGCGCCGACGGGCGGGGGAGCGCGGTACCGTCACCGGCGTGTCGGATCAGCACAACACCTCCGAGACCGCCGCCGGCCACCACCTCGTGCAGCTCAACGTCGGACGCCTGCGAGCCCCGCTCGACGACCCGTCGATGGCCGAGTTCGCCGAGTCGCTCGGGCCCATCAACGCCCTCGCCGAGTCGAGCCCCGGCTTCGTGTGGCGCCTCGTCGCAGAGGACGGCTCGTCGTCGAGCTACGTCGATGTCCCCGGCGCCGACGACCCGCTCCTCGCGGTCAACTACTCGATCTGGACCGACCTGGAGTCGCTCCGGGGGTTCGTGTTCCGTAGCGACCACACCGGCTACCTCCGTCGTCGCCGCGAATGGTTCGCGCCCATCGCCGAGGCCATCACGGTGTGCTGGTGGGTACCGGCGGGGGAGATCCCCCCGCTCGCCGAAGCCATGGACCGCCTCGACCACCTGCGCCGCCACGGCCCCAGCGACCAGGGCTGGCCCATGACGCGCCCCTACGACCCGCCCGAAGGCGGCTGAGCCCGCCCCTGGAGACGGCCGGCCCTCGGGATGGCCCGATGGCTCGCTGCTACTGTCGGCAACGGTCGTCGCGTCGTCGCCGGAGAGGCGGGCGTCGGCGCCGCCGGGGGATCCGACAAGGGAGGCACTGTGCCCACTCGCGCCGACGAAGCCCGCGACGCACTCGTGGCGCGCACACCGCGGTCGCGCTCGATCGCCGAGCGCAGCCACGAGGTCCTGAACATGGGATCGGCTGCCAGCCTCGAGATGCCGCACCCGGTTTTCATCGCGGCCAGTGACGGCGCCCGCGTGTTCGACGCCGACGGCAACGCCTACATCGACTGTCAGCTGGGTTTCGGCACCCACGTGCTCGGTCACCGCCATCCCGCCGTCGTCGAGGCGCTGCATGCTGCGGTCGATCGCGGATTCCAGTTCGGCATCCACAACCCGGACCAGGAGCGCCTGGCCTCGATGGTCTGCGAGGCGGTCCCGGGCGCCGAAGGGGTCATCTTCTGCAACAGCGGCAGCGAGGCGACGTTCTACGCGATCCGCGCCGCCCGGGCTTTCACCGGTCGCGACGTGGTGGCCACCTTCGACGGCGCGTATCACGGCGCCCACGACTGGGGCATGCTCGTCGTCGACCCCGACTCGCCCGCCGACGCCCCCGTCGGTGTCCCCATGAGCGCCGGGGTCCCCGCCGGGGTGTTCGACTCCCGGATGATCCTGCCGTACCGGCGACGGGCCGCGTTCGACCTCATCCGGGCCCACGCCGACGAGCTGGCGTTGGTGATGATCGAGCCGGTGCAGAGCTCCAACCCGCGTCTCGACGACGACACCGCCGAGTGGCTGCGCGAACTGCGCGACGTCTGCCGGCAGTGCGGCGTGCTGTTCCTGATGGACGAGGTCATCACGGGCTTCCGCATCGCATGGGGCGGTATGGCCGAACACCTCGACCTCGCGCCAGACCTGGTGACCCACGGCAAGGCGCTCGGTGGCGGCGTGCCCATCGGTGGCGTCGCCGGCCGAGCCGACGTCATGCGCCTCTTCCGTGGGGCCTCCAGCGGTGACCCCCGGGCGGTGTTCTCGGGCGGTTCGTTCTCGGGCAATCCCCTGAGCATGGCCGCCGGGGTGGCGCTGGTCGGCACCCTCGGCGACCAGCGCGCCGAGGTGTACCCGTACATCAATGCCCAGGGCGAGCGCCTCGTCGCCCGGCTGAACCGTTTCGCCGTCGAACACGACATGGCGTTCCAGGCGCTCGGCGCCGGCTCCATGTTCCAGCTGTACTTCCAGCGCGAACCCATCGCATCCGTGCGCGACATGAGCCACGTCGACCGCGTCGCCGAGCGCGACTTCTACCTCCACCTGCTCGCCAACGGGGTGCTCGTGCCCGGCACCCGCCGCTCGTTCCTGTCGGCAGCCCACACACCCGCCGACGTCGACGCCATCGCCGACGCAATCGAGGCGAGCCTGCTCGCCGTGCGAGAGGACGGCCGTCTGTGAGACCCATCCCGCCCGAGGAGGCGCCATGAGCTTCGAGCCCGTCATTCCCGCCGGCACCGAGTCGGCCACCGAGCGGTTCCACTTCTCGGCCGCCACCCGCGTCGGCGACCTCGTGCTGTGTTCGGGCCAGATCGGCACCGGCGACGACGGCGTCGTCCCCGACGACCCGGCCGAGGATTTCCGCAACGCATGGCGCAAGGTCGGCGAGGTCCTCGACGCTGTCGGCCTCGGCTACGGCGACATCGCCGAGATGACGACCTTCCACGTCGGCCTGCAGGAGCACCTGGGCACGTTCCTGATGGTCCGCGACGAGTTCCTCACAGCGCCATGGCCCGCATGGACCGCGATCGGTGTCGCCGAGCTCGCCGCGCCTGGCGCCCGCGTCGAGATCAAGGTCACCGCCGTCGCTCCATGACACCGGGGCCCCGAGGCCCCGTGTGTGGCATCGCGCCCGAGCGTTCGTCGCGTCAGCCGGCGAGGCGCTTGGTGAAGGGCGTGGGGTATCGCCACTTCACGCGGACGTCGCCGAGCCAGGCGGCGATGCGTTCGGCTTCGGCGTCGAGCAACGTGCGGGCGTCGGCGCCGACATCGACGAGGGTCTCGACCACGACCTCGCCATCGCCGCGTTGGGTCCACGCACCGACGACGCACCCGTCGACCCATGCGGTGGGGCCGGCGTTGCCGGAGCGGTCGAACAGGCCGGCGGCGGGGGAGTCGTCGACGTACCAGTCCCGCTGCTTCCATCCCATCGTGGTGGGGTCGAGGCCCGGCAGGAGCGCCACCTGGGGCTGGTCGGTGGTCGCCACGTCGAGGGCGTCGTCGGACAGGATCCAGCCGGGTTCGGGTGACCCCTCGATGGTGACCTCTCGGGCGTCGATCGCCAGGAGCGCCCGTCGGATGCGGGTCTTGCCGATCCCGGTCCACCACGCGGCGTCGGTGACGGTCGCCGGGCCGAAGGCGGCGAGATAGCGGCCGATCAACCCGGCCAGCGCAGCGTCGGGATCGACCAGGGGCAGGCCGCCGGGGATCCAGTCGTCCATCGCCGCCCACGTCCAGGCCCCCGAGGTGAGGTCGCCGGTCGGGCGGCCCCGCACGATGCGGCACTCGGCCGCCAGGAGCTCGAGCACCCTGGTGGTGATGCGCATCGGCTTCGAGTAGTCCCTGCCGGGCGACGGATCGAACTGCGCCCGCAGCCCGGGGATCGCAGCGGCGAGTCCGTTGCCCGTCGTCGGTCCGGCCGAGCGGAGCACCTCGACCACCTGATCCTCGAGCCCTGCGAGGAACGCTGCGGCGTCGCCGTCGACGTCGGGCGAGGCGTCGATCCACAGCAGCAGCTGACGGCGCAGCTTGGCAACGAGGTCGCCGTTGAAGCACCCGATGGCGTCTGCCGCCACGTCATGGGGCATCGCGAAGACGGTGCGCCGCAGCGTGGTGAGTCGAATGAGGGAACGACGGTCGTAGAGCGCAGCGGCGATGTCGTCGACACCGACCTCGGCGCGGGCGTGGACCGACAGGTACGGCACCGACGGGTCCGTCGAGTGCAGCAACGCCAGCGTGGCCGCCACGTCGCCGACGCTTCGTCCCCGGCGCCCCGCTGCGCCGAGCAGGTGCCGTTCGAACAGCAGCGCCCGCCGTCGTGCTGTATCGACCGGGGTTGGTGCGGGCACGGGGGCGAGTCTGCCATCTCCGAGACGGGATGTCCGGAAGTGGCCCGAGGCTCTGGCAGGCACTACGACAATTGCGTGCGAAGCCTGACACGCGGCCCGCGACGCTGTACCTTCTCGGCTGCCGCGAGATCGTCGAGCGCGGAATGGCCGAAGGGTATGAAGTAGATGAAGTGGACAGGTTTGCTTGCCGTTGTGCTCGCCTTGGTGATGGCGCCTGCAGCTGTCGCCCAGGAGAGCGCCGACGATCCTGCACAGGTCGAGGCCGGAATGGCTGTCTACGAGACCAACTGCGCGTCGTGCCACACTTCCGAGGGCGTCGGTTCCGCCGCTGGTCGGCCCCTGACCGACATCGCGCTCCAGGAACCCGACCGCAGCGTCCACATCGATTCGGTAACCAACGGTCGCGGCGGGATGCCGGCCTTCGGAGCCGCCCTGTCGGAAGAGGAGATCGACAGCGTCGTCTCCTATGTGCGGCTCACCTTCGTGTCGGCCCAGGCCGAAGAGCCCGCCGAGGAAGAGCCGGCTGTCGAGGAGGAGGAGCTCGCCTCCACCGGTGTCGAGAGCGGGATGCTCGTCGTCGCCGGCATCGGCCTCGGTGTCGCCGGCCTGATGCTGGTGAGCACCCGGCGCCGTCCCCACGCCGCCTGATCGCCGACTGACTCCCGAGCGGTTGCGATCGCCTGCCCGACGGCAGGCGGCGTCACTCGCCCGACGTAGCGCCCGCAGGCCTCACGCGTGGTCGAGCTCCACGACGCCTGCCGCCTCGAGCGGGTGGCGGATCAGCGAAATCAGCGACATCCCCAATCCGTAGGTGTGCAGCTTTCGGGGCAGTTCGACACGAATGAAGCAGCTCCCGGGCAGGTCGAGCTCGCCGTGCCCGGTGATCGAGGCGAGGCGCCGTTCGCCCACGAGTCGGATGACGTCGGGGTCGTCGACCGCGACGACGTCGGCTTCGCCCTGGAACTGCACGGCCGACGGCGGCCCGCCCGCCGGCACCCGCCGCACCGGCACGACCACCCCGACATGGCGACAGTGCGCCACGTTGCGGGCCTTGCGGCTCGACACGGTCGTGTTGATCCACATCGTCGTGTCGACGAGTTCGTAGAGCACGCCTGCGACGTGGGGCCGACCGGCGGCCGAAACGGTCGCCAGCGTGCAGTAGGACCGTTTGGCGAGCGCCCGCATGATCCGTTGCTGGTCGGGACGCACGAGGGCAGGTGGTACCTCGCCGGTCGGGGTGGCGTTGTGCATGTGTTTCGTATCCATGGCCACCAGCCAAGTCCGAGCGCCTGAGCGTTGGAATGGTCGAAACGCTCGCATCCATGTGTGATCGTCTACGGTCGTGGCCGTGGACCCATTGACCGGTCTCCTCGACGGCCCTCATGCACGTGCCGCGTTCGTGCTGCGATTGGTGATGGCGTCGCCGTGGTCGGTCGACGTGCGTGACGAGGCCCCGCTCACCGTCGCCGCCGTTCTGGCCGGCGAGCTGTGGGTGACGCCCGCCGAGGGCCCGAGCCGGCTGCTCCGCTCCGGCGAGATCGGCCTCGTCCGCGGCCCCGACCACTACCGGTTCGCGAGCGCTCCCGACGCCCCGGCCGAGATCGTCATCCACCCGGGCCAGCGCTGTGAGGACATCCACGGTCGCCGGCTCGAAGAGCCGTTCACCCTCGGCGTGCGCACCTGGGGCAACGCCCCCGAGGGCGCCACCGTGGTGCTCATCGGCACCTACGAACAGGTCGGCGAGACCGGCCGGCGGCTGTTGGCCGCGCTGCCGCCGTTGCTGGCCGTCGATGGCGTGAGCCTCGACGTTCCCGTCGTCGAGCTGCTGGCGGCCGAGGCCGGCCGCGATGTTCCCGGGCAGGGCGCAGTGCTCGATCGCCTCCTGGATCTGTTGACCGTCTCGGTGCTGCGCCGCTGGTTCACCGACGCCGGCGCCGGCGCGCCCGGATGGTGGCGGGCCGCCGCCGATCCGGTCGTGGGGCCTGCGATCCGTCTCATCCAGCACAACCCTGCGCACCCGTGGACCGTCGCCGAGCTCGCCGGTCAGGTCGGCGCATCGAGGGCGGCGTTCGCCCGCCGGTTCGGCGAACTGGTCGGTCAGCCGCCGATGACGTTCCTCACCGAGTGGCGCCTCGCCGTGGCCGCCGACCGGTTGCTCGAACCCGGCACCACCGTCGACGCCGTTGCCGCCGAGGTCGGCTACGGCAGCGGCTTCGCCCTCAGTGCGGCATTCAAACGTGTCCGTGGCATGAGCCCGTCCGCTCATCGGGTGGCCGGCGTCGGATCGTGACGCGCTGCAGTGCCCCGGCCGTCTGGCCGGGGCACTGCCGTCGACGGATCGATCGGTCGTGCCCCCCCGGGGGGACGGCTTCCTACGGCAGCCCGGTGCGGCGTTCGCAGCTGCCGCCGGTGTCGGTCCCGGGTCCGCCGGCGCAGCGGTCACGTCCGGGTCCGCCCCGCAGGGTGTCGTTGCCGGGTCCGCCGCGGAGCTGGTCGCGTCCGCGGTTGCCGAGCAGGGTGTCGCTGCCGCGCTGACCGATGAGGAGGTCGTTGCCCCCACCGCCGACGACGGTGTCGTTGCCGGCGCCGCCACGAACCGTGTCGTTGCCGGCCCCGGCGCAGATGATGTCTGCGCCGCCGCGACCCCTGATGATGTCGTTGCCGCCGAGACCGACGATGACGTCGGGACCGGGCGTGCCGACGAGGGTGTCGCGGCCTGCGGTGCCGACGATGGTCGCCGCCCGCCCACGGCAGTCGTAGCCGGTACGCACCGACAGCAACTCGCTCAGCCCTGGCACGGAGACATCGGCGAAGAACACGACCCGTCGTCCGTCGGGCGTGATGGCGCCGCCGCGGATCATCTCGGCATCCGACAGAGCGGCGGCGAGCTCGAGCGGGCGGCCGCCCGATACGGGGACGCTGTGCAGGGTGGTGCTGCCGGTGCCGGATTGATCGGAGCTGTAGACGACCCGCACGCCGTCGGGGGACACCTCGAAACCGGTGACGCCGACGCCGCCGGTGACCGGGTCGTTGATCCTTCGCTGGGCCCCTCCGGTGGTCGGGACGACGAACAGGTCGTGGCGACCGCCGACCTGCTGGTCGGAGCGGTAGAGCACCTGCGTCCCGTCGGGCGTGAGCGCGAACCGCGAGACCTCGCCGGTCGTCACGATGTCCGGACTCAGGCGGGTCACCGCACCACCGGTGACGGGAGCGGAGAAGAGCTCGTTGCGGGAGCCGTTGGCCGAAGCCAGATACACCGCCCGCTGGCCGTCGGCCGTCAACCGGTAGTCGTCGACGGAGCCGCCCGCTGCGAGCGGGCCGCTGATCCTGGTGCGGGCACCGCCGGTGACCGACGTGGAGAAGAGCTCGAAGCGCTCGTCGACGTCGGCGTCGACACGGAAGACGATCCGACTGCTGTCGGGGCTGAATGACACGTCGTTCGCGACGTCGCCGCCGACGGGGACGATGGTGCCGCTGACCCTCACCGGATCGGCGGCACTTGTCAGGTCCCGTACATACAGCTCGAACCGGTTGTCCACGTCCTGATCGGCGCGATAGGCGAGGCGACGACCGTCGGGGCTCAGCCAGATGGTGACGACGTCGCCCCCTGCCACGAGGTCGTCGTTGAGACGTTCGTTCGGGCCGCCGCCGATCGGGACCCCGTAGACCTCGTTGGTGCCTTCGGTCGTGAAGTCGCCCACGTAGTACACGGTCGCCGAATCGGGCGAGACCCGGATCTGGCCGGACACGTTCTGGTTGGGACCCGGGGCAGGGTTGAGACGTGTCCGGATGTTCGAGGCGATGCCGACGGAGTACACCGACACCCGATTGTTCACCTCGGCGTCGGCGAGGAAGACGACCCTGGTCGAGTCGGGGCTGATGGCGAACGTTCCGCTCACGTCGCCGCCGGCGACGAGGTTTCCGCCGATCGTGGTGCGGGTCCCGCCTGTGACCGGGACCGAGTAGATCTGGAAGATCTCGTCGGTGCCCATGTCGCCCACGAAGACGACACGGCTGCTGTCGGGCGAGATCCGGAACGCTGTGACGGCCGAGCCCGCGACCCCCGGGCCACTGATCTCGACGGGCGCGCCGCCGCCGGTGGGTGTGCTGTACAGCTCGCTTCGGCCGTCGCCGTCGTCGTCCATGAGGAACACGACACGGCTCCCGTCCGGCGTCAGCGTCGGCGCGCCCACGATCTTGGTGGCCGACGGCTCTCCGTTCAGCCGAACGGGTTGCCCCGGGTCGCCGGGCGCTGCGGCCACGGTGCCGGGGACCGCGATCGTCGCAGCCATCGTGGCCGCTGCCGCCAGCGCGGCGAGCGTCTTCCTGGTCCTCACGGCACATCTACTCCGTCGTTCGTGGGCGTTGTCCGACGGCGATCGTGCGCAGCACCGGTAGCGCAGGTCCAGGGTGGCAACCGGAGTTCGGAACTCCGGTTTTCCCTACCGACACGGTGCACGGCGCGTCCGTACAGTTGCGGCGATGGGAACACGACTGGTGATCGCCGACGACGACGTCTTCGTCCGGGCTGGGCTGGAGAACCTCCTCGCCGATGTCGACGGGTTCGAGGTCGTCGCGGTGTGCGGTTCGTTGCCCGAGCTGCTCGCTGCGGTCGACGAGCATGCCCCCGACGTGGTGGTCACCGACATCCGCATGCCGCCCACCCACACCGACGAGGGCATCGCGGCCGCCCAGCAGCTGCGCCACAGCCATCCCGACGTCGGCGTCGTGGCGCTCTCGCTGTATCTCGAGCCCGCTTACGCGTTGCGCCTGCTCGACGACGGGTCCAGCCGGCGGGGGTACCTGCTGAAGGACCATGTCGACGACGTCGCCCTCGTCGAGCGGGCGATCCGTGCCGTGGCGGCGGGCGGGTCCTTCGTCGACGACGACGTGGTGGAGGTGTTGCTGCGCCGACGCAGCGCAGGGGAGTCGCCGCTGTCGCGCCTCACCACGCGAGAGCAGGAGATCCTCCGGGAGTTGGCCACGGGCAAGTCGAATGCCGCAGTCGCAGCATCGTTGTTCGTCTCCTCGCACGCTGTCGAGAAGCACATCAACTCGATCTTCTCGAAGCTCGGCCTCGAGAGTGGCCCCGGGGCCAACCGGCGGGTGCAGGCCGTGCTGTTGTTCCTCGCCGAACAGTGACCGCTGCGAACTCGGCGGAGCCGTGGTCGGGTCGCAACGAGCGATTCCGACTGTTCCTGTGGATCGACGTCGCCGTGGCGACCGGCGCTGCGCTCTTCATGGCCATCGTGCACGTCACCGTGTCCGACACCGGCTGGGTCGCGGTGTTGGCGGTATGCGTGACGATGGTCGCCGTCGCGCTGCTCGCCGCGCAGGTCCTGCTCGCGCGAGGACGCGTCATCGAGGCCTTCGCCGTGTTCGCAGCGGCCAACTGGGTGATCGCTCTCGTCGCCGCCACGGCCGCGCCGTTCGCCATGCCGGTGCTGGTGATCATCTCGCTGCTGCCCGCAGCCCTGGCCGTGCCCGTGGTGAGCCGGGTGCAGCTGCCGAAGGTCGTCGCCATCACCATCGTGGTCGTCACCGCGGTGGTCGCCCTCGGCACCTTGCAGGACGTGGTGCAGATCGAGGACGATCTCCCCGGCTGGGTCCCGAAACTCGTGACGCTGATGTTCACCCCCGTCATGGCCGGGCTGGTCGCGATCATCGTCTACCAGACCATCGAGACGCTCACCCAGGCTCTCGACGAGGCGGTGACCAGCCGTGACCGGCTTCGCGACGCGCAGGCGCGCATCGTCACCGCTTCCGACGAGGCCCGTCGCGGGATCGAACGCGACCTCCACGATGGTGCCCAGCAGCGATTGACAGCGCTTGCCATCGGCCTGGGGCGCATCCATGCCCGCGCCGGGCGTGAGGACCTGCCCATCGCCGACGACGTCGGGGCGCTGCGGGATCACCTGGCCGATGCTCGCAGCGAACTCCGTCGTCTCGCCCACGGCCTGTACCCCTCCGCCCTCGAGATTGACGGCCTCGAGGCGGCGCTGCGGGGCGAAGCCGATCGCTTCGACCTCCCCATCACGGTGCGCTGCGAGCCGTTGCCCGGGGTCTCGCTGGCGATCCAGGTGGCCGTCTACTTCTGTTGCCTCGAGGCCCTGCAGAATGCAGTGCATCACGGCGATCCGGCGTCGGTGCTGATCACGGTGAGCGCGGCGGGAGGCGACGGCGTCGCCCCCGAGGTCGTGATCTTCGAGGTCGTCGACGACGGCAGTGGATTCGACGCGTCGTCGGGAGCGGGCGACGGCCGGGGATTCGCCAACATGGCCGATCGCGTCGGCGCCTTCGGCGGAACGATCGTGGTCGAATCCGTCCCCGGCGACGGCACCACCGTCCGCGGCACCGTCCCGGCTGGCTGAGAACCCGCCCGGCCTTCGTCGGCCGACGCGCCCGCCCGGCGATCGCCGCGGGCCGCTGCGGCTCGACGATCGGCCCACGCTCCCGACATTGTGAATGACTGTTAATATCGGTGTTCGTCCGAGACGGGGAGGTGGCGACCATGCCAGAGCAGGACTTCGACTTCTTCTCCGAGGCGTTCCGAACCGCGCCCCACGAGCAGTACGCGCGGATGCGCACCGAGTGCCCGCTGGCGCACGCCGCCGAGCCCTACGACTGGTACGCCGTCACCCGTGAGGCCGACGTCAAGGCCATGCTGCGCAAGTACAAGCTGTGGTCGAGCGCCGAGGGCCCCGGCCTCGCCTATGCCGGGGGCAGCGTGCTGGTCAGCGTCGACCCGCCCCAGCACACCTCGGATCGTCGCCTGGTGGCCGAGGCGTTCAACGCCGAGGCTCTCACCGCCATGGAGCCCGACATCCGCCGCCTCGTGAACGACGAGATCGACGGCTTCGCCCATCTCGGCCGGGGCGACCTCCAGGAGCTCCTCGGGACGCCGGTGCCCCTCATCGTCATCGCCTGGCTGCTCGGTCTCGACGCCGACTACTGCCGCGAGATCCGGCCCCGGGCCGACTCGGTCGTCGCCCGCCACGCGGATGTCCAGAGCGCCGACCCGAGCAACCGCGACCCGTCGCGCATGGACGAGACCGCGTACTTCCTGGAGATGATCGCCCAGCGGCGCCAGATGACGGCCGACGGCCTGGAGCTGCCCCGCGACACGCTGACTGCGCTCATGACCGCCGAGGTCGACGGCCGCGTGCTCACCGATCGCGACGTCCTCGGGTTCATGGGGTTCCTGTTCATCGCCGGCAGCCAGACCACCACACAGCTCATCGGCAACATGGTGTGGCGGCTGCTCCAGCACCCCGACCAGCTCGAGCTCGTCCGCAACGACCGCAGCCTCGTCCCCCACGCGGTCGAGGAGAGCCTCCGCTACGACGCCCCCGTCCATGGGCTGTTCCGGACCAACACCGAGCCCATCGAACTGCACGGGGTCACGCTGGCCGAGAACACCAAGGTCATGTGCAGCTTCTTCTCGGCCAACATGGACCCCGAAGCCTGGGACCGTCCCGACGAGTTCGACATCACCCGCGACCTCGACACCTTGAAGAAGCACTGGGCGTTCGGCAAGGGCATCCACCTGTGCATGGGGGCACCGCTCAGCCGGATCGAGGCAGCCGTCGCGCTCGAGGCGATCCTCGACAAGCTTCCGAACCTGCGCCTGACCGGCGAACCGACGATGATCTCGGCGCCGGTGCTCCACGGGGTCGAGACCCTGCCGGTCGCGTGGGACGTCGGCTAGAAAGCTCCCATGGACACCAGAAGCATCGGACAGCTCGAGGTCAGCCTGCTGGGCATCGGGTGCAACAACTTCGGGATGAAGCTCGACCAGCAGGGCACCACAGCAGTGGTGCATGCCGCGCTGGACCAGGGCGTCACTTACTTCGACACCGCCGACTCCTATGGCGAGTCCGAGGTCCTGTTGGCTCAGGCCCTGGGCAGCCGGCGCGACGAGGCGGTCATCGCCACCAAGTTCGGGTCTCCAAGCGCAGTACCCGACGGCGAGATCCCGGGCAGCGCGTCGTGGGTGGCTGCGGCCGCCGACCGGAGCCTGCAGCGTCTCGGCGTCGACGTGATCGACCACTACCAGATGCACAAGCCCGACCCGTCGACACCGATCGTCGAGACCCTGGGTGCGCTCCAGGCGCTCATCGACGCGGGCAAGGTCCGCGAGATCGGGTGCAGCAACTTCTCGTCCGATCAGCTCCACGAGATGGCGGCCGTCGCCGCCGAGAACGGCCTCACCCCGTTCGCCACCGTGCAGAACCGCTACAGCGTGCTCACCCGGGGTCCCGAAACCGATGGTGTGCTCGACGCCTGCCGCGAGCACGGCATCGGGCTCGTGCCCTACTTCCCCTTGGAGTCGGGCCTGCTCACCGGCAAGTACCGCAAGGGAGCAGAGCTGCCCGACGGTTCCCGGCTGCAGTCGTGGAAGGACATGCCACACGGGGCGATGTTCCTGACCGAGGAGATGTTCGACGCCGTCGAGGCGCTCATCGCCCACGCCGAGGCGCAGGGCCGGAGCATTCTCGAGCTCGCCATGTCGTGGCTCGCCCGGCGGCCGTCGATCCCGACGATCATCACCGGCGCGACGACGCCCGAGCAGGTGGCGGCCAACGCCGCGGCCATGGATTGGGACCTCGACGAGAGCCACCTGGCAGCCATCGACGAACTGCGGCCCTCGTGACCGCACGGGCCGCCATCCTCGATTACGGCGGCGTGATGGCCGCCTCGCCGGTGGGACGCATCCACGACCTGGCCGATCAGTTGGGTATGGAGCGTGGGGTGGTCGTCGAGACCATCTTCGGCGGACATGGCGACGGTAGCGACAACCCCTGGCACGACCTCGAGGCCGGCCGCTGTGGGTTCGACGACGACTTCGCCGACCGGATGCAGGCCCGCTTCGACGCCCACGGTGTGCGCTTCGATCTGGCGTCGTTCGTCAGCTGGGTGTGCGATGCGACCAATGAGCCGCAGCCCCTGGTCGTCGAGACGGTGCGGCGGGCTCGCGCTGCGGGCATCCCGACGCTGTTGCTGACCAACAGCGTCACCGGCTTCTTTCCGGTCATCGAGGCGACGATTCCCGTCGACGACCTGTTCGACCATGTGTTGGAGTCGTGGCGCATCGGGGTCCGCAAGCCCGATGCGCTCGCCTACGAGATGGCGGCCGCGGCGTTGGGCGTGGCACCACAGGACTGCGTGTTCGCAGACGACCAGGAGGTCAACGTGGCCGCGGCCCGGGTCCTGGGGATGACCGGCATCTTCGTCGCGGACGACCTCGAGGCGTCCCTCGCCCTCGCGGATGCGCTCGGCCTGGACGCCTGAGGCTGCGTCGTAATACAACGAGCGTTGTAGCGTGCGTGCGGGCTGGCCGAGGGCCCGGCGGGGACCGACATGGATCCGCTTCGGGGACGAAGAGTACGAGGAACGACAGTCATGACGATGATCGAGAACCTGATCGCCCGCCTGGCGGCCAACGTCGAGGTGGGCCTGCCAGACCAGGGCGACCAACCGATGAAGGTCCCGGCAGCGTCGTACTCCGATCCGGACCAGTATCGGCGCGAGATCGACCACATCTTCCTGGCCTGCCCGATCCTGGTCGCGCTGTCCTGCGAGGTGCGCGAACCCGGCGACTACGTGGCCTTCGACCTCGTCGGCCGGCCGCTGCTCATCGTGCGCGGCGATGACGGCGTCATTCGCACCTTCCTCAACGTGTGCCGGCACCGCGGTCCCAAGGTCGCCGACGACGTCTGCGGCACGGCCCGTCGCTTCACCTGTCCCTACCACTCCTGGAGCTACGACACCCAGGGCACCCTCGTCGGCATGCCGGGACGTGAGAGCTTCGGCGAGGTCGACGTCACCGGCCTGATCGAGCTGCCCACCGTCGAACGTGCCGGCGCGGTCTTCGCGACCCTCGATCCCGACAACGACATCGACATCGACGCCTGGCTCGCAGGCCTGGAGGCGTCGCTGGCCGAGCTCCGCCTCGATGAGCTGCACCCGTACCGGGTGCCCACCTTCATCGACAGCCCCAACTGGAAGCTGTCCGCCGACGGGTACCTCGATGGCTACCACATCGGGTACCTGCACCGGAACACGATCGGCACCCGGGCGATCACCAACCGCAACACCTACGACTTCTTCGGTCCCCACGTCCGCATCGGCTTCGCCAGCAAGCTGACCTCGACGTTCGATCCCGACGCCGACGACATCTCCTACCCGGACTACCTCAGCCTCGTGCACTACGTGTTCCCCAACGTTTCGATCTCCGGCGGCCACGGCGACACCCTGATGATGAGCCGCCTGCTACCCGGACCCACGCCCGACACGTCCACCACGCTGCAGTTCCAGTTCTACCGGCAGCCCGTCGAGGGGGATCTGGTCGAGGTCGCCGAGGCGAAGCGTCAGACCTACGAGGCCGTCGTGCGCGACGAGGACTGCGCCACCATCTTCCAGATCGGCGCCGCGCTGCCCGCCATGGGCGACCGTCACTTCGTCTTCGGGCGCAACGAGCCCGCCAACCAGCTCCTGCACCGGACCATCGCAGAGATGACCCGGCCCGACGCCCGATGATCGAGTTCAGCCTCACCCTGCCCCGCTTCCACGACTTCGACGACGCCGTCCCGTACCGGCGCAGCTACGAGTTCGCGCAGCTCGTCGACCGGCTGGGCTATGCCGGCGGCTTCATCGGCCACCACTCGTTCTCGCCAGAGGTCAAGGACGAGTCGGCGCCGTTCGTGTACCTGGCGGCGCTCGGTGCCCACACCGAGCGCATCCGCCTCGGCACCGGCGTGTATCTCGCAGCGCTGCATCATCCCGCCAACATCTGTGAGCAGGTCTCCACGCTCGACCGGATCACCAACGGCCGTGCCGTGCTCGGCGTGGGCGTCGGCTACCGGCCCTATGAGTACGACAACTTCGGCAGCGACTTCGCCACCCGCGGCCGGCGTCTCGACGAGACCCTCGCCATGCTCCGCAACGCCTGGACCACCGGCAGCCACGCCTGGGACGGCGAGTTCTTCCAGCTCGACGACGTCCCCATCTACCCGCCTCCCGTGCAGCAGCCGCATCCGCCCATCTACGTCGGTGGGACGTCCAACGGCGCCATCCGCCGGGCCGCCCGACTGGGCGACACGTGGATCACGCTGCCGATGGAGACGCTCGACTTCGTCGTAGACCTCGTCGATCGCCATCGCAGCGAGTGCGAGGCCGCCGGGCGCACGCCGCGTGTCTGCCTGATGCGCGAGGCGTGGGTGGGCGAGACCGACGCCGAGGTCGAAGCCGAGTGGTACCAGCGGGCGCTGAGCTTCCACCGCTACTACTGGGACGCCGGCACCAAGGGCGACGACCACGACCCGGTGCTGCAGCGGGTGGCAGCGGGGGAGGACCCGCACTATCGCGAGTTCGTGCGTGACCGTGCCTTCGCCGGTACGCCCGAGGTCGTGGTCGACGAGATCCGCCGCTGGCACGACGCAATCGGGTTCGACGAGGCCTGCCTCATCTTCGCCACGGGACGGGAGGCCACGACCCCCGAGGCGTTGAGTCGTGCGGTCACGCTCTTCGCCGAAGAGGTGATGCCGGAGTTCGTCTGATCGTGCCTCAGGGCAGCGTCGAACGGCGTCGTCGGGCGGCGGCTCCTCGGGCGGTGGAGTCGAAGGCGAAGGCGCTGAGGGTGGCTCAGGCGCCTTCGAGCGCCACGTCGAGGGCCGCGAGCTGACGCTCGGCAGGCCACGACTCGGGATCGAACAGCGCCTGGATGGCGACGCCGTCGACGACGGTGATCAGTCGTTCGGCCTCGGCCACGTCGCCGTCGTCGGGCACTCCGGTGCGGCCTCGGACGGCGGCCCGGAGCTCGGCGACGGTGGAACGGAAGTCGCGGTAGGCGTCGCGCTGGATCCGGGCGAACTCGGGATCGCCGCCGGCCTGCGCGCAGAAAGCCGTCACCACCAGCCAGTGCAGACGCGACTCGGTGTCGAGGGGGAGGGCACCGCAGAGCGTCTCACGGAGTGCCGCCTCGGGACCGAGCGCCTCGCGGTGCACGCGTCGGGCCTGTCGTTGATCGTGGGAGGTCTCGAAGGTGAACAGCAGGAGTTCGCGCTTGTCGCGGAAGTAGTGCACGAGCGTTCCGGTGGTCCAGCCCGCCTCCGCGGCTACCTCGCGCATCGAGGCGCCTCCGACGCCGGCACGGGCGATCACCCTCGCCGCGGCGGCGGCCAACTCGCTGCGACGGGCGTCGACGTCGACGATCTTCGGCATTGACGCAAGATACCGCACCTGTTAAAAATAACGTCCGTTCGAAATAGCTGGTGATCCGAGCCGGCGGATCATCCGAACCCGATGGCCGTGTGCGCCCGATGCCACGCCACACCGATGCGGCCGCCCCGGCAGCCGCCGACGCTCAGGAGTGCCCGAATGGTCCATGTCCCCACCCGTGGTGAAGTGCCCGTCCGCCTCGGTCCCCAGGTCGACCCGCTGATCCCCGAGATCGGGCCGAGCACCATGGCCCGCGATGCCTACACCGACCCGATGCGCTTCGAGCTCGAACGCGAACGGGTCCTGACGACGCACTGGCTCATCGCCGGCCGGGTCGAGCAGATCCCGGCAGCGGGGGACTGGCTGACGTATGAGGGTCACGGTGAGACCGTCGTCGTCACCCGCCAGCCCGACGGCGGCTTCGCTGCGTTCCACAACGTCTGTCAGCACCGCGGCCCCGCGATCGTCGGCGAGCTCACCGGCTGCGGTGCCCGTCGTTTCACCTGCCCCTACCACGGCTGGGTGTACGACACGACCGGCGAGGTGGTCGGTGTCCCCGAACGCGAGGACTTCGACCCCGCCCATCTCCACGGGCTCCGAGCCCCGGCGGTCGCAGTGGACGAGTGGGGCGGGTGGGTGTGGATCAACCTCGCCGGCCCCGAGGCAGCCCCACCGCTGCTGGACACCATCGGCGACGACATCGTCACCGATCTCGGGCGCTACCGCATGGAGGACATGATCCTGCACGAGGTCGTCGAGTGGGACGTCCCGGTCAGCTACAAAGCCGTTGTCGACGGGTTCAACGAGATCTATCACGCCAAGGAACTGCACGGTGTCTCCGGCGACTGGGTGAAGGCCGCCAAGGGCACGTCGTTCCACATCACCGGCGACAACTACATGTGCTTCGTGCCCCGCGCCGATCACCTCGAGGCCCTCGCCGAGGACTGGGACCACCACCGCTACGCCATCTGCCACTACGTGGTGTTCCCCAACACGGTGTTCAACTGCAACCCCGAACACGTCCAGGTGTTCACGCCCATCCCCATCGACGTCGACCGCACCCGTTTCCTGTGCTGGGAGCTCATCTACCCCGACCTGGGCGACGATCCCGGCTACGGCGAGTACTTCGAGCGGACCATGAAGCACTGGGCCGGGCTGAAGGTCGTCGTCGGCGAGGACATCGAGATCTACGACCAGCTGGCCCGCACCAAACGGTCCAGCGGCTACACGGCCAACATCCTGCAGGGACGCGAATGCAAGATCGCGCACTACCACCAGAACATGGACCGCAAGATCCGCGGGGCCGAGCAGCCCTGAGCCTGAATCCACCGATCGGCGGTCTGGGTAGGCGTTGGTCGTGGTGGTGTTC
>JBKAGO010000009.1:0-38081 GCA_046290435.1 Acidimicrobiales bacterium
CACCGCCGCCATCTGGCACAACGAAACAACCCAGAGGCCCGGCCCCGCCCGCTCACTCATCGCCTACGACCACTGACCCCTTGGAACCAATCATCTAGGAGTCCGGGCTGATCAGAACTGCTCTTCCTCGGTGGATCCCTTGAGGGCGAGGGTGCTCGCGGTGCCGCCGGAGATGACGGTCGCGATCTGATCGAAGTAGCCGGCGCCGACCTCACGCTGGTGGCGGGTGGCGCTGTAGCCGTCGCCCTCCATCGCGAACTCGCGCTGCTGCAATGCGACGTAGGCCGTCATGTCGCTGGCGGTGTAGTCGCGGGCCAGTTCGAACATCGAGGCGTTGAGCGCGTGCCAGCCTGCCAGGGTGATGAACTGGAACCGGTAGCCCATCGCGCCGAGCTCCTTCTGGAACGAGGCGATGGTGGCGTCGTCGAGCGCTGCCTTCCAGTTGAACGAGGGCGAGCAGTTGTAGGCGAGCATCTTGCCGGGGAACTCGGCATGGATCGCCTCGGCGAACTGGCGGGCCTCGTCGAGGTCGGGCGTGCCGGTCTCGCACCAGATGAGGTCGGAGTAGGGCGCGTAGGCGAGGCCGCGGGCGATCGCGGCGTCCATACCGTTGCGCACGTGGAAGAAGCCCTCCGCCGAGCGCTCGCCGGTGACGAACGGACGGTCACGCTCGTCGACGTCGCTGGTGAGCAGCGTGGCGGCGAGCGAGTCGGTGCGGGCGACGACGATGCTGGGCACGTCGCAGACGTCGGCGGCCAAACGGGCTGCGGTGAGGGTGCGGATGTGCTGCTGGGTGGGGATCAGGACCTTGCCGCCCATGTGGCCGCACTTCTTCTCCGAGGCCAGTTGGTCCTCCCAGTGCACACCGGCGGCGCCCGCATCGATCATCGACTTCATGAGCTCGAACACGTTGAGCGGACCGCCGAAACCGGCTTCGGCGTCGGCGACGATCGGCACGAGCCAGTCGCGGTCACGCTTGCCTTCGGACCACTCGATCTGGTCCGCGCGACGCAGCGCGTTGTTGATGCGCCTGATGACCGCCGGCACCGAGTTGGCGGGGTAGAGGCTCTGGTCGGGGTAGACCTGCTCGGCCAGGTTGGCGTCGCCGGCGACCTGCCAGCCCGACAGGTAGATGGCCGGCAGGCCACCCTTGACCATCTGGACTGCCTGGCCACCGGTCATGGCGCCCATGGCGTGGGTGTAGTCGGCGGTGTTCAACCGGTCCCAGAGGCGCTCGGCGCCACGCCGGGCCAGGGAGTACTCGACCGGGACCGAGCCCCGGAGGCTCACGACGTCGGCGGCCGAGTAGTCACGCCGGATGCCCTGCCATCGGGGGTTGGCAGCCCAGTCGGCCTCGAGGGCCGCGACCTGGGCGTCGAAGGTGTTGCTGGTGGTGCTCATGGGGTCGTCCTCCTGATCGTCTCGCCGTTGAGACGAGACCGAGAATGGCGCTCCAAGGCGAAAGAATCAACGAGATTGGCGAGAAAGTTCCCATCAGATCACCGAGTTCGGCAACAATGGCAGATGTTCGCGTCGATGAAAGCGCTTGCATCGTCCCCAACGGTCCCGGGAGCAGCCATGTCCACCGCCGAGAGTGTCGACACCTTGATGTTCGGCCAGCGCCTGCGCCACGAACGCCGACGCTGCGGTCTGACGCTCGCGCAGCTGGGCGAGCGCATCGGACGACCGGCGCCCTATCTCAGCCAGCTCGAGAACGGCCACACCGAACCTCGGCTGAGTCTCGTGGGCGAACTCGCAGCCGCTCTCGGCTGCGCCACCGCGGACCTGGTCGATCCGGCGCCACCGTCGCGACGGGCCGAGCTCGAGGTGGCGTTCCTGCGAGCCCAGGCCAGCGGCCGTTACGAGGCGATGAACCTGCCCTTCGTCAAGCCCACCAGCCGCGTGCCCGACGAGGTCCTCGAACATCTCGTCGCCCTCGCAGGTGCACTCGAGGCGGGCGACAGGCGCCAGAAACGCTCGGGCGACCTCGCCCGTATGGCCAACGTCGCCCTGCGCGACGACATGCGCCGGCGCGACAACTACTTCGCCGACATCGAACGGCTCGCCGGCGACTGCCTACAGGCGGTCGGCTACAACGGGACCGGCCCGGTCTCGGAGCGAACGCTGATCGATCTGTGCGGCCACTTCGGATTCCGCCTGGCCCGGGTGCAGGACCTGCCGCACTCGGCGCGGTCCATCACCGACCAACGCGATCGCATCATCTACATCGGCCAGCGCAACGAGCTGCCCACCCGGGCCGCCCGTTCGGTGGTGCTGCAGACCTTGGGCCACTTCGCTCTCAGCCACAGCGACACCGACGACTTCGCCGACTACCTGCGCCAACGCGTCGAGTCGAACTACTTCGCTGCGGCGGTGCTGGCGCCCGAGGCGCCGGCCGTCGAGTTCCTCCAGGAGGCCAAGACGCGCGGCGACCTCTCGGTCGAGGATCTCAAGGAGGTCTTCTACATCTCCTACGAGATGGCGGCGCACCGCCTGACGAACCTCGCGACCCGTCACCTGGACCTGACCGTGCACTTCCTGCGCTCCGACGTGGAGGGAACCGTCTGGAAGGCCTACGAGAACGACGGCGTTCCCTTGCCCGCCGACGAGGACGGCACCATCGAGGGCAACCGTCTGTGCCGGCAATGGGGAACGCGCCAGGCGTTCGGCTCGGAGGACTCCTTCGCCCTCTACGCCCAGTACACGGCCACCCCGTCGGGGCGCTACTGGTGCGTCACCCACGTGGAGGCCGATCGCCGCCCCTTCCACGCGGTCACCGTCGGGACCTCGGCGGACCAGGCCCGCTTCTTCCGGGGCAGCGACACGACACGATCCTCGGTCTCGGGTTGCCCGGACCCGAACTGTTGCCGTCTCCCGCCGGCTCCGGCCCGGAGCCGGTGGGAAGGTGTTGCGTGGCCCTCGGCCAGCGACCGCAGCCACGTGGTGTCGGGCCTGCCCGTGGACAAACAGCCGTTCACCCGTTTCCCCGGGGTCGATCTCGTCGACGTCTACGAGTTCCTCGACCGCCGCAGCCCGCGATGACCAGACTCGACTGCGGGTAGCGGTCATGCCCCCTGCCTTTCGGCCCGACGGGGCCCGAAGATGACCGAACTGCCCCGGTGTCGTCTCGCCCTGGCGCTACCGTTGCGGCGGTGGGAATGACGTCGATTCGCACAGCGCCCGACCGGCGCGGCACCCCAGCGCCAACGTCGACGCGCCCGCGGATGCCGTTCATCGCGTCGATCGACGGACTGCGCGCCATCGCCGTCGTCGCCGTGCTCTTCTATCACGCCGAGGTCGCGTGGTTGCCGGGCGGTTTCCTCGGCGTCGAGGTGTTCTTCGTCGTCAGCGGGTACCTGATCACGGCGCTGCTCCTCGGCGAGATCGACCGTACGGGCCGCGTCGATCTGAAGGACTTCTGGACCCGTCGGGCCCGTCGGCTCCTGCCTGCGCTCGCCTTCTACCTTCTCGGGTCGCTGGTGCTCGCCCTGGCGATCGCCGACGACGTGGTCGACGATTGGTTCGACGGCAGTTGGGCGGCGGTGTTCTACGTCGCGAACTGGTACGCGGTCTTCAACGACATCTCCTACACGGACGCGTTCGGCCGTCCGTCGTTCCTGCATCATCTCTGGTCCCTGGCGGTCGAGGAGCAGTTCTACCTCGTCTGGCCTCTGCTGATGCTCGGTGGGCTGCGCTACCTGGGGCGTCGGCGCATGATCATGGCGATCGGCGCCGGCGTGGTCGCGTCGACGGCACTGATGTGGCTGCTCTACCAGCCGTTGGAGGATCCGCTTCGCATCTACTACGGAACCGACACCCGGGCGGCCGGACTGCTCGTCGGGGCGGGCCTCGCGTTCGTGTGGCGGCCGTGGGAGCACCCGACGCAACGTCCCGAGATCGAGCAGCGACGCAGACTCGTGGCGCTCGCGCTGACAGCGGTCGGTCTCGCCGGCGTGATCCGGGCCTTCATCGTCTACGACCTCTCGCCGATCGAAGCCGATCCGCTGTTCCGCGGCGGCTTCCTCGTGACATCGATGAGCACGGCCGCGCTCATCGCCGGGCTCGTTCTCGCCCGGACCACGCTGTCGGGAGCACTGTCGGGTCCGGTCATGCGCTGGCTCGGGAGCCGGTCCTACGGCATCTACCTGTGGCACTGGCCGATCTTCATGGTCACCAGAGCCCGGATCGATACCGACCTCGACGGCGTCGTGTTGTTGGTCCTGCGTTTCGCGCTCACGTTCGTGGTCGCGGAGGTCAGCTATCAACTCGTCGAGCAGCCCCTGCGACGCGGCCTGCGGCGTCCCGGCAGGTCGCGTGCCGAGGCAATCGGGGCCATGGCCATGCCTGCGGTGCTCGGGTCGTTGGCACTCCTCGCGGTGTTCGCCGTGCTCGTCGATGTGCAGCGCGACGGCGAGCGCGCCGATGCTGCGGGCACCGGAACCTTCGCGGTCGAGACCGTCGACGAGGTCGCCGTCGTCGTCGACGGTTCAGGCAGCGCAGCGATCGATCCCGAAGTGACGGATCCCGCGACTCTCGATCCTGCGCCGGGCGCCGCCGCAGCCGACCCCGCTCCGTCGGCCGAGGTCGAGATCCCGCAGGGCGCCGAGCCCCCCGCCGTCGAGGATGCGGTGATTCCGCCGAGCCCCAACGCCGGAACCACCGGCCAGATCGGCGCAGAAGCCGAGGCCGAGGACACAGAGCCGGCGCCGGCTCCGACGGCACCCCAACGGGTGACCTTCGTCGGCGACTCGGTCATGCAGGGCGCGGCCCCGCGGCTGCGGAACCTCGCCGAGACCGTGCAGGTCGACACACTGGTGGGGCGCCAGTGGTGGGACGCCGAGCCGACCCTGCGGGCGATCGGCCGCGATGGGGGATTCGGTGACGCCGTGGTCGTCCACCTGGGCAACAACGGCCCGGTCAACGAGGCGATGTTCGACAGCGTCATGCGGCGGCTGTCCGATGTCGATCGCGTCCTCATCGTCAATGTCCGGGTTCCGGTGCGGTGGGAGTCCGACGTCAACGAGGCGCTCGCGGCGGGCGTACGCCGCTGGGACAACGCCGTCCTGGTCGACTGGCACGGCCTGTCGAACGGGCGGCCGGAGTTCTTCGCCGGTGACGGCGTCCACCTCGAAGCCGAGGGGCAGCGGGCCTACACCCGCGCCATCCGCCGGGCACTCTCATCCTGAAGCCGCCGTCTCGGCGGGCGCACCCCCTGGAGGGTTCAGGATCCGGAGGCGTGAACCCCGGCGGCGACACCGACCCGCTCGAGGATCACCTGCGCCGAGCCCTGCGGCGACCTGGTGCCGTCCACGACGAGGTGTGCCCGATCCGCGGACGGGCCGACGAACTCGCCGTACATCGGCCGCACCGTCCGTTCGATCTGCGCGAGTGCGTAGTCGGCGGTGCGTCCGCGCTCGGCGACATCGCGCCCGACGCGACGCTCGGTGCGCACGGCGTCGCTGGTGTCGACGAACACCCGCAGGTCGATCAGCCGGCAGATCTCCTCGAAGACGAACAACAAGATGCCGTCGACCACGATGATCGGCTGGGGATCGAGCAGCCGCACGTCGGCGCTGCGACTGTGGACGGCGAAGTCGTAGATGGGCGCAGCGATGGAACGTCCGGCCCGCAGTTCGGTCAGGTCGGCCGTGAAGGCCTCGATGTCGAGTGCGTTGGGATGGTCGTAGTTGACCCGCTCCCGCTCGGCGAAGGCGACGTGGCGCTGATCGCGGTAGTAGTCGTCGAAGCCCAACGAAGCGACCGGGTGCGGCGACGCGGCGCGGACCGCTGCCGCCAGCGTCGACTTGCCCGAACCCGAACCCCCGGCGATCCCGATCACGATTGGCTGCACGGGAGGTCACCCTAACCTCCCCGGCGCGACACGTGGCGTTTCCCCGACCGTCGTCGCCCCGCGTGCCAAGCTCGCATCGATGGACGCTCCTGTGCTGCGGGTCGGATGCCCGATGTGGGCTCACCGGCCATGGGCTGTGCGTCTGTTCGGCCCGACACCGACCGGCGAGGAGCTGGCCGCCTACGCCCGCTGGTGCAGCGCCGTCGAGGGCAACACCACCTTCTATGCCCTGCCGCGACCCGAGACGGTGCAGCGGTGGGCCGACCAGGCGCCAGAGGGCTTCCGCTTCTGCTTCAAGCTGCCCCGCACCATCACCCACGAGCGTCGCCTCCGCAACGCCGACGACGCCCTGGAGGAGTTCTGCGAACGCCTGTCGCCGTTGGCCGCTCACCTCGGCCCGATGGCGGTTCAGCTGCCGGCGACGTTCGGGCCCGAGGATCTCGGGGTCCTCGAACGCTTCGTCGAGGCCGTGCCCCGGTCGCTCGGCGACACGGGTCTGCGCTGGGGAGTCGAGGTCCGCCATCGTGATTTCGAGGCCGAGGGCCGGGCCGAGCGCGCTCTCGGCGACCTGCTGGCCGCCCACGATGTCGATCGGATCCTCATCGACACCCGCGGGCTGTTCTCGGGGCCGCGGGTCACGCCCGGCGAGGTCGAGGCGTGGGAGCGCAAACCTCGCCTGCGGGTGCGGCCCGTGGCGACGGGTCCCATGCCGATCGTGCGGTTCGTCGGGTTGACCGACCCCGAGGCGAATCCGACGTGGTGGGCGCCGTGGGTCGCCGTGGTCGCCCGGTGGCTCGAGGCCGGGCTGCAGCCGACCTTCTTCGTCCACACACCCGACAACGATGCATCGCCGACGTTGGCGCGGCGTTTCCACGACGAGGTGCGGGCCCTCGTTCCCGACCTGGCGCCGCTACCCGAACCTGCGGCACGGCCCGTCCAACCCGGCCTCTTCGAACAGTGAGTGCCACAGGGGCGGTGGCCCGGTTCGACCCGACGTCGCCGGGGTTCCCGTGTGACACTCCGAACTCGTGGAGACGGTGTGGGTCCTCGGCGATCAGCTCAACCCGACGATCGCATCGCTGCGCGATCGCGACCCCGCATCGACCCGGGTGTTGCTGGTCCGGTCCGAGGCCAAGATCGCATCGAAGCGATGGCATCGCCAGCGCCTTCACCTGGTTCTGGCCGCCATGAGCAGATTCGCCGCCGAACTGGCGGATGCCGGGTGGGAAGTCGACCATCGCAGCGCCGTGTCGCTGGCCGACGGCCTGGAGGCACACCGTCGCGAGCACCGCCCCGAGCGCGTGGTGGCCATGGCACCGATGAGCTGGGACGGCCTCGCCATGCTCGGCCGACTCGGCGTCGAGGTCGTTCCCAACGACCAGTTCCTCTGCAGCGCCGACGAGTTCGACGAGTGGGCCCAGGGTCGCCGCACCCTGAAGATGGAGGACTTCTACCGGCACCGCCGCCGCGTCACCGGCGTGCTCATGGACGGCGACGAACCCGTCGGCGGGCGGTGGAACTTCGACCACGACAACCGGGAGCCGCCACCGACCGACGGCCGGTCGTGGCCCGGCATCGAGCTCTTCGAGCTCGACGATCTCGACCATCGGATCATCGATGCCCTGCCCGAACAGTGTTGGGGCGCCGTGCCCTCTGGCATCTGGCCCACCAGCAGAGCCCAGGCGCGACAGCGCCTCGAGGAGTTCATCGCCGAGGGCCTCGCCGTGTTCGGGCCACACGAGGACGCCATGCTGGCAGGGGAGTGGAAGCTGGCACATTCGGTGCTGTCGAGTTCGCTCAACCTCGGGTTGTTGCACCCCGGCGAGGTCGTCGACGCCGCGGAGACCGCCTATCGGCAGGGGCGGGTCCCGATCGCCTCGGCGGAGGGCTTCATCCGCCAGGTCATGGGCTGGCGCGAGTACGTGTGGGGCGTCTACTGGCACTGGATGCCCGGCTACCGCCGGCTCGACGCGCTGGACGCCGATCGCGGGCTGCCGCCGCTGTTCACCGGTGAGGCCGACACCGAGATGGCGTGTGTCTCGTCGACGCTCGCCAATCTCGCCCGCAACGGCTGGACCCACCACATCGAGCGCCTCATGGTGCTCGGGAACCTCAACCTGTTGAACGGGACCCGTCCCGCCGAGCTCGTCGACTGGATGTGGGCGTCGTTCGTCGACGGTGCCGAGTGGGTGATGTTGCCGAACGTCTTGGGCATGGCGCTCTACGCCGACGGTGGACGCATGGCGACCAAGCCCTACGCCTCCGGTGGGGCCTACATCAACCGGATGAGCGATCACTGCCGGGGCTGTCGGTTCGACCCGAAGAAGCGGACCGGCGACGACGCCTGTCCGTTCACCACGCTCTACTGGGACTTCCTCGCTCGCAATGCCGAGGCGTTCGCCGGCAACAATCGCCTCGCGCAGCCGCTTGCGGGGATGCGCAGGCTGAAGGATCTCGACGCGACCCGCGAGCGCGCCCGTGAGGTGCTCGCCCGCCTCGACGCAGGATCGCTGTGACGCAGGCAGCGCCGTGAGCCGACGCGACGCCACCGCCGACCGGGCGGACCGCACGTGCGCGAGCTGCGGACGCACGATGACGTGGCGCAAGGCGTGGGAACGCAACTGGGGCGAGGTCAAGTGGTGCAGCGACGCCTGCCGGCGCCGCGGGGTGCGCCCCGTCGACGACGAACTCGCCGACGCGATCGTGGCCCTGCTTCGGGAGCGCGGACACGACGCGTCCATCTGCCCGTCGGAGGCGGCGCGCGCCGTCGGCGCCGAGGAGTGGCGACCGCTGATGGAGCCTGCTCGGCGCGCTGCTCGGCGTCTGGTGGCCGACGGGCTCGTCGAGCTGACCCAGGGCGGGAGGGTCGTCGATCCGAGCACGGCCAAGGGGCCGATCCGTATCCGAATGCGCTGACCCAGGTTGCGCCCGCCTTCGGTCGGGGACCGGTCCGGGGCCAGCGCCGACGCCCGATGCATGTCCCGTGCCGAGGCGGGTGCCGCAGACGCCGACCGGCGCTACTCTGGCCGCCTGCGGGTGTAGTTCAATGGTAGAACCTCAGCCTTCCATGCTGATGACGCGGGTTCGATTCCCGTCACCCGCTCGCAGATCACTCCGGGGCTCCACCCGAGGTCCGCAGCGGCGACGTGCAGGCCGGTCCGGTGCGACGATCCGTACCGGTCAGCGTGGGTGGCACAGGTGCCGGGCTACACTCGGCGCCCTGTGAAGAGCACCGTCACCACTCTCGAGTCCAACAAGGTCAAGCTGTCCGTCGAGGTCGACGAACACGAGATCGACGCCGCCATCGACGAGGCGTTCAAGAAGATCGCCAAGGAGATCCGTCTGCCGGGCTTCCGGCCGGGGAAGGCGCCGCGCAAGGTGCTCGAGGCCCGCATCGGCCGCGATTACGCCCGCAGCGAAGCCATCCGCGATGCGCTCCCGGAGTACTACCGCAAGGCGATCGTCGAGAACGACGTCGACGTCATCTCGCCACCCGACCTCGACATCACCAGCGGCGAGGAGGCCGGACCGGTCGCCTTCGAGGCAGTGGTCGAGGTCCGGCCGGTGGTGATCGTCGCCGGCTACGACGGCCTCCGGGTCGAGTTGCCGGCGCTCGAGCCCAGTGACGACGACGTCACCTCGCAGGTCGACGCGTTGCGGGCCCAGTTCTCCGAGCGGGTCGCGGTCGATCGCCCGGCCGAGACCGGCGACTACGTCACGATGGACATCGAGACCACCCAGGAGGGCGAGGTCATCGAAGGCCTCACCGCCCAGGGCTACACCTACGAGCTCGGCGCCGGTTTCGTCGTCGACGAACTCGATGATCAGCTCGCCGGTGCGGTGGTCGGCGACGTCGTCGCCTTCGACGCCGACCATCCCGATCCCGACGAAGACGGCCAGCTTTCGTTCTCGGTCACGGTCACCGCCATCGAGGCCAAGCAGCTCCCCGAGCTCGACGACGAGTTCGTCGCCGACGCCACCGAGTTCGAGACCGTCGAGGAGTTCCTCACCGACACCCGCGAGCGGCTGGCCACGATGAAGCGGGCCCAGGCCAAGACCCTCATCCCCGACCGCACCGCCACGGCCCTCGCCGAACTGGTCGTCGACGAGATCCCCGACGCGCTCGTCACCGAAGCGGTCCAGAACCAGCTGCAGGACATGGCAATGCGCCTGGCGAGCCAGGGCATCGGCCTCGAGCAGTTCCTGCAGATGACCGGCCAGAGTGTCGAAGACCTCATGGCCAACATGCGTGAACCCGCCACCGAAGCCGCCAAGGTCGACCTCGCCCTGCGTGCGGTCGTGGTCGCCGAGGGCCTCGAGGTGACCGACGACGAGCTCGACGCCGAGATCGCCGAGTCGGCCGAGGCCATGGGTCGGCCACCCGAGGAGCTGCGGGCGGCCCTCGAGACCAACGGCCAACTCTCGTCGGTGCGCATCGACATGGCGAAGCGCAAGGCCATGGACTTCCTCGTGGCCTCCGTCGCGCTCGTCGACCCCGAGGGCCACCCCATCGATCGGGACCTGCTCGACGAAGAAGATCTCGACGAAGGAGATCTCGACGATGCCGCCGCCGAGGCCACCGAGATCGACGACGCAGGGAACACCGAGGACGACTCGTCGGTTGCGACCTCCGCCGACGACCACCACGAGGCCGACCCGTCGGCCGACGAAGGAGAACAACAGTGACTCGCGCCACCAACTACCTGGTTCCCACGGTCGTCGAGCAGACGAACCGGGGCGAGCGAGGCTACGACCTCTACTCCAAGCTGCTGAAGGAGAACATCATCTTCCTCGGCACCCCGATCGACGACACCATCGCCAACCTGGTGTGTGCACAGCTGCTGCACCTCGAGTCGGAGAACCCCGACAAGGATGTCGCGATCTACATCAACTCGCCCGGTGGCGACATCAACGCGATGTTCGCCATCTACGACACGATGTCCTACATCAAGCCCGACATCGCGACCATCTGCTACGGCCAGGCCGCGTCGGCCGCTGCGGTGCTGCTCGCGGCGGGTACACCAGGTAAGCGCCTGGCTCTGTCACACTCTCGGGTGCTCATCCACCAGCCGTACGCCGGAGCATCCGGACAGGTGTCCGATCTCGAGATCGCCTCTCGGGAGATCCAGCGGCTCAAGACGCAGCTCGAGGACATCCTGGCATCGCACACGGGGCAGACCTCCGAGAAGATCGCCACCGACACCGACCGTGACTACGTCATGACCGCTGCAGAAGCGAAGGAATACGGCATCATCGACGAGGTGCTCGAAAAGCGCACCGAAGTCGACAACAGCGGCCCGATCACGGCTGTGGGCTGACGCCCGCTCCGATCGGGAACTTCGACAGGAAGGCGTTGCGTAGTGGCAAAGTTCGGCGAGGGGGGCGAGCTCCTCAAGTGCTCGTTCTGCGGCAAATCGCAGAAGCAGGTCAAGAAGCTCATCGCAGGGCCGGGGGTCTACATCTGCGACGAGTGCATCGACCTGTGCAACGAGATCATCGAAGAGGAACTGGCCGAGCCGGCCGAGGTCGGCTTCGACGAGCTGCCCAAGCCGATCGAGATCAACGCCTTCCTCGACGACTACATCGTCGGGCAGACCTCCGCCAAGCGGATCCTGTCGGTGGCCGTCTACAACCACTACAAGCGGGTGCAGGTCCGAGAGGCCAGCGACGACGACGTCGAGCTGGCCAAGTCGAACATCTTGTTGATCGGCCCCACGGGCTGCGGCAAGACGTTGATGGCCCAGACCCTCGCGAAGATGCTCAATGTCCCGTTTGCGATCGCCGACGCCACGGCGCTGACCGAGGCCGGCTACGTCGGCGAGGACGTCGAGAACATCCTGCTCAAGCTCATCCAGGCCGCCGACTACGACGTCAAGAAGGCCGAACAGGGCATCATCTACATCGACGAGATCGACAAGGTGGCGCGCAAGAGCGAGAACCCCTCGATCACCCGTGACGTCTCGGGCGAGGGCGTGCAGCAGGCGCTGCTGAAGATCCTCGAGGGCACGACTGCCTCGGTACCGCCCCAGGGGGGCCGCAAGCATCCCCACCAGGAATTCATCCAGATCGACACCACCAACATCTTGTTCATCTGCGGTGGGGCCTTCGCCGGCATCGACGAGATCATCGAGAGCCGCATCGGCTCGCGTGGCGTCGGGTTCGGCGCCGACATCCGGCGCGCCAACGACAAGAACCTCTCGGCCATCTACGGCCAGGTGCAGCCAGAGGACCTCATGAAGTTCGGCCTCATCCCGGAATTCATCGGTCGGCTGCCGGTCATCGGGGCGGTCGGCAACCTCGAACGCGACGCCTTGGTCCAGATCCTCACCGAACCCAAGAACGCGCTCGTCAAGCAGTACCGGAAGTACTTCGGCTTCGAAGACGTCGAGCTCGAGTTCTCCGATGATGCCCTGGTCGCCGTGGCCGACATGGCCCTCGAACGCCAGACCGGTGCGCGAGGCCTGCGGTCGATCCTCGAAGAGGTCCTGCTCGAGGTCATGTACGACCTGCCGAGTCGCACCGACGTGGAACGCTGTGTCGTCGACGAGCGGGTGGTGCTCGACCGCTCGGCGCCTCGACTCGTGCTGCGCGGCGAGACCGACCGGGCTGCCTCCTAGCGCCCGGGGCGCATCGATTCCCTTGCCCGAAGAACCCGAGCTTCGTCGCGCCATCGCCTACCTCGATCGGCACCTGAACCGTGAGGTCGCGCCGTCGCTCGTCGACGACGACGCCCTCGCGTCGATGCGGGCGCTCATGCGGGCGTTGGGCGACCCCCAGCTCGACACGCCGGTCATCCAGGTCACCGGCACCAACGGCAAGGGCTCCACCTCGGCGATGATCACCGCTCTGCTGGCCGGGATGGGGCTCAGCGTCGGGACCTACAGCAGCCCGCACGTGAGCACGGTCCGTGAGCGGATCTCGCGCAACGGCGAGGCCATCGGGGCGAGCGACCTCGCCGAGCTGATCGAGGACCTCGCCCGGGTCGAACCCACCATCGATGTCACGCCGTCGTGGTTCGAGCTCATGACCGCAGCGGCTTACCGTTGGTTCGCCGACATCGCGGTCGATGTCGCCGTCGTCGAGGTGGGGCTGCTGGGCCGTTTCGACGCCACCAGCGTCGCCGACGCCGCGGTGGCGGTCATCACCAACGTCGACTACGACCACACCGACGGCGGCCCGACGTGGCGGCGAGATCTCGCGTGGGAGGAAGCCGGCATCATCCGACCGGGTGCAACGGTGGTCCTCGGCGAGACCGACCCTGATCTCGAGGACGTGTTCCTCGCCGAGCGACCTGGTTCGCTGCTGCGCCGCGACGTCGACTTCGCGTGCGAGGACAACGAGTTGGCCGTCGGCGGGCGCCTGGTCACCCTCTGGACGCCCGACAGCCGCCACGGCGACCTCTTCGTGTCGATGCACGGCGCCCACCAGGGCGACAACGCCGCAGTGGCTCTCGCCGCCGCCGAGGCCTACCTGGGCACCGCGGTGCCGTTCGAGGTGGCCGAGGAGGCGTTCGCCCAGGTCTTCCTGCCGGGACGCTTCGAGGTGCTGTCGAGAGAGCCCCTGGTCATCGTCGACGGTGCGCACAACCCGGCGGGCGCCGAGGCGTCGCTCGTGACCCTCGAAGAGGGCTTCAGCGTCGCCGGACGTCGCCTGCAGATCGTCGGCCTGCTCGGCGAGCGGGATCTCGAGTGGATGCTCACGGCCCTCGGCGCCGACCGTGCCGACATGGTCATCGCCTGCACCGCACCGTCGCCGCGTGCCATTCCCGCCCGGGTCATCGCCGCCGCTGCAGCTGCGCTCGACGTCGACGTCGAGGTCGTCGAGGACCCGGGAGACGCCGCTGAATGGGCGTTGTCGATGGCCACCGAGGAGGACCTCGTCCTGGCCTCGGGATCGCTCTATGTCGCCGGCGCGGTGCGGGATCGTCTGCTCGCCGGCTGAGTGGCGGCGCCGGTACGCTCCCGGCCATGAATCGCACCCTCGTTCTCTGCAAGCCCGACGCTGTCGAACGCCGCCTCGTCGGCGAGATCATCAGCCGTTTCGAGGCCAAGGGCCTCACCATCGCGGCGCTCCGGATGCTCACCATCGACGCCGACCTGGCAGCCCAGCACTACGCCGAGCACGTCGGCAAGCCCTTCTACGACGACCTCGTCGCGTTCATCGGTCGTTCGCCGGCGGTGGCCATGGTCGTCGAGGGCCCCGACGACACCTGGGCGATCGTCCGCAAGATGATGGGTGCGACCAACGCCGCAGACGCCGAGCCGGGCACCATCCGGGGCGATCTCAGCGCCCAGTTCACCGAGAACCTCGTGCACGGATCCGATTCGGCCGAGTCGGCCGAGCGCGAGATCTCGATCTTCTTCGGCTGACCCAGCGGGGCGCCGATCCCGGCGCCCCGCCACCGGCTGGGACCCTCGACCACGCATTGCGTATTGCGGTTTCATGACAGGCACCTAGACTGCCCAGCGGAGTAGGAGGTGGCAGTGGCTTTTGGTCCCGTCAGTCGGGCTGCCATAGGCTGCGCACCGTGCATTGGAGTAGGGGCGTGCTGACATGGGTAACGCGATGATGGGCTCGCTCCTGGGTGTGATGGGCCGCGACATGGCCGTCGACCTCGGAACGGCCAACACCCTCGTGTACGTCCGCGGCGAGGGCATCGTCCTCAACGAACCGTCGGTCGTGGCGATCAACACCATCGACGGGCGACCGTTGGCGGTCGGTGCCGAGGCCAAGCGCATGATCGGCCGCACCCCCAGCCACATCCAGGCCATCCGGCCGCTGCGTGACGGCGTCATCGCCGACTTCGACATCTGCGAGAAGATGTTGCGGTACTTCATCCAGAAGGTCCACCAGAGCCGACTGGCCAAGCCCCGCATGGTCATCGCGGTGCCGTCGGGTATCACCGGGGTCGAACAGCGCGCCGTGCAGGAGGCCGCCGAGTTCGCCGGCGCCCGCAAGCCGGCCTACATCATCGAAGAGCCGATGGCCGCCGCGATCGGCTCCGGGCTTCCCGTTCAGGACCCGACCGGCAACATGATCGTCGACATCGGCGGCGGCACGACCGAGGTCGCCGTCATCTCTCTCGGCGGCGTGGTGGCCAGCCAGTCGGTGCGCGTCGGCGGCGACGAACTCGACGACGCGATCATCCAGTTCATCAAGAAGGAATACAACCTGGCCCTCGGCGAGCGCACCGCCGAAGAGGTCAAGATCACGCTGGGCTCGGCCTATGAGACCGAGGAGCTCTACGCCGAGATCCGCGGTCGCGATCTCGTCAGCGGTCTCCCCAAGACGATCACCACCTCGACCTCGGAGATCCGTGGCGCCATCGAGGAGCCAGTGGCGGCCATCGTCGATGCGGTCAAGAGCACCCTCGACACGACCCCGCCGGAGCTCGCGTCGGACATCATGGAGCAGGGCATCATGCTCGCCGGTGGCGGCGCGCTCCTGCACGGCCTCCCGGATCGTCTCGCCGACGAGACGGGTATGCCCATCCGCATCGCGGCCAACCCGCTGTATGCGGTCGCACTCGGCTCGGGCCAGTCGCTCGAGGAGTTCGATGCGCTCAAGGGCGTCCTCTTCTCCTCGGCGCAGGACTAGCGTCGAACGACGCCGCTGCGCCGTGTGGGCGAGCGGTGACGTCGTCTCATGGCCCTTTCACGTCCCGCCGGCCGATCCCGGTTCACCCTCTTCGTCCTGTTGCTCGCATCGGTGACGTTGCTGACCCTCGACGCGCGTGGTTTCGGGCCGGTCCAGCGCCTCGAGGACGGCGTCTCCGCGGTCTTCAGCCCGTTGCGCGGCGTGGGCGACAGCGTCTTCGGTCCGGTCGGCGACGCCTGGAGCGGCGTCTTCGACTATGGCGACCTCGAGGCCGAGAACGAGGCCCTGCGGGCGCAGATCGCCGACCTGCAGGCGCAGCGGATCAATGACGAGGGCGCAGCCGAGGAGCTGGCCGCGCTGCGCGAGCAGCTCGACCTGCGCACCACCCTCGAGTTCGAGTCGGTGGTCGCGGAGGTGGTCGCCGGGTCCATCTCGAACTTCGACGGCTTCGTCGTGGAGATCAACCGCGGGCGCGACGACGGCGTGCGCGAGGGCATGCCCGTGTTGACAGCGGGCGGCGGGCTGATCGGTCGCGTCGACGAGGCCGGCCGGCAGCGGTCGCGGATCCAGCTGATCTCGGATCCGGCGATGTCGGTGGGCGCGCTCGTCGTGGGGACCGAGGAGGTGGCCATCGTCAGCGGTGGCGGCCAGGACGCGCCACTCGAGGTCGGGCGCGGCAGCGTACGGGTGGCGGCGGAGGTCGAGGTGGGCGACGTGCTCGTCAGCGCGGGCGGCGAGCGCAGCCCGTACCCGCCGGGCCTGCCCATCGGCACGGTCGCCGAGGTCATCACCGACGAGGGTGCTCTCGAGAAGCGTCTGCTGGTCGAGCCCACCGAACGGCCCGAGCGGCTCCGTTTCGTGACCGTCGTGTTGTACGACCCGGGCGACGTGATCCCGAGCGAGGTGGCCGAGGACGACGAGAGTGGGGGAGCGGCCGGCGACGACCCGATCGAGCCCGGCGAGGGTGACGGCGGATGAGCGCGGCACGCTTCTTCGCCGTCCTGGCCGTGATCGTCGTGCTGCAGATGGAGCTGTTCAGCGAGCTACGGATCCTCGGCGTGATGCCCGAGCTGTTGTTGGGCCTCACCGTCGCGTGCGCATGGTCGGCGGGGGCAAATCGGGGCGCCCTGGCCGGGTTCGTGTCCGGTCTGGTCTTCGACGTCTTCCTGTCGACGCCGCTGGCGCTGACGGCGCTGGCGTACACCCTGGTGGGGTACGCGGTCGGTGTGATTGCCGAGAGCGCAGCGCTTGCGCCGGAGCGGGGCCTGCGCCGGCTGGTGTCGATTGCCGGCATCGCCGCAGGCACGGTCATCTTCGCCCTGCTCGGCGAGTTGCTGGCCGGCAGCGAGCTCGTAGGTGGCCATCTGGTCCGGGTGGCATTGATCGCGCCGTTGCTGACCGCGCCGTTCATGCCGCTGCTGTACCGCTGCGGCGGTTGGATCTGGCAGAGCGAACGCGACGGCGCGCCACCCCGACGGCCGCAGAGCGTGCTGAAATGACGGCCGTGGCCAGTCCGGCGGTATCTCGCGTGCGCGTCCACGTTGCGTCACAGCGCGTCCGGGTGGGGTGCTGACCGATGGCACTCGACACCCGCTCGTCCCGCCTGCGCATGAGCGTGCTCGGGGCCGTGGCGATCGCCCTGTTCGCCGCCCTCTTCGCCCGCGTCTGGTTCCTGCAGGTCGTCAGCGAGCAGGAATTCGCCCAGCAGGCGGTCGACAACCGCGTCCGCGAGATCATCGAGCAGGCACCACGGGGCCGGATTCTCGACGTGCAGGGCCGGGTGCTGGTGGACAACCGACCCTCGATCGTCGTCACCATCGACAAGGAGGCGTTGATCCAGGCCGGGTTGGGCGAGGACGAGCGGGACGAGCTGTTCCTGCGCCTCGCCACCGAGATCAGCGCCTCGGGCCGGCTCACCAAGGTCGCAGACATCCAAGCTGCGTTCGAATCGAACCGGTACGGACCGTTCGCCGAGGTCCCGGTGGTGCGAGACATCTCCGAAGAGCTGCAGGTCTACCTCGCCGAGCACGCGCACCAGTTCCCGGGGGTCAACACCGACGTCGTGACGGTACGCGAGTACCCCTACGGCAACCTTGCCGCGCACATCCTCGGCTATGTGGGCCCGCTGAACGACAGCGAACTCGCGGCCGTGCAGGGCAAACCGAAGACCTACCAACCCAACGACGAGATCGGCAAGGGCGGCGTCGAGGCCTTCTTCGAGGACCAACTGCGCGGCACCCCCGGCCGGCGCGTCGTCGAGGTGGACAGGTTCAACAACATCCTGGAGGTCCGTGAGGAGATCCCACCCCAGGCCGGATCCGACCTCCGCCTCAGCATCGACATCGACGTGCAGGCCCTCGTCGAACAGGAGCTGCGCCTCGGGCTCGAACGCGCCCGCGAACAGCCTCTGGAGTTCGACGTCCTCGGCGTCATCGAGTTCACCGCACCAGCCGGAGCGATGGTGCTGATGGACCCCCGAGACGGTGCGGTCCGAGCGATGGCGTCCTATCCGACGTTCGATCCCGGGGCGTTCGTCAACGGCATCTCCTCGGCCGAGTTCGATGAACTGAACGCCCCCGAGAACGAGCGACCATTGTTGAACCGGGCCATCCAGGGCGAGTACGCACCGGGGTCGACCTTCAAGCCCTTCAGCCTCTACGCCGGCCTCGACACCGGCATGATCGGTTCGCGAGGCATCCTCGGTGTGCGCTCGCCGTTCAACGACGAAGGTGTGTTCTTCGTGCCGGGTTGCGAATCGGACACCTGTCGGTTCCAGAACGCGGGCGCCGAGGTCATGGGACCGGTCGATCTTCCTGCGTCGCTCGCGGTGTCGTCGGACACCTACTACTACAACCTGGCGTACAACTTCGACGTCCGTCGCGGCTTCGACCAGGATTCGATCCAGCAAGCAGCCATGAAGTGGGGCTACGGAGCGCCGACAGGCGTCACACTCCCCAACGAGAGCCCTGGTCGAATTCCGACGCCCGAGGAGCGGCGGCGCCTGCACGAGGAGGCTCCCGAGGCTTTCCCCGATCCGGAATGGCGCACCGGCGACACCATCATCACGAGCATCGGCCAGGGCGACGTCCTGGCGACCCCGATGCAGATCGCCAACTCCTATGCGACCATCGCCAACGGCGGCCTGCACTTCGCTCCCGGGCTGGCCGACGCAGTCCTCGATCCCATAACCGGAGAGATCGAGCAGGAGTACGGACCGCGGCTGCTCGACGAGATCTACTTCCCCGACGACTTCCGTGACCCGATCCTCGAGGGCCTGGTCGGTGCAGTTGCAGAGAGCGACGGTACCGAGGACGGAGGCACGGCGACCCGGGCGTTCGAGCAGGTGGGCTTCCCCCTCGGGACCTGGCCTGTGGCCGGCAAGACCGGCACGTCCGAAAAGACCGGGCCCAACGGCGTGCCGCTCGCTGACTTCGCGATGTTCGCCGGCTTCGGCCCGGTGTCGGACCCACAGTGGGCAGGAGCGATCGTCCTCGAAGAGGCCGGCTTCGGCGGCAATGTCGCGGCCCCGGTCTTCGCCCGGGTCCTCGTGGCCATCGCCAACGGCACGGTGCCCCGAGCCCTGACCGTCGACGAGATCGCCGACGGTGTCGTCGCCGGCGCCGACGGCGGCGGCGGCCCCGACGTCGCAGAGGAGGCGCCATGACCGCCACCGCCGGTCGGCGCGGGGACCGGCGCCTCAATCCTCGTACCGACCCGTGGTCCCCGTGGCTGCACGTCGACATACTGCTCCTCCTCGCGGTCGCCGGACTGAGCGTCGTCGGCGTCGCGATGGTCTACAGCGCCACCCGAGGTGCCGATCCGACGGCGTACGACACGTCGTTCCTCGAGCGCCAGGCCGCGTTCGCAGTGGCCGGGGTAGGGGCCATGGTCGGCGCTGCCATCATCCCGTACGACCGGCTGCGATCCTGGGCCCCGGTGCTGTTCGGGATGGGCATCATGGGCCTGGTCGTCGTGCTGTCCCCACTGGGCGTCGAGCGCAACGGAGCGCAGGCCTGGTTCGAGTTCGCCGGCTTCCAGCTCCAGCCGTCGGAGTTCCTGAAAGCGGCCTACATCGTGGTCCTGGCGTCGTTCGTGGCGCGTTTCGACGGCGACCTGACCATGATCCAGCTGGGATCCTCGCTCGCCATCGGGGTGCTCCCGCTCGGCCTCATCATGTTGCAGCCCGATGTGGGGACGGCGTTGGTGTTCATCGCGATCACGATGGGCATGCTGCTCATCGGGGGAGCCAGGGCCCGCCACATCGTGGGCCTCACGCTGCTCGGCGTCATCGTGGTGCTCGGTATCTGGAACGCCGGCGTCCTGCAGGAGTACCAGCAGGACCGCCTGACCTCGTTCATCGACCCCGACAACGCCGAGATCGGTGGGCCCGCGTATCAGCAGACGCAGTCCCAGATCGCCATCGGCAGCGGCGGGTTGACCGGCCAGGGTTGGGGCCAGGGCGGCCAGACACGCGGCGGGTTCGTGCCGGAACAGCACACCGACTTCATCTTTGCCGTGGTGGGCGAGGAGCTGGGCCTCGTCGGTGCCGCAGGGGTATTGGGACTGTTCGGCCTGCTGGTCTGGCGTATCTGGCGTACCGCGTTGTTCGCCGGCGATCTGTTCGGGTCGTTGGTGTGCATCGGTGTGCTCACCATGGTGATCTTCCAGATGTTCCAGTCAGTCGGCATGACCACCGGCATCATGCCCATCACCGGCATCCCCGTGCCGTTCCTGTCGTACGGGGGTTCGTCGGCGATGACGTCGTTCGTCTCCATCGGTCTCGTGCTCAACGTCGGGATGCGCCGCCACGTCGTGCGCTGAGGGACGAGTGCTGGTGCGTTCCGGCGCTCGGTGTCGCCGGCGTCGCCCGGGTCGCAGGTGACGCCGTTGTAGCCTGGCGCCATGACCGACATCTGGCCCCAGCTCGAAAAGATCCTGCCGCGCGTCCAGAAGCCTGCCCGCTACATCGGCCTCGAAGCGGGTCACCAACAACCCGAACACGCCCCGGACAAGGTCGCCTGGCTCCTGGGCTACCCCGACACCTACGAGGTCGGCCTGCCCAACCAGGGTCTGCAGATCCTCTACGAGATCCTGAACGAGCGCGACGATGCCGTCGCCGAACGCACATATGCGCCGTGGACCGATCTCGAGGCCGAGATGCGCGCCGAGGGTCTGCCGCTGTTCAGCGTCGACACCCATCGCGCCGCAGCCGACTTCGACATCTTGGCGTTCAACCTGTCGGCCGAGCTGGTCTACACGAACCTGCTGAACTGCGTGGATCTCGCGGGGTGCCCCGTACGCGCCGCCGATCGCAGCGCCGACGATCTGTTGATCGGTGCCGGCGGCCACTGCACCTACAACCCCGAGCCGCTCGCGGACTTCGTCGATTTCTTCGTGCTCGGAGACGGCGAGGAGGTCATCGCCGAGATCACCGAGGTCGTCGGTGACTGGAAGCGTGGCGGCAGGGCCGACCGCGACCAGGTGTTGCGGGCGCTGGCTTCGGTGCCCGGTGTGTACGTGCCGGCCATGTATGACGTCACCTTCGCCGACGACGGTCGGCTCGCCGCGATCGAACCTCGTTTCGACGACGTCCCGGCCGTGGTCGAGAAGCGGACCATCGCCGATCTGGCCGAGTGGCCCTATCCCCGCAACCAGCTGGTCCCATTGACCGAGGTCGTCCACGACCGCCTCAACGTCGAGGTGTTCCGCGGCTGCACCCGGGGCTGCCGTTTCTGCCAGGCGGGCATGATCACCCGCCCGGTGCGTGAGCGGCCCGCCGAGCAGGTCCGCACCATGGTCGCCGACGGCCTGCGCCGCACCGGCTACGACGAGGTGGCGTTGACATCGCTGTCGACCGCCGATTTCAGCGGTATCGACAAGGTCGTCGCCGACACCATCGGCGATCCGGTCAACTGCGGCCAGGTCTCCATCTCCCTGCCGAGCCTGCGTGTCGATGCGTTCACCGTCGACGTCGCTGCGAGCATCCAGTCGGCGCGCCGTACCGGGCTGACGTTCGCCCCCGAGGCGGGTTCGTGGCGGATGCGTCAGGTCATCAACAAGCTCATCCGCGAAGAAGACCTCTACGGCGCCGTCGAGAGCGCATTCAGCCAGGGCTGGCGCCGGGTCAAGCTGTACTTCCTGATCGGGTTGCCCACCGAGACCGACGAGGACACCCTGGGCATCGCCGAGCTCGGACGGCGCTGCGTCGAGATCGGCCGGCGTTACACCAAGGGCGCGTCGGTCACCTTGAGCGTCGGCGGATTCGTCCCCAAGCCCTTCACCCCGTTCCAGTGGTTCGGCCAGAACACCGTCGAAGAGCTGTACCGCAAGGTCCATCTCCTCAAAGACGCCACCCGCAAGATGCACGGCGTGCAGATGAAGTGGCACGACCCGAAGGCCACCCTCATCGAGGGCATCTTCAGCCGTGGCGACCGCCGCCTCGGCGTCGTCCTCGAAGAGGTGTGGCGCAACGGCGGCGTGTTCCAGGAGTGGTCCGAGCACTTCGACCACCAGCGCTGGCTCGACGCCATGGCCGCGCACGGCCTCGACCCGGAGTGGTACGCCTACCGGCACCGCACCGAGGACGAGGTCCTCCCATGGGATCACCTGTCGGCAGGACTGCACAAGGACTTCCTGTGGCAGGACTGGCGCGACGCGCTCGACGAGCTCGGCCTCGAGGACTGCCGCTGGACACCGTGCTACGACTGCGGCGCCTGCACCGGCTACGGCATCGAGCACGTCGTCGCATCGGCGACCCCACCGTCGGGCGGCTCCCAGGGCACCGGCCAGGATCTCAGCACCGGCGGTGCGGTCCCGGTGACGCTCCTGGCACGTGCGGGAACCACGGGATGACGCTGCTACGGCTGCGATTCTCCAAGAACGGAAAGGTCCGCTTCACGAGCCACCGCGACCTGGCCCGAATCTGGGAGCGCTCACTTCGCCAGGCCGGTGTGCCGATGGAGTACAGCCAGGGCTACTCCCCGAGGGCCAAGATCTCCTTCGGTCTGGCGCTTCCGACCGGATCGGAGTCCGATGCGGAGTACATTGACATCCACGTCGACGACCGCCGTGATCTTCCGTGCGCAGTCGATGACCTTCCGGGGGTGCTCACTGCAGTCATGCCACCCGGGATCGAGCTCACCGGCCTCGCCGAGCTCGAGCGGGGAACACCATCCCTGCAGCAGGCCGTGACATCCTGTGTGTGGGACCTCACCGTGACTCAGACGATCGAACAAGCCAACCAATGGATCAGGCGGGTCATCGACTCGCCCGAGATCGTCGTCACCCGCGAGCGCAAGGGCAAGGCCGTCACCGACGATCTGCGCCCCAGCATCATCTCGTTGGAGGTGTCCGAGGCGCCCGAAGGGCAGACCGGCCCCACCGCGCAGAACAGAACCGTTCTGCGTGCCGAACTCGCCACCAAGCCCCGGTCGCTGCGACCCACCGAACTGCTCGACGCGCTCGAGCCGGTGTTGGAGCCGGTGATGGTTCGGCGCACACAGCAATGGATCGAGCTGGACGGCGCACGCCTCGAGCCCCTCGAGGTGGGTGCAGCCACAGCTCCGCGCACGAGAGCGTGCGCGTCATGAGAAGGGAACCCCCAGATGACCGACCGTGCAGCGCCCGGCGACGGAGAAGCGCACACCGGCCCGACCGACGACGGTCGGGCCCCGAGCCCGAAGGCGTCGACCAGCACCGATAGCCCCAAGAGTTCGCGCTCGACGGGCGGCGAACGCTCGGACAACGGGTCTTCGCCATCGTCGTCGGAGACGACCTCGGGGTCTGGCGACGACGGCGGCGACGGAAGCGGCGACGGATCCACGAACCGCAATCGGCGCCGACGCGGCAGCCGGGGTGGGCGAAACCGCAATCGCCGGCCAGGCGATGCCTCAGCGGGTGCCGACGGCGGCTCGGAGTCGGCCGAATCGAACGACCAGGGGCGCGCCGACGCCGCCACCGGCGGGCGAGCAACCGTCGCACCGGCGCCGGGTGCGAGCACTCCGGCAGCCAAGCCCAAGATCGGCGACACCCGGCCTGCTCCTGAGGTACCCCCAGCGGCTGCCTCGGGCCAGGGTGAGCGCACCGGCCAACCTGCCAAGCGCAAGCGGCGCCGCCGCGGCCGTGGGGGTGGCGGTGGCGCGTCCCAGGGTGGCGGCGCCTCCCAGGGCGGCGGTCGCGGCGCCAGCTCCGGCGGCGGCAGTCGCCAGAAGCCGGTCGAGGCCGTCTTCGACGACGACCCCATCGAACTCGACGCCGAGACCCTCGAGCTGCGGCGCGGTCAGGAACGCAACGGCCAGCCGGTCGGGCGGTACACGATGGTCGTCCATCACACCGAGGCCGCCACCCAGATCGCCATCCTCGAGGGCCGTGCGCTCATCGAGCACTACGTGGCCCGCCCCGCCGACGACACCTTCCAGATCCACGGCAACGTCTATCTGGGCAAGGTCCAGAACGTCCTGCCGGGCATGGAGGCGGCGTTCATCGACATCGGCACGCCGAAGAACGCCGTGCTGTACCGCGGCGACGTCGCCTACGACCGCGACGACGTCGAGGGATCATCGGGATCGGGGGGCGGCCCACCTCGGATCGAACAGGTCCTGAAGAACCGTCAGACCATCCTGTGCCAGGTCACCAAGAACCCGATCGCCCACAAGGGAGCGCGCCTCACCCAGGAGGTGTCGCTGCCGGGCCGGTTCGTGGTGCTGGTGCCCAACTCGAAGACCTATGGCATCTCCAAGCGCCTGCCCGACAAGGAGCGCAAGCGCCTGCGGGGCATCCTCGATCGCGCCAAGCCGGCCCAGCATGGCGTCATCGTGCGCACCGCCGCCGAGAACGTCACCGCGGAGGAGATCGAGCGCGACGTCGCGCGCCTGTTGAAGCAGTGGGACGGCATCGAGAAGCTCGCCGCCCAGTCCAAGAGCCCGGCGCTGCTCTACCGCGAACCCGAGATGGCGATGCGGGTGATCCGCGAAGAGTTCACCAAGGAGTTCCGTTCGATCGTCATCGACGACAAGGCGCTCTACGAAGAGGTCAACGACTACGTCACGGGCATCACCCCGGCGCTGGCCGATCGGGTGGTCTTCCACGATGACACCCGCGAAAAGGTCGGGCTCTTCGAGCGGTTCCACATCCACGAACAGCTCGTGAAGGCCCTCGATCGCAAGGTGTGGCTGCCATCGGGTGGTTCGCTGATCATCGAGCACACCGAGGCGTTGACGGTCATCGATGTCAACACCGGCAAGAACGTCGGCCGCTCGAGTCTCGAGGAGACCGTCTACCGCAACAATCTCGAGGCCGCGAAGGAGGTGGCGCGCCAGCTCCGGTTGCGTGACATCGGCGGCATCATCGTGATCGACTTCGTCGACATGGAGATCAAGAAGAACCGCGACGACGTCATCCGAACGTTCCGCGATGCCCTGGCGCGCGACAAGACCCGCACTCAGGTGTTCGACATCTCCGAGCTCGGCCTGGTGGAGATGACCCGCAAGCGCATCGGTGAGGGCCTGCTCGAGTCGTTCGCATCGACCTGCGAGCACTGCAACGGTCTCGGCCACCACATCGACCAGGCCCTCCTGGGCGATCTCTGATCCCGGCCGCAACGGTGGTGTCAGGCGGACCGGTCGCCCGACATCGCACATCAGTCCACGCATTCGGTGGAGTCGCGATGCGACCGCGTTACGATCGAGTCCCTATGTATGCCGTGATCCGCACTGGTGGCAAGCAGTACCGCGTCGAAGAGGGTGACACCCTCGAGGTCGAACTCCTCGGCGAGGTCGGTTCGACCCTGGAGGTCCAGCCACTCATGGTTGTCGACGGCGATGCCGTGCAGGCCACCCCGAGTCAGCTCGACGGGGCCAAGGTCTCCGTCGAGGTGGTCGGCGAGACCAAGGGACCCAAGATCAACGGGTTCACCTACAAGTCCAAGTCGAACCAGCGTCGCCGCTGGGGCCACCGCCAGCAGTACCACACCATCACGGTCACCTCGATCTCGAAGGGCAAGGGCTGAACCATGTCGAAGACCAAGGGCGGCGGCTCCACCCGCAACGGCCGCGACTCCAACGCACAGCGCCTCGGCGTCAAGGTCTATGACGGCACCCTGATCAACGCCGGATCCATCATCGTGCGCCAGCGTGGCACCAAGATCCATCCCGGCGAGAACGTCGGCCGTGGCGGCGATGACACGCTCTTCGCGCTCGAGACCGGTCGGGTCAAGTTCGGGTCGCGTCGCGGCCGCAAGCTCGTCGACATCCTCCCCGAGTGAACGGCCGGCTCGGGTCGCACCGGGCCGACCGATGAACGCCCGCCCGGATGACCGGGGGGTGATCCGCCATGTCGAACTTCGTCGATGAGTGCGGTCTCAACGTCCGTGGCGGCGACGGTGGCGCCGGTTGCGTCTCGTTCCGTCGTGAGGCCCACGTCGCCAAAGGTGGGCCCGACGGAGGCGACGGCGGCAAGGGTGGCGATGTGTGGCTGGTCGCCGACCACAACATCGCATCGCTGCTGGCCTTCCGTGACTATCCCCACCGACGTGCCGCCAACGGCGCACACGGCAGCGGCAAGCGCAAGCACGGCGCCTACGGCGCCGATGAGATCGTCAACGTCCCGGTGGGCACCGTCGTGCGCGCCCAGGACGGCACGGTGCTTGCCGACCTCGCCGAATCCGGGCAACGGTGGCGCGCTGCTCGAGGCGGTGCCGGGGGGCGCGGCAACGCCAGGTTCCTGACCAATCGGCGTCGGGCACCGTCGTTCGCCGAGCAGGGCGAACACGGCGAGGAGATGTGGCTTCGTCTCGAACTCAAGCTGGTGGCCGACGTCGCGTTGGTGGGCTTCCCCAACGTTGGCAAGTCGACCTTCATCTCCCGGATCTCGGCGGCGCGCCCCAAGATCGCCGACTATCCCTTCACGACGCTCGAGCCGAACCTGGGTGTCGTGCGCATCGACGAGAACTTCGAGATGGTGGTGGCCGACATTCCCGGCCTCATCGAGGGCGCAGCCGACGGTCGGGGACTGGGGCACCAGTTCCTCCGCCATGTCGAGCGGGCGCGGGTGCTGTGCGTGTTGGTCGACCTCGCGCCCTACGACCAGGTCGGGCCCGCAGAACAACTCGCCACGCTGCTCCACGAGCTCGAGGCCTACCAGCCGGATCTCGTGACGCGCCCGCGGGTGGTCGTCGGTTCCAAGGTCGACATCGCCGACTTCGAAAGCGACGACGTCGCGGAGTTCACCATGTCGGCGGTCACCGGCGCAGGCATCGAACGTGTCGTCGGTCGCCTGGCATCGTTGGTCGCCGAGGCCCGCGGCACCATCCAGACCTCGCCGGGCGAGGAGATCATCGTGCACCGCCCGGCTCCGGAGGGCATCGTCGTCGAGCGCGACATCGACGGCGCCTGGATCGTCTTGGGTCGGGCGGCCGAGCGTGCCGTGGCCCTCAACGACCTCACCAACATCGAGGCGCTCGAGTACGTCCAGGAACGTTTCGCCCGCCTCGGCGTCGACCGGGCGCTGGCCCGCGCCGGCGCCACCGAGGGCGATGTCGTCCGCGTCGGCCCCATGGAGTTCGAGTATTCGGCCGAGGGCGACCTCGAGCGCTGACGAACTGCGAGAATGCCGCCGTGCCAGTCATCGTCAAGATCGGAACGTCGTCACTGACCGACGACGAGGGCCATATTCGCCTCGCAGCGATCGACAAGCTCTGCAGCGAGGTCGCCGCTGTGCGCGCCATCGGCCGCCAGGTGGTGCTGGTCACCTCGGGAGCCATCACGGCGGGCCTGCCGGCGCTCGGTTTCGCCGGGGCGCGCCCGAAGGACCCTCGCACCCTCCAGGCCGCCTCGGCGGTCGGTCAGAGCCGTCTCATGGCGCTCTACGAGGCCGCATTGGCCCGGCACGGCCTGGTCAACGGCCAGATCCTCATGTCGCCGTTCGACTTCTTCGAGCGCAGCCAGTACCTCCACGCCCGCGGGACGCTCGAGCGATTGCTCGAACTCGGCGTCGTGCCGATCGTCAACGAGAACGACGCCGTCGCCGACGACGCGATCCGCTTCGGCGACAACGATCGCATCGCCGCCCTCGTGGCGCACCTGGTCGGTGCCGAACGGCTGATCCTGTTGACGGACATGGCGGGGCTCTACACCGCCGATCCGCGATCGGACGAGCATGCGACCCTCGTGAGCGAGATCGCCTCGATCGAGACGGTCGAGGGCATCGACGTCAGCGGCGCCGGCACGGCCCGGGGGAGCGGCGGGATGGCCTCGAAGCTCTCCGCCGCACGCATGGCAGCATGGTCGGGCGTCACCACGGTGATCGCCGCAGCGGATCGGCCCGATGTCGTCGCCGACGCGATCGCCGAGCGGCCGGGCGTCGGCACCATCATCCGCCCCCAGCCCCACCCCCTGTCGGCGCGCAAGCTGTGGATCGCGTTCGCAGTGGAGGCCCACGGCCGGCTCCGTATCGACGAAGGCGCATCGCGAGCGCTGATCGCCGCCGGCGGCTCCCTGCTCCCGGTCGGCGTCGCCGAGGTCGAGGGTCGCTTCGACGCCGGCGACGCCGTCGATGTCTTCGACCACGGGGGTCGCCACATCGCCCGGGGCCTCAGCGCCATGAGTGCCGAGCAACTCGCGCAGGTCAAGGGCGTCCGCAATCGGGATCAGGCTCCCGGCATCCCCGACGAGGTGATCCACCGCGACGAGCTCGTCGTCCTCGTTTGAGGTCGCCGCCGGGCCTCGGCGATCCCGACGCCCTCAGCGGTCGAGCCGGGCAACACGGAGGGCTTCGGCGGCGCTCGGCGAGCCCCGGAGATAGGCGAGCCACACGTAGGCGATCCCGCCTGCGCCCACGGCGATCGGCGCCACCAGGATCGGGGGCCATCCGTCGAGGAGCCACGCGAGCCCGCCGCTCACGATGCCCGCTGCTGCCGCTGCCGGGAGCAGTTGCACTGCCGGGTCGCGGACAGGTCGTGTCGACCGCAATGCCACCCGCACGCGGCGCCGGAGCAGCCCGTACTCGATCCAGGCGGCCACGGCGCTGCCGAGCGCGAGGCCCACCGCTCCGAGCCGCTGTGGGCCGGAGTCGTCCACACGTACCGATTCCGGGAGCAGGCTGAACGCAGGAAGGTCGCCGAGGCGTTCGATCTGGCCGTCGACCACTCCGAAGCGCTCGAACTGCAGCATCAGCACCGCACCGATGGTGGCAGCGATGAGCACGCGTGCCCCGGCGAGCCGCGCGGGTCCCGAGACGTCGCCCTGGGCGAAGCAGACGTTCTGGAAGAGACGACTTGCGGCCGATCCGATGAGCCCGAGGCTGTACGCGGCCAGGACGAGCCAGACGAACATCGTGTCGTCCTCGTCGAACTGGCCGCGTTGGAACAGCACACCGACGATCGGCTTGCCGGCCACGACGAAGGCAACCGCGCAGAACACCACGGCGAACGCGATCCGCTCCTGGCCGGTCCGGACCCGCGCCGCGACCTTCGCAGCGCTGTGGTGTTCTCGAGAGAGCTCGGGGAGATCGGCGGCTGCGACGGACATCGCGAACACGCCGATGGGTAGGAGGTAGAGGATCTGTGCAAAGGAAAGGCCAGCAATGGCGCCGGCTGCGAGCAGACCTGCCAAGAACAGGTCCAGGAAGGCCGACAGCTGCACCACGCCACGCCCGAGCACGGCCGGACCGAAGCGCCGCCCGATCTCGCGCACGGCCTGCATCTGCACCGCCAGCGCCGGCCTGATGCCCGGGCCGACACGACGCACCACCGGCACCTGCACGAGGAACTGGGCGACGCCGCCGATGGCGACGCCCCATGCTGCCGCACGGGCGATGTCGGCGTCGCTCCAGCCGCGTCCCCATGCGATGAGCGCCAGGATCACCTGCGCGGCGTTCCACACGACCGGCGCCACATAGGACAGGAAGAATCGGCGGTGGGTGTTGAGAACGCCGAGGCACCAGGCGGACAGCACGATGAAGCCGAGCCCGGCCCACATGATGCGGACGAGGTCGACGGTGAGGTCGAAGGTCTCGTCGCCGAGGAACGGCAGGATGACCCGGGTGATCGGCCGGGCCGCGACGATGCCGACGAAGACGATCAGCGCCGTGACGAGGCCCAGGATGGTGGCGACGGTTCCGGCGACGACGTCGGGGTCGACATCGTCGGTTGCACCATCGCGTTCGGCGCGGGCCCGGCGCTCGACCTGGTCGGCGTAGACGGGAACGAACGAAGCCGAGAGCACGCCCTCGCCGAGGATGTTCTGCAACAGGCCAGGTATCTGCAGAGCAGCCTTGAAGGCATCGGCAGCCAGCCGGGTGCCGAGCAGGCCTGCCAGCACGGTTTCGCGCAACAGCCCCGAAAAGCGTGACAACAGCACGCCGACGGCGACGAGCGACGCGTTGCGGCCCGATGCGCGCCGGCGATCGGCGAGCCCGGCGGCGTCGGCGGCCGGGTCGGTCACGCTCGCGCCCGACAGAACAGGGCCGCGGGCTCGGGTGCGGGGACGGGCATCGGAGGCTCGTGACGGAGGAATCGGCTGGGCAATCCGGCGGGACAGAGGCCGGCCCCGGCGCCGCCGTCGCTCGACACTACCGGCTCGGCGTTCGTGAGCGGGTAACCTGCGTCGGGTTCGGGTGCCTCTCCGGTTCACCGGACGAACACTCGATTGCCGAACAACAGAAGAGCTCATGACCCATCGCTTCGAAGACGTCGCCGCTGTCCGTACGGGCCTGTCCGAGGTCGACTACCTCGCCGATGCCGGCATAGCCGGCATCGTCTACCTGGCCGATCGGCTCGACAAGCCGATCATGGTCGAAGGGCCCGCCGGCACAGGCAAGACCCAGCTCGCCAAGAGCGTTGCCGAGATGACCGGTGCCCGGCTCATCCGCCTGCAGTGCTACGAGGGCCTCGATGAGTCGAAGGCGCTCTACGAGTGGAACTACAAGAAGCAGCTGCTGCGGATCCAGGCCGAACGCAACACCGACGACACCTGGTCCGACATCGAGGAGGACATCTTCTCCGAGGAGTTCCTCCTGACGCGCCCGCTGCTCGAGGCGATCCGTTCGACCGAGCCGGTCGTTCTGCTGATCGACGAAGTCGATCGCGTCGAGATCGAGACCGAGGCGCTGCTGCTCGAGGTGCTCTCGGAGTACCAGGTGTCGATCCCCGAGCTCGGCACCGTCGAGGCCAACACCATCCCGATGGTGTTCCTGACGTCGAACAACACCCGCGAGCTCTCCGAAGCCCTCAAGCGGCGGTGTCTCTATCTCCACATCGACTACCCCGACATGGAGCGCGAGAAGGAGATCGTCCTCACCAAGGTGCCCGACATCACCGAGAACCTGGCCGATCAGGTCGCCCGGATCGTGCGGTCCATCCGCAATCTCGAGCTCAAGAAGGCGCCGTCGGTGTCCGAGACACTCGATTGGGCCCGCACCCTGGTGCTGTTGGGGGTCGAACAGATCGACGCCGAGACCGCCACCGAGACGGTCAACATTCTCCTGAAGTACCGCTCCGACATCGACAAGGCCATCAAGGAGTTCTCCACCAACCGCGACGACTTCGCTCCGGCCGCAGGCTGATGAATCCGCCCGCCCCGGCATCGACCTCGCCGATCCTCGAGCTGCTCAACGGGTTCATCGTCGAGCTCCGCAATGCGGGGCTGCCGGTGAGTCTCACCGAGAACCTCGACGCGATGCAGGCCGTCATGCACGTGCCCCTCGAGGACCGCGAAGCATTCAAGTACGCGCTGGGGGCCACGCTGGTCAAGAACCATGCGCACTGGCGGGCGTTCGAGACGGTCTTCGAGGTCTACTTCTCGTTGCGGGGCCAGGAGTACGAACTCGTCGACGGCGAGTGGCCCGACGACCTCGACCTCGATGGCGACGCCGACGGCGATCAGCTCCCCGGAGAGAAGATGCCCGGCCAGGGCGGCGGGGGAGAGGGCCTCGACCCCGAGCAGCTGGCCGAGATGCTCTTCCAGGCGCTCCAGCGAGGGGACTCCCCGATGATGCGGGCCCTCGCCCGTCAGTCGGTGAAGCGCTATGCCGGGATGGAACCCGGCCGACCTGTCGGCGGCACGTACTACCTCTATCGCACGTTGCGGAACCTCGATCTCGACGCAGTACTCGACCGTCTCATGGAATCGGCTCGCGAGCAGGCACCCGATTCGTTGACCCCCCTCGAGGAGCGACTCGAAAAGGACGAGTTCGAGAGTCGCATCAACCAGCTCAAACAGGAGATCGAAGCCGAGATCAGGCGGCGTCTGGTGGCAGATCGCGGGGTCGAGGCGATGGCCAAGACGCTGCGCAAACCCCTGCCCGAAGACATCGACTTCATGCACGCCAGCCGCGAGGAGATGGTTGCGTTGCGCCGGGCCATCTGGCCGCTGACCCGCAAGTTGGCGGTGCGCCTGGCACGCAAGCGCCGCCACGGCCGCAAGGGGCCGCTCGATTTCCGCAACACCGTGCGCCACTCCCTCAGCTACGGCGGCGTACCCGCGGAGCCGAAGTTCCGGTACCCCAAGCCCGCGAAGCCCGAGCTCATCGTCATCGCCGACATCTCCGGCTCGGTGGCGGCCTTCGCCCGCTTCACACTCCATCTGGTGTACGCGCTCAACACGCAGTTCTCGAAGGTGCGGTCGTTCGTCTTCATCGACGGCCTCGACGAGGTGACCCGCTTCTTCGAAGGCGTCGACGACATCACCGAGGCGGTCCATCGGGTCAACACCGAGGCCGACGTGGTGTGGGTCGACGGCCATTCCGACTACGGCCACGCCTTCGAGGTGTTCAACGAACGCTACGGCAAGGACATCGGACCGAAGTCGACGGTGATGATCCTCGGCGACGCCCGCAACAACTACCACGCCTCCCAGGCGTGGGTCGTCAAGGATCTCCAGCAGAAGGCCCGCAAGGTCTTCTGGCTCAATCCCGAACCCCGCAGCTACTGGGACACCGGCGACTCGATCGTGTCGGACTACGGCGCCCACTGCGACGGCGTCTTCGAGGTCCGCAACCTTCGCCAGCTCGAAGCCTTCGTCGACAACCTCGTCTGAGTGAGACCCGGTGGCAGACCGCTGTCCGGGATCGGCCGGCAGCCCGACGGGCTCTCGGCTCAGATGTCGAGCTCGCCTCGCAGCACGCTCTGGCCGCTGTGGGTGGGGACCCCGTCGAGGGGCTCGACCGAGATGTCGACCGTGGCGTACTGGGCCGGATCGAGACCCTGGGGGAGATCCACACGGCCGCTGCCGTCGATGGGCCCCAGCGACTGCATCTCGCCGGTCTCGAGGTCTTTGATGAGCCACAGCTCGTAGTAGGCGTCGGTTGTATCGGGCAGGTCGCCGACCTCGAGATCGAGCCCCAGCCGGCCGTCGACGTCGACGAGCTCGACGCCACCCTCGAAGCCATCGGCGAGTGGCTCGAGGGTGCCGGTTGCGACCAACTCGCCGGCAGGTACGCCATCGTCGTCGCCACCGGAGACCACCAGCGCCACGACACCGAGGACGAGGACGACCGCAGCCGCCGCTGACAACACGATGGTGGACATTCGTCGACGCAGCGGCACGACGACGCCGGAGCCCGGGGCCACGGCGTGTGCCTGGTCGATTCCGGACGCGGTTTCCTGCGGCTTGTACGCGGCGGCGGAGATCGGCGGAACCTCGTGCACGCCGCCGAGCGCCTCGTCGCCGGCAGGGGAAGACTCCTCCAAGGCGCCTGCGATGGCGCCCCAGAGGTCTGCCGGGGGCGCCAGGCGCTGACGGTCCTCGACCGTCACCGTACGAGCCAACGCCGCATAGCGCCGCGCCGCTCCATCGTCGATGTCGGTGATCCGTTCGTCACTCATGATGGGGCCTCCTCGAGGTGGCGACGCATACGCGCCAGGCCCCGACGGATGTCGCTCTTGATCGTGCCGAGCGGGAGCGAGGTGCGCTCTGCGATCTCGGCGTGGGTGAGGTCATGGTAGAAGGCGAGCTCGACCACGTTTCGCGCCCGCTCGGGCAGCGTCTCGATTGCGTCGTCGAGCAGCATGCGGTCGGCCATGGCACTCGCATCTTCGCTCACGGCGACGACATCGATCACATCGTCGCCGCCGACGGTCGACACCCGCCGTGTGGTGCGACGGTGTTGGTCGATGACCTTGTTCTTGGCGATGCCCATGAGCCAACCGGCGAGGCTGCCCTTCTCGCATCGGTACCTGTCGCGAGCGCGCCAGGCTGCGAGGAAGGTCTCCTGGGTGATGTCACGGGCGAGATCCACACCGACCGAGCGACTGCAATAGGTGTAGATCAGGCTGCCGTGCATCTGATACGCAGCTTCGAGAGCATCGGGATGGCCGCGCTCGAAAGCGGCGTCGAGCTCGTCGACTGCTTCGACGGAACCGAGGTCCATTGCGTGACTGTACCGATCTCGATGGCGGTGGTGGGGTCTGGTCACCTCGATGATGCTCACGTGCAAACGGTCCTGGTGGTCGGTCTGCTTCCTTCTACGCCAACCGGGCTCGTCTGGATGCAGATGCATGCAGACATTCGCGAATTGTCCGACACATCGCCCGGATTCGGTGGCCGAGGGAGCCCCGGGCCCGGTTCAGATGTGGAGACCGCATTCGGTCTTGTCGCTGCCGCTCCAACGGCCCGACCGGGGATTTGCGCCATCGGCGACCGGCGAGGTGCACGGTGCACAGCCGATCGACGGGTAGCCGCGCTCGAGCAGAGGGTTCGTGGGGACACCATGGCGCGTGATGTAGTCGGTGACGTCGCCGTCGCTCCACGAGGCCAGGGGGCTGATCTTGACGAGCCCCCGGTTGTCGAGATCGACGACGCGCAGCGACGCCCGGCTCGGCGACTCGACCCGGCGCCCGCCGCTCATCCACGCGGCCTTGGTCGTGAGCGCCCGGTCGAGTTGCCCCACCTTGACCGCCGAGCAGCATCGCTCGGGGTCGACACGCCACAGTTCGGTGTCGTGGGGGGCCACGGTCATGATGCGCAGGTTGAGGCCATAGTGACGGCGGACCCGCTCGACGGTGTCGAGCGTCTCCGGGAAGTGGTAGCCGGTGTCGATGAAGACGACCTCGATGGCCGGATCGGCGGCGACCGCGAGATCGATGAGCACTGCGTCGGTCATCGAGGCGGTCAGCGCGAGGCGCGACCCGAAGGCCTCCACCGCCCAGGACACGATCTCGCTCGCGGGCGCCTCGGCGAAGGACGCGTCGAGGGCGTCGACGGTTCGTCGGTCGAGAACGGGCCAGGCGGTGGGAGCCGGACGGTCGGGCCGTACGACGAGCTCCAGGGTCATGTCGCGCACTCCGATGCACCGACTGCTGCCTCGTAGGGGCCCGTCTCGTCGTAGTCGACGAAGAACGACGGGTCCTCTTCGGGCGTGGGGAAGTGGTCGAGGTCAGCGAGGCCCTCGGCGACGCCCTTGGCCCCGCCGGAACGCTCGAGCCAGGACCGGAACGTCTCGCCGGCCTCGCGTTCGGCGGCGAAACGGCCGACGACCCGCACGGCCGCGGCAGCGGCGTTCTTGGCCGGCACACGGAGCGCCTTTTCCCCGAAGTGGATCTGCTCCTCTCCGACGTAGCCACCGAGGAGGAGCTGGTAGCCAGGCGCCGACCGGCCGTGGGCCCGGCGCTCGGCGCCGAAGAAGCCGATGTCGGCCGCGTGGTGTTGGCCACAGGAGTTGGTGCAGCCCGAGATGTTGGTCCGGACCCCGCCCACCTCGGCCAGGCCCTGCTCTTCGAGGAGCCGGCCGATCTCGGCGGCCAGGCCACGCGACTGGGTGACGGCGAGATTGCAGGTGTCGGCGCCGGGGCAGGCGACGACGTCGCGGGCCAACTCGGCGCCGGGCTCGGCCATGCCGATCGCATCGAGTGCCTCGTAGAGGCGGGGCAGTTGACCGTCGGTGAGGTCGCGCAGCACGAAGTTCTGCCGGTTCGTGACCCGCACATCGGCGCCGAGCTCGCGGGCCACGGCCGCGAGCCCACGGAACTGCTCGGGTGTGATGTCGCCGAGGCGGGCCCAGGCGTATGCCGAAACGGTTCCCTTGGCGTTGCCGCGCACGACGTTGGCCGACTCCCAGCGCTCGTAGGGTCCGCCGCGCCGCAAGGTGACCGAGACACCCTGACCGACCTCGGTGACCGGGCCCGTCCCGACACCGGCCGGCTCGTCGCCATCGACGGCGACATCGACGGGGATGCCACCGGGCCACGAGGACGACGCGACCAGGAAGTGCCGCTCGCGCAGGATCTGGCGCTGCATCTCCTCGAAGCCCAGCTGGTCGACGAGCCACTTCATGCGGGCCCGCAGCTTGTTCTCTCGGTTGCCGTGGTGGTCGAACACCCGCAGAATCGCTTCGAGGGTGGGCAGCAACTCTTGGCGAGGTGTGAACTCCTCGAGCGCCAACGCCGGATGGGGAGTGGCGCCGAGGCCACCGGCCACGTACACGCGAAAGCCTGCCTCGATCGTGCCGTCGGGCAGCTCGCGGCGCACGGCGATCACCCCGGCGTCGTTGAACATCGCCTGCCCGCAGTCGGTGGCGCAGCCGGAGAAGTTGATCTTGAACTTGCGGGGCAGGCGCTGGCCGATCGGGTTGCGAAGGAAGTGGCGGAACGCAGCTTCGGCCCATGGCGTGACGTCGAGCACCTCATGGGGGCAGGCGCCGGCGAGGTGACAGGCCTGGATGTTGCGCACGGTGTCGCCGCATGCCTCACGAGACGTCAGCCCGACCGTGGCCAGTTCGCGCAGCAGCGCGGGCACCTCGGTGAGCTCCACGAAGTGGAACTGGAGGTTCTGGCGTGTGGTGATGTGTCCCCACCCCCGGCTGTAGGTCTCGGCGACGTGGGCGAACATGTCGAGCTGGGCCGGGGTGAGGCGCCCACCCGGTGCCTTGATGCGGACCATCTGGTTGGTGCCACCCTGACGCTGGCCGTAGATGCCGTTGTTGAGGCGGAAGACACGGAAGGCATCCTCGGCGAGATCGCCGTCGAGGTAGCGGGCGAGTTGGGTCTCGAACTTCTCGATGTCGGCGAGCATCTCGGGGTCGGCCAACGGCGCGCCGTCGAGGGTGATGTCGATCATGGGGGCTCCGGATCACGGGGGACGGATGATCGGAGATGAAACATGACTATTCCGATCGGGTTTACTGTCTATCAAACCCGACCGGACCAGTCAACTATTCAGGAATGTACGGGCGGTCGCTCCGCCCGTCGCCAGCGAGACGGCTAACCGCGGAGGCGCTCGGCCATCATGAAGGCCAGATCGAGGCCCTGGGCCGCATTGAGCCGTGGATCGCACATGGTCTCGTAGCGCAGGCCGAGGTCCTCGTCGCTCAGGGCGTCACCACCACCGAGGCACTCGGTGACGTCGTCACCGGTCAACTCGACGTGGATGCCCCCCGCCCAGGTGCCTGCCTCGTGATGCGCGTCGAAGAACCCGCCCAACTCGGCCAGAACGGCATCGAGATGACGCGTCTTGCGACCACTGGGCGCTGTGAAGGTGTTGCCGTGCATCGGATCGCAGGCCCACACCACCGGGTGACCCGCATCGCGAACGGCCTCGAGGATGGGTGGCAACCCCTCTGCCACCTTGTCTGCACCGAAACGGGTGATCAACGTCAGCCGGCCAGGGATGCGGTCCGGATTGAGGCGCTCGCAGATGGCCAGGGCATCGTCGCCGGTCGCAGTCGGGCCGAGCTTGCAGCCCAACGGGTTGTGCACTCCACGCAGGAACTCGAGGTGAGCACCGTCGAGCTGACGGGTGCGTTCGCCGATCCAGAGCATGTGCGCCGAACAGTCGTACCAGTCGCCCGAGATCGAATCACGGCGGGTGAGCGCCTGCTCGTAGCCCAACAGCAGCGCCTCATGGCTGGTGTAGAAATCGACCTGGTGGAGCTGGGCGTGATCCTCGGGGGAGATGCCACAGGCCCGCATGAACGCCAACGCCGACGTGATGCCGTCGGCGATCTCGCGGTAGCGCTCACCGACCGGGCTGGCCTCGACGAACTCCTGGTTCCACGCATGCACACGATTGAGATCCGCGAAACCGCCGCGGGTGAAGGCACGCAACAGGTTGAGGGTGCTCGCACTCTGGTTGTAGGCCTGGATCAGACGCGCCGGATCGGCCGCCCGGCTCTGGGGATCGAAGCCCATGTCGTTGACGATGTGGCCCCGGAACGACGGGAGTTCGAGGTCGTCTCGGGTCTCGGTATCGCTCGAACGCGGCTTCGCGAACTGCCCCGCGATACGGCCGACCTTCACCGTCGGCAGACCGGTGGAGTACGTCAACACCACGGCCATCTGCAGGATCACCCGCAGCTTGTCGCGGATCGAATCCGCCGACAGCGCGTCGAAGGACTCTGCACAGTCACCTGCCTGGAGCAACAGCGCTCGCCCCTCGCACACCTCGGCGAGGTCCTCGCGCAACGTGCGCGCCTCGCCCGCGAACACGAGCGGCGGATATCCCGCGATGAGCTTGAGGGCGTGATCGAGCGCCCCTGCGTCGGGCCAGTCGGGCTGTTGCGCTGCGGGGAAACGTGTCCACGAGTCAGGGGTCCAGTTACTCACGGGGTCCATCCTTGTTGGTCGGCCCGGGCCGGGCAAAGGCGTTTCGCGGCCGCAGCGGTGCATCGGCCAAAACGCGTCGGTGGGGGGCCCCCCCGGGGGCCC
>JBKAGO010000010.1:0-37801 GCA_046290435.1 Acidimicrobiales bacterium
TGCCCGTCACCGTTCCCGACGGCTCCACGATGCGCGCTGTCGCCGCAGCGATGGCGCGGGTGCGGTGGAAGGAGATGGGAGCAGGCGAGCGGGCCGAGATCATGTCCGACGCCGAGCTGATGGACAGCATCGACTACACGCTGTTCCCCAACTTCCATCCGTGGGGTGCGTTCAACCGCATCGTGTACCGCTTCCGCCCCAACGGCGACGACCATCGCAGCTGCATCATGGAGTGCATCTTCCTGTCGCCATGGGAGGGCGAGCAGAAGCCGCCGCCGGCGCCGATCCACTGGCTCGAGGACCACGAGATCTTCTCCGACGCCGCCGAGCTCGGCATGCTCGGCAAGGTGTTCGACCAGGACCTCTACAACATGCCGAGGGTCCAGAAGGGCCTCGAGACCACACGCAAGCCCGGCGTCACCCTGGGGAACTACCAGGAGGCCAAGGTCCGCTGGCTCCACGACAAGCTGACCGAATGGGTCGAGGGGGACTGACCATGCTCGGTATCCGCCATCCCTTCACCGGAGCGCTCTACGAGCGCGGCGACCAGGAAGGCACCATCGTCGTCACCGACGGCGATCGCCGGGGCGTCTTCGCCAAAGACGGCCGCTGGATCGAAGGCGACATACGCGAAGCCGACGTCCACCTGTGTGGTTGGGTCGCCGGGCCGTTGGTCGCCAACCATCGGGTGGGCAACGCCGCCGGCCAGGATTCCCACCGAGCGTCGGGCTGAGGCCTCGCCGCCGGCACCGACCGATCCGCATCGTCTGACGGTGCGTCAGATGTGTGCTGGAATCGGGTGATGCCCAAGCCAACCTCGAGTTCCCTGCCCAGCGGCGTCGCCGTCATCGAGACGATGATGGGGACCCGCGCCGGGCCGGGCGCAAAGGTCCAGTACGCCAACCTCACCGGCGTCAAGGACGCCGACTCGGCCGCGATGAACTTCCCGGCGCAGTACATGTTCCGCGACGTGCCCTTCAGCGACCAGGCACGCGAGCCCGTGGCGGTCGAGGAGCCCGACGAGCTCGAGGGCGCCGACTTCGTGCTGCCCTACATGGACAAGCACGGCATCGAGATCGCCATGATCGGTGTCGGCGACGACGACGTGAAGTCGCCGGCGCGTCGCGCCATCGACGAGCACCCCGACCGGTTCGTCGGGGCCCACGAGCCCGACCCCAACGACGTGATGGGCTCGATCCGTACGCTGCGCCGCCTGCACGCCGACGGGTATCTGCGGGCCGTCACGGCGTTTCCTGCGGGGCGCGACCCCCAGGTGGCCATCGACGACCCGTTGATGTACCCGATCTATGCGCTCTGCTGCGAGCTCGACATCCCCATCTTCTGCTGCGCCGGCATCCCCGGGCCGCGGGTGCCATTCGCTCCCCAGCACGTCGAGCGCATCGACCGGGTCATGTACGACTTCCCCGAGCTGGTGTTCGTGACCCGTCACGGCTGTGAGCCCTGGGAGGAGCTGGCGGTGAAGCTGATGCTCAAGTGGCCGGGGCTGCACTACTCGACCTCGGCGTTCGCCCCGAAGTACTACCCCAAGGCGATCATCGACTACGCCAACACCCGCGGCGCCGACAAGATCATCTACGCGGGGTACTTCCCCATGGGGCTGCACATCGACACGATCTTCGAGCAGCTGCCTCACGTGCCGTTCCGCGACCATGTCTGGCCGAAGTTCCTCCGCGAGAACGCGGCCAGGGTCCTCAAGCTCGACGTGTGAGCCACGGTCCCGACATGAGCCGCGGTGCCGTCAACGGTCGGTGAAGGGGCGGACAACTGTCGGCATTTGCATGTTCGTTCAGGCCGTGACTACCGTCTGTTCACTGGTCAGGGGGTGACCAGTCCAGCAAGGTGTCGGCGTCGGCAACGGCGTCCGGCTCATGCACTGCGGGGCTGCAGCCATGGGGGGCCGGCCCCGCAGTTGCATGAATGGCCTGCGGTCGTCCCACCCGCTTCGGCGGGCACGCGCCCTCGACGCCTGCCCGCCGTGGTTGAATCGACGCATGCGTGCTCTCACCGTGGTCCTTCGCCGTCTCGTGCTCGTGGTCGGAGTCCTGGTACTCGTGATGGCCGCTGCGACGTCGGTCTCGGCGCATTCGACCCTCGTCGAGGCCACACCCGACCAGGGCGAGCGGGTGGCCTCGCTCGACGAGATCGTGCTGCGCTTCGGCGATCCCATCATCAACGACGGCGAGTCGACGCTGCTGGCGCTGCAGACCCCCGACGGCACCGACATCACCATCGGTCCTCCCGAACACGTCGACGCGTTCACGTTGCGGGCCACGGTGCCCCACACCCCCGAGCCGGGCAGCTACGTGCTGCGGTACCAGGTGCTGTCCTACGACGGCGACCTCAACGACGGCGGCCACCTGTTCGACTTCGATCCCGATGCGGCGGCCAACGCCAACGCCCCGGTCGTGTTGTTGTCCGTGGGCGGTGTCGCTGTCATCGCGATGGTCGCGCTGTTGCGTCCGCGTCGCGGCGCCATCGAGACCGACGAGCCCGATGACGACCGCGCGGTCATCTGATCGGGGCGGATCCGCCCGTGCTACAACCTGGCGATGCCCGCACCACGGATTCCACCGCTCGCCGACGACGAGCTCTCCGATGCCGCCCGCGCCGTCCTGGCGCCGATGCTCGACGAGGACCGGGCCTGGAACGTCTTCCGGACCATGGCCCAGCACCCGGACCTGACACGGCGCTGGATGGTCTTCGCCAACCACATCCTGGCCAAGTCGACCCTGCCGCCGCGCGAGCGTGAGCTGGCGATCCTGCGGATCGGCTGGTTGTGCGGCTCGCAGTACGAGTGGGCCCAGCACGTCGTCATCGGAACCGAAGCCGGCCTCACCGGCGACGAGATCGACCGCATCGGGGCCGGTCCCGACGCCGAGGGCTGGTCCGAGCTCGACCGGCTGATCCTCGCCGCCGCCGACGAGCTGCACCACGACCACCGCATCGGCGACGCCACCTGGGCGGCGCTGGCCGGGCACTGGAGCACCCAGCAGCTCATGGACCTGGTGTTCACGGTCGGTCAGTACACGCTGGTGTCGATGGCGCTGCGGACCTTCGAGGTGCCACTGGACGACTTCCTCACGGGCCCCGACGTGCTCGGCGCCTGGGATCGGCGGGACTGACATGGACCTCATCCTGGGCCTGCCCACCGATCATGTCGAAGCCCGCGACGAGTTCGGGACTGTTGACGCCGTCGCCGAGATGGCGGCGACCGCCGAGGCGCTCGGCTACGCCGGGGTGTTCGTCACCGACCATCCTGCACCACCGCAGGACTTCATCGCATCGGGCGGGCACCACACCCTCGACCCCATGGTCGTCCTGGCCGTGGCGGCAGGAGCCACCACCCGGCTCGCGCTCATGACCAACCTGTTCATCGTCGCCTACCGCAACCCGTTCGTCGCGGCGAAGGCCATCGCGACGCTCGACTCGATGAGCGGCGGGCGCGTCATCATGGGCACCGGCGCCGGGTACCTCGAGGGCGAGTTCGACGCCCTCGGCGTCGACTTCGAGCACCGAAACGACGTCCTCGACGAACACCTCGCCGTCATGCGCCAGGCGTGGAGCGGCGAGCCGGTGCACGCCGAGGGCGCCGGGTACCGAGCCGAGGGCGTGCTCGGGCTGCCGACCCCGGTCGAGCGCGATGGCGTCACCGCGCCGCCGGTCTGGGTCGGGGGCAACAGCCGTCGAGCCCTCCGCCGGGTCGCCACCCTCGGCGACGGCTGGATGCCCATCGCCACGCCGAAGGGCATGGCCGACTTCGTGAAGACCGCGTCGATCCAGACGATGGACGACCTCGCGGCGCGCATCGAGCTGCTGCGCGTGGCCTGGCAGGAAGCCGGACGGGCCGGCGAGCCGGTCATCGCCATGGAACCCTGGGACGCCGGCCGCTACGGCACCGACCGATTCGACGGCGTCCGCTACCGCGAACGCCTCGCCGAGCTGGCCGACCTCGGGGTCAGCTGTGCCCCGGTCATGCTGAGCTCGATCGGTCGCGGCCTCGACCTCGACCGCAAGGGCTTCCTCGACCGCGCCGCCGGCTTCATCGCCGAGGTCGGCTGAAGGCATTACTGGGGTCCGGGACTACTGGGGTCAAGTCGTACTTTCAACCAACTCCAGGCCGTCGAGCCTGGTGCCGCTGCGTGCCGAGTTGGTTGAAAGCACGACTTGACCCCAGCGGTCAGGCCTCGCGGTCGATGAGCTCCCAGAGCTGGTCGACGTGGCGGCGTTCGGTCCAGGTCGAGCCGATCGACACGCGGATGAACGCTCGGTCGTCGATGACGCTGGGGGTGACATAGGCCGATCCCGACGCGTTGATGGCCGCGGCGAGTGCTGTGGTGGCGTCGTCGCCGTCGACGTGGCGGAACGACACCAGCGCGAACGGTGTCGGTGCCGCCGGCTCCAGGCGGGGGTGATCGACGACGTGGCGTTCGAGCATGCGGGCCCAGTCGAGGTGGTTGCGGATGTGGGCCCGCAGCCCCTCGGCACCATAGGAGCGCAGCACGAACCACAGCTTCAGCGCCCGGAAACGACGACCCAGCGGGACGTGCCAGTCGCGGTAGTCGATCACCGCGCCGGTGTCGGTGGCGGCGTTGCGCAGATACGGCGGCGTGATGGAAAGGGCGTCGACCAGGGTCGACCGGTCGGCCACCCAGAACGCCGAGCAGTCGAAGTTCGTGAGCAGCCACTTGTGCGGATTGGTGGTGTAGCTGTCGACGAACTCGAGGCCGTCCTGGTGATGGCGAAGCTCGGGACACACCATCGCCGTGCCCGCATAGGCGGCATCGACGTGGTGCCACATGCCCTCGGCGGCGGCGACGGCGCCGATCGCTCGCACCGGGTCGACGGCGGTGGTCGCGGTGGTCCCCACCGCCGAGCACACCCACGTCGGCACCAGCCCGGCCGCCCGGTCCTCGGCGATCATCGCCTCGAGCGCCGGGACCGACATGGCATGACGGTCGTCGACCGGCACCGAACGGATGTGGCCGTAGCCGGCCACCCGGGCGCCCTTCTCGATGGACGAATGCGCCTGGGCCGAGCCGTAGGCCACCAGGCGATCGGTGTCGTGGCCGGCGCTGCGGGCCCGGATCCGGGCGACGACCAACGCGGTGTGGGTGGCGTCGGAGGCGCTCATCTGCAGGACCCCGCCGCCGGGGCCGGTGTCGATGCGCCAGGCATCGGGCAGCCCGAGCAGCTCGACGAGCCAGTCGAGGACTGCGGACTCGATCTCGGTGACCGCGGGGCTGGTGGACCAGAGCATGCCCTGCACACCCAGACCGGCAGCGGCGATCTCGCCGAGCACCGACGCCGGCGACGACGACGCCGGGAAGTACGCGAACCAACCCGGGTGCTGCCAGTGGGTGATGCCCGGCATCACCACCCGGTCGAGATCGTCGAGCACGCTTTCCATGGACTCGGGCCCCTCGGGCGCCCGATCGGGAACCATGGCGCGGACCTGGCCCGGGGACACCTGGTGGGTGACCGGATGGTCCTCGAGACCGTCGAGGTAGTCGGCGATCCAGTCGATCATCCGGTAGCCGAGACGGCGGAACTCCTCGGTGGACAGATGGGGTACGGGCCGTTCGGTCACGGGGCCGCCCCGGTCAGATCGCAGAACACGGCGTCGAGCACCTCGGTGAAGGTAGTGGGCTCGATCACGACCTCCATGCCACGCCGCCCTCCGCTGACATGGACCCGGTCCCACAGCTCGGCGCTCTCGTCGACGAACGTGCGATGCCGCATGCGCTGGCCGAATGGGCTGATCCCGCCGGCAACGTAGCCGGTGCGGCGCTCGGCCAGGGCGATGTCGGCGAGCGTCGCCTTCTTCGCCCCCGCGGCCCGGGCGATGGCCTTCAGGTCGAGCTGGCAGATGACCGGGACCACGCCGACGACGAGCTCGCCGGTGTCGAGTTCGGCGACGAGGGTCTTGAACACCTCCGACCCGTCGACACCGAGCGCCTCGGCCGCTTCGGTCCCGTAGCTCGCAGCTGCGGGGTCGTGGTCGTAGGTGACGATCTCGAAGGCCGCGTCGCAGCGTTCGAGCTCGACGACCGCAGGCGTCATCGGATCTCCGGGGCCTAGGCGCTGGGGTGGAGGCAGACCGGCAGGCGCTTGAGCGAGTTGTTCAGGTTGCTGTGCTGGCGGGCGGTGGTGCCGGTGCGTTCGATCGACCCGCAGCGCGACAGCAGCTCCTCGAAGAACACGCGGCCCTCGAGCCGGGCGAGGTGGACGCCCAGGCAGAAGTGTTCGGCGATACCGAACGACAGGTGGGGGTTGGGGTCCCGGGTGATGTCGAAGGTGTGCGGATCGGTGAAGACGTCCTCGTCGCGGTTGGCCGATGTGTACATCATCGCCAACTTCTCGCCCGCGGCGATGGGCGTCTCGCCGACGCGGGTGTCGGCGATGGCCGTGCGGCGGAAGTAGTGCAACGGGTTGGCGTGGCGCAGGATCTCCTCGACCGCGCCGGGGATGGCGCCGGGGTCGGCACGGAGCATGGCCAGTTGATCGGGGTGGTCGAGCAGCACGTCGAGCCCCGAGGACAACATGGTGCGGGTGGTGTCGTTGCCGGCGGTGACGAGCTGCACGAAGAACGCGCCGAAGTCCGGATCGGTCATCGGGGCGCCGTCGACCTCGGTGGCGAGGATGACCGTGGTCAGATCGGCCGGCTGTTCGGCCATCTGGCGCCGGTCGGCGGCGAAGGCCATGGCGTAGAGCGCCATCTCGATCGAGGCGCTGCGCTCGTCGGCGGGATCGGGGTTGATGTCGGGATCCTGGCCGCCGCTGTTGCGTTCGGCCATGGCGTGCAGCTTCGGCCAGTCGGCAGCGGGAAGCCCCATCAGTTCGCCCAGGATCTGCGAGGGCAGCAACGAGCACACGTCGTGCACGAAGTCGACCTCGCCCGCATCGGCGGAGCGTTCGAGCCCGGCGTCGATGATGGTGGCGCAGATGGCGCGGATGCGCGGCTCGAGCCCGGCGATGACCCGGGCCCGGAACTCGCCCGAGACCTGTCGACGGATGAGGCCGTGGGTGGGGGGATCCATGGCGAGCAGCATCTTGCGCATCGACGCGAGGCTGTCCCCCTCGAGGTCCTGCAGGACGACCCCGGCTTCCGCGGCCGAGAACACCTCGGTCCGCCGGGACACGTCGACGACGTCCGCGTGGCGGGTGATGGCCCAGCATTCGGTGCCGTCGGGCGTGACGGCGCGATGCACCGGATCGTTGGCGCGCAGCCACGTGAACCGATCGTGGGGAGGACCGTCGGTGTAGGCGGCCGGTTCGAAGATGAGATCGGTACCGGCGGTGGTGGGGGTCATCCGCCCGCGCTCTGTCCCGCGAAGATCGCTGCGAGGACGCTTGCGATCATCACGAAGACGAGCAGGGTGGCGATGATCCGTTGAGTCGAGCGCGACATGGCCATGGGGCCAGATCCTACTCGGCGGCGATCACCGGGGACCGACCACCGTCGTCGGCTGCGGACCGTGGCGGGTGTCGCCGGTCGAAGAGGGCCCAGCCGCCCATCACCACCGCCACGTAGAGCCAGCCCGCGAAGACATCCACGACCCAGTGTTCGCCGGTCAGGACGAGGGTGAACCCCATCGCCAGGGCGTAGCAGGCCCAGAGCACCCGACCGGCCGCGCCGGTCCGCGACCAGAAGAACGCCGCGAGGAACGCGGCGAACCCGGCGTGCATCGATGGCAGCGCTGCGACCGGGTTGGCGACCGCCCGACCCTGCTCGATGACCGGTTCGACGATGCCGAGCCCGACCCGTTCCCACCCGAGGAACGACGAGCGGACGATGGGGTCGATGAGGCCCTCGTCGGCGGCCATCCACGGTGGCGCCGCCGGCACCAGGACGTAGGTCACGACGGCGAGCACGCCGAGGCTGAGGAGGCGTTTGGTGTAGGCGACCCACGACGGGCGGTCCCGCAGCCACAGCAGCGCGGCGGCGACGAGCACGGCGAAGAAGTGCGAGACGTACACGAACGACAGCGGCACCTGCCACAACGGTGCGGTGCCCGTCTGGTCGAAGACCTGCTGGAGCCGCACGGTGGGTACCTCGCCGAACCCGACGATGCGGTCGGCGTCGACCAGGCCGGCCATCAACACCGGGCGGCCGACCCCGTCGGCGAGCCCCGCCGAGTAGCGGTAGGCCAACAGGAGGACGGCGAACAGGCCCCAGTCGCGCACCAGCGGCCGCAGCCGTTCGGACGAGTCCGCGGTGACCGCGACGACGAGCAGACCGAACAGCCAGACGAGGGTGACCACCCGTTCGACGGGCAGGCCGAGGGTGAGGACCGCCAGCGCCGATGCAGCGCAGTAGATGGTCAGGCGGCGGCGCCGACGACCGGCGGCGCCGGCGCGGCGAGGCGGGGCGACGGTGAGGTCGAGCGCGCCGGATCGTGCGGTGTCGGTCATCGGTCATCTGTCGGCACCGTGTCGCCCTGCGTGAGCGTCCGGACGCCCCTGGTGCGGGAGTGGGCCCGCGTCTGCGCATATGACGACCGACCGGCGGTTTGATGACGATTCGGCCGGTCGCGTACCCATGAGCCACGAAATCTGCTCACCTGAGGCACGTCGGAAACGGTTCGGCGCCACCTGCCCGGCGCCCCGTCGGACCCGCCCGGGACCTCTTGGAGGGGGAGTGTCCCGGGCGGGTCCGGTGCGCTCGACGCCTCCGGATGTCCGAGCGGATTATCCTCCGGCGCCATGGCCCCATGGCAGACGATTCCCCAGCTGGTCGACGACGCAGCCGCCCGCTTCGGTGACGCCGAGGCATTCATCGACGGCGACACCCGCTTCGACTTCGTCGGCTTCGCCGACGCCGTCCACCGATCAGCCAGGGCGATGATCGCCTCGGGCGTCGGGCCCGGCGACCGCGTGGCTGTCTGGGCGCCCAACACCTGGGAGTGGGCGGTCGCAGCGCTCGGTGCCCATGGTGCAGGCGCAGCGCTGGTGCCGATCAACACCCGGTTCAAGGGCCGCGAGGCCGGCTACGTGCTCGAGCGGTCCGGGGCCGAGCTGTTGTTCTGCGTCACCGACTTCCTCGACACCGATTACGTGGCGCTGCTGGCCGCGGCCGACGCAGGCGCGGGCCTGCGCGAAACGGTGGTGCTGCGCGGCGCGGTGCCCGACGGCTGTGTCGGATTCGCCGAGTTCATGGAGCGTGCCGACACCGTCGACGAGGCCGAGGCCCAGCGCCGCTGGGACGGCGTCGACGGCGACGATCTCTGCCACATCATGTTCACCTCCGGCACCACCGGGGCGCCGAAGGGCGCGATGTTGACGCACGCGGCGGTCTGTCGTGGCTACAACGACTGGGCCGACATCATCGGGCTCGAGGCCGGCGATCGCTACCTGATCATCAACCCGTTCTTCCACTCGTTCGGGCTCAACGCCGGCGTGCTGGCGTCGCTGATGAAGGGGGCGACGATGCTGCCGCACCCGGTGTTCGACGTCGCGGCCGTCATGGAGCGGGTGCCGCGCGACCACATCACGATGCTGCCCGGGCCCCCGGCCATCTACCAGACGATCCTCAACCACCCCGACCTCGACAGCTACGACGTGTCGTCGCTGCGCCTCGCTGTCACCGGGGCGGCGACCATCCCCGTCGAGATGATCCTCGCCATGCGCGATCGCCTCGGCTTCGAGAAGGTCGTGACCGGTTACGGCCTCACCGAGGGCTCGGGGCTGGCCACCATGTGCCGTCACGACGACGACCCCGAGATCATCGCCACGACCTCGGGGCGGGCCATGCCCGGCATCGAGGTGCGCATCGTCGACGACGATGGTGTCGAGGTCGAGCGAGGCACCCCCGGTGAGGTGGTCGTGCGGGGTTACAACGTCATGGTGGGCTACCTCGACGATCCCGAGCAGACCGCCGAGGCCATCGACGCCGACGGCTGGCTCCACACCGGCGACATCGCGGTCATGGACGACGCCGGGAACATCGACATCACCGACCGCAAGAAGGACATGTTCATCAACGGCGGGTTCAACGTCTACCCCGCCGAGATCGAGGGCATCATGCTGGCGCATCCCGACATCGGCCAGGTGGCGGTCGTCGGGATCCCCGACGAGCGTGTCGGCGAGGTCGGCTGCGCGTTCGTGGTGCCCGCACCGGGCGCCGAGCCCGAGCCCGAGGCCATACGGGCGTGGTGTCGGGAGGAGATGGCCAACTACAAGGTGCCGCGCCGCGTCGAGGTCGTCGACGCCCTGCCGCTCAACGCGTCGGGCAAGGTCCTCAAGTACGAGCTGCGCGCCCGGGTGGTCGAGGCATGAGCGATCTGTCGACATCGACGACCGCGGTGCCTTCGGCCATGCGTGCGGTGGTGCTCACCGACAAGGGCGGACCCGACGTCCTGCGGATCGCCGAGGTCCCGGTGCCCGAACCGGGGCCCGAGGAGGTGCTCGTGGCCGTGCGGGCGACGGCGCTCAACCGCGCCGATCTGTTGCAGCGCATGGGCTTCTATCCGGGTCCGCCGATGACGCACGAGATCCCCGGCATGGAGTTCGCGGGCACCGTCGTCGCGGCCGGCGAACGCGTGAGGGCCCACACCGTCGGCGACGAGGTGATGGGCATCGTCGGTGGCGGCGCCGACGCCGAGTACCTGGCCGTCCACGAGCGCCAGGCGATGGCCGTACCGGCCTCGGTCGGGCTCGGCGACGCCGCCGCGATCCCCGAGGTGTGGATCACCGCGTTCGACGCAATGGTGGCGCAAGCGGGCCTGACCTCGGGACGCACGGCCCTGGTCCACGCCGGAGCCTCCGGGGTGGGGACGGCGGCCATCCAGATCGCCAAGGCGATGGGGGCGTTCGTGATCGTCACCGCATCGGCGCCCAAGCTCGACGCCTGTCGCGAGCTCGGCGCGGATCTGGCCGTCGACTACCGCAGCGAGGACTTCGCCGAGGCGGCGGTGGCCTTCACCTCCGGGCGCGGCGTCGACGTCGTCCTGGACGTCATCGGCGGCGACTACCTGAAGCGGAACCTGGCGGCGGTCGCCGAGAAGGGCACGATCATCCAGGTCGGGGTGATGGGTGGGGGAGCGACCGAGGTCGATCTCGGCGTGGTGTTGCGCCGACGCGTCCGGCTGATCGGCACCGTCCTGCGGTCGCGTCCGCTCGAGGAGAAGATCGCGATCACGCAGCGATTCGCCGCGGAAGTGCTGCCGCTGTTCGACGCAGGCCGGGCTCGGCCCGTGATCGACAGCCGCTTCGCACTCGACGACATCGCCGCTGCCCACCGCCACATGGAGGCCAACGCCAACGTCGGCAAGATCCTGGTCGACATCGCCTGACAAGGCGCTGTTCGGGCGTCCACAGTCATCAATTCCATGACAATCGCGCAACAGGGCCCGCAAGCCGCAGATCGTCTGCACTAGGTTCGCCGCCAGGCACCCCGAGGTGCCGCAACGAGAGCGGGCAGGGTCCGGGCGGACATGGGCAAGCGGGCAAGAACTTCTGATCTGACGCGTGTCGTCGCACGAGCGGTGCGGCAGATACTGGCCGACGAGCCGTGGATCCGGCGAACGGCACGCAGCGCAACGCTGTGGTCGACGCGCCTGGTCATCGTCGCGGCGGTGGGGGTCTTGGCGCTCGGCACGATGATCCGCCATCAGGCCGACGCGATCGTGGGCTCCCCGTCGCCCAACGGGTCGCCCGACGTCGTCTTCAACGACGACCTCGACGCCACGCCGGTGATCTCGACGGGCCACGACATGACCCAGGGCATCGAGGTCCCGCCGGGCACGGTGGTGCTCACCTTCGACGACGGCCCCGATCCCCGCTGGACGCTCCCGGTGCTCGACGTCCTCGACCGTCACGGTGTGCCGGCCACGTTCTTCATGGTCGGCGAACAGGTGCGCACCAACCCCGCCATCGCCCGGGAGGTCGTCGCCCGGGGTCACGAGATCGGCAACCACACCCACTTCCACTTCGAGATGGGACGCCTCGACGAGCGCCAGCTGCGGCTGCAGCTCGATCTGGCCCGCCTGGCCATCATCGACGCCACCGGGATCGAGACCGACCTCTACCGGCCCCCGTACTCCAGCCGTATCGACTCGCTCAACCCTGACGAGATGGCCAGCGCGCAGGCCGCGCTGGACATGGGCTGGCGCGTCGTGACGACCGACCTGTCGCCCGCCGACTACGACCTGTCGCTGTCGACCGAAGAGATCCTGGCCCAGGCCATCCCGCCCGCTGGCGCTGGGGCCATGATCACCCTGCACGACGGCGGTGGCCCCCGGGGGCGCACCGTCGAACTGCTCGATCCGCTCATCGAGCGTCTCGACGCGGCGGGGTACCGCTTCGCAACGGTCGGCGAGGTCGTCGCCGAGGCCACCGGACAGTCGGTGGTGGGCTCGGCGAGTCCCTGGGACCGGTTCCAGGCCTCGACGCTCGTGGCGGTGCTGTGGCTCTCCTCGCTCGTCGAGCGGGTGGCCGTCGTCGCCGCGATCGCCTACCTCTCGCTCTACCTGCTGCGGATGAGCGCATTGATCGTCATCGCCATCCGGGACCGCCGTCGTCGTCACGAACCTCGCCATGCCTGCTACAGCGGGCGGGTCACGGTCATCGTGCCCGCCTACAACGAGGCCATCGGGATCGCCGCCACGCTCCGGTCGATCGAGGCGAGCGACCACGACGACCTCGAGGTCATCGTCGTGGACGACGGTTCCACCGACGCGACGGCAGATGTCGTGCGCGACCTCCGCCTCCCACGCACCCGCCTCATCGCGAAGGGAAACGGCGGCAAGGCCTCGGCGCTCAATGTCGGGCTGGGTCACGCCACCGGCGAGGTCGTGGTGATGATCGACGGCGACACCGTGCTCGAACCCTCGACCATCGCGACCATCGCCGCTCCGTTCGCGAATCCCGAGGTCGGCGCGGTGTCGGGCAATCCCAAGATCGGGAACCCCGACCGGTTGCTCACCCGTTTGCAGGTGAGCGAGTACCTGTTGGCGTCGAGCCTCGAACGCCGGTTGTTGGCGCCGGCGGGCCTCATCACCACGGTGCCGGGCGCGATCGGTGCCTGGCGCCGGTCCGCCGTCCGCGAGGCGGGGTTCGTCTCCACCGACACCCTGGCCGAGGACACCGACCTCACCATCGCCGTGGGGCGCGGCGGCTGGCGGGTCGAGTACGCACCACAGGCCCGGGCGTGGACCGAGGCGCCGTCGACGTGGCGTGCGTTCTACAACCAACGGGTTCGCTGGACGTTCGGCACGCTCCAGGCCCTCTGGAAGCACCGCGACGCTGCGTTCGATCGGGGGAGCGGCGCCCAGATCGGCCGCTTCGCCATGCCCTACATGGCGGTGTCCGGTTACCTGCTGGCGGTGCTCGCTCCGATCATCGACATCGTGTTGTTGGCCAACGTCGCCGTGGGTCGGTGGCGGTTGGCAGCGCTGTCGTGGATGATCATCGCCACCGTGGGCGCGGTGGCCGGGCTGGTGGCGGCGCGACTCGACGGTGACAGCCGCCGCGATGCGCTCCGGGTTCCGCTGCAGCAGCTGGTGTATCGACCGCTGATGCATCTGGTCACATTGGTCTCGGTGCGCAAGGCGATGACGGGCCGGCGCCAGACCTGGGGCGTGCAACAGCGCGTCGGCAACCTGCGCGCCGCAGGCGACGCGGAGCCCCGGCCCGACGCCGTCGAAACCGAGGTTGCAGCGTGAAGGAGTCGAACTCGTGAGCACCGTGTCCCCCCATGGCGACTCGGACACCCACGCCGATGCCGGCACCGACACCGACGGAGCGGTCACGCCTGCCGCCCCGGATCGGCCACGGCTCCAGGAGCGGTCGGGGGCGCGGCGCGATGTCGAGCCGGAGCCGATCGAGGCGCTGGTGGGCGACGCGACCGACATCGAGATCGATCTCACCACCGACCCGCCGCGTGTGGTGGCCAAGGTGGCGCCGGCGCCGCAGGTGTTCGCCGGGGCGGCGGTCTACCGGCCCTTGGTCATGTCGCTGGTGGTCGCAGTGGCCATCGTGGTGGGCTACGGCGTCGTCGTGCTCGCATCGGTGCTCTTCGAGGGCGTCGCGCCCGACACGTCGCCGTTCGACAGCGCCCGGCCCGATCGCACCATCGTCGCGAGCCGGGGATCGTTCACCGAGCCTGGGCACTGCGATGCGTTCTCGGGTCGGGTGTTCGTCGATGGCGACGGCAACGCCATCGCCGACCCGTGGGATCCCGAGCACGACTACGACGGGATCGAGGTCCTGGTCGAGACAGACACGGGCGTCGGTCGCCGACTCCCGGTTGCCTCGGATGGCTCATGGTCCCTGGCGCTCGATTCGCCGGCTGTTGCGGCGGTGACGATCGTCGATGCCGGATCGCTGGCCGATGCAGGGCTCTGGCCCGGACCGCGGTTGTTGAACGAAGCGGGCGAAGCCCCGACCATCGGGGAGACCTGCTCGCTCGATCTCGGTCTGGTCTGGAAACCAGGGGGCGCGGCATCGCCCTGGGTCGGAGCCGTGGGCGCCATCGCAGCGTCTGAGGTCCCGATCGCCGACCCGGCAGCCGAGGCCTCGGGCTGGCGGGCTGGGATCCAGGTGCACGGACGGATCTGGCTCGACGACGACGGCGACGGCCGCTTCGCCCCCTGGGAGCAGGGTGTTGCCGGTGCCACCATCGAGTTGTCACGCGAGGACGGCTCTGTGGCCGCAACGGCCGTCACCGGAACCGACGGCACCTATGCGGTGTCCAACCTGCGGCCCACGGCGACCTACACGGTCGCGGTCTCCGTCGACGGTGTGGTGACGGCCGTGCGTGCCATGGGTGAGCCCATCGAGACCGACGATCCCGCTCGGGTGGAGATCGACACCTCCGCCACCGGCATGAGCGTGTGGGGTCTCGACTTCGGCGTGGGCGGCGGCGAACCCGCCGTGCGTCGGGATCGCGACGGCTCCTGATCCACGCTGCCCTCTCAGTCGGCGACGATCTCGGCCACACCGACGGCGGTGATGGCGATGCCGCCGGGGCGCACGATCCGGCCGAAGATCAGGTCGACGTCGCCGTCGAGGCGGACCTCGATGGTGGGGTCGCCGTCGGCGTCGGTCCCGATGGCCACCGAGGGAGCGCCGGTTGCAGCCGGGAGATCACGGGCGAGCACGGAGCGGTCGACGGCGCTGCGGACGCGCACCGGGTCGAGCACCAGCTCGCCGTTGTTGCGCAGCGCGCCCTGGTCGACGCCGAAGGCGACGGCGTCGTTGGCCGCCGAGTCGGCTGCGTCGGCCAGACGGCGTTGCTGCAGCCACACGTTGCCGAGGTCGACGGCGATCGCACCGAGCAGGACGACGATCACCAGGCCGACGGGGAACAGGAACAGGACCGAACCGCGGTCACGCGGTTTCACGGCGTGAGGCATCGGGCCTCGCCTTCGAGACCGGCGCGATAGGGGTCGACGATCTCGCTGTGGCTGGCGCTGACCTCGAACCCCGAGCCCCAACCGACACCGCCGGGCAACGACAGGGCCGGGACCTGATAGCGGTAGGTCACGGTGATCCGGGCGCAGCGTTCGAAGGCGCCCGTGGCCCCGCCGAACGCGAGCCGGCCCGGATCGAGGCCCGTCGTGGCTGCGAATGCGGCCCGGCCGACGGCGTCGGCGGCAGCGAGGTCGCCGTCGGACTCGACGTAGGTGCGCGCGGTTTCGCGTGCTGCGGAGCTGACTGCCATCTTCGCGTCGACGACCGCCCAGGCGTTGGCCATCAGCAGGGCGCCGACCACGAAGACGACGACGCCGAAGATCAGCGCCTCGGCACCGCCGACGAAGCCGTCGTCGCCGCGCAAGCGCCGGCCGCGCAGCCGAATCTGCCGCCGGTCCCGGTCCAGCACCGGCATGTCAGTCGACGAACTGTTCACGACGGATCTCCAGTCGGCGGTCGACGGTGCCGAACGGCAGCGTGCGCGCGAAGCGGTCGGGCAACAGGGTGGGGTTCTCGCCGGTCACCGTGACGACGACGGTGTCGTCGCCGACTGCGATGGCGACCGATGCGTCGTAGCCGCCGATCGAACGGGCGAAGCGGGCCGCCCCGGCACCGGGGTCGCCGGTGCGAGCGCTCGTCCTGCCCGCGTCGTAGGCGGCGGCGGTGACGACGGTGGTGGCGTACATGCCCCACAGCAGCTGCATCGCGAACAGCAGGAACACGAGGAAGAACAGGACACCGAAGACCGAGCTGAACAGCCCGCCTGCGCCTGCCCTCGTGAACGCAGGCCCGACGACCCGCCGCGCGGGATCTGGCTCTCGGCGGCGGTGGTGGTGTTGTTGAACAAGGCGTCGAAGGCCCCGTAGGCGACCACGCCCAGCGCCGCCATGATCAGCACCGCGATCGCGACCGAGACGATGCCCTCGCCGCGTTCGGATCGGCTCGGGTCCCGAAGGGCGAGCGCCTCCCGGAGCCGCAGCGCCGAGGCCAGTGCGGCGCGGCGTGCTGCGGGGATGGTGGTGGTGGTCGGGTTGTTCATCGGTCGGCCTTTCGTCGACGGTGTCTGTGGGTGGGCGAGTGGGGTACGGCGGCGATCAGCCGCTCGAGAACGTGCGCATCGCCTGCACGAAGGGGACGGCGATGAGGATCGTGCCGGGGATGAGCGCTGCGATCGCGACAGGGATCCACACCTGTTGGTCGCGTCGTTCGATCGATTCGATGAGGCGCCGGTGCGAGTCGCGCCGAACGGCACGGGACTCCTCGGCGATGAGGGTCCCGAGGTCGCCGGCTTCCCGGTTGAGGGCCAGCACGGCGACGAGCCGATCGAGGGCGTCGACGCCGGCGAGGTCGGCCCATTCGCGAAGGGCCTCGGTCTCGGTGAGGCCCTGGCGTACCCGGCCCATCGCCCGGTGGAGGTCCTCGGCGATGACGCCGCTGCCCCGATCGGCGATGCGATGCAGCGCCGCCCCGAGCGAATAGCCCGCGGACAGGAGCATCCCGAGCTGTTCGGCGACGACGGGGAGCTCCTGGCGGAGCCGCTCCTGGCGTGCCTCCGATGCAGCCACCACGCGGTGCTCGATCACGAGGAACGCGAGCATCGGCGCGGCGATGGTCGCCAACAGCAAGGGGGGCGCAGCCACACCGAGCGCGGCGCCTGCTCCGGCGGTCACGATCACCACGGCCAGGCTGAATCCGACCTGACGGGTACGGAACTCGCCGCTGTCCATCGGGCTGTGCAGGCGCCGCAGCTTGATGTCGAGCTCCTCGCTGACCCCGAACAGACGCGACACCGCAGCGCCGATACCACGCGACAGCGGCGCGACGACCTCACGGAACGAGTCGACCGACCAGATGCCCTGCGACGGTGAGACGCCGAACCCGCCGGGGCTGTAGGGCCGCAGTCGTTCGACGACCGGCGACCGTGCGAACCAGCGGTGGCGCGACAACACCAGGCACGTGCCCACGAAGAGCCCCAACGCAGCGAGGGTCTCGATGCGGGTCACGACGTGGCCTCGTCGCGCTCGGGGAAGGCCCGCTGTTCCTGGGGGAGCGACATGATCGCCGACGCCGCGACCCAGCAGACGATGGTGAGCACCAGCGCGGCCACGACCATGACCTGGCCGTAGTCGGTCCGGTAGGCGGCCCGTCCGTCGCCGATCGACATGCCGACCGCCCCCATGCCCAACGGCACCACGACGGTGAACCATCGGGCGAAACGGGCACCGGCCTGGCGGGCGATGGCGTCCTTGCGGCCCTGGGCGTCGACGCGGCGGTCGTCGGCGAGGGCGACGAGGCGCCGGTCGAGGTCGGTGCCGCCGAGATGATGGGCGATGAGGAGCGTCTCGCACGTTGCGTCGGCCGTCGGATCGGCCAGGCGGGCCTTCAGCACATCGAGGGTGCGATCGAAGTCGGTGGTGAGCAACCATTCGCGCTGGGCTGCGTCGAACGCGGGGCGCAGCTCCTCGGGGGCGCGTCGGCCGACCTCGAACAGGGCCTGGGGGATCGACCGCCCGGTGGCGCCGGTCATGATCCGGATCTCCTCGATCATCCTCGGCCATGCCTCGTGCGCGCGTTCGAGACGGCGTCGACGACGCACCCGGTACGAGGCCAGCGGCGTCGTCGCTGCGAAGAGCCCGAGGATCAGCGCAGGGAGCACACCGGCGAAGACCGCATAGCCGACCGTCGCACCCAGCGCGAACAGGCCGGCCGTCGCCGCAGCGAACTGCGCCACGCCGACCTCTTCGAGACCGGCCTGGACCAGCCAGCGATCCGCAGCCGACACCTGCGCCAGGGGAGTGGCGTCGGTGGACGGCGCCGGCGCGAGCGTCCGCCACCGGTAGACCACGGCCGTGAAGAGGTAGTGCACGCCGAGGCCGCCGACCAGTGCCAGCACCAGCGCGGTCACGGCCGACCCTCGGGCGGCCCGCCTGCGTCGAGCAGGTCGCGCAGATCGATGCCGTGGCTGGTGAAGGCCTGCTGGGCCCGGGCCGGGAGCTGCCCCGTCCAGGTGAGCGGGTCGTCGTGGGTGCGCCGGGCGAAGACCGGCGTGGTGGTGAACTGCGTGGCGTCGGCGCCGCCCTGGAGGTCCTCGACGGCGATGATCTCGGTGACCCGCGGGCCGGCAGCCGTGCGGGCGCAGTGCACCACCACGTCGATCGATTCCGACACCAACGCATTGAGGGCCGACAACGGGAGCTCGGCCCCCGAACCGGCCAGCTGGGCCACGAACCGCAGGCGGGTCAGCGCCTGGCGGGCCGAGCCGGCGTGGATGGTGGTGAACCCGCTGACTCCGGAGCTGAGCGTGAGCAGCAGGGGCAACGCTTCGCGGTCGCGGACCTCGCCGACGATGGCGACGTCGGGCGCCATGCGGAGGAACCCGGCCACGAGCCGTCGCAGGTCGACCGGCTCGCGATCGACACGGGCGGCCCGGGTCTGCATGCTCGCGACATTGGCCAGCGGCACGTCGGCCTCGAACACCTCCTCGGCGATGACCACCCGCTTGGTTGGGTCGAGCTCGGCGGCGCAACACGACAGCAGGGTGGTCTTGCCTGCGCCCGGCGAGCCCGATACCACGATGGTCTGACCCGACCGCACCGCTGCCCGCAGGAACGCCGCAGCGGATCGGCTGATCATGTCGCGGTCGACGAGCTGCTCGAGCGACGTGTAGGCGACGCCGGTGAACTTGCGGATGTTCACCATCAGGTGCCCGCCCCGGGCGAGGTCCTGGTGCACGATGTGCAGCCGGGCGCCGTTGTCGAGTTGGGCGTCCTGGAGCCCTTCGGCGGGATCGAGCTTGCGGTGTGCGGTCGAGGAATCGTCGAGCAGCTTGGTGAGGGTGCGCACGACGTGGTCGTCGTCGTGGAACGCCTCGTCGTGATACCCCGAGGTGCCCTGGTGGCGCCGTACGAAGATGGCGTCGGGGGCGTTGATCATGATCTCCCAGACGTCGTCGTCGTCGAGCAGGCTGCTGAGCGGTCCGTATTCGGCCAGGTTGCGGTAGGCCCGCTCCGCCAGATGCGACACGTCGACAAGGGCCATGGGACGCAGGCCCCGCTTGTGGTCCTCGTTCCACTGGGTGATCTGCCGGCGCACGAGTTCTCGCAGGAAGGCCCGGCCATCGGCGGTGTCGAGGTCGACCACCTGATGCTTGGCCTGTTCCTGGACACGACGCTCGATCTCGACGAGCGGCGCGATTGCGGTGTCGGTGGCGTTCATGCCATCGGGTCCTCGTCGGCGAAGTGGCCCAGGCTCCCGGGCACGACGGCCACCGGTTCGGAGCCGCCGACAGGGTCTCGGCGTTCGGGATTGCGGTCGAGCGCGGCGACCACCGCCGCGGTCACCGGGGTCACCATCGGCGCCGGCAGGGCGAGGCCGTCGCGCAGCGTCGCGTCGAGGTTGCGACGGTGGGGCACGAACACCGGCGGCGCGATGTCGCGGCTGATCGGTGCGACGAGCTCGGCGAAGGCTGCGCTGATCTCGGCACGCTTTCGCCCGGGCCGGCCCGCACGGTTGCAGACGGGCACGATGCGTTCGGCGGCGACACCGTGATCGGTCAGCTCGGCGAGGACGCGCAGCAGGCCGTGCAGACCCTTGAGGTCGGGGGTACCGACCGCCACGACGGCATCGGCGTGGGCGACGGCGAGGCGCGACAGCTGGTTGCGTTCCTCGACCTCGAGCGCGCCGACCTCGTCGTGGCCCTCGAGATCGCACTCGATGTCGCAGACGAGTCGTCGATACCCGGCCAGCAGGTTGGTGATCACCGCCTCGACGGTGCGTGGCCGCAGGACCGCCCAGTCCCGATGGCGGCGCAGCCCGAGAAGCAGGTGGTAGCCGCGCTCGTCGGTGTCGAAGACCAGCCGTCGCAGTTCGGTCGGCGACGGGATCCCCGTGCGGTGCGCATCGACCATCTCCTGCAGACCCGGCACGATGTCACGGGCGTCGTGGTACATGGCGAGATCGGCCCGCAACGCAAGGTCGGCCAGCAGCACCGACCCGCCGTGGCGGGCGTCGGCGGCGAATCCCTGCGCGAGCGCCATCGCGAGCGTCGAGGCCCCTGCGCCGGTGTCGCCGGTGACCGCCACGAGGCGTCCCGACCACGACACCGTGTCATCGCCGCCGAGCGCCCCGGCGATGGTGGTGCGCTCGATGGTGCGTCCGTGGCGGACGAGTTCGTCCATCAGGTCGCCGCGGCCGAGATCGGCCGGCAGGACCGCGGTGGCCCCGAGCGCCACCCAGTCTCGCTGGTGGCGACCGTCGTCGACGACCAGCGTCGCCACGCCGTTGCCGCGTGCGAGGTCGAGGATGTCTCGATCGAGACCCAACACGGCGCTGTCGACGAGCAACGCCGAGTACACGCCCCCGTCGTCGAGGCGGGCCGCGACCTCGTCGAGCGACACGCAGCGGATGAAGTCCATCGGGACCGCCGCCCCGGTCGCCCAACGCCCCACGTCGCGGAACCACGGCGACCGGGGCCCTGCCAGTCCGAGAACGACGAACCGCCCGGGAGTGCGGCCGTTGTTCGCACTCACCGTGCCGTCCCGTCGTCGGCGCAGAACGTGCCCTCGATGGGGGTCTGCTGCGCCCGGGTGGCCCGCACCACCGTCACGTCGGCCTCGTCGGCGGCATGGACGACCGCCAGGACCTCGGCTGGATCGTCGAGGGCAACGGTGACGGTGATCGAACCCGAGGCGCTCGTCAACAACTCGTCACCGCCTCCCGAGCTGCGCATCACCCGCGCCCGGTCGGCGACGACGCGTGTACACGCTCGGGCGCCGCTGTCGAGGGTGGCCACCACGTCGACGAGCTCGCCGGGACGCAGCCCTGCGTCGAGTGCCCGACTGCGCTCGAGCGACAGCGACAGCTCGAATTGCTCGGCATCACCGGCCGCCGGATCCGTCGGGGCGAGCAGCGCCGCGGTGGAGAGCAGCTGCCCGGGGTGCAACGTCTCGACAGCGATGGCGCCGACCGCGTCCTCGACGCGGACCACCGATCGGCTCGCAACATCGGCCGGCAGGTCCATCGGCAGTGCCTGGAGCTGGTCCGCCGTGACAGCGGTGCCGGCGGGGACCGTGGCCGTGACGACGGCGTAGGTGGTGGTGGGCTGGCGCTGTGCCCGCTGATTCGCGACGAAGAGGCCGATGACCGACACCGTGATGAGTACTGCCCCGACGACCGCTCGCCCCGAGGGCAGCCCCACCCGGCGCACGATCCGGCGCGGTGCGCTGCGCTCGTCCGCGGCTGCAGGTGAGTCGACTACTCCGCCATGCATGGCACTGCCCCTCTCGTGGTGAACGACCCGCCGACTTCAATTTGAGGCCGCCGGGGGATCGGCTCGGCATCGGCCCGTCGGCCCTGTTGGGCGGGAAGAAGTTCCCGGATCACGCAGGATCGGGGCCGATCGGCCGACGCCGAACGGGCGCGGCCCGGATCGCCCGAACGGGTGGTCGGATGGTTGCCGGAGAGGTCGGGGCGCTTCCCCCCGACGACAGTGCGACCAAATGCTACACCGAAAGGATCGAAATGGCATCGAAGCGCGTGTAGGCTTGACCACCGTGAGCACAACCGAGTCCCACGAGGCCGACCACGACACTGCCTCCGCCCAGGCGGGGCCCACCCCCCGAGCCGACATCGTCTGGCTCAGCACCGGCGATGCGGCCAAGCGTCTGGGGGTGACGACCCGAACGCTGTACCGATTCATCGACGAGGGTCAGTTGCCTGCGTACCGCTTCGGTCGGGTCATCCGCCTCAAACAAGACGAGGTCGACCGGTTCATCGACGACTGTCGCATCGAGCCCGGCACCCTCGAACACCTCTATCCCGAAGCCGTCGCGGCCAAGGATTGAAGAGCGCTGCGACCGGCTGATCACCTCGCCGGGCGCATCACTTCGCACACCGCGTCCAGCGGCACGTACACCGTCGCACGGGCGTCGCCATCGAGACGCACCGTCGCCACGTCGACACCTACCGAGACCAACTCGCCCGCGATCTGGGCGGAGCCGGCGGTCGCGATGGCCACCCGCGGCCGGTCCTCGCCCAGCTCTGCCAGGACCTGCGTGAGTGACAGGCCGAGTTCGGGCGCGCGCATCGATCGCATCGGGCGATCGCCCGGTTCACTACGCACGGCTGCGATGGCATGGTGGGCCACCAACACCAGCGAGCCGTGGTCGGTGGTCAGCGCCACGAAATCCGCGCCGAGGCCTGCGATGCGGCCGCGGTGGCGGGTTCCGGTGGTGCCGTGTACCAGCACGGGACGCCCCCGATCGGCCAGGTCGGCGAGCACTGCGACGAAGCTGGTGGAGGCCGCCGCCTGCTCGCGCAGCCAGCCCCGACGCGCCCGTGCCCGGGCCGCTTCGTCGACCGCTCCCTCGGCGATCCAGCGCTCCAGGGTGCTCCACGGGCCGCCGCCGCCGATATCGGGTCGTGGGTCGCCGGCCATGGGCGGCGAGGCTAGTGCGCGTCGACGCGCCCGGCGCACGACATCGGCGCGCGCGTCATGTTCGCGAACCTGCTTGGCTGGCGACTGCGGGGGGCATACGCTTGGCCCACACATGCAGGACACCACGATCAGGATCAGCGTCCCGGGCAATCATCTGATGCCCGGGCTTCTCGGTTCCCACGACGAGCACCTCAAGGTCATCGAGACTGCTTTTCCGGGAGTCGACATCTTCGTCCGCGGCAACGAGATCAGCGTCGCGGGCCCCGGTGCGGCCGAGGTCGCCGCACTCTTCGACGAGTTGGTGCTGCTGCTCGAGCGCGGCCATCTCATCGACGAGGCCTCGCTCGGGCGTTCGATCGACATGATCATCGCCAACGAGCGCCCGTCCGACGTGCTGACCACCGAGGTGGTCCGGGCCCGCGGCCGTGTCATCCGGCCCAAGTCCGCCGGTCAGAAGCGCTACGTCGACGCCATCGCGGCCAACGTCATCACCTTCGGCATCGGCCCCGCCGGAACGGGCAAGAGCTGGCTCGCGGTGGCCATGGCGGTGCAGGCCCTGCAACGCAAGGACGTCAGCCGCATCATCTTGACCCGACCCGCGGTCGAGGCCGGCGAACGCCTCGGGTTCCTGCCCGGCGACCTCATGGCCAAGGTCGACCCCTACCTGCGACCCCTCTACGACGCCCTTCACGACCTCGTCGACGACGATGCCGTCGAGCGGATGCTCGAACGCCACACCGTCGAGGTCGCGCCGCTGGCGTTCATGCGGGGCCGGACGCTCAACGACAGCTTCATCATCCTCGACGAGGCCCAGAACACCACGCCCGAGCAGATGAAGATGTTCCTCACCCGCATCGGCTTCGGATCGAAGGTCGTCGTCACCGGCGATCTCACCCAGGTCGACGTCGCGGGCGGTCGCAGCGGACTGGGTGCGCTCGAACGCACCCTCGAGGGCATCGACGGCATCGAGTTCGTGCACCTCGGCAGCCGCGACGTCGTGCGGCACCGCATCGTGCAGGACATCGTCGACGCCTACGGGCGCGTCGATGCCGCCAAGGCCCTCGCGAGCCCGGTCGATGGCACCGACACCTGACGCATTGATCGTCACGGCCGAGATCGCCGTGGACGATGCCGAGGACCCAGGCGGCGACGTCGACCACGAACGCTGGCGTCTGCTCGCGGAGCAGGCGCTGCGTACCGAGGGCGTCACCGGTGGCGAGTTGCACCTGGTGTTCGTCGACGAGGCCACGATGGCCGAACTGAACGAGACCCACATGGGCGTCGAGGGCCCGACCGACGTGTTGGCGTTCCCCCTCGACGAGCCCTCGGAATCGGTGCCTGCGGGACCGGTCCTGCTCGGCGACGTCGTCGTCTGCGCGCCGGTCGCAGCCCGCAACGCACCGGGGCGTGTCGATGACGAGCTCGCCCTGCTGGTCGTCCACGGGGTCTTGCACGTGCTCGGCCACGACCATGTCGACGACGACGAGACCAGACTGATGCGCGAACGAGAACAGGCGCTGCTGGCAGCGCACCACAGCCCATGTCCGTGACGGTGGTGCCGTGACCGGCGGCGAGATCGTGGCGACCATCGCCGTGGTGGTGATGATCGCGCTGGCGGCGCTGCTCGCCGCGGCCGAGACAGCCATCACCCGGGTCAGCACGGCCCGTGCCGAGGCGCTGGTCGAGGAAGGCCGCCGGGGCGCCAAGGTGTTGCGAACGCTCATCGACCAGCGCGAGCGGGTGCTCAACCCGCTGTTGTTGGTGGTGCTCGGCTGTCAGCTGGGTGCCGCGACCATCGTCGCGGTGCTGGTCGATCGCCGGTGGGGCACCGAGGCGCTGGTGGGCGTGTTCGCCTTCCAGTTGCTGTTCGTGTACGTGGTCGCCGAAGCCGTTCCGAAGAGCTGGAGCCTGGCCCATCCCGACCGCAGCGCGACGGCCATCGCGCCGGTGGCCCGGCTGGTGTCGTCGATCGCGCCGCTGCGGTGGATCGCCAACGGCGTGGTCCGGATCTTCGGAGCGAGCACCACCGAAGACCCCCACGGCGACGTCGCGGAAGAAGAGCTGTTGGCCCTGGCGGAGGAGGCCGCGGCCAGCGAGGCCATCGACGAAGACGAACGACGGCTGATCGAACACATCATCACCTTCGGCGACACCGTCGTGAAAGAGGTCATGGTGCCGCGCCCGGACATGGTCGCGCTCGACACCGACTGCCTGGTCCGGTCCGCCATCGAGATCGTCATCCTCAACGGCTACAGCCGGGTGCCGGTCTACTCCGAGAGCATCGACGACATCGTCGGCATCGTGCACTCGAAGGACCTCCTTCGAGCGGGCCAGGACGAACGCACCGGCGAGCTCGTCACCTCGTTGATGCGCGAGCCGCGTTTCGTTCCGGAGTCCAAACGCATCGCCGAGCTCCTGCGCGAGATGCAGGGAGAGAAGTTCCACATGGCAATCGTCATCGACGAGTACGGCGGGACCGCCGGGCTCGTAACCCTCGAGGACCTGATCGAGGAGGTCGTCGGCGAGATCGTCGACGAGTTCGACGTCGAACAGCCCATGATCGAACAAGTCGACGGTGTGCGCCTGCGGGTCAACGGCCGGGTGCCCCTCGACGATCTCGGGGAATTGTTGGGCCGCGAGTTGCCCGAAGGGGACTGGAGCACGGTGGGTGGGCTCATCTTCAACTCGCTCGGTCACGTGCCCGCAGTGGGCGAGATCTGCGAGGTCGACGGGCACCGCTTCCTGGTCGAACGGGTGCAGGGACGCCGTATCGCCCGGGTGATGGTGACGCCTGCGCCGATCCTTCACGCCGACGAGGTCGAGGTCTCGTGACGGCCGAGGACGAAGCTGCCGAGGACCCGTCCGCCGAGGAGCTCCTCGAGGAGACCGACGACCACGAGGACGAAGGTGCCGACGACGACTTCGACGACGACGACTTCGACGACGACGAGTTCGACTTCGACTCGCTGCCCGCCGACGCCCAGGTCACGTTCGACCTCGCGTCGATGGATCACGGCGGTCACCGATCCGGCTTCGTGACCATCGTCGGACGGCCGAACGTGGGCAAGTCGACGCTGCTCAACGCAATCTGCGGCGAGAAGGTCGCGATCACCTCCGACAAGCCCCAGACCACCCGCCACCAGATCCGCGGCGTCGTCACCCGCCCCGACGCCCAGATCGTGTTCGTCGACACCCCCGGCATCCACAAGCCACGCACCAAGCTCGGCGAGCGCCTCAACGCGACCGCCGCGGCGGGCTGGAGCGACGTCGACGTCATCTGCCTGGTACTCGACGCCACCGGACCGGTCGGCCCCGGCGACCGCTTCGTCGCTTCGCAGCTGCCGAAGGACGCCATCGTGGTCCTGAACAAGTGCGACATCGCCAAGCGCGACCAGATCGTCGACCAGCTCGCGAAGGCCGGCGATTTCGACTTCGCCGCGTACTTCCCGATCTCCGCGCGCACGGGCAAGGGCGTCGCCGATCTCGTCGAGCACATCGTCGGCCTGCTGCCCGAAGGCCCGCGGTACTACCCCGACGCCGAGGTCCGCGAGATGCCCGAGCCGCAGTGGGTCGCGGAGCTCGTCCGCGAACAGCTGCTGCGCATCACCCGCGAGGAGCTGCCGCATTCGATCGCCACCAGGGTGACCGAATGGGAATGGCCCCGGATCCGGGTCGAGATCCTCGTCGAGCGCGACTCCCAGAAGGGCATCGTGATCGGGCGCAAGGGCGAGGTCCTGAAGAAGGTCGGCATCGCGGTCCGCGAGCAGCTGCCCGAGGGCACCTTCATCGAGTTGCAGGTCAGCGTCGAGAAAGACTGGCAGCGCCGCCCCGACGCCATCGAGCGTCTGGGTTACTGACACCTCGGTCCGTCGCAGCATCGGGTCCCGGTACCGCCGCGCCCGGGCGTGCCCTACCCGCTACGTTGGCTCGGCCACGGCCGACCGGTCGCGGCGGAACCAACACCGACAGGAGAACCCGATGCTGTATCACCACGGGTCGTCGGCGCAACGGAGGTTGTGCTCATGAGGACCAAGAACCGCTCCGGCGTGACCGGAGACCAGGCAAGCGAGTCCCTGCCGGCGACTCGAGCCCCACGCCGGATCTCGGCGCGGCTGTTGCTGGCAACCATCGCCCTCGCCTCGCTCGCCCTCGTGGCAGCGGCATGTGGCGGCGACGACGGCGACGACGCCGCCTCCGGCGGCACGCTGCGTATCGCGGCCATTCCCGATCAGGAACCCGAACGCCTCGCCCGCACCTACGGTCTGGTGTCGGCGTATCTGTCCGAGGCGCTCGACGTCGAGGTCGAGTATGTCCCGGTCACCGACTATCCGGCATCGGTCAGCCTCTTCCGCACCGGCGACCTCGACCTCGTCTGGTATGGCGCGGTCACCGGCGTCCAGGCCCGACTCGGTACTCCCGGCGCGCTGGTGCTCGCGCAACGCGACATCGACGCCGAGTTCCGCTCGGTGTTCGTCGCCAACACCGACGCCGGCATCGAGCCCTTCGACGACGTGGCCGGCCTGTCGGCGTTGGCCGGCACCCGCTTCACCTTCGGGAGCGAGACCTCGACCTCGAGCCGGATGATGCCGCAGTTCTTCCTCGACCAGGCCGGTGTCGCACTGGAGGACTTCGACGGCGACGTCGGCTTCGCGGGGTCCCACGACGCTGTGCTCGCCGCGGTGGAGTCGGGCTCGTTCGAGACCGGCACCCTGGCCGAAGCCGTGTGGTACTCCCGCGTCGAGGAGGGCGCGGTGGACACCGACCGAGTCGAGCTGATCTTCACCACCCCGACCTACGGCAACTACCACTGGCTGTTGCAGCCCCAGACCCTGGAGCGCTACGGCGACGATTTCGAGGACCGGGTGCGCGACGCCATCTTGGCCCTGTCGCCTGACGACCCCGAACACGCGGAGATCCTCGAGCTGTTCGAGGCCGAGCAGTTCATCCCGGCCGATGCATCGCTGTACGAGACCACCGAGGTGATCGGACGCGAACTCGGTGTCATCACCGACTGACGATCCGGCTCCGCTCGAGCTCGATCGGGTCAGCCTGCGTTACGCGACCGACCGGCGCGCTGCGTCGGGCTCGCCGGCCCTCGACGACGTGTCATTGCGCGTCGGGGCCGGCGAGCGGGTCGCGGTCGTCGGCCCGAGTGGGGCGGGCAAGTCGACCGTGTTGGCGCTGGCCAACACGTCCCTTGCCCCGACGTCGGGTTCGGTTCGGGTCTTCGGCCAGGATCCGGTCTCGCTCGGCCCCGGCGAGTTGCGGGCGCTGCGGGTCCGGGTGGGCACGATCCACCAGCAGCTGCACCTGGCCGGTCCGTTGCGTGTCGTGCACAACGTCAACGCCGGCCATCTGGGGCGCTGGTCGCCCTGGCGCGCCTGGCGGTCGCTGCTGCGCCCGTTGGGTGTGGACGATGCGCGTGCTGCGCTGGACTCGCTCGGTATCGCCGACAAGCTGTGGGAACGCACCGACAACCTCTCCGGCGGTGAACGTCAGCGGGTGGCCATCGCACGGGTGCTCGTGCAGAACGCCGAGCTCGTGCTGGCCGACGAGCCGATCTCTGCGCTCGACCCCACCCGCGGTCGGGAGGTCCTCGACGCGCTCTGCGGCGTGGCCGCCCAGGGCGGTCGGAGCCTGCTGGTCAGCCTGCACGCCTTCGATCTGGCGATGGAGTATTTCGATCGTGTGATCGGCCTGCGTGCGGGGCGGGTCGTGTTCGATCGGCCACCTGCCGACATCGGCGCCGACGACGCCGCGGCGCTGTACCGGATCGATCAGGCCCCGCGATGAGCGAGTCGGGCTCGGTCACGTCGCTGCTCGATCGAGAGGTTCGCCACGAGCGCCGACGCGAGCGAGATGGCGGTTCGGCGTCGACGAGTCGCCGGCGGGGACCCGGCTGGAACCCGCGTCGAGCCTGGGCGATCGTGGTGGGCCTGGCCATCGCGTGGGCGCTGTGGAGCGCCGAAGCGGGTCCCGGGTCGTTCAACAGCCGCGGCTGGCCGCTGGTGCAGGACTTCGCGGCCGCTGCGGTGTCGCCGGATCTGTCGGGCGACTTCTTGTCCGTGGTCGCCGATGCCGTGGCGGTCACCGTTGCGTACGCCGTCGCAGGGACGGCGCTGTCGGTCGTGATCGGTGTCATCGGCGGGGTCCTCACGTCCGAGACCTGGTGGCGGCGCGACCCCCAGCATCGCCGTGGCCCCGGCATCGGCAAGGGGTGGTGGATCGCCCGCACGATCGCCGCGGTGCCCCGCGGCATCCACGAGGCGATCTGGGCCCTGTTCCTGTTGCAGATCCTGGGTCGCGACCCGATGGTGGCCGTGCTGGCCATCGGCATCCCGTTCGGGGCGATCACCGCAAAGGTCGTCGCCGAGTTCATCGATGACGCGGCCCGTGCCCCCTACGACGCGCTGCGTGCCGCCGGTGCCGGTCGGGCGAGCGCCATGGCGTACGCGCTGGTGCCGCTCGTCGGCTCCGACGTTCTGTCCTACGGCTTCTACCGGCTCGAGTGCTCGCTGCGTTCGGCGGTGGTGCTCGGCATGATCGGTGCCGGTGGCCTCGGCTTCCAGCTCGCCCTGAGCTTCCAGACGCTGCGGTACGAGGAGATCTGGACACTGGTCTACGCGCTCGTGGCGCTGTCGGCGGTGGTCGATCGGTGGAGTGCCACCGTGCGGAGCCGACCCACGATGCGCCGACGCCGCACCAGCCTCATCGTCGCCCTGGCCGGTACGGCCTGGGCGGCGTGGTACCTGGATTTGCGGCCCCAGACCGTGCTGTCGGAGCGCACCCGTTCGCTCGCCGGCGACGTCGTCGCGTCGGCGTGGCCGCCCCGGCTCCCGAACGGGGGTTGGTCGACGTTGTGGACGGCCACGGTCGACACGATCGTCATCTCGATCATCGCCATCGCCGTGGCCACCGCGCTCGCCTGGCCCCTGTCGTTCCTCGCCGCCCGAAGCCCCGACGACCGACCTGTCCGCATGGCGGTGGGGGTGATGGCCCGGTTCGTCCTGTTGGTGACCCGTTCGGTTCCCCCGCCGGTTTGGGCGCTGATCGTCGTGTTCGTGGTGTTCCCCGGTCCGCTGGCCGGGGGCCTGGCGTTGGGCGTCTACACCTTCGGGGTGCTCGGCCGCCTCGACGCCGAGGTGATCGAGAACGCCGATCCCGCGCCGGGCCGGATCCTGCGGATGCTCGGCGCGTCGCGGGTCGGCGCGTTCGGCTACGGGACCGTGCCGGTGGTGGCCCCCCGCTTCGTGGCGCTGTCGCTGTACCGCTGGGAGGTGGCGATGCGCGAGACGGTCATCGTCGGCCTGGTCGGCGCCGGCGGTCTCGGCCGGATCCTGTCGCAGCAGAACGCCGCCTTCGATCGGGCCGGCATGGTGACCACGGTGCTGGCGCTGGTGGTGCTGGCGCTGGCCGTGGATCTGCTCAGCGCCCGCATGCGCGCCGACCTCCGCTGAGCCCAGCAAGCCGGGTAGGGCGCTTGTTGGCGAATGGGTCCTCATCAACGCTTCGCTTCGCGCCTGCTCGTACATTGCAATTGTGTTACAGCTGGGAAGCACCCCCCTCCTGCGGGTGAGTACTGGGTGGGGACCGCATTCCCGGCGATCGCCCAGTCGAGCTAGCACTCGGCACGAACCATATAGACTGAAAACGCAAGAAGACGCACCACAAGGTTCAGAAAGCTATGGCATATACTATTGGCGTCCAGATGTGCGAGGCGGAGATCCGTGAACTCGGCGTGCTCTCCGGTCTGCGCTCGGAAGGCTTCAACGCACGGCCGCTTCTCGAGCTGACAGAGTCAGGAATTGGCTTCGATGTCCTCATTCTCGGCGAGCCTGACCTCCGTGAACTGAGCTCTCGAGCCAACTATTCAGGGGTTGGAATCCGCCCTACTGTCGTGTTGGGAAACGCTGCACCGGCGGAGATCAGGCCCATCCTCGATATGGGGGCGTCGGCCATCATCGATCCAGAGATCAGCGTGGCGGGCCTTGCGAACCTGTTGCGCTATATTGCGGAGGTCGAGCGGCCCATTGGCATCCTTCCACTTGATTCTCTCATGCACATTCGAGGGTGCCTCGAGGACTTGCCCACGGCAATTGGCGTGGAGGATCAGGAACTCTTGCGACTGCTGACGACCTTTACAATTGAAGAAGCTGGCAGATCAATGGGCTACTCGCGGCGCCAGATCCAACGGCGATTCAAGGACTTACGAAAACGCTTGGGACTCAATAGTCATTTGCATGCCGTGGTTGCTGCAGTTCGTTGGGGATTGGCGGAAGGCCGCCAAGACTGATCGCTCCGCATGTGCGGTCCTGGCCAGTGGACCTGGATCGATCAATCAGCCCGCCGGGGCAAGGGCCGTCTACCCTCGGTGGTGCTCAACGGGTGTCGCGCAAGCCTTCGGCGATCCTCTTGCTCAACTCGAGTGCCTGCTCTGACGAGACCTCAACCAGCTGCGATGGGCTGTCGTATGGCTTCTCGATCACGACCGTCACGAGCAAACCGGGTTCCGGGCTGGAGGCCCAGGTCACGGCCTGGACGAAGTGGGGTGAACGGCGATAGCCCTGCTCGAGTCGAGGGTCGCCGCTTGCTGATGTAATCTCGAGGTCTTCGGCCAGGGAGTTCCAGGCGGGGCGAGTGGCCGACTGTATGTGAACGCTGACCAACTCCTTGTCCTTCGATATGTACTCAGCGCGCACGACTTCGAGCGGAGGGAGTTCAGGCGCCTTGAAAGGGGGCTCGATGACGTCCACTCGAGCTGCGCCAAGTTCGAGCCCGGGCAAGACGCTGGAGTCTTGCACTGCTTCTTCGACAATCGGCAAGAACTCATCTATCGCTGTCGTGGCCTCGGCTGGTACATCAACCTGTGGACCTGAGGAGTCAAGAGCACCCGCTTCGACGGCTGGCCCTCGAAGGCCGGCAGTGCTGCTATTGCTCTGAGTCGGTCGCGGCGAACTCGGAGTTGCGCCTGCAGGTGCCTCGACGGCGTTCGAATCAGGCTCGTCGGCGATGCCCTCGCCTTGATCTCCTTGACTCGTGAAACTGACGCTCACTTCGTCTGTTGGGTTGACTTCACCGCAGGCTGCGAATGTGATTCCAGCGAAGAGGACTGCGCCGATACCAAACACCGCCCTGGAACGATGGATAACCATTAACTACTCCTTGTATTGCGACTGCGATCAGGTTCCGGTGCGGCCGGTTGGTGCTACGGCTAGTCGAAGTAGCAAACGAAATCCGGTCCAGCTCGGTGCATGCGTTTGGGCGAGTTGCCAACGCTCCAGTCGCAGTCTTGAGGCACGCCAGTGAATTTGCGGTTCTTGACGTACCATCGGTGACCGTTCGTTCCGCAATTGTGTCGTTGGGAATGGTCGGCGTAGCCAGGAGAGCTGTACCAGTGCGAGATGCAATTGTATGGAGCTGGGTAACTGGCCGTTGTGATGGCAAAAAGTTCCTCGCGATACTCCCCCCAGGTCATCGAGCCGACGATGCCATCACTGGTGAGACCCCTCGACGCCTGGAAGGACTGGACTCCGGAGAGGGTCCCCGAGCCGTACCTCGCCTTCAAAGCGCCAGCAGGGAAGCCGAGCCCTTTGTTGATGCGCTGAATGGCAAGCACCATATAGCCCAGGTCCTCGCAGCCACTGGAGACGGTGTAGTTGTCAGACCAAGTGTTTCCGTCTGCCCAGTTGTCTCCTGAACATGCCGCGGCGGTCGAGGTTCCAGTCGACAGCACAAGCACGCTCGCCGCCACGGATAGAACGACAGCAGTCGAAATGTTCTTGAATAACCTGCGATGTGATGTCACCGTACCCCCCGATACTTGTGCCGCCGAATTGCCCCGGCAAGAGCATTTCTGGTGTGGAGGTGGGCTGGCAACGTCGAGCTGATGACGCCTGAAGCGTCACTGCTTCGCCCCGTGGTTCGCTGCAAGCATCCGCTGGCATGACGTCAGACGCTTGTTCGCCGGGACTCTTCGGCGATCTCGGGCCGCAGCGCTGTCAGGGCATCCAGAGTTCGGTGTCGGGATGGAACTGGCTCCAGGCGAACCAGAACGCCTGGTGACTGGCGATTGCGTCACCGTCGACCTCGGCGGCCAGGCCGTCGCCGACGGCAACCAGCGTGATGCCCTCGGCTTCGACCTCCTCGCCTGCGGCGAGCGCTTCCCGAGCGGCAGCGGCGGGGAAACCGACGGGCGTGCCGTCTGCGGTGATGACCCCGACCACCTGCTCCTGCACGGGCAGGCGGTCGTCCGCGTTCCCGATCGGGAAGATCGGGCCGTCGTCGTCGCGGCCGCGCAGGGGATCGAGGTCGTAGCTGCGGCCGATGCCGCCGTCCTCGGCGACGATGCGCGTCGTCGGGTGGGTTTCTCGCCAGTCGGCCCAGGTCGTCGTCACCACCGTCGCCTGCGGCAGCACCACACCGGCCTCACGGAGCGGGCCGTTGACGGCCTCTCCGGTGAAGGTGTCGAAGACGCTGCGCGAGTCGAGGTCGTACATGACCTTGTTGGATCGCGACAGCAGACCCGAGGTCCGCAGTACCGGCGGGCGGTCGACACCGTCGACCTCGCCCGGCACCACGTCGGTGAAGAACGCCTGGGCCGAGCCGCACAGCGTGCAGTAGGGGATACCCAACCGCCGCCCCCCGATGGTCATGTTGACCATCTCGTGGACCTCCATGATGTTGCGGGGGAAGGCCACGGTCTCACCGTCGATCTCGATGCCGAACACCACTGCGTCGTCTGGGTACCAGCCGCCCTCGTCGGCAGGGGTCAGGGCGGGATCGTCGAGCGCCGGGATGCACCCGGTGGGGCAGCGCTCGGGGTCGCCGAGCTGTCGATCGTCGATGGGGACGCCGCCCCAGGACAGCAGCCGGTAGTCGATCGCCGCGTCGGGGTCGGCGAACACGAAACTCCATCGGGGGTCGGTTGCGGTGAACAGTGCGCCTTTGTGTTCCCGGTAGCCGGGATAGTCCGGCAGGTCCCATGCGATCAGCAGATCGGTCAGGGCGCCCCAGGACCGCTGCCGGTCGAGCGTCTGGCCGGTGAGGGCCTCGGCTGCGGCGACCATCGGTTCGGACTGTGGGGTTCCCTGCACGAACCGCAACAGATCCGACAGGAACCACGCGGCACGCACGTCGCCCGCCTCGGCGATCGCGGCAAAGGGTTCGGCGCCGAACCCGAGTTCGAGCGAGTTCAACACGCCCCGGATGGCTTCGTCGGCAGCGGGTGGGAGATCGCCGTCGGCCACATCGAGCGGCGCTGCCGGGAAGCTGCGTGGTGTCGGCACCGGCGACGGTGAGGCAGGCGGGGCATCGGCAGCGGCCGGCTCGTCGTTGTCGCCGCTGCAGGCTGCGGCGACGAGCGCGAGCGCGAGGAGGATGGAGATCAACTTGGTGGGCGCCGTGGTCATGGACACCCAACGCCGCCGTGGCCCTCGCGGTTCCGATGTTCGGGCCGCATTACCGAGCCACCACTGGATCAACCGATGACCGGAGGCTGACCGCCCGGTCGCAGGTTCGTGCCGGCCGCACGGTCGCGTCGGGTGCTGCGCCGCGATGGCAGCGCAGCCTGGACCCGGCGACGGAGCGGGTCGAGCCGCTCGACTGCGACCATCGACGCGAAAGCGACACCGGTCAGCTGGTACGGGAACAGGATGGCCATGAACGCCAGGATCCCGAGGTGGAACCCCCAGGCGCCGATCACCCACGCCGTCCGCCATCTACCCCCGAGCAGGGCCACCGGTGCGCCGAGCTCGATCACCAGGGTCGCCAGCGCGATCGGCGTCCACAGCCAGGCGTAGCCGACCAGCCATCCTCCGATGGGGGAGTGGATGTCGCCCAGCAGGATCTTGCGGACGTTGTCGTAGGCGACCTGGCTGCGGATGACCTCACCCGACAACCAGTCGAGCCCGCCGATGTCGAGCTTCGCCCAGCCCGCGAGCACGTAGGTGACGACGGTGGCGATCGACATCAGCTGCAACGGCCAGCCCGACACCCGGTCGCCGGAACCTGTCCCGGTCAGCGCCGCTGCGGCCAGGACCCCGAGGTGGACGACCAGCAGGTTCTCGGTGTGGAAGACCTGGCCCCAGCAGTTGCTGTAGGTGATCACGGCCAGGGCGGCGATCGCGGCGACGACGGGTGCCACGACGGGCAGGCGTCCGAGGGTCGTGGCGACGGTGGAGGCGACGGCGATGACCCAGCCGATCATCACGAGCGCTGGCGGCAGGGGAGTGTCGAGCCAGAACCAGACACCGATCGGCTCGAACCGGCGGTCCGGCAGGCGGGACACGTCGAGGATGTAGGTGACGCGCACAACCAGCCACACCGCGGCGTAGGCGCACACCACACGCCGGACGAGGTCGAGGCGCCGAGCGGGCACGTCGGCGAAGAACCACCTGTCGAGTCGTGCCGCCGGAGTCACGGGACAGGACAGCGGGCGTGCACCCGACGCTCGATGGGCTCGGTCCTGCCGTCGAACCAGGCGATGGTGTCGTAGCGCTCGGTGACGACCTCGACGGCGACGGCTCGATCGGAGATGCGTTCGGCGATCTCCGCGCAGAGCTCGTCGGTCGTGTCGGTCTCGATTGCTCGGCGAACGGTCGCCGCTGCCTGGATCACCTGATCGGTCCCGCTGATGGTGTGAGGCGAGAGCCGGACGAACGCACCGGCGGCGTCCACTCCGACGGCGCTGCGGAACGTCGTCTCGGTCGGACGCGCTGCGGCGAACATCGGGTAGTTCGAGAGCGGGAAGCTGTCGCGGCCTGCCGGCGCAGGCCACACCAGTGCCACCACCAGGGCGGTTGCGAGGACGGCGATCATCTGGCGCCGACGTGTGCCCATCTGCGCGAGCCTAGGGACATGACCTCCGCCCCGCCATCGCCCCGGCGTCCTCCCGGCCGCCGCGTCGGGTTCGCGGTCGTGGCGTGGCTGGTGGTGGCGGCGCTCGTGCGGCTCGTCATCGCGCAGCCCGAGCGCTGTCCCGACGTCGACACGGCCCAGGTCACCGACGCGTCGGTCGCCGCGGTGGACTGGTTGGTCCGGAACCAGAACCCGGCGGGCGACTGGCTCTACCGCTACGACCGCACCAGCGGCCGTGACCTCGGCGACTACAACGAGGTCCGCCACGGCGGCGTGATCATGTCGCTGTACCAGGCGGCACGGCTGCTGCCTTCGCCAGCTGCGGATCAGGCGTTGGCATCGGCCGATGCCGGTGTCGCCTGGGTGTCGACCCGGACGCGACCGGCCGCCGGCGGCGTGGCCTTCGGCAGCGACTCTCGGGTGCGCACCGGTGCGACGGCGTTGCTGGTCGCCGGTCTGCTCGAGCGTCGGGCCGCAACCGGGTCGCCCGCCTACGACGACGACCTGCTGGCCTACGGGCGGTTCCTGGTCGCAACGGTCGAGCCCTCGGGTGCTGTCCTCGCGACCTGGGACGACCGGGCCGGTGCGTTCGTCCCCGGCGACTACTCGCCGTTCTTCACCGGCGAGATCTTCTGGGCGCTGGCGATGCTCGACGCGGCGTTCCCGGACGAGGGCTTCGGTCCGGTCGCCGATCGGGTGTCGACCTACCTCGCCACCGAGCGCGACGAGGCCGAGGACCGGTTCCCGCCGGTCGCCGACCACTGGGCGGGGTACGGCTTGGCGCAGCTCCATGTCAACCGCGGCCTCACCGATGCCGAGGCGGGCTATCTCGATCGGTTGACCGACCTGTTCGGGCCCCAGGTCCGCTACGAGTCGCAGCGGACGAACTCGACGTTCAGCTACCTGACCCGGGGACGTCAGACGCTCGGCGCAGGTCTCGGCACCATCGGTGAGGGGCTCGGCTCGATGTGGACGGTTGTCGTCGATGACCCGCGGGTCGAGCATCTCGCCGACGACATCGAAGAACGCACCCGCTGTGTCGCCGGGATGCTCGTCGAACGCCAGGTCGACGCCGCCGAAGCCGCGCAGGGCCCGGATCCGGGTCGCAGCGAGGGGGCGTGGTTCCAGTTCGGCATCACCCAGATGGACGATCAGCAACACGCGCTGTCGGCGCTGTTGTTGACGCTGCCGATGCTCGAGGGCGAGCCGGGCGGTGCGGCGGCGGGGCCGAGTTCGACAGCGGGTGCGGACCTCGACGAGGGTGATCGCCCATGACGGTGTTGATGGCATTCCTGGCGACGATGCTGGCGGTCAACCCGCCGCGGCGGGCACTCGAGCTCGACCCCCGTCCGCGTCCCGACGCCGCTGCGCTGGGCGCAGCCGCTGTCCTGGCGGTTGTCGTGGTCGTCGCCTGGGTGTCGGATCCGCTCCTGTCGGCGCTCGACGTGAGCGACCCCAATTGGCGGATCGCCGCCGGTCTCGTGCTCGCCGCCCGCGGCCTCGTCGATCTCGTCCTGGCGCCGAAGCCGTTCCCCGAGGGCTGGTCGGGGAGAGGCGAGGCATTGATCCCGGTCGCGTTCCCGGTGCTGCTGCGACCCGAGGTCGCCGCGATCGGCCTGGCCGCCGGTACCGATCAGGGGGTGGTGGTCGCCGGAGCCGCCGCCGCGGTCGCCCTGGCCGCTGCGGTGGCGGCCACGACCTGGTGGACGAAGCAGGCGCCGGCCCGCGCCGTCGCCGGCGTGATCAGCGCCGCAGCCGCGGCCGTCGGCATCACCTTGATGGTCCAGGGCGTCCTCGACCTCTGAGTCGTAGGCCGCCCGGCCGGGGCTCAGGCGTCGCGCAGGCGACGCAGGAACGCTTCGACCTCGGCGCGGTCGCGGGTGCGGCGGTACGGGGGGAGCGCGCCGATGAGCTGCCAGCGGTAGCTCTTCGATGTCGCCAGGCGCCGATCGAGCACGGCGACGACGCCCTTGTCCTCGGCCGAGCGGATGAGCCGCCCGGTGCCCTGGGCCAGCATCATCGCGGCGCGGGGGAGGTCGACGCGTCCGAACGCTGCGGCGCCGGCGCGTTCGCGTCGCC
>JBKAGO010000011.1:0-26813 GCA_046290435.1 Acidimicrobiales bacterium
CAACAGGGCGACGGCACAGTCAAGTCGAGAGTCACACAACACGCCGGCACCAACCTGCCAGCCCCCGCAACCGGGTACAGCGATACTCACAGTCAAGTCGTACTTTCAACCAACTCCGAGCCGACCCGCCACCAGGCCGCAATGACGAGAGTTGGTTGAAAGTACGACTTGACCCCTGCCCTTCCCGACCGCAGCAGCGCAACGTCGAGATCGGTAACCCCAGCTTTCAGTGGCTGTCACCCACGGCGGGGGTCGGCGGCGTCCTAGCGGTGTGAAGATGGCCGAGATCGCCGAGGTGTTCGACAAACACGGCGACGCCCTCATCCGGTTCGCCGCCAGTCAGGTCGGCTGGGCCGATGCCGAAGACGTCGTGGCCACAGCCGTCGTCGGCGTCCTCCGGACCGCGCCGATGGGTCTCGACGACACCCGGGCATACCTCTATCGCTCCGTCGCCAACGCTGCGGCCGACCACTGGCGCAGCAGCGATCGGCGTGCCCGACGGGAGTCGGCGTTCGTCGTGCCGGCGTCGCCGGAAAGCGGCGAGCCCTCCGACGACGAGATCGCTCTGCTGTCCGGGTTGGCGGCGCTCAGCCCCCAACAGCGCGCCTTCATCCACCTGACCTATTGGGAAGACCTGACCCCGGCGTCGATCGCACAGGCGCTCGACGTGTCGGAGGGAACGGTCAAACGACAACTGGCGCGCGCCCGAGCGCGCCTGCGAAAGGCCTTGCACGATGCAGATCGATGAACGCCGAGCGCCATCGGGCGACGATCCCCTCGAGGAGCCGCTCCGCCGGATGCTCGGCCGCCTCGGCGACGCCGCGGGTCCGCCGCCGACCTTCGACGAGCTGGCAGGACCCTCGCTCGACCAGACCGCCGTTGCCTCGGTCGACCAGCCGACCATTCCCTCCGTCGACCAGCCGACCGTTGCCTGCGTCGACGCCACCGTTCGAGCCCGACCGCGGAGCTCGGCACGGTGGGCGCTCGGTGCTGCCGCCGCAGTGCTGGTGATCATTGCCGCGGTCCTGGTCGTCGGGCGCGACGATCCCCCAGCCGATCGACTCGCCACCGAGACGGCCACGACAGACGGTGCCGCTGCAGCGGCTGCAACCACGAGCCCGAGCTCGGGCGCGGGGACGACGCCCGACGCCACGGGATCACCGACGTCCTCGGCACCGTCCGCGGCGGCGGCACCGTCGCCGTCTCCGTCGACGGGCTCGTCGGGAGCGGCCACAACCGTCACCGTCGAGCCCGGCCAGACGATCGCCGAGACCCGGGAGATGGTGGCGGCAAGCGGGCTCGTCACCACCGCCGAGTTCGACGCGGCGCTTGCCGACGCCGAGCTGCCGGCTCTCCTCGGCGGCCCACGCCCGTTCCGACTGGTGTCACCGGAGGGTCTGCTCGGCGTGGGAACCCACCCCGTCACCGACGATGCCGATGCACTCGTGGCCGCGATGATCGAGCGTTTCGAGGCCATGGCAACCGAGGTCGGCCTCGCCGACGCCGTCGTAGCGATCGAGGACGTCGACGGCACGCCACGAGTGCTCGGCCCGTACCAACTCGTGATCGTGGCGTCGCTGGTGGAGGCGGAGACGACCGTCGATGCCGAGCGGCCACGTCTCGCCCGGGTCATCCTCAACCGGCTCGCCGCCGGCGAGCTCCTGGGGATCGACAGCGCACTGGTCTACGCGCTCGGCCGCCCGATCGAGACCCAGGCGGATCTCGAGATCGACTCGCCGTACAACGTGCGTCTCTACCCCGGGCTGCCCCCGTCGCCGATCGGCGCGCCGAGCCAGGCATCGCTCGCCGCGGCCGTCGACCCCGAGCCCGGCGACTGGCTGTTCTACGTCCGGACCGACGAGAACGGCCCCGGCACCCACCGCTTCACCGCCGACCTCGACGACTTCACCGAAGGCGTCGAACTCTGCATCGCCCGCCAACTCGGCTGCGAGGGCACGCTCTCGGAGGACTGAAGCCCGGACCGGGTCAGGGCCACTGGACGCCTGAACCACTGGGGTCAAGTCTCTTTTCTCCCTTTCTCTCGGATCACGGCCCACCAGGCGGAACGGCACGGGGAAAGGGAGAAAAGAGACTTGACCCCTGCCCTTCCCAACCTCGGCCCCCTCCCCTCAGCGGCGGCGACGGGAGGTGATGACGCCGGTGTCGAAGCCGGCGCGGTGGAGGCCTCCGTGGAAGCGGGCGTGTTCGATCTTCACGCAGCGGTCCATGACCACGGTCATGCCGGCGGCCTCGGCGGCGGCGGCGACGTCGTCGTCCCACAGGCCCAGCTGGAGCCAGAACGAGCGGGCGCCGACGGCGATGGCCTCGTCGAGCACACCGGGGACGTCGTCGGGCCGGCGGAACACGTTGACCATGTCGGGAACCGCGGGCAGGTCCGCTAACGACGGGTACACCGGTCGGCCCAGGATCTCCGACGCCGCCGGGTTGACGAAGTACACCTCGTAGCCCGTGCTGCTGAGGAGGTAGTTGGCGACGAAGTAGCTGGGCCGGGCCGGGTTGGCCGATGCCCCGACCATGGCGATGCTGGTCGTGTCGCGCAGCAACGCCAGGCGTTCCTTCGCCGACGGCGGCGTCCACGTCCGCTCGCTCATCGCTTCGCCTCCTGACCCAGCGGGCCGGGCCGGCAGGCCTCGGTCGGCTTCATGATCCGACCGCCGCGGCGAGGGCCTGGTCGAGGTCCCAGAGGATGTCGTCAACGTCTTCGAGGCCGACGCTGATGCGCACCAGGTCGGGCAGGACGCCAGCGGCGGCGAGCTGATCGTCCGAGAGCTGCTGGTGGGTGGTGCTGGCGGGGTGGATGACCAAAGTGCGTGCGTCGCCGATGTTGGCCAGGTGGCTGCACAGCTCGACCGAGTCGATGAACGTCCGTCCTGCGTCGCGACCGCCGCGCACCCCGAACGCGAACACCGCGCCCGGCCCCATCGGCAGGTAGCGGGCCGCCCGGTCGTGGTGGGGATGGTCGGCCAGGCCGGCCCAATTGACCCACTCGACCCGGGGGTCGTCGTGCAGCCAGGCGGCGACGGCGTGGGCGTTGGCCATGTGGGCGTCCATACGTTGGGGCAGTGTCTCGATGCCCTGCAGCAGGAGGAACGCCGAGTGCGGGCTGAGGGCGGCGCCGATGTCGCGCAGCTGTTCGCTGCGGAGCTTGGTGAGGAAGGCGTACTCGCCGAAGTTCTCCCACCACTGCAGCCCGCCATAGGAGTCGACGGTCTCGGTGAAGGTCGGGAACCGGCCGTTGCCCCAGTCGAAGGTGCCGCTCTCGACGACCAGCCCGCCGAGCGTCGTGCCGTGGCCGCCGAGGAACTTGGTGGCCGAGTGCACGACGATGTCGGCGCCGTGTTCGATCGGGCGACACAGGTACGGGGTGGCGGTGGTGGCGTCGACCACCAGCGGGATGCCGGCGGCGTGGGCGACGTCGGCGACGGCGGCTATGTCGAGCACGGCGCCGCTGGGGTTGGCGACCACCTCGGCGAACACGGCCTTGGTGGTGGGGCCGATGGCGGCGGCGATGTCGTCGGGTTCGCCGCCGGGCACGAAGGTGATGTCGACGCCGAAGCGGCGCAGCGTGACGTCGAGCTGGGTGACCGTGCCGCCGTAGAGGTTGGCCGAGGCGACGATGGCGTCGCCCGCACCGGCGAGGCAGGCGAAGACGGCGAACTCGGCGGCCTGACCGCTGGCGGTGGCGACGCCGCCGATGCCGCCCTCGAGGCTGGCGATGCGCTCCTCGAGGGCGTTGACGGTGGGGTTGCCGATGCGCGAGTAGATCGACCCGTACTTCTGCAGGGCGAACAGCGCCGCGGCGTCGGCGGTGTCGTCGAAGACGAAGCTGGTGGTCTGGTAGATCGGCACGGCCCGCGAGCCGGTGGTGGGGTCGGGCGCCCCGCCGGCGTGCAGGGCGCGGGTGCGGAAGCCCCATTGGCGGTCGGTCATCGCCGCGACCTTAGCGCTGCGTGCGGCACCCACCGAACGCCGAAATCTGGAGATCTGGGTCCTCGTGGACGACCCAGATCTCCAGATTTCGCAGATTTCAGGCCAGGGAGATGTCGACGGGGATGGCGCGGCTGAGGGTGTGACCCACTGGTGAGGTGGCGGTGACCTTGGCGTGCAGGGCGTCGACGTCAGCCTGGTCGGCGTCGGTGTCGAGGGTGACCGAGGCCCGGATGGACTGGAAGCCGGCGTGGCCCTCGGGATCGAGCCCGAGGAACGTGTGCAGGTCGAGGTCGCCCTCGAGGCTGACGCTGAGGCCCTTGAGCTCGATGCCGGCGACGGTGGCGTTGGCGGCGTAGCCGACGGCGAGGCAGTTGCCGAGCGCGGCGAGGAGCTGTTCGACCGGGTTGGGGGCGGTGTCGCTGCCGCCGAGGCCGGAGGGCTCGTCGGAGCCGATGGGGGCGAACTCGCGGATGGTGGCGCTGGAGCGGAAGCCGCCGTCCCAGGTGACATCGGCACGCCAGGTGGTCGAGGCCACCTCGGGGCTCTCGACGATCTTGCCGGCGAGCCCGGCGACCGCCTCGATGTCGACGGCGTTCAGCGCGGTGGTGGAAGTGGTGGAGCTCATCGATCGTCCTCGTTCAAAGGTGACTAGATCGATCAGGTTTATCAGGTTTCGGCGGAGTCCGCACCGACCGGAGCCTGCCGAGGCCGATCAGCGGATCTGCTTGATGCGACCGCCGGTGCCCCATGTGCCATCGGCGGTGAGCACGTCGGCTTCGAATCGCTCGCCGAGCGCCATGCACAGCCGGTCGGCCAACGACAGGCCCTCACCCCGAGACCACCTGTTCGCGGCCCATTCCGCATCGTCGACGGTGACCGGTTCGATCTCGAGCTCGTAGCTCAGCAGCAGAGCGCGGACGAGATCCCAGTCCCGTCCGGCACTGCGGACCTTCTGCGCCACCTCGGACCAGTTCGCAGCGCCGCAGCGTGCAGTGGATTCGAGGGCGTCGCCAACGGTGTCGGCGCCGGTCTCGCCCTGCACGAACGCCAGCAGCGCCGACGCGTCGAGCACCGGCTTCACCCGGCATCTTCCTCGGCAGCGGCGCGGCGCCGTTCGGCCAGGAGCTCGCCGACGAGGTCGACGCCCGCCAACTCCTGCCGTACCCGTTCTCGGAGTTGCTCTCGCGTCATGAGGACCAGCCCCTGCGGCGTCTCGAGGAGCACCAGGGTCGTTCCGGCAGACAACCCGACCCGGTCCCGCACCTCGGCAGGAACGACCACTCGACCCCGATCTCCCATAACCACCGTATGTGTCCCACTCATGATCGCAGAGTACCACCGCATTGATAAAGGTGGGACAGCAGGCCTCGCTGATCGCCCTCCTCCCTGCTGTCAGCAGCCGTTCGGCCTCAGGGGTCCGACCTACACTCCCCCGCCATGAGCGAACGACTGGTTCTGCGTGGGGCCCGGTATCCCGGCGACATCGCCGTGGCCGACGGGCGCATCGTCGCCATCGGGTCGGTGGCGGCCGAACCGGGCGACACCGTCGTCGACGTCAGCGGCGACATCGTCACCGCGGGGCTGATCAACACCCACCACCACCTGTACCAGTGGATCACCCGGGGCCGGGCCGTCGGCTGCAACCTGTTCGACTGGCTGACCACGCTGTACCCGGTGTGGGGCCGCCTCGACGCCGACGACGTCCGGGCCGCCGCCACCGTGGGGCTGAGCCAGCTGGCACTGACCGGCTGCACGACGGCCTTCGATCACCACTACGTGGTGCCCCGCGGCGACGACACCGTCTTCGATGCCATCGTCGACGCCGCCCGCGATGTCGGCGTCCGCCTGCACCTCAGCCGGGGCTCGATGGACCTGAGCGAGAAGGACGGCGGCCTACCTCCGGATCACGTCGTCGAGGAACGCGACGCGATCCTCGCTTCGACCGAGCGCATCATCGCCGACCACCACGACGGCGAGATGATCAGCGTCGTCGTCGCCCCCTGCAGCCCGTTCTCGGTCACCGGCGAGCTGATGGTCGAGTCCGCCGAGCTCGCCCGCCGCCACGGCCTTCGCCTGCACACCCATCTGTGCGAGACGATCGACGAACAGGACCACTGTCTCGAGCGCTTCGGCCGTCGGCCCGTCGAACAGATGGCCGAGTGGGGCTGGATCGGTGACGACGTGTGGATGGCCCACGGCGTGCACTTCGACGACCACGAGATCGCCGCGCTGGGCGCCGCCGGCACCGGCGTGGCCCACTGCCCGTCGTCCAACGCCCGCCTGGCCGCCGGGATGTGTCGGGTCACCGACCTGCGTGCCGCAGGGGCGCCGGTCGGGCTCGGCGTCGACGGCGCCGCCAGCAACGAGGTCGGCGGGCTGTTCGGCGAGCTCCGCCAGGCGCTCTACACCGCCCGCCTGCGCACCATGGAACCCGATGCCCTGATGCCCGCCGACACCCTGGCGATCGCCACCGCCGGCGGCGCTGCGTGCCTCGGCCGCGACGACATCGGTCGCCTCGAGGTCGGCGCCGCCGCCGACCTGGCCGTGTGGCCGGGCGACGACCTGGCCGACATCGCCGATCCCGTCACCGCGCTGGTGATGGGTCCCGACCGCACCGTCCGGCACCTGTTCGTCGCCGGCCGCCCCGTCGTCACCGACGGCGTGCTGGGCGGCGTCGACCTCGCCTCGGCCCGCCGGACGCTGGCCGAGCGGGCGCAGCGGCTCTGGGACTGAGGGTGCCCGGCGAGACCGACCTGGCCACCATGCTGGCCGACCTGCGCGTGCTGCACCGCCCCGGCACCTACGTGTTCGTCACAGTCGGCCACGGTCGTGGCGCCGCAGCCACGAAAGCGCCCGGCCACGAGCCGGACGGCGACAGCGCCGGCGGCGGACCGGACAGCGCCGGCGGAGCGAGAGGCGGCGACGACGCCATCGGCGCGCCGGACAACGACGACGCCGGCGACGGACCCGAAACGCCCGCGGCTGCGGACAACGGCCATGCGCTTCGGCTCGGCGATGGCATCGAGGCGCTGATCGCCGAGGCCGAGGGCGTCACCGCCATCGCCACGATCGAGCGGGCCCGGGCCGAGGGTTGGGCGTTCGACTTCGAGGCCGCGTGGCTGACCCTCGAGGTCCACAGCGCGCTGGAGGCCGTCGGCCTGACCGCAGCGGTGTCGGCGGCGCTGACCGCCGAGGGCATCGCCTGCAACGTCGTCGCCGGCTTCCACCACGACCACCTCCTGGTCCCCGCCGACCGCGCCGCCGACGCCATCGCCTGCCTCGAGGCCCTCCGCAGCTGACCTGGAGCCGACTGACCCGGCTGCGGAACCACTGGGGTCAAGTCGTACTTTCAACCAACTCCGGGCGGGGCCGCGGTATGAGTGGTGAAAGTGACTTGACGCCCGCCAGCCCCGCCGCCCACCACGGCTGCGTGGGCAGCGGGCCGGCAACCACACTCCGCCCCTGCCCTCAGCGCGCAACCGCGGCGGGTAGCGTCGGGGGCCATGAGCCGCCGCTACGAAGACCTGTCCGGGCCCGACATCGCCGAGGCGATCACGCCGTCGTCGGTGCTGGTGCTGCCCATCGGGGCGGTCGAACAGCACGGGCCGCACCTTCCGTTGTCGGTCGATCACGTCATCGCCCACGAGACCGCCACCGCGGTGGTCGACCGCATCGGCGACGAGCTCGACGTCTGGCAGCTCCCCACGCTGTCGATCTCCAAGTCCAACGAACACGCATGGTCGCCGGGCACGCTGTGGCTGTCGGCAGACACCATGATGGCCGTGCTGCGCGACATCGGCCGCTCGGTCGCCACCACCGCCGCCACCAAGCTGGTGCTGCTCAACAGCCACGGCGGCAACACGACGCTGCTCAACACTGCGCTGCGCGAGCTCCGCCTCGAGTTCGGCCTCCAGACGTTCCTGGCGCACTCGGCGCTGCCGCCTGCCTACGGCGGCACGTCCACCGTCGAGGAGCTCGGCATGGGCATCCACGGCGGTCGCGACGAGACGTCGGTGTTCATGCACCTGCGCCCCGACCTGGTCGACATGTCCAAGGCCGCTCGCTGGGTGCCCGAGCACCTGGCCGACAACACCCATGTGAAGTTCGGCGGATCCGTGTCGTTCGGTTGGCTGTCGAACGACTTCGACGACGCCGGCGTCATCGGCGACGCCACCGGCGCCGACCCAGCCCTGGGCAAGGAACTGTTCGAGGCCTCGGTCGACACCCTCTGCGCGGCGATGGCCGAGATCGCCGCCTTCGACTTCGGCCGATGAAACCGAACGAGCCGACGACGACACCGCCGAAGACGCAGCACCCGCCGATGACACCGCCGGCGATGCCGCACCAGCCGACGACATATCGACGCGGGGGCCTCCGACCAGCCAGCCAGCCCACGACCGACCGAGGAGGGCAGCGCCGATGACCACCGTCATCGCCAACGGCACCGTCGTCAACGCCACCGGGGCCACCGCCGCCGACGTCGTGATCGAGGGCGAGCGCATCGCCGCCATCGTGGCCCCCGACAGCGAGACCGCCGCGGTGCTGCGCCGCAGTGACGCCGAGGTCGTCGATGCCACCGGCTGCTACGTCGTGCCCGGCGGCGTCGATGTCCACGTGCACCTGCAGCTGCCCATGTCGCCCCAGGCGACCTCGAGCGACGACTTCGCCACGGGCACCGCCGCTGCGGCATGGGGCGGCACCACGACCATCATCGACTTCGCCGGTCAGCTCCACGGCACCCGGGTACGCGACGCGATCGACGAGCGCCACGCCGAGGCCGCCGGTCAGTGCGCCATCGACTACGGCTTCCACATCTCGATGGGCGACGTGCATGCCGACTCCCTGAAGGAGCTGCGCGCCGCCATCGACGAGGGCATCAGCAGCGTCAAGCTGTTCATGGCCTACCCCGGCGCCTGGTACTCCGACGACGGCCAGATCCTGCGGGCCATGCAGGTGGCCGCCGACACCGGGGCGCTGGTGATGATGCACGCCGAGAACGGCATCGCCATCGACGTGCTCCGGGCCCAGGCCGCCGAGGGCGGGCGGCTCGGTTCGGTGTGGCACGGCCGTACCCGTCCCGCCGAGCTCGAGGGCGAGGCCACCCACCGTGCCATCGCCCTCGCCGGCGTCGCCGGGGCGCCGCTGTACATCGTGCACCTGTCGGCCGCCGACGCCCTCGCCGAGGTCGTCGCAGCACGCGACCGCGGCCGCAACGTCTTCGCCGAGACCTGCCCGCAGTACCTGTACCTGAGCCTCGAGGAACACCTCGACCAGCCCGGCATCGACGGCCTCCGCCACATCTGCTCTCCCCCGCTGCGGGCCCGCGCCGACGGCCACCAGGACACCCTGTGGACCGGCCTGCGCACCGACGACCTGTCGGTCGTGTCCACCGACCACTGCCCGTTCTGCGACGCCGAGAAGCTCCTCGGCGTCGACGACTTCCGCGACGTCCCCAACGGCCTCGGCACCATCGAGCACCGCATGGACCTGCTGCACCAGGGCGTCGTCACCGGCGAGATCACCCTGCAACGCTGGGTCGACGTGTGCTCCACCACCCCGGCCGGGCTGTTCGGCCTCGCCGGCCGCAAGGGCGTCATCGCGCCCGGCGCCGACGCCGACCTCGTGGTCTACGACCCGACCGTCACCCACACCCTCGGTGTCGACACCCACCACATGCGCATCGACAACTCGGTGTGGGAGGGCCACACCGTCACCGGCCAGGCCCGCAGCGTGATGAGCCGCGGCGCATTCGTCGTGCGCGACCGCACCTACGTCGGACGAGCCGGACACGGCGCGTACCTGCAGCGGGGCCTGCCCAGTCCCCTGCGCTGACGGACGAAGACGACCGGAGGGCACTGCCGAACCGCACGACACGGCACACGCAGCGCTGTTGTCGGGCGCCCGGCGGTCGTTGCCCCCTTCGGCCGTTGCGGTCGTGCCAATGGGCCCCGGCAGGTCACCGAGCCACGCGATGGACCGATCTCGGCTGCGCCATCTCTCCCGCAGGCCGCGAACCACTTCGGGGCGAGGCGTGTCGGGCCACGCGCTCGTGCCATGCTGAGCGCCATGACTGCCGATCCCTTCGATGCCCTCGACGTCGACTGGACGCCGGTGTCGCCGAAGCTGGCCACGGCACGCCGCGCCGGCGTCGCGGCCGTGATGGTCCCCGTCGCTCTCGTCGCTGCAGTCGTGGCCGGGGTCGGCCCCATCTGGTGGGCGTGGCTCATCGCCCTCGGCGCCGTCGTCGTGCTGGGATGGTCGTGGATCGTGATCGGGCGCCAGGTCCGCGCCATCGGCTACGCCGAACGCCCCGAAGAGCTCCTCGTGCGCCACGGCGTGCTGTGGCGCACGGTCGTGGTGGTCCCCTACGCCCGCCTGCAGTACGTCGACGTTCACGCCGGCCCCATCGACAGGCGCCTCGGAATCGCCCGCCTGCAACTGCACACCGCGTCGGCGGGCACCGACGCCGCAATCGCCGGGCTCCCGCCCGCCGAGGCAAGCCGACTCCGGGACCGCCTGACCGAGCGCGGCCGCTCCCAGCTCGCGGGCCTGTGAGCGACGGACTCCCGGCACCCGATGGCCCGCCCGCACCGGGCAGCCCACCCGCACCCGACGGCCCGCCGGCACCAGGCAGCCGACCCGCACCGCACAGCCCGCCTGTACCCGAAGGCCCGCCGGCACCCGACGGCCCGCCGGCACCTGGCGCTGTCGGCGCAGCTGCTGTCGGCGCAGCTGCTGTAGGCGGACACGGCGGAGCCGGTCCGATCGCTTCCACCGACGACGGAGCTGCAGGGCACAGCCGCGACCTCGACCAGCGCGGCGCCGACGCCGAGACCATCGAGGGCGACGGCGGCTGGTCCCGGGTGCATCCCGTCACCCCGCTGCTGCGCTCGTGGCAGCTCTTCCTGGTCGGGTTCTTCATCTTCAGTCAGGACGTCGGCGAGTCGTTGATCTTCGGTGGCGACGGGGGCTTCTCGACGCTGTTGACCGAGAACCGTCTGATCGGCACTGCCGTCACAGCCGGGTTGATCGCGCTGATCATCGGCGGCGCATGGCTGTCGTGGTACCGCACCCGATACCGGGTCACCTCCTCTGCGTTGGAGTTCGAGCGAGGGGTGGTGTTCCGTCACCAGCGGCGGGCGCCGCTGGACCGGCTGCAAGCGGTCGATCTGACCGAGCCGCTGCTCGCCCGGATGGTCGGGCTGGCGAAGGTGACCCTCGAGGTCGCCGGCGGCAGCGGTTCGAGCGTCGACATCGCCTACCTCACCAAGGCCGACTGCCTGCGCCTGCGGGATCATCTGCTCTCGGTGGCATCGGGGGTTGCCTCCGACGACGCATCGACGCCACCGCAGATCGGCCAGGCACCCGAGCACCTCTCTGTCGAGGTGCCCCTCGGCCGGCTCCTCGCCTCGACCCTGCTGTCGGTCGCACTCCCGGCTGTCGGCCTGATGATCGCAGCGGTCGTCGTGTTCGTCGTGACCGACGAGATCGGATCGCTCCTGCCCATCGCGTTCATCGTCATCGCCACCATCACCGGGGCATGGACGGCCTTCGCCCGCTGGTTCGAGTTCCGGGTCGCGTCGGCGGCCGATGGGGTCCGGATCCGGCGGGGCCTGTTCGAACAGCGCACCCAGACCGTCCCGCCCGGCCGGGTGCAGGCAGTCCGCCTCAGCCAACCGCTCATGTGGCGCCTGCTGGGATGGTGGCAGGTGGACGTCAACGTCGCCGGCTACGGCAGCGGCAGCGGCGACCGGTCCGACACCGACACGGTCCTGCTCCCGGTGGGAACGAGATCGGAGGCGCTTGCGGTGCTGGCGTTCGTCATCGACGACGTGGCCCTCGACGACGATGCCCTCACCGGCCGCGGCGGGCGCGGCGGCTTCGTGGCCGCTCCGACCGGTGCCCGCTGGGTCGACCCGATTGCGTGGCGACGCCACGGGTTCCGCGTCGACCCGTCGGTGCTCGTCCTGCGCGGTGGCCGGCTCCGGCGACGCGTCGACGTCGTGCCCCACGCCCGCACCCAGAGCTCCGCCGTGCATCGGGGTCCCCTGCAGCGGCGGCTGGGCCTCGCGACCTTCGAGCTGCACTCGACACCCGGCCCGATCAGGCCCCGCGTCGAGCACCTGCGTCAGGAGGTCGTGGTCGGCCTCCTCGAGGATCAGGCCGTCCGGGCCCGTGCGGCACGGGCCACCGCAACCGACGAATGGCTCGCACCGGCCGGCACGGGGGCGGCTGACGTCGACGGATGACCGGCCGCCAGGGAATCCCTGAGACAGATGACACGTTCATGTGACATCACCGTTGAAGATGGACCCGGGCACAGTGGAAGGGTCCGCGACCGGAAGGACCAACCATGACCGCTGCCGCACGGATACCCGAGGCGGCGTTGTTCCTCGTGATCGAGGACCGCGAGTGGATCGACTTCGCCGTCTGCCGCGACCAGGGCCACCTGTTCTTCGAACCATGGGGCGAACGCCCATCGGCTCGACTCCGTAGGGAGAGCCAGGCAAAGCGCCTCTGCGCCTCGTGCCCGGTGCAGGAGCCGTGCCTCGACGCCGGCCGCCGCAACCACGAGAGTGGCGTGTGGGGCGGCGAGACCGAGGAGGAACGGGCCCTCGCCGGCTATGCACCGCGCGGCAACGCACGCCGGGCGGTGGCCGCCGCCCGCCGCACGGCAGCGAGCGAAGCGATCCACAACCATGGGTCGCCCGATACTTCGTCACACCCCCTCGCCGAGGCCTTGCCCGACGACACCGAAGCCGCCTGAGGGCCCTGACACCGAGCCGCCGCACGCGCAGACACCCGCACGAGTAGCCCCCCTCATCGCTGCCGGCCTCGTCGCTTGCCGGTTTGGTCGGGCCATGGCCAACTGGCGCCGAAACTCGTCGCCAGAACAACACGTTTCGGCGCCAGAGCCACTGGCCAGGCCGACTGGCGCCGAAACTCGTCGCCAGAACAACACGTTTCGGCGCCAGAACCTCTGGCCGCTCACGGCGAGCGACGAGGCGGCCGCATTCCCGTCTCCTCGACAGCCAGCCGTCGTGCCCCGCGGCGGTCGCCCGAACTCAGCCGCCGAAGCGGCTGACCAGCGAACCGTCCCGGGCCAGGGCCTCGGCGCGGTCGATCATGATCTGCTTCCACGGCTCGTGAGTGAGGATCCAGAACCGCCTGGTGCGGATGCCGTCGATGACCATGTCGGCGACCTCGGCGGGGTCCATGCCCTTTGCCAGCATGGCGCTGGAGCGGGCCTTGAAGCCGGCGTCGGCGTCGGTGTCGACGTGGTCGGCCAGGGCGTCGGGACGGTTGCGCTCGCTCTCGACGATGCGGGTGTTGATGGCTCCCGGGCACAGCACCGAGGTGCCGATGGGCGAGTCCGGACCGAGCTCGAGCGCCAGCGTCTCGGTCAGGGCGACCACGCCGAACTTGGCGACGTTGTACGGGCCGATGTTGGGGTTGGACTGCAACCCGGCGGTCGATGCGGTGTTGACGATGTGGCCCTCACCGGCCTCACGGATGAGAGGCAGGAACGTGCGGATGCCGTAGATGACCGACCACAGGTCGACGCCGAGCACCCAGTTCCAGTCGTCGTCGGTGAGGGTCTCGAGCGGGCCGGCGGTGACGACGCCGGCGTTGTTGTGCACGACGTGCACGGCACCGAACGCCTCGAGGGTCGCGGCGGCGAGCGCCTCGATGGCGGCGCCGTCGCTGACGTCGGTGACCACCCCGATGGCTTCGGCGCCGGTGGCGGTGACCTCGGCGACGGCGTCTTCGAGCGCGTCGGGCTGGATGTCGGCCAGCACGACCTTCATGCCCTCACGGGCGAAGGCCAGCGCCACCGCCCGCCCGATGCCGCTCCCGGCTCCGGTGACCACCCCGACCTTGCCCTGCAGTTCGTCCATGGCGCCGGACACTACCGGGCCGCGTCGGTACCCGCCCGGAGCTGTTCGGCGCCGCCGGCTCCGGCCGGATTCGAGCACCGACGGGACGGCTTGCTCAGACGGAGTCGAGCACCGACGGGAGGACCGGCTCAGACGGAGTTGAGCACCGAGGCCACGCGATCGAGGTAGCGCAGCGGTGCCGGCATGTCGAACATCGGCACGAGGAACTCCTCCATGCCGTGATCGCCCATCAGCGACCGGATCTCGGCGGCGCAGTTGCTGATGGAGCCGGTGATGATGAACGGTTCGATCCACTCGTCGCGCACGTGGACCGCCGCCGCATGGATGCCGCCGCTCATGGCGCTACGGATGCGTTGCTCGTCGTCGGCCCCGAGGCCGATGGCCGCCTTGACCGGGTCGGGGCTGTCGACGAGGCGGTATGTCATGTGTGGCCGCACGAACTCGAGGTCGTCGTGGTCGGTGACGATGGCAGTCGAGTAGCAGATGCGGGCCGGGCCGCCCGAGCGGATGGTGGCGACGCTGTCCGCGAGGCTGTCCTTGTGGATGAAGTCGAGCATCACCCCGTCGGCCACGGCGCCGCCGAGCGCGAGCATCTTCGGCCCCCGGCCGGCCAGCCAGATCTCGATGTCGGGTCGGCCGTAGTCGAGGACCGCGCCGTGCAGCGACGCAAACGAGCCGTCGTAGTGGGCAGGTTCGCCGGCGAACAGGGCGCGGGCGATCTCGATGCTCTCGCGGACCGCCGTCAGCGGCTTGGCCCGCTCGATGCCGATGGGCCCGAGCGTCAACGAACCGCCCGCCCCGATGCCCAGGAACGCCCGCCCGCCCGACACCTCGTCGAGCGTCGCTATGGACGACGCCGTCTGGGCCGGGTGGCGGGTGTAGGGGTTGGTGATCCCGGGACCGACGTGCATCGTCCGGGTGGCAGCCAGCACCGACGCCATGACGGCGTAGACGTCACGGGTGACGAGGCCCTCGTCGTAGATCCAGCACCGGTCGAACCCGTGGTTCTCCGCGCGCCGGACGATCGAGACGATCTCGTCGATCGGGCACTCCGGGATGACGTTGACGCTCTTGATCAGCTTCACCGGCTGGAACTCCTGGCGGGCGCGGGCGGGCTCCGGCAGCGTAGGTGATGGCATCCGCGCCCGAGTCGGGATCAGCCGTCGATGACCGGGACCTTCGCCATGGCGGCGGCGAGGGCCTCGTCGCTGAGGTCGAAGTCGACCATCGCGCCCGACAGGAAGCTCTCGTAGGAAGCGAGGTCGAGGTGGCCGTGGCCGCACAGTGCGGTGAGGATGACCTTCTCCTCGCCGGACTCCTTGCACGCCAGCGCCTCACGGATGGCCGCGGCGATGGCGTGGGTGGGCTCGGGCGCGGGGACGATGCCTTCGGTGCGGGCGAATTGCAGCGCCGCGGTGAAGCACTCGATCTGGGGCACCGAGATGGCCTCGACCAGGCCGAGTTCGTAGATGTGCGACACCAGCGGCGCCATGCCGTGATAGCGCAGGCCACCGGCGTGGATCTGGTCGGGGATGAACGAGTGCCCCAGGGTGTGCATCTTCATCAGCGGCGTCATCTGCCCGGTGTCGCCGAAGTCGTAGCGGTACTCGCCCTTGGTGAGCGTCGGGCACGCCGCCGGCTCGACGCAGCGGATGACGGGATCCATGCGGCCCGCCATCTTCTCGCGTAGGAACGGGAACGCCAGACCGCCGAAGTTGGAGCCGCCACCGGTGCAGCCGACGAGCACGTCGGGGGTCTCGCCCACCATGGCGAGCTGGCGCAGGGTCTCCTCGCCGATGATGGTCTGGTGCAGCAACACGTGGTTCAACACGCTGCCCAGCGCATACCGGACGCTCGGGTCGGCGGCGGCCATGGCCACGGCCTCGGTGATGGCGATGCCGAGCGAGCCGGGATGATCCGGGTCGGTGGCCAGCAGCGACCGGCCGTACTCGGTGACCTCCGACGGGCTCGGGTGCACGGTGGCGCCCCAGAGCTCCATCATCGTCTTGCGGTACGGCTTCTGGCGGTACGACGCCGCCACCTGCCACACCTCGCACTCCATGTCGTACTGGGCGCAGGCGAACGACAGGGCACTGCCCCACTGGCCGGCACCGGTCTCGGTCGTGAGCTTCGTGACGCCCTCGGCGTGGTTGTACCAGGCCTGGGGCACGGCGGTGTTGGGCTTGTGGGAGCCGGCGGGGCTGACGCCTTCGTACTTGTAGAAGATCTTCGCCGGGGTGTCGAGGAGCTTCTCGAGCCGGCGGGCCCGGAACAGCGGGCTCGGCCGCCACAGCCGCAACACGTCGAGCACCCCACCGGGGATGTCGATGTAGGACTCGGCGGACATCTCCTGTTCGATCAGCGCCATCGGGAACAGCGGGGCGAGATCGTCGGGGCCGGCGGGCTCGAGCGTGCCGGGATGCAGCGGCGGCGGAGGCGGCGACGGCAGATCGGGGATGACGTTGTACCACTGGGTCGGCATCTCCGACTCGGGCAGGATCACGCGGTTGTAGTCATCGGCCATGGCGGCGGGGCTCCTCGCTCGTGGGGGTCCGCCGCAGAGTAGTGCGGACGGCGTGACTGTCGACACGTCGCAGCGCCGCCGGTTCGCGTCTGCTGCGCGACGGATGCCGATCAGGGGCGGCGGGCGATCTCGACCACGGTCAGGGCGGGTTCGGCGGCGAGGAGCGCGGCGCGGAGGTCGGCGACCATCGCTGCGGTGACGTCGTCGACCTTGGTGACGACCACGGCCAGCCGGGCTGCGTCGGGGAGCTCCTTGCGGGCGCCGCGCTCGTGGAGGATCACCCGGGCTGCGGCCTCGGGCGACAGACGGACATAGGGGCTGCACTCGGCCAGCGCCGCGACCCGTAGGGGTCGGTGGCACTGATCGGCGATCACCCGGCCCAGCGCGTCGGCGCCGATGACCGACACCATGACGGTGGTCGTTGCCGGCACAACCGGCTCGAACCGGGCCGGGGCCTTGAAGGGGCGTCGCCGGGAGCCGTCGGCCTCGATGACGACATGATCGACCAGGCCGAACCAGCGGTCGCACGACTCGGGCGCGACCCCGACCGCCTTCTGCCCCTTGACCGACTTCCACACCATCACCGGCTCGTCGGCCGCTGCGGCGACGACTTCGTCGTCGGTGGGGTCGAGCAGCACGGGCCGACCCCGATGCTGGTCGTGCCCCATCTTGGTGGTGCAGGTGAGCACCCGGCTGCCGGCGAGCTGATCGCCCAGCGCATGCACGATGGTGGTCTTGCCGCCACCACCCACGACCGCGACATGTTCGTGGGCGCCGAGACCGAGCGCCTCGGCCAAGCCGTCTGGGCAGCACTGGCTGCTGAACCGATGCGCGAGAACGTCCCTCTCCCCTTCTCGAATCCCACTCGCCCAGAGGCTGTGCGCCAGGAGAGGGAGAGGGAACCGCCCCGGGCCGAAGGCCGTGCGTACGGGGAAGGGGAGAACCCAGACTCGACCCCTGTACCCACGGCTTCGACGACGCCGCCGCCGATGGCGAGGGCCTTGTCGGAGATCTCGTCGCAGGGGGTGTCGACGCGGGGGTCGACGTCGCCGATCTTCAGCGGCGGGGCCACCGTTGCGCCGTCGCGGATGAGGCCGCGGACCACCCCGTCGAACACGGCGTGCATCTCGGTGTCGCCCACGCGACCGATGAGCTGACCGTCGTGCACCACATCGCCGATGGCGACCTCCCAGCGGACCACTCCCTCGGCGGGGGCCCGCAGCACCCGCTCGACGTCGCGACCGCCAACGGTGCCGGGTGTGCCGGTGTTCGGCGCCGCGCTTCCCTGCCACAGCACCCGTCCCAGGTGGTGGCCGCGCATCGTCTCGACCACGGCGTGGCAGTCGACGCCGGCGGTGAAGCCGGGGCCGAGGGCCACCACCAGGGGTGCATCGTCGATGGTGGTGTCGATGTTGCGCTTGGCGAGGCGGGCGTCGGCCACGACGTCGGGCGGCGATCCGAGGTGACGGGCGACGTCGTCGCGAGCTGGCAGGCCAGGCGACACCAGCACGGGGACCTCGCCCGCATCGAGCACCGCTGCGGCCTCGGCGAGGTGATCGATGCGACGTCCGACCATGCCCTCGACATCGACGCTGCCGTCGGTGATGGCCGTCGAGAGCGCGACGGTGCGCCGCACCGTCAGCGGCTCGGCGAGCTCGGTGACCAGCACCCGCGCCCCCACCCGGGTGAGCCGCCACACCACCCCGGTGGCCAGGTCGCCCCCACCGCGCACCACGACCAACGGGCTCACACGCGACCACCGGGCCGCGAACCACCGGGGGCCGAACCGTTGGCAAGTCGACCTCGCAACTCTGCATGGGGCCTCCCGGCTCGCCGACTCGGAGTGGGAAGTCTGCGCGAGTGTCCCGGCGCCGCGTGGACCCCGGGTTGGCCGTACCTCGGAGCTGCCCCCGGCATCACGAGCGCTCGTGGGCAACGAGTTCGGCGAGGATCGACACGGCGATCTCGGCGGGGGTCTCGGCGTTGATCTCGACGCCGATGGGAGAGTGCACGCGGGCCAGATCGGCCTCGGCGACGCCCGCGGCGACGAGTGCCTTGCGCGTGGTCTCCCAGCGGCGGCGGCTGCCCATCAGGCCGATGGTCGGCGCCGGCGAGGCCAGCAGGGCCGGGAGGATCTCGAGGTCCAGCGCCACGTTGCGGGTGACCATCACCACCCGGGTGTGCTCGTCGACGCCGAAGCCGGCGATTGCCTCGGCGATAGGGCCCGAGGCAACGTCGACGCTGTCGCCGGCGACGATGGCCTCGAGTTGGTCGGCGCGGTCGTCCCACACCACCACCCGGTAGCCGAGCCACGAGGCCAGCTCGACAACGGCCGCGCCCACATGGCCGGCGCCGACGACGAACACGGTGGTGGTGGGCATGTGGGGCTCCAGGTAGAGGTCGACCTCGCCGCCGCACACGCCGGGGTCGCCGGCGGTGGGATCGACGAGGGAGTACTGCAGCGACGCGGGACGGCCGCTGGCAAGCGTCTCGAGCGCGGCGGCGACGACCCGGGCCTCCATCTCTCCCCCGCCGATGGTGCCCGAGGTGGTGCCGTCGCCGTACACGAGCATCTTCGACCCGGCCCGACGCGGCACCGACCGTCGGGTGGCGACGACGGTGGCCAGCACCACCGGCCGCCGGGCATCGATGGCAGCCAGCAGCTCGCGCAGCAGCGCCGTCGGCGTCGGCCCGGTGCCTGCGTCGGTCCCCCGGCCGACCCGACCGATGCGGTCGCCGTCGAGGCCGTCGCCGCTGGTGGCGTCGTCGGGCCTGGCGTCGGTGTCGCTCACGAGCGGGACCACAGGCGCTCGGCCTGTTCGTGGACCTTTGCCCGCATGGCGTCGAGGTCGGCGCCGAGGACCTCGCCGCCGCGCACCCGCCACGTGCCGGCCACCATGACGTCGCGCACGTGATGGCCGCTGCGCCACAGCACCAGCTGGTCCAGCAGGTTGTGGTCCGTCAGCGGTGTGGGCAGCAGGGCGTCGACCAGCACGACATCGGCCGACCAGCCGACCTCGAGACGGCCGATGCCCTCGAGGCCCAACGCCTGCGCGCCACCCTCGGTGGCCAGGCCGAACACCGTGGCGGCGGGCATGGTGCCGGGGTCGAGCAGGCGGGCCTTGTGCAACAGGAACGCGCCCCGCATGACCTCGAACATGTCGTTGACGTAGCCGTCGGAACCCAGCCCCACCGTGACGCCGTCGGCGATGAGCTCGGGCATCGGCGCGATGCCGCCGCCGACCTCGCAGTTGGCGAGAGGCATGTGGGTGACCCGGATGCCGGTCTCGGCGATGATCTCGCGTTCACGCTCCGACAGCTGCACGCACTGGCTGGCCAGGAACCCCGGACCGGCCAGGCCCAGGTGCTCGTAGTACTCGAGCGTCCGCATGCCGACGTTGTCGAGGCACCACTGCGGCTCGTGCAGGCCCTCGTTGCAGTGGGCGTGGGTGAGCACGCCGAGATCGGCGGCGAGCTCGAACGCGTGGCGGATGTAATCCGCCGAGCACGTGAAGGTGGTGTGGTAGCACATCATCCCCGACACCAGATCGCTGTCGGCGGTGGCCGCGATGAGCGCGGCGTTCTCGGCCAGGCCGGCCTCGGCGATGGCCGGACCCGCCCGTTCGGTGGCCTCGAAGCTGAGGATGCCCCGGATGCCTCGGGCCTCGACGGCGGCGGCCTCGACCAGCAGCGCCTCGGGCAGCGCATGGGGTGCCTCGAGGATGTCGTAGAAGGTGGTGGTGCCGCTGCGCAGCATCTCGGCACACACCCAGTCGGTGGCCGCGGCGAGCATCTGGTGGTCGAGCGCGTCTTCGACCTTGGGCCACCAGTAGTCGTCGAGGAAGCTCCAGAACCCGTCGGGCGCGGCATCGACGGGGATGCCGTGGGCCAGCACGCCGTAGAGGTGCACGTGCGCGTTGACGAATCCCGGCATCGCCACGGTGCCCGCGGCGTCGACGACATCGTCGTCGGGGTGCGCAACCCGCAGATCGGCATGGGGGCCGACGGCATCGACACGATCGCCGACGACGCGCAGGCCCCAGCCGCGCTGCGGCGCGACGTCGGCGGCGAGCACCAGCCAGTCGGGCAGGATCAGCGTCATCTTGGCACCGCCTCGACGATCAGGAGTCGGCCAGCAGGTTGCTGAAGAACTGCTGTGCCGAGATCGGCGACCAGACGGACCACTCGCAAGGCGCGGAAACCGCCACTCCTCGCGCCGGAATGAAGGTTTCCGGAACGCAGCGAGTGGTTTCGGATGGGCGTCGAGATCGGTGCATGAGTTCTTCAGCAGCCTGCCAGCGCCTGCCACACCCGTTCGGGCGTGAACGGCAGGTCGTTGATGGCCACCCCGGTGGCATGAAGGATGGCGTTGCGGACCGCGGGAGCCACGCCGTCCTTGGGGATCTCGGCCACGGCCTTGGCGCCGAACGGGCCGGAGTCCTCCATGGTCTGCACCAGGAAGACCTCGGTCTCGGGCATCTCGTCGGCGCGGTAGATCTTGTACGGCCCCAGCCGGTCGTTGATCATCCGGCCGTTCTCGTCGAACGCGTACTCCTCGCAGTGCGCATAGCCGAGGGCCTGGATCATGCCGCCCTCGACCTGACCAGACGCGGTGACCGGGTTGATGGCCACACCGCAATCGACGGCCATGAGCAGCTTGACCACGGTGACCTGGCCCGTGTCGACGTCGACCTCGATCTCGGCGAACTGCGCCGCGAACGGCGGCGGGCACTCCGGCGACACGTAGGACGCCGTGCCCATGATCTGTTCGTGTTCGTCGATGTGCAGCGAGTCGAGCGCGATCTCCTCGAGGGTGACCGAGCGGCCGTCGGGCGCCCAGGCCTTGCGGTCGCGCAACTCGATGGTGCAGGGCTCTTCGATGTCGAGCAGCATCGCCGCCCGCTCCTTCAGCCGCTCCCGGACCTTCTCGGCGGCGAGCTTGGCCGCGGTACCGGAGATGTAGGTGGTGGACGATGCGTAGGCGCCGGTATCGAACGGCGTCATATCGGTGTCGGAGCTGTAGACCTTGATGTCGTCGAGGGGAACGCCCAGCACCTCGGCGGCGATCTGGCCGATGACGGTGTCGGCGCCGGTGCCGAGGTCGGTGGCGCCGATCAACATGTTGAACGAGCCGTCGTCGTTGATCTTGATGCTGCAGCCGCCCATGTCGAGGAACGGGATGGCGGTGCCGTGCATGCAGAACGCGAAGCCCAGCCCCCGACGGATGTTGGGTCGGTCGGCGGGCGTGACCCAGTCCGGGTCGTCGCGCCGGTGCCAGGCCATGGCCCGCTTGCCCTGCGCGACGCACTCCTCGATGCCGTTGGACATGACCCGGGGATACTCGTCGAGTTCGCCCTCGGCCACCGCACGCTCGCCCAAGTGGGGGGCGATGTCGAGCTCGTCGCCGACCTTCACCCAGTGGCGACGCTTGAACTCGATGGGGTCGAGGCCCAGCGCGTGGGCGATGTCCTCCATGTGGGCCTCGAGCGCGAACTCGGCCTGGGGGGCGCCGTAGCCGCGGTAGGCGCCGGGTACCGGGATGTTGGTGTAGACGACGTCGCAGTCGAACTTCTTGTTCGGGCAGTTGTACGACGTCAGGCCGCGCAGGCCGCTGACGGTCTGCACCGTGTAGGCGTGGGTGCCGTAGGGGCCGGTGTTGCCGACGATGCGCAGCTCCTGGGCCACCAGGCTGCCGTCGTTGTTGACGCCGGTGCGGTACGTGATGGTCTGGGGGTGCCGGGTCCGGCTGGACATGAACTCCTCGGACCGGTCGAGCTCCAGCTTCACCGGTCGGCGGGTGGCGATGGCCAGGTGCGCGACGATGTCCTCGATCAGCATCTCCTGCTTGGCGCCGAACCCGCCGCCGATGCGGGGCTTGATGACCCGTACGTCCTTGATCTCCCGGCCGATCAGCGGGGCCAGCATGCGTCGGGCGTGGAACGGGACCTGGGTGGCGGTGCGCACCACCATGCGTTCGTCGCTGTCGAGCCACGCCACCGAGATGTGGTTCTCGATGGGGACCTGCTGCACCTGGTGCACCCGGTAGGTGTGTTCGAACACCCGGTCGGCCGACGCGAAGCCGGCTTCGACGTCGCCGCGCTCGGCCTCGATGTGGTGGACGATGTTGCGTTCGCGGTCGTGGATCTCGGTGGTGTCTTCCTCGTCGTGGATGACGGGCGCGCCGGGTTCCATGGCCTCGAGCTCGTCGAAGACGGCGGGGAGGACCTCGTAGGTGACGTCGATGAGGCGCAGCGCCTCGGCCGCGATCTCGTCGGTGTCGGCTGCGACCGCGGCGACGCGGTCGCCGACGTGGCGGACCTTGTCGTCGAAGCTGACCTGGTCGTAGGGGTGCGGGTTGGGCCAGCTCTGGCCGCCCGACGCGTACTTGATGCGCGGCGTGTTCTTGTAGTGCAGCACCGCGTGCACGCCCGGCAGGGCGACAGCGGCCGAGTCGTCGATGTCGACGATGCGGGCGTGGGCGTGGGGGCTGCGCAGCACCTTGGCGACCAGCTGGCCCCGCTCGACGAAGTCGTCGGTGAAGGCCGGGTTGCCCTTGGCCAGGCGCAGCGCGTCGACCTTGATCTCGGGCTTGCCGACGACGGCCATCTCGGGCACGTCGCGCGACGGCACCAGACGGGGCACGGCGAGCGACGCCTGCGGGGCGGGATCGTCGGGGTCGACGTCGACGGCGTTGATGCCGTCGGTCATGGGCGCGAGCACCAGCGGACCGAACGGTTCGGTGGTCTCGCCCCGCATCAGCGCCGCCGCCCTGAGGACGGCCTCGACCGGCTTGATGTAGGCGGTCTCGCGGTCGAGGATGCCCGACAGCATGTCGCGCACGTCGGCCTCGGAGGGGTGGGTGTCGTGCTGGAGCAGCGCCCAGGTGCCCAGGATCATCGCCGGGGCCGAATAGCCGGACTGCATCGCCCCGACGGCCACGAACGCGGCCTGGATCGGGTGGAGCTCGACGCCGTTGAGGGCCTCGACGGTCATGATGTCGTGCCCGTCGGCCTGCGCTGCGAGCATGCAGTCGGTGTTGACGAGGCGGCCGTCGATCAGTACGGCCGACGCCCCGGTCTCGCCCGTGTCGGACCCGAAGCGGACCGAGGTGATCTCGGCGTCGCGCAGCAACGACAGCAGCGTCTGGTGCGGCTGCACCACGAACGAGCGGGCGGCGCCGTTGAGGGTGAAGCTGATGGGCAGTGCCGTGCCGGCGGCGATGGCCTCGGGGCCGGTGGCGGGATCGACGGCGGTCATCGGCCGAGCTCCTCGAGAACGCGGGCCGACAACACGCCGGCCAGATGGATGCGGTAGTCGGCCGAGCCACGGAAGTCGCCCGTGGGAGCGAGGCCGGCGGTGGGGTCGGCAGGATCGACCTCGACCGGGTACGGGCCGACGCCGGTGAGCGCCAGGCGTACCTGGTCGTCGGCGGAACGTCGGGCCACGGCGGCGACGATGGGCACGTCGGCGGGGGTACGACCGGTGGCGGCGATGGCGCCGTGGCCGTCGACGGCCACCGAGATCGAGGTCACCAGGCGCTGGCCGACGCACTCGGCGAGGCTCTGGCCGACGGCGATGGAGTCCTGGCCGTGCAGCGCGACCCGGGCGTCGTGGACGATCAGCCCGGCGAGCAGGACGCTGTCGGCTTCGCCGAGGGCGACGGTGCCGCCGACGGTCGCCTGGTTGCGCAGGGCGCTGGGGAGCTCGCGGCGGGCCAGGTCGCGCAACAGCGCCGGGATGCGGTCGTCGGTGACGAGGTCGCCGAGACGGACCATGGCGCCGATGTCGAGGCGATCGCCGTCGACGGCCACGCCGGCGAGATCGAGGCCCTGGAGATCGACGACCTCGATGCCGTCGCCGCGGTCGCGTCGGGCTGCGGGCACCACGACGGTGCCACCCCCGAGTGCTCTTCTGTTTGGTCCGGCCAACAGGGTGGTCGCCTCGTCGAGGCTTCCGGGCCGGTGATACGCCAGCACGCTCGGCACAGCCAAGCTCCTTCCCTGAACCGTCCCTTCCGGGGGTGCGCCACCGGTCGAGCACGACTCTCTGCGATTGTCCGCCCGAATCTACTCCCTACGGCGGCGCGCCCGGCCCGGCTTGCCCGCTCCTGTCGCCGGCGGGCGCTGCCGACTGGTGCGTCAGCCCTGTCGGACGGGGCGCAGCGCCCGGGTGCGGCGAGCGAGCACCCACGCCACCCACAGGCAACCCAGGCTCGCGACGAAGCTCAGGGCCGTGACCCAGACGACGCCGTCGCCGACTGCGGCCGCGGTGGCAGGGCCGAGCGCCACGTCCTCGCCGGCCAGAACATCGCGTACGACCTCGACGTCGCCGACCTGGTAGTCGACCACCAGCAACAAGATGGCGCCGCCGGCCGCCACGGCGTAGGTGATGCACAGCGTCCGGATGAACTGGTGCGCGGCGTTGACCCGCCCGATCTCGGCGGGTTCGCTGCTGGCCTGCAGCAGCGTCAGACCTGCGGTCGACACGAACCCGATACCCATGCCGACGACGAAGAACGCCGCGAAGATCACGGCGAGCGGCATGTCGAAGGCAATCGTCACGCCGCTGAACGCCACCGACGGCACGATGATGACACCGCCGAGCAGGATGACCTCGGCTTCGGAGCGGCGGTCCATGAGCTTGGCGCTGATCAGCGAGGCGACGGTCCAGCCGACGGTCAGGAACACGACCGAGAACGCGGCGAAGGCTTCGGAGCGGCCCCGTGACACCTGGACGTAGAGCGGCAGGTAGTTGTTGGCGGCCAGGCCGGCGATGAGCACCAGACCCGAGGTGACATGGATGCGGCGCATCGGGAACCGGGTGAGGTGGCCGCGTTCGAGCACCGGGTGCGCCGCGCGGCCGCTGTGGTGCCAGTAGGCCACCGTGACGACGGCGGTGGCGATGGTGGCCGCGGCGACCACGGCCCAGTTGACGCCCACCTGGGCCACCGCGGCGAGCGAGGTGGCGGTGAGGATCGACAACATGGCGATGCCGGGCCAGTCGACGACGATGCGACTCCGGGGCCCGTCGATGGTGGGCAGGGTCCGCCACCCCATCGCCAGCGCGACTGCGCCGAGGGGCAGGTTGATGGCGAACAGCAACCGCCAGTCGCCGAAGGAGAGAAGGCCGGCAGCGAGTGCCGGGCCACCGAACCCCATCAGTCCCCACACCAACGAGTTGGCGGCGAAGGCCCGCGACCGGAGCCGATGGGGATAGGCGAGGCCGACGGCGGCCAGCGCAACCGAGATGATCAGACCACCGCCGAGGCCCTGCAGGGCGCGCGCCGCGACCAGGATGGGCAGCGTGGGGGCGACGGCGGCCGCGGCGCTGGTGGCGAGGAACCACACCCCGGTCATCTGAAAGGTACGACGGACGCCGATGGCGTCGACGACGGGCCCGGCCACCACGACGGCGACGGCCGAGGTGCCCAGGTAAGCGGTGATGACCCACGGCAGCAGGGCGACATCGCCGAGGTCCTCTGCGATGCTCGGCAGTGCGGCGACGATGGCCAGCCCGTCGAACGCGGCGAGGGCGACGACGGTGAGGTTGGCGATGGTGACCGCGATGTAGGCCGGCGAGACGATGGAGCTGGTGCCGTCGTCTCTATCCTGGGCCGTCGGTGCGCTCACTGTCGGCAGGCTAACGGCGGGTGGCGCGCGACGTGGGGGTCGGAGCGAGGGGTCGACGGGCACGCCGACGCGCCCGGCTCCGGCGGAGCGAGGGATCGGCGAGGCAGGCCGGGCGACAGAGTCGGGATGCGTTGCGAACCCCGACGGCTGGGCGGCTCCCGAGGACCGACGACGGGTCGGCCCTCGGGGACCGAGGACGCGACGGCTCCCGAGGACCGAGACGCTACGGCTCCCGCTCGGAAGGGGCTCAGGGTTCGGCGACGATCCAGCCGCGGCGTTGGAGCTCGGCGGCCAGGACGTCGTCGGGGAGGTCGGCGAGCAGCTTCTCGGTGCGGCTGACCTTGAGACGGGGCGCAGGCGCCGTCCCGGCGCTGCGGGCGGGCGACGCACCGGCCGGGCGCTGGGGCTTCGACGCTGCCGCACCCGGCCGCGGCGCTGGCTTCGACGCCGCCGCTCGCGGTGCTGCTGCGCCTGGCCGGGACGAGGGGGCCGGTGGGGCCTCGGCCTCGTGCGCTGCGGCTTCGAGCTGGTCGATGAAGGCCTGTGCCTCTTCCACGGTGAACTTGCCGCCGGCCTGGCGCTGGGTGAACCCCATGGGGCCGCGGGCGTCGCGGAAGTCGCTGTGGCCGGCGTCGGCCAGCAGCTCGAGGAGGGTCTGGACCTGACGGTGCGAAGCGGGTGGTCCTGATTGCTGTCCGAATGCCATGGGACCCAGTGTGGTCGGTCCCAGTGACAACGAACGCCACCCACCCCGTCCCACCCATCACACCGGGCGGGATCCGGCCTCCCGTCCCGCCTTCCCCCTCCTCC
>JBKAGO010000012.1:0-23704 GCA_046290435.1 Acidimicrobiales bacterium
CGAGCCTGGAGGCCGCCGCGTGCCGAGTTGGTTGAAAGTACGACTTGACCCCAGCGGTTCCCCAGCGGGTCGATCGATGGCATGCCGACACCAGCCGGCGACGTGCATCCCGGACCGACCGTGAGACGACGCGAAGCCGGCAGGATCCCGGCGCGAGCACGCCGGAGACGAGCCGGCCCATGAACACCGAGCCGGCCCAGAGGAACAGAACTACAACACGTAGGCGCGCCGCAGGTGGTTCCAGGCGCAGCTGGGGCAGACCTCGACCTCGTAGCAGCTGAAGGTGCCCTTGCGGGCCCGGATGCGTTGGAGTTCGGCGAGGGAGTTGATGCAGCGGCCGTGGGCGGGAAGACGGGGACCGAACACGTAGGACACCAGGGCGAGGGTGTCGTCCTGGCAGACGGGGCAGTCCTCGGTGGTGGCGGTGGAGTACTCGACGGCGGCACGGCGCAGCTCGGGGTGGGCGTCACAGATGTCGTGGGCCGACAACACGCCGGATCGGAAGTCGTTGAGGACGGCCTGGCGGGCCAGTCGGTAGTCGACGGCGCCCTCGGTCAGCGCGCCCGGTGGCGTGACCGGTACGAAACCCATGCGGGTCGAGGGTACTGGGACCTGCTGCGCCGTCCGCCGCGGTACCGGCCGTTCAATCGGCTCGGTCGGCCGTCGCGGCCCAGGCTCGCAGGGCGGTGCGCGCGGCCTCCTCGTCGAGGGGCCCGTGATCGAGCCGGAGCTCGGTCAGGTGGTTCATGGCCCGGCCGATACGGGGGCCGGGCTCCCAGCCCAGTTCGCGCATGATCTGGTGGGCCGTGAGTGGGGGTCCGAGGTCCGCGAGCTCGTCCGCGAGGTCCGCCTGGAGGCGCCGGCTGGTCTCGACGGCTCCCAGCGCTGCGGGATCGAGCGCCGGGGCGACCGTTCGTGCCGCCTCGGCGAGGGGCCCGACCCGGGCGAACCATCGACGGAAGCCGGGCGCATCGGTGCCGCCGCCGTCGATCAGCGCGACGGCCCCTGCGACGATGGTGGCGACCTCGCCGGTCTTGGCCGTGCTGTAGCGCAGGTGTCGCAGCCGGGCTCTGACCGTTGCGGGGTCGGCGTCGGCGACGAGCGCGGCGAGGCGCAGGGTCGGATCGGTGCCGACGCGCTCGACACGGGCGATGAACTCGTCGGCGTCGCTGCGGTCGTCGGCCCATGGCAGCAACCTCGACAGCAGGCCCGTGTCGGCGAGGAGGCGCAGTCCCACCGGCGCCGCGGCGACGGCCAGCAGCTTGTCGAGCTCGTCGCGTATCCGCTCGATGGACACGATGGCCATGCGGTCGGCCATCGAGCCCATGGCCGAGCGCAGACCCTCGACGGGGGCGAGGTCGTAGCCCGCGGCGAAGCGGGCGGCGCGCAGCATCCGCAGGGGATCGTCGGCGAAGGAGATCTCGGGGTCGAGCGGGGTGCGCAGGATGCGTGCGGTCAGATCTGCGGCGCCGCCATAGGGGTCGACGAGCGAGCTGTCTGCGACGTCGACGGCCATCGCGTTGACCGTGAAGTCCCGGCGTGAAAGGTCCTCGTCGATGGCGTCGGAGAACCGCACGTCGGGTTTGCGGGAGTCGTCGCTGTAGATCTCGGCGCGGTGGGTGGTGATCTCGTAGGTGCGGTCCCCGATCTTTGCGCCGATCGTGCCGAACCGCTCGCCTTGGGTCCACAGGGCGTCGACCACCGGGCCGACGATCTCCTTGATGTCGGGCGGTTTGGCGTCGGTGGTGAAGTCGAGATCGGTTTCGAGGTCGTCGACACGCCCCGCCAGCAGGTCGCGGACGATGCCGCCGACGAGATACAGGCGATGCCCGGCGCTGGTGAAGGCCTCGATGATGGGGGCGGCCTCGACGAGCAGCGGTGCGAGCTGGCCGGCCGACGGTCGGTCACCGGCCGGCGCAGTGCCCGCCGGCGCGCCGACCACGGTGCCGGCCGGTCGATCAGTCGAGGGCATGCATCTGCGCCGCCGCCGTGACGGCCTCTGCGCCGGGGCCGCCGGCACTGGGCCGTTCGGGATGCACGGTCTCGCCGGCCAGGGCCGAGGTCACCGCGTGGGTGCAGAGTTGGAGGGCGGTGAGGTCGTAGCCGCCCTCGAGGAAGACGATGCGTCGGCCTGCGGGCACCGTGGCCAGGACCTCGATGGTGAGGTCGGCGACGTCGCCCGAGGTGAGCCCCAGTTCGGTGATGGGGTCGGCCTGGTGGCCGTCGAATCCGGCGGAAACGATCAGCCACGTGGGGTCGAACCGGGCGACAGGGGCCGCGACCACGTCGTCCCAGGCCCGCCGGTAGTGCTCGCCGGTGGCGCCTGCGGGCATCGGCACGTTGATCGTGGTGCCGATGCCGTCGCCGCGTCCGCGCTCCGCGAGGGCACCGGTGCCGGGATACAGCGGCCACTGGTGGAACGACACGAACAGCACGCGGGGGTCGTCGTAGAAGGCGTCCTGGGTGCCGTTGCCGTGGTGTGCGTCGTAGTCGACGATGAGGACCCGTTCGCCGCGGTCTGCGAGCGCCCGGGCGGCGACGGCGGCGTTGTTGAGCAGGCAGAAGCCCATCGAGCGGACCGGGGTGGCGTGATGGCCGGGCGGCCGCACGATGCAGAAAGCGGCGTCCGCAGCACCGGCATCGAGGTTTTCGACGGCGGTCAGGCCGGCGCCGGCTGCGAGGCGGGCGGCATCCCAGGAGGCGTCGTTCATGGAGGTGTCGCCGTCGATGGCGCCGCCACCGATCTCGTCGATCGATTCGAGCAGAGCGACCAGACCGGGATCGTGGACCGCGGTGATCGCCGACATCGCGGCCGGGGTGGGGGCCACGTGGACGAGGTCGGCTCCGAGGTGCGCGTCGTCGACGCCGGCCAGCGCGGCGTTGAGTCGCGCCGGACGCTCGGGATGCCACGGACCCATGTCGTGGTCTGCGAAGCGGGGATCGCTGACGAGGAGGACGGTCACCTCGTCGATGGTAATCGGGTGGTCGGGCTCAGACCTCGGCGGCGCGCAGCAGCTGGGTCAGCTTGGACTCCGAGCGGCTGCGGGCGAGCGACTCCTTGAGGCGTTCGCTGGCCTCGGTCGCGAGCCGTCGCGAGTCGACCTGGCCCGGGGGGCTGGCGTCGACGAACAGCGACATGTCCTCGACGCGCGAGCGCAGTTCCTCGACGATGCCGGCGAACACATCGGGCGACATCTTGAGGTAGTGGCTGGCGGCGTCGCCGGCCCACGACAGGCCCCGTGAGGTCTCACCCGCCGACCACTCGGTCGCCAGGATGGACGCCGCGGCGAGGATCCGGCACAGACGGATGACGTTGGAGCTGGATCCCTCCGGGAGCAGGTCCGGACGGTCACGATGCGCGATGGGCAGCACGATCTCGTCGGGGAGACTCCAGCTCGACAACAGCGCGGCGGTGACGTCGGTGTTGGAGAATCCGAGTCGTTCGGTCTCGAGCTGCGTGCTCGGCCACGGTGCGTCGACCAGCACGGTCTTGTAGGTCGAGGTGAGACAGCTGGCGAGCACCAGGCGCCCCAGCTCGCTCAGCAGCCCGACGACGTAGGCGACGTCGGCGCCGTCGCGATGGACCCGCAACGCCATGAGCTCGGCTGCCGATGCGGTCAGCGCGCTGCGGAGCCAGTACTCGCTGAGGTCGAGACCGGAGGAGGCCTCGACCACCGGCATGGAGTCGACGACGGCGAAGCCGAGCGCAAGGGTCTTGGTCTTCTCGAGACCGAGCAGCGCGCAGGCCCGGGGAACGCTGTCGATGGTCTGGGGCAGGCCGTAGGCCGCGGAGTTGACGGCCCGCAACATGCGGACGGTGAGCGCGGGATCGGTTCGGATGAGCTGGCCGATGTCCTCGGCCTCGACATGAGGGTTGTCGGCCAGACGCATGACCTCGAGCGCGACACCTGGAGGCGTCGGCAGGTTGTCGGCCTCGGCCAGCTCCCTCGGGAGCTGTGGTGGGCTCATCGATGACATCAGCGCTCCTGGATCCTGCGCGGAGATGGGTGTCTCCGGGACGGCGACGCAGGTTCAGGACCCCGATCGGCATCTGGGCGCCGGTCTTGAGTCCGCGCCGGCTTCATGAGCCGGTGCACCCATTTCGTGCCGAGCCTCGAGGCCGTCGTCTTCGGATTCATGTGCCGGCCTTGCCGCGGCGGAGCCGACCACTCCAGACCCCGACGGCGATGGCGAGCAACAGCACGAGCGTCAGCGTGTCCAGAGGACTCGTCCGACCGTCGACGACGACGCGGACCGTCGGGGCCGTGGCGGCCACCGCGGCGGGGCCGGCCGAGGCGGGGGCGCCGAGCTCGTCGCCGGTCGTCACCGAGACCGCCGAGGACTCGGCAGCCATCGCCAGGTCCGTCGGGGCGGCGCCGTCGGGTGACTGGCCGGTGACGGCGATGGTCGAGCGGGATCCCGGATCGATCGGGTCGGCGCTGACGCAACGCAACCTGCCGCTCTCGTGGCTGCAGCGCCAGGCGTCGGAGTCGACGGTCGTCGGCGTGATCGCAGCGCCGAGATCGACGTCGACGACGACGGGTGCCTCGGCGCGTCGGGTGCTCTGGTTGGTGACCTCGAGATCGAACGAGACGAGGTCGGTCTCGGCGCTCTCGCTCGACGGTGCGATCGGGCGGATGATCACGACGATGCCGTCGTCACCGGTTCCGGATTCGTCGGGGCCCGATGGGTCGGCCGGCGGGGGCGCACCTGCGTCCGATGGCGGCGGTACCGACATGACGGGGGGCGGGACCATCTCGACAGGGGGCGGCACCGTGTCGGTCGAGGGCGGAGGCGATCCGTTGTCGGGTCCGGTGCCGGTGGTCGACGCTGCGTCGGGGAGATCCAGGACGAGTGGCGCCGGGCCGTCGTCGGAGCTCGGGGTCGGTTCGGCGGCAGGCTCCGTGGGCGTCGACGGCGTTGCCTCCGACGTCTCGGTGCCGCTGCCGGCCACCGGGGTCGGTTCGGCGATGGTGTCGGGCTGCGTCGTCGGTTCGGGGGTCGGCTCTGGCAACGGCGTCGGCGTGGGCTCCGGTTCGGGTTCGGGTCGGGGTGAGACGAGGGTGATTGTGTGGGTGGTCGAGTCGGCGCGCTGCAGCAGCAGCGCACCCGGCAGGAACTCCTCGTCGGCGCGGAAGATGCGCCACTGGCCGTTGTGATATTGGACGGTGTCTTCGACGAACTCGTCGGGCAGCGGCACCGTCTCGAACGCGAAGACCGGCGTCCGGGCGATGTTCTGGTCCTTGCGTTGGATGCGGGCGTTCAGGGTCACCTGCACCGGGATGGTCTGTGCCCAGGTCTCGAACCGCACGGTGCCATCGGCGCCCGTCCCGCCGACTCGACGCCAGACCCCGCCGTGCCACTCCACCACTGCGCCCTCGATGGGCTCGCCGGTCGACGAGGTCACCTCGACGACCACCTCGGTCGTCTCGAACACGACCGTGGGGTCGACCCCGACGTTCTGATCGATCCGGTGGACGCGGCCGTTCAGCCACACCTGCACCGGGATGGTCTGATCCCACGTCTCGAACCGCGCCGTGCCATCGACACCGGTCCTGCCGGCCTCCCGCCAGATAGCGCTGTGCCACTGCACCTGCGCTCCGTCGACCGGCGCACCGGTCACACCAGACCACCTCGACGACCACTCGGTCGTCTCGAACACGATGCGTGGATCCCACCGGACGTTCTGGTCGATCCGCTTGGTCCGCCCATCGAGCACGACCTGCACCGGGATGGTCTGTGCCCAGGTCTCGAACCGCGCCGTGCCGTCGGCGTCGCTCCTGCCGGCCTCGCGCCAAACCCCCCCATGCCACTGCACCTGCGCTCCGGCGACGGGCTCACCCGACGACGACACCACCTCGACGACCACCTCGGTCGTCTCGAACACCATCGTGGGGTCGACCCCGACGTTCTGATCGATCCGGTGGACGCGGCCGTTCAGCCACACCTGCACCGGGATGGCCTGATCCCACGTCTCGAACCGCGCCGTGCCATCGACACCGGTCGCACCCGCCTCCCGCCACACCGCACCATGCCACTGCACACGGGCACCCTCGACGGGCTCACCCGACGACGACACCACCTCCACCACGACCTCGGTCGTCTCGAACACGATGCGTGGATCCCACCGGACGTTCTGGTCGATCCGCTTGGTCCGCCCATCGAGCACGACCTGCACCGGGATGGTCTGATCCCACGTCTCGAACCGCGCCGTGCCATCGACACCGGTCGCACCGGCATCCGGATCCACCATGCACTGCACCTGCGCTCCGGCGCCGGGTCACCCGACGCACCTCCACCACACCTCGGTCGTCTCGAACCCGATGCGTGATCCACCGGACGTTCTGGTCGATCCGCTTGGTCCGCCCATCGAGCACGACCTGCACCGGGATGGTCTGATCCCACGTCTCGAACCGCGCCGTGCCATCGACACCGGTCCTTCCGGCATCCCGCCACACCGCACCATGCCACTGCACACGGGCACCCTCGACGGGCTCACCCGACGACGAGACGACCTCGACGACCACCTCGGTCGTCTCGAACACCACACTCGGGTCCCACAGCAGGTCCTGGTCGATCCGCTCGGTCCGGCCGTCGAGGACGACCTGCACCGGCACCACTCCCTGTCGGGGCACGGCGAGCGCGACGCATCCGGACTCGTCGGTGGTGGCGATGTCGTTCCACACTCCGTCGAAGTGCATCTGCACCAACCCACCCGCGCGTCCGGATCCGTCGGACGAGAGCACACATGCACGGGCCTCGCCGACCGACGTCGACGCGAACGCGGCGCCGGCACCGGGCCCGAAGAACATCGTCCCGGCGGCCAGCACGCCGGCCATGACGCTGACGGGGCCCATGACCTTCTGGAGGCGGCTGTGACGGATGTCGAGGGTGGCCGGGCCGATGATCGGTTCGGGGTCGATGCGACGATCGAGTCCGGCCGGATGGACGATGGCGCAGTAGGTGAACAGTGCCGACCAGGCCTCGGGCATGAGCTCACCGAACTGGACGCCGACGAGATGACGGGCGAGCCCGTCCTCGTCCTCGGCGAGGGGGCGGGTGTGGCGGACCGTGCCGTCGAGGTCCACGGCGGCAACGGAACCGTCGAGGCGGGGCACGGCGAGCGTCATGGTGATCGACGAGCCCACGTCACGGGACTCCGACAGCACGAGGCCGACACCGCTCGGCGACAGGTCCGACGTCTCGCAGTAGTTCTCGTCGACGATCGCCGACAACGGCACTGCGATGCGGTGATCGGCTCGACGCTGGCGGCGGCGGACGATGACCTGCATCACGTCGACCAGCGCAACGATGCACAACAGAGCGGCGCCGAGCGCGGCGAAGCGGGTCACGGTGCCGAATCGGGGCAACAGGTCCGGATCGATCAGGGTCGCCGCGCGAGCGAGCACGGCCACGTCGATCGCCACCAGCGTGAAGGTCGCGAGCCGGAGACGACCGAGCGTCTTCACACCCGACGCCGAGCCTCTGCCGGCGCTGCGCGGTTTCCGGCTGGCGGCCCCGGCCAGATCTGCGCCGACGGTTCGCCAACCCTGGCGCACCCAGTCGCCCCACCTCATCGTGCCGGCGGCCGCCGAGTGCCGTGCCCAGGCGCACAGACCGTGCACCACCACCGCGACGGCGATCCAGAGCGGAACGGAACCTGAGACGGGTTCGGGTGCGACGAAGAGCGCCACGACGAGCAGCCAGGTGGCGACGAATTGTCGGATGCTGCGCAGGTGCGTATCGGCGAGGGCCAGGCGGGCCAGACGGTTGGGCCGTCCCGGCGCCATCGCCCGCAGCCGCAGCCGGTCTCGGGCCTGGCACTGGCGCTCGCGCAGGTAGTCGGCGATGGTGTCGGGAGCGGTACGGCGGATCACCGGTTCGGCCTCGTGGCGGGTGGTGAGGCGCCGCTGATGGAGACGGGCGACGGCGGCCTCACGTGATCCCGGACCCTCGTCGAGGCCGCCGATGGTGGCGATGGCCTCGACGCGACACATCGACCCCGACCCGTTCCACGGTGCGGCTCCGACGCGGCCGAGCGCCGGCAGGAGGACGTCGCGTTCGTAGGCGGCCTCGTCGTGACCTTCACGCAGATGCAGGAACGAATCGGCGTTGATGAGACCGACCGATCCCTGGACCACGGCCACATCGGCGTCGACGAAGTGCTCCGCGAGGCGGGTGAGCGTGCTGGGCGTGACGACGTCGCCGGCTTCGAGCCACAGTGCGAACGGGCGCTCCTCGGCGACGGCGGCCGCCCAGAACGCTGCGGCACGGTCCGGGGCGGGGTCGACGCGGATGCTGCCACCGGCGCGAGCGATCGACGAGGCGGCGACGGGGTCGTCCTCGGCGAGGATCACCACGAACGACGAGGCCGTCGTGGTCTCGCCCATGGACACGAGCGTGCGCCGCAGGGCGTCGGGTGAGCCGGTCGCCGCATCGATGACGACCGCGATGTCCCGGGCCTCCGGGACGGCGTTGGACAGGTCGACAGCCGGTTCGGGGACCCGCCGACCTCCGCGCAGCACTGCTGCGGTCACGATCAGCTGGCCGATGGCCCAGACCTCGAGCAGCAGGAGAGCGACCGAGAACCACGGCGAGGCGGTTCCGAGTGTCCATCCGACGCGCCACAGGAGATAGGCGACGGCCGTGGCAGCGATTGCGATGAGCTGGCGCGAACGCACCCGTCCCGCACCGATGGCGGTTTCCGGGCGTGCTTCAGCGCTGCGGTGTCTGGTTGTCATGTGTTCCGTGTCCCGTGTCCCGGTGATCTCGACGTGCACGTGCCTTGCAGAGACCGTCGGCAGGAGTTCCGGGCGCATGAGTCTTCGGTACCGGGCCGGTCGGCGCACCGACGTCGGGGCCGGCGCCCGTCGACGAGGCGCACAAGAAGAAAAGTCCTGCCGATCGCCCAGATTTCCCTCGTGTGGGCCTCAAGGTTCCGCCGTGATGGGCCGATCAACTCAGTGGGAGGACGAACACATGACCGATCTCGGAGTTCGAGTGGACGAAAGCCAACTGGCAACGGCGGTCATGGTCCTGCGTGTCCTCGACGCCGAGTCGACGACCGCCCAAGAGGTCGCGGACGCGCTGTCCGACGATCCGGTGTTGTGCCGCAGGCTCCTGCGCCTCGCGCGCAGCCCGATGTTCGGGATCGTGGCCGATGACCTGACCGTTCAGCGGGCCGTGGTGTTGGTCGGCTTCTCGACGGTGCGAAGCCTTGCGGTGCTCAGCGCCGCCAAGGGCCTCACCGCCCATGACGACGGCGCCGAGCGCTGGATCGACGCGCTGACGACCGGTATCGCCACCGAACAGTTGGCGGCCCGCGCAGGCGTCGATCCCGGCGACGGTCTGGTCGCAGGCATGCTGAATCGTCTGGTCGACGGCGCAGACGAGAACGTGGCGAAAGCCATGGCTCGTTCGGTCCCGGCCCCCATCGTCGAGGCGATGCGGTTGGATGCCGCTTCGGTGATCGCTCCCAATTCGCCGCCGTTGTGTCGCCTCGTCGATGCCGGCAAGGCCGTCGCCGCCCTGATGATCGAGGTGGCGCCCGGCATCCCCTCGAGCACCGAATTGGCCGAGGTCCTCGAGACCACAACCTTCCCCGGCCTCGCCGACCGCCGCCTCGCCACCGACATCCGCCGCGGCGTCGACCTCTACGCCTCCCTGGCCGACTGACCCCAGCGGCCCAACAGGCCGCCGGCCAGGCAGACCCACCCCGCGGAGAAGCCCGAGAGGCCAAGCACTCCCGGCACACAACGCCGCCAGCAGGGCAACAAGACGCCGACACACGACGCCGCCAGCAGGGCAGCGAGACGCAGACACACGTCGGCGTGACCGCCTCCCCCGAGACGGCCGACGCACCCCCGATGGCCTCTTGGGCACCCCTCAGCCGTCTCGGCGACACGCCCTGCTGCGCAGCCCGCCACCAAGCCGGCCGTACACCCGGACCACGATGCAACGACCACGCCAGGATCCCGGCGCAAGCCGCCGAAGACGAGCCGGCCCAGAAACACAGATGGCGCGCACCAGAACGTTGTGACAGTTTGCACAGCACCCGCACTGCCCCTCGGCCGCCACACCACGGCTGTGCAAACTCGTCACAAACGTACCGCCAGGCTGACCAGCCCCAGACCACGACGCCGCCAGCAGGGCAGCGAGACCAGCACGTCGGCGTCCGCCTCCCCGAGACGGCCGCCCACCGATGGCCTCTTGGCGCCCCCCTCAGCCGTCTCGGCGACGCGCCGCTGCTGCGCAACCCGCCGACACCGCCGGCGACGTACACCCCGGAAGCGAGATGCGCCACACCACAGGATCCCGGCGCAAGCCCGCCGAAGACAGCCGGCCAGAACCAGATAGCGGCGCCACCGAAACGTTGTGACGAGTTGCACAGCCACCGCACCACTGCCCCTCGGCCGCCACAACCGGCTGTGCAACTCGTCACAACGTAACGCCAGTCCCAGCCCCGACACGACGCCGCCAGCAGGGCAGCGAGACGCAGACACACGTCGGCGTGACCGCCTCCCCCGAGACGGCCGACGCACCCCCGATGGCCTCTTGGGCACCCCCTCAGCCGTCTCGGCGACACGCCGCTGCTGCGCAGCCCGCCGACACACAGCCGGCGACGTACACCCCGGAAGCGAGATGCGACGACCACCGACGAGGGATCCCGGCGCAAGCCCGCCGAAGACGAGCCGGCCCAGAAACACAGCATCCCGGCGCGAGCACGCCGGAGACGAGCCGGCCCAGCAACGGCGCGGCCGGCCCAGAAGAACAGCTACCGCCGCGCCCGGTAGATCGCCGCGAGGATCTCGGCGATGGCGGCGTAGAGCTCGACGGGGACGAGGTCGCCGATCTCGACGTTCTTGAAGAGGGTGCGGGCGACGGGTTTGTCTTCGCGGATGGGTACGCCGTGCAGGCGTGCCTCGGCGCGGATGCGGTCGGCGATGGCACCGGCGCCCTTGGCGACGACTCGGGGGGCGGGATCGTCGGCGTCGTAGGCGAGCGCCACGGCGAGGTGGGTCGGGTTGGTGATCACGACGTCGGCGGTGGCGACGGCGTGGATCATGCGGTTGCGGCTCAGGGCCGCCTGGCGACGGCGGATCTCGCCCTTCACCAGCGGGCTGGATTCCTGTTGCTTTTGTTCTTCTCGCACCTCTTGCTTGGTCATCTTGAGGCTCTTGTCGTGGCGGTACTTGTTCCAGACGGCGTCGATGACACCGATGAGGATGCCGATCACGGCGATGCGCACGAAGAGGTTCTCGAGCACCGACATCAGCGCCGGTAGCGATTCGGCCATCGGTGTCGGGCCGAGCAGGAGGTTCTCGAGTGCTTCGTCCCAGAGGCTCCAGGCGACGAGCACGACCAGTCCGAGCTTGCCGATGGTCTTGCCGAGCTCGAAGTAGGCCTGGGGTCCGACGATGCGCAGGAGTCCCTGTTTGGGGTTGAGGCCCTGCCACTGTGGCTTCAGCTTGTGGGGGTTGGGCTTTCCGCCGACGAGTGCCAGCTGCGCGATGACGCTGGTGACGGTCACGACGATGACGAGGGGCAGCAGGGTCCGAGTCGTCTCCCAGACCAACACGCCGAAGGTCCCGGCGACGGCGTCGGCGTCGCGGACGGCGTCGGGGGCGAAGGTCGCCGACCAGACATCGGCCAGCCGCTGCAGGAGATCGGGCATCGCCGCGGGCAACATGATGGCGCTGACGACGAGGGCAATGGCCTGGGGGAGTTCCGACGAGCGGGCGGCCTGGCCCTTGCGACGCGCTTCCTGGCGCTTCTTGGCTGTCGGCTTCTCGGTCTTGTCGGCGCCGGTTGCGGCCACGAGCGCTCCCTGTCGGCTACCTCGGTGTTCCATCGGCTGCCGTGTCTGGGTCATGAGGCCCATTCGCGCGTGATTCGTCCGGCCCATGAATCCGCACGCACTGTGTCCCGATCTGGGCCTTCGGGCACGGGTCGAACGGCTCAAGTCCGCGACCGCACGGCCGATGGACACGTCGATGGTGAAACCCTCATGCCTGCCATGAACACACTCGCCGACTCCCTCCGGCACGAGCTCCAAGGGCTCGAGACCGTTCTCCACCGACTGACGACGCTTCGCCTGATGATGGCGACGGGGACGCAGCGGTCGATCGAACGCGCCGCCACGGAACTCGACGAGGCCCTCGTCGCCCTGGGTGTCGCGGAGACCGCTCGTGTCGACGCGTTGCGGGGCCAGGGCTTCGCTGCGGTGACCGATGCCATCGCCGCGAGCGACGAGCCCCTCCGCAGCGATCTGGCGTTGACCCGCACCCGACTGGCGCGCACCCACCAGGAAGTGTTGGGCGCGGCGCAGGCGACGTCGACGATGGCGTCGCGTTCGCTCGGTCAGGTGCAGGCCACGCTCCGTGAACTCGGCGCGTCGAGCGCAGGAGCGACGTGGCAGTCCTACGGGCCGGGCGGGGTCCGGCCCGGATCCGGCGCAGCCGGTGCCCGGGTCAACTTCGTGGAAGGCAGCTTCTGATGTCGTTCGATGGCCTGCGGATCGGAACGTCTGGCATCGCTGCTGCGCAGCGCGCTGTCGAGACGACGGCCCACAACCTCGCGAACGTCAACACCGACGGGTACAGCCGCCAGCGTGTCGAGACCTCGACGGCCATGGCCCGCGTCGACCATCGCGGGCTGCTGGGCCCTGGTGCGACGGGGCAGGGTGTGGTCATCGATGGCATCACCCGGGCCACCGATGATCTGTTGGCCAGCAACCTGCGTGATCAGATGGCCGCGCGTTCGTCGTGGGAGGCCCGCGCCGACTACACGTCTCGTGCCGAGGGGATCCTCGGTCCGCTCGAGGGCGGCATGTCGTCGGCATTGTCCTCGTTCTGGAACTCGTGGGAGGCCCTCAGCACCGATCCCGAGGGCATGACCGCTCGCACCGCAGTCGTGGAGGCGGGCCGGCAGGTGGCGACCAGCCTGAACGACGCTGCCGCGCGCCTCGATCGACTCGAGGGCGACACCGTTGCCGACATGACGGCGACCGTCGCGGAGATCAACGATCTCGCCGGCAACGTGGCGGCGCTCAACGGACAGATCGCAGCGGCCAGGTCGTCGGGGAACAACGCGCTCGACCTGCTGAACCAGCGCGATCTCACGGTCCGCCACCTCACGGAGTTGACCGGGGCCCGGGCGACGACCGATGCGAACGGTGACATGCGGGTCTCGATCGCCGGCATGCCGTTGGTCCAGGGCAACAGCAACACCCCGCTGGCGGTCGCCCCGACCCCCACCCGGGTGGTCTGGCCCGATGGTTCTGCTGCGGCTCCGGCGGGTCGTCTCGGTGCCCTGAACGAGATCGTCGGTGCCGAGATCTCCTCGCTGCGCGGCCGGATCGACGAGATCGCGATCGAGCTGAGCGATCTGGTCAACACTGCGCACCGCGCCGGCTTCGGCCTCGACGGTGCGGCGGGAAGGGATTTCTTCGTCGGCACCGATGCCACGACCTTGCGGATCGATCCCGCACTCGAGCCGGCGATGGTCGCTGCTTCGGCATCGGGCGCCCCTGCGGACGGCAACCATGCCCTGGAGATGGGTGGCCTGCGCAACGCCGCGACCTCGACGGGCGCAACGGTCAACGACCTGTTCAACTCGGTGCAGGGCCTACTGGGTCTGCGCTCGGCCGAGGCTGCTCGCCAGGAGCGGATGAGCGGTGCGATCGTCGACGAGCTGTCCACCCAGCTCTCGGCGACCATCGGCGTCTCGACCGATGTCGAGCTCACCGACATGTTGCGGTACCAGCGTGCCTATGAGGCCTCGGCGCGGGTGATCACCGTGGTCGATCAGATGCTCGATCGTCTGATCAACGGCACGGGGGCGACCCGATGAGTGAACTCGTCCGACCCGGGGAGACGTCATGAGGGTGAGCGACGCGAGCCGCCACGAAACACTCCAGTTCCAGCTCGAACGCACCGGCATCGCCGTGGACCGGGCGATGGAGAGCCTGACGACGGGGCGACGCATCAATCGCCTGTCCGACGATCCCGATCGTGCGGTCGTGGCCGACCGTGTCGGCGCCGAGGTGTCGGCGCTCGAGACGTATCAGCGTGCCGCGGACAACGCCCGTTCCTGGCTGGCCACCCAGGACACCGCGCTGCAGGGTGCGGTGTCGCTGGTGCAGCGGGCCCGTGAGCTCGCCATCGCCGCCGGCTCCTCGCAATCGCCGGAGGCCGCCGCCGGTATCGCCATCGAGATCGAGTCGATCCGGAGCCAGCTCATCGATGCGGCCAACAGCCGGTTCGACGGGCGTGCCGTGTTCGCGGGGTTCGCCGAGGCCGCGGTCGCATCCGACGGCACGCTCCTCGCCGACGGCGGCGACGTGATGCGTCGGGTGAGCGACACCCTGGTCATGTCGATCAGCGCCTCGGCGGCCGATGCGTTCGGCTTCACGGCCGGTGATGATCTCTTCACGGTCCTCGAGGATCTGGCCACGGCGGTCCGCTCCGGCGACACCGCGGCCGTCGGCGGCGCCGGCCTGCAGCGCCTGCTCGATCGACAGCGAGATCTCACCGATGCGCTCGGCGCGGTCGGCGCCCGCACGAACAACGTCGAGCATGCCGTCACGACATCGACCACCCGACGCGACGACCTCCTCGCGTACCGGTCGAGCATCGTCGACATCGACTTCGCAGAGGCCGCCGTCGAGCTGACTGCAGCGGAGACCGCCTACCAGGCCGTACTGGCCGCCACTGCCCGCCTCCAACGCACCAATCTCCTGGACTACCTCGGATGACCATCACCCACCCACTCACGTCGCTCTTCGACGCCTCGCCTGCGCTGGTCCTCATCACGACCACGCGCTTCGGCGTGCTCGAGGTCCATCCCGACCAGGTCTTCGCCTGCCCCGAGGGCATACCGGGCTTCGGCGATCTGGGCGGCCTCGCCGTCCTACCCGTCGACGGCGACGCCCTCTTCGTGTGGCTGCACTCGACCGAGCTGGCCGATGTGGCCTTCCTCGCCGTCAACCCGTGGCCGTTCTTCATCGACTACGAGATCGAGATCCCCGACCGGTACGGCCAGGATCTCGGGATCGAGAACTCCGATGATGTCGTGGTGTTCTGCCTGGCGCGTCCGGATCAGGAGCGCCGGCAGTTCCACGTGAATCTGCTGGCCCCGGTCGTCGGTTCCACCCGGACCAACACGATGCGTCAGATCACCCTCGACGGCGATCATCCGATCGCGGCGCCGCTGTACATGCCCGACGTCTCGAAGGCGACGCCGCCGAAGATCCACACCGTCCCCGACGATCACCAGGTCGCAGCCGAGCTCCATGCGATCGACAAGGAGATCAGGCCATGACGCATGACCGTCCGGGTCGCGACGTGAGGGCCCCCCGATGAGCAATTTCAGCATCTCGGGCATCACCTCGGGCCTCGACACCCGTGCCCTCGTCGACGGGTTGATGGGCGTCGAACGTCAGGCGGTCCGTCGCCTCGAGGCATCACAGACGCGTTCGAACGACCAGATCCGGGCGTGGAACCTCATCTCGACCCGCCTGGAGGGCGCGAAGAGCGCGATCGACACGTTGCGTACCGGGGGGCTCGGAGCGACCACCGCGGCGACGAGCAACGAGAACGTCTTGCGGGCCTCACCGCGGGGCGACGCATTGACGGGTGCCTATCAGTTCCGGGTGACCCAGCTCGCCGCCGCGCAGCAGGTCACCTCGGAAGGCATCTCCTCCGGGCAGGCACTGACCGGCGCGGGCGTGGCCCGGGTGACGAGCGGTATGGAGCAGCGCAACATCACGATCGTGTCCGACACCTTCGCCGATGGATCCCATGTCATCGAACTGGTCGGCCGCGACGGCGCCGACCTCACCGTGCGGGTCAACGGCGAGACGCAGACGGCCACGATCGGCCCCGACGGCACGTTCAGCCTCGACGACGGCGCCGGCGGGACGCTCGAGCTCGACGCCGGGTCCGCTGTCGGCGGTGGCGATCCGCTCGAGATGGGCACACTGCGTATGACGCGGTTCACCGCCGATGAGACAACAACCGTTCTCGACCTGGTGTCTGCGCTGAACACCTCCGGTGGGCCGGTCCGGGCCCAGGTGATCGACACCGGCGACGGGACTGCGACCAGTCACCGCCTGGTCATGTCTGCCAACGGCACCGGCGCCGCGAACGCGGCCGACGTCGACCTCTCCGGGCTCGCGCTGTTCGGCGGCGGCATGACGAATATCCGCAACGCGTCGGATGCGGTGCTGACGATGGGCGACGGGGCGATCACCATCACCCGCCCCACCAACTCGATCACCGATGCGATCCCGGGCGTCACCCTCGATCTCGTCGGCACGTCGCCCGACACCGACATCGAGATCACCGTCGGCGCCGACCTCGATGCCCGGGTCGGCAACGTCCGTTCCTTCGTCGACGAGGTGAACCGCGCGCTCTCGCAGGTCCGTACGGCCACGGCCTACAACGTCGAGACCAACACGGGTGCGCCGCTGGTGGGCAGCTCCGCAGCACGCGCGATCAGCGATCGCCTCACGTCGGCCATGGGAACGGTGGTGCCGGGCGGATCGCTCGTGACCCTGGGCCAGATCGGGATCTCGCTGGGAGCCGACGGCACGTTCCAGCTCGACGAGGTGCGGTTGAGCGCTGCGCTCGAATCCGACCCCGAAGGCGTCGAACGACTGCTGGTGGGCGACCCCGACGACGAGACGGACGGTCTGGTCGACACGGTGTCCGCCGTGCTCGACGATCTGACGCGAGACGACGGACGGATCGGCATCGCCGTCGAGGGAGCGGAGGCCACGATCCGCGATCTCGAAGCGAGCATCGCGGCGCAGGAGCGGCGGCTGGAGATCACCGAGCAGCGCTACCTCCGCCAGTTCGCGGCAATGGAGTCGGCGATGGCGCAGCTCCAGTCCCAATCGGGCTTCCTGGCCAGTGCGCTCGGTGGCGGAGGCCTCGGGCAATGACGGCCAGCCTCTCCGAAACCGCCGAGACCACATCCCGCGACACCGATCACGCTGCACCATCGGCATGGTCGGCCGTCCTCGACAGCCTGTCCGCTCAGGTGGAACTCCAGGAGCGATGTGTCCGGCTCGGCCACCTGCCGCCGCCGGATCTCGAGGTCGAGCCGCCGACCGAGCCGTTGGTGGGTTCCGATCGGCTGCGTGCCCTCGAGCTCTTCGAGCGGTGCGAAGCACTCGCACTCGAGGCCGCTCGGGGCCTGGCCACCACTCGCAGCGGCTTCCGCAGCGCCTATGCGAACGATGCCGCCACGGGATCTTCGTCGATCAGCTCGACCCGATCATGAGCGACCGCATCCTGCGCGCTCCAGCCATCAGCCCGGTGGGCAGCGTCGCCGATGCGCTGCCTGCGTCGATTCGCGCGGCGATCGACGAGGCCTACCAACGAGGCCTGACCGAGGGATGGGAACGAGCGCAGGGCGAGCTGGCCCAACACAGCGCCGTGCTGGCCCGCAAGATCACCGATGCCGACGACCGCCTGGTCGACACCGTGCGCGCGGCGACGCTGCGTGACGCGACGCTGCTGGCGGACCTCGCCTTCGAACTCGCAGAGTGGTTCGTGGGCATCGCGGTGACCCGCGACGCCCACGCCGTTCGAGCAGGCATCGCAGAGCTGCTGAGCGGGATCGACGACGCCCGGGCCCACACGCTGCACCTGCACCCCGATGTCGTCACCCTCCTGTTCGAGACCGCCGACGAGGCACCGCCGCTCGGTGTGGCCGCGATCGAACCCGATCCGTCCCTCGCCCCCGGCGAACTGCGTCTGACCACCAACGGTGCGACGGTGGAGCGGGTCTGGCGACACGCGATGGAGCGGGTGCGCGAAGCGCTGATCGCGGACATCGCCACCGAAACCGGCTCGAGCTCGTGAGCAACCGAACGGAGCAGCGCCGCCGGTTCGCCGCGCTCGACGCGACGACTCCGCAACGGGTCGTGTCGCGCGTGCGCCGTATCGTCGGTCTGGAGATCGAGGCCGGCCACATCCATGCCGCCATCGGCGACCTGGTGTGGATCGGCGACAGCCGACGACCGGCCGAAGTCGTCGCCATCCGTGACGACGCGGTCGTCATGATGCCGTTCGGTTCGGTCGAGGGCATCGCCGCAGGCGACGCCGTCGAAGCCAGCGGGCAACGACCCACCCTGGAGGTCGGCGACGGCCTCATCGGTCGCGTCGTCGACGCGGCAGGACACCCCATCGACGGTTTCGGCCCCCTTGCGGGCCTGCTCCAAACGGTCGACTACGCCAACGACGTCCCCAACCCCATGACACGCCAACGCATCTCCGAGCCACTGTCGCTGGGCGTGCGAGCGGTCGACACGATGCTGACGTGCGGGCAGGGCCAGCGCATCGGGATCATGGCCGGCTCCGGCGTCGGCAAGAGCACGCTGTTGGGCATGATGGCCCGGGGTACCGACGCCGAGATCGTCGTCGTCGGCCTGGTAGGCGAACGCGGCCGGGAGGTCCGTGAGTTCCTCGAGGACGACCTGGGGCCCGAGGGCCGCAAGCGAGCGTGTGTCGTGGTCGCGACGTCGGACGAACCTGCGCTGATGCGGCGACGCGCCGCGATCGCAGCGACCCGGATCGCCGAGCACTTCGCAGATCAGGGCAAGGACGTCCTGTTGTTGATGGACTCGCTGACCCGGGTGGCGATGGCGCAGCGCGACATCGGCCTCGCCGCCGGCGAGCCACCCACCACAAGGGGCTATCCCCCCTCCACCTTCTCGATCCTGCCCCAACTCCTCGAGCGGGCGGGCCCACGACAGCGGGGCAGCATCACCGGCATCTACGCCGTGCTCGTCGAGGGCGACGACATGAACGAACCGGTCGCCGACAGCGCCCGCTCGATCCTCGACGGCCACCTGGTGCTCAGCCGTCGCCTGGCCGCCGCCGGTCACTACCCGACCCTCGACGTTCTCGAGAGCGCCAGCCGCCTCGCCACCAAACTCTGCGACCGTCGCCAACTCGACCTGGTGCAGCACCTGCGCCGGCTCATGTCCGCATTCGAGGAGGCCCGCGACCTGGTCGAGATCGGTGCCTATCGCGCGGGCGCGGACCCCGACGTCGACGAGTACCTGGCCCGTCGCGACGACATCATGGCGTTCCTCCGCCAGGACATGCACGACGTGGCCCGGTCCGAGGCGTCGTGGGCGCAGCTCGAGGCGGTGCTGAGTGGTCCCGTCGCGGCCCCGGCCCTGAACACGCCCCTCGCAACGCCCCACGCTGCGCTGCCCCCCAGTCCGGCTGTCGCCGCCGACGCCTACCGCGCCGAGCTCACTGCCGGGCGCTGACACGCACCGCTGCAGGGCAAAACGATCGAGCCCGGGACGTGCATCACGTCCCGGGCAACGGATCAGTGCGAAGCAGGTTGCGCCGGGCAGCGATGGCCCGTCAACCGGCGATTGCCTCTCAGCCGGCGATGCGGACGCAGTTGCGCCCGTCCTGTTTGGCGACGTAGAGGGCCTCGTCGGCCCAGGAGATCAACCGATCGCCGTCGGCTCGAGACGTGATGGAGTCGAAGGCTGCGCCGACGCTGATGGTCACCGACAACGGCCCATCGACCGTCTGGACGCGCAGCGCCTCGATCTCGGCACGCAGCCGTTCGCCGGCTTTCTCGGCGGCCTCGCGGGTGCAGTGACGGATGACGAGCGCGAACTCCTCGCCGCCGTAGCGCGCCAGCAGTTCGTTCTGGCGGGTGACCTTGTTCATCGCCTGCGCGACCTCGCGCAGGACGATGTCGCCGGTCTGATGACCGTAGGTGTCGTTGAACTTCTTGAAGTGGTCGATGTCGATGATGATGACCCCGATGACACTGTCGCCATGACGGACCGCGCCGGCGACCTCGCGCTCGAGATGATCGTCGAACATCGCCCGATTGGCGATGCCGGTCAGGCGATCGGTGAACACCTTCGATTCGAGTTCGCTGTTCTCGGCCGCCATGGTCGCGAGATCGGCGACGGTCTCCATCGACACGTTGACGAGCGCCGTGCGCGCCAGGTCGAGCATGCGCGCATGAGACATGTCCTCGGGCAGCGACACCTCGAACATCGAAGCCAGCTCACGCACGCGCTCCTCGAAGTGCAACAGGACGTCGGGTAGGTCCTCGGCGGACACACCCAGCGACGCGGCGCGGCTGCCGAGCTCCTCGTAGGCGCCACTGTCGGCACCGGCGAGCACCTGTTCGGTGAGCACCGTCAGGTGCAGCGCGGTCCCCAGAGACTCCCGGGGGGCGTCGACGAGGTCGGCGGGCAGCCCGCCGAGATACATGGCCCCGGCGCAGTCGGCGATCAACGACGGCAGGCCCCACTCGCGCAGTACCTGTTCGGTCACGTGCGCGCTCGAGAAGCCGAAGACCCGTGCCTCTTCACCCAGGGTCGGCCATGCACGACCGCCCGGATCGACCTCCTGGTACCGGTCCCCGGTCTGCTTGGCCAGGATGAGTCGCCCGAGATGGCTGATCAGGCCGGAGAGGAAGGCCTCCTCCACGACGCGCCGGTCGACGAGTTCCGCCCAGTAGCGCGCGGTCACGGCGTTGAGCAGCGAGTGGTACCAGTACTGGCCGAGGCTGAGTCCCGCCGGCGCGTCGCCGGGGTCGGGAGCGAGCGAGAAGGACAGCGCCAGCATCTTCACTGCCTTGAGCCCGAGGAGCATCATGGCGCGGTCCATGTTGGTGACTTCGCGGCCGGCGCCGAACGACGGCGAGTTCGCGACCTTCAGCAGGCGCGCGGCCAGCACCGGGTCGTTGGAGATGACCTCGGCCAGCTCGTGGACCGATGCCTCGGGGTCGTTGGTGATCCGGAGCACCTCCACGGCCACGAAGGGCGGCGAAGGGAGGCTCTCGAGGGAGGCGGTTATGCGCTCTCGTGTGGTCGTATTGGTCATCGTCTGTCCCTTTGTTGCGCTATTGCATGACGAAGCTGGTGAAGATGATCCGCACCACTCGTTCGTCGTCGAAAGCCGCCCGCGCAGCCGCGGAGAGCTCGTCCTTCAGGTCGGCGGTCGCCCCCGGCCCTCGCAGTTCGTCGAAGGTCTTGGTCGACACGATGTCGATGACCACGTCGTTGATCTTCGCCAGCTCCGGCTCGATGTCGGCAACGGCGATGCCCGCTTCGAGCACGACGCCCACCCCGACTCGCAGGTAGTGGACCTGGTCGGTGTCGGCGAGGTTGACGACGAGCTCTTCGATGGTCGCCACCTCGCCCTCTTCGACGACCTCTTCGACCTCGGCGGCTGCAGGGTCCTCGACCGGGGGCGCGGGCTTGAGCACGAACTGATAGGCGAGACCAGCGACGACGAGTCCGCCGATCATCATCTTCTTCTTCTTCTTCTTGGCAGCCGCTGCTGCCTCGTCATCGGTCTCGTCGGCCATCGTTCCTCTTTCGCCTCACGGGATCCATCGGCACTCAGCCGGCAGGATCAACTGGTTCCGGGCTCAAGTCCAAGATGTCCACCGGGTCGGGCTCGACCGCGACGGGAGGGGGGCGGTCGGCGTCTGCCGTCTCGGGATCGGGCGCCACGTCCTCGACACCCGCGAGTTGCTCGTTGTAGGGAGCGATGACGACCACCACCTCGACCCGGCGGTTCTCCGCACGGCCCTCGGGCGTGCCATTGGTGGCGCGCGGCCGTGTGTCCGCGTAGCCGGCGGCGGAGATGCGCACCGGGGGCACGGCTTCGAGATCGGTGAGGAAACGCAGGACCGTGGTGGCGCGGCCGGTGGAGAGTTCCCAGTTGGTGGGCCAGCGGCTGCCGTCGGTCGGAACGTTGTCGGTGTGGCCCTCGACGACGAGCAGGTTGTCGATGCTGCGCAGCGCCTCCGAGACCGCCTGGAGCACGATGACGCCGTCGGGCAGGATCTTGGCCTCACCGCTGCGGAACAGCACCTGGGAGTCGAACCGGATGATCACGCCCTTGGGGTCGTTGACGATCTCGACGAAATCGGTGGCACCCACCTCGTCGATGCGACGCTGGAGCTGCTCGACGAGCTCCTCGGCATTCTCGGGGGTGATCTCGTCGACCGAGGCGAGGAACTCCTCGAGTTCGTCGGTCTCCGCGGCGTTGTCGGCGTTCTCGCTCCGGTCGTTCTCGGCGTCGGTCGTGGCCTCGACCGACGGTGGAGCGACGACCAGGCTCGCGATGCCGTTGCCGCTGTCGAGGACGCCGGTGCCGCCGTCGAGCACCGGCGACGGGTTGCCCAGCGCATCCGCGACACCGACCTTGAAGTCGATGAACTTGTCCTCGTCGATGATCGACGAGGCGTACAGCAGGATGAAGAACGCCAGCAGCAGCGTCATCGCGTCGGCGTAGCTGTCGAGCCACGCCTTCGACGGCTCCTCGATGCCGTCGTCGGACCTGCGCCTGCGGGCCCTAGGCACTCTTCTTCTCCTTCATCGCCTCCTGTTGCGGAGGCGACAGATAGGCGATCAGGCGGTCGCTGACCGCACGGGGGCTCGCCCCGGCCTGGATGGCGATGATGCCCTCGAGGATCAGCTCCTTGTAGGCCATCTCGAGCTCGGAGGTGCGCCTGAGCGTGTTGGCGATCGGGCTGAACACGTAGTTCGCCAGGAACACACCCCACAGCGTGGTCGAGAACGCCACGGCCAGGGCCGGGCCGAGTGCGCCGGGATCGCTCAGGTTGTTCAGCATGTCGATCAGGCCGATGACGGTGCCGGCCACGCCGAAGGCCGGCGCGAAGCCGGCGGCGGTCACGAAGAAGCCGGCGCCGGCCTTGTGCCGGGCCTTCGTGGCCCCGAGTTCGGTCTCGAGGACCTCGCGCACGACCTCGGGGTCGGTGCCGTCGACGGACATCTCGATGCCCTTGCGCAGGAACGGGTCCTCGATCTGCTTCGCGGCGGACTCGAGCGCGAGGAGGCCCTCCTTGCGGGCGGTCTCGGCGAATCCCAGCAGCTGGGTGATGGTCTCACCCGCATCGGCCGGCTTGGCCGGCATCAGACCCTTCATCATCCACTTCGCGAAGCCCTTGGCGTCGTCCATGGTGTGCGACGCCAAGGTGGCGCCGATGGCGCCGCCGGCGACGAGGATGATCGACCCCGGATCGGCGAAGAAGATCGAGATCGGGTCGATGCCGCCCATCGACATGGCGGCGAAGGTCGTGGCGAGGGCGATGACGATGCCGACGATGGTCAGTGGATCCATCGGTCAGTCCTCGCTTCTCGAATGCAACGCGACGACGTCGGCGTCGACGTTGTTGCGGTCGGGGGGCTCGGTGCCCGAACTCGTGATCGGCTCGTCGCCGAGGCGGAGCACGGCGGCCCGGAAGCCCATGACCCGCTCGATGATGGTCGCAGGGGGTTCCTCGACCACGTAACGGGTGCCGTCGACCAGGGTGACGACGGTGTCGGGGGTCGCCTCGATGGTCTCGATGAGATCGGCGTTGACGACGATCTCGGTGCCGTTGAGTCGGGTGACGATGATCATGATTCCCCTCACCGGCGCAGGGCCGGTGCTCTCGTTGGGGCCGAAACGATTGCGCTCCGGCGCATGTGGCGCCGAGGAGGTGCGACCTCGACGTGCTGGGCAGAGGGGTCCCCGTGCGGTCCCGGGGTCGTGGGATGACCCCGGGACCGCGACCGGCGAGCTCTTTCGTCCCTGCTCGTCGAGGTTCAGACGGCAGCCGCGGGTTGCGACTGCGACCCCAGCACGTGGGTCCACGCGTCCTGCACGGGGGCGAGGACGGTGGCCGCGTTGCC
>JBKAGO010000013.1:0-23161 GCA_046290435.1 Acidimicrobiales bacterium
GGGTGTCAGTGAGGTTCAGAGGCAACCCGAGGGGTTGCGAGCATCGCCGGGGAAGAGCGACGTGAGACTACCCTAGCGAACATACGTTCGATACGCAACCCGGCAGGGAAGAAATTCTCGGCAGGCCCTTGTCCAGCACGCCCTTTGCAGGCGAGAAGCACCGGGCGATCTCGCCGGCTGCGAAGAAGACGCTCGAGTGCTGGAACCGGCGCAGGGGATCGGGCCGAAGGCCGGGCGCCCGTCACGCCTCCGGCGGCGCCCGGTGTAACCACCGATCCGGGGCCTCGTCGGGTCCGCTATGGCGCATTCGCACGGCTCGACCGATTCGGACGCTCGGCCATCGGAACAGGTCCTCGACGTGGGGCAACGCCCCGTACTCGGCGCCTCACCCGATCTCCGGCAGGCGCGGGTGGCGGGTGCGGCGACACCCGCTGGGTCGGGTGCGGGGCGTCCCCCGCGACAGCGACGTCGGGGTCCGGGCATCGTCTGCGCACTCCTCGTGCTCCTGGCGGCGGCATGCGGCGGCGATGGCCCCGGCGCTCCGGAGGCCCCGCCCGTGGGGACGGTCGCCACGGGCGTCAGGTTTCCCGTTCCGGCGACGATCTCGCCCGACGGGCGTTGGTTCGCCTACCTCGACGGCCGTGACACCGTCTGTGTCCTCGAGCTCGTCGAGCAGGCCGAGCCGGCCTGCGGGACCTCGGATGTGCTCGGCAGCGACTCGCTGGTCTGGTCGGCCGATTCCGAGCGATTGGTGACCGGCTTCGATCTCGTCCGCTTCCAGGCGACACGGCCGCTGGTCGTCGAGCGCGACGGCTCGCTGGTCGGTCGGGGTGGCGAGGTCGCCGAGGACGACATGATCTTCGAGGGCGCCGCCGCATTCGTCGGCGACGATGTCGTCTACGTCCGGCTGGAGCAAGGGTCCGAGGTGGCCGAGGTGGTGGTCGACTCGGCCGGTGACCTGCGGGTCGTCGCCGAGGTGCCCGCTGGCGAGGTCATGCTGTGGCCGCCGGTCGTCGAGGGCGACCGGGCGCTGCTCGCCCTCGGGCGCAGCAGCGAGGTCCGCACCGTCGCCGTCGATCTCGACGGTGGAGACCTGACCGAGATTCCCCTCCTGGAGGGGCTCGTGGTCGTCGAGACCGTCGGGTCGACGGTACTCGCCATCGACGAGCAGGCGCTCGGCCTCGCGTTGGACGAGCCCGTCTACTCGATCGCCGACCTCGACGACGACGGTGTCCCCGTCCCGGTCACCCGGGAGTCGCTGCGGGCGCGGGGAGCGGCGCTGTCGCCCGACGGTGAACTGCTGGCGGTCGTCTGGTTCGATCCGTGGGGTCCGATCGACGGTGCCGTTCTGGCCGTCGCCACGGTCGATTCGGTTCGCTCCGGCGATGCGGTCTGGACGGATACCGCGATCGAGGGAGCCGGGCCGATCATCGACCGCTACCGACGGATGCGCTGGACGTCGGCCACGACGGTGACGATGGTGGTCGACGAGGCTGTCGTCACGATCGACGTCGGGACGGAGTGACCGCAGCGCGACGAAGGCCCGACCAGTCCGGCGACGACCGTGCGCGGGTGTCAGCCGTGCGCGGCAGTGATGAAGGCGTCGAGCTCGCGGGCGATGTCGGGGCCGGCGGGCTGATAGGCGATCTCGGTGGCGCCGGCGGCCTCGAGGGCGGCCAGGCGGTCGCGTAGCTCGGCGGGCCGGAATGCGCCGCCCATCGCGGCGATGAACGCCGGGGTGATGAACGGGCGGTCGCGTTCGTTGACGCCGACGAGGTGCAGGTCGTGGATGGCGAGGTGACGCTCGTCTTCGGGCACGTCGGCGTACGCGGCCAGCCAGGCCTCGCCGTCGGGGAGGGCCTCGACGCCCAGGCCGTTCTCGGCGGCGAAGTGGTAGGCGACAGCGGCGCCGTGACCGGCGGCGTCCATGACCCGGGGAGAGGTGACGTCCTCGTCGTCGTCGAGCACCGTGCCGAACGTGAGCATCGCCTGCCAGGCCACACCGGGCACGGGGTGGGACCCGGCGTGGAACAGTCCCGCGCCCAGGGCTTCGGCCACCGCCCGTCCCTTGGGCCCGGCCGCGCCCATGAGGAACGGCACGTCGATGGGGCGGGTCGGCGCGAAGCCGTCAGGGTGCAGCATCCGCATGGCGGCGCCTTCCCACTGCACGGTGTCGCCGGCCAGCAGGCCGCGCACGCACCGGACCCACGCCTCGACATCGGCCCAGCGCAGCGGCCGCTGCCCCAGGGTGAACCGCCCGGTGAACCCCGAGCCGACACCGACGGCCACACGACCGGGACCGGCGGCGTCGACGAGGGTGCCGATGGCCGACGCCGTCGCCATCGGATGACGCAGGCTGGGGATGAGCACGCCCGGGCCCAGGCCGATGCGTTCGGTGCGCTCGGCGGCCAGCGCCAGCTGCATCCACACGTCGGGGTAGAGGGCGGGGGAGTCGTAGAACCACGCCCGCCGGTAGCCGAGCGACTCGGCGATGCGGGCATGTTCGGGACTGTCGAGCGAGGTCGCCAGCGCACAGGAGATGTCGAGGGTCACCGCCGAAGTATCGCGGAAGCACCGACGCCCGAGCAGGGTGGCGGCCGGGATGGCGGCCGAGGCTCGACCATGCGGTGGCGTCGGTCGGCGCATCGACCCGACAGGGCCCACATCGGTATACTTTCGGGTATGCCTCGCACCACTACCATCAAGGTCTCCACGCAGACCCGGGATGCGTTGCGCCAGCTCGCCGAGCGTGAGGGTCTGTCCCTCGATGCTCAGCTGGCGCGGTTGATTCGCGCCGAGCGGCGTCGCGTCATCGGGGCGCAGCTGTCCTCGGGCCGTCTCGGCGACGACGATGCCGCTGTGCTGGATGCGTCGGCGAGCGATGTCTCCGATGCGCTCGGGTGATGTCGTCCAGGTCGACTTCGGCGTACCGGCCCGGGGCGAGCCGGGGTTCATCCGCCCGGCCGTCGTCGTCACCGCCGGCGAGGTGCTCGAGTTCGGCCAGTGGGCCATCGCCGTCGTACCGTGCACGACGAATCGGCGCGGTTGGCTGACCGAGGTCGAGGTGGACGGCTACGGCGTCGCCCAGGCCCATCTTCCGACCACCGTGAGCGTCGATCGTGTCGTCGACGCAACCGGCACGAACGTGGGCGTCGTCGTGCTGGGGCAGATCCGGGAGCTCATCGCCGACCTGTTGGGGCTGTAGGTCGGGCGACGATCGGGCGGGTCGCTCAGCGGCTGTCGGGGCGATCCGGGGGGTCGACCGACAGGAGCTCACCGGGCTGGCAGCCGAGGACGTCGCAGATGGCGGTGAGGGTCGAGAACCGGATGGCCTTGGCCCGGTTGTTCTTGAGGATCGACAGGTTGGCCACGGTGATGTCGACGGCGTCGCTCAGCTCGATGAGGGTCATGCCCCGCTGCTGCAGCAGTTCGTCGAGGTGGCAGCGCACCCGGTGCGCTTCGTCCGGCGCCACCGCGGCTACACCACACCTTCGAGGTCGTTGCGCAGGTCGGCGCCGACCTGCCACACCCGGGCCAGGACGGCGACGCCGAGGCCGGCGATGATCGGCAGGAACGACACGGAGAACTCGACTGGGGCGAGGTCCATGGCGGCGGAGCGCCGGATCATCAGTGTCCCGGCGAAGCCGCTGAGCACGGAGTAGGCGGTGCCGCCGATGGCGATGAGGTTCGACAGGATCCACAGCCGGCGGACATTGGCTGCCACGAACGGGTCGCCGCCCTTGGCGGTGCGCAGGATGAGCAGCACCAGCCAGATCCCGGCGATGGCCAGCAGCGGCCCGGCCACCTGCCACAGCACCCAGATCACGCGCTGGCCCGTCGTGGGCTCGGTGAAGGTGAACCGGGCCGTCACGGGGGCGCCGAGCTCCACGGGGGCGAGGCCGCTTGCGGCGTCGACGACGACGCCGCCGTCGACGGTGCGGGTGGTGAGGCGGTCGCCGAAGTCGACCGGGTCGACGAGTTCGGCGTCGACGCTGGGCTCGGTGTCGCCGTAGAGCCCGAGGCCGGGGCGGTCGATGATCGTGCCGATCACCGCGAGGGCGGCGAACACCATCCCGAGCATCAGCAGGATCTCGAACAGCGGCAGGTAGTAGCGCGGCGTGCGGACGACGTCCTCCCTGGTCGCAGCGGTCATCGGGACCTCCTCGTGGGCATATCGAAGATCGATATGTTCGTGCCATCGTTGTACATATCGAATTTCGATATGTCAAGAGGTGAGTCCAGCGGCGAGTCGAGGCGGGTGTCGAGGAGAGCGCACGAAGCGTGGCATCGTCTGGGGCGTGCGGCCCCGGGTGGGTTACCTCGTGGATTCCCTGCAACGGATCAGCTCGGCTGCGCGTCCATAGACGTGATGGACCCGATACAGGGCACGGTCACCGGATGGCCGCCGGCGCTCGTCGACGAGTACACCGCTCGTCGCGACGCGCTCACCCGACTGGCCACCGGCATGCTCGGATCGGCAGCCGAGGCCGAGGAGATCGTGCACGACGCCTTCATGGCCACAGCCGCCCGCTGGGCCGACGTGCGCGAGGTCCGTCCCTACGTCCGCACCGCCGTGGTCAACCGGGCCAACGGGGTGCACCGTCGCCGGCGTACGGCCGAGCGCCACCACGTCGACGCGCCGCCGCCGGGCGCGCCGGACCAGCTCGTCGAGTTCCGTGATCTGTTGCTCGGTCTGCCCGAGCGGCAGCGGACCGTGCTGGTGCTGCGCTACCTCGAGGATCTCGCCGACGACGACATCGCCGTGACGCTCGGCTGCCGCCCTGCCACCGTCCGCTCCCTGGCCGCTCGTGGCCTCGCCCGCATCCGATCGGAGCTCCGATGATCGACCTCTCCACCGACGAGGGCATCCGCGCCGCCATGTTCGAGGTCACCTCGTGGCCGGCCACCGAACCCGTCACCGACGGCTCGGTCACCCACGTCTCCGACGGTTCCGGCACCGACGGCTCGGTCACCCACGTCTCCGACGGCTCCGGCTCCGACGGCTCCAGGATCGGCGGCTCCGGTATCGACCGACCGGCGGAGGTGCTGCCGATCGACGCAGCGTCGCGGCGTGCCCCGTCGCGGCCTCGGCTGCTGTGGGCCGCGGCCCTGCTGGTCGTCGTCGGCAGCGTCGCCGCCGTCGCGGTGCTGCGCAGCGGCGACGGACCGCTCGTCACCGCGGCACGTGGGACGTGGGAGTCGATGGCGCCGTTCCCGCTGGAGCCGCGGCTCGATCCGTCCACCCTGTGGACCGGCACCGAGATGATCGTGTGGGGCGGCCACGACCGCTTCGGCGAGGTCTTCGTCGACGGCGCGGCCTACGACCCGCGCACCGACACGTGGCGGACCATCGCCGACTACCCGTTCGACCACTGGCGTCGGGAGGGCACATCCGTGGGCGGGAGCGGCTTTGCGTCGTCGGCGCCGGTGCTCGGGGCGCACCTCGATGGTGCGGTGTACTACATCGTGCGCAGCCCCGACGACCTGTGGGCGTGGGACCTGGTGCGCTATGACATCGCCGACGACACGTGGGCCGTACTCGACGAGAACCGATACGAGCAGTTGCCCACGGACGAGATCGTCCCGATCGCCGGCCTGGCGACCGTGCACGGCCCGGACTCGCTCACCGCATGGAACGGCCAACTGGTCGTGACGGGTTGGCGGTCCGATCTCGGGTCGTTGGGCTGGTCGATGCTCGACGTGCCCGCCGGTGGTGAGCCCCAGTGGTCGGGGTTCCTTGCCGTGGAGGGCAGCTCGGATCTGTACGGTTTCGGCCCGATCAGCGGAAGCCCGACGGTGATCGACGATCGCCACCTCGTGTTCGTTACCGGCAGCCAGGTCTACCTCTACGACCTGGGCTACAGCATCGATCTGGTCGACCAGACCGCGGTCCTGGTCGAATACCCGTCCGAGGAGCCCTTCGGCGAGAGCGCAAGTATTGGCTACGCCGCCGCCGACGCGGGCGGCCTGGTGACGGGGGTGGCCGCCGAGGGCGGCCGTTTGCAACGCTTCGCCGCACGCGTGCAGCCCGAGACCGGCGAGTGGGTCATGCTCGAGGCGCCGCACCGGGGCCAGGTGGGCGACGTCGACGGTCCGGCGTTGGTGGCGACACCGTACGGGTCGTTGATCCTCGGCGGTATCGACGCCCCAGGACGGTCCGGGGGTCTCGAGGAAGAAGTGGTACGCCTCGCCGCCGATCCCGAGGTCACCCGCTGGGTCGACATCCCACGCGCCCCGATCGATCTGGAGCGGACCCGTCACACGCTGATCTGGACCGGGCGCGAGGTGATCGTCTGGGGCGGCCGGGCGGTCGACCCGGCCGGGTCCGCGAACGTCGGCGTGCTCCCCCTCGTCGACGGGGCCCGCTACCGCATCGACCCGCCGGAGACGCCGTGACCGATGATCCCCCGCTGGAGGGCGCTCCGGTCCCCACGGTTCGATCGTCTTCCCGACGAGAACCACTGAGGGCTCGAGTACCCATGTCATGATTGCGGACGCCTGCGCCGGCCGATGTCTGCCCGAGTGCACGTGCAAACGAGCGCGAGGCACTCCGGCGGCAGGTGGATGCTGATCCATCCAACCTCCGCCGAGTCGGAGCGAGCCTGGCACAAAGCGAAGGGGAGGGATCCATGCAGGGGGCGGAAGCATCACAGGGACCGGGCTGGTGGCAGGCCACCGACGGCAGGTGGTATCCACCCGAAGCGCAACCCGGCGGCGCGCCCACCACGCCATTGGCCACAGGCGGCCCGGGTTGGCCGGGAGGCCCACCAGGCCTTACCGCGTCTGGAGGTGTCGAGGGGGAAGGGTTCTTCAAACGGCTCTTCGACGTGTCGATGACCAGCTTCGTGACGCCGAGCATCATCAAGCTGCTCTTCGTCCTGGCGATCATCGGTGTGTCGATCGTCTCGGTGATCGTCCTCGTCAGCGGTTTCGCCACGATCGACGAAGACGGCGTGATCCTCGTGATCCTTGCGCCGATCATGTGGCTGCTCGGCATCATCTACTGGCGCGTCATCCTCGAACTCGTGATCGTGGTGTTCCGGATCGAGCGCAACACCCGCAACGATCGCTGATCGGCTGGGCGCCGTCAGGCCGGTCGGGGGGCCTCGATGCCGGCGTGGACGACGGTGCCGGCGACGGGGTCGACGGTGACGAGGTCGCCGGTCGTGAAGCGCTTCGTGGCGGTCGTGTCGCCGAGCACAGCGGGAATGCCGAGCTCGCGGGCGAACACCGCGGCGTGCGAGACGAGGCCGCCCGTCGTCGTGACGATGGCGCCTGCCTCGGCGAGGATCGCGTTCCACGACGGGCTGGTGAAGCTCGTGATGACCACGTCGCCCGGCTCGAACGCGGCGTCCGCGAGCACCGGGTCGTCGACCACCAGGGCCCGGCCGGTATGGCATCGGGTGCCCACGCCGACAGCGGCGTCGGACCGCACCATGTGGTCGACGGTCGCCAGCTGCGCGGCGCCGATGAGGGCCAGGGGCCGGGGCAGCGCGTGCATCGGCGGGATCGCGAAGTCGGGCCCCAGCGTCAGGGGCGCATCGAGGGCCGATCGGGCGGCACGGTCGCGCTGGCGTTCCCGCAGCACCTCGTTCGACGGCGCCTCGTTCGACAGGGCGTTGTTCGACGGCGAGCCAGACGGCGCTCCCGAGCCCGACGGGGATCCGAGCTCCGCGAGGCGGCCGACGAGCTCGTCGACGGTTGCTTCGATGGCCAGCGTCGGATCGTCGCAGCCGAGGCGGCGGCCGGTCTCGAGCATCGCCCGTCGCAACAGCCCCATCGGCCACGCGCCGGTGAGGGCGCCGTTGTCGTCGCGCAGCGGCACCGCGGCGCGGGCGTCGGCGACGAGACCGTCGAGCTCGTCGTGGTCGGCGGTCTCGACGAGTTGACGCAGGTCGAAGGGCGTGACCTCACGTCGCTCGCCCGACCGCGATCGGCTCGGCAGCTCGCACCACGCGAGGTTGTCGAGGTCGTAGCCGGTGACGAGCTGCCAGTCCGGCGGGGTGGTGGTGCCCGTCGACTCCGGTGAGGCACCATCCAGGGCGCGCATCGCCACCGTCGCGTCGATGCCCCACTCGGCGCAGCGGGCGATGAGGAGCCCCACCGGCAACAGGTCGTCGCCGTGGAGTTCGAAGTGGCGGCGGTAGCCGGCGTAGAGGTGCGCTCGGCAGGAGCGGAGGTGCTCGGCGAGGGCGCGATCGTCGAGTGCCGTCACGTCGATGTCCTGGATGGCGGTGTTGCGCCGCTCCCATTCGAAGCGTTCGGTCTCGAACCAGTGGGCGGCCACGGCGCGCCAGGGTCGTTCGGTCAGCGCCCGACGGGCGCTGCGGGTGCGGCGGCGGAACTCGGGGTGCAGGCGCGACAGCAGCCACACGGCGGCCACGGGCGGGGTTCGCCGGATCTCCCGGGGGCCGGCGATGGGGACGGGCGTGATGTAGAGGTGGCCGTGGACGTAGCCGACGTCGATCGACCGGGCGAGCACGCCGTGGCGTTCCATGCCGATGGCCATCCCGGCGGGGGCGGTCTCGGCGTAGAGCCGCTGGTACTCGGGGGTGAGGGCATCGGGGAAGTGGTCGGCCAGGCGTTTCCAGCCACCCGGTCCGGGGGGATCGAAACGTGTCGTGTCGGCGTCGTGGTTCATGGTCGGGCCTCTCGGTCCTCTCGGTCGTGCGCGGATCCGATCTCGGAGCGGGACGCCTCGATGAGGACGTCGGCCGCCCACCGCGACGCCTCGATGGCGTCGTCGACGGCGAGCCCCTGGCGATCGTGGAGCTCGACCAGAGCGAGTGATCCCGACGTCAGCAGCAGCAGCGACACCAGCCGGCGGCCTGCCGCCGAATCGGGATCGACGCCACGCTCGCGCACGTGATCGGCCAGGCGCCGGCGGCTGCGGTCGAGCCTGGCATCGCGCATCTCCCGGCCCGATTCGGACGAGATCTGGTGGCGGAGCAGCGCCATGTTCGTGGCGAAGCTGTGCCACATCGATCGCTGGAACGCGGCCAGCGGATCGGGCTCGGCGGGATCGAGAGGGTGCATGTCGAGGGCGACACGGGACGGTTCGTCGGCGGCGGCGGCCAGCAGGTCGTCGCGGGTGGGGAAGTAGCGGTAGATGGTCGCGACCGACACACCCGAACGACGAGCGACCGCGGGCACCGACAGATCGTCCAACGACCCCTCGGCCACCAACTCGAGCACGGCGGTCAGGACCTTGCGGCGGGTCAGTTCCTTCTGTTCGGCCCGGAGATTCATGAGATGACCATCTCATTATGAGATGGACATGTCAATGGAGCTTGAGTCAGGGCTGGGGCGGTCGATCGCCGGGTGGGTCCGGTGGGGTGGGGAAGACCTGGCCGGCGGGAGGAGACCCTGTGCCGGAGACGTCGACGAGGTTCACCTGCTGGTCAGCACCAGCGACGCGGTCCGGGTCTCGCCGGGCGCGCCGTCGAGTGTCAGGCTCGACGCCCACGGGTCGCGCAGCTCGCTGCGTTCGAGTGCGGTGTCGATCGCCTCCTCGATGACGGGCGGGTCGACGATGTCAGTGGCGAACCATGCACCCAGCTCGTCGGGGTCGAGGTTGCGCGTGGGTTCGCGACCGCGCAGCCCGCCGTCGGCGAAGCAGAGGTCGACCTCTTCGGGGTGCTCGACCGGGCTGACCGCGACGGTGACCGACAGGACCGTCGCCGTCGCCTCGCGGATCACGACGTCGCCCTCGGCGCTCGCCGTGACGTGCCTTCGAGCATGACACTCCGTCTCCGGCTGGGCCGGGTCTCGCGATAGGTGGTCGTCCGTCGGATGTGCTCTCACTGTGACGCAGCGGATCGTTCGGGCGACGGTCCGAGCCGCGCGGATTCGCGAGCTTCGGTTTGCGGGGTTCGTGGCAGAAGATGGGTGGGGCGGAAGGCTTTGCTACGTTCTGCGGGTAACCGCTCGGCTTCCGGGTGGGCAGGGCGACTCGAGCGGGCTGAAAACATGGCATGGATCCGACGCATTCTTCTCGCGGCGGTCCTCGCCGCGGGTCTCCTCTTCTTCGGTGCCGGTTCGGCATCCGCCGGTGAGTGTTGGAAGTTCATCGATGGCGCGTGGCAGGACGTCTGCGCGTCGCCGGAGCTGCTCGAGCCGTCGCCGCCGGACCCGGTCGACCCGCAGGGTCCCGCTGGCGAACCCGGGCTTCCTGGCGAACCTGGTCTGCCGGGTGAGCAGGGTCCGCAGGGTGAGCCGGGCCCGCCGGGTGAGCAGGGCCAGCAGGGCGTGCCGGGCGAACCTGGGCTTCCTGGCGAACCTGGTCTGCCGGGTGTGCAGGGTCCGCCGGGTGAGCAGGGCTCGCCGGGTGAGCAGGGCTCGCCGGGTGAGCAGGGCGTGCAGGGCGCGCCGGGTGAGCCGGGTCTGCCGGGTGAGCCGGGTCCGCAGGGTGAGCAGGGTGAGCCGGGTGAGCCGGGTGTGCAGGGTGAGCCGGGTGTGCAGGGTGAGCGGGTGTGCAGGGGCGCCGGTGAGGCGGGTGTGCAGGCTGGCCGGTGAGCAGGGTGTGCAGGGCTGGCGGGCCGGGTGTGCCGGGTGTGCAGGGCGGCCGGGTGGCGCCGGGTCCGCCGGTGCGCCGGGTGAGCCGGGTCCGGAGGGTGCGCCGGGTGAGCAGGGTGTGCAGGGAGCCGGGTGTGCAGGGTGAGCCGGGTGTGCAGGGTGTGCCGGTGTGCAGGTCCGCAGGTCCGCAGGGTGCGCCGGGTGCGCCGGGTGTGAAGGTGTGCAGGGTGCGCCGGTGAGCAGGGTGCGCCGGGTGGCAGGTGGCCGGGAGCAGGGTGCGCCGGGTGAGCAGGGTCCGCCGGGTGAGCAGGGTCCGCCGGGTGCGCCGGGTGAGCAGGGTCCGCCGGGTGCGCCGGGTGAGCAGGGTCCGCCGGGTGCGCCGGGTGAGCAGGGTCCGCCGGGTGAGCAGGGCGCGCCGGGTGAGCAGGGCGCGCCGGGTCCTGTCGGTCCGCAGGGTCCGGCTGGGATCACTCCCGGTACCTGTGCGGACGGTGTCGTCGTCGGAGTCTCGGCCGATGGCGATCTGATCTGTCGTGCCGCGCCGCAGCTCGTCACCGTCCGGGTCCGAGAACTCCGGCCGGTCTTCCCTGGCGTCTGGGTAGCCCGGTGTCCTGCGGGATTCCAGGTGACGGGCGGCGGCTTCGAAAACGGAACTTCGCTGGACGTCTTCGCGAGCGAACCGCTTCCGAGCGACCAGGGCGAGGGCTGGTTCGTCAGCTTCGCTCGTCCTCCGAGCGAACCAGCCTCCGTCTCCGTAACTGCGTTGTGTGCAGCGTTGGTCTGGCCATGAGGTAACCGGATCCCGGCGCGCCGGCGGCCCGACGAGCGACGGGAACGGCTGCGCCGCTACTCGAGCACGGTGAGCGTGTCGATCATCGCGTCGAACAGTTCGATGTCGGGAACGTCGGTGCGGTCGACGAACTCGAGCACCGTGGCGCTGTCGGCGTGGGTCGCCACGACGACGATGGCGTCGACCCGACCGTCGCCGTCTGTGTCGGCACGGGCGATGGCGCTTTCGTCGAAGCCCTCGATCGGTGCCGACGAGTCGAACGATGCGGCATCGACCTCGAGGTCGACCTCGTCGGCGATGACGGCGTCGAGGCTGCGGCCGTCGAGTGCACGGGTCACGAATCGCACACCGATGTCGTCGGCCTGGTCGGCGATGACGCCGGCCGGTCCGTCGGCGATGAGCCAGTCGGCAGGTATGTCCAGCCCGAACCGGGCGACGGACCCGTCGGGTAGCGCCTGGCTGGAGTTGATCGGGAGCCGATGCAGGAGCCGGGGGATGGCGGATTCGTCGAAGGTCAGCGAGTCGCGCATGGCGGTGGCGGCCTCCCAGGATTCCTCGTCGTCGACCTCGGCCCGAGTCTGCACGAGGAAGCGGGCGTCGACGGCGGTCACCAGGTCCAGCTCGATGCGCACATCGACGGTGGCGCCGCTGACCCGCACGGTGGAACGGTCGCCGATGCCGGCGGTCTCCACGGACGCCTGGTCGGGGTCGAGCCCCGCGACGGCGGGGAGCTCGTCTGCCAGCTCGGGGTCGGGCGCATGGGACAGCGGGGCGTCGAGTTGGAAGACCGACACCGACCCGGAGCCGCCCAGCTGGCGGTACTCGAGGGTCTCGACGAACGACGAGGACGAGAGCTCGCGCGCCTCGGGGAATCCGTCTTCGGTGCTGACCGTCAGCGCGGTGGCGGAGAAGCGCTGCTCCCAATCGCTCGGCACATCGAGGGCGATGGCACCCGCAGCGTGGTCGACCGTCTCGCGGGTGATCTCGACGGGCTCGAAGTCGAGCTCCACCCGCTCGGCGAAGGGGTACTCCGCGCCGCTCTCGAGGAACAGGGTGCCCTCGACCACCAGGCGGTGGGTCCCCGGCTCGGTCGGCACGAAACCACCTTGGGGGACCGGGTAGACGAGGTGGCCGTCGTCGAGATCGTCGAGGTCGTAGCGGAAGATCTCGTTGTTGGTCCGGCGGTTCTCGGGGTCGACCAACTCGGATTCCACGCGCAGCTGCCCCGGCTCGGTGATCGGCCCCAGACGGACAAGGAACACCAGCGGCTCGTAGAGCACCGGTTCCGCCTCCGGGTCGCCGTCGAGCGCTGTGGTGACGAGCTCGAAGGTCAGGCCGGTTTCCTCGTCGAGCAGTTCGGGTCCGGTTCGCTCCTCGCCCCGTGCGGTCGACGCCGTCGACACGCTGTCGCCGAAGGCGTTGCCGTCGAGTTCGCACGTGGCTGCGGCCTCGCCGGTCGCGGCCGGTGACCCAGGGCCGCCCTGGTCGATGACGCAGCGGACGAGGCCGGTGGGTTCGGGGTTCTCGACACGCAGCGACACCGAGAACTGGCCGCTGACCTCGACGGGCAGTTCCCACGGGGTGGTCACGGTCTCCGACACCGGGCCGTCGCCGATGTCGTAGGTGACGACCACCTCACCGCCTTCTGCCAGGGCCGCGAGGGTCAGCTCGAGGGGCTCGTCGGACCCACACCCGCCGAGCAGGAGAGCCCCGACCAGGCCGGCAGGCGCGAACAAGGAGCGGTATCGGGGGGAGGGCATGGCAGGCCGGACGACAGCGGGCGTCCGCGGTTACGGCCAGCCCGCGACCGAACACTTCGTCGGTCAAGGAGGCCATGCGCGTGCCGACCGAGAACCTGGGGCCGGCGCCGGGGATGCGTCGGCTCGAGATGGCACACGGGACGAAGGATCAGGCGATGGAGAAGTCGAGTCGGGACGACGACTACCCGCGGCGGGCAGCCATGGCGATCGCCGCCTGCGCATTGGCGATGGCCGTGGCGATCTGGCTCGTCGTGGCCACGGGCGTGCAGCCGTCTGCGGGATCCGTTCCACCGGGGCCCGACCGCGACGGGTCCGCCGAGCCCGTGGCAGTCGATGCCGCTTCGGCACGGGTCGGGCTCCACAGGGTCGCCGCCAGGTAGACCCCTGCCCGACGAAGGCCCGCCGGCAAGGACTGCGACGGCCGACCGAACAAATCGTCGGTTTTTGCGGCGAGGGGTGCGCATCGGCGGGTCCTACTCTCTGTGCGGCGGGAGAACGGGGTGACGTGGATGACCGAGGGTGCCGAGGAGTTTCTGGAAGCGGGGGCGCGGCTGTTGGCCCGGTCGGGGGCGCAGGTGTCGCTGCGGTCGTTGACGGTCCGTGCGGTCACCCAGGAGGCCGGACGTTCGACGGGCGCCTTCTATCACTACTGGGAAACTCAGTCCGAGTTCGCCGACGCGCTCGGCGCGTACGTGATGGATGCAGTGCGGATCGAGGCCGAGGATCCGTCGTTCGCCAATCTCGCGACGCTCGCGGCCACCGGCACGCTCGAGGACATGATCGACGCGTTCGAGCGGCACTGCGCGTTCCTGGTGACCTCGCCGCGCTTTCGCTTGGAGTTGTTGTTGTGGTCGCTGCCCGACGACGACGAGGTGCAGGCGACGCTGGGTCCGAGCTACCGGATGCAGGTCGAGTACAACGCGCTGTTCATCGAGGCGCTGTTGGCGCGCACCGGGTTGCAGTTGGTCGACGGCGTCACCAGTCGGGATCTCGCGTGTGTGCTGATGACGTCGCTGGCGGGCATGGCGATCGTCCAGCGGGTCGAGCCGGACCTGGTGGGGCCGATGGCCAGCCGGCTGGTGTGCACGTTCCTGGTGAGCTCGGTGATGATCCCGGTCGGCGACGACACGCGCTCGCAGTCCCTCGAGGAGCTCCTGGCCCGGCTGGGCGCGCACTACGAGCGCCGCTGCCGCTCCGGAGCGGAGGCGCTGACCGAGTAGCCGACAGGCCGGGGTCGGCGAACGCACTATCCGCCTCGTCGTGCCCGGTCCGGCCCGACGCGGCCGGATCGTTCTACCCTGGCTCGGCGTCGGAGCAGTGACGGGGAGGCCCACACGATGCACAGGTCAGGACGATCGACGGCGCTCGCCGCCGTCGCAGGGTTGCTGATGGCGATGCTGGTCGCGGCGCCGGCGCCGGCGCTCGACGGCGGAACCACCTGCAACACCTTCGGTGGCGACGGGTTCCAGTCGGTCAACATCGAGATCGGCGACGGCGACACCCGGACGGTCATCCGGTACCGCAACGGGCGGGTGCTGGTCGATGGCACCAACTGTGGTCGGGTGCTGGGTCGGGGCACGGTGGACATCCTCGACAGCGGCGAGGCGTCGACGAACACGATCGTCGTCGACGCATCGACACGTTGGTCCACCGGGGGCGAGTTCACGATCCCGTTCTCAACCAATCTGCGCGGTCACATCCAAGACGGCAGGCCCGACCGTGTCATCGTCAACGGATCGACCGGGCGTGACGTGGTCACGCTGTTCGGCGACGACCTGATCATCAGGCGCGGCGGTCGGGCGATGTTCTCCATGAGCTTCGAGCGCACCACCGTCGCCGTGGTCAACCTCGGACGCGGCAACGACCGCTTCGAGTCCGCCGACACGGTCTCCGACGACGCGCCGGCCGCCCTCACGATCAAGGGTGGCGGCGGTCGAGACGTGATCATCGGCAACGCGCTGGGCGAGCGTCTGATCGGCGGGCCGGGCAACGACCGGCTGGTCGGCAAGGCCGGCGCCGATGTGCTCCGGGGCGGCCCAGGCGATGATCGTCTGGTGCCCGGCGCAGGCGCCGACCGAGTCGACGGCGGCGGCGGCACCGACACCTGCGCCTGCAATGCCGGCGACACGGTCACCAACGTGCCCTGACCCGTCGGGCTCGGCCGCTGCATCATCGCAGGCCCGTGATCGGGAGCGCTCGGCCGAGACCGTCGATGGCGTTCAGGTACGAGCGAGGACCATGATGGTCAGGTCGTCCCAACTCGGGTCGTCGGGGCATTCCTCGGCGATGCGGTCGCACAGCGCCGTGGGATCGTGGCCCGGATCTGCCTCCAGGACCGTCCGGACGCGGTCCACGCCGATGTCGATCGACTCGCCGCGCCGTTCGAGTATCCCGTCGGAGACCATGACACACAGGTCGCCGCGCGCCAGGCGCTCGGTGTGGGTGACCGTCGATCCGTCGGGGTTCCAGGGAAGTGGCGGGCGGGTGGCTGCCCGTTCGGTCTCCACGCGACCGTCGTGGTGGCGGATGAGAGGCGGCGGGTGCCCGGCGCTCGCCCAGCGAAGCGTGCCGTCCGGCTCGAGGATCGCCACCAGCGCCGTCGCGAGCTCCGTGGGGTCGTGTGCCACCAGCATGTGGGCCATGGAGTCGAGGATGAGGCAGGGGTCGGGATCGAGCAGGGCCCGGGTACGGGCGGCATTGCTGAGCCGACCCATCAGGGTGGATGCTCGTGGCCCCTTGCCCGCGGCGTCGCCGACCACGGCGAGGAAACGGCCGTCGTCGAGCGCCATCACGTCGTACCAGTCGCCGCCGATCTCGCGGCCGGTGGCGGCGGGGTGGTACGCGCAGGCGAAGAGCCAGTCGTCGCTGTCGGGGAGCGCTGCGGGCAACACGGCATGCACGAGCGCGTCGGCCGCTCGGCGCGTATGGGTGACGACCTCGCGGGCGTGGGCGTTCTTGCGCGCGAGTTCTCCGATCTCCAGATTGGCGTCGTGGAGGTGGGAGGCCAGGATCTGCTCGGTCTCGGGTGGGTCGGGTCGTTCGATGACGATGGCGAGCCACTCGAAGGGGTTCGACCGGATCATGGTCGCGCCGACGCGGACCGGGACCTCGGTGCCGTCGGGGCGCTCGTACACCTTGTCGAGGAAGGGGAACGGCTCGCCGGATCGGAGGATCTCGCGGCCCTCCTCTTCCAGTACGTGGTAACGATCCGGGGTGATGGCGACCCAGTCGATCTCGCCGCGTTCGAGCTCGTCGCGCCGGCGGTCGATCATGGTGAGGAACGTGTCGTTGGCCTCGATGACGGTGGTGTCGCGGCCCATCGCGACACCGATGATCGCCGAACCGAGCAGCTGGGCGTAGCGCGTGGCTGCGTGGAGATCCGTTGGCCGGACCCGATGCGCCGATTCCGCCGATTCCGCCGGTTCCGCTTCTTCCCGCGAGGAAACGAATGCCATGGCCGGATTCTAGAAATCGAACGACGTGAGAACCAGCTGGCAGCCTGCTTGCACCCTCTCGGTCTCGTTCTTTCGGCTGATCCGCCTGTCCGACGGGTTCCGTACCATGGGCAGCTGTGTGGGATGTCGTGCGTGCGATCTGGGCGGAGCCGGCGGTGGCCGATCCGCCGCGGCGTGTCTGGCGCGACTGGGCGCTCGTCGGTGTCACGATCCCGGTCGCTGTGCTCGAGGGGATCTTCGCCCCGGGTGTCGTGTGGCGCCCGGTCGCCATCGTGCTGACATTGGCGGTGTTGCCCGCTCTGCTGTGGCGGCGGACGCACCCGCTGGCGATGACCTGGTCGGTGTTCGGGGCGTTCGTGGTGGTGGACGTGGCCCGGTTGGCGGCTGGTGTCGAGGCGGTGACGCTGACGACCATGATCATCTGCCTGCTGCTTCCCTATGCGCTCACCCGGTGGGGCAGCGGCCGCGACGTCATCCTGGCGTTGCCGCCCATCGTCGTCGCGAGCAGCCTGGCGGTGGTGTTCGACTACACCGGCATCGGCGATGCCATCGGTGGCTACACGGTGCTGGGCCTGGCGCTGGCGTCGGGTGCGGTGGTGCGGTCACAGCAGAAGGAACGGGCGCAGGCGGTCGAGCGGGTCCGTCTGCTCGAACGGGAGTCGCTGGCCCGGGATCTGCACGACACGGTGGCCCACCACGTCTCGGCGATCCTGATCCGAGCGCAGGCCGGTCTGGCGACGGCGCCGACCTCGCCGTCGGCCGCCACCGATGCACTCGCGGTGATCGAGGCCGAGGCGTCGCGCACGTTGACCGAGATGCGGACGATCGTGGGGGTGTTGCGTGCCGACGCCGCGACCGGCACTGCCGGGGACAGCGGGATCGAGGCTGCCCGGTCGCCGTTGCCGACGGTGGCCGATCTCGGCGCGCTGATCGACGACGCGCCGGGCGGCCCGCTGGTGCACCTTCGACTCGGCGGCGACCTCGACGGGCTCGCACCGGCGGTGTCGACCGCGATCTACCGCATGGCGCAGGAGTCGATCACCAACGCCCGCCGTCATGCACGCAACGCGACGCGCGTCGACGTCGACGTGACGGCCGACGACACGGCGGTCCACCTGTCGGTGCGTGACGACGGTGCCCGCACGGGCGGCTCGTCCGATGGCCTCGGCGTCACGGGGTTCGGCATCGTCGGCATGGTGGAGCGCGCCGACCTGCTGGGCGGAACGTGCGCTGCGGGACCGGGCCGGCACGGTGGTTGGGTGGTGTCGGCGACGTTGCCGCGTCTGGCGTCGGCCGCCGAGCCCTTGGCCACACGGTGACGATCCGGGTCGTGGTGGCCGACGACCAGGAGCTGGTACGGACCGGTCTGTCGATGATCCTCGATGCGCGGCCCGGGATCGAGGTGGTCGGCCAGGCGGCCGACGGCCACGCTGCGGTGGAGATGGCCCGACGGCTCCGTCCCGACGTATGCCTGTTCGACATCCGGATGCCGGGCCTCGACGGGATCGAGGCCACCCGCCTGCTGGCCGGGCCCGAGGTCGCCGACCCGTTGGCGGTGGTGGTGATCACCACGTTCGATCTCGACGACTACGTGTACGCGGCGCTCGAGGCGGGCGCCCGGGGGTTCCTGCTGAAGGACGCCGGGCCCGATCTGTTGGCCCAGGCAATCGAGGCGGCTGCCGACGGTGACGCGTTGATCGCCCCGAGCGTCACGGTGCGGCTGCTGGCGGCGTTCGCCGATCGCCGCCCGGATACGCCGGCCCAACCGGTGGTGCCGCTCACCGACCGCGAGGAAGAGGTGCTGGTGGTGGTGGCCCGGGGGCGTACGAACACCGAGATCGCCGACGAGCTGTTCATCGGCCTGAGCACGGTGAAGACCCACGTCGCGTCGCTGATGACCAAGCTGGGCGCCCGCAACCGGGTGGAGATCGCGATGTGGGCCTACGAGACGGGCCGCCTCGGCCGAGGATCCACGCCCGCAGCCTGAACTGGCAGCCAGATTTCGCAGTTGCGCGGGCCGAAAGGACGAGCCCGATTCGGCCTCGATGCCGATGTGGCGCAGCGGTCCGAGGCCGACGATCAGCAGGTGCCATCGGCACCGAGGGACGGCAGGGGCCGGCCCGGATCGTCGTCGAAGTGGGAGTCCAGCAATGTCGTATGCCCTATATCGGATGGGCCGGTTCGCGGCCCGTCATCCGTGGCGAGTGATCGGCGGATGGCTGCTCGTCGCCGTGGTGGTGGTCGCAGCGTCGAGCACGCTCGGCAAGGAGCTGGAGGATTCCTTCGCCGTGCCCGGCCTCGACTCGCAGGAGGCCATCGAGCTGCTGAGTGCTGCCGGCGCCGATGAGGCCGGGATCACGGCCCGGGTGGTGATGACCCCGCCCGACGGGGCGAGCTTCTTCGACTCGCCCGCCGCGGCAGCGGCGCTGGCCGACGTGCAGGCAGCGGCACGGGCGTTGCCCAACGTCGTCGCCACCACCGACCCGGCCGGTGCGCTGGCAGCGGGGGAGGCGGGAGCGGGGGCAGCGGGAGAGTCAGGCGACACCGTGTCGGCCGACGGATCCGTCGCCGTGCTCACGCTGCAGTACCCCGTGGTCGAGGAGCTCGACGCGGTCGACCTCGACAACCTGAAGGACCTGGTGGCCGACGCCCGGATCGACGGGGCCCTGCAGGTCGAGATGGGTGGCGACCTGTCGTATGCGTTCGAGGAGCCCCAGACCGGCACCGGCGAGCTGATGGGGCTCGTGGGTGCGGCGGTGATCCTGCTGGTGGCGTTCGGGTCGATCATCGCGATGGGCTTGCCCATCGGGGTCGCGGTGTTCGGGCTGGCGTTGGGCGTCAGCTCGATGTCGCTGTTGGCGTATGTGATCGACGTGCCGAGTTGGGCGCCGCAGATGGCGGCGATGATCGGTCTCGGCGTCGGTATCGACTACGCGCTGTTCCTGGTGACCCGTCACCGGGAGTTCCTGGCCCGGGGGATGACGGTCACCGAGTCGGTGGCGCGCGCCGTGGCCACGGCCGGGCAGGCCGTGATCTTCGCCGGCGGCACCGTGGTGATCGCCATCCTCGGGTTGGTGGTGGCCGGGGTGCCGTTCATGACGGCCGCGGGCGTGGCGACGTCGGTGATCGTGCTGATGATGGTGGCCGCGTCGGTCACGCTGGTGCCGGCGTTCCTGGGGTTGGCCGGGCATCGGATCAACCGGTTCGGGATCCACCGACGGGGCAATGATGCGGGCACCGTGGGGGCGGGCTGGGAGCGATGGGGCCGTCATGTGTCGGCGCACGCATGGCAGTACGCGGTTGGGGTCACCGTGGTGCTGGTCGCGCTGACGGCACCGGTCGCGGCGCTGCAGCTGGGGTTCCCCGACGACGGCACGTTGCACGAGTCGCGCTCCGAACGTCGGGCGTACGACCTGGTGGCCGCCGGGTTCGGGCCCGGGGCCAACGGCCCGTTGGTCATCGCGGTCGACCTCACCGCCGCCGACACCGACACCAATACCGCCGACGTTGGCGGCGAGGAGGCCGTCGCCATCGTCGACCGGCTCTCCGCTGCGGTGGCGGCCGACCGCGGGATCGCCGAGGTGGCGCCTGCGGTGATCGACGCCGAGGTGGGCGTGGCCACGCTGGTGGCCATTCCGACGACGGCCCCGCAGGACGCTGCCACCTACGCCACGGTGGAGCGGCTGCGCGCCGAGGTGTTCCCGTCGGTGCTGGCCGGCACGTCGGTCGACGCGCACGTGGGCGGGTCGACGGCCAACTGGGGCGACATCAGCCAGCGGGTCACCGACCGGCTGCCCTGGTTCATCGGGGCGGTCGTGCTGATGTCGTTCGTGCTGTTGACCGTGGTGTTCCGGTCGATCCTGGTGGCGCTGAAGGCGGCCGTTCTCAACCTGTTGAGCATCGGCGCGGCCTACGGGGTGCTGGTGATGGTGTTCCAGTGGGGCTGGGGCGAGAGCCTGATCGGGCTGGAGACCACGGTGCCGATCGTGTCGTTCCTGCCGATGTTCATGTTCGCGGTGCTGTTCGGCCTGTCGATGGACTACGAGGTGTTCCTGTTGTCGCGGGTGCGCGAGGAGTACCTGGCCACCGGCGACAACGACCGATCGGTCATCGTGGGGATCGCGTCGACGGCCCGGGTGATCACGTCGGCGGCGCTGATCATGATCTGTGTGTTCGGTGCGTTCGTGCTGGGCGACGACCCGGCCACCAAGATGCTGGGCCTCGGCCTGGCCACGGCGATCCTGGTCGACGCCACCATCGTCCGCATCGTGCTGGTACCGGCCACGATGAAGCTGCTGGGCGACGCCAACTGGTGGCTCCCGGCATGGCTCGACCGCCGCCTGCCCCGCATCGACATCGATGGCGAGACCGGCCTGCCGGTCCCCGAGATGGAGCCTGCAACGTCGCCAGGAGGCGCTTGGACCGTGCCGACCGTGACGCCCGTGACGCCCGTGCCGACCGTGCCCGCTCGCGTCGGCGTCGGCGATCGGCCAGACTGAGCGCCGTGTCGGGACCCGGGGAGGATCAGCGATGAACGAGTGGCGAGAACGCAGCAGGCGGGCGGCGTTCGCCTCGCATCGGCTGGTGGGCTGGATCTACTGGGATCCGGTCGGCATCGAGGGCTACGCCGCGCTCGGTGTGCCCAACGGGGTGGGCTACTACATCACCACCCGGGCCGGGGCCCTCGGCGACGCCGGGCCCGACGTCGTCACCGCCGCCTACTTCTCGATCCATCCCGACTTCGTGCGGGTCAGCTACGAGCTGCTCGGCGCACATGCGACGCCGGCCGACGCGGTGCGGGTGCGCGACGACGCCGTGCTGATCGGGCTGCGTGCGCACGCCCCCGAGATCTGTGACGGGCTGGCCGAGCTGGCCGAGCCGCTGTGGGCGGCGGCCGACAGCCTGGCGTTGTCGGCGCGGCCGCTGTTCGCGGCGCAGCTGCGGCACCGCCGCGAGGACGAGCCGCTGCTGTCGGCGTGGTTGGCGGTCAACGCCATCCGCGAGTGGCGCGGCGACACGCACTGGGCGCTGCACGTGGCCGAGGACCTCACCGGCATCGAGGCGGGCATCCTCGACGGCGCGTGGCGTGCCTACGAAGACGACTGGCTGCCGCGCAGCCGCGGCGCTGACGACGCGCTGCTGGCCGAGGGCTACGAGCGACTGACCCAGCGAGGTCTGGTGGTCGACGGTGCGGTCACCGCCGAGGGCGTGGCCTACCGACAGGAGCTCGAGGACCGCCTCGACGACCTGTCGTCGGCCGCGTGGCGTCAGCTCGGTGGCGATGTCACCGACGGCTTCGTGGCGTTGATCGACACCGTGGGCGATCGGCTGATCGAACGCATCGACGCCACCGCCGGCGAGCGCTGGATGCCGGCCGCCCGCCACAATCCCGGTCTCGAGTGAACGGCGCTGCTGCATTCGCGAGCACGAAATCGTGCTACCGGAGAGCACATTTCTGTGCTCGCTGGGAGCGCGACCGGTGATCGGTCGAGGAGCGCCGGTGCTCAGCGCAGGCGGAGCTCGTAGAGCTGGTAGGTGAGGACGTTGGTGTCGCGGTCGAGGGTGCCGTCGCCGACGAACTGGGCGCGGTTGAGCCAGTCGTAGCGTTCGTCGCCGCACTGGAACAGCGGCGCCGTGGCGGCTCGGCCGGCCGCGAGGTCGATGCGGCCGCCGTATTCGCAGTAGACGATGACGTCGTCGTCGGTGCGCATCGTGAACCGGACGTCGAGGCAGCCGTAGGAGCCGTCGGGTGCCAGGGTCAGCCAGTCGGCGGCGGATGTGCCGACCATGCGGGCGTTGATGCGTTCGCCCTCGACGACGATGTCGTCGACCTCGGCGATCACCCGGGTGCCGAGCGGCCCGCCGGCGATGACGAACTGATCGGCACCGAGCTGGGCCCGGATGGTGGCGGTGTGGACGAGTTCGGGTTCGGGCACGGATCGGCCCTCCTTCGGGTCAGACGTCGCCGGTCCAGGCGCCGCGGGGAGCGTAGTCCTGCAGGGCGATGCGGGGTCCGGCCACCGGGTTCGACCGGTCGCGGTCGCCCGGTCGGCCGAGCGTGACGATCATCGCCGGCTCGATGTCGTCGGGGATGGCGAGGATCCGGCGGGCGACGTCGGGGTGGTGGATGGTGACGGGGCAGCTGGCCAGCCCCGACGCCTGGGCGGCGACCATGAGGTTCTGCGCGTGGCGGCCGACGTCGAACATGCCCCGGGGGCCGACGTCGTTGCGGACGGTGACGACCACGACGACGGGCGCCTCGTGGATCCATGTGGCGAAGTCGCCGGCGTCGCGCAGCGCCGTCTTGGTGTCGAGGTCGGTCACCACCACCATGCGCACGGGCTGACGGTTCTTTGCCGACCCGGCCATGCGTGCCGCGTCGAGGACCTGGTCGAGGATGGCGTCGTCGATGGGGTCGGGCCGGTAGCTGCGGGTGTCGCGCTTGGAGCGCAGGGCGGTGAGTGCATCCATGGCCACACCATGACACGGCCCGCTCGGTGACGGGTGGGCCTCTTTCGCCGGGCGCGCCCGGATCCCTCAGCCCGGCCTGTTCAGTAGGTCCGTTGGTCGTGTAGGTGCCGATCCGCGAAGTGGCCCTTCTGGCAAGGGAATCTGTAGGTGCTCAAGCCAACAGAACCCGA
>JBKAGO010000014.1:0-21268 GCA_046290435.1 Acidimicrobiales bacterium
TCGACGCGCACCACCACCCACGAGCCGACCGTCGCCACCCACCACGACCGCCAACGCCCCGACCCTCGCCACCCAGGCCGGCTAATGAACGGTCCGGGCTAGACATCGGTGATGCGCACGCTGCAGGAACTCAACGACCTCGAAGACGTCCGGAATCTGCGTCTGGACTACACCCACCACTTCGACGGTGGCGACCTCGAGGCCTTGCTCGACCTCTACACCGACGACGCCGTCTGCGACTTCGGGCCCTTCGGCATCTGGGAGGGCAAGGACGCGCTCCGTTCGGGCTGGGCTCCGTACTTCGGGCCCGACAAGGACCGGACGGCGCCGTTCGCCCACGGCCGCCACGCAGTGACCAACCCCAAGGTCGACCTCCAGGGCGACACGGCCACCGCCTCGTGGTTCCTCACCGACATCGTGTTCCGCAACGACGACGGCACGGCCAAGGACCAGCCCGTCGTCCTCTACGGCACCTACGTCGACGAATGCGAGCGGGTCGACGGCGTCTGGAAGTTGACCCGCACCACGCTGCACTTCTCCTGGCCCGTCGCCGGCGGCGCACCGGCGGGCCTGATCCGGTAACCCAGGTCGTAGCGCCTGCAACGTCGCACCGGCGCGCTGTTCCCGGCTCGGATCGATGCCGTGCACCCGGCCGAGTTCAGCCGACAGTGGGATGTGGCCCGGGATCGTCCCGGCGGGCCCGGGCGATGGCGGCGACGTGGCGGTCGTCGGTGCCGCAGCACCCGCCGACCACCGTCAAGGCCGGCAGGACCGCCTGCAACGCCAGGTAGGCCTGCGCCAGCTCGTCGGGGTCGCCTTCGTCGAGCTCCACCATCTCGTCCAACTCGGCGTGGCTGCGCCGCGACGCGTTCGCTCGCAACCCACCGATCCGCTCGGTCCACCGACCACCGTCGAAGACGTGGTCGAAATGGGTGGGGTGGGCGCAGTTGATCATGTAGTGGACGGGGCCCGCGTCGGTGGCCCGGTCGGTCGACTCGATCGCCTCGCTCAGCGCCATGCCCGAGGGGAGCCGGCCGTCGGTCTCGAGCGTGAAGGAGATGACGACGGGTACGCCGACCGCATCGGCTGCACGCACGATGCCGATCGCCTCGTCGACGGAGCCGATCGTGAGCGCCGACACGACGTCGACGCCCGCCTCGGCGAGCCGGCGGACCTGGAACGAGTGGTATCGCTCGGCGGCCTGCGCGTCCATCAGATGGCCGGGCTCGTAGCCGTCGCCGCGCGGGCCGACCGTGCCGCCGACCACGAAGGGTCGCGGGCCGGCCCAGCCGTCGCCCATCGCACGCACGAGCCTGACCCCTGCGTCGATGGAGGCGCCGAGCTGTTCGAGATCGTGACCGAGCGTTGCCGCCCAGTCCGGGTTCGCCCGCCACGTCGGCGCCTCGAGCAGCACGCCCATGTCGTTCGCCCGGGCGATCTCGACGTGTCGGCGGTAGTACTCCACGAGCAGCGCCCTGCACGTCTCGTCTTCGACCAGCGGATACGCGGCGAAGGCGGGCAGGTCGATGCCGTGGTGGAAGACCAGCCAGGTCTCCAGGCCGGAGTCGGTGACGATGGTGTCGCCGGCGACCCAGTCGGGTCGCGCTCGGGGCGTGATCTCGTGATGTCGTGTCATGGGGTCATTGGACGGCGATCGGTGGCCGGCTGCTCGTGGACAGCGTGAGGATCGGCTGAGGGTCGACGGCAACAGCCCTCCGGTCGCACGGCCTGCGATCCTCGGCCCGAGGCCGGACAGGCTTCGTCGCCGAGACGCCGTTGCGCCTCGGCGACGATGACCGTCCACCTCGTGTGGTTCTCGGCCCGTGTCGGACCGGGGGGAGTCTCGTGGTGTGGCGGCCGGTGATCCCGCCTGCACGCGGGGTTCGCGTCAGCAGCGAACGGTGTTGCTCCCCCGACCTCCGAGGCAGGTGTCGTTGCCCGAGCCCCCGACCAGACGGTCGTCGCCCGGCCCGCCGCGCAGGATGTCCCCGCCGGCACCGCCGGCCAGACGATCGTTTCCGGCACCACCGACGAGCCGATCGTTGCCCCCACCACCGGCCAGACGATCGTTTCCGGCACCACCGACGAGCCGATCGTTGCCGGCACCGCCGATCAGGCGGTCGTTGCCCGGCCCGCCGATCAGGCGGTCGTTACCCGGCCCTCCGATCAGGCGGTCGTTTCCCCGGCCGCCGCAGATGATGTCGGCGCCGCCGAGGCCGTCGATGACATCGTCGCCGTCGGTCCCGATGATGACATCGTCACCGTTCGTGGGTGACTGCCCGAATGCGACATCGACGGTCACGGCCCGTCCGGCGCAGCGCCGTGGCGGAGCGGGGGGCTCGTCGCTGATCCTGATCGAGCCGCCGAGACTCACCGGCGGCAGGTCGTCGCCCATCTCGCCGGGTGCGTCGCCTCGGTCGGCGGTGTCGCCGTAACCGAGCCGGCCGGCGGCTCCCCAGCCCCAACACTTGACCTGGGCCGTGTCGAGCACTGCGCAGGTGTGGAAGTAGCCGGTGGTGACGGCCACCGCAGTGCGGCCCGTCCCGAGATCCACGGTGGGCAGGTCGTCGCCCATCTCGAAGAGGGCATCGCCGCGATCTGCGGTGTCGCCGTAGCCCAGCCGCCCGTTGATCCCCCGACCCCAGCACTTCACCGACCCGTTGTCCAACAACGCGCAGACGTTCGCCGACTCGGTCGCGACGGCGACCGCGGTGCGACCCGTCCCGAGATCGACCGCAGGCAGGTTGTCGCCCATCTCGCCTGCGGCGTCGCCGCGGGTCGCGGTGTCGCCGTAGCCCAGCCGCCCGAAGGCACCGAAGCCCCAACACTTGACCGACCCGTTGTCCAACAACGCGCACGTGTGGACCTCGCCTGCGGTGATGGCGGCGGCGGTGCGACCCGTCCCGAGCGCCACGGCGGGCAGGTTGTCCCCCATCTGATTCGGCATGCTGCCGCGGTCGGTCTGGTCGCCGTAGCCGAGGCGCCCGCTGGCTCCTCTACCCCAGCACTTCACCGACCCGTCGTCCAACAACGCGCACGTGTGGGAGTTGCCGGCAGCGATGGCGACGGCGGTACGACCCGTCCCCAGCGCCACGACGGGCAGGTTGTCCCCCATCTGATTCGGCATGCTGCCGCGGTTGGTCTGGTCGCCGTAGCCGAGGCGTCCGGAGATACCCAGGCCCCAGCACTTGACCGACCCGTCGTCCAACAACGCGCACGTGTGGGAGTTGCCGGCAGCGATGGCGACGGCGGTACGACCCGTCCCCAGATCGACGGCCGGCAGGTCGTCGCCCATCTCACCCGGCGCATCGCCGCGATCGAGGTTGTCGCCGTAGCCCAACCTTCCGGAGAGGCCACTGCCCCAGCACTTGACCGACCCATCGTCGAGCAGCGCGCACGTGTGCTCGAACCCGGCGCTGACGGCGAGTGCACTGCGACCCGTCCCGAGATCGACGGCCGGCAGGTCGTCGCCCATCTGATCGGCCATGTTCCCGCGATTGGCCTCGTCGCCGTAGCCCAGCTGCCCCGAGCTGCTGCTACCCCAGCACTTGACCGCACCGTCGTCGAGCACCACACAGGTGTGGGAACCTCCGACGGTGAGCGAGCGGGCCGCTACGGGAGCGCCGGGCGCCTCGTTGCCGTCGGCGGCGACGGGGCCGGTGAGCGCCGACGGGACCAACAGCATCGACACCGCGAGCAGCGCCACTACGATCGCTCGGGTCTGTCGCCGTCGACGTCGGCGTGCACGCCTCACTCTCGGCACGGTGGCGGATCCGTCGTCGTCGACGCCGGCCTCGAGGTCGACCCGGTCGGTTCGGTTTCGTGGATTGTGTGATGGTTCGTTCGTCATGCGGCCATTGCACGACGGGGGGACATCGGCTGCTGGTGGATGGCCTGAGGATCATCTGAGGATGGTCGCGACCACCTGCCGTCGACCGGGCTCGACGATCAGTCGAATCGTCGCTCGACCGCGACGGCGGCGGCGCGGAGCGCCTGGGGCAGCGTGAACCCGGCCGCGGCCCAGCGCTCGTAGGTCTCGTCGCCGACTCGGCGACGCGCCTCTGCGAGGATCGCAGTCAGCCGCTCGGCTTCGGCTCCGTAACTCGGCCGGAGCGCTTCGTCGGTGGCCGCCGCTCCGATGCTGACAGCGGCCTCGTCGTCGCCGAGGGCGACCAGCACCTCGACGAGGTTGCGGAGCGTGGTCACTGCGTGCACGAGGTTGCCGTGCCGGGCGTGATCGTGCAGGCAGATGGCGAAGGGCTCGAGGGAGCGGTCGAGGTCGCCGTTGCGCAGATGCTCCATGCCCAGGGCCAGCTGACTCACCGAGATCGCCAACGAGTTCCCCACCGCACGCGCCTGGGCGATGGCCGAGTCGAACGCGGCGATGGCACGTCCCGCCGATCCCTTGGCGCTCCATGCTTCGGCCGCGACGTAGCTGAGCCACGCGAGGTTCGACGGTGATGCGCCCGTCCGGTCGACGTCCTCGGCTCGCCGTAGACCCTCATCTGGCGAGCCGCCGAAGGTGAGGGCCAGCGACGAGTTGACCGCGGCCTGGATTCGCATGTGGCTGTCGCCGATCGACCGTCCCAACTCGTCCAGCAGGCTGGTGAGGTCGAGGCAGTCCTCGAGCCGCCCCTCGTAGAGCGCGACATCGGAGACGACCTCCAGCGCCGTGCCTCGCCACACCGGATCGACGGCCTTCTCCAGTACTGCATCGAGGTGCGAGCGAGCCTCGGCCAACCGGCCGGCGTTGGCCGCGGCTCCGGCGAGCGCCAGGCGGGCGCCGGTCATCTCGACCGAATCGGCATCGGCGTGTTGCGCGAGCAACGACGCGCTCCAGAGTGCGGGCTCGGCCCACAGCGTCGTGTAGGCAGCGAGGTGCAGATCGGCACCGAGACGAGACGCCAGCGTCGGGTCGTCGCGAACCGCCCAGCGGTGTGCAGCACGGACCTCGGGCACGAGCTCTGCCAGGCGCGCCCGTGCCTCGGGTTCGCGCTCCGAACGCAGATCACGACCGGTCTGCGCCACCACCGCAGCGATATGCGCCGCATGCCGGCGACGGTACGTGGCCGCCGAGTCGCCCTCGTCGAACGCTCGCCCGGCCACCATCCGTACGGTGTCGAGCATGCGGTACCGGGCGACGGGGCCGTCGAGGTCGACGGCGAGCAGTGATCGTTCGGCCAACGCCGCGAGGACACCGGCCAGGGCATCGGGTTCGTCGGGTCGGAGCACTGCGGCGGCGTCCGCCGACGAGACCGAACCGGCGAACACCGCCATGCGTTCGAGCGCACGTCGCTGTTCCGGCTCCAGCAGGTCGGTCGACCAGGTGACGAGCGAGGCCACCGAGCGATGGCGCTGTGCCCGGGCCCGGTGTGACAGCTGCAGCAGCCGACCGCCATGGGAAACCGCCGACTCGAGCTCGCCGAAGGTCATCGAGGCCAGCCGGGCAGCGGCTATCTCGATCATGAGCGGCAGGCGATCGAGCTGATCGACCAGTGCCCGCACGCGATCTGCGCCGGCATCGTCGATGCGCCACCCCCGTTGTGCTGCCCGTGCGCGCTCGTCGAAGAGGTCGACGGCGGCGTCGGGTTCGAGCGGATCGACCGGGACGACGATCTCGCCCGAACACCCGAGCCTGACCCGGCTGGTGGCGACGAGGCACACCCGAGCGGCGCTCTCGACCACCCGGTCGACCAGCTCGGTGACCCCGTCGAGGACGTGCTCGCAGTTGTCGAGCACCACGACCGCGTCGAGACCGGCGATCGCCTGGGCAGCCACCGCGGGTCGTCGTCCGTCGAGAACGATGTCCAACGCGTAGGCGACGGCAGGCAGGACGTCGTCGCTCGATGAGATCGCTGCGAGCTCGATGAGGTGCATGCCGTCGGGCCGCGCGTCGGCGAGCCGACGGGCGACCTCGCGGGCGAGGAGCGACTTCCCGACCCCACCGGGGCCGAGGAGCGTGACCGTGCACCCGGGCTGAACGAGCGCCGCGATCTCATCGAGCAGGTCGCTGCGGCCGATGAGCCGCAGCGGTGGCCCCGCTTCCGGCGGCCGAGCCGTTTCCCGATCGACCGCGCCCGGCTCGTCGACCGGCGCAACGAAGCGGTAGCCGACGCCGCGCACGTTGCGGATCGTGTGCTGGCTGGTGCCGTCGTCGCCGACCGCCTTGCGGATCTCCTTGATGCGCGTCGTGAGCGCCGACTCCGACACGAAGCGATGTCCCCACACGCCGTCGAGCAGTTCGTGCTTGTGCACGACACGTTCGCGCTGGTCGACGAGGTGCACGAGGAGGTCGAACGCCTGCGGCTCGAGGTGAACGGGCACCTCATCACGCAGCAACTCGCGCCCGCCGACGTCGAGCGCGTACACCCCGAAACGCACCATGCCGGAAGTATGGCGAGCCGATCGTGATCGCGCCCGAGCAACCCGCCGCTCGGGCCGGCACGTGGCGCTCGACCGGCGATCCGTGTTTGGCAGCTCGCACGAACGGGTATTCCACGAACCGCCAGCCCGGGTAGGGCGAAGCGGATCGGCATCGCCGATGCAAGGGTTCGACTCCCTCCGCTGGCACACGGTGCGCAACAAGCGCAGGCGGGCATGGTCCGCCATGTCGCGCGGCCCCCGCCCACCCGACCGTGTGGACGAACGATCGAAAGGGTTCTCCAATGGCATTCGTGCTCTGGCTCATCGCCGTCGTACTCGTCATCTCGGGCATCGTCGCCCTGTTCCGGCGAGAGGTCGTCTACGGAGTGGTCCTGATCATCGTCGGGCTGCTCGTCGGGCCGGGTGGCGTCAGCATCTTCACCTGACGACCGCTTCGGCAGATCGCTGGCCGTCGATGGAGCGGATGCGGGACTGGACGACAGGAGCGCCATGGACATCATCGGAAGGATCAAACGGGCGCTTCGGCGCCGGTCGACCGAACCGGACAGCGGGCCGTCGAAGGCAGCCCCGCCGCCTCCGGGCGAGGGGCCGATCGCGATCGGCCACCAGCCGGGCCCTCCGACCGAACCACCGCCCGACCCCGGTTCGGATCAACCCGCCCGCTGATCGACGGATGCAGGCTGCAGCAACGACGTCTCCGATCGCTATGCGCGACCTGCGAGCCTTCATCCAGCGTCGGCGGGGTGATGCGATCGTGCTCGGAGAGGTCGACCTGGCGTTCGATGACCAGCGAGAGTTCTTCGGCGACGAGAACGGTGGCGAGGGAGACGAAAACCGCCCGCAACGGCACGGTGTCGGTGAAGCTCCCCGTCCCCGGCGTGATCGTCGAGAACGTCTCCCTCGGCTTGGCGATGTGCGCCGACGGTGCCTGCCTCCAGGTCGCGCTCGAACTCGGTGGCCCTCTGATGCCGGTCTACGTCAGCTCTGTCAAACAGGACGCTCCGATCAGCGAAGCCACCGTCGCCGAACTCCTCCCGAACGGACCGTACGTCCGCCGCTGACCAGCCCCGACACGACCCCCGGACGTCCCGATCCCAGGGTCGGTTTTCGACGGACGGTGACCGGGTAGCGGAGATCGGCCATGCGAACCGATGCCCCACGCCTCCCCCGTCGAGAGCCGGGGTGCCCGAAGAACATGCGACACGGTCCCTGTGGTGGTGCACGGTCCGACGGCGCCTGCGAGGTTCCCGGCACCGAGTGCCCCTTCGTGCACCGAGCGGGTCCCGTCCCGACGATCGCGTCGAGCCACGCGTCTCGAGTGGCGGTCGACCCTCCGCGCGTGATCGTCGACTTCCGGCCCGACCCCTCGTCGGGTCGGGAGCTCCGCGAAGCTGCGGCGAGGTTGCGCGATGGCGGAGCCGGGGTGCTGATCGGCGAGCACCTCGACGACGTCACGTCGCACCGCCCGTCGGTCATCGCCGCCGCCGTCGCCGAGACCGGGCTTCGGGTCATCTCCACGTTGACGTGCCGTGACCGGACGGCGGCGCAGGCTCGGGCGGAGCTGGAGGATCTGGCCGCTCTTCCGTTGGTTGCCGTGCACTGTGTCACAGGCGATCATCCTGCGGCCCGGTTCCGGGCCGACACGACGGCGGAGTTCTCCCTCGACAGCATCGAGCTCATCGGCGTGGCCGCCGCCCACGACGCCGCCATCTCGGTCGCCGAGAGCCCCGCCGCCGCGCCCACGTCCTGGCGACCTCAGCGCCTGCTCGACAAGCAGCGGGCCGGTGCCTCGATGGCGATCCTCAACCATGGCGGGAACTTCGAGGCGATGATCGAGTTCGCAGATCGATGCCACGACCGCGGTGTGGTGATCCCGTTGATCGCGCCCGTACCCGTCATCACCGACCACCGGTCCGCAGAGGTGCTGGCCCGGTTCCCTGGCCTCGTGCTGCCGTCGCACCTCAGCGAGCACATCCTGGCGGCATCGAATCCGGAGGAGGCGGGCGTGGCGGCCGCCGTCGCCATCGCGCAGCGGCTCCTCGACAGTCGACGGTTCGCAGCGGTGAACCTCTCGGGATCGGCAGCTGCCGGCGGGGTCCTCGCCCGCAGTCGCATCATGGCCCGCGTCGCAGCACGGATAGACCGATGAGCACCGACGAGTTCTCCGCCGGGGCGGACCAGTGGCAGGCGTTGCTCGACCTCGACCCCACGCAGGCGATCGCCGCCGCCTGCCGCGGTTCCGGCGATCCCGCCACCCTCGCCTGGATCGCCGAGGCACTCGAGCTCGATGCGACCTCCACGATCGTCGACATCGGATCGGGTCTCGGTGGCGCGGCCGCCTGGCTGGCGACCCGCTACCAATGCCGGGTCGTCGCCACCGACCCGGTATTCGAGGCCACCCGGTGCGCCCGCCACGTCTTCGGCCTCCCCGCTGCGGTTGCGAGCGGCTCGCACCTCCCGCTGGCCGACCACTCGATGGATGCCGCCATTGCGCTGGGCGTGCTGTCCGTCGTCGACGACCCGACGGCGCTGCTGCACGAGGCCCGCCGTGTCGCCCCGCGGCTCGCCGTCCTCGCCTACCTGAGCACCTCGACCTCGGCGGTCCGCTGTGGTGGCAGCACCTTTCGATCGCAGGAGGAGCTGCTGTCCGTGCTCGACGGTGCCGGATGGACGGTGCTGGCAGGCCCGACACCCACGACCATCGCCGCGCCTCCCTCCTGGGACATCGGCGAAGCGAACGCCGAAGACGATCCCGACGAATCCGCCGTTGCCGGCGCCTTGGATGCCGGGCGCATCGAACCGTGCACGGTCGTGGCGGCCGGTTCGGACCCTCACCACCGGCGAGCGCCGAGGTGACATCTCGGCGCTCAGTCGGTGCGGGCGTCGATCTCCGCGAGGATCTCGCCGATGATGCGGGCGGCGACCTAGGAGGGAACGCGACCGCCGCCCTGCTCGTTCGCGAGCGACGCCGAGGCGAGAATGCTCTCCATGTCCGACGTGTGCCGACTCCTGGTGGTGGCCGATACCCATCTGCGCGAAGGGCAAGGTGATCGACTGGTCGATCGGCTGCGCGGCGCCGACCTGACCGATGCCGTCGATCTCGTCCTCCACGCCGGCGACCTGACACATCCCGATGTGCTCGACGCACTCGCCCCGATCGCTCCGGTCCACGCCGTGCTGGGCAACAACGACCACGGGATCGTCCTACCGGAGCGGATCGAGATGTGGATCGGCGAACGACGGGTCGCGATGGTGCACGACAGCGGACCGTCGGCCGGTCGCAGCACCCGGCTCCGCAGATGGTTTCCGTCCGCCGACATCGTGGTGTTCGGGCACTCGCACATCCCATGGCACGAGACCCACGTCGACGACAGCGGCCATGTGCAGCACCAGCTCAACCCCGGCTCGGCCATGCAGCGCAGACGCCAACCGCGCTGCACCGTCGCCGTGGTCGAACTCGGCCTGGACGTGGTGACTGTCGACTTCGTCGGCGTCTGAACCTCGAAACTGCCGCTGTGAGGTGCCGGGTCGATCGGGCGACGGTTCGAGGAACGACCGAGAACGACTCCTCGACATGTGAGGAGGTCCAATGCGGCCAACGCTGGACCGCTACGCGGTCAGAAGACCGGCGTGACGAAGTTCCTCGATGGTTTGGTCGGGCACGCCGAGCACGTCGAGGTGCACGATCGAATCGTCGCCCGGGCCATCGACGATGTCGACCACTCGGGCCAGGAACGGCTCCACTGCATCGCCGGCCACGATGATCGCTCCCGGTTGCACCCGTTCGGGCTCGCCCGCATTGCTGAGGAACGCCCACACGAAACCTGTGTTATCGATCTGGTTCACGTCGGCAGGCAGCGTGACCGTGATCTCGGCTGGCGTGCTCACTGCTGCGTCCTCACCTGGTAGGGGTTCGGCCGGACCTCACCGAGCAGTCGGATGAGGAGCTCGGCCTGCTCCACAGTGTAGGAGCCCAGCAGCACGCTGTAATGGGGCGCCGAGAACGTGGGCAAGAGGCCGAACCCGGCCGCGAGTAGCTCATCTACCGCCGCGGTGGCGTAGCTCCTACGGGTCCGCAGACGTGAGCCCGACAAGATGCGATCGACATCCCAGCCATCGATCGTCACCTCCGCCGACACGGCGATGAGGGGTTGACCCGCCCAGGAGTAGCGGCGACGAGTGGCGTCGACGTCGTGCAGCAGGCCGCCGACCATGAGCGGCCAGCCACGGATGACGAGATCCGCAGCTTGATCGAGCACTTCGCCGTCTCGCAGGTGGGCTTCCACAGGATCGAGATTCACCGTGAGACGCCCTTCCATGAGACACGAGCGCCGGTCCACTCGATGCGCAGGGGCGCCACCTCGATCCGGACCGGCATGCAGACCAGCATCGCGGGCACGTCTGACACCGAGGCCACGCTGCACCGCTCGGCGGAACAGCGCGCACGAATCCGCACGCGACACGACCCCCGCCTCGAGAGGACGGGGGTCGCCTTGCCGGAACCGGAAACGAGGGAGACCTACTCGATCCGCAAGCCCGAGATCGCCCGAGAGATCACCAGCTGTTGGATCTGCTCGGTGCCCTCGAAGATGTCGTGGGTCATACGGAGCCGTCCAGGCCGTGCGGTTCCGTACCGTCGAGTTGCAAGTTCTCGGCGCCGGCGTCCACCTGGTGCCATCCGATCGAGGCCTGCGCGACGCAGTACTAGGGACAAACTAGGGACACTCCTCCGACGGCACCGCCTCCAACCAGGGAGCCGGCGCGTCCACGGCCTGCACACGCGTATTCCGGGCATCGACCCGTAGCCCGACCCGCCGGGGAGGTCAGCCGCGAAGGCAGAACGCTCGGCCGGAAGCGACGACTCGATCTATCCTTCACGGCGTGGGTGTGCCGATGCTGACCGACCTGCGGGAACGCCGCGACGAGATCATCGAGACCGCACGCGCTCGCGGTGCGACACGAGTTCGAGTCTTCGGGTCCGTCGCACGAGGCGAAGCCACCGAGAACAGCGACATCGACTTCCTCGTCGACCTCGACGACGACCGCGGACTGTTCGACCTCGGCGGACTCCTCATGGACCTCCGCGAACTCCTCGGCCACAACGTCGACGTCGTCACCGAATCCGGCCTGCGGCCCCGCATCTCGCGACGCGTGCTCGCCGACGCCGTCGAGTTGTGAGGAACGACCGAGAGCGACTCTTCGACATGTTGGAGATGTGCGACCTCCTGATCGCACACGCCTCCGATCCCGCGGTCCTGGCCACCGATCCGGTCGTCCAAGCTGCAGCACAGCGGTGGATCGAGGTGCTGGGCGAAGCCGCCTCGCATCTCACGGACGAACTCCGATCAGCACATCCAGAGATCCCGTGGCGGGAGATCATCGGCACACGAGTGATACTCGCGCACGCCTACTTCCACATCGACCAGGACATCATCGGCAACGTCGTACAACGCGACATCCCGGCAATTCGCCTGGAACTCGAGCAGATCATCCAATCCGATCCAGCCGAGTAGGCGAGGACACCTCCCCACGCGCCGCAGCGAAGAGCGAGCTCGTCCTGCGAGGCACTCGCGTCGACGAGCGCTCTCGAGACGGCGCCACGCCGAAGCCAACCCGCACCCCGCTGCACTTCCCCGCCCAGATCGTCGCCACGGCACCGTCCGCCAGAGGAGCGAAGCGGCGGCCGGAGAGCCGTCACACCCCCGTGCCTACGGTCGTCGGAAACCGACACGACCAAGGAGCAGAACACATGCACGGTGCATTGGCATACGGGGAACCGGCAGACGAGATCATGATGGTGCTGGCACGGTGCCGCCGCCGGGTCACCGACTCCGGCATGCACGAGATCGAACTCGAGATTCCCGCAACCGGCGAGGCGGGACCGGTCGTTCGAGCCATGATGCGAGCCGAGGCCCAGCTACTCATCGAAGACGCCGACTCCTTCGACGCCTACGAGGAGTGCCGAACCCCCGAGCAGCGAGGCGCCGACGCGTTCATGGCCGTCGTCGATGCAGCAGCATCCGCCCTCGCGGCGCTTCGTGACCATCGAGGAAACCCCCGAGCGCGAAACGCGGATCGGCCGGGACCTACGTCATGAGCAGCCGAGCGTCGACATCTGCCGAAAGTGGTGAGAGTGCGGGTCGAATGCGATCCGCTTCGCCCCCGACCCGAAGCCTCGACCCGGCTTCGATATGCGGAGTGCCAAGATGCCGGCATCTTGGCACTCACCACTAGGGACAAACTAGGGACACAAAGGCCGACGCCGGGCAGGGGGGAGTGCGTTCCACTCCCCCGGCCCGGCAGCCGAAACCACCCCTGAACAGGGACTATCTACTCGATGCGCAGACCCGAGATCGCCCGGCTGATCACGAGCTGCTGGATCTGCTCGGTGCCTTCGAAGATGTCGTGGATTATGCGGAGCCGTCCAGGCAGTTTCATCGGGCGTCATCGAAGCGTAACCAGTTGCAGTTTTCGTCTATCTCGTGTAATTGCGTTAACATCCGTGCCGCTGGGTACTAGGGACAAACTAGGGACACTTCGAGCGAAGCTCCCCACGACTTCGGTGCCGGCGCGCTGCTCCCTGGCGTCGCCATTGCGATCGGCGTGTCACTCGGGCTCCGATGTCTCGCCGACGCTGCGATCTCCGTCTCGGGGTGAACCCCGCTGGGCCGGTCTGAGCCCGCTTCGGCAGATCTCTCCTTCGGTCGGTCCCGATGGAGATGCGGACGTGCTGCGCCGCTCCGATGGGGACCGGCCCCCATCGCTGTCGTACGAGAGGGGCGCGATGATGCAGAGATGAAGACGACTGAACCCCGACATATGGGCCGACGAACGCAACGGTGGCTTGCGGCAGTGATGGTCGTGGTTGCCACCCTGGCCGTGTTCCCGGTCCAGGCAAACGCAACCTCGAAAGCCTCGCGGAGCGCACAACTGGCTGACTTCGATGACGACATCGTTCGCCGGGCTCCTTCGCCCCCGGGCGACTGCGCCGTGCTCCGAGCGGCCGTCGGCAACTGCTCGCGGGGCGTCGCCGTGCACGTCGACAGCACCGGGGTCCGGGAGTTCGTGGTGGCAGCCCGCCGGCAGGTGCGCATGAACGGCGCCCGCTACTTCGTCGCAGCCCTGCACGGCAACTGCAGCGGCGGCGGCTGCACGGTGGGCGCCTGGGGAGCCCATCTGGGCGTCGCGCTCTACCGGCTCACCCCCAGCGGCTGGGTTCTCCACCGCCTCGATCGCAACGTGACCGAGGTCGGACAATACGGAACGTCCGAAAGCGACCGAATTCGTATCGTGACTCACCGTCGGAGCGCGCTGGTGGTCGCCGAGGGCTTCTCCTCGGGTGGAGGCGGGGCCGTGACGAACAACATCCACGTCGGGGTCACCCCGCGCCGCTTGGTCGACCTCGGCGGCATCCTCGTCGCTGCGGAGCGCTACATCCCTAGTGGTCTCGAGCCGTTCGCCTGGACGAGCACGCAGCGGTTCCGGCGCGGGACCGGCGTCTTCCCCGACGTCGTGGTGCGTTCGACCGGTACCGACAGCGTCGATGGCAGGGTCGTGCCCCGGTCGATGGTGCAACGCTTCCGCGTTGTGGGCGGCGAGTACCAACCCATGTAGTCGGCGCTGTGTCGATGTCGGCTGTCCCGTGTGCAACGGTGCGGCCGAACGCATCGCCGGTACCAATCGGGGGCGATACCGGGAACGCTCCCCATTGATGACGCAACTCAGGCCCCCTATGTTGCCGCCAACGTCTCAGCGAGTCGGATTCCAAGAAACGAGGCGAGATGACCGCGAAGCTATTGACCGCGCTGATGATCGTGATCACCAGCATCTCGAGCGTGCTGACCGGCACCGCCGCACCGATCGACTCGGCCGCAGACCTGGCGAACGCCCGCGTCCCATCGCTGTGCGACCACCCGGCGGGACGCCTGCGCGATGGAGTTCTGCCAGGCATTCCCGAGGGCGAGGGCGTCGTGTCGCTTCGCAATGATCGGGTGGCAATCGGCGGCTTCCTGCCTCGAGGCCAGGGTCACGCCGCCGCAGTGCTCGCATGTAGCCGTGGTGGGGTCGGTTGGACCGAGAACGTCGTCTTCTACAACCGCAGGGGTCGCATCGTGGGTCATGTGGAGCTCTCGGAGGTGACACGAGGCGGCCGAGAGCGCGTCCACCGGATCTGGATCCGCAACCGCCGGGTGCATGTTCAGGTCACGAACATCCACCAGGACGGGGACCCCATCTGCTGCGGCACGGCAAGCGCCAAGCTCGTCTATCGGTGGGACCGCCAGTCCCGTGCGATGGAGCTCGTGCAGCAGCGAACCTTCAACGAGCACCAGGCTGCCAACGATCTGATCGCCGCATTCAACGCCGGCAACGCCGCTCGGGCCGCCAGGTTCGCCAGCGGCGACGTCATCGACGAGTTCTTCCAGTGGCAGGGCACTCCGGTCCGGGTCATCCGGTGCATTCGTCCGACCTTCCTCGAGCGCACCCGGGAGTGCACTGCAACTCCGGTCGAGCCGAGGGCGGTGCTGTTCGTCTTCGGCATGGATCAGGTCTCGTGGAATCAGTGGATCGCCGCCGACTACGAGTGGATCCACACCGAGTAGCCGAGGCCTCTGGGGAGCGGTCCCCATTTCGAAACGGGGGCCCGGCGATCACTCTGGTGACCATGAGTTTGTTGGCAGGTGCTCTATTCACCGCAGCGACCGGTGCTTGCGGCATCGTTGCGCTCTGGCCGAGCTGGCGTCGGCGGCTGCTCCGGCCACGGGAGCTCGAAACCCGCCTCGACCCCGACCAGATCAGGCGCTTCTTCTTGGACGAGTCCGCAGGCGAGCGATGGATCGTGGTCGACAACGGCAATCCGGTCGTCCTGCTCTTCCCGGACAGCAGCAACCGCGGGTTGGAGTTGCGGCTCGGTCTCGCAGTCGGGGGAAACAACCGATGCGTGGCGAGAGCATCGGTGGGATCCACCGCCGGACGACCGAGGGTCTTGGAATCCTTGTCGTGCGGATGGCGCATGGCCGTCTGGAGTCGCACGATCCGTCGACTCGACGCGTCGGCCCGCAGCCTCATCACGCAGCGTGCCGAAAATGCGGAAACGAGCGATGCGGTCCCTGCGCCGGTCATGTCGAGGGCAAAGTCGCGCGACGGCGCAGGTTCCGGCCAACAGCCATCCAGCGCGGCTTCGGGGCTATCGGGCGCTGCGTCCCCGGAGCTCCCGCGCTCCACGTCGGCGGCATCGTTCCGGCCGCTCGCAGCGGGGAAGTCGAGCGCGGCGCCACCAGGCTCGCCTCGGGCGCAAGCCTCGCCGTGCGCATCCTCCGAGTTCGAGGTCGCGACGGACGCCAGCAACTCCGCACCCCGGCGGCTGCCGATGGAGAGGTCCCTGCCATCGACCCGCTCGTCGAGGAGGGCGGGGTTGCCACCCGACGGCGAAGTCAGCGCCAGACCGAGCCGTCAAGCGTCTCCGCTGCCACAGAGCGGTTGGTATCCCGACCCCCGGGGCGAGGCGCCGCTGCGATGGTGGACGGGCGAGGCCTGGAGTGACGCGCTCCACGACGGTCAGTACGACGCCGGCCAACCCGCAACGGAGGCAGCGATCGGGAACGCTCCCCATTGATCGAGGGAAGATGATCCTCCTACGTTGCCGCCATCTGCCTCAGGGAGGCGGTGCCCGACAGGAGAGGTGAGATGACCGTGAAGCTACTGACTGCGCTGATGATCGTGATGACCAGCATCGCCAGCGTGCTGGCCGGCACCGCGGCGCCGATCGACTCGGCCGCAGACCTGGCGAACGCCCGGGTCCCATCGCTGTGCGATCATCCGGCGGGACGTCTGCGCAATGGGGTCCTGCCTGGGATTCCCGAGGGGCAGGGCGTCGTGGCGCTGCGGCGCGATCAGGTGGCCATCGGCAGGCTTCTGCCTGGGGGCCGAGGCCATGCCGCTGCCGTGATCGCGTGCAATCGGGGCGGGGTCGCCTGGCCCGACAACGTCGTCTTCTACAACCGCCGCGGTCGCATCATCGGTCACGTCGAACTATTCGACGTGACACGGGGCGGTCGCGAACACGTCCGGCGCATCTGGATCCGCAACCGTCGAGTCCACATCGAAGTGGCGAACATCGCACAGGAAGGCGATGCCGCCTGCTGCGGCACGGCGAGCGCCAAGCTCGTCTACCGCTGGGACCGCCAGTCCCGCTCGATGGAGCTCGTGCAGCGACGTATCTTCACCGAACGCAACGCCATGAACGGCCTGATCGCCGCCTTCAACGACGACGACCGCACGCGGGCCTCACGGTTCGCCACCGACGAAGTAGTGGAGCTCCTGTGGAACTGGCGAGGCTACGAGCTCCAGGTGGGCCACTGCGTCGCCCCGGCAGTCCTCGTCGAAGGCGCGCGACAGTGCGACGCCGGCCCGACCGATGGCGCCCCCCTGGCCTTCTTCTTCGGCATGCGCCAGACGGCATGGAACCGCTGGATCGCAGCGGACTACGCGTTCTTCCACCTCACGTGACTGACTCGCGTCCCACGCAGCAACTCCGCCCTCAGCGCCTGGCGGACCGAGGCAAGGCGATTCGCCGACCCCGGTTCATCTAGAACAGCCCGCAACTCTCGCGACTGCACCCAATCACCCCCACCGTTGGTCGGGCTCCGTACGGAAGTCCACTCAGCCTCATCACAGTGTCGGGACCGACCGCCGGTTCCGGCGGCCAGACCCCAGCGCAATGGTTTCCGTCGTATGCACCGCTGCCGTTGACCACGATCGTCTCTGAAGAACCTGGATTGCACGAGACGGCATAGGTCGTGCCTGGCGGGTGATTCCGCAGGGTGACGCGAATCGACTGGGCCGGGCACGTCAGCGTTGAACAGGGCGGGCTTACCGCCCCGGACGTAGAAGGCGTCAGGGCCCCGCCGGAAACCGGGCCGGCAGGTGGGCCGACAAGGCCGTTGGCGTCAACCGCTCGAACACAGACCGACTGCACAACGAAGTAGTTCGAGAGTTCGATTCGGACGCCTGGCGACGCAGGCCGCCAGTTGCCCGCACAGCCGCCGCCCTCTTGCGTCGCGATCTCGTAGCTGAGCGCTCCACCACCGCCAGGCGCCTCCCAGTTCACGGTGTAAGAAAAGGCCCCAGCGGTCGCACCGAGGTTGGCGACTGGTCCGGGCGGCGCCCATGTGCGGCCGGATGCTGTCGCTGGTGGACCGGCGTCGGCCGGGTTGACCGCCACAACCGTGACCTCGACAACGACACCATCGCCGAGGCCAGCGATCGGGACGCTTGTCGCTGTTGTCTCTGTCGGTGCGCCGCCGTTGATGCGGTAGCGGTACAGGGTCGGGGCGTCGCCGGTGGTGGGCGGGGACCACGTTGCGGTCACGGTTTCCCGCGCCGTTGCGGTCACGCTGAGGCCCACCACTTGGCCGGGGGGTTGGAGAGGGACGACCGTACTCACTGACGCCGGAGCGGCCGGGCTGGTGTCGACGGCGTTGGTCGCGGTGACGGTGATCTGGAACGTGGTGCTGTCGGGAAGGCCCTCGAAGGTCAGCGCCCTGGCCGATGCGTCGGCGGGCTGTGAGCGCGAAACACCGCCACCGGTGAGGGCAACGGTGTATCCGGTGACGGGAGTGCCGCCCGGGTCGACGGGTGGAGCCCAGGTGACGGTCACGGTCGTCTCGGTGGCGGTGGCCGCCACGGCTGTGGGGGCGGTGGGGGCGTCGAGGACGGCCACCTCGACACGACCGATCGCTCGGCCACCCTCGGCATCTTCGATCGTGTAGGAGAAGCTGCCGGAGCGTTCGCCGGCTGCCGGGGTGAAGGTCACGGTGCGACCACTGAACGTGGGCGTCCCGCCGGTCCCGCCATCGACAGACACGATCCGCAGTCCAGCACCCCGGATCTCCGACGGGAGGTTGTCCTGCGCGTCGGCGATCACGTCGATCGTCACGGTCCCACCGCGGTTGATCACCCGCCGGTCGGCGCCGGTGTAGTTCCTGGCCGTAGGCGGGTCGAACACCGCAGCGACAACCGTGACGTCGATGGTCGCGGTCGCCGGCTCGGTGCCGTCGCTCACCGTCCAGGTGATGGTGTCGGTGGCGTCGCCGGCGGTCAGGGGCGCAGTGATCGTCAACGTCGACCCCACCAGGTCGGTGGTCACGACACCCTGCGCGGTGCCACCACCACCGAACACCAGATCGGCTATGTCGGTGTCGGTGTCGTCGACCAGTAGGTCGAGTTCGACCGGGAACGACGTGCCGGCCTCGAGTCGTACGGATCTGCTCGTTGCGACCGGGGGCTCGTTCGTCGGCGGGCCGCCCGTGATCGTCACCGTCACCGTGCCGGTCGCCGACTCACCCTCACCGGCGTCGTCGGTGAGGGTGTAGCGGAACGTCGCCGTGTCGGTGGAACCGGGTGCCGGCGTGAACTCGACCGCCAGATCGCCGGCGACCGCTGGCGCACCGCCGGAGACGGCTTCGACGGTGAGTTCCACGGTGTCGTCGGGGAGGTCCGGGTCGCCGGCTCCAGCGGCGGCGAGGTCGATCATCGTCGCCGTCTCATACGTCGCCTCGGCGTCGACGCGCGGCGCGACCGGACGGCGGTTCTCGGCGACCTGCACGGTCACGACCGCCTGCGCAGTAAGGCCGTCGGCGTCGATGATCGTGTACGGGATCTGCGCCGAGGTGTCCCCGGCGGTGATCTCGATACCGCCGGGCACGACCCGGTAGGAGCCGTCGGGCGACGGCTGAATCGTGACTGCGCTGATGTCGCCGTCAGGGTCCTCGTCGTTTCCCAGAACATCGACGACGGCCGTCTCGCCGGGCCGCAGCACGATGCTGTCATCGCGGGCGATCGGCCGCTGCGGCACCCGTTCCTCGACGAGGGTGACCGTCACCGTGGCATCGTCCTGGTCGAGGCCGTCGGTGATCGTGTAGCGGAACGTCACCTGGCGGGCCTCGCCGGTGGCAGGTGGCGTGAACTGCACAGCTCGTCCGTTGTTCACCACCTCGACCGAGCCGACCACAGGCTGCGAAGCGATCGGCAGGATCGTGAGCGGATCACGGTCGCGGTCGATGTCGTTGCGCCGCACGTCGAGCTCGACGGGACCTCCGCCGATCAGGACCAGCGGAAGATCCGGACCGTCGTCCACGGCCACGGGGCGGCTGTTCGTCTCCTCGTCACTGCGGCCATAGCGCACCACTCCGACGGCGATCGTGCCTTCGACCGGCACCGCCTCACCGGCATCGGCCGGCGCAAGATCCACGACGGTGTAGGTGAGGCGGTCGGTGCCGGTGAAGCCGGGCGCCGGGGTGTACCGAACAATGCCGTCGACGATCTCGACCGTCGCCCCGCTGTCGCCCACCACGCCGACGTCGAGCAGGACGAGAGGATCGCCGTCGGGGTCGCGGTCATTGGCGAGCGGGTCGATCGGGACCGGTTGCTCGACCAGCGTGCGGGCCACATCGGCAGCGACGACCGGCGCACGGTTCGGCGTTCCCGGCCGGATGACCCCGATACGCAGCACCGCTGACGATCGGTTCCCGTCGACGTCGACGATCTCGTACCGCAGCTCGAGATCGCCTTCCGCGTCAGGAGCCAGCGACACCGACAGCCATTGACCGCTCTCACCGAGCTGCGTCGTCGCCCCCGGCGCCGACGGGAGCGGCTCGACGATGCGCAGCACCTCGCCGTCGGGGTCATAGTCATTGCCCAGCACCCGAACCGCCGAGGTCTGCCCGGCCCGCAGCTCTACGTCGTCGTCCACGGCGACCGGCGGGAGCCCAGCCGTCGCCGCAGAGACGCTCACCACGACCGTCCCCTGCACCGGCTCGTTCGTGCCGTCGGAGATCCAGTACGGGAACAGAATCGTCGCCGGCGGCGCAGCCGTCGCCGACATCCGGAACCCCACCCCAGGGACGGTCTCCACGTCGAGCCCATCGACCGGATCCCAATCGACCACCTCGACCACCTCACCGTCGGGATCGACATCGTTGTCCAGCACCCGCACGACACGCGACAGACCAACCGGCAACGTCACCTCGTCCAAGCCGGACACGGGCGGAGCGTTCTCGTCAGGGGGCGCCACGACATCGACCCGCACGAAACTGACACCCTCGTTGGTTCCGTCGCTCACCACGTAGCGGTAGCGGTACTGGCCCTCGGCGGCGCCGGGGAACGAGAAGACTCCGTCCGGCGACAATGCTGCGTCCGGCGACCCGTCGAGCGCCTCGAGACCGCCCGCGCTGAGATCGTCGCCCTCGGCATCGACATCGTTCGCAAGAACATCGATACTCCCGGCCTCATCGGGAAACAGCGTGAGACGCTCCGGCAACAACACCGGCGGCCTGTTCTCGGCCTGCGACACCACGATGACCGTCAACAGACCCGGCGCATCATCGCCACGATCATCTACCACCGTGTACGGCAACTCGAAAGGCCCCTCGGGCGCCCCTTCGGGCACCGACACCACGACCAGACCCTCCGGTGCCGGCGTGATGATCGCGCCCTCGGGCGCTGCGGTCGTGTCGACGCCGATCAGGGTGATCTGGTCGCCATCAGGATCAGTGTCGTTGAACACGACATCGACAGAACGGCGCGCACCGGCACCGACCTCGAGCGTGTCGGGCAGCGTCTCGGGTGGCTGGTTGCCGTCAGCGGAGACGACCGCGACGGTCACCATCGCCGTCGCCGTGCCACCCGGACGACCATCAGACACCGTGTACTCGAACACGACCTCCCCGACATCGCCAGCAGGCGGCACCACCGACACCGCCTCACCATCACCCACGATCGACACCACCGCACCGCCCGCCGGCTCGGTCACCGCCACCACCGACAACGCATCACCATTGCGATCGGAATCGTTCCCCAACACGTTCACCGTCACCGGCACATCCAC
>JBKAGO010000015.1:0-18718 GCA_046290435.1 Acidimicrobiales bacterium
TCCCCTCTGACCGATCCCTCGATCGTAGCGACACCCAAGGAGTAGGTCCCGTGGAGAAGACGAGCACCCTCGAGCGAAGCCCCGTGGTGGGGGCGGGTCCGCTCGGAGCAGAGCTGGTGGCGTTGTCCGGCGAGCTCCGCCGCTATCAGTACCGCATCGTGGTCGCTGCAGCGGCGTTCGCGGATTCGCCGGAGTGGATCCTGGATGGTTCGCCGACGGCGGCGCATTGGTTGGCTTCGGTGGCCGATGTCGAGGCGTGCACGGCGCGGGAGTGGATCCGCATCGGCAAAGCCCTCACCACACTCCCTGTCACGGCCCAAGCCTTCGCCGAGCGGCGTCTGTCGTATTCGGCGGTGCGGACGTTGACCCGTACGGCGACGCCGGAGACCGAGGCGGAGCTCGTCGAGTTGGTCACCGGCGTGCCTGCCTCGGAGGTCGGCAAGGTCATCGCCGCATGGATGCGGCGCAACCTGGCACCCGAGGACTTCGCGGCGCGCCAACGTGCGTCGCGTTCGGTGAAATGGCGGACCGAGGCCGACGGGATGGTGGTGTTCACGCTGCGCCTGCAACCGCACATCGCCGCAATCCTGATCTCGGTGCTGTCGGTGCTGGTGATGCGCTCGAAGGCCCGCCGCGAGGCCGACGGCAGCTACCCGTCGACCGCGGCGCAGTACGCAGAGGAGATCCTCGACGAGGGCACCGGACGCGTGGACACCGAGGTGATCTTCCATGTCCGCGGCGACGGAGCGACGACCGATGACGGCACCCCGGTCTGCGACACGATCATCGCCGAGCTCGTCCCCGAGGCGTTCCTGCGGGTGTTGATCCACGACGTCGATGGCAAGCCCATCAACGCGTCCGGTAAGCAACGCCACCCCACCGCCCGACAACGACGGGTCGTCAAAGAACGCGACCGCAACTGTGTGGACTGCGGCCGCCAGGACCTCGGCGAGTACGACCACGTCCCCGCCTACGAGACCAGCCGGCGCACCCTCGTCGACGAACTCCAACTCCGCTGCGCCCCCTGCCACCACCGACGCCACCACCCACCGGCGATCTGACGAAGCACGTGGCCGCCGGGCGAGGTCAGCCGATGTCGCCGGCGCCGATGGCCACGACCGTCTCTGCATCGCCCATTCCGAGTCGCCGTTCATCACCGACATGGTCGCCATGGCCGAGGATCCGACGCGCTTTCGCCAGTCGGCGCCGTTCGGTCCCTATGACGTGGAGGTCGTGATCGAGCTCCCCGAGCCCGGTCGCATCACCTACGCCTGGCGGTGGGCCGAAGCCGGCGGCACACCGGTCGAGCAATCCAAGGCCGACGTGCGGCTGTCCGCGGCCTAGCTGCGCCCGACCCGTGCGACGGATCGCCGCTCGTCGGTCGTCATTTGCCTGCGGGTCAGCGGTCGATGTCGAGCCAGTACAGCTCGACGGCGCCCGTTGCGGTCAGATCGACGTAGACGGCGACTCCTGTCACCAGGATTCCGGCTGTCACCAGGATGCGAGCATCTTCGCCCGGGATCGGAGTGGTGACGGCCTCGTAGTCCTCGGCGAGCGTCTCGACGATGCTGGTGAGTTCGTGGAGCGCGAAGTCCGCTGTCGATGGTGTGCCGTCGGCGGCGCGCTCGGATGGTAGGAGTTCGTCGAGGCGATCGAAGAATGCTGGGAGCACCACGACGTGGCGCCGAGTGTTCAACGGGGGCTACGGCGCTCCCGGGCGAGTCGTCGTCCGGTTTCGTAGATCCGATCACGGAATTCGGTCGGGATCTCGTCAGGGTCGGTGACGATCCTCTGTCGGAATGCGGCGAGCCGTTCGTCGGGTGTCATCGAGTCGAGGTCCTCGGCGGACAGGAACGGGAGCTCGGCGTCCATGACCTCCAACGTACTCGGCCGCCATGGCATCGACGGTCGGCCCCTCGCCCGAGAGTTCGCGTTCGACTTGCCCCGTGGGGAGCCTCAGGCCGGGGTGAGCTTCAGGGGGGCAGCGCGCATGCCGAACACGAACGCGTTGGGTTGCTCGACGACCTCGCCGGCGAGCTCGAGATGGTCGACCCGGCGCAGCAGCTCCTCGAAGAACAGCTTGATCTCGAGCCGGGCCAGCGACGCACCCAGGCAGAAGTGGGTGCCGAAGCCGAAGGAGATGTGCGACTGACCGGCCTGCGGATGAGGTCCTCGCACTCGAGCACCCTGCGTGGCGTGCTTCTTGCGTCCCGAAAGCCCTCGGGCTGCTGACTGATCTGCACGCCCCTTGGCGATCTGGTCGTTCGGCGCCTCTCGAGCGGTCGAATAGTGGCACTCCGTCTGATATTTTGCGCATCAGGCTTGACGGAGCGCTGTCTTCGTCTAATGTTCAGTATCCGTACAGGGGAAGGCTGGTACTAGCGATGATTGCATCCGGGGGGGCGTTCTCATGGAACGGCTACCGCATTTCGACCGAACTCGCGTGGGTGGACGCGGCTAGCAGTTTTCTGCGTGGCCGCGGTGCTGGCAGGAACTATCGGCTTGGTCCCCTCATCGGGTGGAGCTGCGGAAGCTCAGAGCGAGCCTAACCCCGCCCTCACCCGGCTCCAGCGAGAGTACCAGGGCGAGCTGCAGGTCAATCGACTTGACGCCCGAAGCAATCCGGTTCTCGCGGTGATTCCGGTCCATTGGCCCCGGAGCCGGATCAACAGTCCAGTTGCTTATCGGCTTTCCGTTGTCGATTCGAGCACGACGCTTCGTGGAGACCAGGTGCGATCACGAGTCCTCGGAGTGGGCGAGATCGACCCTGGAGCCGAGTCGCTCGAAATCAGGTTGCCGCCGGCCGCTGTCCGGTCGATGTCCGACCTCGCAACGGACACCGGTTCTGTTGTCTTCGAGATAACCGTCGTCGATGCCCGTGTACGCGGCTCTTTCCAGTTCGAGAGATGGCATCCCGGTTCGAGAAGTGCCAGGGAGTCGGTCGCTGGCGGCAGCGAGCGAACATCGGCCAGAAGTGCCGGCGCTGCATTGAACTCGATCGAGCAGGCGTCGGACCGCTGGGCCGTTGCGAGCCCTGCAAACCTGCCATCGGTTGCTGCAGCAGCGGCGAGCGGCAATTCGTCACGATTGCAGAGAGAGCTCGCTGCTGTCGAGAGCGAAGCTGAGGAGTTCCTGGCGATCGAAGAGGCCCGCAACAGCGAGAGCGGTGCGACGCAGGGTCTCGTGCTGTCGCTGATGGACGTCGTCGCGACGAACGCTCCGAGTGCGCGTCAGCAGTTTCCGCCGTGGTGGGCGTGCGGACGAGATCTCCCGTACTTGAATGCTATGTGGTTCTTGCTCCATGACGACGCCAAGAGGTGGCACAAGGTCGCGAGCGTTGGGACCGGCGATCACACGCGGGCTACAGTGCAGATGGCGAGTAGTTCCAGGTCGACCTCTCAGGGGGTGATCGCTTGGGCAGGAGGACCCGCCAATGCGTCCTTGACCGGATACATGTCTTTCAGCTCATCTGTAGGGAAAACCTGGCAGCGGCCTTTGCGGAACCGATTTGTCGAATTCCAGAAAGACGTTCGCTACAACACTCACGTCATGAGGTGTCCTGATCTGAATCGCCCAGGAGTGTGGCACGACCTTCCGGACCGGATGATGCTCCCGAAACAATGGACTAGCGGTGTGAGGAATGTTCAACGCAACTCGCTCGGATGGTCGCCGAACGAGAAGTGGTGCGCTCGACTCGGCAGCGACATCACGATCGGGCAGGGCAGAACACGCACGTTCGAAAGCGGATTGAACTTCGGCCTGTTCGGTATCAACGTCGGCGTACGTCAAAGGACGGAGACAGACAAGCGCTGGTCCGTCGAATACAATCGGGTAAGACAAGGTAGAGCGCACATCTGCGGCCGCTTCAACGACCCAGCGTACTCGGTGGAAACCCAGCAACTCGAGCGATCGTGAGGGGATCGGTGTGATGGCCGCGACGTGGGCCGGCTCGGGATGGCGGCCTTCTGTCCAACGTCGCTCAACTGCGCACGCAGCCACGGACTCGTGCAGATGCTGAGGCCGACCAAGGCCGCAAGGGGTGGCTCCATGCGTCCGACGTGGTGGCTGCTGGCACTGGTTGCCCTGCTGGTATCGGGCTGTGGCGGTGATGGTCCACTCGAAGGCAAACAGTGGTTGCAGACCAATGCCGACAGAGGGGGTTCCCTCCGGGCCGGCGAGCATCGGCTCCCTGCCGGCGAGGTCGGTGACTACACCACGTACTCGATGACGATCGGGAACGCATCCGATCGTGACATCCGGCTGACGGGCGCATCGCTGGTGGGCGCGGTGGGGCCCATCCGCCTCGTCGATGCCTACGTCGTGCCGCCCGGCCGCCCTTTCGCCTACATCGCATCGGACGGCATCTTTCCGCCAGAGACCTACGACGATCCGTCGTCCATCGAGTTCGTGGAGATGATGGAGCCACTGGTCGGCCATGTGATCGAACCCTCACCTGGAGGAGATCCTCGCGACCACGACTACGTGATCCAGTTCCACGTGCAGATCGACGGCGGAGAAGGCGTAGCCGGGTATGTCGGATCCTGCGTCGAGTTCCAGGTCGGCGATTCGGCAAGAATCTGGCAACGCTGCAACGACACGCTCGCCTTCTATGCGTGTCTGCCCCCGCTGGACGAGTGCGATCCCGACGAGGCGCTCCACGGCTCGTGACCGCCGCTCGAGGCGGGCGTACCGCTGAGGGACCCGCAGCGGAACTCAGGCCGGGGTGAGCTTCAGGGGGGCGGCGCGCATGCCGAACACGAAGGCGTTGGGTTGTTCGACGACCTCGCCGGCGAGCTCGAGATGGTCCACCCGGCGCAGCAGCTCCTCGAAGAAGAGCTTGATCTCGAGTCGGGCCAGCGACGCACCCAGGCAGAAGTGGGTGCCGAACCCGAACGAGATGTGGTTGTTGGGCGTGCGGGTGACGTCGAGGGTCTCGGGGTCGTCGAAGTGGGCCTCGTCGCGGTTGGCCGACGAGTACATCAGCACGACCTGTTCGCCCTTGCCGATGGTGGCGCCACCGATGTCGTAGTCGCGCGTCGCCACCCGGCACATGTTGTGGATGGGCGTGACGTAGCGGATGAACTCCTCGACGGCGACGTCGAGATCGGCGCCGTTCTTCAACAGCTCCCACTGATCGGGGCGTGAGGTCAGGTTGACCAGCGTGCGGGCGATGACGGTGCGGGTGGTCTCGGCACCCCCGTCGAGCACCAGCAGGCAGTCGCTGATGATCTGGTCGAGGCCGAACTCGCTGCCGTCGCGCAGGCCCTCCTCCTCGGCTGCGATCCAGGCGCTCATGACGTCGGTGCGGGGATCGCCCTTGCGGGCGTTGTAGAGCTCCACGCAGGCCTCGACGAACTCGAACACGGCCATCGTGCCGTCCTCGTCGTGATAGCGGGGGCCGCCGCCGAGGGCGATGGTGCGCTCGGACCACTCCTGGAGCTTGGGCCACAGCTCGTCGGGGAAGCCGAGCAGGTGGCCGATCATCATCGCCGGCAGCGGTGCCGCCAGCTCCGACACGATCTCGACCGGGGTCTCGTGCGCCAGGGCGTCGTCGAACAGGCGGGTGACCGCACCGCGGATGTGGCCCTCCCACTCGAGCACGCTGCGCGGCGTGAACCGGCGCGAGACCAGCACCCGGCGCACGACGTGCATCGGGTCGTCGAGGCCGATGATGGACTTGTCGGCCGGGATGTTCGGCCGGTAGCCGCCCTTGGCCTGGTCGGAGCTGATGAACACCTCCTTGCGCTTCTCGATCTCGACGATGTCGTCGTAGCGCGAGATGCCCCACAGTTCGTTGATGGGATCCCAGTACGCCGGCGCGTTGGCGCGCATCCAGGCGTAGGTGGTGTACGGATCGTTGACGTAGAAGTCGCCGTCGAGCAGGTCGATGACGCGGGCATCGGGCGCAACGGAGTCGGGAGTGGTCGAAGCGGTCACGTCCCGAATCGTACGCGAAGCCGAGCCTCGGGGCAGCCGGGTGGCGTCTGGCGCGGACCTGTCGACCGGGGGCCGATAGCGTCTGGGGCCATGAGCCTCACCATCGACACCGCGCGTTACGGCCTGCTCCAGTCCGTGATCGACCAGGAAAGCTACGACCGGTCGGTGGCCCGGTTCCGCGAGGCGCAGATCCTGCTGCCGACGATGGCGCAGCTGGCCGATCCGTCGACCATCCCGGCCTCCATCCGGGCCGCGCTGGCCGGCGTCGATCGCGACGCCGCACATCCGCTCAATCTGTTCCGGGTGCACTGGTACAACTCCGCCCACCACGACGACTTCGTCGACGTCCCCGAACACATCGAGTTGCCCGGCGAGCTCACCGGCGTCGACGCCCGCATCGTGGCGGTGTTCGGCAACCGCTTCCCGATGATCAACGCCCACAAGGTGCTGGCGGCCTACAACTGCCTGGTCCCGCGTGTGGTGAGCGGCCAGTTCGACCCCACCCGCCATCGCGCCATCTGGCCTTCCACCGGCAACTACGCCCGCGGCGGTGTCGCCATCTCGCGCCTCATGCTCAGCCGGGGCGTGGCCGTGCTGCCCGAGAACATGAGCCGCGAGCGCTTCGAGTGGCTCGAACGCTGGGTGCCCGACCCCGACGACGTCATCCGCACGCCTGGTTCGGAGAGCAACGTCAAGGAGATCTACGACGCCTGCAACGAGCTCGAGAAGGACCCCGGCAACTTCATCCTCAACCAGTTCTCGGAGTTCGCGAACCACATCGGCCACTACACCGTCACCGGCCGGGCCCTGGGCCACGTGTTCGACACGATGCGCGAGCACGACCCGTCGCTGCGGATGGCGGCGTTCACCTCCGCGTCGGGATCGGCCGGCACGCTCGGTACGGGCGACCGCCTCAAGGACGACTACGGCGCCCGCATCGTGGCCGTCGAGGCTCTCGAATGCCCGACGATGCTCTACAACGGCTACGGCGAACACAACATCCAGGGCATCGGCGACAAGCACATCCCGTTGATCCACAACGTCATGAACACCGACATCGTCACCGGCATCAGCGACGCCGCCACCGACGGGCTCAACCTGGTGTTCACCACCGACGCCGGCAAGGCCTACCTGCGCGACCGTATGGGTGTCGACCCGGCCATCGTCGATCAGCTCCACCACATGGGGTTCTCGTCGATCTGCAACATGCTGGCCGCCATCAAGACCGCCAAGCAGCTCGGTCTCGGCTCCGACGACGTCATCATGACCGTCGCCACCGACGGTTCCGAGCTCTACGTCAGCGAGGCCGAGCACCTGCTGGCCACCCGCTACCCCGACGGCTTCGGCGAGATCGACGCCGCCGAGATCGTGGCCCGCCACCTCGAGGGGGCCGACACCCAGCACCTCGAGGAACTCGACTCGGTCGGGCGCCAGCGGATCTTCAACCTCGGCTACTACACCTGGGTCGAGCAGCAGGGCGTCAGCATGGCCGACTTCGACGCCCGCCGGGATCAGGCGTTCTGGGACGAGCTGCACACCATGGCCCCCGCATGGGACGCCATGATCGACGACTTCAACGCCGCCACCGGTGTCACGGTCGACTGACGCCGCCCCGGTGCCCGACGCATCCGGCGGCGCCGACCCCGCCGCGCTCGCCGGCGCCGACCCCGTCGCGCTCGGCGGTCCGCACCCGTCGTGGCTCACCACGCCACCGGGTGCGCGCTGGCCGGACGCAGCCGACGACGAGCCCAACCCCTACGTCCGCTGGCGCAGCCTGTTGTGGTCGCACCACCGGGCGCTGGCCGCGGGCTGGACCGACGACGACGTGGTGGCACTGATCCGGCGCATCGACGCCGAGGTCGCAGCCGTCGACGGCACCGGGTTCCACATCACCCCGACGGCTGCGGCGACCGCACTCGTCGGGCCCGACACACCCCGGCGCATCGTCGCCAAGGACGAGACGGGCAACGTCGGCGGCTCCCACAAGGCCCGCCACCTCATGGGCCTGCTGCTGCACCTCGCGGTCGATGCCGTCGCCGACGACACCCGCCTTGCCATCTCCTCGTGCGGCAACGCGGCGCTCGGTGCCGCCACCGTGGCCCGCGCTGCGGGCCGCCCGATCGACGTCTTCATCCCCACCTGGGCCGACCGGGTCGTCGTCGACTCCCTCCAGCAGCTCGAAGCCACCGTCCACGTGTGTGAGCGCCGCGACGGCGAGCTCGGCGACCCGTGCATGGCCCGCTTCCAGGAGGCGGTCGCCGACGGTGCGCTGCCCTTCGGGGTGCAGGCAACCGAGAACCGTTGGACGCTCGACGGCGGCCGCACCATCGGCTGGGAGCTCGCCGCGGCGCTGGCCGGCCTCGATGCCGGTCCGGTCGACCACGTCCTGGTCCAGGTCGGAGGCGGCGCGCTGCTGACCAGTTGTGCGATCGGCCTGCTCGAGGCCGCGGACGCCGGTGTGCTCGAACGCTCGCCCCGGGTGTGGGCGGTGCAGGCCGAGCACTGTGCCCCCTTCGACCGTGCCTGGCGTGGCGCGCTGGGGCTCGATTCCCGGACGGCCACCCCGGCGGCGGCACCCGGTGGGCGTCACGATGCCGCGTCGACCGATGCGCTCCTGGCTGCGGCCGCTGCCCGGGCCGGCGAGCTGATGGTGCCCTGGCCCGACCCGTCGTCGGCCGCCACCGGCATCCTCGACGACGTCACCTACGACTGGTTGGGCATGGCCCGAGGCCTGCTGCTCACCGGCGGCGGCTCGATCGTGGCCGCCGAGACCGACATCGAGGCAGCCCACGGACGGGCCGTCGCCGCAGGTTTCGGCGCCGACGCCACAGGAACCGCCGGCATCGCCGGCGTGCTCGCCGGGGTCCGTGTCGGTGCCCTACCGGCGGACGAGGCCGTGGCCGTGCTGGTCACCGGCCGCGACCGCCACCGCTGAGCCGCCCCCCGCACCTGTTGCCGCATGGGGGGGCAGCTGTGCCGGCCGCCTCGGTCTACTCGAAGACCACGCCGCCGGGCTGGGGCAGGATGAGCCACTGGCGACCCGGGGGCACGGCCATCTCCGCGCCGTCAGCGGTGGTGAGGGTGAACCACTCGGTGTCGACCTCGCGGGCCCAGGTGCCTTCCTGGACCTTGCCGTCGGCGAACACCCAGGCCGTACCGCTGCCGGTGGTGACCGACTCGGGCACCGCCGAGCCCGACCCGCCGCCGACGCTCTGGATGCTCATCTCCAACATGACCAGCGTCTCTGCGGTGACCTGCTCGCGGGTGGCGCCGTCCTGGCTGACCCACTCGTGGGGTGTTCCGAGGGTGAAGCGCTCCCAGGCCTCGCCGTTCCACTCCCACGACACGACATAGCCCTGCGGCCAGTTGGTGGTGATTGTGGTGACGTCGGCCGCGTCGGCGGGCATCTCGTCGAAGTTCCACAGCGGCTCGAGGGCCTCGTCGTAGCGCGGGCCGCGCGAGTCGAGCTCGCGCAGCGGCTCGGTGTCGCCATAGAGGTTGTGCGGCGCGAAACGCCCCGCCACCCGGAACGAACCGGCCGGCTCCTGGAAGTACTCGACGTTGCTGGCATTGCCGATCGCCTGGACGAATCCCTGGCCGCCGGAGTTGACGAAGGTCGCCTCCATGGCGTTGAGGATGGCGAAGTCGGTGGGGCGCATCGACCGGATCGGGCCGACGAAGTCGGTGTCGGCCTCCTGCCACAGGGCGAGGAACCGGGTGATGCCCTCGACCCAGATCTCGACCATCACGTCGGCCGCTTCGATGCCCGACTGGGGCCGGGCCTCGGGGGCGTTGTCGATCTTGACGCCGAGTACGCGGCGGGCCGCCACCTCGTCGGTCACGGGCAGGCCGTTGAGCGGTGACAGCGTCTCGGGCTCGGGTGTGGGCGTCGGCTCGGGCGTGGCTTCGGGCTCGGGCGTGGCGGTCGGCTCTGCGGTGGGCCCGGCTGTCGGGGTGGGGTCGGCGACCGTCTCGGTGTCTTCGCCCCCGCCGCCGGTGGACAGCACGGCGATGGCGGTGATGATGAGGGCGAGGACGGCACCGACACCGATGCGGCCACCGGTGGTCGAGAACAGGCGACTGAGGAATTGCTGCATTCGGGGGAGGCTATGCCGCTCGGTGCGACATCGCCCAATGCGTGACCGACATCTCGGGCGTTCCGGCTCGTAGTGGCGCCGGCCGGTCGCCGGGCCGCACTGCGTTTTGCGCCTACCGCCTGCTGCGTCGGGTGGTCGGACCAGGCCGCCCACCCTCAGGGGTGTTTCCCGGGGGCGCCGTCGGTCCGTAGCGTGCGACGTCGCCGGTGATGGCCGCCCAGCGGCGGGTACCGAACTCGAAATGCCACCATTCGGCATGGAACACCACGAATCCGAGCCGGCGCATCGTCCAGAACAGGAGGCGTCGCAGCTCCCGCTCGAGTCCCGGTGTGGTCTCGATGCCGTCGATGTGGGCCAGGGGCGTGAGATCGTCGAAGCCGGTGCCCAGCGCCAGGGGTGTGCCATCGACGGTGAGGGTGCAGTCGACGGCGCCGCCGGTCAGGTGCGACGGCGGCGTGCACGGGTCGGCGCTGGGTTCGGCGATGAGCTCGGATGGAACCCGAGGGTCGGCCATCGCCGCCGCATACAGCTCGATCTGCAACTCGAGGGGCCGCCAGGCGTCGAGGACGGCCAGTCCGAAACCGTCGGGGAGCGACTGGGCCGCCGCGCAGAGACGATCGTGGACCTCTGCCCGCAGCCACTGGTCGGGCCGGGCGTGCTCCCAGCCGCCCAGCAGGTAGGCCGGGATCGTCACGAGCGCCGGGTGGTCGACCTCGACCATCGCCTCGTCGACGGCCTCGATGACCTCGCCGGCGTCGGGTTCGGTGCACACCGGCAGGGGCGGTTGGGGCTCGACCTCGATGCCGGCGGCCCGGCACGCAACCGTGCACGGCACGAGCAGGTCGGGCTGGTCGAATCGAGGCACGAGTGCAGACGATAGAGGCGTCGCCGCTGGACGTGAACACGTCGTGAACCACCGGCGACCGCCACCCGTCGGTCCGGTCGGCCGCCCCTACGATGGTCCGATGGATCGAGCTGAGGTCATCGTCGTCGGTGCCGGGCACAACGGGCTGATCTGCGCGGCATATCTGGCCCGGGCGGGCATCGACACGATCCTGGTCGACGCCCGCGACTCCGTCGGCGGATGCGCATCGACCGAGCACGACCTCGATGCCCGCTTCAACATCTGCAACTGCGACCACGGCCTGGTGCGGGCCATGCCCGTCATCGACGAGCTCGACCTCGTCGGCCACGGCCTCGAGTACCTCGAGAACGACGTCGGGTTCGTCTATGCCTTCCACGACGACAGCCATCCGTGGCTGCAGTTCCACGACGTCGAACGCACCCTCGACAGCATCGCGGCGTCGCACCCGACCCAGGTCGACGGGTACCGGCGCTATCTCGACGACGCCCTGCCCATCGCCGAGCTCGTCGTCGACATGGCCCGGCGGGTGCCGTCGGCGCCCCGCTTCGCCGCCGGGGCCCTGAGCCGGCGCGGCGCTGGTGTACGGCGCCTGCTCGACTGGAGCCGCCGCAGCGTCGACGACGTCTTCGCCGACTACTTCGACGACTGGCGCCTCACCATGCCGGCCATCAGCATCGGGCCCACGGTGTGGGGCGTGCCTCCCGAGACCCCGGGCACCGGCCTCGCGGCGGCGGGTTACGCCACCCGCCACGTGGTCAAGACCGGCCGCCCCCGCGGCGGCAGCGGTGCACTCACCGATGCCATCTGCCACAGCTTCCTCGCCGCCGGCGGCGTCCTGCGCTGCGGCACCCGCGTCGCAGGCCTCGAGGTCGCCGACGGCACCGTCACCGGCGTTCGTCTCGCCGACGGGAGCCGCCTGCACGCCGACGTCGTCGTCGCCGCATGCGACCCGCAGCGGGTGTTCGTCGACTGGGTCGACGAGGTCCCGCCCGCCGCCAAGCGCCTGGTCGAACGCTGGCGGGCCCAGCCCATCCACGACGGCTACGAATCCAAGATCGACGCGGTGCTCACCGGGCTGCCCACCCCGCGTGTGGCCGAGCGCCTCCACGCCACCCACCCCGGGGCCGAACTGCTCGGCCCGACCACTGTCGTGTCACCGTCGCGGGCACAGTTGGTCGAGGCGTTCGCGCTCCGCGACGTCGGGCGCGTCGCGCCCGAGCCGACCCTGCTGGTCAACATGCCGTCGGTCCTCGACCCGTCGATGGCGGCCCCCGGCGAGCACGTCTTGAGCATCGAGGTGCTGTTCACCCCCTACGCGCTCGAGGGTGGCTGGCCGGGCTCGTCCGAACCGGCTCGCTGGCTCGAGCTGTGGGCATCGACGATGGAGCCCGGCGCGCTCGACCTCGTCGACCGTTGGCGGGCCATGACCCCGGATCGCTACGAGGCAGAGTTCTCGATGCACCGGGGGCACACCCCGGCCTTCGCGTCGTCGCCGTTGCATTCGCTGCTGGGCCGCGACCACGAGCTCACCCGCTACCGGACGCCCATCTCCGGGCTGTACCTGTCGGGCGCGGCGACCTTCCCCGGTGCGGGCGTGTTCGGCGCGTCGGGCCGCAACGCGGCCGCGGTGGTCCGCGGCGATCTCCGGGGCACGGTCGGGCGTCGGGTGGCGCCGTTGCGTCGGGCTGCGACCGGTGTCGTCGGTGCTGCCGCGGCCAAGGTCGGCTCGGCGTGAGCGCCGCCGAGACCGGCACGGCAACAGGAGCGGGCACCGCAGCCGACGCCGCAGCCCCCGTCGAGGCGGGTTCGCCGGTGCTGTCGGTCAACCTGATGCCCGAAGGGCCCGTGGCCCAGGTGGTCGAGCTGGCCGTGCTCGCCGAGTCGCTGGGGTTCCGGCGCTGCTGGGTCTACGACGAGGGTGTCGTCACCCGCGACGTGTACGTCACGCTGGCCGCGGTTGCCGGCGCCACCGAACGCATCGGCATCGGGCCCGGCATCACCAATCCCTACGTCCGCCATCCCGGTGCCACCGCCGCCGCCATCGCCACGCTCGACGAGCTCAGCGGCGGGCGGGCCTTCGTCGGTCTGGGCGCGGGCGGTGGGCTCACCCTGGGGCCGCTGGCCATCGACCGTCGCAAACCGCTGACGACGGTCGCGCAGACGGTCACGGCGCTGCGGGGCCTGTTCTCGGGCGATCGTGTCGATCTCGCCGGCGAGGTCTTCTCGCTGGCCGGCGCCCGCCTCGACTATGCGCGCCCCGACATCGAGATCATCCTGGCCGGGCGCGGCCCGAAGATGACCGCTCTCGGCGGCCGGGTGGCCGACGGGTTCAACCTCAGCTACATCCACAAGGACCTGGTCGGATCCCACACCGCGGCGTTGCGCCGCGAGGCCGGCGACCGACCCTTCGTCATCTCGTACTCGACGATGGTGGTCACCACCGACGCCGACTTCGACGAGGCCCGGGCCGGGCTCTCGTTCCGCCTGGTCGACTCGCCGCCCGAGGTCAAGGAACGCATCGGCATGTCCGACGCCGACACCGTCGCCATCCGCTCGGCGCTCGCCGACGGCGGCACCGCAGCCGCAGCCTGCCACGTGCGCGAGGAGTGGGTGCCCCAGTTCGTGATCTGCGGCACGGCCGCCGAGGCCCGCGCCGAACTGGCCGAGCTGATGACCACCCATGGCATCGACGAGTTCCAGTTGGCCGTTCAACACCTCGACCGCGGCGTCGACCAGATGACGGCCCTCGCAACGCCCTGACCAGTCACGCCCGGACCAGTCCCGCCCGGACCAGTCCCGCCCCGACCCCAGGGGACCGACCCGTTGCCCGAAATCCTCAGGTCTCGGCTCGGCCGCCCAGCAGCGGGTTCTTTCGGGAGTCGACGAGGTCGCCGGGGGAGCGACCGCCCAGCCACAACAGCAGATCGAAGCGCTGCTGGTCGGTGGGCTCGGCGATGCGGGTGCCGTCGGCGACATAGATGACCGTCATGACGGTCCGGCGGACATCGGTCGGGTTCGCGGGCGCGGTGTGCAGCGTCCACCCGCCGTGGAAGGTGGCATCGCCGGCGCGCATCGCGCCATGAGTGACCACCGGATGGCCCCGCTCGACCAGATGCGCGGCCACCGCGTCGTGGGACGCATCGGAGATGTGGCCGGCACCGACGTCGCGGTCGCGATGGGACCCGCTGGCGAACGACATCGAGCCCACCTCGGCGCCGATGTCCACCAGCGCCAGCCACATCGTGACGGTGTGGTCGGTGGCCAGCGGCCAGTAGTTCTGATCCTGATGCCAGGGCGTGTAGCCGCCGCCGGCCTCTTTCACGAGGGCCTGGTCGTGGTAGAGCCGCACGGCATCGACACCCATCAGCGCCGCCGCGACGCCGGCGAACCGGCGGGCCAGCACCAGGCGCCGGACGTCGTCATCGTGCTCCCAGAGGTTCATCACTTGCAGGAACGCCTTGCCATAGGTGTCGCGATCGGCCAGATCGTCGACCCCGGTGGTGCGCTCGTCGACGCAACGCTCGACCGCAGCGCGGTACGGCGCCAACTCGTCGTGGGGCGCCAGCCCCCGGACGCACACGTGCCCGTCACGGCGGTAGGCGGCTATCGACTCGTCGTCGACCGTGAACGGCTCGTCCAGCCAACGCCGGGCCGGGCGGCCGGGCCGGGCGGCCCCCGCTGCGCTCATGATTTCGCCCTCTTGGCCTGGCGGCCGGGCCGGGCGGCCCCCGCTGCGCTCATGGCTCCAGGTAGCGGGCGAGGTCGATGGGGGCATAGGCCACCCGGTCGCCGTACTCGCGGCGCTCACGCTTGTAGGTCGCGTCGATGCCGACCTTGGTGGCCACGCCGCGTTGGGTGGCCACTGGGTCCATCTCGTGGCCCTGGGCCATCGGCACGGTGAACACGTCGTCGAGCCAGTGCACCCTGTTGGTCAGCGCCCACTGGATCTCGCTGGGCTCGTACATGTCGATGTCGCGGTCGACGACCACGACGTTGCGGATGTTGATGTGGGCCGCCATGGCCGCCATCGCCAGGTTCTTCGGGGTGCCCGGATTGTCCCGGTCGATCTGGATGAGCGCCAGGAAGCCGTTGCCATAGGGCGGGATGTGCACGTCGGCGTGCGGGTCGAGGTGACGCACGAAGCGGCGCAACAGGGGCTCGCGGGGCAACACGTTGCCGATGTAGATGTGTTCGTACCAGCCCGGCACGATCGTCTGGTAGATCGGGTCGTCGCGCCACGAGATGGCGGTGACCTCGACGGTGGGGCTGTTCCAGGGCTCGCCGTGGTAGCCGTGGAACTCGGCCAGGGGCCCCTCGGGCTCGCGGACGGCGGGTCGGATGTGGCCCTCGATGACGATCTCGGCAGCGGCAGGGATGTCGATGTCGACGGTGATGCCTCGGCAGACCTCGATGCCCCGGCCGCGGATGGCGCCGGCGATGGTCAACTCGTCGACCGGGGTCTTGACGCCTGCGGCGATCATGATCGCCGGGTCGAGCCCGATGGCGATCGCCACCGGGAACGGCGCATCAGGGTCCTCGCGGGACTTCCAGAACGTGCCGACGTCGCGCCATTCGTTGACGTTGAACCCGAACGTGGTGGGTCCGAGCCGGACCATGCGGTTGTAGCCCAGGTTGCCTCGGCCCGACACCGGGTCCTTCGCGACGGTCACCGCGCCGGTGATGAACGCGCCGCCGTCGCCCCGACTGTGGGTGGGAATGGGCAACAGGGCGGTGTCGATCGCATCGCCGGTGACGGTGTTGGCATGCCACGCAGCTGCATCGACGCGCACCGGGGCGATGCCGTTCTCGGGGGCCAGGACGCGCTCCATCGTGTCGATGATGTCGTCGGGCTCACAGCCAAGTGCGATGGCCGCCCGCCGATGCGACGCCACGCCACCGCAGAAGATCGGCCAGGGCGAGCCGGCCACGTTCTCGAACAGCCCGGCGCCCATGCCCGAGCGGGCCAGCGCCGCGCCGACATCGGCGAGCTCGTGCTCGAGCTCGACCTTCGCGGGAATGCGGCTGAGCTGCCCGGCTTCGTCGAGCGCTGCGATGGAGGAACGGAGGTCGTCGATGGCCATTGCGCCACCGTAGACCGGCCGGGGTCAGACCCCGCTTTCCCGCCTTCTCATGGCATCGTCGCCTGGGTCGACGCGCTCGGAGAAGGCGGGAACGCGGGATCTGACCCCATGGAGATGCCGCGCCAGTACCGTTGCCCGCATGGCTCTCCTCCTCCACGATGCCCTGCTCGCCGACGGCCGTCGGGTCGATCTGATGGTCGGCGACGACGGTCGCATCGCGTCCGTCGCTCCCACTGCGCCCATCCCGGCGCCGGTCGACGGCGTCGTCGTCGACGAGCTCGCAGGCCGACTGCTGCTGGCGGCGATGGCCGAACCGCACGCGCATCTGGACAAAGCACTCACCGCCGAGGCCGTGCCCAACCCCAAGGGCGACCTCATGGGCGCCATCGAAGCGTGGATCGCCGCCGCCCAGACCGGCATGTTCACCCACGACAACACGGTCGAGCGTGCGGCGCAGGCGATGGAGTTGCTGTTGGTGCACGGCGTCACCGCCGTCCGCACACACGTCAACGTCCTCGACGCCATCGGTGCGTCGAGCGTCGTCGCCGTCAAGGAAGCGGCGGCCCGATTCGACGGCCTCCTCGACGTCCAAGTGGTCGCCCTCACCGGCAGCCCCATGACAGGCCCCGACGGCGCCGCCAACCGGCGGGCCCTCGACGCGGCCGTCGAGGCCGGAGTCGACCTCGTGGGTGGGTGCCCGCACCTCGATCCCGACCCCGAAGGCCTCATCGCCAACGCCATCGCCGTGGCCACCGACGCCGGGATCGGCATCGATCTCCACGTCGACGAGATGCTCGACCCGTCGGTGCTGACGCTGCGGGAGTTCGCCCGACAGGTCATCGACGCCGGCTTCACCGGCCCGGTCGCGGCCAGCCACTGCGTCACCCTGGGCATGCAGCCACCCGAGGTGCAGGCGGCGGTGGCGCGCGAGGTGGCCGAAGCCGGCATCGCGGTGTTCCCGCTGCCGCAGACCAACCTGTTCCTCCAGGGCCGCGACGACCCCACCGCCACGCCCAGAGGCCTCACCGCGGTGCAGGCGCTGCGTGATGCGGGTGTGCTGGTCGCGGCGGGCGCCGACAACGTGCAGGACCCGTTCAACCTCGTCGGTCGCAGCGACCCGCTCGAGACCGCGGCGCTGATGGTGATGGCCGGCCACCAGCTGCCCGACGTCGCCTACGACATGGTCAGCGCCAACGTGCGCCAGGCCATGGGCCTGTCGCAGGTGAGCTTCGCGGTGGGCGACGTGTTCGACGCAGTGGCCATCGACGCCCCGAGCGTGCGCGGCGCCATCGCCGACGCCTCGATGTCACGCCGGGTGTACCGCCACGGCCGCCTCGTCGCCGAATCCACCCAGACCGCCACCGTCCACCGCTGAGCGCTGGGGTAGGGCTGGGGTCAAGTCGTACTTTCAACCAACTCGAGCCCAGAAGCCTCCCCTGACACCCGACTCGGAGTTGGTTGAAAGTACGACTTGACCCCAGTGGTTCAGGCCAACGTCTCGGACAACGGCACGGTCGACAGGTCGGTGTCGGGGCCGACGATGTAGTTGCCGGCGATGACCGACACCACGGCGTCGGCGGGGTCGAACGACACGCCCACGGGGTCGCCGCCGTCGGCGACGATGCGGACCTGCTCCTTGAACTGGCGGCGCACCATCGACACGCCCCGATCGGTGGACGACAGATGCTCGGTGCTGTGGCGGGTGATGGGACCCTGGCCGACCTGGGTCTCGTAGTCGCCGGGGAAGCGCTGGTGCTCCTCGTCGCTGAGCTCGAACCAGCTGCGGTCGCCGTCGTAGAGAGCGAGGCCCTGGGCCGCCTCACCCTTCGGCTTGCGAATCATCGCGATCACCCGGGTGTGGGTGTCGTCGATCGGGATCGCCCACGACAAGTTGTTGGTCCGCCCCAGGTACGCAAGCGTCGGGGTGGGGATGACCCGCATCGTCGGCACCCGGATCTCGGTGATGCGATGCAGCGTCGTGCCGTCGGGCAGCTCGCGGTCCTGGGTCGCCGTGATGCCCCACGGGTGACGCTGCCAGTCGATGCGGGGCCAGATCTCCAGGCGAGGGTCGAACTGGGGTCCGCTGATGGCGTTGTGCAGGATGAACACGTGGTACGGGTCCATCGCGTTCTCATGCGTCTGGAACCAGTTGCACGGCGCGACGTCGGGTCCGCCGAAGGCGAACCGGTCGAAGGTGACGATCTCCTCGTCGTCGCCGAGGTCGTCGAAGATGTCGTAGGTGGGGAACACCGGCTGGCGGTCGGCCGGGCCCATGTAGGTGAAGATCAGGCCGTGGTACTCCACCACCGGATACCAGGGCTGGCGATACGAACCCTTGTTGCGGCCCCGGTCGGGCTCGCACGGCTGGTCGAGACAGGTGCCGTCGGCGCCGAACAGCCACCCGTGGTAGGGGCAGCGGATGCCGACGTCCTCGACGCGGCCGAAGTACAGGCTCGTGCCCCTGTGGCAACACCGTGGTTCCAACAGCCCCGGTGTCCCCGACGCGTCGCGGTACAAGATGAGGTCCTCGCCGAGGAGACGTACCTCCCGCGGCACCGTCGTCGCCTCCCCACTCGTGGCCACCGGATGCCAGTAACGCCGCAGCAGCTCCCCGCTCGGGGTCCCCGCCCCGACTTCCACGAGCTCGGTGTCCCAGTGGCCGGGGTCTCGCCCGTAGGCCCGGCCGTCGTCGGTGCTCGTCGTCGCTTCCATCGCATACCCCCAGGAGTGCGAGAGGC
>JBKAGO010000016.1:0-14376 GCA_046290435.1 Acidimicrobiales bacterium
GCGGGATGCCGCGAGCGCCGAACCCTCCGCCGGCGTGTAGCCCCGGTAGATGCCGTCGGTGCGGGCGTAGCGCATCTTGTCCTCGAGGGGCAGCGCGAAGAACGCACGCGCCGCACCGTCGATGCCCTCGATGCATGCCCGATCGACGCCGTGGCCGGTGACGACGAGAAAGCCGCTGTCCTCGCACGCTCGTCCGATGGTGCCGACGACCTCACTGCGACCGACCGGCTCGTCGGCCGCAGTGAGATCGACCAGGGGCACCCGAGATGTCATGGGCATGGTGGCGAACCTCCTCGTTCGTGTCCTCGTCGGCGTCGTCGCGTCGCCGGTCCGGTCATCACTCGAAGCCGATGGCCGGATCGATGAACTCGTTGGTGTAGATGTCGGTGGCGGCGAGATCTGCGGGGACGTCGTCGAAGACGGTGGCGAGCTGCTCGAACACGGTGGCCATGCGCTCGTCGTCGAAGTTGCCGACCGTGTCGTCGGGACCGTTGCTCGCCACGCCGAGCTCCACGGCGCTGGCGGCCGAGTAGTCCATCTGCCCGGCGGTCACGACCCAGGCACCGTCGAGTTGCTCGACGATGTCGAGGATGACGGCGCTGGTCGGGTCCGGGTCGGCGTAGTGGTCGACGACGGCCTGCTGGAACACGGGGATCACCTGCTCGAGACAGGGCCGGAGCTCTTCGAGGGCGTCGGTGCGCACCACCAGCGGCTGGGAGTAGAGCTCGAAGCCGGCGTCGTGGACCAACAAGAAGTCGACCGGCTTCGACCACTCCTCGAGTTCGTTCTCGTAGAAGAACGGCTCGCTCGTGGCGAAGCCCTGCTGCACGATGGCGCCGCCTTCGGCGACGAACCGCGCCGGGGTGCCGTCGTAGGACGGGTCGACCTGGCCGGCATCGAGGACGCCTGCGCCGACGAGGTAGTCGATGTAGCTGGCCCCGGCGAAGTAGTTGACCACCGCACCGGACGTGCCGATGTCCTCGAAGCTCTCGAACGAGTAGGTCTCGGGGTCCCACATCAGGATCTGCGGGTTGATCTCGAGCGGCGCCATCACCGCGACGGTGGGCAGGTCGCCGGCGGCGCCGGCGACGGCCTCGTCGGTGCTGACATAGGCCAGATGGATGCCCTGGTCGACGTACATGGTCGACGTGCCGGGCTGGAACCCGAGGTAGGGGCCGCCGGCGCGGATCTCGAGGTCGATGCCGGTGTCGAGCAACGGCCCTCGGTAGATGCCGTTGTCGGTGTCGAACTCGCCGGCGTCACCGATGAGGCGGTACGCGTAGCCGTGCTCGGGCGAGGGGTACCAGTCGGTCTGCAACACCAGCGGGTCGGGACACACCGCGGCCAGATCGACCGCTGCCGGCGCTTCCTCCTCGGCAGCTTCCTCCTCGGCGGCGTCCTCCTCGGCGGCGTCCTCCTCGGCAGCGTCCTCCTCGGCAGCGTCCTCCACCGGCTCCTCCTCTTCGGGCGTCTCCTCGGCCGCTTCGGTGTCTGTTTCCACGGTTGCCGCATCGTCTGCGTCATCGTCACCGCAGCCGGCACCCACCAGCGAGACGATCGCCAGCAAGGCGAAGAGGGTCAGCCAGTTCCGTTTCATGTCCATCCTCCGGGTCCGTGGAACACCGAGGTGTTCACCTGGACTGAACGCTAGTCCTCCCGCGAAGACCGGGGTGTTTCAGCGCCGTGAACGGACGGTTTCGGAGGAACAGCCCACTGAGCAAGGGTAACGCCACCGCTGCGAAGGCGATCGATCGATCCTCTGCATGCGTCGTCCCCACAGAGGGGTCGACTTTTGTTCAGTCGGCGCGTACATCTTCGCGTGTGGTGACGAGATAGACGAGCACGTCGTCGGGGTCGGCGCCCGGACCGACCCGGGAGCGGTGCGGGATCCGGCCGTCGTAACAGAGCGTGTCGCCGGGACCGAGCTCGATCAACTCGCCGTCGAGATCGACCTCGACCCGGCCGCGCACCACCAGGTACAACTCCTCGCCGGGATGGTCGTAGTACTGCCCGAACTGCAGCGGCACCCCACGGAACTCCATTGCCGTCAGCCCGCGGTCGCCGGACACCACCGATCGCACCGCGCCGGGCGGAAGCTCCTCGTCGTGGTCGACGCTGCGTCCCTCGTCGCTACGCACCAACGAATACGGACGCGGATCCCCGCTGGCCAACAGCGCCTGCGCCGTGGTCCCGAGCGTGCGCGCCACCCGGTGCAGCGAGGTGATCCGGGGACGGGCCAGCCCACGCTCGAGCTGGCTCAGGAACGACGGCGAGAGGTCGGTTCTGGCCGCCAACTCGCGCAACGAGAGCCCCTGGGCGACGCGTCGGGCCCGGATCTGGCGCCCGAGCGCGACGTCGAGTGCCTCGGTCTCGTTGCCGGACTCGGCTCCGGTTGCGCTCGGTCGACCCGTCCGTGGCATCGCGCAACCCTAAGAGGTCGAGCGCTGCAGCGCACGCATTCGACTGCCTGGTGGGGTCAGAGACCGGCGTGTCGGCGCGCCACGGGATCGAGGGCGCGGCCCACGTCGAACAGGACCGGCTTCGACAGCAGCGCCGCGGCAGCGACGAGATCGACCTCCTCGATGCCGTCCCAGGCCTCGAGCACCACGAGAACCGACGCCCCGACACAGGCATCGAGCGGGTTCGAGCACAACTCCACCCCTGGCGGCAGCCGGTGGCGACCGGCCCGGGAGAGGCGAGGATCGTGGGCGGCCACCTCGGCGCCGCGGGCGACGAGCAGATCCGCCACCCGCACCGCCGGCGACGACGCCAGATCCGCTCCGATCGATGGCGTGGTGAGCCCCCAGACGCCCACCCGCAGGCCCGCGATCGAGCGCCCCACGGCACTCTCGATCCGATTGGCGATCCAGGCGAGATGCTCGGTGTCGGTCCGTCGAGCGGCCTCGACGATCGGCAGTTCGAGACCGACGGAACGGGCGATGGTGGCCAACTGCGGGGTCGCACCCTCGGGGTGCGGCGCCACCGAGTCGAGCCCGGTCGCCGCCAGGATGGGCGCCGGGTCCGCGTCGAGAGCCCCACAGAGCTCGACGACCGACGCCGAGAATGCTCGGGTGGTGGCCGCGTAGGCCTCGGCCACCGCGGCTGCCAGGTGGTCGTCGTCGACGACGGCGCACCCGGCACCGCCTCGGGGGCCCGGCAGGCGATCGCTCCGGCCCGTCTCGATGACGTGGTCGCGAGTCATGACACCCCCGATGCGGGAACGGTGATCCGCTGGCCGGGGATCATGCCGCCGGGATCGACCCCCGTGCGCCAGCGGGGCTGATCGACGCCTTCGGCGAAGGCGTCGACGATGCCCTGACTCACCTGGATCCGCCAGTCGCCACCGGACTTGTGGTCGTTGAACCAGATGAACCCGATGATGTCGGGCGCTGCGGTGACCCCTTCGAAGAACGAGCGGATCCAGGCGATCTTGTTGGCCTCGTCGGTGCCGGCGCCGATCTCGGACAACAGGATCGGCTTGTCGGTGATGGCCCGGAGCTCGTCGATGGTCCGCCCGAACGTGGTGGCGAACGTCGGCGGCTCGCCGACCTTGACCTCACGCCAGTAGCCGGCCATTCCGATCCAGTCGACGTACTCGTCGCCGGGATAGAAGTTCGCCAGCGTGGTCGACAGGTTGTCGACGCGGTTGGCGCTCCAGAGCCAGATGACGTTGTCGGCGCCCTGGGCCTCGAACCGGTCGTGGATGCGACGCCAGGCCTGGACGTACTCGCCCTCGTTGTTGCCGGGGAACGATTCCGACCACGGATACCAGTGGCCGTTCATCTCCGCTGCGAAGCGCAGGACGATGGGGGCGCCGTGATCTCGGGCCGCGGCCGCCCACTGATCGATGTAGGCGTCGAAGGTGCCGTCGATGATCTCGCTCAGCCAGGGCTGACGCTCGGCGCCGGGCACGATCGGTTCCCAGGCCACCACGGGGATCATGTCCCGGGACCAGGCGGTGTCGACCGGTCCGGCAGGGAAGGCCTGCGCGAAGTTCGTGAAGAACAGCAGCGTGCCCGGCGTCCGACCGGTGAGCCGAGCGAGGTGGTCGACCTCGCCCATCCACCACGGTGCGTCGCGGGTGTGGACCCCGTAGATGCCCTTCGTCGCCATCACCTCTGCGATCGACGGGATGGGCGGCGGCGGCGGGGCGGGCAGTTGCTCGCAGGCGAGGCCGTCGCCGTCGCCGTCCATGTGCGCCAGGTTCTCGGGATCGGCGTCGAAGACGACCTGTGCCTCGCCGCGATGGCCGAAGTCCGAGCATCGGGGCCGGGGGTCGGGCGTCGGGGTGGGCTGCGGCGTAGCCGTCGGCCGCGGTGTGGCCGTCGGCCGCGGGGTCGGCGTGGCGGTCGGCACCGGCGTCGCGGTCGGCACGGGCGTCGCGGTCGGGACCGGCGGCGGCTCGTAGCGCTCGGTCGAGGGGATCCCGGCCGGTGGCACCGGCGCTCCCACTCTGCCGGTGCCACCGGAATCGTTCCCCCCACCGCCGCCGCGATCGCCGCGTCCGTTGCCGGCCGGTTCGGCGGTGGGTGTCGGGCTCGGCTCGGGGGTCGGGGTGGCCGACGGCGACGGGTCGGCGAAGGCCAGCGAGCGCGGGAACGCCGCGGTCGCGAGCTCGGCCGCCTGCTCGGCGGCGCGCTCCTCGAGTTCTTCGAAGGCCCCTTCCGCGGGGCTCATCACGATGAAGGTGCTGATGCCCATCAGCACCACGACCATCGCGAGGTTGAACACGGGCCCGCCGACGGCGAACCAGCTCGTCTTCTTCGGGGGTGCGGCATGTGCAGCCATCGGGGATCAGGCTCCTGTGTCGTTGCGGGATTCGGGGATGGTCGCGACGTCGGTCGGGCTCACGGCTGGTACATCGCGAAGGCGGCGAACATCACGGCGGCCAGCAGATACGGGATGACGGCGACGGGGTTGCGGGCGCGCTCTCCTGCGTAGCCACCGGCACGCGTACCCCAACCACTGGCATGAGCCATGCGGATGAAGCCGAGCATGCGGATCGGGGTCAACATGAAGGTGCTGATCACGAGGTAGGTCGGGATGCGGTAGAGATCCGATGGCCGGTACCGGAGGTGGCGGGACTGGCGGACGGCGGCAGATGCCATCGATCCGAGGACGGCGAGGACGCCGACCATCAGCGCGCCCCGGACACGGCCGTGTTCCCACAGGAATCCCTGGTAGAGGTCGATGTCGCCGTCGACGAAGTGGCGCAGGCCCCACCCCAGGTAGGCGCCCAGCAACAGGAACGGCAGGACGATGTCGACGGTGTAGAAGAAGGCGAGCGACCGGGCGTTGCGCACCATCCACGGCATCATCCGCAGCGTGTTGTATTGACTGCCGCGGGCCCAGCGGAACTGCTGTTTGGCCATCTTGCGCCAGTCGGTCGGGGCATCGGTGTAGACCAGGCTCGACCGCTGATACACGGTGCGGTAGCCCTGGCGGAGGCACTCGTTGGTGAGGGTCCGATCATCGGAGACCTCGAGGAACACGCCCAGGAACTTGGCGGTCATGAAGTGGTCCATCGACGCCTCGAGCATGCTGCGCCGGAAGGCGATGGTCCGGCCCGGGAGGCACCCGACGGTTCCCAGCACGCTCATGGCGGGCATCGAGTACTCGTTGCGCAGCCCTTCCATCCAGTCCGCCCAGCGGGTGAGGATGTGCCGATCGGGCTCGAGGATGCGTTGGCGGGTGGTGACCCCGCCGACGAGCGGGTCGGCGAACGGCTTGAGCAGCTCCGACAGGGTCCGCCCCGTCCAGATCGTGTCGGAGTCGACGAGCACGCAGATGTCGCTGCTGGACCGCTCGACGCCGACCTTCACTGCGTTGCGCTTGCCGGCGATCTCGGTCCAGCACCACTGCACCCCGGGGAACTCGTCGCAGATCTGTTCGAGCCGCTCGTTGCGTGGCCCGTTGATGACGACGTGGATCTCGGTGGGTTCCTGGCGGACGATGCGACGCAGGACGTCACGGAACAGGTCCTCGGGTTCGTCGACGACGGGGATGATCACCGAGCTCGTGGTGACGTGCGGTACCCGGAACGTCTCGTAGCGCCGGGAGAGCAGGACTTTGTAGGCCCAGACGCCCCAGACGAGGAGCATGTAGATGGCGAACAGGTGCAGCCGATGATGCACGACGGTGTCGCGTAGCTGGAGCAGGAAGACGAACAACTGGGGCCCTCGTGAGCGTCGCGGTGTGCCGAACCCGGGATCGGGCTCGGTGCCTCAACCGAAGTGATCGGTGTCCCGGCTCCGGCGCCGCACCTCCCGTTGGGTGATTTTCCCTTCGCCCGATCGGGTGGTCCCGAGCTGGGTCGGTCGGCTCAGCCCGGACCGATCCGAGCCGCGCTCAGCCGGCGCGACGGTGGCGGATGAGGCCCATCTCGTAGCCCCGAGCGACCGCCTCGGCGCGGTCGGAGACGTCGAGTTTGGCGAAGACGCCGCGGACATAGGTCTTGACCGTGTTGACCGATACGTACATCGCGTCGGCGATCTGGGCGTTGCTGCGTCCCGCGGCGATGTGCCGCAGCACGTCCATCTGGCGGCCGGTGAGTTCGACGACGGCACCGGTGTCGCGATCGACGGTGCGCAGGGCATGCATCATCGCGGTGAGGGTGCGCGCGTCGTAGGCGTCGCCTCCCTCGGCGGCGACGGCGAGTTGGCGGTGCAACTCGACGGTGTCGACGACGTGCTTGTCGAGGAATCCACAGGCCCCGACCTGTGCGGCGTCGAGGATCTCGCGTTCATGGGCGCGGGTGGCGGTCATACAGACACGCGACTCGGGGTCGGCACGGCGGATGCGGCGCAGGACCTCGAGCCCGCCGATGTCGTCGAGCTCGACGGCGACCACCGTCAGATCGGGCTGCTGGCGGATGTGGGCTTCGATGCACGCTGCGCCGCTCGAGACAGCGGCCACGACCTCGAACCGGTTGTCGCCACCCAGCGTGGCTGCCATGGCGTCGAGGTAGACCGGTTGGTCGTCGGCCAGCAGGACCGTCGTGGGTTGTCGATCCATGGCAGCCTCCTCCCGGAGCAGGGCGGACGATGCCCAGAGGGTGCGGCACCGCCCGTGCCATGGATCGAAGGGTAGGACGGCACCATCACGCTGGGTAGTGGTGCCTGCGGTCCGACGCGAGATTCGGTCCGTTGGGCCCGGGCCGACCGGTGCATCCGGCCGGGTGCGCCTGCGTGGTGGGGCTCAGCGGTCGCGCCAGCGGTGATAGCGGGTACCTGCGAAGGCACGGACCCGGCTGAGCTGATGGCGTCGGGGGTGGTCGAGGCGGCGCTGCAGGATCTCGCGCAGGCGGCTGCTGATGGGGGCGTCGAGGGCGGCGCGGATGCGTTCGTCATCGGCGCCGAGATCGTAGGTGAGGTCCTGGGTCTCGAGGATCGACACACAGGCGCCGAGTGCCGGAGTGCGTTGCACGTCCATGCCGGGTTCGATGCGGCCCCCGTTGATGACCCGACAGTAGAAGCCCGGCCGGCGGGCGTCGCGGAACCGGACCCGCCAGTCGGATTCGTCCATCTTCGCGGAGAAGACCGGGCACGGGATCCGGGCCGCAGTGGCTTCCAGGATCACCTCGCCGATCGAGAACCGGTCCCCCACCACGACGTCGGCCGACGAGATGCCCACCATGGTGATGTTCTCGCCGAAGGTGCCGCCGGGTAGCGGGCGCCCGAGCTCGGCTTCCCAATGCAGGTAGTCGTCGCGGGCGTAGACGTACACCGCCTGATCGGGCCCGCCATGGACGGTCGTGTTGACGATGGCGTCGTCGACGAGCCCGTCCGGAGTGACCATCGCCGCATCGACGGGTTGCTTGTCGATCCCGGTCGCCCCGAACCGACTGGTGTCGGACGGCTCCGCAGCACCGACCTGCACGGACTCCACACGCATCGCCCAAGTACAGCACGAAGCCGCACCGACCAACGAAAACGGCCAGACGAGACGAGGGGCACGAGAGGAAGAGAGCCGACGAGCGAAGGAGAGCCGGCAATCGGAGAGCGGCAGGGATCGGGAGGCCGGGCACGAGCGGATCGAAGAACCGAGAGGCAAGGTGCCCCGGCAGGTGCCAAGGGCCTGCGTGGCCCGAACGCCCACAGCGGAGCGGGGGCATCGGGGAGGGAGCCGTGCGAGCATGCATGCGAGCACACGACTCCCTGTGGTCGGGCTGAGAGGATTTGAACCTCCGACCTTCGGTCCCCCAGACCGACGCGCTAACCAAGCTGCGCCACAGCCCGTACTGAGGAGCCGATGCTAGTGGCGTCGATGCGAGATAGCGACACGCCGGGGCCAGGAATGCGCGCGCGATGCCCGCGGGGTCAGAAGAACCAGATGATTCCCTGGAGGAACCGCCAGCCGAGGTAGACGACCATGGCCACGACGCCGACCCAGAAGTGCCAGGGCACCTTGGCGACGAGCTCGTCCTCGTCGTACTCGTCGCCGTCCGTGCTGTCTGCGCTGGCTGCCCCTGCGTGCGGCTGCGTTGACCGGTCCTGGTCGCCGCCACGGCGGTCCGTGTCGGTCACGACCGCTGCGGGGTCGCCCACCTGGGCGCCGCATCGGGGGCAGCTCCCATCGGCACGGAGGGTGTTGGGGTTGTAGAACGCATCGCAGGGCTCACACCACGGCATCGCTCATGCACGCTACTGGCCCCACACCGGTCGGACGCACCAGCGGCCACGGGTCGTCTGCCACAGCAGCGCAGCGGCGGGGCCCGAGGGCCTATTCGCGGCGAATGGCCAGGATGGCGACGTCGTCCTCGATGGCCTCGGTGGCGAAGTCCCGTGCGGCTTCGAGGAGCGACTTGGCCAGCACCGACGGGGCCACGCCCGGATCACGAGCCATGTGCTGAGCGATGCGATCCTCGCCGAAGAGATCGGCGCCATTGCGGACCTCGGCCAGGCCATCGGTGTACATCAGGACCATGTCGCCGAGCTCGAGCGGGATCTCGCGGCTGACGTAGGTGGCCTTGGTGTCGATCATCAGCAACGGGCCCGATGCCCGCAGCGGCTGCACCTCGCGTTCGTGCCACAGGAAGGCAGCGGGGTGGCCGGCCGAGGCGTACCGGAGCGTGCCGGCCTCGGTGTCGAACACCACGACGACCAACGAGATGAATTCCTCGATGCGTTCGCCGCCGGCCATCTGCTTGTTGAGCTCTTCGAGGGCCTGGGCCGGATCGCGGAACTGGGCGAGGAACACGCGCAGCAGGTACTTCGCCTGGAAGGCGGTGATGGAGGATTCGATGCCGTGGCCGGCGACATCGCCGACGACAGCCGCCATGCGGGATTTCGAGAGGCGGAACAGGTCGAAGAAGTCGCCTGCCATCAGGCCCGACCCGGCCTGGTACACGCGGCCGACTTCGAAGCCGCTGAAGTCCGGCAGCTCCTCGGGGGCCAGACGCCCGGCCCAGGCCCGTGGTGCGAGGTTCTCCTGGGTCAAGGCTTCCTCGGCCCGTCGTTCGAGCTCGAAGCGCTCGGCGCTCAGGCGGGCCTCGCCGACGGCGTTGCGCGACCACAGCAGCGACAGTCCGGCAGGGGCGGCGAGCGCGCCGAAGGCGACAACCCAACGGAACTCGTTGGTGGCGGCGACGACGAGCGCCGCGAACGCGATCAGCGAATACAGGGCGATGGCGTGGATGTCGCGGCGGACGTCGCCGCGGGTGATGGTGATGGCCGCCCGCTGTGCGGCGCTGTCACGCTCGGCAAGATCGCGCAGATCGGCCTCGAGACGGCTGAGCAGACGCAGCCGCAGCCGGGCGGAACGGCCCCAGACGTAGGCCGCGCCGACCGACACGATGGCGAGGATCACCAGAACGGCGGTTTCCATGGACGCGCAATCGTACCCAAAGGGCTGTCGGACCGATAGTGCGCAGGGTCCCGAGTGCGAACCGCCTGCTCAGGGCGCTACGGAACAGGCGGCCAGGTCAGTCGTTGCGCAGACGTACCCGCAACTTGAGGGGGACGCTGCCCATGTCGAGTTCCTCACGGAGACGGTTCTCGAGGTACCGGATGTAGGTGCGGGGCAGGGCCCGGTTGACGAACAACGTGAACGTCGGCGGGTCGGTGGCCCCCTGGGTCGCATACAGCACCCTGGCGCCGCCGGGGGCGGGATGGGCGGCCTGGGCGCCACGGACGATTCGGTTGACGTCGCGGGTGGGCACGCGCCGGTGGTAGTCGTCGATGGTGTCGGCCAGGATCGGCAGCAGGCGGCTCACGCCCTTGCCGGTGATCGCCGAGATCCGCAGCACCGGCACGTCGCCGAGGAACCGCAGCTTGGTCTCGACCTGGTAGGTCATGTCGGTGCGGGCCTCGGTGTCGAGGAGCTCCCATTTGTTGAGGATCAGCACCACCGGGCATCCGGCGGCATCGACGCGTTCGGCGAGGCGCTGGTCCTGGTGGGTGACGCCCTGGGTGGCGTCGATGACCAACAGGGCGACGTCGCTGGTGTCGATGGCCTGCAGGGCCCGCACCATCGAGTAGTACTCGGTCTCGACGTCGATGCGCGAGCGGCGGCGCATGCCGGCTGTGTCGACGAAACGCACGCGGCCGATCTCGGTGTCGACGACGGTGTCGATGGCGTCGCGGGTAGTCCCCGACTGGTCGTGGACGACGGCGCGGTCCTCGCCGATCAGGTTGTTGAACAGCGTCGATTTTCCCACGTTCGGGCGCCCGACGATGGCGATGGCGACGATCTCGTCGTCGCTGCGGCGGTTGCGTGCCGGCTCGGATGCGCCGTCGTCGGGTTCGGGCTCGACGATCTCCATGTCGGCGACGATGGCGTCGAGCAGGTCGGCTGATCCCCTGCCGTGCAGCGCCGAGATCGGCCAGGGCTCGCCGAGGCCGAGCGACATGAACTCCCAGATGCCCGGTTCGTGGTTCGGGGCGTCGACCTTGTTGACCGCGACGAAGGTGGGGCCCTCGCGGCGACGCAGGAGCGAGGCGACGCGTTCGTCGTCGGCGGTGACCCCGGCGCGGACGTCGACCACCAGGATGGCGACGTCGGCTTCCTCGATGGCCCGTGCGCTCTGGGCGCTGACCTTGTCGTCGAGGGCGGTGGCGTCGCGTCCCGACGGCATCCATCCGCCGGTGTCGATGACCGTGAAGTTCCGCCCGGCCCAGTCAGCAGCGAGCTCCTTGCGGTCCCGGGTGACGCCGGGGCGTTCCTCGACGATGGCTTCGCGCCGGCCGAGGATGCGGTTGACGAGGGTCGACTTGCCGACGTTGGGTCGCCCCACCACGGCAACCGTGGGGAGGCGGCGGGGTTCCTGGTCGCTCACGAGGTCACCATCGATCGGTCGAGCCCGAGGGCGGAACGGAGGGCGACACCGTCGGTGGGCACGATCTCGACGGGTCGGGGCAGGTCCTCGGGCGTCGTGCCGTCGAGGAACACGCCCTTGGAGAGGCAGATGTCGGGGAGCAGGTAGCGGTGTCCGTGGGGCTCGTCGGCGAGCGTGCGGGCGATGTCCTCGCCCACCATCAGCCCGGCGACGCCGACGTTGCCGCCGAAGAATCGGTTCTCGACCTCGATGACGCGCACGTCGTCGCGTCCGAGCTCGGCGATCAGCGGTCGGAGCACCATCGCGCCGTAGGCGCTGGTCAGGATGCCGATCGGAGCGTCGGCGCGGGGCCGCAGCGACACCACGGCGCCGCCGTGCGCGTCGAGCGTGCGTGGCGCCCGGTAGCCCTCGGGCGGGGCACCGTCGACCCACGCGAAGAAGCCCGACGCAGGTCCGGTGGGCTCGTCGACCTCACCGCGCAGCTCCATCTCGAAGGTGCGGGCGATGCCGATGCCGTCCTCGTGCATCGTGAAGCCCTCGTAGGCCTCCGGCGGGGGCATCTCGATACCGGCCAGCAGGTAGTACTCGTCCGCGGCGTGCACGAGGCGCCGACCGGTGGCCGCCAGGAAGCGTTCCTGCCAGGCCTCGACGGTGGCGACCACAGCGGCGGCCTCGTCGACGGTGTGGGGGCGCATCCGGGCCTCGTTCGAGTGGCGGCTGACCCCGAGGGGCACGACGCACACCGAGTGCAGCGCTCGGTAGCGCTCGGCGATGGTGCACAGGGTGTCCTCGAGCACGGCGCCGTCGTTGACGCCGGGACAGATGACCAGCTGGCCGTGGACCTCGATGCCGTGATCGAGCAGGGCGCCCAGCCAACGCAGGCTGGTGGCGCCACGGCGGTTGCGCAGCATCTCGGAGCGGATCTCGGGATCGGTGGCGTGGATGCTGACGTTGAGCGGCGACAGGCCCTCGGTGACGACGCGCTCGAGGTCGGCTTCGGTGAAGCGGGTGAGGGTGGTGAAGTTGCCGTACAGGAACGACAGCCGGTAGTCGTCGTCCTTGAGGTACAGGCTCGAGCGCATGCCGGGTGGCAGCTGGTAGATGAAGCAGAACTCGCAGTGGTTGTCGCAGGTCCGGACCTGGTCGAACAGCGCCGAGTGCACCTCGACGCCAAGGGGTTCGCCGGCGGCCTTGTCGATCCACACCTCGAAGGTGAGGCCACCGCGCCGCACCTCGATCTCGAGCTCGGGTTCGTCGGTGAGCATCCGATACCGGATGACGTCGCGCGGTGCTTCGCCGTTGAGCGACAGCAGCTCGTCGCCGACGGCGAGGCCGGCCAGCGCTGCGGGCGATTCGGGCGCGACGTCGACGACCCGGGGAGTGGACATCCCCCAAGCGTATTGGTGTCGGGCCCCCGATGGCCGCGAGGTCACGTCCGGAGGGGCTCGGCGACCCAAGAGGTCGCTGCGCAGCGACGCGCTTGCCGGTCCACAGACCCGCCGGGACACCGACGCTACGTCGACGAGCCGCCACTAGCGTGGCGCCGATGGCCGTTTCGATCGAGCATCTCCGTCCCGGCGACGAACCTGCCCGCCTCGAGCTCGGCGGGCAGGCATTCGGCTCCCGACGCCCGTACGACCCGGCGTGGGAGACACCGGGCGACGATGTCGTCGCCGCCTACGAGGGCGACCGGCTCATCGGTGCGGCGGCGATGATGCCCGGCGGCCAGTGGTTCGGGGGGCGTCCGGTACCGGGTCCGGGCGTGTCGGGTGTGAGCGTCGCTCCCGACCGCCGAGGCCGCGGCCTCGGGCGGGCGCTGATGACCGAGCTCCTCTCGCTGGCCCGTGCACGTGGGGCGGCCATCTCGACCCTCTACCCCACCACCGCGGCCCTCTACCGGTCGGTGGGTTACGAGATCGCGGGCGACCACGTCGAGCGATCCCTGCCCGTCGAGGCGCTCCGGAGCCGACGGAGAGGCGGCGTCGCCGTCGACGTCGAGGCGTTCGCTGCCGACGAGCTCGATGCCCTCGCGCCCGGCTACGACGCTCTGGCATCGCTGACCCCGGGGTCCATCGTGCGGGGCGATCGGTGGTGGTGGCATCGTCGCCGCCTGCTGGCCCGCAGCGACGACGTGCAGTACCTCCTGCGCCTCGACCACGAGGGCGCCGCAGGCTACGTGGTGGCGCGTGCGACGAAGTCCGATCGGCGGATCCTCGACCTGGTGGTCGACGACGTCGGTGCCGCCTCGCCCGAGGTGCTCGCGGCGCTCGGCGGCGTGCTCGCCGGTTTCGGCACCGTGGCCGGCCTGGTGCGTTCGCACCTCGCTCCGTGGATCCTGCAAGCCATGACCACCGAAGGCCAGCGCTGGAATGCGGGCGAGTCGTTCGGTTGGATGCTGCGCATCGTCGACCTCGAGAGGGCGGTCGCAGCCCGGGGTTGGCCCCCGGTCGAGGGCAGCGTCGACCTCGACATCACCGACGACACCGGCCTCGTACCGGCCGGGCCCTGGCGCCTCGTCGCCGGCGGCGACACGGTGGCGGTCGAACCCGGCGGTGCCGGCACCTGGCGCATCGGCATCGGCGATCTGGCCTCGTGGTACTCCGGGTGGCTGTCGGCGTCCCAACTCGCCCACCGGGGCCTGCTGCGCACCGACGACGGCTCGGCCGACGATCTGGCCCTGCTCGATGCCCTCGCCGCAGGCCCCTCCCCCGTCCTCGGCGAGTTCTTCTAGGAGACTGCTGAGTAAGGCCGGTGCCGAGATCGGCGACCAGGCGCTGTCAATCGCAAGGCGCGGAAACCGATACTCCTTGTAGCGGAATAGAGGTTTCGGGAACGCAGCGAGTGGCGGCGGATGGGCGGCGAGATCGGTGCCATGTATTGCTCAGCAGTCTCCTAGCGTCGGCGAGTCGGACAAGGTCCGGATACTCGAGGATTGCAGCGGCACCGCCAGTCACTGCGCTGCGCTCGACGGTTCCTCGGGTCAGGTCATCACCGGGAGCGTGTCGGGTCGCCGACCGGGCGTGTCTGGTTGCCGACCAGGCGCCTCGGGGCGTGCGTCGGTGTGGGGGCAGGCAGGGTCATGGGATTTCGGTGCCGTCGGG
>JBKAGO010000017.1:0-11206 GCA_046290435.1 Acidimicrobiales bacterium
GAGTTGTGGGGATGGAGGAGGTGACCCCTGTAGTCCACGACCCTGTAAGCCACTCCACACCGTGGTCCACACCGATCCAACCGCCGCCGTCCTCACCGATCCAACGGCCGGCGCACTCACCGCTCCAACAGCCGGCGCACTCACCGCTCGAGCGGCCGGGTCGACAGCACCTCGCCGTCTGCCGTGTAGAAGCTGACGGTGCCCGGCCCCGCTCCCACGACCATGGCCACCTGCCCTCCCACTGGTCGTTGCACCAACTGCTCGCCGTCGACATCGGCGACGACGAACGCCACCTCGGCATCGACCGTCGCCAGGACCACGCCGCGGCCGGTGGCCTCGGAGAACGGCACGAACATCCATTCGGCGTCACGGCCACAGGCGGACGCCCCGCCGTTCGCGCTCATCGCGAACACGCAGTCCGTTGCTCCGGCCCCGGCCGCGGCCTGCGACGTAGAGCGCGCCACGGCGAAGCCCGGGAATACCTCGAACGCCGCGATCGGCCCGAGATCGAGACTATGGAGGGAACGGGTGATCGCGTGACCGGCGATGTCTCCCGCCTCCAGCGGCTGCTCGGTGCCGAACGCCGACAGATCCACCTGCGGCACTGGCGCCGGCGGCCACGGCGACAGCCAGACCTGGGCGAACCCGGGAACGTGCTGGTCCCGACACGCCCCGATGGCGCCGTCGACCCACCCGAGATCCGGAAATGCCGGGGACCCTCTGTCGTCCACCGCCAGACCCCGACCGGCGAACGCTTCGAGGTCGGGCCCCACCGGGGCGAATGCAGGGTCGGACGTCCGGCCGGCAGCCGCGATCAGGCGATCGAGATCCTCCGGTGAGACGTCCTCTGGTTCCGACGTGGCGAACTGGGCCGTGGCCAACAGCGACAGCGCATCGCAGGCCTCGACGAGTACGGCTCGTTGCTCGGGGCGGACGAGTCGGACCTCGGTGGCGTCCGAGCCGACCGCGATGAACAGACCGCCATCGGCGACCACCGCTGCGTTTCCGTCGACCTCGATGCCGGTGACGTCGGGCGCCACCGCGCCGACGACCACCCACGGGCCCTTGGCATCGCGAGGACCCGTATCGCCGGCGACCCCGACCCAGCCGTCGGTGACCAACTCGGCCGGCGAGGTGCAGACGGCCGCCGGCGCTCCGTCGATGTCGAGTGCCCAGCCCCGCTCATCCGAGGTCATCACGAGGCAGAACGACCGGTCGGCACCGTCGAGGGCCGGGACCACGACCACCCCGAACCCGTCGACCGCCGGGCCGCGGCGTGCCCCGTCGAGGTCGTAGAGGTCGGCACGGGTCCCGTCGGGAAGCGCCGAGGCCGGTACCGAGACCGACGGTCCGTCGCCACCGAGCACGGCCGGAACCGCTGCCGCCAGCGCATCGACCAACTGCGAGTCCCCATCGGCGCCGTCGCCCCCGGCACCGGCCTCGGCCTGGCCGCCCACGTCGCCCTGGCCTCCCACTCCGACCTGACCACCCGCTTCGGCCTGGCCGCCTGCTGCGGCGTCGTCCTCGCCGTCGCCGGGCGACTCCTCGGTCCCCGGCCCGGCGACGACGGATTCGCCGGGGTCGTCAGATCCATCGTCGCCCAGCACCAACACGCCCGCGATTCCCACGATCAGGATCACGATGGCCGCGAGCGCCAGGGCGACCGGGCCGCGGCCGCGTGGCGCGGCGGAGCGGGTCGCGCCGTCGTCGGCGGGGTTGCGCAGCGAGATGCCGGCGACCCCCTCCTCGGCGAGGCGGTCGAGTGCATCGTGCAGATCGTTCACAGCGTCAGCTCCTCGATGGTCGTCGGGTCGAGCGTGGCGCCGAGGCGCTCGTGCGCCCGGGCGAGATGTTGCTTGGCGGTCCCGACCGAGACCGCCATGACGGCCGCGCAGTCCCGGATCAGCAGATCGCCCCAGTACCGCAGCACCACCACCTCGCGTTGGCGGTCGGGCAGCTCCCGCAGGGCGGCGAGCAGCGCCGGATCGCCGACCGCGGTGGGCGCCGGCGCGACGGTCGGCCGTGGGCGACGGGCCACCCGTTGCAGGCGCCGCCAGCGGCTACGGGCCAGGTTGGCGGCGACAGTGCGGCACCAACCGGCAGGGTTCGCGTCGGGCTGTGACAGCGAGTCCCACGACGACCAGGCCCGGGTCATGGTCTCCTGGGCGATGTCGGCCGCGGCCTCACGGTCGAGCGTCAGCAGCCAGCACATCCGCAGCAGCGGGTCCGCCTCGGCGCGGAAGAAGCGTTCGAAGCCGACGCGCCGATCGGCGAGGACCGCCGGTTCCGGGCCGGGCGCCTCCCACTGCCGTTCCTGCCACTGCCGTTCGCTGCGCTGACCGACCGCTCGGGCGCGGGGAGACCACGATGACTCGACGTCTTCCTCGGCCACCCGGCGCCTCTCCCCCTCGTCGGTTGCGGCCGCAGACGCGGGCAGCGACGTGCACTGCTGCTCGAGCGGCTGATCCATGCATGTACAACGCCCGAGCCTCCCGAAAGGATGACACGGACGTCCAGGTGCCCCGGCGATTGCCGCCGACTTGCGCCGAGATGAACTCTTCGGCGCACGGCCCGATGCGGTTCACCGCGGCATCCGGCGGGGGCTACGGTCCGCGATCACGGACACTCCCGGGGGCGGCCCCTCCCCCGGCGGGCGTCCGACACATCGACGCTCGGACACACCGAGCCGGACCCGAGAGGCAGCGCCGTGCTCACGCCCGCACAACACGCCGAGTGGGAACACGACGGCTGGCTGGTCCTGCGCGACGCCCTCGACGCCGACCACGTCGCCCGGATCACCGGCTGGGTGGACGAGGTCGCCGCCTGGGCCGACCTCGACGGCGGCCCTGGCCTTCACCACCGCGAGCTCGCCGACGACGGTCCGGTCCTGGCCCGCACAGAGCTCTTCGCCGACGCCCACGACGGTCTCGGGTCGCTGTTGCGGACCGGACTGATCGTCGAGGTGCTCGCCGAGTTGTTCGGCGAGGCGGCGGTGCTGTTCAAGGAGAAGGTCAACTACAAGCACGCCGGCGGCGGCGGGTTCGCCCCCCATCAGGACGCCGCCGCCTACCGCTTCGTCGACCACCACATCTCGGTGGCCGTGCCCGTCGACGCCGCCACCGTCGCCAGCGGGTGCCTGTGGTTCGCTCCCGGCCACGGCGCCGGCATGCTCCCCACCGATGCCCGGGGCTGCATCGCCGACGACATCGTCGCCGAGCTCTCGTGGCGGCCCGTCGAGCTCGAGCCGGGCGACATCGTGTTCTTCGACTCCTACGCCCCGCACCGCAGCGAGACCAACACCAGCGGGCACTCCCGCCGGACGCTGTACCTGACCTACAACGCGGCCACCGCCGGAGATCTGCGCGAGCAGTACTACGCCGACAAGCTCGCCGAGTTCGCCCGCGTCGGCGACACCGTCGACGGCGAACGGGTGAGGATCAGCGTCATCGACGACTTCCTCGGCCGCCCCGTCGCCTGACGGACAGCCTCACAGGATCGAACCCATCGCCCCAGACCGTCGTATCGACCAGGCGATCGCCGCCGGAGCCGTCGCCTCCCGCTCTTGTTCGCTGCGCTCACCGGCCGCTCGGGCCACAGCCGAGCGGTCGGGCTCGGCTGGCGCCTCGCCCTCTCAGTCGATCAGATGCTCGATGATGTCGCGCAGCGACACCACCCCCGGCGACGGGCCCTCGAGCACCAGCAGGTGGCGCACGTGCTGATCGCGCATCGCCGCGGCCGCCTCGGGGATGGGCGTCGAGGCCTCGACGGTCACCAGATCGCGGGTCATGACATCGCCGGCCCAGATCTCGTCGGCGTCGGCGCCCTGCGCGAGCGCCCACACCACGTCGCGTTCGGAGATGACCCCGGCCACCGAGCCGCCGTCCATCACGACCACGATGCCGATGCCCAGGTTGCCCAGCGTGTCGATCACCTGGCTGAGCGGCGCGTTCGATTCGACCACCTCGGCCGGTCCGGCCACGAGGTCGCCCACCGCCGTCACACCACCTCTGTCGATGCTCATCGTCGTGCCTCCCAGCGCGTCTGCCTGCGGAGCGATCGCCGGGATTCCCGGCTCGATCCACGTTCGTGGCGAACCCCCACAGCCGAAAGGGCCTTTCGTCATGATCGACGACCGCCACGATGGGGCGTCGACGCCGGTAGGTTCACAGGCCCCTGCAGGAATGCAATCGCCCCGAGGTGATCACCCGATGACGCGAGCCGTGAGAACCCCGAACCCCCGGTCCGAGGCCGCGACCGACGACGCCTTGATGGATGCGCTGATCGCTGCGGCGACCGTCGACACGGCCAAGGCCGGTGCCGGCGAGCGCGCCGCCGACACGGTGTACGACATCGCCGGCGGCGACCCCGCGGTCCTCGAACAGGCCCGCATCATCCTGCAGCAGCGCCTGGCCCACCGCAGCGACGACTTCGCCGCCGGCCGAGGCCTGCGCGCGGTGCGTGCGGCGCTCGAACGCACCGCCCCGCCCGAAGGCCCCTGGCGCTGGCAGGACGACGGACGCCGCAAATAGCGCCGTCCCATCGGAGGATCCGCCGCCGCCGCTCCAGCTGATCCGGCGAGCCGGAAAACGGGTCTGACCCGTGGGTTCGCCCGAGGGGGTCAGACAACTGCCGGGAGGCGGACGACGAAGCGGGCACCACCCAGCGGGCCGTCCTCGACGGCGACGGTGCCGCCCAGCGAGGCCACCGATTCCGCCACCACCGCCAATCCCAGGCCGGCTCCACCGGCGTCGCGGCTGCGGGCCTCCTCGAGGCGCACGAAGCGCTCGAACACGGCGGTCCGGGCGCCGACCGGTATGCCGGGGCCGTCGTCGTCGACGAAGAGTTCCACCTGTTCCCCGACGACCCCGAGGGACACCTCCACCCGCTCGTCCGCGTGGCGGGCCGCGTTGTCGAGCAGGTGCGCGACGATGCGGGTGACGGCCTCCTCGCCGCCCCGGATCCGGGCCGCGGACACCCCGGTGGTGGTCACCTCGACCGCACGGCGCCGGGCGGCCTGGGCGAGCACGACATCGTCGACGTCGACCGTGTCGAGGCCGTCCCCGGACGCCACGGCTCCCTCGTCGTGGCGGGCCAGCACCAGCAGGTCGTCGATGATGGCCTGTAGGCGTTCGCTCTCGACGGCGACGCCGTGGGCGAACCGGGCGGCGTCCACCGTCGCGGGCGCTGCCAGCGCCAGCTCGGCCTCGCTGCGCAACACCGCCACCGGCGAGCGCAGCTCGTGCGATGCGTCGGACACGAACTGGCGCCGGCGGGCATCGCCGGCCTCGAGGCGTTCGAGCATGCCGTTCATCGTGCGGGCCAGGTGTTCGACCTCGTCGCCCGTGGGGTCGACCGGCACCCGCTCGTGCAGGTTCTGCGAGCCGATCTCGTCGACCCGGTCGGTCAGTCGGCGCACCGGCGTGAGCGCCCGCCCGGTGAGCAGCCACGCGGCCCCGGCCGAGACGATGACGACCAGCGGGCCCAGGATCCACAGCAACGACCGCACCGCGTCGACGCTGCGTACCACATCGGCCACATCGGCGACGACGGCGACGTCGACCGAACCCAACGACCGCACCCCCGTCGCGAGGCGCAGATCGGCCGCACGTCGCTGCGCTGCGTCGTCGAAGAGGCGCTCGATCTCCTCGACATCGAACGACGCGGACCCGAGGGGCTCGACCGCCGCGATGCCGATGCCGGTGAAGGCGAGGTCGGCGAGGTTCGGCTCCCACGCGACCACCTGTGCCCCGGCGGCGAGCGGATCTGCCTCGACGATGGTCGCCTGACCGCCCGCGACCTTCACGTTGACGACCGTTCCGGCGGTGGTGAGCACCGGCAACCCGTCGGAGCGGGCGCGCCCCATCTCCTCGAGCAGGAGATCGAGGGCGCCGACGGCATCGAGCTCGGCCACGATGCCCGCGAGCTGATCGGTCGGGTCCAACACCAGCTCGTCGAGCACCAACCCTTCGAGCTCGGTGAGGCCACTGGCGGAGCCGCCGATCTCGGCCGGCGCCGCCTCGGGCACCTCGATGATCTCCGCTCCCGTCACGCCCCCGTCCTCCACCTCTCCGAAGCCCTCGGGCTCTGCGAAGTCCCCGGCCTCTGCGAAACCCTCGACCTCGATGAAGTCGTCGACCTCGATGACGCCACCACCCTCGATGACGCCACCGCCCACCACCACCTCCGCGGCGAAGGCATCCGCGATGAAGAACGTGTCGCTCGCGGCGTCGTCGAGGACGTCGCCCACCAGGCGGTCCTCGACACCGTCGGCGCCGAGGGTGGCCGCCGCGAGCACGACCAGCGCCGTCGCCACGGCAACGACGGCGCTCATGCGGAAGCGGACCGATCGCAGGTTCACGATTCGGCCACCTGATAGCCGTGGCCGCGAACGGTGACGATCGACGTCGCAGCGAACGGCCGGTCGACCTTGCGCCGCAGGTAGCCGATGTACACCTCGACGATGTTCGGGTCGCCGTCGAAATCGAGTCCCCAGACCTCGTCGAGGAGGTCCTGTTTGGTGACCACGTCGGGGCTGCGGCTCATCAGCGCGGCCAGGACACCGAGCTCACGGCGGGTGAGCGGGATCTCGGTGTCGCCGCGCAGGCACCGGCGTGTCGCCGGGTCGAGCACGAGGTCGCCGGCCCGGAGCACCATCGACGGCCGTGCGGCGCCTCGGCGCACCAGGCTGCGCACCCGCGCGGTGAGCACCAGCGGCGAGAAGGGCTTGCGGAGGTAGTCGTCGGCACCCAGCTCGAGCCCTTCGGCCTCGTCGTAGTCGCCGTCCTTCGCCGTCAGCAGCAGGATCGGCGTCCAGTTGTCCTCGGCTCGCAGGGTGCGGCAGATCTCGTAGCCGTTCATCCCCGGCAACATGATGTCCAGGACGATCGCCGCGTAGGAGCCCTCACGGGCCCGCCAGAGCCCGTCGGAGCCCGAGTGCACCACGTCGACCTCGAACTCGTCTCGTTCGAGGCCCCGCCCGATCGACTCCGCCAGCGCGACGTCGTCGTCCACCACCAAGATGCGCATGCCGCGAGTGTGCCAGGCCGCCCCCGCACCCACCTGAGAGGCCTCTCAGGTGCTCTCAGCGGTCCCTCAGGTCGTCTCCTCCACCCTGCGATCTCCGAAACAGACCCGCCAGGAGGCGACCATGAACACCCCGCAGTCCCCCCAGCCCGACCTCGACCCGACAGCCACCCCCCGGCTCCGGCAATGGCACACCCGAGGCCGTGTGGCCGGTGCCCTGCTCGGTGCCTCGGCGCTCGCTGCGGCCACCCTCGGCGCGGGCGCCATCGCCGGCGCCCAGGACACCGGATCCCCCGGCCCGGCCGATGCCGAAGTCCCGCCGTCGCAGAGCATCGAGGAGATCGACGCCGGCGACCGGGCCGACATCGACCCCGGCGACTTCGCCGAGTTCGAGGCCTTCGACCGCTGCGTCGCCGACGAGAGCGGCTTCGACTTCGAGATCCCCGCCGAGGGCGACCTGCACGGTGTCGAAGCCGTCCAGGTCACCGACGGAGACCTCGAGGAGGTGCTGGCCCAGGGTGTCGCCATGTCCATCGACGACTTCGACCTCTCCTCGGCCGACGCGGTCGAGCTGACCGACGCCGAGCTCGAGGAGCTGTTGGCCGAGGGCGTCGCCGTGTCCATCGAGATCGACGCCGACGACCTCGACCTCTCCTCGGTCGAAGCGATCGAGATCACCGATGACGCCGAGTTGGCCGAGATGCTCGCAGACCTCGAGGCTGCGAGCGAGGAGTGCGCTGCCCTGCTGCCCGAAGGTGCCGGCGTCGCGATGCTCGGCGCCGACGGCACCGTCGTCGAGTTCGGCGAGGTCACCGCGACCGACGCCGCACCTCGGGGCTGACGCCGAGCCCGACCTCGCACCGACGCGAAGCGGCGGGTCGATCGACAACTGTCGATCGACCCGCCGTCGCGTGCGCGTTCGGCACGTGGGGTCAGACCCCGTGGGCTCGGGTCAGTTCACGCCACGCTCGGCGCCCTCCCAGTAGGGGGCCCGGAGCTCGCGCTTGAGGACCTTCATCGCGCCCGACAGGGGCAGGGGCTCGGTACGGAACTCGACCGACTTGGGGATCTTGTAGCCGGCGATGCGTTCGCGGGCGAAGTCCTTGATCTCCTCCTCGGTCACGGTGATCTCCTCGGACACGACCACGATGGCGTGGACCTGCTCGCCCCAGGTCTCGTGCGGGATGCCGATGACGGCCACCTGCATGACCGCCTCGTGCAGCGAGATGGCGCTCTCGACCTCGGCGGAATAGACGTTCTCGCCGCCGGTGACGATCATGTCCTTCACCCGGTCGACCAGGAACAGGTACCCGCCCTCGTCGAGGTAGCCGGCGTCGCCGGTGTGGTACCAGCCGTCGGCGAAGGCCTCGGCGGTGGCCTCGGGCTTGTTCCAGTACTCCTTCATGAAGTTGCCGGCCCGGGCCCAGACCTCACCGGTCTCGCCGCGGGGCACCTCGTTGCCCTCCTCGTCGCGGATCGACAGCGTGACGCCCGGCAGCGGCCGGCCCGCGGACCGCAGGCGGGGACCGCCGACGCGGTGGTCCTTGGCGCTGAGGAAGGTCAGCACCGCCGAGGACTCGGTCATGCCGTAGCCCTGGTTGATGTCGAGATCGGGGTACAGCGCCAGGAGCTTGTCGAGGATGGCCGACGGCATCGGCGACGCCCCGTAGGTGAGCTGGGTCAGCGAGGCCAGGCGCTCCGGAGCGAACTCGGGATGCTGGAGCATCATCGCGATCATCGTCGGCACCATGACGGTCTGGGTGACCTGGTGCGCTTCGATGAGGGCCATGGCCGCGCCCGGGTCGAACAGCGGGATGAACACCGACGTCCCACCCGCAGCCGGGATACCCAGCACGGCGCTCATCGAGGCCGCGTGGAACATCGGGGTCTGGTGCAGGTACCGGGACTCCGGGTCGAAGTCGATGGCCATCCCGACGTGGTACAGGTTGAGGATCTCGGCCCGGTGATCGAGCAGCACGCCCTTGGGCAGGCCCGTGGTGCCGCCGGTGTACATGAGCACGACGTCGTCGGTCTCTTCGGGCTCGGCGGGCACCTCGGGTTCGGCCCCGGCGATGAGCGCCTCGTAGGTGATGTCATGGGGCACGTCGCCCTCGCCGATGAGCACCATGTGACGGATCGGGCTCGGCCCGTCGCCGGTCTCCATGGCGTTGGCGAAGTGCTGGGCGAAGAACGCGTCGACGAAGACCACCTCGGTGCCGGAGTCGCGCACGATGTAGTCGAGCTCCTTGCCCGCCAGGCGCAGGTTCAACGGGTTGATGACCCCGCCGCCGAGGAAGGCGGCGTGGTACAGCTCGAGGTACTGGTGGCTGTTGGTCGCCATCACCGCGAAGCGGTCGCCGGGTTCGATCCCGAGCTGGTGACGCAACGCATGGCACAGACGGAAGACTCGGTCGCCGTGCTCCGCGTAGGTGCCGCGGTAGTCCCCGTCGATGAATCCGACCTTGTCGGCGTAGGTGTCGAGCGCCGGCAGCAGCTGGCGGTGATAGATCAGTTCCTTCATGGCTGTCTCCGTTGTCTGCGTCGTTGGTCTTCGTCGCCCCGGTCCGTGGAGACGTGCTGTCCATGGCCGGGAATCCATCGTGCGTGTAGGGGATGGGGTGCACAGAACGTACCGATCCCGACCCCGCAGGGAAATGGGCGGATCGGAGTAGTCGGCACCGAGATGCTCAAACAGGCGGCCCCACGGCGATGGGCTCGGGATCGAGCAGCACGCAGCGGGTGCCGCTGTGGATGGTCGGCATGCACCGGTTGCAGTGGATGCACTCCCCGGCCGCCTGTTCACCGGCCTGCATGCGGCTGACCAGGTCGGGCTGGTGCAGCAGCGCCCGGCCCATGGCCACGAAGGCGAAACCGTCGGCCATCGCCGCCTCGATGGTGTCGAGGCGGTTGATGCCCCCGAGCAGGATGATCGGCAGGTCGACCGCGTCGCGAAAGCGGGCCGCCTGCTCGGCGAAGTACGCCTCCTCGAACGGGTAGCTCTTCATCAGCTTGTCGCCCATCAGCTTGAACCCGGGCCGCAGCAGCCGCGGCAGGGTCTGGGCGAACTCCGCGACGGGCGCGTCGCCGCGGAACAGGAACATCGGGTTGCCATACGAGCTGCCGCCGGTGAGCTCGAGCGCGTCGAGGCAACCGTCGTCGGCCAGCATCTGTGCGACCTCGAGGCTCTCGTCGATCTTCAGCCCGCCGGGGATGGCGTCGACCATGTTGAGCTTCGCCGTGAAGGCGACGTGATCGCCGAGCGCTTCGCGAACGGTACGGACGACCTCGCGGGGGTACCGGGCCCGGTTCTCGAGGCTGCCGCCGTAGATGTCGTCGCGCTTGTTGAGCCCGGGCGCCAGGAATGCGCTCAGCAGGTAGTTGTGGCCGAGGTGGATCTCGACCGAGTCGAACCCGGCCTGCTCCACCAGCGCGGCCGCACGCCCGTAGTCGTTGCGGACCCGCTCGAGGTCGGCGTGGGTGGCCGACTTGATCATCCGCATCCCGAGGGCGCTGAACGCCCTGCTCGGGGCGATGGACGGCACGCCGTTGGAGCGGGGGTTGGCCACCGGACCGGCGTGGCCGATCTGACCGGCGACGGCCGCGCCGGTGGCGTGGACCTCGTCGGCCAGCTTCGCCAGACCGGGCACGGCCTCGGGACGCATCCAGATGCACTCTTTGTGGGTGCGCCCGTCGGGTGATACGGCAAGGTACGCGACGGTCGTCATCCCGACGCCGCCGCGTGCGGGGGCCAGGTGGTAGTCGATCAGCTCGCGGGTGACGAGCGCGTCGGGCATGACGCCCTCGAACGTCGCGGCCTTGATGATGCGGTTGCGCAGCGTGATCGGCCCGAGCTGCGCCGGAGCGAAGGGGTCGGGAGCCCCGGCCTCGCCGCGGGTCGCGCGCGCGTCGCGGGCTCCCGCGGGTCCGTCGGTTGCACCGGATTCCCCCGATTCGCTGGATTCCTCTGTGGTCATGCCCCATCCTCCTGTCGGCCCATCATGGCCGATATCGAAGCGAGGGCCGCCGGACCGGCATCCACGCTACGAGGGCGACGCTCCGCCACCGCGGCCGACACGGTCGCGGAACCACTGGGGATGCTCCTATGTTTGTCAAGGGGTTGTGTCGAGGTTTTCGAGGATTCGGTAGAGGCGGCGGGCGATGTGGCGTTTGAGGCATCGGCGGG
>JBKAGO010000018.1:0-8333 GCA_046290435.1 Acidimicrobiales bacterium
CGAAAAGCTCCCCACCGGCGAGACCAGCCGCGGCAAGACCCCGCCACAGCACCCGACACGACGAACCGCCCGACGACGGACACGAACCCGGATCACACCCCGGCTCCGGACCGACCGATCCGCCAACCGACCGGGACCGACCCGGATCTCCTTCCCACCGACGAACCGGCCAACCGCCCGCACCTCGAAGCCGATGATGCCCATGAAGTCCATGAAGCCCGATAGCGAGCACGCCGCCGTGCAGCCGAGGGCTACCGTTCGCCGGATGGGCGAACTCGAACGCAGCGCAGTGGTCGACGCATGCCGGTACGCGGACTCGTGGTTGGCGTTCCGACTCGGCTTCGAGCGGGTCCCCGGTGTGCAGGTCGCGGTGCTCCACGACGACGAGGTCCTGCTGTCGAGCGCCCACGGCGTGTCGTCGGAGCTCACGGGCGAACCGTTGCGGACGGACCACCCGTTCCGAGTCGCCTCGCACTCGAAGACCTTCACCGCAACGGCGGTGATGCAGTTCGTCGAGCGTGGCGAGCTGCGGCTCGACGACACTGTGGGTGAACGACTGCCCGAACTCGCCGGGTCGGGTATCGCCGACGTGACGGTCAGAGAGCTGCTGTCACACGGCGGCGGCGTGATCCGTGACGGTCTCGACGGCGATTTCTGGCAGCTCTTCCGAGCCTTCCCCGACCGCGCCGAGCTCCTCCGCGTCGCCGCCGATGCCGCCGATGTCCTGCCGCGCAACGACCGCTTCAAGTACTCGAACATCGCCTACTCGCTCGTCGGCCTGATCCTCGAGGGTGTGTCCGGTTCGTCGTACGCAGACGTCGTCCGCGACGGCATCATCACCCCGCTCGGCCTCGCCGACACCGGCCCCGAGTACGACCCCGATCTCGCCGAACGGTATGCGGGCGGCCACACCGCGCTCGCCTACGCCGACCGGCGGCTGCCGATCGACCACGTCGACACCGCTGCGATGGCGGCAGCCACCGGGTTCTACTCCACCGCCGACGACCTCGTGCGGTACGCCTCGGCCCACTTCGTCGGCGACGACCGCCTGCTCGGCGACGACGCCCGTCGCCAACTGCAGCGCACCGAGTGGAAGGTGGCCGGCACCGAGTCGTCCTACGGTCTCGGTTTCGAGTCGATGGAGATCGGCGGCCGTCGTGTCCTCGGCCACGGCGGCGGGTATCCCGGCCACATCACACGGACATGGTTCGATCCCGTCGACCGGTTGGCGGTCAGCGTGCTCACCAACGCCATCGACGGCCCTGCCGGTGCGTGGGCCGCGGCGATCGTGAAGCTGATCGACCTGGCGTCGTCTCGTGGGCACGATGCATCGTCGAATGCAAACGATGCGGCGGACGACACGCCCGTCGATCTCGTGTCGTTCACGGGACGGTTCGCGTCGCTGTGGGGTGTGTACGACATCGTGGCGCTCGGGGGGTGCCTCTACCAGCTGTCGCCCACCATGGCCGACCCCGCCGCGTCGCCGACCCGGCTGGAGGTCGTCGACGAAGACACCCTGCGCATCGCCGACACCGAAGGGTTTCGTTCCCAGGGCGAGGAGCTGCAGTTCACCCGCGACGACGGCACGATCGTGTCGGTGCGTGGCGGCAGCGGCAGCACGGCCCTGCCCTACGACGCGTTTCGCGCCGCCGTGGCGACACGGTCGGGCGTGTCGCTCGGCGCCCCCCTCGTGGTCTGACCCGCGGGTCTACCGCCCCACCAGCTCGGCGACGGCCGGCGAGGACGACCGGAAGCTGACGATTGCGACGTCGAGCGGCAGGTCCGCAGCCATGGTGCAGGCACGGTCGATCGCGTCGATGATCCAGGCCGTGTCGTTGCCGAAGACGCCACCGCCGAGCATCGTCAGGAACACCGTCGGGTTCCCGCTGCGGGCTGTGGCCAGCGCCGCGGCCCGCAGCGTCGCCTCGTACGCAGCCTCGAGCACCAGCCGGGCGAACCGCTCGAAGGCCTCCGACGGCAGGCGGTTGTACGCCACCGGCAACGCCGAGCAGTACACCTGGGTCACGACATGACCCGACGGCGCCGTGGTGACCTCGACGTCGTGGTGCACGCCGACACGCAGCCGGGCCCGGACCTCGTCCAGCTCGGCCGCAGACATCGACGCCAACCGGTCGTCGACGCGTTCGAGCCCGGCTGCGTCGAACATCGCGTAGCCGTTGCGCATCGTCCACGCCGGCCCGGCGTCGCCGTTACCATCACCATCACCGGCACCGGCACCGGCACCGAACAGGTGCACACCGACGTCGGCCAAGCAGTCGATCTGGTTGTCGGCGCTCTGGCCGATACGGCCGTTCACCTCGACGAAGTAGTTCCGCAGGATCGTCCCCGCACCACACGCCACCGCGCACGCCGGCCCCTGGGTCGCGTCGTTCTCGTAGCCGGCGATGCCGGCCTCGGGCGTCACCTCGGGCGCCACCATCTCCAACAGGTTGAACTGCGACGCCGCCTGGAACACCGCCCCCGCGTTGCGCTCGTCGCGGTGCAGCCACCCGGCGTTGCCCACGACCTCACGCAACGACAGCTGCGCCGAGCCCCCGCCCAGCCCGGCCGTCCGGCGGCGGAGCTCGTCCAGCGACGCCAGCTCGAGCGACCCACAGCGCATGCGGCGCCCGTTGACCGTCGAGACCATCTCCTCGCCCTCGATGCGCAGACGCGCCCGGACATCGGCGCCACGGCTCTCGGGGACACTGCCTTCGGGGAACCCGACCAACTCCTCGAACCACATCGCCCCATCGTCCCAGGTCGGATCAGCGCGTGTCAGCCGGCGCTCACCGATGATCCGTCCGCCGGGGATGTCCTACCCTTCAGCGCATGGCACTGCACCCCAACGGCGTCCATCACCTGGCGATCTCGACCACCGACATCAAGGCCCAGATCGAGTTCTTCACCACCGTGCTCGGTGGCGAACTCAAGGCGCTCTACTGGATGCACGGCGTACCCGACACCTTCCATGGGTTCGTCGAGCTCAACCCGTCGTCGTACATCGCGTTCGTGCAGCACCCCGCCAACACCTCCACCCACGAGCTCGGCCTCACCCACGCCGGCAACGCCGGTGGCCCGCTGCCCGGCGGCACGATGCAACACGTCGCCCTCGGCGTCGACTCCCTCGACGACCTCCTGGCCTTGCGGGACCGCATCCGCTCCCACGGCGTGCCGGTCATCGGCCCGATCGACCACGGCATGTGCCAGTCGGTCTACTTCGCCGGCCCCGAGGGCCTCGCACTCGAGATCGCCACCGGCTCGGGCATCGACGAACGGTCCTGGATCGATCCCGAGGTCGTCGCGCTGGCCGGCATCGACGCCGACGACCTCGCCCGCTACATCGAGCCCGCCGACTACGAACGCCCGGCCGAACCCGTGCCCCAGCCCGGCCCCGACAGCCCCGGCCCACACCTCGCCTACCCGGCGGCGGTTTACGAGCGGGTCCTGGCCACACCCGACGAAGCGATGTGGTCGAGCGTCGAGTCCCGCCCGCCCGTCACCCCCTGAGCAGCGCGCCCGGGCACAGCAATCTCAGATTGCGCCGGAGCGGACGAAGTTGCGGATGGGGCTGGCGGTGGTGAACCCATCGGTGCCGACGACGAACCGGTGCACAGCTCCCCGGGACGCTGCCCGACGCAGGCGCTCGCCCGGTACCTCCACGACGACGACCACGCGGTTGCGAAGGACCCTGAGGTCGATGTCGGCGCCGAAACGATCGCCGCGCTCCGATCGGTCCCGGACACCCGGACTGTTCTGGGTGACCAGCTCCGTCGGCATCAGCCCCACCGCCGACCCCGAGAACACCGCCACCGCACCGGCGCGCTGCGCGCGTCCCACCCGCATGCCCGGGGCACCGACGATGAGGTCGTCGAAGCCATCGCCATCGAAGTCGTGGGCAGCAAGGGCCGAGCCGAACAAGGCCCAGCGCAGCGCCCGTCCCGGCCCGACGTCGCCGGCCGACAGCACCGACACCCTGCCGCCGTTCCCGTGGACCACCCGTACCACGCCGGCTCGAGCGAACCGACCGACACGCGCTCGCTTCGACGCTTCGGCGCGATCGTTCAACCCGTCGCCGTCGAAGTCGGCGCACACGACACCCGGTTCCGGGCGGGCGACATCGCACGCGTGGTCGGTCGCGACCACCCCGGGCGCCGGCGGGTCGGGCACGATCGGCCGCGGCGTCGACGCAGGCGGCCCGACCGCATCTGGCCGGGCCGGTGTCGGCTGCGGCGTCGCCGTCGGCTGCGGGGCTGTCGTCGGGGTGGGCGTCGGTGTCGGCGTGGGAGTGGGCGTCGGCGGGTCCGGGACCGTGAAGGTCACCTGCGCGGCCGAGTCCCAGTACTGGCGGGCCTCGGAGTTCGTGGGCGACCACGCTGTGTTGACCGACGTCACCGTCACCTCGTAGGTCGCGCCGGGCAGCATGGGCACCGGCACGAACCCGTCGGTGCCGGCCGCGTGATGGCCCGACGAGACGAAGGCGATGGTGCGCTCCGACTCGGGGCCGTAGCCGTTGACCCACGCCGAGGTCCCCACCGGCTCGGCGATGACCGAATCCACCCACGACGCGTAGGTCGACAGCCGCGTGTAGACCACCGGATCGCCCAGCGGGCAGTTGCGGGTTCCCCACGAGGTCAGGCCGACGACGAAGACCTCGTCGTCGTGCACCATCGTCAGCGGCCCACCCGAGTCGCCGTTGCAGGCCGACTGCGACGCCGTCGGTGCATCGTCGACAACGCAGATGTGTGCCGGCGCATGGAACTGCGAACCCCGACCGGGGCACGGCGCACCCGGCGAGGCGGCCACGACCCCCGACATCAGCAGCAGGTCCGACGATTTCGCACCGGTCGAACCATCGATGCGACCCCAGCCTGCGATCTGCACCGGCGTGGAGGCGACCGGACCGGCGCCGTCGCGCCACATGGGCAACACCACCGCATCCGGCGCGGGCTCGGTCAAGGTCAGGATCGCGATGTCGTTGCGCAGGAGCGACCGATCCCACTCCGGATGCATGCGCACGGACTGCACGCGGTAGCTGGGATTGGCGCCCGACACACGCGTCTCACCGATGACCACCCGCAACGGCGCCACACGCCGCCACCACACACTCTCGAGACAGTGCGCAGCCGTCATCACGTGACGCGGCGACACCATGACCGCACCACAGAACACCTGCGCAGGACCGTTCCGGTGCAGATCGAATGCCAGCTGCACCTGCCACGGCGCATCCGCGTCGGTCGCCGGCGTACCCCCGATGATCATCGACGAAGGAACCGACGGACCGGAGATCTGCCGGTACTCCACCATGTAATCGGCGAAGCCCAGCCATGACGTCTCGTCGCGCCGGTCGTGCGGCCACGACACATCGATGACCGGCCCCGCCGACGAGTGCGCCACCTCGACCACGAGCTCGGGCGTGGTCACGTCCCCCAGTGGCAGCGACGACACCGACGACGCCGACGACACCGACAGGCCCGGCTCCGGCGAGTCGGGTGATGACGCCGCGGCCGGTGCCCAGACGAGCACGGACAGCACCCCGAGAACGACGGCGAGAGCTCTCACGAGGCAACACCGTCGATCATGGTCTCTCCTCCGCGCCGCGCCCCCGGTCGGGGGCGCTCCCGAAGGCTGTCGGCGGCGGCGCCGCCCGCCGTGAACGACGAAGTGTTCGGTCACATCCCGGCGTCACCGCATCGGAATCCCGCGACCGAGCCATCCGGCCCGGCGAACGAGGGGCGGCGAGGCACCGGCCCGGGTGAGCTCACCCACCCGGCCCTCGTTCCCACCCCTGCCGGTGGGTCGACCGGACCGTTCTCGCACCGCGACACCGCACCTGGGCCGCCCGACCCATCCCTGCGGGCCGCTGCGACGACCGAACAAGTCGTCGGTCAACGAGGCCTCGGAGCCGCCGATCGTGACGTTGACTGCCCTCGCGCCCTCGACCACGGTCGTGGGCTCCACACCCCGCGGGCGTCGCCACCGAGATCATGCGAACCCGAACCCTCACCGCCATCGCCGCCACCTGCGCCACCATCGCCGCGACCCTCGCGCTCGCCGCTCCCCCGGCCGCAGCCGATGCATTCACCACCGCTCAGGTCTGGGAGAACGACGTCACCGTGGGCTTCAACGGCCAGCCCGGATCGGGGAGCTTCATCGAGGCTCGGCCGATCGGCACGAACGCCCCGGCATCGAGGAGCGCCACAGGCAGACGGATTCCGCTGCCGCAAGCTGCCGACAGCTTCGGCGAACGCCTCGGCGCAGCCGAACGAGCTGCGGTCGCGCTCATCAGACCAGGCACCGCTTCGATCGCCGACCGGCATTACTGCGATGGCGTCCTCGTCAGTGCTCGTCACGTGCTCACCACTGCGGGCTGCGCCCGGCGACATGCGAACCCGACCGTCGTCAGCGCGACAGAGCGCTTCGATGGAGCCATCGACGAGCGCAACATCGCCCGAGTTCTCGCCATCGAAATCGCACCGGGCAACGGCGGTGACCCGAACGATGCCAATCACGCCGTCATCACGCTGGACCGCGCCGTGGACCCCTCGGGATATGTGGCTGTCCTGGAAACCCCCGGCGAGGAACGACACAGCTGCGCCGAGCTCTGCCCGGGGTTCGACGCGTTCCCTGCCATCATCACCACCTGGGCAACGCCCGGATCCGAGCGGCAGGCCTTCAGGACGCAGAGGCTCGACTGGCTCGCAGTAGAGCAGAACGACGCATGCGCGCTGGCGTGGGGCTCGATCTACGACAGCACGAGACACTCGTGCACGCGACTGTCCACGCACGCCCAAGACGAGAACATCGATGCGACCTGCCCGAACGTCGCCGGGGCAGGTGTGTGGGTGAATGCGGGTGCCTCACCCCAGCTCATCGGCCTGATCGGCGAAGATGACCGCACCTGTGGCGTGACCACCATCGAGAACGTCGCGCCGGCAACGACCGACAACGCATCGACGCCCGCTGACTGGATCCGCGAGGTCATCGGCGTGGGCGAGTGGCGCAGTGTCGCGAATCGTGATTCGTCGTGCGCAGGTCGCTGCAGCGTCACCATCGAGGACCTCGACATCGGTGCCTGGCACATCCGCGTGCGCTACGACAGCGAGTTCACCATCGACAAGGGCACGTCGGCGATCGTCGAGTGGGCGCCCCGACCCCCGGTCGGTCCCGGGCTCGGCGGTGCCCGCAACGACTGCGACAGCGACGGCGACGGCATCGACGAGCTCGTCATCGGCTCCGGCAATGCAACCGTCGCCATCGACGCCGACGGCAGCGCTCGGCATCGGGGCCGAGCCCGGGCCGTGGCCTGCGGCGACCTCGACGGCGACGGCATCGACGATCTCGTCGTCGTCACCACCACCCGGACCCGCACCGTCATCACCACCCACTTCGCCGACCGGACCGTCCGCACCGGCATCGCCGGCGGCGGTGGTGTCCGCGGCGAGGTCACCGCCGTCATCGCGAACGCCAACCGCCGCCCCGGCAAGGAACTGATCATCGGCCAGCCCGATGCCGGCAACGGGCGCGTGACCGTTTGGACCTCCCGTGGTGGGGGGCTGCGACGCCTCGCGACCCTCACCGCGCCGCGAGGCGCCGACGGCTTCGGGCGGGCCATCGCGGTGGGCAACGTGCTCGGCAACAGACAGGCCGAACTCGTCGTCGCCGCCGACGCCGCCGTCACCATCCACCCGACCCGACGCAACGCGCCGCGAGCCCGGCCGATGCGCACCATCGACATGGCCGGTGTCGCCACCCTGGCCATCGGCAACGTCGACCGCGACCGTGCGAACGAGATCGTGGCCGGCACCCCGGCAGTCGGACAGCGCAATGGCGGAGCAGTCGCCGTGATCGAGCCCCGTCGTCCCCGGGCCGGGCGCACCCTCGACGCCACCGACGCCACCACCGCCGCCCGACCCGGCGAACGTCTCGGCCAGAGCATCGTCTTGGCCGACACCGACGGCGACGGCATCGACGACATCATCGCGGGCGGCAACCGCGGCCGGATCTTCCGGTTCGACGGCGCCGACGCCATCATCATCGACACACCCGGACGGCCGCGCGGTTTCGGGCGCCTCGTCGCCGCCGCCGACACAGACGACGACGGTGCCGACGAGCTCGTCACCACCCAGCGGCGCGGCAGGCGCACCGTCGTCATCGCCCTCGACGGTCTCGACTCGACCCCCCAGCGCAGCATCGTCACCCGCATCGCCGGACGCGTGCACCTGCTGTACTGACCCGGACCGTTCATTAGCCGGCCTGGGTGGCGAGGGTCGGGGCGTTGGCGGTCGTGGTGGGTGGCGACGGTCGGCTCGTGGGTGGTGGTGCGCGTCGAA
>JBKAGO010000019.1:0-6735 GCA_046290435.1 Acidimicrobiales bacterium
TCAGGGTCTGTTCAAGCCCCCTGATCGTGGACACCCTCGCGCCCTGAGTGGTGGATCATCGCGCGCACCGCGCGAACCCCTTGGAACTAACCGTCTAGGAGACTGCAGCCCCGCCGCAGTGCTCGAATCGAGCGGCCGTCGCGTCATCTGGACGCGACGGCCGCGACGCGTCGGACCAAGGCACCGGCCCCGAGCCCACCGGTGAATCGACGCGCTCGTCTCTTCGATACCCCCACTCACCGACCGTTAGGGTTGCTGCCATGCCGAACGCACATGTCTCCATCGGGCGCCTCGAGGTCGCGGAGGTCCTGCATCGTTTCGTCGCCGACGAGCTCGCGCCGGACACCGGGGTCGACCCCGACGCCTTCTGGGGCGGCCTCGAAGCGCTCCTCGACGACCTCGTGCCCCGTGCCCAGGCGCTGCTCGACCACCGAGACGACCTCCAGGCGCGCATCGACGCATGGCATGTCGAGCACCGCGGGCAGCCCCACGACCGCGACGCCTACGAGGCGTTCCTCCGCGAGATCGGCTATCTGGTGCCCGACCCCGGGCAGGTGCAGGTGGCCACCGCCGACGTCGACCCCGAGATCGCATCCATCGCGGGACCCCAGCTCGTGGTGCCCGTCGACAACGCCCGTTACGCGCTCAATGCCGCGAACGCCCGCTGGGGCAGCCTCTACGACGCGCTGTACGGCACCGACGTCATCTCCGAGGACGAGGGCGCCGGCCGCGGCGGGGCCTACAACCCCGTGCGAGGTGCAAAGGTCATCGCCTTCGGCCGCGAGTTGCTGGACCAGCGAGTGCCGCTCAGCTCGGGTTCGCACGCCGACGCGACCGCCTACGCGGTGCGCGACGGTGCACTCGCGGTGGCCCTCGCCGACGGCTCGGTCGTGGGTCTCGCCGATCCGGCCCAGTTCACCGGCTTCACCGGCGATGCCGACGCTCCCACCAGCGTCGTGGTGGCTCGCAACGGCCTCCACCTCGAGATCGTCATCGATGCCACCGATTCGATCGGCGCCGGCGACGCCGCGCACGTCGCGGACATCATGGTCGAGTCGGCGCTCAGCACGATCATGGACTGCGAGGACTCGGTGGCGACGGTCGACGCCGAGGACAAGGTCGGTGCGTACCGCAACTGGTTGGGCCTGATGCGCGGCGATCTCGCCGTCACGTTCCGCAAGGGCGACCAGGAACTGACCCGGTCCCTCGAGGCCGACCGGGCGATCGTCGGTCCCGACGGCACCGAGCACGTGCTGCGGCGCCGCAGCCTGATGCTGGTCCGCAACGTCGGCTTGCACCTGCTGACCGACATCGTCCGCCTCGACGGTTCGCCGGTGCACGAGACCCTGCTCGATGCCGCGTTCACCGCGTGGTGCGCGGTCCACGACGTCCGGGGCACCGGTCCCCATCGCAACAGTCCGGCCGGGTCGATCTACATCGTGAAGCCCAAGATGCACGGCCCCGACGAGGTCGCGCTGGCCACCGAACTGTTCGGCCGCGTCGAGCAGCTCCTCGGCCTCGAGCCCAACACGATCAAGATGGGCATCATGGACGAGGAGCGCCGCACGTCGCTGAGCCTCGCGGCGTGCATCGCAGCGGCCGCCGAGCGGGTGGTGTTCATCAACACCGGTTTCCTCGATCGCACCGGCGACGAGATCCACACCAACATGGAGGTCGGACCGCTCGTTCCGAAGGGCGAGATGAAGTCCGCCACCTGGCTCACCACCTACGAGGACGCCAACGTCGACGTGGGCCTGGCCACCGGTCTGCTCGGCCACGGCCAGATCGGCAAGGGCATGTGGGCGCGTCCGGACGACATGGCCGCGATGCTCCAGGAGAAGGTCGCGCATCCCCTTGCAGGGGCGTCCTGCGCGTGGGTTCCCTCCCCCACTGCGGCCACCTTGCACGCACTGCACTACCTGGAGGTCGATGTCGCCGCTCGCCAGGCCGAGCTGGCCGAACGCGAGCCGGCGCCGGTGCTGGACATGTTGGAGATCCCCGTTCTGCCGCCCGACCGGGAGCTCACGCCCGACGAGATCCAGCGCGAGCTCGACAACAACGCCCAGGGCATCCTCGGCTACGTGGCCCGTTGGGTGGGCCAGGGCGTGGGGTGTTCGAAGGTCCCCGACATCAACGACGTCGAGCTGATGGAAGACCGGGCCACGCTGCGCATCTCGTCCCAGCACATCGCCAACTGGCTCCACCACGGGGTGCTGACCGAAGCCCAGGTCGGTGAGACCATGGCCCGTATGGCCGAGGTCGTCGACCGCCAGAACGCCGGCGATGCCGGATATCACCCGATGACCCCGGACCTCGACAGGAGCATCCCGTTCCAGGCAGCGATGGCGTTGGTCCTCGAGGGACGTCAGCAGCCCAACGGCTACACCGAGTTCCTGCTGACCCAGCGCCGCCAGCGTATGAAGGCCGAGGGCTGACACTGCGTCGTCAGATCTCGCCGTTGCGCTGCATCCATAGGAGCGTGAGCCAGCCCGGCAGGATCGGGAGCCAGTAGGTGGCGAGCCGAAACGTCAGCACCGACGAGACGGCCTGGGCGTCGCCCAGGCCGAAGCCGGTCAGAGCGGCGATCATCGCCGCCTCCAGGGCGCCGAGTCCGCCGGGAGTGGGTGCCAGGTTGGCGATCGCCGCCGCTCCGAGATAGGCCGCGCCGATCTGGGGGATCGACAGGCCGCCGCCGAACGCCTCGATCGAAAAGACCAACCCTGCGACATAGCTGAGGGTGATCAGGCTGGAGCCACCGAGCAGGGCGAGGACACGCAGCGGGCTCCGGACGACACGGGTCACGTAGCGTCGCGCTCGCTGCAAGGCCTGCAGGGCGGGGGTCACGACGCGCCGGCGAACCGGACCCAGGAGCATCGCGACGGCGACGACCCCCGCCACTGCGGCGAGGACCAGCAGGACGGTGTTCGAGTCGGGCGCCGAGAAGCCACCCACATCGGCGCTCCCCGTCCACGCGAAGAAGCTGAAGAGCAGCAACAGGTGGGTCAGCAGACCGGCGCCGGCGTTGAGAGCCGTCGACGCCGAGGCGTCGGCCGTGTCGATGCCGGCGCGCTGCAGGAAGCGCACCGCCAGGGCCATGCGGCCGGTGGTCGCGGGACCGACGAGCGCAGCGAAGGCCGAGGCCACCGTCGACCTGGCCGCAGGACCGATCGGCACCGGGTCGGCGACCGAACCCAGCAGCGAGATCGTCGCGAACACATAGGTCGACACCGAGGCCGCGAGGAGCGCGATGATCCACACCCAGCGCGCATCGCCGAATGCATCGATGGTGTCGCCGACGTTGGCGAACTGCGGCAACAACGAATAGAACGCCAGCGTCAACGCCGCGATCATGAACATTGTGCGCGGACTCACGCGCTCGATGCGATCGAGTTCCACGTCTCGGGCGCCGGTCCGGTCCTCGACCGTGAGCCGCAGGCGTTCGAGCAGTCCCTTGTCCCGCTTCAGGCGACGACGTGTCGCTGCGGCCAGGGCGACCGGCTGCAGACGGGCGAGGGACAACGCGACCTCGTCCTGGCCGAGCACTGCGACGGCCGAGTCCACGGCGCGGTCGGGTCCGACGGTCAGCGCCAGGTCGACGAGCAGCTCTGCCACGTCGCGTCCGCGGTCACGGGCGGAGGCGGCCAGCTCGGCCGCCTCCATGTCGACGAGCCAGGTCCGATTGCCGGCGGTGTCCACCAGGACGTTCGCGAGGGTGAGCTCGCGGTGCGAGATCCGTGCTTCGTGGAGGGCTCCGACCTGGCTCCAGAGATCCCGGAGGATCTCGTCGTTCAAGGCCGTGACGTCGACGTCGGTCGCTGCGGCGGCGTCGATGTGTTCGGCGACGAGGAACACCGAACCGCCGTCGGTCTCGCCGACACAGACCAACTCGGGACAGTCGGCGCCGGCCCGACCGGCCGACAACAGCATCAGGGCCTCGTGTTCGACCCTGCGCTTCAGCGTGCTGTACGGGCGTTCGACCTCCGACGACCGGAGACGGACGGCCCGATAGATGCGGTTGAGCAGGTCCGAACTGCGGTCGTCGGGTGTCCTGACCTTGACGAACAGATCCGGCCCCTCCGAGCGATGGATCCGGAAGTGCGACTGATCCGACCCCGCCACTGCCCGCTCGACGGCCGTCGGTTCGACCCCGCAGGACCGGAGCCCGTCGAGGAGTTCTTCGGGTGCGGGCTCGGCGTTGGGCGAACCGAGGACGAGCACCACGACCGAGCCGATCACCACACCGAGCGACACGGCGAGCGCGACGTCGAGGATGCCGTGGCCCGATCCGAGGATCCGCAGCGCGACCAGCAAACCGGTCCAGCCCCACACCGCACGCTTCCATCGGCGGGCGAGCCATGGATTGGCCACGCTGGCGATGGCGGCGGCGCTGGCCAGGTATTCGGTGGTCGGGAACTGCGGGTCGACGAGCCACGCGCTCGAGACGGTTCGCTCCGCCAGGATGATGGAACTCGCTCGATCGCCGAGCGCGGACTGGACGAAGGCGAGCACCAGGCCGGCGACCGTCGACGCGAGCCAGAGCTGGAGGAGCAGTAACCACCGGCGGCGGACGAGGAGGATGACGAGGCCGGCGAGTGGCACGAGTGTCGCCACGAGCTGGGCCACGCCGATGAGCGCTTCCTCGACGCGGTCCGGGAGGTTGCTGAACCCTTCGACGATGTCGGATTCGACGCCGCTGGTGGTTTCCTCGGCGACGGTGTCGAGCAGCAGCCCGACGACCACGAAGACGACGCCGATCAGCGGCCGCAACCACTCCCCCGGTGAGAAGCTGCGTCGGGCGGGTGGAGCTTCGTAGAGCTCGACGCCGTCGTGATCGCGGCTGGTGGCCGTTGCGTTCACCGGGGGGGCTCGCTGTTCCACCGCTGTGTCACGCTGCGGCGACCGCCCTCGCGCCAACTGGCAGCTGCGAGACGCCTCGAGCGACCGTCGAGGTGATAGCAGGGTCGACGATTGCCATGGCCGAGATCATGGGCTCCCGAGCGCCGGTCTGCAACCGTGCGCAGCGCCGAGCGATCCGTGACCGACAGCCGTCCTGTCACATTCGCGCCCCCGGCAGGATTCGAACCTGCGACCTGAAAATTAGAAGTTTCCTGCTCTATCCAGCTGAGCTACGGAGGCCGACGGTCAAGGCTAGGGCCATCGACACGGTGATGGTACGAATGCCGTTCCGCCGCGGGTTTCCGACCAGCGGAGCGTCGCGTGGCATGATCTGGCGCCATGGGTGTCAGAGTGGGGATCAGCACACCGTGGGATCTGTGGGACCTCGAGCCCGAACAGCAGCGGGCCCGCCTCGCTGCGATCGCCGACGGCGGTATCGATCACGTCTTCTCAGCGGATCATGTGAGCTTCGTCGGGGGCCATGGCATCGACGGGTTGACCCACCTCGCCGCGGTCGCCGGTCTCGAACCCCGGCTCGACCTCGAGGTCGGGGTCATGTTGTTGGCGCTCCGTCACCCCATGGTCGCCGCCCGCCAGATCGCCTCGCTCGCACAGGTCGCTCCCGGCCGCCTCACCGTCGGCGTCGGCGTCGGTGGCGAGGACCGTCACGAGTTCGAGGTGTGCGGCATCGATCCCGCCACCAGAGGGGCGCGGACCGACGTGGCGATGCTGTTGGTCCGACGTCTCCTCGAGGGCGAGACCGTCGACGGCGACGGCCGGTTCTTCGATTTCGAGGCCGGTCGGATCCGACCGACGCCACCGACCAGGGTCCCCTTCGTCGTCGGTGGACGCAGCGATGCGGCACTGAGCCGGGTCGCCCGCCTCGGCGACGGGTGGCTCGCAACCTGGTGTTCCCCGAGACGCTTCGCCGAGGCCACGGCGAAGATCACGGCGATGGCAACCGAGCGCCGGGTCGCATGGCGTCACGGCCTGCAGGCGTGGATCGGTGTCGGCGACACGCCGGCAGAGGGCCGCAGCCACGTCGCCACCGCGATGGAACGCTTCTACGGACTCAACTTCGAGCTGTTCGAGCGGTACACGCCCGTGGGCACCCCCGAACAGATCGCATCGTTGCTGTCCCGCTACGTCGAGGCGGGAGCGTCGTTGCTGAATCTGACGCCCTGTGGGCCGAGTCGGGAGGCCGAGGCCGAGGCCGTCATGGCGATCCGGGACCTGCTCCGGCGCTGACACCAACCCTCGCATCGGTGCCCCGGAGGAATCCGATGGTGTCGGGGGCGACGCGAGGGCCTATATTGGTGCACCGCCTCGCTTCGGCGAGTCGTGGTGACCGTAGCTCAGTTTGGTAGAGCCCCGCGTTGTGGTCGCGGTGGTCGCGGGTTCAAGTCCCGTCGGTCACCCGGAGGAGTACCTGCCTCGGTGGGTTGCTCCGCCCGGGATGCCGGGTCCGTAGGGGCTCGGTCGTTCCGAATGCAGATAGGCAGTACGAATACAAGCGCCTCTAGCTCAATTGGCAGAGCATCGGACTCTTAATCCGCAGGTTCTGGGTTCAAGTCCCAGGGGGCGTACGGCGAGAAACCCCAGGTCAGGCCCCACAAGGGCCTCCTGGGGTTTCTTCGTTCCGGGCCGAGGCGGCCCCGTGGTCAGATGGGACCCGGCGATCACGCTGCATGCGCCGACCATGTGCACCGTCCTGAGGTGCTCGGCGATCGCGCCCAAGCACTCAGCCTGAATCCACCGCTGCGTTGATGGGGTGACGGGGGCGCGTCCACCAAAAAGGCCTCCTGAGCTGGGACGATCGTGATGTCTGAAGTCACGGAG
>JBKAGO010000020.1:0-5441 GCA_046290435.1 Acidimicrobiales bacterium
ACGCCGGGGAGCGGGACCGTCGACCACGAGTTCCTCGGAGAGGCCCACGGCTTCGACCAGGTCGAGGGCCTCGGGCCGGTTGCTGACGAACCCCTCGGGGCCGAGCTCGACCACCCGGCCGTCGACCACCTCGGTCTGCACCATGCCCCCGGCGCGGTCGGAGCGTTCGAGCACCAAGACCTCGACCGCCGGTGCAACCGTCCGCAGGTGATGCGCAGCTGCGAGGCCGGAGATACCGGCCCCGACCACCACGACCCGGCGCGGTTCGTCGGGCGTCATTGACCGAGCATGGCGCGCCACTCGGGGACGTCGGGCGCGGTCTCCTCCCACGAGCGCATGAACGTCGTGATCGCCCGGATCTGCTCGCTGGTCAGCGGGCCGCCGAACTCCTGGGAGTAGGCGTTCATCTGCGTGCCGGGGATGCCCACGGCGATCAGCTGGGACGCCTGGTCATCGGTGGCCGACGTGAGGAACTGCTTCGAGTTCAACGCGGGACCAGACAGGCCCTCGCCTGCGATGCCGTGGCACGACGAGCAGCTGATGTCGAACAGCTCCTCGCCCTGTTGCTGCAGCGACAGCAGCTGCTCCTCGCGGGCCTCGGCCCGGTTGGTGGGCTCGACCCAGCGGTACAGCGGGAACACCAGCGCCATGGCGAACAACAGCCCTGCGCCCCACATCATCACCCGGTTGGTCGAGGCCTCGAGCTCGGCGTCGCCCTTGTGGTCGTAGGTCACTAGTGACCTCCCTCGGTGGCACACGACGGCCCGGTCGGGGGCTCGTCGATGGTGGTCACTCCGGGGGCGGCGCCGTCGATCGTCGTACCGGTGTCGATGTAGATCAGGCCGCTGTCGGCGACCTCGATGGGAAAGCGATCCAGTCCGCGCGGCGATGGGCCGGCCAGGAACTCCCCCGCCCGGTTGAAGATCGATCCGTGGCAGGGGCATTCGAACTGGCCCGAGGTGGCGCAGAACGGGACCTTGCAGCCGAGGTGGGTGCACTTTTCGTTGATGGCGATGATCTCGCCGTTGATGCGGGTGAGGTACGACCGGGCGACCGGCACCTCGACGACGCCGACCTCGGGCACCGCCTCGGGCGGCACCGCACGGACGAGGCCCCCGAACCCCGCCGACGGCAGCGGCTTGATGAGGTCCCAGCTGGTCCAGAGGCCGGCGGCGCCGACCATGACGGCACCTGCCTTCCACATGTTGGACAGGAACGAGCGTCGCTCGATCGGCGACTGGTCGCCGGACGAGTCGGCGATGTTGATACGAACGGGGGTCTCGTCGCTCATAGCTCTCCGTGCCATTCCTGCCAGGGCCAGACCCACGACCAGTTGGGGCCGCGGAAGGCGAATCCGATGATGGTGAGGACGATCCAGATCACGAGGAACGTCGTGAAGGTGGTGACGGCGACCTTGCGGTGCCGGGCCTGGACCCACGGGCTGCGGTCGATGTAGGGCAGCGCGATGAGCCCGATGACGATCGTGCCGGGCACGAGCACACCGGCGACCAGCGGGTGGAAGTGGGCCAGCAGTTCCTGGAGGGCGGCGAAGTACCACGGCGCCTTCTCCGGGTTGGGCGTGACCGTCGGGTTCGCGATGGCCCGCAGCGGGGCGTCGAAGAAGATGCTGATGAGCAGCACGACGAACAGCGTGGCCATCGCCGCGACGCCGTGGCGGACCAGCAGGTGCGGCCACACCATGACCATCTCGTCGTCGTCGGGCTCCTTGCGCTCGCCCGCGACCGGTTTGCCGGGCACGACGCCGAGGACCCGCTTGGGGCCGACGGCGGCGGGTTCGTGACGGAGGTTCACCGGGGTCTCGTCGACGGCATCAGACATCGGGTTCGTTCCTCTCGGTCTCGAGCATCGAGTCCTTGCGCCACCGCCACATGTGCAGGGTGAGGACCGTGACGATCAGCGTGGGCAGCACGGCGACGTGCAGGACGTAGAAGCGCAGCAGGGTGCTGGCGCCCACGATCGGGCCGCCCAGCAGCACCTCTCGGACGGTGTCGCCGAAGATCGGCACGTAGGCCGCCATCTCGGAGCCGACGACGACGGCCCAGTAGGCCAGCTGATCCCACGGGAGCAGGTAGCCGGTGAAGCTCATGAGCAGCGTCAGGCCCAACAGCACCACGCCGATGACCCAGTTGCCCTCACGGGGCGCCTTGTAGCGGCCCCGGTAGAAGACCCGGCACATGTGGGCCACGACGGCGAGGACCATCAGGTGCGCCGACCAGCGGTGCACGTTTCGGATGTACTGGCCGAAGGCGACGTCGGTCGACAGGCCCTGCACGTCGGAGTACGCCTGATTCGGCGACGGCACGTAGAAGAACATCAGGTAGAAGCCCGACACGATCAGCGAGCCCAACAGCACCGTCGAGATGACACCCAGATACCAGGTCGCGGTGAAGCGGATCTCGGACTTCTTCATCTTCACCGGGTAGAGGTGCAGCAGGAAGCTCGCCCAGTGCGCCGCCGCCCGGTCGCGCGGCGTCTTACGCCGTGGCGTGCGCCACACCGACTTGCCGATCGATGTCTCGCGGACCCGGTCGAACAGGTCCGCCTCGCCGGCGGCCGGCCGGGGCGCGGGACGCACCGCCGGCTCGGGCTCCGGGCCGGGCCGGGCGTCGGGCGGTTCGGTGACGGTCATGTCGGTACTCCAATGCCGGTCCACATCCCCATGGACAGCGCGTCCGGGGGACAGCGTTCGATGCACAACGCGCAGCGGATGCAGCGGGTCTCGTCGATCAACAGGGCGGTCTGGCCGGGGGCGACGGTGGGGTCGACCTCCTCGGCGGGCACCAGCGAGATGACATCGACCGGGCACACGTCGGCGCACAGCGCGCACAGGACGCACTTGGTGACGTCGAGTTCGATGTTGGCGAAGCACCGCAGGCACCGGTTGGCCTCGCAGCGGGCCTGCTCTTCGGTGAAGCCGACCTCGACCTCGGCCAGGCCCATGCGGCGGCCGGTGTCGAGCATGGGGATCGGAACCCGGTCGACGCGGTCGTAGAGGTCGTCGAGGCGGTGGAACTGCTTCAGCTCGACCATGTGGCCGGGATCGTCCGAGGGCAGGGTGCCGCCGAAGGAGCGGTGGATGGCGGCGGCGGATCGGCGGCCGTCGGCGATGGCGTCGATGAGGCTGCGCGGGCCCTTGGCTGCGTCGCCGCCGGCCCACACGTCGGCCAGCGACGTGGCGCCGGTGTCGGCTTCGACGGCGATGGTGCGCCGGGGGCTGACCTCGGGGCCGTTGCCGCCGAGGGAGTCGAGGTCGATGGCCTGACCGATGGCCAAGATGACGGTGTCGGCGTCGAAGGTGACGATGTCGTCCTCGTCGAAGACGGGGGCGAAGCGTCCGTCGCCGTCGAACACCGAGACGACACCGACGGTCTCGACGCCGACGGCGGCGCCGTCGCGGACGACGATCCGGCGTGGACCGCGTCGGGGCAGCAGGCCGATGCCTTCGTGTTCGGCTTCTTCGATCTCGGCCTCGTGGGCGGGCATCTCGTCGCGCGCTTCGAGCGACATGATGCGGATCTCGCGGGCGCCGGCACGAGCGGCGCTGCGGGCGACGTCGAGGGCGTCGCCCATGGCGGCCCGTTCGCCGTCATCGGCGCCGACGGTGGCAGCACCCGCGCCGGCGGCGCCGGTGCCGGCCGCTGAGGCGGCCTGGTAGTCGGCGGCACGCAGCGCGGTGCGGGCGGCGTCCATGGCGACATCACCGCCGCCGATGACCAGCACCCGCTCGCCGACGTTCACCTCGAAGCCGCGGTTCATGTTGATGAGGAACTCGATGGCCTTGAAGACGCCGTCGGCGTCGCCGCCCTCGATGTCCAGACCACGCCCGAGGGTGGCGCCGATGGCCAGGAACACGGCGTCGTAGTCGGTGCGGAGCTGGTCGAGGGTGACGTCGACGCCCATGCGGACCCCGGTGTGGACCTCGATGCCGAGCTCGATGATGGCGGCGATGTCGGCGTCGAGGACCGTGCGGTCGAGGCGGTACTCGGGGATGCCGAGCCACATGGCGCCGCCGAGGCGGTCGGTGGCTTCGTAGACGGTGACGCCGTAGCCGAGGCGACGCAGGTCGTGGGCGGCGGCGAGCCCGGCGGGACCTCCGCCGACGATGGCGACGCGTTCGGATCGATCGGCCGCCGGCGGTGTGGTGACCTTGTCCCACACCCGGGCGGCTGCAGCGTCTTCGCGTTCGGGACCGAACTGTTCGGTCACGAACCGCTTGAGCGCCCGTATGGCGATGGGCCGGTCGATCTGGCCGCGCCGGCAGGCATCCTCGCACGGGGCCGCGCACACCCGGCCGCACACCGAGGCGAACGGGTTGGGGAGCCGGGCGGTCAGGTAGGCGAGCTCGTCGTCGCCGTCGGCGATGGCCGCGACGTACATGCCGGCGTTGGTGTGCACCGGGCAGGCGGCCAGGCACGGGATGTTCTCGTCGTAGTACGCGAGGCGGTCCATGCGTCGGCGTCCTCAGATCCGTCGTTCGCGGTTGGCGTACCAGAGCGCCCAGATCCCGGCTGCCAGCGCCCCGAACCACAGCCCGGCGCCGATGATGTCCTGGGCCATGCGGTCGAGACCCGACACGGTCTCGGTCTGGAGGACCCAGCTGGGGACGAACACCGTGAACACGACGAGGCCGATCACGATGACGCCCGACTTGAGCCAGGCATCGAACCACGGCATCTCGAGGCGGCTGTGTTCGCTGGTCAGTCGGGGAGCGAGGACCAGAGCGGCGACGCCGCCGGCGATGGCGATGGCGAGGATGTTGGTCATGTTCGCGAGCCCCGGCAGTTCGGTCCCGGCCACCGGTCCGGTGTCGACCACAGCTGCCACGGCATTGGTCGGCGCCTGGAAGCCCGACTGGATGTAGGCGATGACGGCGTCGACCTCGTCGTCGGGCAGCGTCGAGAACGCCGGCATGCGTCCGTTGTAGGTCTCACCGTTGACGACGATCTCGCCCTGGAGGCCGTTGGTGATGACCTCGATCATGTAGTCGGTGTCGGCGACGTTGGGATTGCCGGCCAGCGGGGGGAACTGACCGACGATCCCGGTCCCACCGGGTTGGTGGCACGAACTGCAGACGGCGGTGTACACCTCGGCGCCCAGGATGAGGACCTCGTCGGAGACCCCCGACGCGTCTGCGTCTGCGTCTGGACCGGCATCGACGGATGCGTCCGCGGGGTCGGCCGGTTCGGACTGGGCCGCGCCCCCGCCCACGAGGGGGCCGAGCAGGGCGGCGAGCAGCACCGAGGCTGCCAGCAGGCCCCGCCACAGCGCTGGAGAGGTTGTCGCAGAGTGATCGGACACGAGACCCACCCGGTCGGCGGTCGGAGACGCCCCGCATTGTGTCGATGGGTCGTCGGCCGGTGGCAGGGTCCTAGGTCCCGATCGCGCCGCGCCGGCGCGCCATGGTCGGGGGCCGGCGCCGC
>JBKAGO010000021.1:0-4857 GCA_046290435.1 Acidimicrobiales bacterium
CAGTAGCTCAGCAGTCCAGTGGTCCGGCCGTGTTCATAGCACGACCGGGACCGCGAGCACGACGGGCGCAGACCGGCAAGACTCGCCGACCATGGACCTCGATGCGGATCAGCTGGTGGCGGCGGCGTGCGAGACCACCGGCCTCGACGACTTCGGTGGCGACGAGTGGCGTGAGGGCCTCGATCGCCTCGTCCACGCGCTGGTGACCGAAGCCGAGCTCAACGAGCTCGGGCCGTTGGTCGCCGGCTCGCAGATCGACTCGGCGCTCACGAACCGCCTCCGCATCATCGACTGGCACACCCGTCACCCGGAGGTGGCAGAGGCCCCGGTGGTGGCGCCCGTCGTGATCCTCGGCCAACCCCGCACCGGCACCACCATCCTGTTCGATCTGCTGGCCCAGGACCCGGGCTTCCGGGCACCGTTGACCTGGGAGGTGAGCGACCCGGTGCCTCCGCCGCAGACCGCCACCTACGACACCGACCCGCGCATCGAGGTCTCGGAGGCCGCATCGGGCATGACCGAGGCGATCATCCCCGGGTTCGCGGCCATCCATCCCAGCGGCGCCCGGCGGGCCCAGGAGTGCGTGGCAATCACCGTCGGCGACTTCCGCAGCCTGCAGTGGTCGACGGTGTTCCGGGTACCCACCTACACCCGGTGGCTCCTCCACGAGGCCGACCTCACCTCCACCTACCGCTACCACCGCCGGTTCCTGCAGGTGCTGCAGTCCGAGCACCCCGGGGAGCGATGGCTGCTCAAGACCCCCGGACACCAATGGCACCTCGGCGAGCTGTTCGCCACGTACCCCGACGCCACCATCATCCACACCCACCGCGACCCACTGAAGGTGTTGGCGTCGGTGTCGTCGCTGATGTCGGTGCTGCACCGGCTCGGCACCGACGAGCCGTCCATCCCCCGCATCGCCGAGGAGTGGATCGACTACCTGGTCGTCGGCAACGAGCGCTCGATGGTCGCCCGCGACGACGGATCAGTGCCCGCCGGCAAGGCCATCGACCTCACCTTCGTCGACCTCATGGCCGACACCTTCGGCGCCATCGGCGGCCTGTACGACCGGATGGGGCGCGAGCTCACCGCCGAGACCGAGGCCGCGATGCGGTCGTTCCTGGCCGACAACCCCAGCGACAAACACGGCACCCACACCTACTCCTTCGCGGACACCGGTCTCGACGTCGCCGCGAGCCGGGCCCGCATGGCCGCCTACGACGCCTTCTTCGGCGTGCCCCTCGAGATCACCTGAGCGTTGGTCAACTGAGCGTTGGTCAACTGAGCGTTGGTCACCTGAGCGCGCCCGGGACCCTCAGCCCGACTGATCCGCACCGGCCGTGCGCGCCAGCACGGTGTCGACCATGAAGTCGACGAACTCGTCGGGTTGCTCCCACAGCGGCCGGTGACCCGACGTCTCGAGCACCGCCAGTTCCTTGATCGGCGCATCGACCATCGGGTACCACTCCTCGAACAGTTCGGCGCGGCCGCCTGCCTCGTGGGCGCCCTGCACGAAGAACATCGGCACATCGAACTCGGTGGCGGTCTCGCGGAAGTCGATGTCCTGGAGCTGGGGGTACAGCACCGAGAAGGTGTCCAGGAACGCGCCGAGCAGGTGGACCTGGTCGATGAGTGCGTACTCCTCGACGAAGAAGTTCTCCGAGAACCCGCCTGCGCCCTCGGCGTTCGGGCTGTGGTCGTAGGGGTAGACGTCCTGCTCGTGTGTCAGGGCGGTCTCGTAGTGGAGGATGTCGTCGTAGGGCGGCGGGCCGATCTCCTCCAGCTCGTCGACCAGGTCGCCCTCGTCGTTGGCCCGGGCCCAGGTCAGGGTGTCCTCGTAGTAGATGCGGTCGGTGGCGACCTGGCTCACCATCTGCCCGGTGCCGATGTACGCCTCGTACAGATCGGGGCGCTCCTGCACGGCCAGCACGCCCAGCGTCGTGCCCCACGACTGGCCCGCGACGTAGATGCGGTCCTGCCCGAAACGGTCGCGCAGGTAGTCGGTGACCGCGATGGTGTCGTCGATGCTGCTCTCGAGGGTCAGCGTGTCGGTCGGGTCGAGCTCGTCGTAGGACCGACCGGTGCCGCGCTGGTCCCAGGTGACCACGGTGACGTGCTCCTCGAGCTCGGGGAGATGGTTGCGCATCGCGCCGAGCTCGGAGCCCCCGGGTCCGCCGGCGAGGAACAACAGCACCGGGTTGTCGACGCTGTGTCCCCGGATCATCATCGCCAGGTCGTGGCCACCGATGTCGACGGTGGTGAGCTCGGCGATGGATCCCGGGATCTCCTCGCCGGCTGCGTCGACGATGGGGTCCGTCTGCGCCGGGCGGGCCAGCGCGATGGCGAATGCGACCAGGCCGACCCCGGCGACGACGGCGACGACCCGCCGGGCCATGCGGCGCTGCGGGTATGCGACGGTCGTCGCCGCGGGAGCGAGTTGTCGGGCCACACCGGCGCCGAGCGCGGCGCCGTAGGCCATGGGAAGCAGCGACACGAGCGCATGGAAGCCCCGTCCGACCGCGAAGGCGAGCATGCCGAAGGTGGTGAACTCGATGCCGTCGACGGTGGGCCCGTCGGTACCCAGCCGGGCGAGCTCGAACACCACGGCGAAGGCGACCGGCGCGGCGAGCATCGCCCAGCGCGACCGCATGAGCAGCCCGGCCAGCGCACCGACGCCGAGGCTGAGCACGATCGACCAGATCGCCTGGCCCGTGGTCAACGGACCCCGTGGCGTCCACCATCCCGCGATGGCTCCCCAGCCCGCACCGACGATGGCGGCAGCGGCGAACGCCACGCGCCGGTCGCGCCAAACGGGTGCGAGCAGCCGCCGGAGACGGTCGCCCGCCGACCCGTCGCCGGATCGACCGTGGTCTTCGTCGGCTGCTCCTGCGACGCCGGAGCCGGCGTCGGTGTCGGTGTCGCTGTCGGCTGCTCCTGCGACGCCGGAGTCGCTGTCGGTGTTGCCGTCGGCGCCTCCGACGAGAGCGTCGACACCCTCACGGTCCTCGGCGGCTGGTTGGCCGACCTCGCGGTCGGTTGCGTGTGATGAACTCCTGCTGGCCATGGCGATCGGTCCTCCGCGTGAACGTCGAGACCCTCCCCGCCTGACCATCCTGGTCCTGGGCCGACTGCATCCGCAGGGCCGAAGGTCACCGCGACGGCGACACGGCACCTGGCTGCGGAACCGATTGGTACGGTGCCGGGATGAGCGCGCGCCGGGTGCGGATGGAACCGCTGTCGCGGCCTTCGGACCCGCCACGAGCGGGCGAGATCGTCGGGATCAGCCGCTGATGGGCGCGGCCATCGGGCAGATCATCGCCAACGCCGTCGGTGTCGCCATCAGCCCGATTCCCATCATCGCCGTGATCTTGATGCTCCTGTCACGGAGTGCGGCCCGCAACAGCGTCTCGTTCGTGATCGGCTGGCTCGTCGGCCTCGCCGCCGTCACCGTCGTCGTGTTGGCAGTGGGGATCGAGAGCTCGTCCGACGACGGTGCCGACACCGGCGGCATCGTGCAGCTCGTCGTCGGCGCGCTGTTCCTCGGCCTCGCCGCCAAGCAGTGGCGCAGCCGTCCACGCGTCGGCACCGAGCCGGAGATGCCGGGCTGGATGGCCGCCATCGACAGCCTCGGCGCCGCCAAGGCGTTCGCGCTGGGTCTGGTCGTGACGGTGCCGAACCCGAAGAACGCCGGGCTCACCATCGCCGCGGCGGTCGCCATCGCCGGCGCGGACCTCGGCGCAGGCCAGGAGGCGGTCGTCGTCGCCGTCTACATCCTGCTCGCCTCGGTGTCGGTGATCGCCCCGGTGGTCTTCTACCTGGCGACGGGCGACCGTGCTGCACCCGCGCTGGATGCGACGAAGGAGTGGCTGACGGCCAACAGCGCCACCGTGATGACGGTGCTGTTCACGGTGCTGGGCGCGAAGGTGCTTGGCAACGGCGTCGCCGGGGTGTTCTGACGGGTTATCGCGTCGGGTTGCGTTCGGCTCAGGTCCCGGGGGGTGCGTCGACCTTGTCCGGAACGTTCAGGTCCACGACGGTCGGCGCATCGGTGGTCGCCGCGGGCGGGGCGAACACCCCCTGCTCGGTGCCGGCGACCTCTTCGGCCTGGGGTGCGGCGTCCGTCGGCGGCTTCTCGTCGAGGGCCCACCAGAGGATCGCGTAGAGCACCACCACGGCGGGGCCGAGCAGGATGAGCGCTGCGGTGATGGCGCGGACCAAGGTGACGTCGATGTCGAAGTAGTCGGCGAAGCCGGCGCAGACACCGGCGATCTTCTTGTGCTCCACATCGCGTTGGAGCGGTTCGTTCCTCCCTGCCATGACGAACTCTCCTTCTTCGCTGGATCGACCGCGCCATCGTGCGCGCGTTGCTCGGCCCCCGGCCAGGGTCGATGGACCTCGGTGCCGCCCGCGTGAATCGGTCGCCTCGATGTCCGGGAGTCGAGCGGCGGCTGCGGCCGGCCGACCCGGAATTCCCGTCGCCCGGGCGAGACTGTCACACCCCCGAACTAGTGTTCGATCCATGGAGTTGTTGACCCAGCCGGACCGACCGGCCGACGAAGCGGTGGGGCCCCTGGTGGGTCTCGACGCCGCGATCGACGCGCTGTTCGATTCCCGACTCAGTCCGGTGTCGTCGCCGGAGGCGACCGCGGCGATGGTCGAGCTGGATCGGCTGGCTCGGCGTGTGCATGCAGCGCAGTTGGAGTTGATGGCAAACATCGACGCCCGGGCACTGCATCGTGGCGACGGGTTCGCATCGGTCAAGACCCTGGCGCGTCATTCGGGGCGCCACTCGGGCGGTGAGGCGTTGGATCGTGACCGGGCCCGCCGCATGCTCGCCTCCCTGGATCTGATCGCTGC
>JBKAGO010000022.1:0-4747 GCA_046290435.1 Acidimicrobiales bacterium
AGAAGGGCGGTTCCCTCGATCGTAGCGACGGGGTGTGACACTCTCGCCGAGGCCGGACGCGTCAGCGGACGCGTCCGACGCAGATGTGTCGACCGGCGGCGACCTGGTCAGTGGTGCGTTCGTCGATGCCGCCGGCGATCACAGCCGAAACCGCAAAACCCCTGGTCAGCGACGCGTCCGCGGACGCGTCCGGCGATCACCTCGAAGCCGAGTCCCTCCGTCGACGGCGTCACCGCTGCCATCGGTCTTCTCACGTGCCTGGTCAGAGCAGGTCGAGGTCCCGGGCGGCCTGGACGGCGGGCTTGCGGCCGTCGACGCCGAGCTTGCGGTAGATGGCCTTGCAGTGCGTCTTCACCGTGTTCAGCGACACGTAGAGCTCCGCTGCGATCTCGCGTTGGGAGAGTTGCGACGGCAGGTAGCGCAGCACCGACAGTTCGCGTTCGGTCAGTTCCTCGACGAGGCCCTCGACCGTCGGCCGCTCGGCATGGCCGTGGCGCGCCTCGACACGAGCCAGGTACCGGCCGGCGATGCCAGGATCGGGGCAGCGGTCGACGATCGTGCGTGCCTCGGCCAGAAGCTTCTCGGCGTCGGGATGGTCGACCACGAACGCCACGTCGGCTGCGCTGGCCAGGGCGTAGGTGAGCATCACGTTCTCCGGCGACCGCCGTGCGAGTTGTACGCCGCGCAAGGCCGCGGCGATCGCCCGGTCGCCGTCGCTCGTGGTGCGGGCGCGCACGCTGTGGGCGAGCGCGAGCTGCGCCGCCTCGCCGATGCGATGCTCATCGGCGCACTGGATCGACGCCTCGGCGAGGTCGCGGGCCACGTCCGGGTTGCCGGACTCGAGTTCGGCGACGGCTTCGAAGGTCGGGGCGACGGCGGCGACGAAATGGTCCGGTCGGCTCGCCGCCATCTCGTTGGCCTGCGAGAGGAACGGCCGGGCTTCGTCGAAGCGGCCGCCCATGACGCGGACACCGCCGAGCACCATCGGATGGGTCGGCTCGGTCGTCGGCGCCTGCCCCTCGACAGAGGCGAGGCCGGCGGCAACGTCGCCCTTGGCCAGATGGATCATCGCCGTCAACGACTGGATCAGCCCGGCGTCGACCCCTTCGACGTCGAGGCGTCGTGCCACCTGCAGGGCGCGTTCGGCTTCGGCGAAACGGCCGGTCACGAACGACAGCCAGCCGTGGACGATCGCCAGGCCTTCGTGGTGGTCGACGAGATCGCCCAGCCGCTCGATGTAGCGGGTGACCGTGTAGGAGCGACCGACGTTGAGGAGTTTGGTCGCGTTGTCGGCAACGACGTCGGCCGCCTCGACCCGACAGCCCGCTGCGAGCAGATGCTCGACGGCCGCCATCAGGTCCCCGGACGTGACGTGCCATCGTCCGGCGGCGGCGTGGAGCTCGGCCGCCCGGCCCGGCGACGAGCGCTCCAGCTCGACGCGCAGCAGATCTCGCAGGAGATGGTGGAAACGGAACCAGGTGCCGGTGCGGTCGAGGGCGATGACCAACTGGTTGGCGGCGGCCAGCGCGCTCAGCCACGCTGCGCCATCGGTCGTGCCGCACACGTCGTCGAGAAGAGCCCCCGACAGTCGCTCCAGCACTGATGCATCGAGCAGGCGCTGGCGCTCCTCCTCGCTGACCGAGTCCAGGAACTCCTCGCTCAGATAGTCGGCGACGAGTTGATCGTCGCCGTGGAAGGAGTCGACGAACGCCGCGACGTCGGCACCGTCGCGCATGGAGAGAGACGCGAGCACCAGCCCGGCGGCCCAGCCCTCGGTCCGCTCGGCCAGACGCTCGACCGAGCCGGCGTCGAGGCCGGCTACTTCGGCATCGAGGAGCCATGCGGCCTCGTCGCGATCGAACCGGAGATCGGCGCCGCGGATCTCGGTCAGCTGGTCACGGACCCGGAGCCGCCCGAGCCGGAATGGTGGATCGAACCGGGTCGACAGCACGATCAGGAGATTCGCGGGCCGCAGCGCGATGAGCCGTTCGACGGTTCGGTGCACGTCCGGGTTGGAGATGAGGTGGTAGTCGTCGATGACGAGCGCGACGTCGACGCCGACGGCGTCGATCTCGTTGACGATGGCATCGACGGCGGCGTCGAGCCCATCGCCGAGTGAACCGGCGACGACGTCGGCGAGCTGGGGAACGGAGTCGCCGACGGCCGCGGCGACATAGGCCCAGAACCGTGACGGGTCGTCGTCGCCCTCGTCGATCTGCAGCCAGCCGACATGGCCGCTCCGGCCGTCGAGCCACCCGTTGAGCAGCGTCGACTTGCCGGCGCCCGCCGGCGCACTGACCAGGACGACGGTGCGGCCTGCGTCGACCGAGGCGTCGAGGTGATCGATCAACCGGGCGCGTCGGAGGTATCGGCTCGGTGGCCGCGGTGGAGAGATCTTGGTGGCGGTGACGGCCGTATGCGAACCAGCCATGCGTCCACCCTAGGCCTCGTCTCACCCGGGTGAGATCGGCGTGCGAGCGATGCCGACTCATCCGGGCAGCCCCCACCATCGGAGCATGCCGCACGCCAACCGCTACGAGATCGAGATCCGTGGCCGGGCCACCGGCCGGGTGCTCCGCCCGGTGGTGGACGACTTCGAGATCGAACCGACCGACCACGGCACCACCCGCCTGGTGGGCGACATCCGCGACCCGTCCCATCTCCACGGGCTGCTCGCCCACTTCACCTCGATGAACGTCGAGGTCGTCTCGCTCCGATGCGAGGCGGACAGCGGAGACGGCCACCCCGAATCCACGAACCACAACCACACCGAGAGAGGCACGAGACCATGACCATGACTACGACCACGACCGAACCCGCCCGCACGGCCGGCGGCCACGACAACCCGGGTCGCCTGACCCGAGCCGGCGGTGCTGCGGCCCTGCTCGCGGCGGGCACGTTCGCCTTCGGCATCGCGATGTTCGCGACGACATTCGCCGACTACACCGACCCCGATGCCAGCGCTGCCGAGTCCGTCGACTTTCTGGTCGACCACCAACTGTCGCTCCTGGCCTGGTACATCGGCATCTTCATCGTGTTCGGTGCGGCGCTCGTGCCGATGGCGCTGGCGCTTCGGGCACGCCTCGTCCAACGGACCCCGATCCTGGCTGACACCGCCGCCGTCTTCGCGATGGTCTGGGCCGGCCTGATGATCGCGACCGGGATGATCTCCAACATCGGGATCGAAGCGGTCGCCGACCTCGCCGACACCGACCCGGATCAGGCCGCAGGGCTCTGGTCGTCGATCGACACCGTCACCAATGGCCTCGGCGGCGGCAATGAACTCGTCGGCGGAATCTGGATCCTCCTCGTGTCGATCGCCGGGCTCATTTCGGCGGGACTCCCTCGTTGGCTGAACATCGTCGGTGTCGTCACCGCAATCGCCGGCGTGGTGACCGTGGTCCCCGAGCTCGAAGCCGTCGAGATGGTGTTCGGCGTGGGATCGATCATCTGGTTCATCGGCGTGGGCGCGACCCTGCTCAGGTCAGCCGGTTCGAGGAGTTCCCGCAGCCGCGCAAATGGCGGCGGTGATCCAGGTCGCCAGGTCGCCGGTGGGGCCGAGTCGGATCATCGTGAACGCGTCATGGGCCAGGCCTGCGGATTCCGGTAGCGCATCGTGTCGCCGTCAGCTGTCCACCGTCAGCCGTCAGCCGTCAGCCGTCAGCCGTCAGCCGGCTGTCGGTGGGTGGTGGCGTCGGTGGTGGCAGGGGGCGCAGCGGAGTTGGAGTTCGTCGACGAGGGTGCGCTTGCTGGTTTCGTATTCGGGGACGTGGTCGTATTCGCCGAGGTCGTGGCGGCCGCAGTCGACGCAGCTGCGGTCGCGTTCCTTGACGACTCGCTTCTGGCGGGCGGTGGGGTGGCGTTGTCTGCCGGACGCGTTGACGGGCTTGCCGTCGGCGTCGTGGATCAACACCCGCAGGAACGCGTCCGGCACCAACTCGGCGATGACGGTGTCGCAGATGGGGGTGCCGTCATCGGTCGTTGCGCCGTCGCCGCGAACGTGGAAGATCACCTCGGTATCGACGCGTCCGGTGCCCTCATCGAGGACCTCGGCGACTGCGTCCGCGTACTGGGCTGCGCTCGACGGGTACGTGCCGTCGGCTTCGCGGCGGGCCTTGGAACGCATGACCAGCACCGACAGCACCGAGATCAACACCGCAGCGATGTGCGGTTGGAGGCGCAGGGTGAACACGACCATGCCGTCTGCCTCGGTCCGCCACTTCACCGAACGCGATGCACGTTGGCGCGCCGCGATGTCCTCGGGCGGCAGGTTGCGATGCATCCACGCAGCGATGACCTTGCCGACTTCTGACGCCGGCACCCCGGTAACGAGCTCGACGAGTTCGGCCTCGTTCTCCGGCGTCGCCGTTCGGGTAAGGGTGCGGACCGTCGAGTACGACAGACGCCGCTCCGCGAACGCCTGCGCTGCGACAGGCAGCGCAGTGAGGGCTTTGCCGATGCGGATCCATTCGCGTGCGGTGCATGCTTCGATGCCGGCCACGTTGGCCAGCCAGTGCGCCGCCGTGGGTGACCCGTCGAGGATCCACTCGGGTGACTCGGCGAACGCGGCTGCGGTCACGACCAGGCGGTACTGGTAGTCGCTGAACTTCGCGGACAACGCCACCAACTCCGCGCCAAGCGGACCCGCCCCCACCACGGGGGATCGCTCGAGGGTGTTCGTCTTCTCCACGGACCTACTCCTTGGGTGTCGCTACGATCGAGGGATCGGTCAGAGGGGAGAAGGGCG
>JBKAGO010000023.1:0-4137 GCA_046290435.1 Acidimicrobiales bacterium
CACGATCGCCCCGACGGCGCAACGCTCGAAGCCGCACGCCTGGCCGAGGTCCGGCATCGGAACATCGTGCGCCTCGTCGATGCCGGAACGACCGACCAGCGCTGCTGGTTGGCCACCCGATGGGTCGAGGGTGTCACGCTGGCACGGTTGCTGGCCGACGAGGGTCCGCTCGATCTCGCCCGCGCACGTCGCCTCGTGCGCCAGATCGCAGAGGCCCTCGATGCGCTGCACGAAGTCGGGCTCGTGCACGGAGACCTCTCCCCGAACAATGTGCTCGTCGACGCGCACGAGCAGGTCACCGTCATCGACCTCGGTTCGGCAGCGGCCCATGGCGGGCCGGCGATCGACGAGACGACCGGTGTCGAGCTCACCGTGACGCCCCGCTATGCCGCGCCCGAGGTCGCCGCCGGCGGGCGGCCTGGCCCCGCGAGCGACCGCTATGCACTGGCGCTCATCGCATACGAGGCCGTCACGGGCGCCTTTCCCTTCCCCGAGGTCGCGACGCCCATCGCCATGCTCGCTCACCATGCGTCATCGGTAGCGCTGTCTGCGGCTGAGCATCGCCCGTCACTGCCGGCGGGCGTCGATGGTGCGCTCCTCGAGGCCCTCGCGAAGGATCCGAGCGATCGTCCCGGCAGCGCAACGGAGTTCGCCGACCGCTTCGATCGCGACGAAGGTCGGCCGGTACCTGCGACGAGGTCGCCGGGTCGACGGCCGACGGTGGTCGCGCTGTTGGCCACCATCGTTGCCGCCGCAGCAGTGTTCGGGCTGGTCGCCGCAGCCGACGACGATGCGGCGACACTCCCCGGTGGCGACCGACTCGTCGGGCCGGCCGGCGAGGCACGTGCGGCCCCGTGCAACATGGTCGCCGCGCCCGATTTCGAGGACGAATCGCTACCGGATGGCTTCTACAGCGGGGACGCCACGAACACCGTCGTGCGGGTGCGCGAGGGCGGTGTCGACGACACCTCTGCGCTGCGAGTCGGCGGGGTGGGCCAGTACGGGTTGTTCGGCGAGGTCGTTCCCATTGTGGAAGGGTCCACGTATCTGTTCTCGGCTGCGGTGCGGGCCGACGGCGACGTCGATACCGCTGCGGTGTACGTCGACTTCCTGAACGCGGGCTTCGAGCAGATCACCGCAGAACGAGACGACGTCGAGGTCGGGCGCTCGGTTGCGGGACCCGACTGGACTCCCATCGTGGTGCGCGCCCTCGCTCCGCCCGGGGCGGCGCTCGCAGTACCGACGTTCTTCAAGGATGGCTCGGACGGCTCGCTGCTCGTGGACGAGGTCGTCTTCGGTGTCGCCGACGAGTGCTCGGATCCGGCGTCGTGAATCGATGAGTGTCCACGCACGGCTCCGACGAGCGTCGACCGGTGAGCACCACGAGTTGGCCACGCCGACGACCATGATCGGGCGCGATCCGTCCCACCCCATCAGCGTTCCGCTGTCGGCGGTGTCGCGCGATCACGCCGCGGTCGAACGGACCGACCACAGCTACATCATCCGTGACCTGGGCAGCACCAACGGGACCTTCGTGGATGGCAGCCGCATCGACCGGGTCGGCCGACCATTACGAGACGGCGATGTGGTCGTGCTGGCCGGCGTCGAGTCGTTTCACTTCATCGACCCCATGGCCACGCCGGCGGCGCCGGCGATCGGTCGCCTGACCGGTGTGTGGATCGATCCCGCGACCGGCGCCGTGTGGGTCGATGCCCAGCGGGTCGAACCGCCGCTGTCGCCACGCCAGCAAGCGCTGCTCGAGTTGCTCGACGAGCACCGCGATGCGGTGGTGTCGCGGGCCACGGTCGTCGACGTGGTGTGGGCCGACGTCGCGGCCGAAGGTGTCAGCGCCGAGGCCATCGACGCGTTGGTCAAGCGGCTGAAGAGCCGCTTGCGTCCCCTACAGATGCATGGCGAGTACGTCGAGGTTCTCCGCGGGCGGGGACTCCGGCTCGTGACACCCTGAGGGGGGCGCGCAGGTCGCGGCTCAGCCGAGTGTTCGACCGGCGCGTGACCCATCGGCTCGGCCCCCGAGATGGCATCCCGAGCCGCGCGGATGCGGGAGCGCCGGTTGGGCTGGCCATTGGTTCTGGCGCCGAGAATGGTTGCCAGGGCGACGTGTTTCGGCGCCGGTTGGGCTGGCCATTGGTTCTGGCGCCGAAACTGGTTGCCAGGGCGACGTGTTTCGGCGCCGGTTGGGTTGGCCATTGGTTCTGGCGCCGAGAATGGTTGCCAGGGCGACGGTTTACGGCGCCGGTTCGGTGGGGTCGCCGTCGGCCAGGGCGGCCTCGGCGGCGGGGTCGAGCGGCGGCATCTCCAGCGGAGCAGCGTCGGGTTGTTCCGACCAGCGGCGCAGCGCCTCGAACGGGTAGATGCCGGTCTGGTGGCCGTCGTTCCAGCGGATGCCCAGGCCCCATGCGCCATGGAGCTCGGCGTCGCTGATGCGAAGCGGCGTCGGCGAGCCCGGACGGGGCCAGACGTCCTCGCCTCGATCGCGCAGACTGCGGCACGTTGCACACGGACAGCCGAGGCGAACCGTCATGATGTCGAAGCTCGCCTCGTGCCCGTCGACATAGATGATCGTGATCGATTCATCGCGCTTGACGGTGATGTCGGCGGGCTCGTGACGGGGGTCCATGCCCCCGATCGTCGCCGATGAACTGCGCCAGCAACGAATTCGCCGATCTCGCGGCCTGCGCGACAGGATCGGCGTGGGCCGGGTCGGCCGACGAACGCTCGGCTACGGCGCCGAGAACCGCCGCGAGGGCTGGGGTCGACCCCTGTGGTCTTGCGAACGTCAGCCGGACGGTTCAGGCACCGACGGGGACTCCGACGTCAGCGCCGCCAGGGCCCGGTCGGCGGCCAGGCGGCCGCTGCGGATGCATGCGGGGAGGCCGGCGCCTTCGAGGCCGCCTCCGGCCAGTGCCAGGCCGGTCAGTCCGTCGAGGCCCGCATGGATCTCCTGGACCCGGGCTCGATGGCCGACCTTCATCACCGGCAACGCCACCGGCACCCGCCGGACCGACGCCTCGGCCGGCGGCGCCGTCACCCCCACCCGGCGACGGAGCTCGTCGCGGGCAGCGCGCACGAGGTCCTCGTCGCTCATCGGATCGACACCATCGCCGCGCATGAAACACCGGACCATCGTCGAACCGTCGACGCTGCGGTGATGCCACTTGGCGGTGGTGAACGTGCACGCGGCCACGACGCCACCCTCGCTGACGGGCACCAGATAGCCCGTTCCCATGTCGAGGTTCACCTGCCCCGGCGCCCACGTGAGGCTGACCGTCGTCGACGACCCCCAGGGCATCGCGGCCACCTCGGCTGCGGTCGCGCCGGCCAGTGGCGCCAGCAGCCCAGCGGTCACCGCGGGTGGTGTCGCCACGATCACGGCGTCGGCGTCGAGCACCGATCCATCGTCACAGGTCACGCGCCAGCGGCTCGGGGGCGAGCCCGTCCGCTCCGGCGTCGGCTCGATCGACGTCACGCCGACGCCGAGGCGGATCGAGCCGTTCAGGTGGTCGGCCACCGCATCGGTCAGCGAACCCATACCTCGGCGCAGGCTGACCAACGGGGGCAACGTCCGCTCCGAGGCCGCGGCATCCGCTGGGCTGCCCCCGCTGCGTCGGCTGCGCCCTTTGCGTCGACTGCGGCGCAACGCCGTCAGCGCCACGCTGGCGCCGTCGAGCTCGATGCGTCGCAGCGCAGGCACGAGCATCTCGGCGCTGAGTTCGTCGGTCGACGATCCGTGGATGCCACCGATGAGCGGATCCACCAGTGCGGTGAGCATCTCGTCGCCGAAGCGGCGCCGCACGAACGCTGCGACGCTCTCGTCGACGTCGCTGTCCGGGTTCGCGTTCCGGCGAGGGACCACCGGCTCGGCCATCAGGCGGAGTCGACCCCGCACACTCAGCAGGGGCGAACGCAGCAGATCGGCCGCGGCGGTGCGGTCGGGGTTCATCACCCCGTAGGGCAACGGCAGCAGCCGGTCGCCGCGCGCGATGAAGGTCTGCCGGGGAGCGGGACCGTCGACCACGAGTTCCTCGGAGAGGCCCACGGCTTCGACCAGGTCGAGGGCCTCGGGCCGGTTGCTGACGAACCCCTCGGGGCCGAGCTCGACCACCCGGCCGTCGACCA
>JBKAGO010000024.1:0-3934 GCA_046290435.1 Acidimicrobiales bacterium
CGCCGATGCCTCAAACGCCACATCGCCCGCCGCCTCTACCGAATCCTCGAAAACCTCGACACAACCCCTTGACAAACATAGGAGCATCCCCAGTGGTTCGACCCCAGTGGTCCCGCAGGCCCGGGGATCAGAGCAGGACGATGAGCAACGCCGCGAGCAGCACCAGGACCAGGGGCAGCAGGAGGCCGACGAGGACCAGCTGGCCGACCCAACTCATCCATTCGGCGCGGCCTTCGCGGCCGTCGACGACGGCGAGTTCGGTCCAGCCGTCGTCGTCCCACTCCTCGTGCCAGGGCTCGCCGGGCTGATCGTCATGCTCGGCGTCGGCGTGTTCCCAGCCGTCGTCCCAGGAGAATTCGCGTTCGGGAGTGGCGCTCATCGGGATCCTCCTGGAGCGGGCGTGGCGCGGCGGCGGTCAGGCATCGCTGCCATCCAACATCGTGTTCCACGTGACCTCGGCCTCGAGCTGGGCAGCCAGCGCGAACAGCAGGTCCTCACGGCCGTACGCGGCGACGAGCTGCACGCCGATGGGCAGACCGTCGGCGGTGCGGTGCAGCGGCAACGAGATGGCCGGCTGGCCGGTGACGTTGAACGGCGAGGTGTACGCGGCGTAGGGGATGGAGCGCAGCGAGTTGCGCATCGGATCGTCGGCGACGGAGGCGACCTCGCCGATGCGTGGCGGCGGCTGCGCGGTGGTGGGCGTGACGAGGATGTCGAAGCCCTGCTCCCACCATGCGGCGACGTCGCGTCGGAAGCGGTGCATCGCGCCCTGGGACTCGGCGAGGTCGAGTGCCGAGAGGTTGCGTGCGCCCTCGGCCATGATCCAGGTGCCGGGCTCGACGTCGTCGGCGCCGAGCGGGCGGCCGATCCAGCGGCCGAGGGTGTCGAGGTTGACCCGGGCGTTGACCATCCAGACGGCGCTGAACGCCTTGCCGAACTCGCCGCCCTCGAGAGCCTCGGGATGGGCCTCGCTGACATCGTGGCCCAGATGCTCGAGCAGGCGGGCAGCTTCGCGTGCAGACGCGGCGCAGGCGGGATCGAGCTCGATGTCGGCGCGGGGCGTCTCGGCCCACAGGCCGATGCGCAGGCGCGCGGGATCCCGGTCGAGGCCCGAAAGATACGGCCGACCGTGATCGGGGGCCACGACGCCATCGCCGAGGGTGGGCAGCGCCGTGACGTCGAGGATGGCGGCCGAATCGCGCACCGTCGTGCACACGACGTGCTGGCACGACAGGCCCCACTCGTCCTGGAACGGACCCATCGGCACGCGGCCCCGGCTGGGCTTGAGCCCCACCAGGCCACACATCGCCGCGGGGATGCGGATGGACCCGCCGCCGTCGCTGGCGTTGGCCGACGGCACCATGCCCGCTGCAACCGCGGCCGCGGCGCCGCCGCTGGACCCACCGGTGCCGAAATCAGGGTTCCACGGATTGCGGCTGGGCCCGTAGGCGAGGGGTTCGGTCGTGGCGACCAGCCCGAGCTCGGGGGTGTTGGTGCGCCCGACCAGGACGAAGCCGGCCTCGCGGTAGCGGGTGGTGATGTGCGAATCGGCCGAAGCGATGTAGCCGGCGTCGCGCAGGCCCTTCACGCCGAGGTGGAACGGGTCGCCGGCACTGGCCGGCCAGAGGTCCTTCAACAGGAACGGCACACCCCGGAACGGCCCGTCGGCCAGATCCGGCGACGCCGCGTCGTCGAGCGCACGCTCGAAGCTGCGGTGGATGACGGCGTTGTAGGTGTCGTCGGTGGCTTCGATGCGCTCGATGGCGGCGGCGACGGCTTCGACCGGCGACAGCTCGCCTGCACGGATACGTGCAGCCAGCGCCACCGTGTCGTCGACATCGCCGCCGAGACCGGCGGGAGTCCCATTCGCCGAAACCATGGGCGCACAGTAGCTGGCCTGTGTCCGAGGGGTGGAGATCCGCTGTTGGGCACGGACCCGGAACTGCGCCGCCTCCCGCCGTTGGACGACGGCGGGAGGCGGGTCGCTCTGGTGGGGCGTGGCGGTGTCGCTCAGCTGTCGACCGAGCGTCCCGAGGCGGGGCTGGCCGGGCTGGCGACGCTCACCGGGCTGGCCGGACTCATGGCGCTGACGGGGCTGGCGGGCGACGGAGCGGAGTCGGCTGCTGCCTGGGGTGGCGGGGCCGGACGGTCCTGGCCGCCACCGTTCTGGGCACGGGCGGGGCGCTGACCCCGGCCGTCGGAGTCGGGGCTGGCGGCCGTCGGGGGCGACGCCGGCGATGCGACCGAGACGTTGTCGAGCGTTGCGAGCGAGAAGGTGCTCGGCACGCTCGGCGCTGCCGCGACCGAGGTCACCGACGGGGTGGACACGACCGAGGTCACCGATGGCGTCGCGCTCGGCACCGACAGGGAGCGTGCCGTCGGAACGACCACCGCGACGCCCGGGTCCGGCGCCGACAGTGCACGAGCGACAGGCGATGTCGTCGACGGTGTGGAGTCCACGGCGCTGCGGTCGATGTCGATCGGGTCCGACACCGACATCGGGGGTTGCAGCGAACCGGCGGACACGACCTGGGCGTTGCCGTCGAGTTCGATCAGACCGGGGATGAGGCGTGGTTCGCTCGCTCCGGCGAGGTTGGCGACGCCGAAGCCGGCGCCGAGGGCGACGCCGCCGGCGATGGCGACCTTCCAGTCGATGGTGCGGCGGGGAGTGTGGGGAGCCATGGGATTCCTCCTGGGTGCGTGGGCTGATGGAAGAGACGATGAACGGTGGGGATGAAGCGAACGTGAGGTGACTTCGAGAAAGCTCTCATCGGGCGATGTGGTCGATGAGGGCGCTCGGGGCGGTCTGGCCGCTGGGGTCGGTGCTGCCGGCGTGGTCGATGCGGGTGACGGCGGCGTCGACGACGAGGCCCGTGATGTGCTGCCAGCCGTCCATCTGGATGCGGAAAGGTCCGGTCGCAAGGCCCATCAGCGCGGCGGCGACGGTGAGATCGAGTGCGCAGGCGTCGTGGCGCCGTCCGAACTCGGCACCGAGCTCGTCGACCGTCGCCTCGATGGCCCGCCGGAGGTCGGCGTCGTCGGTCGTGATCGCCCGGTAGGTGAGATGTCCGATCAGCACGGCCGGGTCGTCGAGGGGATCGCCGGGGGCGCAGTCGTCGATGTCGAGCAGACCGGTGATCGTTCCGTCGTCGCCGACGACGAACTGCGCCTCGTGGAGGTCGCCGTGGACGACAGCGCCCGAGCGGGCCTCGACGTCAGCGAGGGCGGCGCGGCAGGCGTCGGCCACGCGTCGCAGGTCGTCGACCCGGTCGGGGAGCAGGATCTCGAGCAGTTCGACGTGGGCGATCGCGTCGCGGGTTCGGCTCGCCCGACGGGGCGGCCCACCGATGGCGGCGCCGGCGATCCGATCGGTCAGGTCCGCGATCGCGGCCGGGTTCGGCCAAGGCCGGCGGCCGCTCTTGAGCCGATCGCGGAAGGTCGTGCCGGGGAGTTCGGCGAGTACGAGCAGCCCGAGCGTGGAGTCGGCCGCGAGGACCTCGGGGACCGGGAGCCCCGCATCGAGCAGGGCCTGGTGCTGAGCGGCGATGGGATCGACGTCGGCCGGGCGGAGCGCCTTGACGTAGAGCACCTCACCGGCGGCGCCGTGCACGCGGATGACGGCACGTTCGGTCGGGCGATACGCCACGACCTCGACCCGGATCGGCCCGGTGACCAGGCCGGCGAGATGTGGGGTCAGCGCCGAGGGGGTCACGGCGGTCTCGAGGCCGGGGACCAGCGGGTCGAAGGGCCAGCGCCACACCGACACGGCGAGCTCCCGTCCGTCGAGATCGGCGACCAGCGGGACCGTGCCCGGAAGGTGCTCGTGCGCGGTCGCTGCGAGGATGGTGTCGTTGCGACGCCGGCCATCGGACCACGTCACGTCGCAGCGGTAACGGGCGACGAGCTCGCGGCCGGGGTGGTAGTGCACCTGGTC
>JBKAGO010000025.1:0-3551 GCA_046290435.1 Acidimicrobiales bacterium
GGAGCCGACGCCGTGGCGTTGGTCGAGCGCGCAGCTGCAGTGTTGGACACCGTGGCCGTGGCGTAGACGGCGCGTCGACCACGCGGAGCGGCCCGTCGTGTTCGGCGGTCGCTGGTGACGGGCACGGACGCACCGACGGTTCCACGTCGAGATCGCCCGGCGACCGGTTGTCCCTCGGGCTCGTTCAGCGCTCGCGGACGACGTGGTAGACGCGCATGGTCGGTTCGATGAGCAGGTCGCCCATGGCACGATCGACCTCGGCCACGGTGTCCATCGAGATCGCTTTCCAGGGTTCGTAGCCCTCCCACCAGATGACGGCATGGAGCTCGTCGTCGTCCTCGGCGGACTCCCACAGCTCCTTGCGGACGAAACCGGGCTGGGCTTCGAGGAACGTGCTCCAGACCTGGCCTTCGCGATCGATCCACTCGCTGCGCTGTCGGGCAGGAACACAGAAGGTGAGGAATTCGACGACCATCGCCGCGACCGTAGCGCCGGCCGCGCTGGGGCCCGATGGACCGGATGCGCCCGAGGCTGCGGAGACGAGCCCAACACGACGGCCCGATGCGGGAGTTGGCTGCCCGGCGATGTGACCCATACCTCCGCGCTCGTTGCAGCCGAGAGCCATGAACGTGCTATGAACGGGATGTTTCGGGTGCAGACAGACCCGAAACGGTCCGGTAGGTTCGGCGACCTGCGCGGGCGACCCGCACGGCCGACCAGTCGGAGACCACCCATGGCGACGACCACCACGAACTCCACCGAGTCCCGAACGGGCACCGCTGCGTTGGCATTCTCGGGTATCGGGATGACCTTTCCCGACGGCACCGAGACCCTCCGTGACGTCAGCTTCACGGTCGATCGCGGCGAGTTCGTCACCATCGTCGGGCCGTCGGGTTGCGGCAAGTCCACCCTGCTCAAGATCGCATCCGGCCTCCTCACCAACACCGAGGGCACCGTCGAGGTCGACCGCGACCGCATCGGATACGTCTTCCAGGATGCGACGCTGTTGCCCTGGCGCACGGTCCAGGCCAACGTCGAGCTCCTCGCCGAGCTCCATGGCATCCCGAAGGCCGAGCGGGCGCGGCTGGCCTCCGACGCCATCGAACTCGTGGGCCTGCGCGGTTTCGAGAACCACTACCCCAAGTCCTTGTCGGGTGGCATGAAGATGCGGGCGTCGCTGGCCCGGACGCTCACCCTGAAGCCCCCGGTGTTCCTGTTCGACGAGCCATTCGGCGCGGTCGACGAGATCACCCGCGAGCACCTCAACGACGAGACCCAATTGCTGTTCCAACGCGAAGGGTTCGCCGGGCTGTTCATCACGCACTCGATCTCCGAGGCGGTGTTCATGTCCACCCGGGTGCTCGTCATGTCGGCCCGGCCGGGACGCATCGTGGCGGAGTTCGATGTGCCGTTCCCCTATCCACGCCCAGCCGAGTTGCGCTTCGATCCGGAGTTCGCGCTCTTGAGCGGCGAGGTGTCACGAGAGCTGCGAGGTTCCCACTCATGACCACCACCGAGCAGGATTCGCCCAGCGTGGAACCCGACGTCGACGAGATCTCGATCGTCGAAGCGGCTGCGCCGCCGACGGCCCGACGCACCCGTGGCCGGTCGCGCTCGGCCGCCGAGTCCGTCCTCCCCCCACTGCTGCTCGGGGCGCTGGTGCTCGGGGGCTGGTACTACGTCTCCTACATCGTGCTCGACCCGAGCCGCCGGTTCCTCCTGAAGCCGCCCCACGAGGTACTCCAGGTCGGATTCCTGGACTGGGACAACTTCTCGGAGATCCTCGGCGGCCTGTGGGTCAGCACGAAGGTTGCGCTCATCGGACTCCTGATCGCCATCGCCATCGGGTTCGTGCTGGCGATCGTGATGAGCCAGTCGAAGCTGCTCGAGCGAGCCATCTTCCCGTACATGGTCACGCTGCAGGCCATCCCGATCCTGGCCATCGTGCCCCTCATCATCTTCTGGTTCGGCACCGGCCAGAAGTCCCGGCTCGTGGTGGTGGTGATCATCGCGTTGTTCCCGATCATCGTGAACACCCTCTTCGGGCTCCAGTCCGCCGAGCGGGGAATGCACGATCTGTTCACGTTGCACCACGCGAACCGCCTCACGCGCCTGCGCAAACTGATGTTCCCGGCTGCGATGCCTGCGATCTTCGCCGGTCTCCGCATCTCGGCAGGGCTGTCGGTGATCGGTGCGATCGTCGGCGACTTCTTCTTCGCCCGCGGCGAGGTGGGGCTCGGCCAGCTGCTGCAGAAGTACGCCAACCGACTGATGGGCGAGCAGCTGCTGGCGGCGGTGATCATGTCGTCGGTGCTCGGCGTCGCCGTGTTCTTGTTGTTCGGCTGGATCCAGAACCGCGCCATCGGCAAGTGGTACGACCAGTCCGCCTGAACGACATCCACGTCGGCCGTCGTGGCGGCGGAAGCGAGAGCGAGCGCGACCGGCGCGCTGCAGAGAGCAATGCAAGACCAGATCCCTGGAGGGGAACATGATGAGAAACACCTGGCTTCGCCTGTTGGCGCTGCTGCTGTCATTCGCCATGGTCGCTGCGGCCTGCGGTGACGACGAGGAAGAGCCCGCCGCAACCGGCACCGAAGAGCCCGCCGACGGCGACGCCGAAGAGCCCGCCGACGGCGACGCCGAAGAGCCCGCCGACGGCGACGCCGAAGAGGGCGCGGGCGGCGTGAGTCTGGCTGGCATCTGCCCCGACCCGCTGGTCATCCAGACCGACTGGTTCCCCGAAGCAGAGCACGGCGCCATGTACCAGCTCATCGGCGAGGGCTACACCGTCGACACCGAACTCCTCGCGGTCAACGGCCCGATGGTCCTCGGCGGGCAGGATCTGGGGATCAACTGGGAGGTCCGCACCGGCGGTCCGGCCATCGGCTTCCAGCCGGTGTCGACGGTGATGTACACCGACGACTCGATCCACCTCGGCTACGCGACCACCGACGGCCAGGTCGCCCAGTTCAGCTCTGCGCCGCTGCTGTCGGTGGTGGCACCGCTCGAGCAGAACCCGCAGATCATCATGTGGGACCCCGAGACCTACCCCGACGTCGAGACGCTCGCGGATCTCGGCGAGGCCGGCGTGACGATCAACGTCTTCGCCGGTGGCACCTTCTCCGAGGTGTTCGTGGCCCAGGGCATCTGGTCGGCAGACCAGATCGATCCGTCCTACGACGGCTCCCCGGCACGGTTCATCTCCGAGGGCGGCGCCATCGCCCAGCAGGGCTTCGCGTCGGCCGAGCCGTTCACCTACGAGAACGAGTTCCCCGAGTGGGGCAAGCCGGTCGCCTTCCAGACCCTCCACGACGCCGGTTTCCAGGTCTACTCCCAGACCGTCGCCGTCCGTGCCGGTGAGCTCGAGGAGCTCCGCCCCTGCCTCGAACAGGTCGTGCCCGTGATCCAGCAGGCCGTGGTCGACTACCGCGTCGATCCCTCCGCCGCCAACGCGGTCATCATCGACGCCGTCGAGCAGTTCGACACCTTCTGGCTGTTCATCGCGAACAACGTTGGTAGTGGTAACAACATCTTGTCGTTCTTCCTGTTGA
>JBKAGO010000026.1:0-3531 GCA_046290435.1 Acidimicrobiales bacterium
TGAAAGTACGACTTGACCCCTGTCCTTACCTCGAGTTGGTTGAAAGTACGACTTGACCCCTGTCCTCGAGCTGCCCTGCCCGACGCGGTCCGGGTTTGGCCACCGGTCCGCTCGGGAATGCCGATCCGGTGCATGGCGATACCTCCGACTCCCGCGCCGGCGGCGCCGACGCGCCCGCGGTGTCCATGGACGGCATCGTCGTGCGCTTCGGCGACACCGTGGCGCTCGACGGGTTCGATCTGCGCGTCGACGAAGGCGAGATCCTCGGCCTGCTCGGGCCCAACGGGTCGGGCAAGACCACCGCGGTCAAGGTGCTCGCAACGCTGCAGCGCGCCCAGGAGGGATCGGCGTCGGTGTTCGGCCACGACGTCGTCCACGACGCCGACGAGGTGCGCCAGGCCATCGCGTTGACCGGTCAGTACGCCGCCATCGACGAGCTCCTCACCGGACGCCAGAACCTGGTGATGTTCGGACGCCTCTTCGGACTCGGCCGCAGCGACGCCGCCAGACGGGCCGACGAGCTGCTGGCCCAGTTCTCCCTCGCCGATGCCGGCGACCGCCAGGCCAAGGGCTACTCCGGCGGTATGCGGCGCCGCCTCGATCTGGCCTCCAGTCTGTTGACCGCACCACGGCTGCTGTTCCTCGACGAGCCCACCACGGGCCTCGATCCCCGCAGCCGCAACGCCATCTGGGACAACATCCGTGTGCTGTCCGAGGACGGCACGACGATCGTGTTGACCACCCAGTACCTCGACGAGGCCGACGAGTTGGCCGATCGCATCGCCGTGATGGACCACGGACGGGTGATCGCCGAGGGCACCGCCGACGAGCTCAAGACCCAGGCCGGCGGCCTGGTCGTCGAGGTCACCGCAGCCGGCGTGCCCGACGACGAGGCCGCGGCGATCTGTGACGTGTTGGACCGGTGGGCGCCCGGCCGGGTCCAGCGCCCGGGCCGGCATCGCTGGATCGTCGAGGTCGCCGAGGAGCCCCTGGCCGAGCTCGCTGCGGGGGCCAACGCCCTGGCCGACGCGCAGTGTCCGGTCTCGTCGATGCGCCTACGCGGCCCGGACCTCGACGACGTGTTCCTCGGCCTCACCGGCAATCCGCCCGACGAGGATCAGGCCGACGCCGACGAGCAGGGGCAAGGGCAGGGGCAGGCCGGCGCCGACGGCCGCAGGGACGACGAGGAAGTCCCCGACAGCGACGGCGAGAGCGCCCACGGACCCGGCGGGCGCACCACCGAGGCCGCACGATGACCGTCGTCGCCGACACCGCCTCGGTCACCCAGCGCAATCTGTGGCACTTCGTCCGCCAACCGGACCTGCTGCTGTTCTCGACGATCCAGCCGGTGATGTTCGTGCTGTTGTTCGTCTACGTGTTCGGCGGCGCGATCGAACCCTCGCTGCCCCAGGGGGTCGAGTACGTCGACTACCTCCTGCCGGGCATCCTGGTGCAGTCGGTCGCCTTCCGTTCGAGCCAGACCGCCGTGGGCCTGGCCGAGGATCTCCAGCGGGGGGTGATGGACCGGTTCCGGTCGATGCCCATGAGCCGCAGCGCCGTGTTGACCGGGCGCACCTTCGCCGACCTGATCCGCAACACCGTGATCGTCGTGTTGATGATCGTCGTCGGCTTCCTGGTGGGCTTCTCGTTCCAGAACGGCGTGCTCGCGGCGCTGGGGTCGATCGCGGTGATCCTGGTGTTCGGGTACGCCCTCAGCTGGGTGTTCGCCGCCATCGCATTCGCAGCCGACGGCGCGGAGGCCGCGCAATCCGCCGGGTTCGTCGCCATCTTCCCCCTCGTGTTCGCCAGCAGCGTCTTCGTGCCCGTCGAGACCATGCCGTCGTGGCTGCAGTGGTTCGCCGAGAACAGCCCGGTGTCGGTCACCGCCGACGCGGCCCGCAACCTGGCCCTCGGCGGGCCGGTCGCCTCCGACGTCCTCCAGTCGCTCGCATGGAGCGCCGGCATCGCCGTGGTGTTCGGAGCGATCGCCGTCCGCCTCTACGAACGGGCCTGACGCCCGCGCCCTGCCCGACAGCTACGGCCTGCCCGACAGCTACGGCTCCCCAGCACGGTCGGGCGCCCGGATGGAACCGGGCGATTCCGTTTGGATCCGGCGGCGGCAGGGCAGACACAGCGTCGTCCTGCCCAGCGACACCGGAGCACTCATGGCCACGGCGACCAGACCCCTTCCCCTTCTCGACGACCTGCGAGCGCTGGTCCACGGACCCGGACCGTTCGCGTCGGTGTACCTCCCGGCGCCCAGCACCACGATCGATGCCCCGGAGCGGCTCGAAGTCCAGTGGCACAACGCACGCCGGGCCCTCGAACAGGCAGGGGCCCCGTCCGAGTTGCTCGAGACGCTGAACGCACCGGCGACCGCCGACCACGGAGCAGGCGAGATCCGCTGCCTGGTGGCGACCCCGGACGGCGACGGATCCTGGAAGCTGGCCGTCGACACCTGGATGGACGGCGAGCTGGCCTCGCCCATCGCCCGCTACGGCCCGGTGCCGCACCTGGTCCCGCTGCTCGACGAGCGACGCCGGCGTGTGGCCCACGTGACCGTCCTGATCGATCGCGTCGGCGCCGACATCACCAGCGCCGGTGCCGAGCTCGCCGCCGAGGCCGACATCGAGGTCGAGGGCGAGACCCAGGACATCGCCCGCAGCGCGCCGGGCGGCTGGTCCCAACGCCGGTTCCAGCAACGGGCCGAGAACACCTGGGAGGACAACGCCCGAGGCGTGGCCGACGAAGTGGCCCATCTCGCGCGTGCAATAGACGCCCGGTTCGTCGCCGTCGCCGGCGATGTACGGGCCACCGCGTTCCTCGTCGAGCACCTCCCCGACGACGTCGCCGCAGAGGTGATCACCATCGACGGCAGCCGCCACGACCACGCCGGCGTCTCCGACGAGGTCGACCACATCGCCGCAGATCACGCGGCCCGCAGGTCGGTGGCCATCCTGCACGACCTCGCCGACCACGTCGGCACGGAGCGGGGAACGACCGACGTCGCCTCGGTGCTGCAGGCGCTGCGCCGCCACCAGGTCGAGACGCTGGTCGTGGCCACCGGCGCCGCCGCCGACCATACCGAACGCACGGCCTACGTGTCGGGATCGGACCGCTCGCAGGTGGCCCTCGGACGTGACGAGCTCGTCGACGCCGGCGACGACGCGGTGCCGGCCGACCTCGACGACGCGGCCATCGCTGCAGCGCTGGTGACGGGCGCCGACGTCGTGGTCGTACCGGCCACGACCCGCCTGGTCGACGGCCTCGGAGCGATGCTCCGCTTCTGAGCCGCCGCGGCCGACACGGCCGCCGAACCACTGGGGTCCGGAACCACTGGGGTCAAGTCGTACTTTCAACCAACTCGACTCCCGCGGCGGACACGGTCGCGGAACCACTGGGGTCCGGAACCACTGGGGTCAAGTCGTACTTTCAACCAACTCGACTCCCGCGGCGGACACGGTCGCGGAACCACTGGGGTCAAGTCGTACTTTCAACCAACTCGACTCCCGCGCGGCCTCCAGGCTCGAC
>JBKAGO010000027.1:0-3172 GCA_046290435.1 Acidimicrobiales bacterium
GGCGCGGCCGAGGTCGGGCGGGTGATGGCACGGCGCCATGCCGGGGCGCTGGCCGCGGCGGAGGCGGCGACGGGCGTGCCGGGCCGGATCGTGCTGGCCGTCTGGGGGCGCGAGAGCGGATACGGGCGGGTGGCGATCCGCCATGACGCGTTCGAGGTGCTGGGCACCAAGGGGTTCATGAGCACGCGGGCGGCGTATTTTACCGAGGAGCTGATCGCCGCGCTGCGGATTGCCGAGGCGGGCCATGCGCCCGGTTCGGGGCTCAAGAGCAGCTGGGCCGGGGCGCTGGGCCAGCCGCAGTTCATGCCCACGCGGTATCTGCAGTTCGCCACGGATGGCGATGGCGACGGCAAGGCGGATATCTGGGGATCGGAGGCGGACACGATCGCCTCGATCGCCGTCTACCTGAAGCATTTCGGCTGGGTGCCCGGGCGCGACTGGGGGTTCGAGGTGGAGGTGCCGGCATCGGTCTCCTGCACGCTGGAGGGGCCCGACCAGGGGCGGCCGATCGCCGAGTGGGTCGAGATGGGCGTGACCCGCGTGTCGGGGCGGCCGTTTCCCGAGCACGAGCTGGCGGGCGAGGGCTACCTGATGATGCCCGCCGGGCGGAAGGGGCCCGCCTTCATCGTGACGCCGAATTTCTACGTGCTGAAGCCACGATTGTTCCTGCGGGCACGCTCTGGCCCGTGATGAGGTCGTCGCAGTGAGCGGGCCATTCGATCGCGATGGCGTTGATCTCCTCGATCAGTTCGGTGGCCTGCGGCAACCGGAGGCCGACCAGGTCGGGGACGGTGCATTCGTCGAAACCGAGGGTCACCGTGCTCTGGGGGGCGACCAACGTGTCGGCGGGGGGCGACTGCGAGCTGACGGTCAGGAAGCAGTGGGGCTCGGTGCGAGGCACGAGACCCGCATCGCTCAGCAGTGCACGCGCATCGTCTTCTTCGAGACCGACCACCGACGGCACCGGCGTGGTCGTCTCGTTGGTTTCCGGTGTGGGCGGCGGTTCTTCGGTCGGAGCGGGCTCGGTGGTCTCGGCCGGCGTGACGCCCCCCTCGGCCCCCGATGCGGTGCGGTCCCCCTCGTCGTCCGATCCCGCGGTGGCCAAGAGGACTGCGACGACCAGGAGCACTGCTGCGGCCCCGAGCAGCCACAGGCCGATCATGTGACCGGTTCTCCCTTCCGACGCAGCCGGTGCTGCGGGCGCTCGGGACGCGACCGGCGGGCCGGTACCAGCTGCGATCGTCGGCGGTTCGGGATCGGCCGGGGCGACGGCGGCGGCGTGGGCGGTGCTCCAGCTGACCGTGGGCGGCGCAGCCGCAGCGGTGTGATCACCACCCGGGTTCGCCGACCCCGCGCCCGTGCTGCCGAGTGCGGCCAGCGCAGCCGCGAAGTCGGCCATGGACGCGGGGCGTTCGTCGGCGTGCTTCGCCATCGCTCGCTGGAGCAGATCGGCGAGCGGCGCCGGGACGTCGGCTCGTTCGATCCTGGGTACGGGCTCGACGGCGACGCGGCGCAGGATGCCGAGGGACGACTCGCCCGACGTGCCCGCCCGCAAGGAGTACGGGGCCTGGCCTGTGAGCAGCGCGTACAGCGTCGCGGCGAGGCCGTAGACATCCGAGGCCGGCGTGCTCGGACGGCCATCGAGGACTTCGGGGTCGGCATAGGCCGGCGTCGCCCGGATGGTGGTGGTGGCGGTGTCGTCATCGACGAGCGCGGCGATACCGAAATCGACGATCTTCGGGCGGCCGAAGTCCGACATCAACACATTGTCGGGCTTCATGTCGAGGTGTAACACGCCGGCCGTGTGGGCGGCCGCGAGCGCGTCGGCGAGGGCCAGCCCGATGTCGATGACCTCCCCGACGGGCATCGGGCCCTCGGCGATGCGATCGCCGAGCGACCCACCGCCGAGGAGCTCCATGACGATGTAGGGGTCGCCGACCTCGTTCACGCCCGAGGTGTGGATCACGCCGATGTGCGGATGGCCGGACAGCGAGCCCATCGCCCGGCGTTCGCGGTCGAAGCGCCGTCGGGCGCCCTCATCGGTCAGTCTGGGAAGCGTCTTGACGGCCACCGAGCGTCCGTGGACCACGTCGCGGGCAAGATGGACGACGCCGAAACCGCCGCGCCCGATCTCGGCGATCGGTTCCAGTCCGTCGATGTGCAACTCCACCAGGGCGTTCTCCTCGAAGCTTGGTCGGTACTGGTCGCTGCCTCGGGTCAGCCGCGGATGCGGATGGGGTCGGTGCCGTCCCAGTCGCGGGCCTCGGCGACGGCTCGGGCGCGGCCCTCGCGCACGGCGTCGGGGAGGTCGCCGAGCTCGATGACGACGCCGTCGGTGCCGCGCAGGTAGGCGAAGCGGATGCCGGCGAGCGAGCCCTCCTGAGCGACGGCCATGCCGGCGTCGAGCGCGGCGCCGAGGGCGGCGTCGTAGTCGGTGGGGTAGAAGCAGACGTGCTGGGCGCCCTCGCCGAAGGTGTCGAGAAGCTCGAGGTACATCGACGGGTTGTCGTCGTGCTGGGCGATGAGCTCGATCTGGACGTCGCCGGTGTAGGCGGTGGCCATGCCGAAGTCGATGGGGGTGGGGGTGCCCTCGTAGGTGAAGTGATCGAGCGGGACGTGGGGCATGATCCGCCACGGCCCGATACCGGTGGTGTCGAACCAGGTGCGGGCCGCGGCCTCGAGGTCGTGGACGACGTAGCCGATCTGGCCGACGGGTCCGAACAGCGAGCGCAGCGTCGAATCGGTCATGGGTTCGAGCGTACGCGTCCCGTGGCGGACGTGCCCGTGGGCCGCCGTTTCCGGCGTGTCATCGGTTCTGGCGCCGAAACTCGTTGCCAGAGCAGCAGTTTTCGGCGCCGGTCCGGGTGGCCATGGGTTCTGGCGCCGAACCGTGTTGCCAGGGCAGCAGTTTTCGGCGCCGGTTCGGTTGGCCATGGGTTCTGGCGCCGAACCGTGTTGCCAGGGCAGCAGTTTTCGGCGCCGGTTCGGTTGGCCATGGGTTCTGGCGCCGAACCGTGTTGTCAGAGCAGCAGTTTTCGGCGCCGGTTCGGTTGGCCATGGGTTCTGGCGCCGAAACGTGTTGTCAGAGCAGCAGTTTTCGGCGCCGGTTCGGTTGGCCATGGGTTCTGGCGCCGAACCGTGTTGTCAGAGCAGCAGTTTTCGGCGCCAGTTC
>JBKAGO010000028.1:0-3136 GCA_046290435.1 Acidimicrobiales bacterium
GACCCTGCTGTGCCGGGTCCACCCCGACTAGGGTCCGATGACCCGGCGACGCAGGGGTCGGACCGGCGAGGTTCAGGCGCCCATGGTGGAGGTCGAACGGATGCGCCGTTCGAGGAAGTACTCGAGGGCGCGGGTGGCGACCAGTTCGACCTCGTGGGTGGCCGGAGACGAGGGCTCGTTGAGCGCCGCGCCGAGCTGGCCGCCGAGGATCCGCCTGGTGAGCTCCACCGCGGCGGGGCTGACGGGGAGGCCCCGGCGGTGGGGCCGGCACACGAAGCCGCCATCGGCCTCGCTGTAGGCCACGAGGTCCTCGGTGGTACCGCACAACACGCATTCGCCCACCTGGGGGCCGGCACCTTCGAGGGTCAGGAGCTTCAGGAAGAATCCGGCGGTCACCAGCGCCGAGTCGTTGGCGGCGAGGGTGCGCAGCGCCCCGAGCAGCATCCGGTACAGCTCGGGTGCCGGCTCGCCCGGCAGGGCGACGTGATCGACGGCCTCCAGCATGGCGAGGCCCTTGGTGAGGCGGTCGATGTCCTCGCGGATGGCCCGGAAGTGGTCGACGCTCTCGGCCTGGGTGACGGTCATCAGCTCGCCCCGGCCCTCGTAGAGCTGCAGCCGAACGTGGCTCAACGGTTCGAGCCGCGACCCGAACTTCGATCGGGTCTTGCGCACGCCCTTGGCGACGCCGCGGACCATGCCCCGTTCGGGGGTGACGAGCACCACGATGCGGTCGGCCTCGCCCAACTTGTAGGTGCGCAACACGATGCCGTGTGCGGTGAAGGTCCGCTCGGCCATCGCGGCCTCAGAGCCCGCCGAAGCGCCGGGACCGGGCCTGGTAGTCGCGGACGGTCTCGTAGAGCGTCTCGCGGCTGAAGTCGGGCCAGTTGGTCTCGAGGAACAGCAGCTCGCTGTAGGCCACCTGCCAGAGCAGGAAGTTCGACAGCCGTGTCTCCCCCGACGTTCGCACGACGAGGTCGGGGTCGGGCATCTCGGGGTCGCCCATGTGCGCCGAGATGGTGCGTTCGTCGATCTTGTCGGCCGGGGTGCCCTCGGCGACGATCGCCTTGACCGCGTCGACGATCTCGGCGCGCCCGCCGTAGTTGAAGGCAATGGTGAATGTCATCCGTCGATTGCGCCCGGTGAGCTCGGAGGCGACGTCCATGTCGCGGATGAGGCTGCGCGGCACCCGCCAGTTGCGTCGACCGATGAAACGGATGCGGACCCCACGCTCGTGGAGCTCGTCGCGGCGACGCCGGATGGTCTCGCGGTTGAAGTTGATGAGGAACTTGACCTCGGCCTTGGGACGACGCCAGTTCTCGGTGGAGAACGCGTAGACCGTCACCCATTCGATGCCGAGCTCGAGGGCGCCCTCGATGCACTCGAACAGTGCTTCCTCGCCGCGCAGGTGGCCCTCGGTGCGGCTGAGGCCGCGTTCGGTGGCCCAGCGGCCGTTGCCGTCCATGACCACGGCGAGGTGGCGGGGCACGGCGTCGGGATCGATGCCGAGTGCCTCGATGACCGCGCGCTCGAAACGTGGGGTGATCACAGAGCGAACGCTACCGGTGATGCCGGGACCACGAGCGGATCCGCCTTCGGCGCCCGCCCGAACCACCCCGACCTGTCGGTCGCGGCGGTTAGGCTGCAGGCCGACCGCGTCGCCGCGGTCCTCGCGGCCAGGTTGCTGGCGCCTCCCGCACGACTCCGCACCTCCGAGGAGCCCGGACGCCATGAGCACCTCCACCGACCCCGCCGACGCCCCTGCGACGGCCGCCGATCCCGCACTCGCCACCGTCGACCGCGAGGCGCTCGCCGAGCCCGTCGGCGGCTCCACCGCCCTGCCGCCGGTCGAGCGCATGGTCGAGACCCTCGTGTCGCTCACCGGTCGGCTCGACAACGGCGGCGAGCACCGCCACGGCCAGCAGGAGATGGCCCGTGCCGTGCACGAGGCCATGGCCGGCAGGTTCCATCTCATCGCCCGGGCCGGCACCGGCACCGGCAAGTCGCTCGCCTACCTCGTGCCCGTGGCCCTGTCGAAGCGCACGACCGTCATCGCCACGGCCACCAAGGCCCTCCAGGATCAGCTCGCCGGCAAGGACCTCCCTTTCCTGCAGCGTCACCTGGGCATCAGCTGGGCGGTGCTCAAGGGCCGAGCCAACTACGTCTGCGTGCAGCGCCTGTCCGAGGTGGCGGCCGACCGCCAGCTGGCGCTCACCGGGCTCGACTCCAGCCGCATCGACGACGAGGTCGACGCCATCGTCGAGTGGTCCGCCACCACCCGCACCGGCGACCGGGCCGAGCTGTCCGTCGAACCCAGCGCCGCGGCATGGAACACCGTCAGCGTCGGCTCCGAGGAGTGCCCCGGCGCCACCAAGTGCCCGAGCGGCGACGACTGCTTCGCCGAGGCCGCCAAGGCCAAGGCGGCAGCCTCGGACATCATCGTCGTCAACACCCACCTCTACGGCATCCACCTGGCAAGCGACGGCATCCTGCCCGACCACGACATCGTCGTGATCGACGAGGCCCACCAGCTCGAGGACATCATCTCGGCCACCGCAGGTGTCGAGCTGTCCAGCGCCCGCTTCGGCGACGTGGCCCGCAACGCCCGGGGCATCATCGCCGGCGACAACGTCGCCGATGCCATCGAGGACGCCGGCAGAGCCCTCGACGACGCGCTCGAGGCCGCCGGCGACGGCCGCATCGAGGTGCGCGACGACGGCGACGTCCAGCGGTCCATCACCGCAGGGCGCGAGGCCGCCAACGAACTCCTGGCTGCGCTGCGCGCCGTACCCTCCGATGCGGGCCTCGACGTCACCACCCGCAAGGAACGGGCCCAGCAGTCGGCCACCACCCTCATCGCCGACATCGACCGCGCCGCCGAAATCACCGACGACGACGTCGCCTACATCGCCGGTCCCCCGGGCCGTCGCAGCCTGCGCATCGCCCCCATCGACGTCGGCTCGACCCTGCGGGACACCCTGTGGGAGAAGCCCACGGCCATCCTCACCAGCGCCACCGTCCCCGACGTCCTGCCCGACCAGCTGGGCCTGGGGCCCGACCAGTTCCGCTTCGTCGACGTCGGCAGCCCCTTCGATTACGACCACGCCGCGCTGCTGTACTGCGCGGTCGATCTCCCCGT
>JBKAGO010000029.1:0-2643 GCA_046290435.1 Acidimicrobiales bacterium
GCTATGCCGTCACTGACGATTACCTGATCACCGTAGCCCCACATCTCCGCACGTAGTTGCCTCCGGGCCGCACCACCTCGAGAAGTGGGGAAGGAGGACTTGACCCCGGCGTTCTGGGCCCGGGTCGAGCCCGTCGGGTTCACGCACCGCCGCCGCAAGGTCATCCCTGGGGGGCCCTCGCACGCGTCAGGGAGCCCCGCAGTCGTCAGGGGCCCCGAACCCGTCAGGGGCCGTGGCGGGTGATGGGGAGCGGTGCGGCGATGGTGCGGTAGTGGGAGCCGTCGGGGCGATGGATGTGGAGGGTGCGGTCGGGATCCATCGTGAGGGTCCAGCCCTGGTCGTGGATGCGGTGGTGCCACGCCTTTGAGATCGGGAGCAGGTTCTCGAGCTCGGTCACGCCGCCGTCGGCGAAGCGGACTGTGACGTGATGGATCTCGCAGCCCGTGAACGGGGTGGTGCCGTCGATGGGGCACGTGGGATACAGCGCGCGCAGCGCCAGACGCTGCTCTCGGGTGGCACCGCGGCGCATTCGACCGACCCGCGTCGGGGCGCCGATGTGGTCGAACAGGATGGCGTAGACATCGGTGTCGCAGGCCAGGCGGGCTGCGGCGCCCGGATCGATCGGGTCGCCCCGCCAGTGCTCGGCCACCGAGCCCGGATAGGGGCCGCCCAGCAACGTGGCGGCATCGACGATGACCCCCACCCCCATGCGCACCGGTGCCGCCAGATCGTCGTCGGCCAGACACCCGAACCCGCCAGGCGCTGCCTCCCCGTCACCGGCGTCCCTTTCCGCCGGAACCGGTGGGAGGAGCGGTCCGGTACCGCCGGTGCGGCGGGTGAGGAGATCGAACAACGCGGCGGCCCGGTCGTTGTTGGTGACGGCACGCTCGCCGGGCGGGCGCTGCGCTGCGAGCTGGCGGGCCCGGCGCTCGACGATGTCGTTGGCGACGGTGCCACGCTCGTCGTCGAGGCGGCCGATGACATCCCAGTTGCCGTCGGGGCGCCGCAGCAGGCGCAACGCCGACGCCTGGATCGCCCGCTCGGCGGCCGACAACTCGTCGTCGCGGTCGCGGATGGCGGCGATGAGCCTGCCGAGCCACCGCCGGAAGTCCTCGGGGCGCATCGAGGCGAGCTGATGGGCGATGTCGTGATCCCGGCGGGCCAACCGCTGGAGCTCGGTGGGCGACAGCCGTGCGGTGGCGGCGGCGAGGTGGTCGGCGTTCTCCACCTTCGCCGAGCCGTCGGCAGCGGCCCCGCCCGCCACCGGGAGTGGCCCGGCCAGCCCGGCACGGGCCTGATCGCGCGCCGTCTCGTCGGCGGACTGGTCGTCGTTGGGATCGATCGTGTCCTCGGCCGGCGACGCCGAACCGGTTTCCTCGCGCCGCTTGGCCTCGCCGGCGATCCGGGTCCTGAGACCCGACAGCGCCTTGACCCCGGCACGCACGCGAGACGACAGAGCCGTCAGCGCATCGTCGTCCAGCGACGTCAGGTCCGCAGTGAGCGCCCCGTCGAGTTCGGCCAGAACTGCCATGGGTCGAACACTAGTTCGAGTGAGCGACAAAAGCAACCAGAACCATGGAGAAATGTTGATGGGGATCGAAACATGCTCGCGCCAGTCGAGACCAGCGGGTCGGGGGATGACGCCGGGAACCAGGTGGCGCGTGGGATCGTCTGAGGTGGTGGTTCAGGGTGTCGGGCACGGCGCCGATGAACCATCGATCGATCGTGGAGGATCCATGCGGCAGATCAGGCGACACCCAGGCACCGGAACCGCAGCGCAGCGCGCCCCCATGCGTGGCGCCGGCATGCGGTGGCTGACCATCGCCCTGGTGCTCGTCCTGGTGGCGTCCGCCTGCAGCTCCTCCGATGATCCCGACACCGCGCAGCCAGACCAGCCCACGCCCGACACCGGCGAGGCGAGGGTCAGCGGCACCGGCGACGCAGACGACGGCCGCACGCTGACGGTCAGCCTCAGCGCCGGCCAGGCCGTCGGCGGCTCCGAGGGCGACGAGACGCCCGCGCCCGTCGTCGAAGGTTCCCCGCTCGGGCCCCGGCGCGTCGAGGCCGTCCTCGATCGACTCGGCCCCTGGGACGTGCCCGACGAGACCACCGACTTCAACCGGCCCACCGAGACCCTCCCGCCGCCCATCGTCGGCGAGACCATCGACGAGCCGTTCCCCGTGCCCGAACCCGCGCCCGTCGAAGACGTCCCCACCGGCGCGCTCGAGGTCCTGCGCTTCCAGCCCGAGGGCGAGGTCGCCATCGCCCCTTCGCTGAGCGTCACGTTCAGCCAGCCGATGGTCCCCCTCGGCACCCTCGAACAGCTCGATGCCGCCGACGTGCCCGTCACTCTCACCCCCGACATCCCCGGCCGCTGGCAGTGGATCGGCACCCGCACCCTGCGCTTCGAGGCCGACAGCGACACCGTCGACCGCCTCCCCATGGCCACCGAGTTCACCGCCACGATCCCGGCCGGGACGGCCAGCGCCACGGGTTGGCTGTTGTCCGAGACGGTCGAATGGACCTTCGCCACCCCGGCCGTCCAGGTGCAGGGCATCGCCCCCGTCGACGGCCCCGTTCCGCTCGACCAGGTCTTCTGGGTCGGCTTCGACCAGCGCGTCGACGCCGAGGCCGCGCTGGCCC
>JBKAGO010000030.1:0-2639 GCA_046290435.1 Acidimicrobiales bacterium
GCCGCCGCGGCGGCCGCAATGTTCGGGTCGAAGCTGGCGGTGGTGGTGTCGCCGGTGAGCATCAGGTTGTAGGTGAGCACGACCCGGTACCCGCGTTCGACGGGGAGGACCTCGTGGCGGGTGTCGCTGTAGAACGCCACGAATACCAGCGACGATGCCGACCCCTGGTAGCGCTCGGACTGGCCGCGGTGTTCGACAAGGAGGTCACCACCGGTGGAGTTCGATGGCAGCATCACGACCAGGGAGCCGATCATGTCGTCGGACTTCTCCGAATCCTGGTGACCGGCGAAGAACTGACCGGACTCGTACACCAGCATCGAATGCAGCTCCGCTCGCAGACGCGTCGTGTCGGGGAGTCCGAGGTCGGCACGGATGGTGTCGAGTATCGGGAGGAGGGTCTGGTTCCAGCGGCGCTTGTCGACTCTGACCCGCGACTTCGGGACCTCCCACGTATCACGAACCCGTCGGTCGAGTACCGTCTCGGTGCCGTGGCCGTATTTCGCCGGCCGAGCGACGAGCCGGAGCTCCTTGGCCTGCGCCGCGCTGACCGGAAGCCCGATCGATCCCACCCCACGAACGTCGATGCCCAGGTCGGCGGCCGGTGCCGTCCGCCGAGTCGCGTACGACCCCTCGGCGCGCAGATCCGCCAACAGCTCGGCGAGTTCGTCCCGGTGTTGTCGACCCATGCCCTGACACTACCCCTCCGTCTGTGACATGCTGTTGACAACATAATGCGTTGAGAGTTATGTTCTCCTGATGGCGGTCCGCGTCGAGTTCCACCCGCGGTTCGCCGGCCAGTACGAGGCACTCGCTGAGCTCGCGCAGACCTCGGAGGCGCAGTGGGACCTGTTTGCGGAGGTCCCTGCGTTGGTGAGCGCACTCGAGGAACACGGCCACGGGATCGAGGAGGACAACCATCACCCGGATGCGATCAGTCATCCGATCGTGACGTCGCGGTTCCACACCTTCGCTCTGCGTCGTACCCCGCCGACGAAGGTGACGCCCTATGCCGAGCGCCCGCCGGTGCTGCGGATCCCCTACGTGTGGTTCAACGATTCCGAGTCCGGTGACGATGTGGCGGAGGTGATGCTCGCCGGCGAAAAGACGGCGCTTGGAAACGACTGGTAGCCCGGTGTCGTCAACCAGATCGACAACGCGATGGTCCCGGCGTGGGAACGGACCCATCCGACGCACAAGGCCCGAGTCAGGAGAACACGATGACCAACACCAAGCGAGCCGTCATCCCCGACGGCGCCGACACCCACAGCGACGACGACTACGTCAGCGCAACCGACCGGGTCCGACGAGTCCGGGATGCCGCCATGGGGGACCCGAAGTTCGCGGCCGCTGTCGAGGCGAAGCGCTCGGCGATCGACCGGCGAGTCACCACACTGGCAGCGTTGCGAAAGGCGCGGGGCCTGACCCAGGCACAGTTGACCGATGACCTGGGGATGACCCAAGGAGAGATCTCGCGCCTGGAACGCCGAGAGAACCTGCACCTGGCGACCCTCGCACGCTTCATCGAGGCGACCGGCGGGCGGCTCCGCATCACCGCGGTGTACGACGACGACGAGGTCGAAGTCGGCATCGGTGGCCTCACCGACGCTGCAGCAAGCGTCGAGTAGCTCTCGACGCCCCCGAGCTGGAGGAGACGCGACTGATGAGCGGGCATCACAGCTTCGAAATTGCGGGATCAGGTGCTGAGCCGCCCCGGTGGTGCCCAAGCGATGGCAAAGGCGCGGGCTGAGACGATGGAGGAGATCCGGCTCTACGAGCGACGCCACGCTGAGGCCATGAGGCAGATCGAAGAGACGGGGCGGCTCGAGATCATGCCCGGTGCAATCGCGAACCTCAGACACTCCGAGGACCTTCGGGTATCGGCGTTGGCGGACCATCTCGAAGCGCTCGGTGCTCGGCTCGAGCTCGTTGCGGTGTTCGACCGCGAAGACCGTCGCGTACCGGTACACCTTCGCACGGAACCAGCAACGTGAACAGGCCTGTCGACCGCTCACCAGGAGCGCCGCGAGATGAACCGCACGACAGGCCCCGGGGCGTGAACGTCGAGATGCCGCAGCGGAAGCGCCGGTTCTTCTCCCTCGGGCGTTCGAGGTCGGGCCGAAACGCTGCCGATGACGACGAGATGCTCGCCGAGGGGTTCGGCGGTGGCTGACGCGTTTCGGCCGCCAGTTCCGGTCGATACCACCCTGGGTGGCCAACTCCGGCAAGTCGAGCCAGGCGCCGCATCTACCAGGGATCTACCAGGACAGCGGTAGACAAGGGGGAGTAGCGGGGGGTAAGGGGAAGTCGAAAACCTGCTCCGAGCTGGGCAAACAGGGAGTGACCTGCTCGGGTTCACACCAGGATCCAGCGACACCTGCGCATCAGCGAGGGTCGCGACCCTCGCTGTCCGCCACCAGCTCTGGGTCAGATACCCGATCGCGTTCTCGACCACGCCCTTGCGGTTCCCGTGACGAGCTGGACACGGATCGACCCCGACCCCGTAATGCTTCGCGACCGGCGCGAAGCTGCGTTGCACGTCGCTCGTGCCGGGCTTGATGACCGTGGCCATCCGATCCACCCGCCAACGCTTCGCCGTGCCGCCCAGACGACCGAGCACCTCGTGGATCCCGACGACGAGA
>JBKAGO010000031.1:0-1596 GCA_046290435.1 Acidimicrobiales bacterium
GGGGCGTTGGCGGTCGTGGTGGGTGGCGACGGTCGGCTCGTGGGTGGTGGTGCGCGTCGAAGCTGGCCTGTGGGCTGTGTTGGTGTTGTCGTGGCTTGATGTGCTGGTTCGGCTGCCACGGTGCCGGCGGGGTTGTTCAGCAGCGGGCTGGTCGGTGGTGGAGCCGGTCGAACGCTGCGATGAGCGCGTCGGTCCAGGGCCAGTCATCGGCGAGGCGCAGCTTGGTCTGGCGGCCGGTGTTCACGATCATCGCGGCGACGTGGAGCAGGCAGTAGCGGAGGCGTTTGGGTTCGGCGGTGGCGAGGTCGCCGTCGAGGTAGAGGTGCTGGGTCCAGGCGATGAGATCTTGGGCGAGCATCACCAACGTGACCCACGCCTGGTTGATCGCCATCGATGCCGACGGCAGGTTGGCCAGACCGGTGTCTTTGGCGTCGCAGATCCGTCGCTCGACCCGACCCCGACCGCGGTAGAGGGCTTCGAGGTAGGTGATGTCGTTGTCGGCGAGGTCGGTGACACAGACCTGGAAGCGGTGGCCGTCGATATCGGTGAAGGTGAGCTGCGCGCCGACATGGGCGTGCTCGCGGCGAGCGATCATCCGGCAGCCCTGCGGCCAGCCCGATAGGTCGACATGGTCGGTGATCTCGACGACCTGGGCCCAGTCCCGCTCTTCGGAGCCGTCAGCGGAGATCGCCGTCTGCCATGCCGACTCTGGTGTTTCGACCAGGATCTGGGCGATCTTCGCTGTGAGGCGATGCCCGACGATGAACCGCACGTTGCGCTTCGCGCAGGCGTCGAGGAACCCGTGGGAACACCCGGCCGTGTCGGCCCGGGCGATCACCTCGGTCTCGAACGGGTCGACCGGCAACTGGAACAGGGCGTCATCGAGAACGGTGACGTGGTCTGTGGCGGTGCCCGATCCGGCGTTGCCGGGCCGCAACAACCCAGCGAGCGCCTCGCCGGTGGCGTCGAGGTAAGCCATCAGCGGATGGTGCCCGAAGCCCTTCTTGTAGGTCGGCGCAGCGCCTTCTTTGTCGGAGTGCGCCCCGATGAGGGTGGCATCGAGATCGATCACGTAGAACCCCGGATCCATGCCCCGCGCCCACGCATCGGCCCGAGCATGAGCACGAGCCACCGCGATCCGATCGAGCGCGGCGGCGTCGACGGCTTCGAGTGTCCGCCACGCAGTCGGTGTCGAGGCCACACCCTCGAACAGGCCCGGCTGGTTGCGAAGAACCGCCAGATCCGAGATGCGAGTGCCGCCATCGGCGACCATCACCGCCAAGTCCCGAAGCACCTCACCACGATCATGGCCACCCCGACGCTGCTTCGTCGGCGCCATCGCCGCCGACAACCCCGATGTCAGCCCGATCTCGTCGGCCACATCCGACAACAAACGAGCGCCCGCGTGGTTCACCAGACCCCGCCCACCGCGTGTCACCTTCAACCGTTTCCGACCGCGTCTACGATTCACCTGCGAAGTGCCCTTCTGTCTCGGGTTCTGTTGGCTTGAGCACCTACAGATTCCCTTGCCAGAAGGGCCACTTCGCGGATCGGCACCTACACGACCAACGGACCTACTGAACAGGCCGGGCTAGC
>JBKAGO010000032.1:0-27500 GCA_046290435.1 Acidimicrobiales bacterium
CCTGGTCGATGCCGATCCCCCCGACACGGAACGCCGCAGCCACGAGGTCCAGGGATGCGAGCATGCGTCGGGCCCGGTCACGATCCAACGCCTCACCGCTGGAGTGGCGGCCCGTGTGGCGGGCCAGGGTCTTGACCGAAGCAAACCCATCACCACGATGCAGCGCCCGGGCATCGATGTTGGCCATCAACTCCAACTGCGCCGCATGCACCCGCCGCGCCAGACGATCCAACTCCACCATCGCAGCCGTCGCCTCCGGCGAGGTGACGGGCGACAGTCGGGAATCGAAGAGCGCGTCGATCGCGGCGTCGAGCCCAACCAGGGGCCCCTCCGCTTCGTCGGCCGGCCGGTCCGGCTGCACCAGCAACTCCATACTATCGAACACTAGTTCGAGGGTGTGACAGTCTCGCCCGGCAGAGGACTCCTTCCCGGAGAATCTCCGGACCGCGCTGATCGGCGTACTCGCTCGGATCCGGACCCGTCGCCTCCTGCTCGGTTGTTCGCTGCGCTCACTGCCGGCCGATCCGGGATTCCCCGTGCTGCACCGCGGATGCAGCCCGACCTTCGGCCAGACTGGTCCGATGCAGGTCGATCGAGTCCTCCTGGCCGCACCCCGGGGCTTCTGCGCCGGTGTCGAGATGGCCATCAAGGCCCTGGCGTGGATGGTTCGCGCCTTCGACGCGCCCGTGTACTGCTACCACGAGATCGTCCACAACAAGCTGGTGGTCGAACGCTTCGAGGACCTGGGCGTGGTGTTCGTCGACTCCATCGACGACGTCCCCCCGGGCCGGCCGATCATGTTGAGCGCCCACGGGTCCGCGCCCGAGGTGGTCGCCGCCGCCGGCGAGCGCGGCAGCTTCGTGGTCGACGCCGTGTGCCCGTTGGTCACCAAGGTCCATCACGAAGTCAAGGTGCGGGCCGGAAAGGGCTTCCAGATCGTCTACGTCGGCCACGAAGGCCACGAGGAGGCCGTGGGCACGATGGCCGTGGCCCCCGACGCGACCCACCGGGTCGAGAGCGTCGAAGAGGTCGCCGCCCTCCCCGCCTTCGAGCAACCCGTCGCCCTGTTGGCCCAGACCACGCTCAGCCACCGCGACTGGGCCGACGTGCTCGACGCCACCCGCGACCGGTTCCCCGAGCTGTGGACGCCGGGGCGCTCGGACCTGTGCTTCGCCACCACCAACCGCCAGGGCGCACTGATGGCCATCGCCGAACGCTGCGACGCGGTCGTGGTCATCGGCAGCGCCAACTCCTCGAACACCCGGGCCCTCGAGCGCCTGGCCATCGAGGCCGGCTGCGAACGCGTCGTGCGGGTCAACAGCGCCGCCGAGGTCCCCGACGACCTCTCGGGCACCGTCGGGGTCACCGCCGGTGCGTCTGCCCCCGAGGAACTGGTCGAGGCGGTGCTCGCGAAGCTCCGACCGGCCAACGGGGTCGAGGAGCTGCGCACCACCACCGAGGACGAGTACTTCCCTCCCCCACGGGCGCTGCGCGACCTCATCGCCGCCGTGGCCACCTTCGCCTCGATCGGTCTCGACGCCGACCCCGAGGTCCGCATCGACGACCGGGCCCTGCCGGCGTCGGACGTCCTCGCCCAACTCTGAGGACCGGGGCGCTCAGCTCGATCAGGGCCCACGCGCTCGCTGCCGAGACGATTCGTTGCCACCATCGTGCCCGGCCGCGTTGCGATGGCGATCAGTCGGCGGCCAAGGTGGCGTCCAGCGCCGCGAAGTCGCCGCTGCCCGGTGGGTTGGGGCAGCCTGCGAGCTCCTGGGCCTCGTCGAAGAGGCGTTGGAGCGTCGCCCGGAGTTCGTCGGAGGCCTCACGGATCTGGGGGCGGCTGACCCGCTTGGCGCCGTCGCGGGGCGTCGGCGCCGGGATCAGCTCGCCGTACAGGAACACCAGCTTGGTGGGCTTCGGCACGTTGGCGCCCTTGGGCAGCGATCGCTGCGAACCACCGATGCCGACGGGAAGGATGGGCGCCCCGCTGCGCGCCGACAACCACACGGCGCCGTCGGCCATGGGATGCACGGTGTGGCCGGCCTTTCGTTCGCCCTCGGGGAACACCGCGAGCGCCTCACCGCGGGCCAGGACCTCGAGCGCCCCGTCGAGCGCGCCCCGGTCGGCGGTGGCGTTGCGGTCGAGGGGGAATCCGCCGATGGTGGTGAGGAACCAGGTCCAGAACCGGTTCTTGAACAACGAACCCTTGGCCAGGTACCGCAGCCGCCGATGCGAGGTGGCACCCAACAGTGGCACGTCGAGGTTCGATCGATGCACCGGCGAGATGATGACCGCTCCGGTGGCCGGCAGGTTGTGGCGGCCGTGCACACGGGCCCGGAAGTACAGGAACGCGAGGAAGCGGGCGGCGCCGTGCAGGCAGGTGTACACGAGGTTCGCGAACAGGCCGAGCTCGCCGCCGCGGGTGCGGTACGCGCTGGCGGAGCGATCGCTGCGCTCGATCGACGGCTTGTTCATGCGAATCCCTCCACGATTGCGTCGACGACCTCGTCGATCGTGCGGCCGGTGGTGTCGATGACCACCGCGTTGTCGGCCTCGATCAGCGGTGAGTCGGCCCTCCCGCTGTCGATCGAGTCCCGCGCCGCGATGCCGGCGAGGATCTCGTCGTAGGGCTCGCCCGTCTCGATGCTGCGCCGACGGGCCCGCTCCTCGGGCGTTGCGTTCAGGTACACCTTGCGGCGGGCGTCGGGGAACACCACCGATCCGATGTCGCGGCCCTCGAGCACCCCGCCGCCGCGTCGGCGGGTCCATGCCCGCTGCTGACGCCGCAGTGACGCCCGCACGCCGGGGTTGGCGGCGACGACGCTGACCGACGCATTGACCTCGGGCGAGCGGACCGCCGCAGTGGAGTCGACACCGTCGACGAACACGCCTGCGGCGCCGACGTCGAGCTCGACGTGACGGGCGAGCGCCGCCACCCGTGCAGCGTCGGCCGGCTCTATCCCGGCGCGCAACGCCGCCAGGGTGACGCCGCGGTACATGGCGCCGGTGTCGAGAACCTCCAGGCCCAGGCGCTGGGCGGCGAGCTTCGACACCGTCGATTTCCCCGAGCCGGCAGGCCCGTCGATGGCCAGGACCGCGAGCGATGCATCGCCGCGGGCACGTAGCGCATCGACCGCGTCGAAGAAGGCCGGGAACGTCTTGGTGACGCACTCGGGGTCGGCGATCGTCACGCCGGGCACGACCAGCCCGAGCACCGTGAAGGCCATGGCGATGCGATGGTCGTCATAGGTCTCGACGACAGCCCCATGGGGAGTCGCCGGATGCACGGTGAAACCGTCGCCGTCGTCGGTGGCTGTGACGCCGAGGCGGCCCAGTTCGGTGACCACCGCGGCGATGCGGTCGCTCTCCTTGGCGCGGATGAACCCGATCTCGCGCACCCGCACCGGCCCGGTGGCGAGCGGGGCGATGGCGGCCAACGTGGGTGCGGTGTCGGAGCAGTCGCGCATCGAGACGTCGACACCGGCCAGGGACTCGGGTCCGCGCACTTCGATGCGGTCGTCGTGGCGGGCGACCTCGGCCCCCATGGCCTCGAGCACGTCGACGAAGGCGGTGTCGCCCTGGATCGAGGTGGTACCGAGGCCGGCGACACCGACACGACCTCCGCTGACCGCCGCAGCGGCGAAGAAGTAGGACGCCGTCGAGGCATCGGGCTCGATGGCGAAGTCCGTCGCCTGGTAGCCGCTGGGCTCGACCAGGTAGCGGTGCTGCGCATCGACTTCGACCGTCGCACCGAACCGCCGCATGACGGCGACGGTCATGGCCAGGTAGGGCGCCGATACGACCTCGCCGGTGAGCTCGATCTCGAGCGCGGTGGGGAGGGTCGGCGCACACAGCAGCAGGCCGGAGACGAACTGGCTCGACGCCGAGCCCGGCACACGAACGGTGCCGCCCTGCAGCGTCGCCGGGGCGAACCGCACGGGCAGGCGCCCGTGGTCGGCTCCCTCGATGCGGGCACCCAGGGCGGCGAGCGCCTCGAGGAGGTCGCCCTGGGGACGGGCGCGGATCTGGTCGTCGCCGTCGACGGTCGCTCCCCCGGCCGAGCGCGCCGCGAGGGGCAGCATGAACCGTGCGGTGGTGCCCGACTGGCGGACCCACAGGGTCGCGCCGGCAGCGTCGACCGCGCCGCCGGTGCCGTCGATGGTCAGGGTGCCGGCTCCGGGCTCGCCGTCGATCGTGGCGCCCAGCGCCCGACAGCAGTCGATCATGGCCCGGGTGTCCTCGGCATCGAGGGCGTTCGTGATGGTCGAACGCCCCTCGGCCAGTGACGCTGCGACCAGGGCCCGGTTGGTGATGCTCTTCGAGCCGGGCAGGACGATGTCGACGTCGGGCGGCGCCGTCAGCGGGTCGACCTCGAGCAGCCGCCGGCTCACGACAGGTCCTCGGCGTCGGTCAGCGGTCGTATCGACGGGCGGTACCCGTTGGCCATCAAGGCACCGACGAGCCGCTCACCGATCGCCGCCGCGACGATCACGATCAGCACGCCACCGGAGCGTTCGGCCGAATGGGCGATCTCGAGGTCGTAGATGTTGACGTCGATGTCGGTGGCCAGGCGCGTGATGTCGGCCAGCTCGCCAGGGCGGTCGGTGACCGGAATGCGCACCTCGGCCAGATCGACGTCGCGTGGCACACCGGTGGGCAGCGCGATCCGTGCCGCCCGGGCCCGCTGCAGCGTGGCCAGCAGCTCGTCGCGGCGGCCGTCGGCGACCTGGACCCGGATGGCGCCCAACCGGGAGATGACCTCGTCGAGCGCCTCGCAGATGGCCTCGGCGTTGGCCGCACAGATGTCGGGCCAGATACCGGGATGGCCGGCGGCGATGCGGGTCATGTCGCGAAACCCGCCCGCTGCAAGACGCTGCAGCGCCCGATGCTCGACCGAGCGGCCCTCGGCCACGCTCATGAGCGTCACGGCCGCGAGGTGCGGGACATGCGACACGACCGCGACGAGGCGGTCGTGCGCATCGGCGTCGAGGGTCGCGACGTCGGCGCCCATCGAGGCCACCATGGCGCGCACGGCGGCGAAGGCATCGTCGGCGGTCGTCGCAGACGGCGACAGCACCCACACGGCGCCGTGGAACAGGTCGGGGCGGGCGCCCCGCACCCCCTCGTGCTCGCTGCCGGCCATGGGGTGGCCGGGCACGAATCGGGGGTCGGTGATGGCCGCTGCCACCGCGCCCTTGACGCTGCCGACGTCGGTGACCACCGGCGCGCCGGCCTCGAGCGCTGCGGCGACCACCTCGGCGATGATCCCGACGGGCGTCGCCACGACGACGAGGTCGGTCGACCCCATCGAGGCGATCTCGACGATCTCGTCGACGGCGCCGACGTCGAGCGCGTCGGCACAGCGTGCGGGGTCGCGATCGGCGCCGACGACGGTCCATCCGAGGCCTCGCAGGCACAGCCCGACCGAACCGCCGATGAGGCCCAGGCCGATCACACCGACCCGACCGGTGGTCGGGCGAGCGTCAGGTTCGTCGAGGCTCTCGTTCATCGCCGGGCATCGTACTGGTGGCCGCCCGTTCGAGCGCACGTACTTCTTCGGTCTCGAGGGCCCGCCAGGTGCCAGGGGTGAGCGCGTGGTCGACCAGTGGCCCGATACGGGTCCTGACCAGGCGGATCACCGGGTGCCCGACGGCCTCGCACATGCGCCGGACCTGGCGGTTGCGGCCCTCGTGGATGACCAGGCGCACCAGCCCGGGTTCGATCTGGGAGGCCTTCGCCGGCGCGGTGATCCCGTCGTCGAGCTCCACGCCCTCGCGCAGACGCCGCAGGGCACCGCGCGACAACGTTCCCTCGACGTGGGCCAGGTACTCCTTGTCCACACCGAACGACGGGTGGGTGAGGCGATGGGTCAGGTCGCCGTCATTGGTCAACAGCAGCAGGCCCTCGGTGTCCATGTCGAGACGTCCCACCGGGAAGACACGCGGCTCCGACGGAACCATCTCGATGACGGTGGGACGTCCCTGAGGATCATCGGCGGTCGTCACGACGCCCGCCGGCTTGTGCAGCACGTAGTAGACCATCCCCGGCCGGACACCGATGATCACGCCGTCGACCTCGACGATGTCGGATTCGACATCGACACGCCGGCCCAGGTCGGCGACCTCGCCGTTGACGGTCACCCGCCCGTCGGCGATGAGCTCCTCGGAGCCCCGCCTGCTGGCGATGCCGGCGCGGGCCAGGATCTTCTGGAGGCGTTCGCCCTCGTCGTTGGGGTTCACGAACCGCCCGGATCCGGCCATGTGGCCCCGGCCGACGAGTCCTCGGGACCGCCGGCATCGAGGCGAGCGGGCAGATGCTCCTCGGCCTCCGTTATGGACTCGCCCGCATCGGTGGCGGTGAGCTCGGCGTCGACGGCCGGCCCGTCGGGAGCGAGGGTTTCGACCACGGACTCCTCCGGCTCGCCCGTCGGCACGTCGGGTTCGACGGCGTCGTCGCTTCGGTCGCTGTCGTCGGTATCGGCAGCTTCGGTGCTCGGGGCCACCAGCGGCTCGGGGCGCAGACCCTGTTCGAGCGCTTCGACGACGTCGACACCGGGCACGAAGTCGATCAGCGGCGGGAGGTCCCCGGGGCTGTCGATGCCCAGGCGCTCGCAGAACGACGCCGTGGTCCCGAACAGCGACGCGTTGCCCGGTCCGGGATCGCGTGCGACCTCGTCGACGTAGCCCCGCTGCTGCAGCGTGCGCAGCACACCGTCGACGCTGACGCCACGGATCGCGGCGATCTGCATACGCGAGATGGGCTGCTTGTAGGCGATGATCGCCAGCGTCTCGAGCGCTGCGGCCGACAGACGCGACGACTGGCCCTCGAGCACGAAGCGCTCCACGAAGGGGGCCTGGTCCGGATGGCTCTGGAACCGGTAGCCCCCGGCGACCCGGGCGAGGACGAAACCCCGGCCCTGGGCCCGGTAGCCCTCTGCGAGCTCGTCGCAGGTGGCCTCGATGGTGTCACGCGACACCTCGAGCAGCTGGGCGAGCACGGCGGGCTCGACCGGGGCGTCGGCCACCATCACGATGGCTTCGATGGCCGCGGCGATCTCGGTCGGTTCCATCGCTCAGCCCTCGTAGGAGTCGACGTCGCCGAGTCCTGCGCCGTCGGTCGCGGCCCATTCGACGGTCAGCGTGCCGAAGGTGCGCACCTGGGTCAGCTCGATGAGGCCCTGCTTGTACAGCTCGAGCAGCGCGAGGAACGTCACCACGACCTCGACCCGATCGACAGCGGACTCGGTGAGGCGCCGCAGCGTGGTGCGCCCCATCGAGGGCAGCTCCTCGGCCAGCGACGCCACCGTCTCGGCGACGGTCATCTTGACCGGCGTGACGTGGAAGAAGTCGATGACCGGCTTGGGCTTGGGCGTCAGCGCCGCCAGGCAGGCGTCGCGCAGCCGCACGGGCGTGACGCCAGCGAGCAGGTCGGGCATCAGCCCCAGGAACGCCTCGTCGAGGCCGGCGACACGCGGGTGCGACAGCGACGCATCGTGGGCGAGGCCCTCGAGCGCACGCGCGGCGTCCTTGAACGTCTTGCACTCCAACAGGCGCGCCAGCAGCAGATCGCGCTCTTCCCACAGCGCAAGCTCGTCGTCGAGGTCGACGCCGGACTCGTCGGGCAGCAGCCGCCGGCTCTTCAGCTCGACGAGGGTCGTGGCGATGAGCAGGAACTCGGTGGCGAGATCGAGATCGAGTCCCTCCATGCAGTCGAGCTCGGCCAGGTACGCATCGACGATCTCGCCGAGGCGTACCTCGTAGAGGTCGACCTCGTCGCGCAGGATCAGATGCAGCAACAGATCGAAAGGACCCTCGTAGACCTGGGTCTGGACCGTGAACGTCACTCGACGAGCATACGGGATGGTCACCACGGGTACGGTCGACCCGTGTCCACCGCCATCTGCTGGTTCCGACGCGATCTCCGTCTCGGCGACAACCCCGCATGGGACGCCGCCACCACCGCCGACGCGGTCGTCGCCCTGTACGTCTACGACTCCCGGCTCCTCGAGTCCGCAGGCCCGTTCCGGCGCCGCTCGGTGCTCGCAGCGGTCGAGGCCCTCGCCGCCGAGCTCGCCGAGGTCGGCGGTCGTCTGCTGACGATCGGACCGACCGACGACGTGGCCGCAGCGCTCGAGCGCGCCGTCGAGCTCGTCGGCGCCGATCTCGTCCACGCCGACGCCGACGTCACGCCCTACGCGACCGCACGCGACCGCCGGGCCACCGACGTCCTCGCCGTGCCGATCGAGTGGCATTGGGGCAACCTCGTGCACCCACCCGGCAGCGTCCTCACCGCCAAGGGCACCCTGTCGCAGGTCTTCACGCCGTTCTCGAAACGTTGGTTCGCCACCGCGCTGCCCGACCGACCCCGGGCAGGATCGGCAAAGGTCGGAGCACCCGACGGCGGCGACCCGCTGCTGCACCCCGACGCCGATCCACCCCGCCCTGCAGGCACCGATGCCGCGCACGCCCGGCTCGCCCGGTTCTGCGAGGTCGTCGACGACTACCCCGAGCTGCGCGACATCCCCTGCGAAGCCGGCACGTCCGAGATCTCAACCGACCTCAAGCTCGGCGTCCTCGGCCCCCGGGAGGTCCTCGAGATCGTGGGTACCCACTCCCCCGGCCGCGAGGCCTTCGTCCGCCAACTCGCCTGGCGTGACTGGTACGCCCATCACCTTCTCGCCCGACCCGAGGTCGTCGACCGGGCGGTGCGTGGCGACTACGACGCCATCGTGTGGCGCGACGACGAGGACGGGTTCCGGGCCTGGACCGAGGGCCGCACCGGCTATCCCATCGTCGATGCGGGCATGCGCCAGCTCGCCGAGACGGGCTGGATGCACAACCGGGTCCGGATGATCGTCGCCTCGTTCCTCGTGAAGGACCTGCTGATCGACTGGCGCCGCGGCGAGCGCTGGTTCCGGCACCTGCTCACCGACGCCGACGTGGCCCAGAACGTCGGCAACTGGCAGTGGGCCGCGGGCACCGGCTACGACGCCGCCCCCTACTTCCGGATCTTCAATCCCGTCTCCCAGAGCGAGCGCTTCGACCCCGACGGCACCTACATCCGTCGCTGGGTCCCCGAGCTGGCCGAGGTCGATGCGAAGCTCGTCCATGCGCCGTGGGAGGCGGCACCGCTGGACCTCGCCGCCGCCGGCGTCGTGCTGGGCGACACCTACCCGGCGCCCATCGTCGATCACGGGGCCGCCCGCGAGCGGACCCTGGCCGCCTACAAGGCCGCCGTCGCGTGAGCGACCGACTCTGACACCGACGGGCCTGCGGAAAACACCCGCCACTGCCCCACCCGGCCGTTACCCTCACCGGCCATGGCACGTGTGTTCAGCGGCATCCAGCCCTCGGGCGACCTCCACCTCGGCAACCTGTTGGGCGCGCTCGTCAACTGGGTCGACCATCAGGACCATCACGACGCCGTCTACTGCGTCGTCGACCTCCACGCGCTGACCCTGCCGAAGGACCCAGCGACGCTGCGGGCCGCCACCATCGAGGTGGCCCAGCTGCTCATCGCCATCGGCATCGACCCCGAACGCAGCATCCTGTTCGTCCAGAGCCAGGTGCCCGAACACCCCCAGCTCGCGTGGCTGATGGAATGCACCGTCAGCTACGGCGAGCTCAGCCGCATGACGGCCTTCAAGGACAAGGCCGACCGCCAGGACTTCGTGTCGGCGTCGCTGTTCACCTACCCCGCACTCCAGGCCGCCGACATCTTGTTGTACGACACCGACCTGGTGCCCGTCGGCGACGATCAGCGCCAGCACATCGAGATCACCCGAGACATCGCCGAGCGGTTCAACAGCCGCTACGGCGACACCTTCACCGTGCCGGCCCACGTCATCCCACCCACCGGGGCCCGGGTCATGGACCTGCAACAGCCCGGCCGCAAGATGTCGAAGTCCGAGGAATCCGCCGGCACCGTGCTGGTGCTCGACGACCTCGCCGTCACCGCCAAGAAGTTCAAGCGGGCGGTCACCGACAGCGAGAACGAGGTCCGCTACGACCCCGAGACCAAGCCGGGCGTGTCGAACCTGTTGTCGATCCTGGCTGCGGCCACCGGCGGCGACCCCACGACGCTGGCCGACTCCTACCAACAGTACGGCCCGCTGAAGGCCGACACCGCCGAGGCCGTCGTCGAGGTCCTGCGTCCCATCCAGGAGCGCTATCAGGCCCTCGCCGACGATCCGGCCGAGACCGCACGGCTCCTGGCGCTGGGTGCGGGCAAGGCCCACGAGATCGCCGCTGCCACCCTGGCTCGCGCCAAGGAGAACATCGGCCTGCTCGCCTGACGGCGGCGCCTGCGGGCGCCCGCTTCAGCTCGGGAGGTCGAGGCCCAGCAGCCGGATGGCGTTGCCGCGGACGATCTTGTTCACGACGTCTTGGGGCAGGTGCCCCATCATCTCGGTCGCGACCTCGAGGGTGTCGGGCCAGGTGGTGTCGGTGTGGGGGTAATCGGTCTCGAACGTGACGTTGTCGATGCCGATCTTGTCCAGGCTGTCGAGACCGTGCTGATCACGGAAGAAGCAGCAGGTCACCGCCCGTCGGTAGTAGGTCGAGGGCGGCTCGGGCACGAGCTCCTGGGTCTTGGCCCAGGCACGGTGCTCGCGCCACACGTCATCGGCACGTTCGAGGATGTACGGCACCCAGCCCATCTGGCCCTCGCTGTAGGCCAGCTTCAGGTCGGGGAAGCGCACCAGCACACCCGAGAACAGGAAATCGCTGAGTGAGGCCATGGCGTTGTTGAAGCTCAGCGTCGCCGCCACACCCGTCGGGGCGTCCGCCGAGGTGGCCGGCATCTTCGAACTCGAGCCGATGTGCATGCACACCACGACACCGAGCTCCTGGCAGACCGCGAACATCGGATCCCAGTAGCCGGTGTGGATGCTGGGCAGACCCAGGTTGGGCGGGATCTCGCTGAAGCACATCGCCCGCACGCCACGTGCGGCGTTGCGGCGGATCTCGGCGACGGCGAGCTCGACATCCCACAGCGGGATGATGATCAAGGGAATGAGGGCGCCGCCGGAATCGCCGCACCACTCCTCGACCATGAAGTCGTTGTAGGCGATGACACAGGCGAGCGCGAGCTCCTTGTCCTTGGCCTCCATGAACGTCTGGCCGCAGAACCTCGGGAACGTCGGGAACGACAGCGACGCCTCGACGTGGTTCATCTTCATGTCGGCGATGCGGGCCTTGGGCTCATAACACCCGGGACGCATCTCGTCGAAGGTGATGGGCACGGCCGTCATCTCGTCACGGGTGAACCCGACAGCCGCCACGTGGCGCTTGTTGGGGTGGATGAGGTCCTCGTAGAACCAGACGTCGCCCCATGGCGCGTCGGGGGCGTCGAGGTCGTACTCGTACATCTTCTCGCCGCCCACGTAGCGGATGTCGCCGACGCGACGGCGCTCGACGCGCGGGCCGCGCTCTTTGAACTTCGCCGGCAGCCACGTCTGCCACAGGTGCGCGGGTTCGACCAGGTGGTCGTCGACGCTGATGATCGGGGGGATGATGCTGCGGGTGGGTGTGTCCGATGCAGCGGTGGGCTCGGTGATCGTCACGTGGCGCTCCTCACAGCACAGACCGGCCACGCTGGCGCCGGTCGAGGTTTCTGACGGGTCGTCAGAAACTGTACCCGGTGTGCCGCCCCGACGCAGGGTCCAGACGCTTCCGTCAGGCCGCGGCTTCGTCGGCCCGACGCAGCGCGGCCGCCAGATGCGCCTCGATGCTGCGCTGATCGGCCTCGAGATGGTGCTCGAGCGCCCACGCGACGACCAGCGGCGAACTGCCGGCAGCCTCGAGCATCCGGGCGCCGCGCTCGTCGTGGTGGCGGTAGCGGGCCATCCGCCCGACCGGTCCGCGCCACTCGAGCCACCGAGCCGTGCGACGCCGGCCCACGACGACACCGAAGAGTGTGGCCGCCACACGACCCGGCGTCCCCAGCGCGGTGTCGGCCTTGCCGACGTCGTGCAGCGCCGAGGCCACCAGCAGGTCCCGGGTGGGACGAACCGTCGGGTCGTTGCGAATGGCGACGGCGCACGCCACGCTGTGGGCCCGATCGGCCAGGGGCTGCGCCTGGTAGAGCGCCAACTCCTCCGGAGACAGCAGCGCTACCAACATGGCCTCGTCGGCTTCATCGGGAGCCTCGACCCGCAGCGACCAGACGAACCGCATCACCAGGTGGCGAGCCTCACCGGACAGGGCTGCCGCACTAGCCATCGTGGTTGCCTGCGTCGGCCAGGCGCGCCCGGGGGTGGGCGTCGCGATAGGCCGCGATCAGCGACGCCCGCGACACCAGGGTGTACACCTGGGTGGTCGAGATCGACGCATGGCCCAACAGTTCCTGCACGGTGCGGATGTCGGCGCCGTGGTCGAGCATGTGCGTCGCACAGCAGTGCCGAAGGGTGTGCGGCGACAACTTGGCGCCGAGTCCGACGGCCCCGCCGTGCTTCTTCACCACGCCCCAGGCTCCCTGGCGGCTGAGTCGGCCGCCGCGGTGGTTCAAGAACAGGGCCTCGGCATCGTCGCGGCCGGCCCAACGACGGGGCTCGAGCGCCCCCCGGCCAGCAGGCGCCACCCATGCACCGAGAGCCGCCACGGCGTGACGTCCGAGGGGCACGACCCGCTCCTTCGATCCCTTGCCGAAGAGGCGACAGAGGGCGTCGTCGAGGTCGAGGTCGCGCAGTGACAGCCCGACCACCTCGCTGATGCGGGCGCCGGTGCCGTAGAGCAGTTCGAGCAGTGCCCGGTCGCGACGTGCCAACGGCCCGTCGCCCTCGACTGCGTCGAGCAGGGCGCCGACCTCTTGCTCCGACAGCGCCTTCGGCAGGCCCTTGGCCACCTTGGGGACCTCGACCGATGCGGTCGGATCGTGGTCGAGGAGGCCCTCGGCGACCGCGAAGCGGTACAGCGAACGGATGCTCACCAGCGCCCGGGCCACCGTGGCCGACGCCACCCCAGCGTCCTGGCGGTGACGGAGGTAGTCGACGATGTCGTCCTCGGCGGCGGCGCCGAGGGGCGTCTCGCGGTCGTCGAGCCAGGTCACGAATGCATCGAGATCCCGTCGATACGCCTCGATCGTCGCCGCGCTGCGGCCCCGCTCGACCGTCAACCACAACATGAACTCGGCCACCTCGGGCGGCCGTTGCGGGCTCGGCACGCCCGGGGCACCGGCGTGGCTTCGCGTCGCAGCCGGGCGGGCCACCGTCAGATGCCGAGATGGCGAGCGGCCAGCAGCAGCCCGATGATGGTCTTACCGTCGGTGACGGCTCCCGACCCGATGGCATCGTGGAGCTCGCCGAGCGCGAGGCGCTCGATGGTCATCGCCTCTTCCTCGGCCCCCTGGCGGTCATCGTCGACCTCGGTGCAGCCCGTGGCCAGGAAGATGTGCGAGTACTCGTCGCAGAAGCCCGGCGTGTTCCAGAACGACCCCAGCCGGATCAGCTCACCCGGCGCGAGCCCGGCCTCTTCCTGGAGCTCGCGCACCGCGGTGACCGCCGGGTCCTCGCCGGGGACGTCCATCTTGCCCGCAGGGATCTCGAGCAGCTCGCGATCGAGGGGCGCCCGGTACTGGCGCACCAGCACGACGCTGTCACCCACGACGGGCACGACGCCCACCGCTCCGGGGTGCCGGGCGATCTCGCGATGCACGACCGAACCGTCGGGCGACCGGAAGCGGGCGTCGTAGATGGAGATCACCACCCCGTCGTGCACGAGGGTCTCGTCGAGGGGCTCGAAGCCGGTCATGGGTTGGTCACGCCTTGTCGGCTGGGAAACGATCGAGATCGATGAGCTGGGGATTGCGGCCCTCACGCCGGTCCAGCGCTGCGGCCATGAATGCAGCGAACAGCGGTGCGGGGCGGTCGGGACGGCTCTTGAACTCCGGGTGGGCCTGGGTGCCGACCCAGAACGGGTGGCCGCGCAGTTCGATGAACTCGACCAGGCGACCGTCGGGGCTCGTTCCCGAACACACGAAGTCCGATGCCTCGAACCGGCTGCGGAACCGGGGGTTGAACTCGTAACGGTGCCGATGACGCTCCGACACGACGGTACGGCCGTAGGCCTCGGCCACCTGGGAACCCTCGACCAGCTCGGCCACGTAGGCGCCGAGACGCATCGTGCCCCCCATGTCGGTGACGTCTCGTTGGGAGGCCATGAGGTCGATCACCGGATACGGCGTCTGGGAGTCGAACTCGCTCGAGTTGGCACCGACCATCGCCAGCGCGTTGCGTGCGTACTCGATGGTCATGACCTGCATGCCCAGGCACAGACCCAGGCACGGGATGTCGTGCTCGCGTGCATAACCGGCGGCGGTGACCTTGCCCTCGATGCCGCGCTCGCCGAACCCGCCTGGGATCACGATGCCGTCGAGGTCGTGGAGGCGACCACCGGCCAGCAGGCCCTCGACGTCTTCGGCCTGGACCCACTCGAGGTCGACCTTCGCGCCTTCGTGGATGGCGGCGTGGTTGAGCGACTCGACAACCGACAGGTACGCATCGGGCAACGTGACGTACTTGCCGATGATGCCGATGCGGACCGGTCGGGTCGCCTGGCCGACCTTGGCGACCAGCGCCCGCCAACCCTCGAGATCCGGCTCGGGCCCCTCGATACGCAAGATGTTGCACAAGAAGTCGTCGAGACCCTCGTCGTGGACCACAAGGGGGATCTCGTAGAGGCTGTCGGCGTCGGCGGCGTTGATGACGCCCTCGACGGGGACGTCGCAGAGGCTGGAGATCTTGCGCTTGAGGCCGTCGGAGATGGGCGCGTCGCTGCGGCACACGATGGCATCGGGCTGGATGCCACGGCTGCGCAGCTCGGTGACCGAGTGCTGGGTCGGCTTGGTCTTCTGTTCGCCGGCCGGACCGATGAACGGAACCAGCGTCACGTGGACATACGTGACGTTGTCACGGCCGATATCGAGCCGGAACTGACGAATTGCCTCGAGGAACGGGAGGATCTCGATGTCGCCGACGGTGCCACCGATCTCGGTGATGACGACATCGACGTCCTCGCCGGCCAGCGCTGCGATGCGCCGCTTGATCTCGTCGGTGATGTGGGGGATGACCTGGACCGTCTTGCCCAGGTAGTCGCCGCGGCGCTCGGCGGCGATGACCGCCGAGTAGATCGAACCGGTGGTCGCATTGGAGCCCTGGGAGAGGTTCTCGTCGATGAACCGCTCGTAGTGACCGAGATCGAGATCGGTCTCGCCGCCGTCGTCGGTGACGAACACCTCACCGTGCTCGAAGGGGTTCATCGTGCCGGGATCGACGTTGATGTACGGATCGAGCTTCTGCATCGTGACCCGCAGACCCCTGGCCTTGAGGAGTCGCCCGAGGGAGGAGGCCGTGAGCCCCTTGCCGAGGGAGCTGGCCACGCCGCCCGTCACGAAGATGTGCTTGGTCACGGAGTGCCAACCTACCGCGTTGCGGGCCCGGTGCGATGGACGGCACCCAGCGCAGCGGCTCCATCGAGCAGTTCGGCGGCGTGGCGGCGGGCGCTCTCGCTGTCGGGCGAACCCGACAACATGCGCGACAACTCGACCACACGGAGGTCGCGATCGAGCGCCGATGCCGTCACCGACACCATCGTGTCGTCGTCGTGTTTGACCACGGTGATGTGGTTGTCCGCGCACGCCGCGACCTGTGCCAGGTGGGTCACGACCAGCACCTGGCGGTGCTCGCCGAGGCGGGCGAGTGCCGCTCCGACCGCCTGGGCGGCTGCGCCGCCGACGCCGGCATCGACCTCGTCGAAGACCATCGTGGCCGGCTCGGCGGACAACACCAGACGCAGCGCCAGCATCGTGCGGGCCAGCTCGCCGCCCGACGCCACCTTCGACAGCGGCGCCGGCGGGCTACCGGCGTTCATCGAGACGCGGAACTCGACATCGTCGCCGGGGTCCGCCCCCACCTGACATTCGACGACGGCCCGGGGCAACGCCAGGTGACGCAGGTGCTCGGTGACCTCCCCTGCCAGCGCCGGCGCACCGCCACGCCGAGCCGACCCGACGGCGGCCTCGGCGGCAGCGATGGCGACGTCAGCGGCCGCGATCCGCTCCTCGAGCTCGGCGGCGAGCCGATCGTGGCGTTCGAGACGCTCGAGGCGCTCGGCGGTCTCGTCGCGGTAGGCCAGGACCTCTTCGAGGCTGTCGCCGTACTTGCGCCGCAGGTCCGACAGCGTCCGGCGTCGCTCCTGAACGGCGGCCAGGCGTTCGGGGTCGTCCTCGATGCGATCGGCCAGGCCTCGGGCGTCGGCCGCGACATCAGCCAACTCCGCGGCCAGGCCGTGCACCCGGGCGGCGAGTTCGGCGAGAGGGCCGTCGGGATCGATGACGGCCAACACGCGGGCGACGGCATCGGAGGCCGGGCCGTCGGTACCGAGCAGTTCGGCGGCGCTGTTGGCGGCGTGACGGTGGTCGCCCGCTCCGGCCAACAGCTCCTCGTCGGCCCGCAGCCGGTCATCCTCGTCGGCGTCGGCGATGCCGACCTGGTCGATCTCGTCGACCTGGAAGCGGTACAGCTCCTGTTCGCGCAGACGTTCGCGTTCATCGCCGCCGAGCGCGGCGAGCTGCTGGGCCAGATCACGCCGAGCCATACGGGCTTCGACCAAGGGTGCGAGATCGACCCCGCAGTAGCGGTCCAGCGCCGCCCGCTGCGCCGAGGTGGCGACCAGCGCAGTGTGGGAGTGCTGACCGTTGACCTCGACGAGCTGCGCGCCGAGCTCCGCCAGGGTCGAAACCGTCGCCAGGCGACCGTTGAGGTAGGCGCGCGAACGCCCCGACGCCGGGATGACCCGCTGGATGACCACCTCTTCGCCGTCGTGCACGAACCGGCCCTCGACGACGGCCTCGTCGCCATGGGGGCCGACGACACCCGGGTCGGCTCGTCCGCCGACGAGCAGCTGCAGCGCAGTCAACAACAGCGTCTTGCCCGCGCCGGTCTCGCCGGTGATCGCAGTCATGCCCGGCCCGAAGACCAACGCCAGCCGTTCGATGACCCCGAGGTTCTCCGCGGCCAGCTCCAACAGCTGGTCACCGTCGGTCGGTCGATGCTTCGTCTCGCTCATCTGCTCACTCTCCTGCCACTCGTCGCCTCGACGGAGGCTTCATCGGTCGTTGAGTCCGAACTTGCGCTTGAGGGTGCGGTGGAAGTCCTTGCCGCCGAAGGACACGAACCGGGCCGGGGCCGGGGCCTCCCGGCACACCACGACATCGTCGACCCCAAGCCGGTGCACGATGGTGCCGTCGACCGCGAGCGCCGCCTCTCGATCGGCCAGGACGGTGATGACCACCTCGTCTTCGGGCGACAGCACCAGACTTCGATCGAAGAGCGAATGCGGTGCCACCGGCGTCAGGACAAGCGCCCGATGCACCGGGTCGACGATGGGCCCACGCGCCGAGAACGCATACGCGGTCGAACCGGTGGGGGTCGACACGATCAGGCCGTCGGCGGCATAGGTGGTGAAGAAGTCGTCGTTCAGGTCCAACTTGAGGCGCACGGTGCGACCGGAGTCGACCTTTTCGACCACCACCTCGTTGAGCGCGTGGAAGACCGGACCCCCGGCGACGGCCACCTCCAGACGCATCCGCTGCTCGATCACGTGCTCGCCGGCCAGGAACCCCTCGATGGCGTGGGTGGCCGCGTCGGGTTCGATCTCGGTCAGATAGCCGAGCTGGCCGAAGTTGACGCCCAGGACCGGGACCGAGTGGTCGGCGACCATGCCCACGGTTCGGAGCATCGATCCGTCGCCGCCGAGACTGACCGCCAGATCTGCGCCGACGCCGACTTGGTCGTCGGCGAGCGCGAGGTCCGGGCGGCCGAGCGCGGCGGCATCGCTCGCCGGCAGGATCACCTCGTGGTCGCGGTGCAGCAGCCAGTCGCAGAGCGCGAGCCCCTGCTCGACGGCAGCGGTCCGGTGGATGTGCAGGAAGAGCGCGACGCGTGACATCGCCCCGCAGCGTAGGCGGCGGCACTGACAGCCACCGCGACCCGGCGCCCGGCTACCCCTCGGCGAGGGCCACCACGGCATCGAGATCGACATCCGACGGCGGTGCGCCGACCACCAGATGCACCAGGAACTCGACGTTGCCGTCGCCGCCACGGATGGGCGACACCGTCGCGTCGACCGTGGCGGCGCCGTGCTCGGCCGCACAGCCCACGACCTCTCCGAGCACCCGGCGCCACACCGCAGGGTCGCGGATGACGCCGCGCCCCTTGCTCGCTTCGCGCCGGCCGGCCTCGAACTGCGGCTTCACCAACAGCACGAGATCGCCCCCGTCGCGCACCAGGCCCACCAGCGCCGCCATCACGGTACGCAGCGAGATGAACGACAGATCACCGACCAGCAGATCAACCAGCCCACCCACATCGTCGGGTATCACCTCGCGGATGTTGGTCCGCTCCCTGTTGTCGACCGCCGGCGAGGCCACGAGCGACTCGTGGAGCTGGCCGTAGCCGACGTCGATGGCCACCACCGACGCGGCGCCGGCCTGGAGCAGGCAGTCGGTGAAGCCGCCCGTCGAGGCCCCGGCATCGAGGCAGCGGCGTCCCGTCGGGTCGATACCGAACGCCGCGAGCGCACCGGCGAGCTTCTCGCCCCCGCGCCCCACGAACCGGGGCCGCTCCCCCACCACCTCGACGGCATCCGAGCTCGACACGAGTCGCGCCGCCTTGTCGGCGAACGCGCCGTTGACCTGGACCCGGTGTCGCTCGATCAGCTCGCGGGCCTGGCTACGCGTCGCCACCAGCTCGCGGCGGACGAGCTCGGCGTCGAGTCGCCGTCGGGCCGACACCGGAGAACGCCGACCGCTCGTTCAGCGTGCCGGTTCGCCGGCCAGCACGTCGACCAGCGACGCCAGGTCCGCAGCGATGTGAACCGGTGTGGGGTCGACCGGCAGGTCGGCCTCGGAGGTGGCCCCGGAGAACACCAGCGCGAAACCGAATCCCAGTGCGACCGCGAAGGCGCCGTCGGTGTCGGCGCGATCGCCGACCACGATGCCATCTGCTCCCACGAGGTCGTGGACGAGATCGACCATCGGCCGATGCGGCTTGCCACAGACCAGGGCATCGGTTCCCGTGGCGACCTCGATGGCAGCGACGATGGCGCCTGCTCCGGGCACGAGACCCTCGGGGGTGGGGAAGGTCGGATCGTGGTTGGTGGCCACGAAACGGGCCCCGGTGCGGACGGCGAGGGTGGCGGCCTTCATGTCGTCGTAGTCGAAACCGGGGTCCATGCCGACGACCACGACGTCACACCGGGCGTCGCCGGCCACGATTTCGACATCGCGCTCCTCGAGGGCCTCGATGACACCGGGGCCCCCGATGACGAGTGCCCGCTCGCCGGGTTCGACCATGGTCGCGGCCGCCATCGCCGAGGTCACCACACGGCCCGCGGCGTCGATGCCGTGGCGGGCCAGCTTGGCCTCCTGTTCGGCCACGGTCAGCCGCGACATGTTCGTCACGTACAGCAGCGAGGCACCGTCTCGCCCGAGACGCCCGCATGCGTCTGCTGAGCCGGCGATGGGCTCGTCACCGAGCCAGATGACGCCGTCGAGGTCGAGAACCCAGCCCTGGGCGCTCAGCTGACTTCCCAGGTCGGCTGGGAGTGCAGGAGCGCGTGGAGATCTCCGGGACCCGAGCGCTGCTGGGAGACCGCCAGCTGTTGGGAGACGGTGCCGGTGTACTCGGCGCGCTCCACGGCGCGGAACACGCCCACCGGCGTCGGCTCGTAGGGACCCGACGACAGCCGCGACAACGCGAAGGCCAGCGACGGGTCGCGCAGCGTCTCGTCGTGCACGATGACGGCGTCCTCGCCGACCTCGGCGACCTCGGCGACCTTCACTCCGCCGGTGGGATCGTGGATCACGCCGAATTCGCGGTCGGCGCCGAAGCGGATGGGCTGGCCGTGCTCGAGATCGATGAGCATGGCGTCGCGCTTGTCCTTCTTGGTGATCATCGCGAACGCGCCGTCGTTGAAGACGTTGCAGTTCTGGAAGATCTCGACCAGGGCGGCGCCCTTGTGGTCGTGGGCCCGGCGGAACATCGCCTGCATGTGCTTGCGATCCATGTCGTGGGTCCGGGCCACGAAGCTGGCCTCGGCGCCCAGGGCGATACTGACGGGGTTGAAGGGCTCGTCGAGCGACCCCATGGGGGTCGACTTCGTCACCTTGCCGACCTCGGAGGTCGGCGAGTACTGACCCTTGGTGAGGCCGTAGATCTGGTTGTTGAACAGCAGGATCGTGAGGTTGACGTTGCGGCGCATCGCGTGGATGAGGTGGTTGCCGCCGATCGACAGCATGTCGCCGTCTCCGCCGATGACCCAGACGTCGAGGTCGGGGCGGGCCATGGCGAGACCGGTGGCGACCGCCGGGGCCCGGCCATGGATCGAGTGCATCCCGTAGGTGTTCATGTAGTACGGGAAACGGGCCGCACAGCCGATGCCCGACACGAACACGGTCGACTCGGGCCGTAGATCGGTCTCGGGCAGCATGAGCTGCATGGCGGTGAGGATGGAGTAGTCGCCACAACCCGGGCACCAGCGGGGTTCCTGGTCGCTGGTCCAGTCGGCCTTGGTGGTTGCCGGTGCGGGGGTGGTCGTGTCTGCGTCGGTTGTCATCGGAGGAGGTGCGTCTTTCTGCGAGAACGGCGGATCAGGCGAGGGCGTCGACGATGACGTCGTAGAGCTCGCCGGCGGTGAAGGGCTGCCCCTGCACCTTGGTGACAGAACGGGCGTCGACGAGGAACTCGGCTCGGACCAGCCGCGACAGCTGGCCCATGTTCATCTCGGGGACGATGACCTGTCGGTGACGGGCGAGGACCTCGCCGAGGTCGCCCGGGAAGGGATTGAGGTGCGTCAGGTGCGCATGGGCCACACGGTGGCCGGCGGCCCGGGCCCGCTTGGTGGCGGCGGTGATCGCGCCCCACGTCGAACCCCAGCCCAGCAACAACAGGTCGGCGTCGTCGTCGCCGGTCACCATCGTGGGCGGGATGTCCTTCGCTATCCCGGCGACCTTGGCCGCACGGATGTCGGTCATGTGCTGGTGGTTCGCGGGATCGTAGGAGATGTTGCCGGTGCCCTCCTCCTTCTCGATGCCGCCGATGCGGTGCATCAGACCCGGCGTTCCCGGGACCGCCCAGGGGCGGGCAAGGGTCTCGGGGTCTCGCAGGTAGGGCCAGAAGTGTTCGTTGCCGTCCTCGTCGACATGGTTGGTTGCGGTGGCGAACTCGATGGAGATGTCCGGCAGGCTCGCGACATCGGGCAACAGCCACGGCTCCGAGCCGTTGGCCAGGTAGCCGTCGGACAACAGCATCACCGGCGTGCGGTACTTGAGTGCGATCCGGACCGCTTCGATCGCCGCGTGGAAGCACTGCGCCGGGCTGTAGGCGGCGACGATGGGCATGGGTGACTCGCCGTGCCGGCCGTACATCGCCATCATCAGGTCCGATGCCTCGGTCTTGGTGGGCAGGCCCGTGCTGGGACCGCCGCGCTGGATGTCGATCACCAGCAGCGGGAGCTCGAGGCTGATGGCGAGACCGATGGCCTCGCCCTTGAGGGCCACGCCCGGGCCCGAGGTGGTGGTGATGCCGATGTGACCACCGAAGGCGGCGCCGATGGCCGAGGTGACCGCTGCGATCTCGTCTTCGGCCTGGAAGGTCCGGATCCCGAAGTTCTTGTGTTTCGACAGCTCGTGCAGGATGTCCGAGGCCGGCGTGATGGGGTACGAACCCAGGAACAACGGCAGCTGGGCCAGCTGGCCCGCGGCGACCAGTCCCCACGACAGCGCCGTGTTCCCGGCGATGTTGGTGTAGGTGCCGGGTTCGAGGGTCGCGGGCTTCACCGAGTAGGTGAAGTCGAACATCTCGGCGGTCTCGCCGAAGGCGTGCCCCGCCCGCAACGCGGCGGTGTTGGCCTGGATGACCTGGGGGGCCTTGGCGAATTTCTTGTCGATCCACTCGAGCGTGGGCTCGAGGGGGCGCTGGTAGAGCCACGACATGAGACCGAGGGCGAAGAAGTTCTTCGAACGCTCGGCGTCGCGGGGTTTGACCCCTTCGATGTCCTTGCAGACCTCCTTGGTGATGGAGGTCATCGGCACTTCGAACACCGTGTAGTTGGCGAGCTCGTTCGTCTCGAGCGGGTTGGCCGCATAGCCGGCCTTGGTGAGGTTGCGCTCTTCGAAGGTGTCGACGTTGACGATGATGGTGCCGCCGACCTCGAGGCTCGACAGCTCCTTCTTCAACGCTGCGGGGTTCATCGCCACCAATACGTTCGGGGCGTCGCCGGGGGTGGTGATGTCGTGCTCGGAGACCTGCACCTGAAAGGCCGAGACACCCGCGAGGGTGCCCTGGGGCGCTCGGATCTCGGCAGGGAACTCCGGCAGCGTGGCCAGATCGTTGCCGAAGAGGGCGCTGGCGTTGGTGAACCGCTCCCCCGTGAGTTGCATGCCGTCGCCCGAATCGCCGGCGAATCGGACGACGATGCGTTCGAGCGGTTGAGTCACAGGCCGAGAAGCGGTGTCGGTCACCACAATCCCCCTTGATTGTCGTGTCGGTGCCTCTCCGAGGGTAGCGCCAAGCGCAGCCCGCTGGAGAGGACACCATCGACCGGCGTGGTCCTCTAAAGTCATCGGCACGAATCCCCCGACCTCAACGAGTGAGACGATGAACGAGATCCAACGTGCCAAGGTTCGTGACGAAGACGGCTTCATCGCTGCGCTCGACCAGAGCGGCGGCAGCACCCCGAAGGCGTTGTCGATGTACGGGGTCGAGCCCGACGCCTACGACGGCGAGGAGGAGATGTTCGACCGCATCCACGAGATGCGCAGCCGGATCATCACCAGCCCGAGCTTCGACGGCGACCGTGTCCTGGGCGCGATCCTGTTCGAGATGACCATGGACCGCACCGTCGAGGGCGTGCCCACCGCCGCCTTCTTGTGGGAGCACAAGCAGGTCGTACCGTTCCTGAAGGTGGACAAGGGCCTGGCCGACGAAGCCGACGGTGTGCAGCTCATGAAGCCCATCGACGGTCTCGACGAACTCTGCGCACGCGCCGTCGACCACGGGGTGTTCGGCACGAAGATGCGCTCGGTGATCAAGCACGCCGACGAGGCCGGCATCGCCGCCATCGTCGACCAGCAGTTCGAAGTCGGCGCCCAGATCATCGCGGCGGGCCTCGTGCCCATCCTCGAGCCCGAGGTCGACATCCACAGCCCCACCAAGGGCGAGGCGGAGGCGCTGCTGCGCGCCTCGATCCTGGAACACCTCGACGATCTCCCCGACGACCAGGTCATCATGCTGAAGCTGACGCTGCCCGATGTCGACGGCTTCTACGACGAGCTCGTGGCACACCCTCAGGTCCTGCGGGTGGTCGCGCTGTCCGGGGGCTACAGCCGAGACGAGGCCAATGCCCGCCTCGCCCGCAACCACGGCGTCATCGCCAGCTTCAGCAGGGCCCTGACCGAGGGGCTCAGCGCGCAACAGAGCGACGAGGAGTTCGACGCGACCCTCGATGCCACCATCGCCGCCATCTTCGAGGCCTCCCGCACCTGAGCGGCTTGCGTCCCGACCGGTGCGTCCGGCCCATGGTCGGCACCACCGGTCGGGACGACGCTCAACGTGAGCCCTCGAGCGAGCCTTCGTCGACGGCTGCGATCACCGCGTCGACGATCTTGGCGACCGTCCGGGTGCGGCCCGCTGGAGCCCCTCGCCCGGCGACCACCTCGGTTCGGCTCATGGTCGCGGTTCCTGCCCGGTAGAACCGTCTGCGGATCACGCCACTGACGACGACCTCGGTGCCCGCACCGAGACCTCGTACCGACGAGGGCGGATCGAACCAGACCACCGGGACCGAACACCGGGCCTCACCGTCGGTGGTGACCTCCCACTGCATCAGCAGCGAGCCGGACGCGAGCTCCCGCTCGCGAGGCTCGCTGGAAAGGGCGCCGCGGACAAGCACGACGTTCATGGCTTCACACTCCTGCTCGATGGTGCTCCAGGGGGAAGTACCCGAGAACCTACCGAAGGGGTGTGACACCATGAGCCGACGCCGCCCCGCGCCGCCCGCCAGCCCCTGTCAGCGGAGCGCTCGGAGACGTTGGGCGCTGTCGACGAAGCCGGGCGCCTTGGCGACGATCCAGTCGAAGAGCGCCCGCGCTCGCGGGAGATCGCCGGAGCGCTCGTAGAGGTCCGCCAGCGCATAGGCACGACGCAGATGATGCTCCTTGGGGCTGCTTGGGCGCTTCCAGCCCTTCGCAAGCAGCCGCACGGCCTCGTCGACGTCGCCACGATCGGCCACCGCTCCCGCCAGCACGATCCGACCCTCGTTGACCAGTGCCGCCGACGGTGACACGTCCGAAAGCTCCTGCCACAGCGCCTCGACATCGGCGAAGCGGCGTTGAGCGCGGTAGCAGTCGGCCAGGACCGGATGCTGTTCCGTGGAGGACGCGATGGTTCGGAAGGCCTCCAGTTGAGCGGCCGCACCGCGGTAGTCACCCAAGCGGTAGAGCGTGAGACCATAGAGCTCACGCACCTCGGCGACGCCCGGTGCGACTTCGGCCAGCGGCTTCAGGAGTCGTCGCGCCTCACCGAACCGTTCGTGCTCGAAGGCCTCCGCCGCATTTCGGAGCTTCCGGAGCGCCTTCTTGGCCTCGGCCGCTCCCAGCGCCCTCGTCAGGGCCTGCACCTCGTCCTCTTGCCGAGCCGGGCCCTTGCCCAGCGGCGCCCGATCGACGGCGGGGCGATCGCGCCTGGGCCGCGCCGCCCGTTGCTTCGCCTTCGACTGTTTCGGGGCATGGACCCGCTCGACCGCGGCTCGAGCCTCGGCGCGCAGGGCATCGGTTCGGGCCTCCTGGACACTGCGCGCCTGCTCGCGAGCAGCACGCTTCTCCGCCCTGTCGGGATCCTCGGGCTTCGCCCTGCGGCCGGCCTCTTCATCGAGGCTCTGATCGCGCTGGGCACGAAGGGCACCCTTCCGGGCCAGACCACCCCACTCGCGGTTGCCCGGAATGGCCTCGTCGGGATCGTGGGGGCGCGAACGTCGATCACCAGAGGTTGCCATCCGGCGAGCGTACCGAGCGAAAACGACGACGAGACCCCCGAAGGGGCCTCGTCGAGATGAGAAATCCGGCGGTGACCTACTCTCCCAGGGACTCTCGTCCCAAGTACCATCGGCGCAGGTGGGCTTAACTTCCGTGTTCGGAATGGGAACGGGTGTGGCCCCACCGCTATGACCACCGAAACCTGTTGTCAAGAGGCGCTGCGCAAACGCAGCTGCGCCCTCGAGATCTCCATAGCGAGCACGAACATCCGAGAACGGATGAAGTAAGAAATCAAGCCCTCGGCCGATTAGTACCGGTCAGCTGAACACATTGCTGTGCTTACACTTCCGGCCTATCAACGTGGTGTTCTGCCACGGGCCTTACCCGGTTGACCCGGTGGGGAATCTCATCTCGGAGCCGGCTTCCCGCTTAGATGCTTTCAGCGGTTATCCATTCCGTAGGTGGCAAACCAGCCATGCTCCTGGCGGAACAACTGGCACACTAGAGCTACGTCCAACCCGGTCCTCTCGTACTAGGGTCAGATCTCCTCAAATTCCCTCCGGCTGCAGAGGATAGGGACCGAACTGTCTCACGACGTTCTAAACCCAGCTCGCGTACCGCTTTAATGGGCGAACAGCCCAACCCTTGGGACCTGCTCCGGCCCCAGGATGCGATGAGCCGACATCGAGGTGCCAAACCTTCCCGTCGATATGGACTCTTGGGGAAGATAAGCCTGTTATCCCCGGGGTACCTTTTATCCGTTGAGCGACGGCGCTTCCACACGCAACCGCCGGATCACTATGCCCGTCTTTCGACCCTGCTCGACTTGTAGGTCTCGCAGTCAAGCTCCCTTCTGCCATTGCACTCGTCGCCTGGTTTCCAACCAGGCTGAGGGAACCTTTGGGCGCCTCCGTTACTCTTTAGGAGGCGACCGCCCCAGTCAAACTACCCGCCTGGCACTGTCCCTGACCCGGATAACGGGCCGAGGTTAGATGTCCAACATACACAGGGTGGTATTTCAAGGATGACTCCACGCAAGCTGGCGCCCACGCTTCCTAGTCTCCCACCTATCCTACACAATGAAGGTCAAACACCAATACCAAGTTGTAGTAAAGGTCCACGGGGTCTTTCCGTCCTTCTGCAGCTAACGAGCATCTTTACTCGTACTTCAATTTCGCTGGGTCTGTGGTTGAGACAGTAGGGAAGTCGTTACGCCATTCGTGCAGGTCGGAACTTACCCGACAAGGAATTTCGCTACCTTAGGACCGTTATAGTTACGGCCGCCGTTTACCGGGGCTTAGGTTCAGAGCTTCGCCCTAGGGCTAACCCTTCCCCGTAACCTTCCGGCACCGGGCAGGCGTCACAGCGTATACAGCGCCTTACGGCTTCGCACGCTGCTGTGTTTTTAGTAAACAGTCGCTTCCCCCTGGTCTGTGCCACCCCGTCAAGCTCGAGCCGCAAGGGCTGTCACCATCATGGGGTCATCCTTCTCCCGAAGTTACGGATGCAATTTGCCGAGTTCCTTAACCACAGTTCTCCCAATCGCCTCGGTATTCTCTACCAGTCCACCTGTGTTGGTTTGGGGTACGGGCACCGTGAGAGCTCGCTAGCGGCTTTTCTTGGCAGCATAGGATCAATGACTTCGTCTGGATCGACTCGGCATCACGTCTCGGACTTCGTGAGGCCCGGATTTACCTGGTCCTCGTCCTACACGCTTGCCCCAGGACAACCATCGCCTGGGTTCACCTACCTTCCTGCGTCCCCGCATTGCTGACCGCTCCAATGTGGGTCGGATCCTCTGGGTGCCGTTCTACGGGCTCCCAGCATCCCCTTAGCAACACTGGTTGAGTCTTGGCGCGCTCACAGTGGTACCGGAATATCAACCGGTTGTGCATCGACTACGCCTCTCGGCCTCGCCTTAGCTCCCGACTCACCCTGGGAGGATTAGCCTTCCCCAGGAACCCTTGGACTTCCGGCGGAGGGGTTTCTCACCCCTCTCTCGCTACTCATGCCTGCATTCGCACTCGACCACGGTCCACGACGGATTCCTCCACCGCTTCACTCCGAGATCGACGCTCCGCTACCGCTCCTCTTACGAGGAACCCGTGGCTTCGGCTCTGGACTTGAGCCCCGTTACATTGTCCGCGCGAGATCACTCGACCAGTGAGCTATTACGCACTCTTTCAAGGGTGGCTGCTTCTAAGCCAACCTCCTGGTTGTCTCTGCAATCTCACTTCGTTTACCACTTAGTCCAGAATTAGGGGCCTTAGCCGACGATCTGGGCTGTTTCCCTTTCGACCCCGAAGCTCATCCCCCGGGGTCTCACTGCCGCACTCTGGAGCCATGGTATTCGGAGTTTGGCTGGGGTCGGTAAGCTTGTAGGCCCCCTAACCCATCCAGTGCTCTACCCCCATGGCTGAACATGCGACGCTGCACCTAAATGCATTTCGCGGAGAACCAGCTATCACCGA
>JBKAGO010000032.1:32500-372653 GCA_046290435.1 Acidimicrobiales bacterium
GCTCGTGCGTCAGTGGCTCGACGACTGGGCCATCTTCCTCGGCGACCGGTACGCCCAGGCCGAACGCAACCGCAACGGAATCGACGAATCCTTCGTCGTGACCGCCCGCGACGGACACCAGATCACCTCGCCCATCGACATCTTCGCCGACATCAACCAGATGGAGAGTTGCATGTCGCCCGAGGACGTCTGACCCACGACGACCTCTCGCCGAGACCCACCTCGTCGGGACTCAGCTGGGGGCCAGTTCCAGGCCGAGGGCCTCGGTGGCGATGAACGCGGCGAGGGTGGCGTAGCCCTCGCCGGTGAAGTGGATGCGGTCCGCGACGAGCAGCCCCGGGTTGTCCGCCACCACTGCAGACCAGTCGAGCACCTCGGTGTCGGGGTCGATGGCCGCGGTAGCGGCGATCACCTCGTTGACGACGCTCGCATCCGCACGTGCGACGTCGATCCAGCGGATGGGGGTCCCCTCCGGTACCGCCTCGAGGACGGCCTGGACGTTGCGCACCGCGTCGGTGCGGTCGTCGCCGTCGTTGGTCCCGAGGATCACCACGACGACAGCCCCGGGTTGCACGGCCATGGCAGCGAGCGCCCGCGCACCCTCGGCGGTGCCTCGTCCGCTCCGAGCGTCGACCCGCAGGGGCACGCCAGCGGCATCGAGGATCGCTCCGAGCGCGGGAGTCGCCCCCTCGGCCAGTGAGTCGCCCACCAACACGACCTCGGTGGCGTCGGCCACCAGCGCCTCGGGCGTCGGCTCGGCGGGCGCCGTCACCACGAGCGCTTCGGGTGTCGGCGTGGGGGTCGGCGGCGTGTCCTCCACGGGTGTCGGGGACTCGACGGCGACCGGGGCAGGCGACAGGACCGGCTCGCCGGCGTCGCCGTCACGGACTGCGGCGACGACCACGAGCCCCAGTGCTGCGACGATGATCGCCACGGCCGCGCCGGTGATCCCGGCACTCCAGCCGGACACGACGCGTCCGTGCGCGGGACCGATGCTGCCGCCACGGCCCGAGGAGCCCGGGTCCTGGCGGGCGTGTCTCACAGCTCCCGGGCGACGGCGAGGCCCGCCCGGGCCAGGCGTCGCAGGCTGTCGTCGCCGGCGAGCTCGTCGAGGGTCGCGAGGTCGACCCAGCGCAGCTGGTGTGACTCGTCGTTGCCCACCGCCATTGCGTCCGGGGGCGCGAGCACGACGAAACGGATGTCGAGATGGCGGTGTTCGGGCTCACCCGGGCGAGCGGGAATGACATGGACGTCGCAGTCGACCGCGGGAACGGCGACCTGCAGCCCTTCGATGCCGGTCTCCTCGCCGGCCTCGCGCAGAGCGACCGCCGCCAGATGCCCCTCGCCGTCGGCGTGCCCGCCGGGTTGGAGCCAGCGCCCGAGCTTGGCGTGCAGCATCAACAGCATGCGCTCGCGGTCGTCGTGGATCACGAGCGCCGAACCGGTCAGGTGCCCCTCGAGGCAGCTGCGGACGAGCGCATCGGGATGCTCCGCCACGAAACCGAGGATCTCGTCGCGTGCCGCCTCCGAGGCCGGATCGCCACCGATCGCGGCCTGGATGGTGGCAACCGCGTCGTCGAGACCGCCACCGGTCGGGGGGTCGCCGGCCAACAGACGCGGCACTGCTTCGGGGGAACTCACCTCACCAGTACACCCGGCCCGGGCCCGAAAGCGGCGGACACGCCGCCGCTGCGGTGCGGTCGGCCCCTCGGCCGGGTCCTACCGCTCATCGGGGCCGGGCCGACACGTCGGCGATCCCAGGTGTGTACCACCGCCATGGCAGGTCCTCGCCACGTCCCGGTGACAAGCCGATCCGTGGGCTCGTGGCGAACGATTCGGCAGGGTCGCCGCGCTCGATTCGCACCGGCGCATCGGCTGCGCCGAGGTCCAGGCCGTCGAGGCTGCCGTCTATCCCCAGCGCGGCGGACAGCTTGGCCGGTCCGCTGCACAGATCGCGGTCACGCGTGGCGGCCGGTCGACGCCGGCGCATCGTCTCGAGGCCGACCAGCGGCGTCAGGGCCCGTACGAGTACCGCGGCGCAGGTCCCGTCGGCGCCGCAGACGATGTTCGTGCACCAGTGCATGCCGTAGCTGAAGTACACGTACAGGTGCCCGGGCGGCCCGAACATCACCTCGGTGCGCGGTGTCGGCCCGCGGTGGCCGTGGCTGCCGGGGTCGTCGATGCCCCGGTAGGCCTCGACCTCGACGATGCGTCCGGCGGTCTCGATGCCGTCGACCGTCGAGACCATGCGCGCACCCAGCAACGCAGGGGCGACCAGGAGCGGATCGCGGGCGAAGAACGTCCGCTCGAGGCGCCGGTCGGCGTCGACGCTCAGGGCGCCACCCGGGCATGGTCCTCGGCGAGGCGGGCCCTGGCCCGGACCAGCTGTTCGGCCACGGCGGCGGGCGATCCTCCCCCGTGGGTGGTCCGGCGGGTGACCGACACCCCTGGCGCCAACAGTGCCGCTGCGTCGGGACCGAGTTGATCGTGACCACCGACGAGGGAGACCAGGTCGTCCTCGCCGGCCAGCGCCCGGCGCACCAGATCACCCACGATGTGGTGGGCGTCGCGGAACGCCACGCCCCGCGCCACGAGCCATTCGGCGAGGTCGGTTGCCGCTGCATAGGGCGACGCCGCCTGCGCGGCCATGCGGTCGGTGCGGTAGCGCAGCGTGGCGAGCATGCCGTCGAGCGCCAGGAGCGTGAGCCGGACCGTGTCGACCGCGTCGAACAGCGGTTCCTTGTCCTCCTGGAGGTCCTTGTTGTAGGTGAGCGGCAGTCCCTTGAGTGTTGCGAGGAAGCCGGCGAGATGACCGATGAGGCGGCCGGCCTTGCCCCGAGCGAGCTCGGCGATGTCGGGGTTCTTCTTCTGGGGCATCATCGACGAGCCGGTCGAGAATGCGTCGTCGAGCTCGACGAATCCGAACTCGGTGGATGCCCACAGGATCATCTCCTCGCCGATGCGGCTGAGATGCACGCCACACAGGGCCAGTGCGAACAGCGTCTCCGCGACGAAATCCCGGTCCGAGACGGCGTCGAGGCTGTTGTCGAACACCCGGGCGAACCCGAGGGTGGCGGCGCTGCGGTGGGGGTCGAGCGGCAGGGACGACCCAGCGAGCGCGCCGGCGCCGAGCACCGACACATCCATGCGAGCGCGGGCGTCGAGGAGCCGGTCGACGTCGCGGGCCAGGGCCCACACGTGGGCGAGCAGATGGTGCGCGAGGGCCACGGGCTGGGCCTGCTGGAGATGCGTGTATCCCGGTAGGTAGGCGTCGCCTGCCTCGGCCGCGGCGTCGACGAGCGTGCCCTGCACCGCCAGGATGGCCTCGACGATGTCGCCGATGGCGGTGCGGGTCCACAGACGCAGGTCGGTGGCCACCTGGTCGTTGCGACTCCGACCGGTGTGCATCCGGGCACCGGCGGGCTCGAGCTCGGTCACGCGACGCTCGACGGCGGTGTGGATGTCCTCGTCGCCGGGAGCGAACACGAACGATCCGTCGGCCAGTTCGGCCTCGACCGCATCGAGCGCGGCCAGGACGCGGTCTCGGTCGTCGGGGTCGAACAGACCCACGTCGGCGAGCATCGCCACGTGCGCCCGCGACCCGGCGATGTCCTCGCGGTACATCCGGCGGTCGAACGGCAGACTGTCGTTCAGGGCCTGCAACGCCTCGGCAGGCCCTGCGGCGAAGCGGCCGGCCCACAGCTGGCCGCGAGCCTTCTCGGTCACCACAGCTCCCCTATGGCACGGGACCCGGTGCGCCCACAGCGGCGCAGCATCAGCGGCCCGCTCGCTTGGAGGCCAGCGTGCGCAGACGCAGGGCGTTGAGCTTGATGAAGCCCTCGGCATCGGCCTGGTCGTAGGCGCCCTCGTCCTCTTCGAAGGTGGCGATGCGCTCGTCGAACAGCGAGTCGTCGCTACGGCGCCCCACGACGTCGACGTTGCCCTTGTAGAGCTTGACGCGAACCTCGCCGTTGACCGATGCCTGGCTGTGGTCGATGGCCACCTGCAGCATGGCGCGTTCGGGGCTCCACCAGTAGCCGTTGTAGATGAGGCTCGCATAGCGCGGCATCAGCTCGTCCTTGAGGTGCGCGACCTCACGATCGAGGGTGAGCGACTCGATGGCCCGGTGGGCGCGCAACATGATGGTGCCGCCGGGGGTCTCATAGGCACCGCGGGACTTCATGCCCACGTAGCGGTTCTCGACGATGTCGAGGCGCCCCACCCCGTGCTCGCCGCCGAGGCGGTTGAGCTCGGTGAGGACATCGGCGGGGCTCATGGGCTTGCCGTCGATGGCGACGATGTCGCCGCCGGCGTAGGTGAGATCGACGTAGAGGGCCTCGTTGGGAGCCTGCTCGGGGCTCACCGACCAGCGCCACATCTCCGCCGGCGGCTCGGTCCAGGGGTCCTCGAGCGGTCCGCCCTCATAGGAGATGTGCAACAGGTTGGCGTCCATCGAGAACGGGCTCTGCTTGCCGCGCTTCATCTCGATGGGGATGTCGTGCTCCTCGGCATAGCGCATGAGCGACTCGCGCGAGCCGAGATCCCACTCGCGCCACGGGGCGATGACCCGGATGCCCGGCTCCAGCGCGTAGGCGCCGAGCTCGAAGCGGACCTGGTCGTTGCCCTTGCCGGTGGCGCCGTGACTGATGGCGTCGGCGCCGGTCTCGCGGGCGATCTCGACCAGGCGCTTGGCGATGAGCGGCCGGGCGATCGAGGTGCCGAGCAGGTACTCGCCCTCGTAGATGGTGTTGGCCCGGAACATCGGGAACACGAAGTCGCGGACGAACTCCTCGCGCAGGTCCTCGATGAAGATCGACGACTCGGGCACACCCATCGCGATGGCCTTGGTGCGGGCCGGTTCGACCTCTTCGCCCTGGCCGAGGTCGGCGGTGAAGGTGACGACCTCGCAGCCGTAGGTCTCGGTGAGCCATCGCAGGATGATCGAGGTGTCGAGCCCGCCGGAGTAGGCGAGCACCACCTTGTCCACCCCGCCTCGGCCGGCGCTCGGCGCCACGGTGTCGGTGTCGGTGTCGGTGTCGGTCATCGTCACTCCAGTCCTGCGAGGTCGCGCAGCTCGTCGGCGAGAGCTGCGCCGGTGACGCCCTCGGCGGCCACCACCATGATCGTGTCGTCGCCGGCGACGGTACCGAGCACGTCGGGCAATCCGGTCCGGTCGAGCGCCGAGGCGACGACGTGGGCCGAGCCCGGCGGCGTGCGCAGCATCACGATGTTGGCCGACGCCGCGACCGTGACCACCCACTCCCCCAGCACCCGCCGGAGATGGTCGTGGGGAAGATGCTGTTCGGCGGGCAGCTCGGGGATGGCATAGACGGTCTCGCCGCCCGACACCCGCACCTTCACCGCGCCGAGCTCCTCGAGGTCACGGGACACGGTGGCCTGGGCAGCCTCGATGCCGTTCCGGGCCAACAGCTCGACCAGACGGCCCTGGTTGGTGACGGCATGCTCTGCGAGCAGTTGCGCAATCAGGCCCTGGCGGGCGCGCTTGGTCGCCATGTCACCGGGCTCCCAGCACGAAGGCCAACAGACCCCGGGCTGCGTGCATCCGGTTGGCCGCCTGGGGCCAGATCCGGCTGGCCGGTCCGTCGAGGACCGAGCGCGTGCATTCCTCACCGGGGTGTGCCGGCAGGCAGTGCAGGAAGATCGCGTCGTCCGCCGCGGCGTCGAGCATGGCGTCGTCGATGGTGAAGTCGGCGAAGGCGGCCAGACGTGCGGCCTTCTCGTCTTCCTGGCCCATCGAGGTCCAGACGTCGGTGTAGACGACGTCGGCACCGGCGGTGGCTGCCCGGGGGTCGTCGAACACGGCCGGTTCGGCGCCCGCGGCGGCCAGCCGGGCGAGGTCGTCGTCGCCGAATCGGTAGCCCTCGGGGCTCGCCACGGCGAAGCGCATCCCGGCCATGCCACAGGCGATGCCGAGCGAGCGGGCGACGTTGTTGGCGTCGCCGACGTAGACGACGGTGCGGCCGGCCGTCGTGTCGCCGAACTCGGCACGGATGGTGAGGAGGTCGGCCAGCGCCTGCAACGGGTGCGAGACGTCGGACAACATGTTGACGATCGGCACGTCGACCACGGCCGCCATGCGTTCGAGCTTGGTGTGATCGAAGACCCGGGCCCCGATGACGGCGTGGTAGCACGCCAGGGTGCGGGCGACGTCCTCGGTGCTCTCGCGCACGTCGAGGCCGACCTCGTCGGGACGGATGGTCACGGGATGGCCGCCCAGGCCGACCACCGCCATCTCCATCGAGTTGCGGGTCCGTGCTGACGGCTTCTCGAACAACAGCGCGGCGCCGGCGCCGGCCAGCAGCTGCGGCGGGTCGGGATGCTCGGCGAGGTCGAGGACGGTGGCGAGTTCGTCGGTGGTGAGGTCGTCGACCTCGAGGAAGTGCCGGGTGGGTTTCGTCATGGCTGCTCCGCGAGGACGTCGTGCAGGATGGACATGGCCTCGTCGACCTCGGCTTCGCCGGTGGTGAGGGGCGGGGTGAGGCGCAGCGCGGTGGGCGTGATGGGGTTGACGAGCAGCCCGGCTGCCGACGCTGCGGCTGCGACGTCCTTGGCGATCTCGCCGTCGAGCTCGGCGGCCAACATGGCGCCCATGCCCCGTACGCCGGTGACCCGGGGCATGGCCGACAGCGTGGCGGTCAGCCGCTCGCCCAGCGATGCGGCTGCACCGGCGAGGTCGTCGCGTTCCATGATCTCGAGCACCGTGCGGGCCACGGCGGTCCCGAGCGGATTGCCGCCGTAGGTGCTGCCGTGATCGCCGGCGACCAGGCACGACGCCACCTCGGCGCGCGCCCACACCGCAGCGATGGGGAACCCGTTGCCCAGCGCCTTGGCCATGCAGACGACATCGGGCCGCACGCCGTAGTGCTCGACGGCGAACCACTTGCCGGTCCGACACAGCCCGCTCTGGACCTCGTCGAGCATGAGCAGCAGGCCCCGCTCGTCGGCGAGGCGCCGCGCCGCGTCCATGAACTCGGGGCTGTTCGGCCACACGCCGCCCTCGCCCTGGACGGGCTCGAGATGGATGGCTGCGACGCTGGGGTCGATGGCGCCCTCGAGCGCATCGACGTCGTCGCGTGCGACGTGGCGGAAGCCCTCGGGCATCGGGGCGAACGGCTCGTGCTTGTTGGGCTGACCGCAGGCGGCCAGCGCGGCCAGGGTGCGACCGTGGAACGAACCGAACGTGGTGATGACCCCGTAGCGGCCGTGGCCGGCCCACTTGCGGGCCAGCTTGAAGGCGAACTCGTTGGCCTCGGCACCGGAGTTGCAGAAGAAGACCTGTCCCCCACCGCCGAGGTGACGGTCGAGGGTGGCGGCGACGTGGTGGGCGTGTTCGGTGGCCCACAGGTTGGAGACCTGGACGAGCTTGCCGGCCTGCTCGGCGATGGTGGCCGCCACCTCGGGGTGGGCGTGGCCGAGCGCCTGCACGGCGAGGCCGCCGACGAAGTCGAGGTAGCGCTTGCCGTCGCGATCCCACAGTTCGGTGCCAGATCCGCGCACGAACATGATCGATGGTGCGCCGTAGTTGGGCATCAGGGGGCACCGCACCAGGTCGGCGTCGGCGCCCATGTGCTGGGCGTGGGTGTCGGTCATTCGGTGGCCTCGGATGCGTGGGACGTACTCGTGATCATGGTGCCGATGCCGCTGTCGGTGAAGAGCTCGAGCAGCAGCACGTGGGGAACGCGGCCGTCGAGCATGTGGGCGCTCGTTGCGCCGGCCTCGACGGCTTCGATACAGGCCTCGACCTTGGGGATCATGCCGCCGCTGATGGTGCCGTCGGCCATCCAGGCCCGGAGCTCGGCGACGTCGGCGCGCGCCACGAGCGTCGTGGGATCGGCGACATCGGTGAGCAGCCCGGGCACGTCGGAGAGGTAGATGGCCTTCTCGGCCCCGAGGGCACCCGCCAGGGCGCCGGCGACGGTGTCGGCGTTGATGTTGTACGCCTGGCCCTCGGCGTCGGAACCGATCGTGGAGACCACCGGGATCATGTCCTCGGCCAACAATCGTTCGATGATGCCGGGGTTGACCGCTGCGACGTCGCCGACGAAGCCGAGGGCCGGATCGCGGGGTACGGCCCGGATGAGGCCGCCGTCTTCGCCGGAGAGCCCGACGGCGTAGGCACCATGGACGTTGATCGAGCCGACGATGTCGCGCCCCACCTTGCCCACCAGCACCATGCGGGCGACGTCGAGGGTCTCGGCGTCGGTGACGCGCAGCCCGTCGACGAATTCGGTCTCCTTGCCCAGACGGCGCAGCAGATCGCCGATCTGGGGGCCGCCTCCGTGCACCACGACGGGCTTGAGCCCGACAGAGCGCAACAACACGATGTCCTCGGCAAAGGTGGTCGACAGGGCCGCGTCGACCATGGCGTTGCCGCCGAACTTGATGACGACCACTGCGCCGCGGAAACGTTGGATGTAGGGCAGCGCCTCGACGAGGGCCGCAGCGCGTTGCTCGGCGGAGAAGCCCCGCCCCGTAGCGGTGCTCATGATGGATCACCGTTCATGACCTGTACCCCGCGTTGATGTCGATGTAGCCGTGGGTCAGATCGCAGGTCCACACCGTGGCCTGGCCGTCGCCGATGCCGACGTCGACCCGCAGGTCGATCTCGTCGCCGCGCAGGTGCTCGGTGGCGCGGGCCTCGTCGTAGGTGGGTGCCACCACGCCGTGCTGGGCGGTGAGCTCGTCGCCGATCCATATGGCCAGGGCGTCGCGATCTGCGCGTTGGCCGGCCTTGCCGACCGCCATGACGATGCGGCCCCAGTTGGCGTCCTCGGCGGCCAGGGCGGTCTTGACCAGCGGCGAGTTGGCGATGGACAGGCCGATGGCCTTCGCCGCCGCGTCGTCGGCTGCGCCGGTGACGGTGACCGTGACGAACTTGGTGGCGCCCTCGCCGTCGCGCACGATCTGGTGCGCCAGGTCGAGGAGCACGGCGTCGAGCGCGTCCTGGAAGGCGGCGATGCCTTCGCTGTCGGCGGCATCGAGTCCGGTGCCGGAGGCGCCGGTGGCGAACAGCAGGACCGTGTCGGATGTGGAGGTGTCGGAGTCGACGGTGACGCGGTTGAAGCTGCGTTCGACCGAGGTCGCCAGGCACTGTTGGAGGAGCTCGGCGTCGACGGCGAGGTCGCAGAAGACGAAGGCGAGCATCGTGGCCATGTCGGGGGCGATCATGCCGCTGCCCTTGGCGATGCCGACGACGGCGGCGCCGGTGCCCTCGATACGCCGACCGGCACCCTTGGCGAAGGTGTCGGTGGTACGGATGGCGTCGGCGGCTGCCTGCCAGGCGTCGCCGGCGGCCGGTGTCAGTGCGTCGACGAGCGCGGGGAGCGCATCGACGAGAGCGTCGGCGGGCAGGGTCTCGCCGATCACCCCGGTGGAGGCCAGGTAGATCTCGTTCGGCTCGATGCCCAGTGCCGCCGCGACGCCCTGCGCGGTGCGCTCGGCGGCGGTGTCGCCGGCACGGCCGGTGAAGGCATTGGCGTTGCCGGCGTTGCAGATGACCGCCCGCCCTGTGCCCGACGGCAGGATCTGACGGCACCAGTCGACCGGCGCCGACGGGCACAACGAGCGGGTGAACGTCCCGGCCACGGTGGTGCCCTCGACCACCTCGGCGAGCATGAGGTCGGCCCGATCCTTGTAGCGCAGCCCGGCCGCGTAGGAGGCGAGGCGCACCCCGCGCACCTCGGGCAGCTCCGGAAAGGCAGCAGGGGCCAACGGCGAGATCGCGGTCATGGTGTCGTCCTCATGGGTACACCCCGACGGTGGGGAGTCCGGTGGTCTCCGGGAGCCCAAGCGCGAGGTTGGCGTTCTGGACGGCCATGCCCGACGCCCCTTTCATCAGGTTGTCGAGCGCCGCGATGGCCATGACCAGGCCGGTGCGGGGGTCGACGCGGGCAGTCAGGTGCACCGTGTTGGCGCCGAGGGTGGCCTTGGTGGACGGCGGCCGCTCGTCGACGACCATGAACGGTTCGTCGGCGTAGAAGTCGGCCATGGCCGCCAGCGCATCGGCGCTGTCGGCCGAGCCGGTGGGCCGGCCGTAACAGGTGGCGATGATGCCCCGGTTCATCGGCGCCAGATGCGGCGTGAACAACACGCTGACGTCGACACCGGTGCGTTCGTGCAGGGCCTGTTCGATCTCGGGCGTGTGCCGGTGGGTCAACAGCCCGTAGGGGGTGACGTCCTCGTCGACGGTGCAGAACGTCGTGTTGGGCTTCGGCGGGCGGCCGGCGCCGGACACCCCGGTGATGAGGTCGACGACGATGCCGTCACCGTGGATGAGGTCGGCGTCGAGCAGCGGCGCAAGTGCGAACACGGCGGTGGCGGCGTTGCATCCGGTCGCGGCGATCAGCTCGGCGCCGACGAGCTTCGGCCGGAACAGTTCGGGCAGGCCGTAGACGAAGTCGTCGAGGAGCTCGGGGCAGACGTGGTCCGCGCCGTACCACTGCGGGTAGAGCGACGCGTCGTGGAGCCGGAAGTCCGAACCGAGGTCGACGATGTGGCCGACGCGCCCCCGGACCTCGGGAATCACGGTCTGGCTCACGCCATGGGGCAGGCCGCAGAAGACGAGGTCGAGCCCGTCGACCAGGTCGACGGAGTAGGCGTCGAAGACGCGGCCCCGGTAGGCGGCGGCGAGGCTCGGGTAGAGGTCGGCGATGCGCTCGCCGGCCATCGAGTCACCCGTGGCCACCACGACGTCGAGGTCGGGATGGCCTGCGCACAGCCGAAGGAGTTCGGCGCCGGTGTAGCCCGACGCACCGATGATACCGATGCCGATTCGCATGAGCGGATCACCATACGGCCGGACGGATGATTATGCAATCGGGTTTCGCTGGAGGGGGAACGGCGTCAGGAGCGATCGCCCGGTTCGGGGCACCGGTCGCAGTAGTGATCCTCGTCGTCGGTGCCGCCGAGAACCGTCATGAACGAGCCGCACGACGCGCACGATCCCATCCAGAGGGGCTGATCGGTGCCGGAGGCATCACGTACCGGCTCGTCGTCTCCCCCGGCGTCGGTCAGCAGTCCCATCGGCCAGAGGCTACTCCGAGGCCGCACACCGGCTGCAGCAGCGGACCGCTACTGATCCCGGCGCCACTGCCTGCAATCACGTTTGTGACGCTTTTGCACACGCTCGAGCGTGTGCAAAAGCGTCACAAACGTCGAAGGGGAAGCGCCCCGGCCTCAGATGCTCTCGGCCGCGGCGAGGCCCTCTTCGTCGGCTTCGGCTCCGGCGGTCAGCCGGTCGAACACGGCCGGCGGTTCCCGCCATGGCTCGGGTGGCGAGCCGGCCTCGGCTGCCTGGATGGCCTCCCATACCCGCAGCGGGGTGCATGGCATGTCGAGGTGGCGGATGCCCAGGTGCGCGACGGCGTCGATGACCGCGTTCTGGATGGCCGGGGTCGACCCGATGGTGCTTGCCTCGCCGATGCCCTTGGCGCCCAGCGGATTCAGCGGGGTGGGCGTGACGGTGTGGTGGGTCTCGAACGAGATCATCTCGGCCGCCGACACGATGGCGTAGTCCATGAGGTTCGCCGTCAACGGGTTGCCGTCGGCGTCGTAGACGACCTGTTCGTACAGCGCCTGCGCTGCGCCCTGCGCGATGCCGCCCTGTTGCTGACCCTCGTAGATGAGCTCGTTGATCACGGTGCCGGCGTCGTCGACGGCCACGTGGCGGATCATGTCCACCTTGCCGGTGTCGAGGTCGACCTCGACCATCGAGATGTGGGTCCCGAACGGGAAGGTGCCGTCGGCCTGTTCGAAGTCGAGCTGGGCGGCGAGCCCGACCGTGCCGTCGTCGTGGTCGACGACGCCCTCGGGTGCCTCGGCTGCTGCGGCAGCCAGCTCGGGCCAGCTGAGCGCTCGGGCGGGCACGCCGGCGACACCGACGGTGGCCGTCTCGGGGTCGACCACGATGTCGTCGATCGAGGCCTCGAGCAGGTGGGCCGCCAGCGAGCGGGCCTTGGTGATCATGGCGTCGGTGGCGCGCTGCACGGCCGATCCGCCCAGCTGCAACGACCGCGAGCCACCCGTCCCACCGCCGGTGCGCACCAGATCGGTGTCGGACTGCACCAGCTCGATGGCCTCGACCGGGATGCCCGTGCGCTCGCTGACCAGCATCGCGAAGCTCGTCTGATGGCCCTGCCCGTGGGCCGAGGTGCCGGCGCGCATCGTGGCCGTGCCGTCGGGGTGGATCTCGACCGACGCGTACTCACTGCCCCCGCCGCCCGAGGTGACCTCGACGTAGCTGGCGACACCGATGCCGAGGGCCTTGCGGTCTCCACGGGCACGGCGGGCGGCCTGTTCGGCCCGGAGGTCGTCGTAGCCCGCCAGGCGGGCCGCCTCCTCGAGGGGTTTCAGGTACTCGCCGCTGTCGTAGGTGAGGCCCGTCAGCGTGGCGAACGGGAACGCGTCGTCGCCGATGAAGTTCCGGCGCCGGATCTCGAGCGGATCGATGCCGAGCTCGATGGCGGCCTGGTCGACGAGGCGCTCCACCAGGGCCGCGGCCTCGGGACGGCCGGCGCCGCGGTAGGCGCCAGTGGGCGTGGTGGTCGTGACGGCCACCGCGACGTCGAAGCGGATCTTCGGGAAGGTGTAGGTGGCGTTGGACATGCGCTTGGTGCCGGCGGGCAACATCGCACCGATGGTCGGATAGGCGCCCGCATCGCCGACGAGGCGGACCCGCATGCCGGTGAAGGTGCCGTCACGGCGACAGCCCAACTCGCAGTACTGGATCTGCGCCCGCGAGTGCGGCAGCGCCACCATGTCCTCGCTGCGGGTCTCGGTCCAGGTGACCGGCCGACCGAGCGCCTGGGCCGCCTTGGCGAGGACGATGTGTTCGTGGGAGATCCCGGCCTTGGCGCCGAAGCCCCCGCCCACGTGGGGGGCGATGATCCGCAGCTCGGCCTTGTCGATACCGAGCGCCGCGGCGAGCTGGCGCTGCAACAGGTGCGGCATCTGGGTGGAGCTGTAGAACGTGAGCCGCCCGTCGTCACCGGGCACCGCAGCCGCACTGTTCGGCTCGATGGGCACGGCGGCGAGGCGCTGGTTGACGTAGCGGCCCCGCACCACGACCTCGGCGTCGTCGAGGACGTCGGTGACCGGGTCGGTGACCATGACGGCGATGTTGTCGGGGCAGTCGTCGAAGAGCTGCGGGGCGTCCTCCTCGAAGGCCGCCTCGGGATCCACCAGCGCCGGCAGCGGGTCGAGGTCGACGAACACCGCCTCGGCGGCATCGACCGCCTGGCGGAACGTCTCGGCGATCACCACGGCCACGGGTTCACCCACGAACCGGACCCGGTCGCTCGCCAGCGGCATCCGGGCGAAGGCATCGCCGACCTTGACGAACCCGTGGGCCGGCGTCAGACCGAGATCTGCCCCGGTGTAGACGGCCACGACACCGGGGGCCGCAGCCGCCTCGGCGGTGTCGATCCCGAGGATGCGGCCGTGGGCCATCGTCGAACGGACGAAGAAGGCGTGCAGCGCCCCCTCGATGCCCAGGTCGTAGACGTAGGTGCCGCCGGCGGTCAGGAGTTCGGGGTCTTCGGTGCGCAACACGCGGTTGCCGAGAATGGATCCAGCCATCAGCGCAGCGTAGGGGCACCGCGATTTTCTCGTGGCCGAGCGAGTGGTGGGGCGCCGCGTCGCCTATACCGAAGCAGTGCCGCGCCGCCCCCGAGAACTGCGTCGCCTCGACGCCCACGAGCTCGCCGACGCTGCGATGGCGGCCGCGCTGGCGACCGGCCTCGTCACCTTCGGTCGGCTCCTCGCCGCGGGAACGTTCTTCCAGATCCTCGCAACCGTCGTGTGGGCGGCGCTCGCAGCACGACGGCGACCACGGGTGGTCGTCATGGGAACCGCCGCCACCATGACGTTGGCGCTGCTGCTCGGCGGCATCGGCCCGGTGAGCCAGGCGTTCGTCGCCGGGCTGTTCGGGCTGGCGGCCGGCCCGGGGCTCCGTCATCGCCACGGCCTGGTCCGCCACGTTCTGCGTTCGATCGTGATCGCCTGGCCCGTCGTGGCAGGGGCCACTGTCGGCTTCCTTGCCCTGTTCGTCGAGCTGCGCGAACTGAGCTTCGAGAACGGCCGGAACCAGTGGCTCGGCATGGCGAACCTGCTCGAGCGGGCGGGCTTCGACGAGACCGCCGAACGGGGCACCACCTTCGTCGACTGGTCCATCGAGCACTGGTGGCTGATGGTGCCGCTGCTGCAGCTCGCCATCACCGTCGGCTACGCCCTGCTGGTCCGCCGCCTCGGACGGCTGGTCGTCGACCGCATCGACCGGGCCCTCGGTCCGGCCTCGACGGCAGCCACGCCCGAGCCGGTATCCGCCGACCCCGTCGCAGCGACCGAGCACGCGCCGACCGAGGGGCCGTTGCCGATCACGCTCGATCATCCGTCGATCCGGCGTGGCATCCGCTACGTCGAACTCGACGTCGCGACCACGATCCATGCCGGCGACGGACTCGTGGTCACCGGTCCGAACGGCGCCGGCAAGTCGTCGCTGTACGCCGCCATCGCGGGGCTGGTGCCATCGACCGGCATCGAGATGGCCGGCCGGCCCGGGCTGGGAGCGGCGGGGGGCACGGCCTGGATCGGGCAGCGGCCCGAGACCCAGGTGGTGGGGATCCGGGTCATCGACGACGTGCGCTGGGGCGCTCCCCCCGGCATCGATGTGCAGCCCGCTCTCGACGCGGTCGGCCTCGGCGACAAAACCCTCGACACCACCGGAACCCTCTCGGGCGGCGAACTGCAGCGTCTCGCCATCGCTGCGGCGATGGTGCGCCGGCCCTCGCTGGTCTTGTCGGACGAGTCGACGTCGATGCTCGACCCGGCCGGCCGACACGAGGTCCTCGCACTGCTGTCCACGATGCGCACCGACGGCGCGACAGTGCTCCACTCGACCCACCTGGCCGACGAACTCGACCTGTTCCCCCGACGACTCCACGTCGAACGCCCCGGCGCCGCCCACCGGGGCGCCCCGCCGGTGCCTCGTCGAGCGCCACGCGCCTCTCGACGCGAGCCTCGGCTGATGACCTACGGGGTCGGCCACGTCTACGGCGTCGGCACCCCGTGGGAACGCAGGGTGCTCGCCGGCGTCGACCTGACGGTGGCGCCGGGCGAGGTCCTGGTCGTCGCCGGCCCGAACGGATCCGGCAAGAGCACGCTGGCGCGGATCCTCGCCGGCCTCATCCGACCCAGCGAGGGCGAGGTGGTCCTGGCCGACAAGGCCTTGTCGGGTCCGAACCGGCGTATCGGGATCGCCTTCCAGCATGCCCGCCTCCAGCTCTTGCGTTCGACCGTCGGCGCCGAGGTCCGATCGGCCGCAGGGACGACGATGATCGACGAGGCGTTGCGCCTGGTCGGCTTCGACCCCACGACGATCGCCGACCGACGCATCGACGAGCTCTCCGGCGGCGAGACCCGCAGGGTGCTCATCGCCGGCCTCGTCGCCCGCGGCTGCGACACGGTGATCCTCGACGAGCCGCTCGCAGGTCTCGACGAGCAGGGCCGCGACGATCTCCTGGCCGTCACCGAGCATCTGCTGGCGCGAGGCACTGCCATCGTCGTCGTCTCGCACGACCCGACGTGGGGCGCCGATCTGGCCGACTGGCTCGTCACCCTCGAGCCCGTCGCCGACGAGCCCTCGCCGATACGGACCGGCGCCTGATGCGTCGCCTCGAGCTCCGCCACGTGCCGGGAACGTCGGTCATCCACCGCCTGCGCGCCGAGGTCAAGGTGCTGTGCATGATCGGCATCTCGATGGCCGTCGCGTTCCAGCCGCAGTGGCCGGTCATCGGCGGCGCGGCTGCGGGCCTCGTCGTCGTCTTCCTGCTGGCCCGGCTGCCCGTGGGGGTCATCGCTCCCCCGCCGCCGCTGTTCTTCATGATCATCGGATTCAGCGGCATGTTCGCGCTCCTGTCCGGCGGCGACCCCGAGGTCGGCGGGTTCGGCCTGGGCGGCGTCATCGACCTGGCCCGGCTCATCAGCCTGGGCCTCACCCTCATCGCCTACGCGGCGCTGTTGGCGTGGACCACCACCCCTGCCGGCGTCGGCCTGGGCATCGGTCGCCTGCTGCGGCCGCTGGGGCGGCTCGGGCTGCCCGCCGACGAGCTGGCGACGGTGGTCGCGCTCACCGTCCGCTCGCTGCCGCTGATCCGCGACGAGCTGATGATCGCCTACGACGCCCGCCGCACCCGCCCCGAACCCCACGGCGGCCAACGCCCCATCCGCGACCTCGTCGACATGGGCGCCGTCGTGGTCGTCGGTGCGCATCGCCGCGCCGGCGAACTCTCCCAGGCCCTGATCGCAAGAGGATCGGTGACCGCACCACCGGACGACCCGCAGCCCCTGGCACTGCGCGACGTCCTGGCGCTGGCGATCGTCGCAGCGACCACCGTGACGGTGTTCATCGTCTGGTGAGCACGGCTCCCGGCAACCGGTCTCCCCGCACTACGAGCGGGACCCGCCGGCTCCAGTGCCCACGATCGGCGTGACCGATCCGGCTCGGCCGTCGCTCGACATGCGGCTCGGTGGCCGAGATCGTGGCAGGCTTGCAGGATGACCCCCACGCAGATCTCTGATCCGCATGCCGTGACGACCGATGCCGAACTGGAGGCACTCATCGGCTCACCCGGCGAGCAGGTGAAGATGAAGCTACGCACGGAGATCGACGACACGGCCCGAGCGTTCATCGAGCGCTCACCCTTCATCGTGGTCGCCACATGTGGCGCCGACGGCCGGCTCGACGCATCTCCCAAGGGAGATCCGCCCGGATTCGTCCACGTCATCGACTCGACAACGCTCGCGATTCCCGAACGAAAGGGCAATGCGCTCGGCTTCGGACCCCGAAACGTGCTGGCCACCGGCCGAATCGGACTCATCTTCATGGTCCCGGGGCAGCGCGAGACCTATCGGGTCAACGGAATGGCCCACTTGACGAGCGATCCGGACCTGCTCGATCGGCTCGCCTTCTCCGGCAAGCCTGCCCTGATGGCAACGGTCGTCGGGGTGGAGGAGGCGTTCTTCCATTGCGGAAAAGCGATGATCCGCGCCGAGTTGTGGGCCGCTCCGGATGAGGCCGAGGCCGACCGTCGCCCCATTGCCGAGCAGATCGGCGGACTCCTCGGTGATCAGGACCTCGTGGAGGTGGTCGCTGCCGGCCTCGAACAGAACTACCGAGACGGCCTCTACTGATCCGCAGGGTCACCCACAGCTCCCGGGTCGGGCCTTCACCTGCCATCGCTCTCGCGGTCGAACGCGGCTGATCACGCCGAGCAGATCGGGCGCGACATCTGACGGGCATCTGCGAGCGGGTGCATGCACGTCCTCCCCCGTGGGGATTCACCGTCGTGCCCAGCCTCCACCGGTGGTGGTGGCACCTCAGAGGCGGTGTGGCTGGAAGATCTCGTGGTCGCAGAGGGTGCGGGCGATCTTCGACATCGCGTGCGCGAGCGCTTCGGTCTCGGCTTCGTCGAGAGGATCGAAAACCATACGCTGGACGTCTTCGGCGTGGATGGGCGCCACCTGCTCGAGGAAGCGACGCCCGGCGGGCGTGAGCGTCGCGTGCTTCGCTCGGCCGTCCTCGGTGTCGTCGGTGATCTCGACATGGCCGCGTTCGATCATCGTCTTGAGCCGATGGGTGAGGCGGCTCTGGGAGAGGTTTGCTCCATCCGCGAGCTCGGAGAGTCGCATCGTGGCGTCGCGGGCCTCGGACAGCGCCACGAAGATCGAGTAGTGCACGCCGAGGAGACCCTGCTCCTTGAGCGTGCGCTCGAGTTGGGGCATGCCTCGGTTGATGAACACGAGCAGCGCCAGCCATGCCTGCTTCTGGGTCTCGTCGAGCCATCGGGTCTCCGGCATTGCCACAGCATAGTTGTTGACACGACAACTTTCTCCACCTAACTTGACGCTTCAACAACATGCTTGACAGGTCAACTACCCACCGGAGAACCCCCCGCCATGAAGATCCTCGCCTTCGCTGCGACGACCAGTTCGCAGTCGATCAACAAGCAACTGGTCGGCTACGCGACCCGCATCCTCGAAGACGGTCCGACCGACGATGTCGTCGTCGACACGATCGACCTGCGCGACTACGAGATGCCGATCTACAGCGCCGACCGACAGGACGACAGCGGCATCCCCACCGCAGCCCAGGAGTTCTACGACCGCATCGGCGCCTCCGACGCCGTCGTGATCTCCTTCGCCGAACACAACGGCTTCTACACCGCCGCCTACAAGAACGTCTTCGACTGGGCCTCGCGGATCGACATGCGGGTCTACCAGGGCAGGCCGGTGGTGCTGTTCTCCACGTCGCCCGGGCCCCGTGGCGGGGCCAACGTTCTCGATGTCGCTGTCCGCTCCGGCCAGTTCTTCGGATACGACGTGAAGGCCAGCCTGTCCATTCCGAGCTTCCACCAGAACTTCGACGCCGGAGCGGGCACACTGGCCGATCCAGCGCTCGACGAGCAGTTCCGCGCCGCGCTCGCCACGTTGGACGACCTGGCGACGGTGTCGGCATGAACCACACGACTGCGCTCCCCACCGGCACCTGGACGATCGACCCCTCGACGACGACCGTGACCGTCACCGTCACAAAGCTCGGCGTCTTCACCGTCCCGGCAACCCTCACGGTCGTCTCCGGCACCATCGAGATCGACGACGACCACGACGTCACAGCCGTCCACGTCGCCGTCGACGCCGGCAGCTATGCCAGCAAGAATGCCAAACGAAACGAGCACGTCGTCGGACCGGACTTCCTCGACGCCGCCAACAACCCGACGATCGAGTTCCGCGCCGACCGCGTCGAGCCCGGGCCGAACGGCTTCACCTCGAACGGCACGGTGACGATCAGAGGCACGTCCTCGCCGATCGACGTGACGATCTCCGACGTCGCCGTCGACGGAACCACCGGGTCGTTCACCGCCGCCGCGGTCGTCGATCGAAATGCCATCGGCGTCGACAAGATGCCGACGTTCGTCATCGGCCGGCTACTCACCCTCACCGTCGACGCCAGGGCGACCAGGAGTCCGAGCGAATAGGAGAGGCGCCGGCCGAGGAGACCTCGAGACTCGGGTCCTTCAGCGGAGACGGGCGCCCTGCTGTTTGGCGACGGTGTCGATGCAGGCCTGGCGGACCTCGGCGACCTCGGCGTCGGTGAGCGTGCGGTCGGTGGCCTGGAACCGCAGGCGATACGCCAGGCTGCGGGCGCCCTCGGCGACACCGGGACCCCGGTAGACGTCGAACAGCTCCAGGCCCACCAGCAGCGGCCCTCCGCCCTTGCGCAGCGATCCCTCGATCTGCGCGGCGGCGACCCCGTCGGGAACCTCGAACGCGAGGTCGATGTCGCTCGACGGGAACTTCGACACCGGCGTGTAGCGGCGGTTGCCGTGCGGGCCCCGCAGCACGGCCTCGAGATCCAGGCGGAGCCAGGCGACTCGACCGTCGACCCCGTACGCGGCGGCGACATCGGGATCGACCTCGCCCACCTCGCCTCGTACCCGTCCGGCGATGACGATCTCGGCGCTGCGGGTGGGGTGCAGGCCCGGAAGCTCGGCCGGGCGCAGCTGCACGTTGGGCAGCGCCAACGCATCGTCGAGTAGATCGAGCATCGCCACAGCAGCAGGTGCCTCACGACCCGCGAGCGACACGGCCAGGACCTCGTGCTCGTCGGGCAGCACCGAGTCGCCGCTCGGCGGCGGGTAGACGTGGCCGACCTCGAAGAACGACACGTCCGGACTGCGGTGCGACTGGTTGTAGGCGACGGCCTTGAGATGTCCGGGCAGCAATGACGTCCGCAGTACGGACTCCTCGGCCACCAGGGGGTTGGTCAGCGTGACGGCGCGATCATCGAGGCCGGCCGAGGCGAGATCGCCGGGCGCCAGGAACGGCATCGGTTGGATCTCGTCGCATCCCGCTCCGACCAGCACCTGGCGGACCAGGCGCCGCTCCTGCTGGTAGGCGTCGAGGCCACCGGCCTCGGGACCACGCGGCACCGTGCGCACGATGCGCTCGTAGCCGAACATCCGGGCGACTTCCTCGGCGATGTCGGTCTCGGTCGCGGTGTCCCAACGCCAGGTGGGGATGATGATGTCGAGGTCGTCGCCGGCCGTGGTGGACTCGAACCCGATGGGTTCGATCAGCCCGGCGATCTCGGCGGCCGAGAGCTCCGTGCCGAGCAGGCCGTTGATCTTCGTCGGCCGGACGCGCACCGGGCTGCGGTCGGGCAGCTCGCCACGCTCGTCGATCTGGCCGGCCGCGCACGTCGCGCCGGATTCGGCCAGCAGTTGCACGAACCGATCGCAGGCCCGGTCGATGGTGTCGCCCCAGTCGGCGCCACGACGGAACCGGCCCGACGCCTCGCTGGGCAGGTTGAGGTGCTTGACCGTGCGGGAGATCGACGGCGGATCCCACCACGCCATCTCCAACAGGACGTCGGTGGTGGTCTCGGAGATCTCGGTGGACGCGCCACCCATCACGCCGGCGATGCCGATGGCCACGTCGTCGCCGTCGGCGATGACGCCATCGGCAGCACGCAGTGTGCGCTCGACGTCGTCGAGGGTCACGATGGTCTCACCCTCGGCGGCACGACGCACCCGCAGGCGACCGCCGGCGACCTTGGCCAGGTCGTAGGTGTGGTTGGGTTGGCCGAGCTCGAGCATCACGTAGTTGGAGATGTCGACCACGCTGTTGATCGGGCGCATGCCCAGCGCGACGAGGCGGTTCCGGAGCCACTGGGGCGACTCCCCCACCGTCACGTTGCGCAGCACCCGGGCCACGAAACGGCCACAGAGCGTCGGGTCGACGATCTCGACCGACGCGATGGCTGCCACGGCTTCATCCGTCTCGGCAATCGGATACTCGGGGAACGCGAAGGGCACGCCCAGGGCCGCGGCGAGGTCGCGGGCCACACCGGCGACCGACATGGCGTCGGGACGGTTGGCGTTGACCTCGAGATCCCACAGGACGTCGGTCTCGATACCGAGCGCGTCGACGATGGGAGTCCCGAGCCCGGCCGCAGCGGCGTCGCCGGACAGGATCATGATGCCGTCGTGATCGTTGCCCAGACCCAGCTCGGCTGCCGAACAGCACATGCCGTTGGACATCTGACCCCGAAGCTTGCGCTGGGCGATCTCCATGCCGTTGGGCATGACGGTGCCGATGGTGGCGAACGGGATGCGATCGCCGACGGTCATGTTGAACGCGCCGCAGCAGACCTGCAGCGCGTTGCCGTCGCCGGCGTCGACGTCGACGAGCTGGATGCGGTCGGCCTCGGGATGGGGCCGCAGGTCGAGGACCTCGGCCACGACGATGCCGTCGAGGCCGCCGCCCACGATCGTCATCTCCTCGACCGCCAGGCCCAGCGCGCTGAGCGTCTCGCCCAACTCGACGGGGTCGCCGTCGATGCCGGGCGCGAACTCACGCAACCACGACAGCAGGACCTTCACGACCGGTTCGCTTTCGCGAGCGGGATCACCTTCATCACCGGTGTCACCTTCATCTGGAGCGCCTCAGAACTGACGGAGGAAACGGACGTCGTTGTTGACCAGCTCGCGGATGTCGTCGAGCTGGTAGCGCATGACCGCCAGGCGGTCGATGCCGAAGCCGAACGCGAAGCCCTGCCACTCGTCGGGGTCGATGCCGCAGTTGCGCAGCACCTGGGGATGCACCATCCCGCAGCCGCCCAGCTCGAGCCACGAGCCGTCCTCGCGGGAGATGTCGAACTCCGCGGACGGTTCGGTGAACGGGAAGTACGACGGCCGCAGACGGGTCTTCACCTCGGCACCGAAGAACGCCCGAACGAACTCGTCGATCGTGCCTGCGAGGTCGCCCAGGGTGATCCCGCGGTCGACGACCAGCCCCTCGATCTGGTGGAACGCCGGCAGATGGGTGGCATCCGCTGTGTCGGTGCGGAACGTGCGCCCCGGCGCGACGATGTAGATCGGCGGCTCGGTGTTCTCCATCGTGCGGATCTGCACCGGCGAGGTGTGCGAGCGCAGCATCACCTCCTCGGGGCCACCGAGGTTCACGAAGATGGTGTCGAAGCTGCCCCGGGCGGGATGCCACTCGGGGATGTTGAGCGCCTCGAAGTTGTACCAGGCGGTCTCGACGTGGGGGCCTTCGGCCACGGTGAACCCCATGCCGACGAACACGTCCTCGAGACGGTCCCATGCCTGGGTGACCAGGTGCAGGTGCCCCCGGCGGGGCCGATCAAGGCGTTCGGTGAGGTCGAGGCGCTCGGCTTCGAGACGGACCCGGCGGGCGGCGACGGCGAGTTCGGCCTCACGTTCGGCGATGGCCGTCTCGATGGCGGCGCGAGCCTCGTTGATGGCCTTGCCGACATCGGCACGCTCCTCGGGCGGGAGCGAGCCGAGCTGCTTCTTGGCCCCCACGATGGCGGCCTTCTTGCCCAACAGGTTGCTCTGCAGGGCGTGCAGGGCGTCGAGATCCGCTACCTGGGCGACCGCCGAGGTGGCGTCGGCCACGAGAGCGTCGAGATCGATGGGTGCTGTCATGATGCGCAGGCCCGATTCACTCCGGCGAGGGTAGTGGGCGCCCATCGGCCTGCGGTGCGAATATGGCCACGTGGTGCGGGCCCCGTCTGCCGGCAGCGCCGGGGAGGTTCAGCCGAGACGCCGCTGGCGGGCCGCCTCGAAGCAGGTGACGGTCAGTGCGGACGCCGCATTGAGCGATTCGAGCCCGCCCTGCAGCGGGATGGACACGGTGTCGTCCAACCAGGCCCGCACCTGTGTCGACAGTCCGTGGGCTTCGTTGCCGACGACGATGGCCACCGCGACGGTGAGGTCGGCTGCGTCGATCGAGACGCTGCCGTCGGCATCGAGGCCGAGGGTTCGGACCGAACGCGATCGCAGTGCCGACGCCACGAGATCCACATCGGCGTCGCGCACCACGGGGACGCGGAACAGCGCGCCGGCGGCGGCCCGGACGACCTTGGGGTTGTAGAGATCGACCGCGTCGTCGCACGAGATGACCGCCGTGGCCCCCGCGCCCAGCGCGCTGCGCACGATCGTGCCGAGGTTGCCAGGCTCGCGGATCCCGGCGGCGACGACGACGAGAGGCGCCATCTGGGGGTCCGACGCCGGATCGAGCGCCGTGTCGAGGTCGACGTCGACGAAGCCGGCGGTCGCCAGGACCGGCCGTGGGGTCTCGGTCGACGCGATGGATGCGAGCACCCCGGGGTCGAGGGTCCACACGTCGCCACCCGCATCGGCGACCGACCGGGCGAGATCTGGGGCCTCGTGATCCTCGCTCAGGTACAGAGCATCGACGAAGAGGTCGGCTGCGAGCGCCTCGGCGACAAGGGTCGGCCCCTCGATGACGAACGAGCGGGCCTCGTCACGGTCCCGCCGCGAACGAACCAACCGTCGCAGCGCGCCGACCCGGGGGTTGCGCGCCGACAGTGGCCGTGCGGCGGGGCCGTGGGGGGAGGTGTTCAGGCGGCCTCGGCGCCGACGGCTTCGTCGGCGAGGGCGACCAGCGCGGCGAACGCCGCTGCGTCGTTGACGGCGAGGTCGGCGAGGTTCTTGCGATCGACCTCGATACCGGCAGCCTTCAGGCCGTTGATGAAGCGGCTGTAGGTGGTGCCGTTCTGACGGCAGGCCGCGTTGATGCGCTGGATCCAGAGCTTGCGGAACTCACCCTTGCGGGCCCGGCGGTCACGGAACGCGTAGTTGCCGCTGTGCATGACCTGTTCGTTGGCGGCCTTGAAGCTGCGGCTCTTGTTGCCGTAGTAGCCCTTTGCGCGCCCCAGCACCTGGCGGCGACGCTTCTTGCTGTGCACCGCACGTTTGACTCGTGCCATGAGATTCTCCTTTTCTTCGGATGCCGCTGATCAGATGCCGAGTTGGCGGCGGACGGTCGGCGCATCGGCCTCGCTGACCTGGGCCGGCTGGCGCAGCTGACGCTTGCGCTTGGGCGACTTGGCCTCGGCGAGGTGGCTCTTGTTGATGCGGCCGCGACGCAGCTTGCCGCTGCCGGTGGCCTTGAAGCGCTTCGCGGCGCCCTTGTGGGTCTTCATCTTGGGCATGGTGTTCTCCGGGTTCGTGCACGCTCTGGGGCGGGCGACGGGGGGCGACGGCGCGCCGGTGGTCGGCCTGGTCTCCCAGGCCGGGCACCGATGCGACGCCAGGCTCAGCTCGTGGTGTCGGCTTCGACGGTCTCGTCGGCGGGGGCGACGTCCTGCTCGGACACCTCCGGCTCCGACGCCGACGCAGAGGCCTGCGCCCGAGCTTTCTTGAGTGCTTCGATGGCTTTCTTGTCCGGACCGAGCACCATCGTCATGTTCCGGCCGTCGAGGCGGGGATACGCCTCGACCTTGGCGATGTCCTCCATCTGTTCGGCGACCTGGTCGAGGATCTTGCGTCCCAGTTCGGGATGCTGGACCTCGCGGCCTCGGAACATGATGGTGAGCTTCACCTTGTGGCCCTCTTCGAGGAAGCCACGGACCTTGCGGGTCTTGGTGTCGAAGTCGCCGATCCCGATCTTGGGTCGGTACTTCATCTCCTTGACGACGATGTTGGTGCTCTTCTTGCGCGAGTCCTTGGCCCGTTGCGCCGTCTCGTACTTGTACTTGCCGTAATCCATGATCCGGCAGACGGGCGGGTTGGCCTTGTCCGCGACCTCGACGAGGTCGAGACCGGCTCGACGAGCTGCTGCGAGAGCCTCGGGCAGTGGCTTGATGCCGATCTGCTCGCCGTCTTGACCGACGAGGCGGACCTCGCGGGCCCGGATGCGGTCGTTGATACGAGGCTCGGTGTTGGCAGCTATGGCAAGCTCCTGATCAAGTCGTGTCTCCTCATTGGTGAGTCGAAAGGGTGGGTTCGACTCCGGAGATGACAACGGCGAGCGCCGGAAAGCCCAGCACCCGCCGAGAGCTGGGACCGCGAAAGCGGAAGCCCTGGCCGGCTGCTCGAACCCGCCGCACCTGAGGTGGTCGGGTGGCCACCTCTCGGTGGCGCTTTCGTAGCGCTCGGGCTGCCAGCCCGAAGCGGTCCCCTACAGTAGCAGGGCGCAGCCGTGATTCGTACCCCGATCCACGCCGGCGCCCTCCACCCCTACCCCACGAGACGGAGCACACGATGAGCCTCTGGACACCCGGCGGCGAACACGAGGTCCCCCGCGAGCCCACACCGGGCCCGGGAGCCGACACCGGCGACTTCGACGACACCGGCGTCGAGGGCATGCCCGGCTTCGACGAGTTGACCCCCGAGCAGCAACAGCAGGCGATGGCCATGGCTCGCGAACTCGCCGAGACCCGCGAGCGGCTGGCGCAGGTGCCGGCAGCCGAGGTCGTGGCCAACCATGTCATGGGGCTCTACGAGCTGGCGGCCATCCACCTCAGCGTCGATCCGCCCTCGATCGACGACGCACGGTTGGCAATCGATGCCATGGTCGCCCTGGTCGACGGCCTGTCGGGTCGCCTCGGCGAGCACGAACCGGTGCTCATCGAGGCCCGCACCCAGCTGCAGATGGCCTTCGTCGAGGTGAAGCGGGCTGTCGACGAGGCCGCCGGCGCCTGAGCGTCGCGGGCCGGTCCCGGCTCTGGCATGCTGGCGGCCATGCCGACCGCCATCATCCACGACATCGAGATCTGCTACGAGAGCTACGGGCCCGACGAGGCAGCGCCGCTGCTGTTGGTCATGGGCTTCAGCGCCCAGATGACCCTGTGGCCCACCGGGTTCATCGCGGAGCTGCTCGAGCGGGGATTCCGGGTCATCCGGTTCGACAACCGTGACTGCGGTCTGTCCTCCAAGACCGCCGGCGACCCACCCGACGGTGCCGCCCTGTTGATGGCGGCCATGACGGGCCAACCGGTCGAAGCCCCGTACACGTTGTCCGACATGGCCGGCGACGCCGTCGGCCTGCTCGACCATCTGGGCATCGACGCCGCCCATGTCGTCGGCGCCTCGATGGGCGGGATGATCGTCCAGCACATGGCCATCGACTTCCCCGAGCGGGTTCGGTCGATGACTTCCATCATGTCCACCACCGGCGATCCCACCGTCGGAGCCGCCGAGCCCGAGGCCATGGGGGCGTTGTTGGCGCCCCCGCCGGCCACCCGCGACGAGGCCATCGCGGCGACCGCCGAGGTGGGTCGGATCATCTCGGGCCCGTTGTTCGATCCCGTCGAGGCCGCCGAGCGCGCCCGTGAGGCCTACGACCGCTGCTTCCACCCGATCGGCGCAGCGTTCCAGCTCGCGGCAATCGCTGCCAGCGGTGACCGCACCGAGGCCCTGCGCGGCCTCGATGTGCCCACCTTGGTCATCCATGGACGCGCCGATCCGCTGATCACGCTCAGCGGCGGGTTGGCCACCGCTGAGGCGATCGCGGGCGCTGACCTCCTCGTGCTCGGCGACATGGGCCATGACCTACCCAAGCCCTATTGGGCCCAGATGGCCGACGCCATCATCGGCGTGGCCCGCCAGGCCGAAGACGATCAGGCTCACGACCACAGCCACTGAGGTCGTCGCCGGGCCCGCATCGAGGTGAGGCAGGCCGGCGCCGGAGCCGGGTCAGTCCCTGGTGAAGGGCACCGAGTGCTCCCAATCGGCCAGCAGCGTGCGGATCGCCGTCAGCAGGACCAACGGGACGTCGAGCATCGGGTGGTGCCCGGCCTGGGGCAGCTCGATCACCGGCGCGACCCTGCCGAGCTGGTCGTACATGTAGCGGCCCACCTCGGGGGTCACCAGCCCGAACTGCGACGCCAACAACGCCAGGCGGGTGCGCACCTGCGCCAGGTGCGGCCTCGCCGCCGTCCGCGGGTGGTCGACGACGGCGCTGAAGACGTTGCGATCGAACTTCCACACCACGCCTGCAGGTTGATCGTCGGTCGCCTCGACCGGGCGGAGGCTGTTGCGGGCGACATGGTCCATCACGTAGGGCTCGTAGTTGCGCTGCTCGGGAACGGTTCGGAACCGTTCGAGCGCGGCTGCGACATCGGGGTAGACGCGGGGTTTGCCGAACGCCTGACCGGCCCTGGCGGCGTCGACCTCGGGGTCCGGCTTGTTCACCGGTGAGTCGACCACGACGACACCGGCCAGATCGTCGCCGTGCAGCGCGGCGGTGACGATCGTGACGAAGCCCCCCATCGAGTGGCCGATGACCACCGGTGCCCCGGCGGCGCCCATCGCGGCCGCCACGGCCATGACCTCGCCGGACCACTGCTCGAGGCTGTAGCTGGCGCGGTGGCCGCTGTCGCCGTGCCCGCTGAGGTCGATCGCAGCCACGCGGTAGCGGTCGGCGAACTGCGCGGCGACGTGGGTCCACCAGCGTGCGTGCGCTCCCCCGCCGTGGACGAAGATCAGCCCGGGCGAACCGACCGCGCCCCAGGTCAGATAGTTGATGGCGGCGCCGTCGACGACGACGGTGTCGGTGTCGTGGGGAACCGACAGCGCCTCACGGAACCACCGGGGCGCATCATCGAGAGACTGGAACTCCATGTCCGGCGACGGTACCGCCTCCGGCCGACCGGCGACGGCGTGCTGCCCGACGCTCACGGACATGGACGGCCGATCGGCCGAGGCAGCGTCGTGTGGCGAGGTACTACGTTTGCCGTCATGGACCGTGACGCCTGGCACTACGACCCGTTCGCCCCCGACGTGATGGCCGACCCGTTCCCGGCCTACGCGCAACTGCGCGAGCAGTGTCCGATGCACCGCTTCGACGACTTCGCCCACCCGCTCTACACGGTGACCCGCTACGACGACGTCACCGAGATGCTCACCGACATCGACACCTGGTCCAGCCACTACGGCCAGATGCCCCGGTACACCACCCAGGGCTGCCTGTTCCAGGACCCGCCCGAGCACACCTGGTACCGGAAACTGGTCCAGAAGAGCTTCGCGCCGCGCCACGTCGCCGCGATGGAGACCGAGATCACCGATCTCGTCCACCAGCTCCTCGACGAGATGGAACGCGACCGCCGACCCGATCTCCACGATGCGCTCGCCTGTCCCCTGCCGGTCATCGTGATCGCCCACATCCTCGGCATCCCCACCGACGACATCGACCAGTTCAAGGCATGGAGCGACGAGCAGCTCGCCGCGGCCAACGCCTCCGACGCCGAGGCGGCACGGGACTCGCGGGAGAAGATCAACAGCTACCTGCTCGCGCAGCTCGACGAGCGCCGCGACGTGCTCCGAGCGGCGGGACTCGACCCCGAGACCGCCGGACCGGAGGTCCTCGGCTCGACGATCACCGACGACGTCATCAGCGGCATCCTGCTGGCCGAGGTCGACGGCCGCCGCCTCGACGACAGCGAACGCCTGGTGATGCTCAACCAGCTCCTGGTGGGCGGCAACGAGACCACCACCTCGTTGATCACCAACCTGTTCTGGCGCCTACTCGAGCGTCCCGAACTCTACGAGGCGGTGCGTGACGATCCGTCGCTCGACACCGTCGCCGTCGAGGAGAGCCTGCGCATGGATGCGCCGGTGCTCGGCCTGTACCGCACCAACACCCGGACCCTCGAGATGCACGGTGTCGAGGTCCCCGAGCGCAGCAAGGTGATGGCCACCTACGGCGCGGCCAACCGCGACCCCGAGGTCTTCACCGATCCCGACACGTTCCGCCTCGACCGCGACCCCGACGAGCTCCGCAAGCACGTCGCGTTCGGCCTGGGGCACCATTTCTGCCCGGGAGCGCACCTGTCACGCCTCGAGGGCCGCATCGCGCTGCGGGCCACGGTCGAGCGGTTCCCGACACTTCGCCTGGCGGCCGAGCCCACCCGGATCGAGCCCTACCTGCTGTGGGGCCGCCGGACCGTGCCCGTCACCTGGTGACGCCCTGCGGGTCGGTAGGGCCTCAGCCCGCGCCGACCGGCTCGACGTCGGTGGCTTCCCATCGGCCCTGACGGCCGGGCACGATCCGGTACCGCACACGCGCTCCGGCCTCGATGGTCCGCGAGCCGTCGACGATGGCGGTCGAGTGGAACGCAACCGGCTCGGGGTCGGGACTCCCGTCTCGGACGTGCGGCTGGAGGGTTCCCCAGCCGTCGTCGCCGAACGCGGCGACCGTGGCGAGTCCCGAACGGGTCGTGGTCATCGCGGCCTCAGTGGATGATCTTGGAGATCGGGAGCTCGACGATGTCGCTCGCTCCGGCGGCGACGAGGTCCGGGATCAATATGTTGATCCGGGACTTGGGGACGACGGTCTCGATGGCATAGCCGCTGCCGCCGAAGAGCTCGTTGACCGTTGGCGCCTTCATCGACGGCAGCTGCGCGATGACCCCGTCGAGATGCTCGGCGTCGACATTCATCTTCACCATCACCTGCCCGCGTGCCTCGAGCACGCCGTCGAGCAGGGTCTTGACCTGCTCCATGGCCAGGCGCTTGGCCGGATCGGCGTAGGACGCCGGGTTGGCGATGAGCTCGGTGAAGCTCGTGAGGATGGTGTCGATGATGACCAGCCCCGCTGCCCGCAGGGCCCGGCCGGTCTCGGTGATGTCGACCACGACGTCGACGATCTCGGGAGCCTTGGCCTCGGTGGCCCCGTAGGACAGCTGGATGTCGGCCTCGATGCCGGCTGCCTCGAAGAAGCGCCGGGTGAGCTCGGGGTACTCGCTGGAGACCCGCACGCCCTGGGGCAGATCGGCGACCGACTTCCAGGGGCTGTCGCCGGGGACTGCGACCACGATGCGGACGGGACGGGCGGTGTTCTTCGAGTAGTGCAACTCGCCCAGGCTGTGGACATCGCTGGCGGTCTCCTCGATCCAGTCCCTCCCGGTGATGCCGAGGTCGAACATGCCCTGCGCGACATAGCGCGGGATCTCCTGGGGCCGCAGGATGCGCACGTCGTCGATACGGGGATCGTCGATGCTGCCCTTGTAGTCGACCGCCGAACCCCGGCTCACCGCCAGGTCCGCAGCTTCGAACAACTCCATCGTCGCCTTCTCGAGCGAACCCTTGGGAAGAACCAGTGCCAACATCCGGCCGAGGCTATTGGCTGGATCCGAGCCTGTGCGGCTCAGGAGGGATCGACGTGGGGCACGAGGGTGACGTGGAGGTCGTCGCCGACCCGGGAGACCGACTCGATCCGGCCGCGCCACAGGTCGGCCATGGTGCCCACACCGTCGCCGACGAACAGCCCCAGGCCGTCGTCGCCGCCCATCAGCGCCGGCGCCAGGAAGAGCTCGTAGCGGTCGATCAGGCCGGCCCGATGCCACTCGCCGGCGGTTCGGGCCCCGCCTTCGAGCATCAGCTGCAGCACGCCCCGCTGACCCAGCTCGTCGAGGATCAGGGCAGGGTCGCCGGCGAGTTCGAGACACGGGCGGACCGCCGCATCCGCGGCGACCCGACCCAGCACGACGCGCCGGGGATCCAGGTCCTCGACCTCGACACCGTCGGCGGGCGCCCAGTCGCGCACGGTCAGGCTGGGATCATCGGAGCGGACCGTGCCGGCGCCGACGATGATCGCGTCGGATTCGGCTCGCAGCCGGTGCACCTCGCGCCGGGCTTCGGGCCCGGTGATCCAGGTGCTCGAACCGTCGGGCGCGGCAGTACGGCCGTCGAGGGTCGCTGCGAGCTTGCAGACCACGAACGGGCGGCCGGTGCGTCGATGATGCAGGTAGGACCGCAGCTGGTCCTCGATGGCGGCGGCCTCCACCCCGACCTCGACGCGCACCCCGGCGTCGCGCAGCTGCTGTGCACCACGACCGGCGACGGCAGGGTCGGGGTCGAGCACGCCGATGACCACCCGATCCACACCTGCTGCGAGCAACGCGTCGGTGCACGGTCCGGTCCGGCCGTGATGCGCGCAGGGCTCGAGGGTGACGTAGACGGTCGAGCCCCTCGCCAACGGGCCGGCCTCGGCCAGGGCGACCACCTCGGCGTGCGGACCCCCCGGAGGCCGGGTCGCCCCCTCGAAGCACTCGCCGTCGGGGGCGGCGACCACCGCACCGACCCAGGGGTTGGGCGAGGTGATGAACCGCACCCGCGCCGCTGCGGCGATGGCCTCTCGCATCAGTTCGTGATCGATGACACTGGCCATGGCCGCCTCTCGTTCTTCGCCGCCGGTCCCGTGCGACCCCTCAGTTCCCCGAACCGTGACCGTGACCGTGTTCGCGGTTGGGGTGCGGATCGGCGTTGTCGACCATGAGGCGCACGGCGTGGCCGACGACGTCGATGACCGCCTCGAGGCACTCGACGCAGCCCTTGGCCGAGCCCGGCGTGTTGAGCACCAGCGCCGTTCCGATGGTGCCCGCGACGCCGCGAGACAGCCGCCCGAGCGGGTTGACGAGCCGCATGGCCTCGGCGAGGCCCGGGGCCTCGCGGTGCAGGACCTGACGGGTGCCCTCCGGCGTGGCGTCACGGGGACCGAACCCCGTCCCACCGGTGGTGACGATCATGCCGTGGAACCCCTCGGCGAGCGCCTCGAGCGCCTCGGCCACGCTCTGCACGCCGTCGGCGACGACCTCACGTTGCACCACCTGCCAGCCTGCGTCGGTGAGCCGCTGCTCGAGGGCGGCACCCGACTTGTCCTCCCGGGTGCCGTGCACCACCCCATCGGAGACGGTGAGCACCTTCGCAAGGAGCGGCTGGCTGTCGTGGTCCTCGGGCTCGTGCATGGCGCCGACTGTACCGGTGGGCGCACATTCCTTCAGGAACCGCAGTGCGCCGCCGATGAGCAATGGGGCCCATACGCCGCCCCCCTTTCGAGAGATCGCCACGAAAGCACCGCCATGCCGCAGTACGCCGCCTTCCCGCCCGACGCGAACCACCAGATCGAACGCCTCGAGCGCATCCCCCGCCGATACGCCGACAGCCATGAGCTCGACGGATGGACCGTCATCGCCGACGGCACCAACTATCGCACCGTCAAGACCATCACGGTCGAGTGGCTCGAAGCCCGCGGGGTCGAGCCCGAACGGGCCGAGGATCTCGACCTGCGCCTGGACTTCCTCGCAGGTCGCGGCGACAGCCCGACCATCCGCACCCGCCTGCGCAGCGATCTCCTCGACCGGCACCTCGCACCGTCGCGGCGCTGACCCTCCCCCTCAGGGGCGCCGCCAGACGAACACGGCCATACCGTCGGTTCCGTGGTCCTGGGGCAACACCAGGCCGCCACTGCCGTGAGGCCGCCACGGGTCGGGTACCGGGAGCGCCTCGAGATCGGCGTGGTCGTGGGCGAAGGATCCGGCGACCCCGACCGTCTCGGCGTCGGTGACCGTGCACACGCTGTAGACGAGCGTTCCCCCCGGTCGAACCAGCGCGACCGCTCGATCGAGCAGCGCACGCTGGAGCGCCGCGAGCTGGTCGATGTCGTCGCCGGTGACCCGCCACCGGGCATCGGCGCGTCGCCGCAGCACACCCAGCCCCGAGCACGGCGCATCGACCAGGACCCGGTCGAAGGTCGCGTCCGCGAACGGCGGAGCAAGGCCGTCCGCAGCCAGGGCGACCAGGCTCGTGGCGCCGAGACGCTGTGCGTTCTGGGTGATGAGCCCGACCCGGCCGACACGTCGGTCACCGGCCACCACGGTGGCGCCGGCGGCCGCCATGGCCGTGGCCTTGCCGCCGGGTGCGGCACACAGATCGAGCACGAGCTCACCGGCCGAAGCCCCCACGAGCTCGGCCACCCACTGCGATGCTTCGTCCTGCACGTAGCCGTCGGCGCGTTCGGTGACCTCGGGCGCCAGGTTCATCGTCTCGAGCATCGCCATCGCGTCGACGTCGCCGAGATCGGCGCGCAGCCGGGCGAGCAGCCAGTCGGGAACGCTCAGGCGCGTGGCGTCGTCGGGCCAGGTGACCGGAAGGCTGTCGGCCACCCGTCGCAGAATGGCGTTGACGACGCCGCGGTTGCGTTTGGCGGTACCGGAGACCGTGGCCGACACCGCGGCGTGGGGCGGGATCCGGGTGAACGCGAGCTGGTAGGCGCCGACACGGAGCGCGGCGCGCAGCGCCGGCGGAGGCGGGCTCACCAGGAAGCGGTCGACCAGCCAGTCGCAGGCTCGTCGCATCCGGGTGGCGCCGTAGGTGAGCTCGGTGACCAGGCCCCGGTCGCGGGTGTCGAGATGGCTGGCGTCGAGCAGTCCCGACAGGACGAGGTTCGCGTATGCGCCTTCGTCGTCGATGCGGCGCACGGCTTCGATGGCCACGCGTCGGGCGTCGCCGCCGTCGCGGGCGCTCACGCGCTGGGGTCCGTCGGCTCGCCCAGCTTCGGCGGATCGCCGAGGCGGGCGCCGCGCACCCAGTCGGCGGCGCTGCGCCGTGGCTTGCCCTCGGGCTGGACCTCGACCAACTCGACGGCGCCGGCAGCGGTACCGACGACAACGCCGTCCTCGTCGAAGGCGACGACGCCGGGGGCGAGCTCACGGTGGGCGTCGACACGGGTCCGCCACACCTTGAGGCGGCGACCGGCCGCGGTCGTCCAGGCATCACCCAGCCGGACCCGGCGGTGCACGAGCTCTGCCGGCTCGTCCCAGCGGATCATGCGTTCGTCGGGGGTGAGTTTGGCCGCAACCGTGACCTCGCCGTCCTGGGGGACGGCATCGCCGAGGCCCTCGGCCAGTCCGGTGACGAGCAGCTCGACGCCGACGTCGACCAGACGGGAGCGGAGCTCGTCGACGGTCTCGTCCGCGCCGATGGGCACCTCGGCGCTGCGGTAGACGGCTCCCGAGTCGAGTTCGTGATCGAGCACCATGAGGCACACGCCGGTGACCTCGTCGCCGGCGAGGATCGCCCGTTCGACCGGCGCCGCGCCGCGCCAACGGGGCAGCAGCGAGAAGTGGATGTTGACCATGGGCAGCGCCGCCAGCACGTGCGGGGCGATGATCTGACCGAACGCCACCACGACGCCCAGGTCGGCGTCGACCTCGAGGGCGTCGTCGACACGGTCGCTGACGGGCAACCCCAACTCGAGCGCCGCCGCCTTGACCGGACTGGGTACCAGTTGGCTGCCTCTCCCCCGCCGGCGATCGGGCTGGGAGACCACCAGGGCGATGTCGAAACCGGCGGCCACCAGGGCCCGCAGCGGAGGAACGGCGAGGTCGGGGCTGCCGAGATAGACCAGACGACGGACGTCTTCGGGAACCGGAGCGAGCGGCGGGAGGCTCAACGCAGGAACAGACCGCGCCGGCGCCGCGGCGCAGGCTCGGGCTCGACTGCATCGAGGCCCATGGCACGCTGACGCAGGATCCGCTTGGCTTCGCGGACCTGGTCCTCGTCGAGGTACTCGAGCAGCAACGTGCCGTCGAGGTGATCGAGCTCGTGCTGGAACAGCCGGGATTCGAGCTCGTCGGCTTCGATGCTGACCTCGTTGCCGTCGAGGTCGTAGCCGGTCAGGTGGATGGTCTTGGGACGCACGATGGTCCAGGACAGGCCGGGAACGGACAGGCAGCCCTCTTCGAACTCCCACTCGCCGTCGCTCTCGGTGATGACCGGGTTGACGATGGCGCCCGGCCCGTCGCCCATGTCGTAGACGAACAGCCGCTTGCCGACGCCGATCTGGGGCGCCGCGAGCCCGATGCCGGGGGCGGCGTACATGGCGTCGAGCATGTCTTCGCTGAGCGCCACGAGGGAGCCGTCGATGTCGGTGATCTCGTCGGCGACGCGCTTGAGCACCGGGTCGCCGAACACTCTGATCTCGAGGGAGGCCATCACCCCAGGTTAGAGGGCGAGCCCTTTGGCGCGGCGCCCGTCGAGCGCAGCTGCTCGCCGCTGCGGGCGCCGCGCACGGCGCGACCTGGTGTGCGGGCACCCGGAGCCGAGCGGGCCCCGGTAGCGTCGCCGGAGATGGAAGCCGCGGGCCACTACTTCGACGACGACCCGGCGGTGCCGTCGTCACCGCGTACCGTCTCGCTGGTCCTGCCCGACCTGACCGTCGATCTCGCCAGTGACGCAGGGGTCTTCGCAGCCGATGCCGTCGATCCCGGCACCCGCTATCTGCTGATCGACGCCCCTCCGCCGGCGCCCGATGTGCGCAACGCACTCGATCTGGGCTGCGGCTACGGGCCCATCGCCCGGACCCTCGCCCACCGCGCCCCCCACACCACCGTCTGGGCCGTCGACGTCAACGCCCGGGCCCGGGCCCTCGCCGAGGCGAACCTCGCCGGTCTCGACGCACGCGTCGTTGCTCCCGACGAGGTCCCCGACGACGTGGTGTTCGACCTCATCTGGTCGAACCCGCCGGTCCGGATCGGCAAGACAGCGCTGCACGACCTGCTCGACCGCTGGCTCGGGCGGCTCTCCCCCACCGGCGTCGCCGTCCTGGTGGTCCAGAAGCACCTGGGCGCCGACAGCCTCACCCGCTGGCTCGGGGACCGGGGCTTCGACGTCGTCCGCCTCGGCTCACGGCGGGGCTATCGCCTGCTGGAGGTGCGTCCCCGATGACCGGCCCCGACCGGCCCTCCGGCGCGGCACCGCGCAACCTCGGCGGAACCGACCTCAAGCGCCTGCACCGCGACTGGCGGCGCCGCACCGACGGCCGCCTGGCGCTCGTCCTCGACGGCGTCGCCGGCCCGTTCAACGTCGGCGCGATCATCCGCACCGCCGCCGCCGAGCGGGTCGACCACCTCTGGTTCGCCGGTGGGGCCACCACAGACGCCAACCCCAGGGTGGGACGCACGGCGCTGGGGACCGAGCGCTACATCCAGACCAGCGAGACCGCCACCACCGCCGACGCCATCGCCGAGGCTCGCACCCAGGGCTACCTGGTGGTCGGCATCGAACTGGCCTCGGGCGCAGCGGCGCTGCACGAGCTCGATCTCTCCGGCGACGTGTGCCTGGTCATCGGCCACGAGGACCGCGGCATCGGCCGCGACGCCCTGGCCGCCTGCGACACGTTGGGGTTCATCCCCCAACTCGGCAAGGTCGGCTCGCTCAACGTCGCCACCGCGGCCTCGATCGCCATCTACGAAGTCCGCCGCCAGCACTGGACCGCCTGAGCGTCCAGCTGCCGTCTCCCGTACCGCTCGGTATCGACCGCCTGCGCGTACAGGTCGAGGCCGAGCGCCAGCGGCAGGCCGCGACTGTTCTCCGATGACCGGCGTCGGGCCGAGCCCGAACCGATCCGCAATGCCGTCTACGGAAGCGGCTCGCACTCGGCTGGTTCGCAGGTCGGCCGGCCTCCCCGATGGGTGCCGACCAGACCGCTGGACGAGCGTGCAGAATTGACTTGTGACGTCACCCCGTTTGCGCCGCCGAATCTACGAGTGGAGAGCTCACCTCGGCTTTGACGGCTGGCGACATGGGTCACCTCAGCACTGGCTGCAGTTCTTGCTGCGACATTGGTGGCGGCCGAGGGACCACGGATGGCGCAAGCCACCATGGTCGAGGCCCCCGAGCTCACCTCCTCATGGTGGCGGTGGTGCGGGGGTGAGGGAGCCCCGGAGTCCTGTGCCGCCGACAGATTCGCTCGCAGCCGAACCAGGGGCCTGACCACCCGAGCACAGCAGCAGCTCGACGTCCTCGGGACAATCGGCGAGGATCGTCGCGCTCAGTGCGGGTCAGCTGCGGCGGCGGGCCCGGTGGTCGGCGGTATGGGTACGGCTGGCGCAGCGGGGGTCGGCGCAGAATCGCCGCGAGCGGTTGCGGGTGGCGTCGTAGAAGAGGTGGTCGCAATCGGTGGCTGCGCAGCGCCCGAAGCGTGCCAGCCCCTCCTCGCAGAGCTCCTGGGCCAGGGCCATCACGATGTCGGCGATGACCTGGTCGTCGAAGGTGGCCGTGGCCGGCGTCCAGTGCAGGTGCGGGCCGACGCCGTCGTGATCGACCACCGCGGGGGCGATCGGCAGCTCGGTCAGCTCCTCGTTGACCCGGGCAGCAGCCTCGTCCAGGGAGAGGTCGGGCAGCGAGCGGAACAGCGGCGCGAGCGCGACCAATCGGCCCGACAGGCGATCGACCGATGCCGACGAGGCCAGCGCCGCCCTGCTGAAGCCGGCCGCGACGAGCGACGAGCGGGCATCGAGGCTGCCATCGTCGATGGCGTTGACCATGGCGACGGTCGTCTCCAGGGTGATCGAGATCTCCGAGCGGCTCACCGACACCAGCTGCATGCCGTCCAGACTAACGTCGGGGCCGGGCGACCCGCGATGGCCGAAAGGCTCGACGGTCCTTACGCTTTCGGTTCGTGAGGGGCTACACTCCCGACAGTCCTTACCGAATCCCGTGGTGCGCGCGACTCCAGCCCACAGTGCGCCACCACCCCACCGATCTCCACGGAGCCGGCCATGTCCACGATCGCGATGTTCTCCCCCGCACTGTCTCCTACCGCGATGCTGTCGACCGAGCTCCCCCCCGTCGTGCTGACGATCCTGCTCGCCATCGCAAACATCATGGGCGCCGGGATGATCGTGCCCCAGGTCCTGCGTATCCGGCGCCGCCGCAGCGCCGACGGGCTCTCGGCCGCCTGGGTCGGCGTCGGCATCGGCCTGAACGCCGCGTGGGTCGTCTACGGCACCGCCGAACAGCTCTGGGGACTGCTGCCGGTCTCACTCGGCGCGGGAGCGCTCTACGTCGTCATGGCCGGACAGCTGGTCGGCCTGGACGGCCGGCAGGTGCTCGGCGGTCTCGGCCGCGGCATCGCCGTGGCCACGGTCATCCCTGCGGTCGCACTGCTGGCGGGCGGCTGGACCGCAGCAGGGCTCACCGTCGGCCTCGCCTACGCCGTGCAGTTCGCACCGGCCACCATCGCCGCGCTGCGCTCGACGAGCATCGCCGGGATCGCGCCGCTCACCTGGACGATGGCCCTGGTGGAAGCCCTGATCTGGCTCACCTACGGGCTGGCGACCGCCGATGTGGCGCTGCAGGTCGGCGGCAGCGGCGGCGCACTGATGGCGGCGGTCATCCTGGGACGCGTCGCCGTCGGCAACCGCGACCCTCAGCTGATGGCCGCCAACGCCTGATCGAGATCTGCGATGAGGTCGTCGACGTGCTCGATCCCCACCGACAGCCGCACCAGCGCGGGTCGACGGCGAGCGACGAGCCGGCGACCGACACATCGCCGCCGGCACCTCGATGAGCGACTCCACCGCTCCCAGCGATTCGGCCAGCGTGAAGATCTCGGTGCGGCCGACGAGCTCGTTGGCGGCCTCGGGTCCGGCTGCGACGACGAAGGACACCATCCCACCGAAGCGACGCATCTGCCGGGCCGCGATCTCGTGGTCGGGGTGTGAGGCCAGCCCCGGATAGCGCACCGACGCCACGCCGGGATGGGCTTCGAGCCAATCGGCGATGGCCTCGGCGTTGTCGCAATGGCGATCCATCCGAACGGCCAGGGTCTTGAGCCCACGCAGCAGCAGGTAGCAGTCGAAGGGTCCGGGCACGGCACCGACGGCGTTCTGGAGGAACCCCAGGCGTTCGTCGATGGCGGGGTCATTTGTCGCCGCGAACCCGCCGACGACGTCGGAGTGGCCGCCCGCGTACTTGGTGGTGGAGTGCACGACGATGTCGGCGCCGAGCACCAGCGGCTGCTGCAGGTACGGCGTGGCGAACGTGTTGTCCACGACACAGATGGCGTCGTTGGCGTGCGACACCGCTGCGAGCGCGGCGATGTCGACCACCGACAGCGTGGGGTTGGTGGGGGTCTCGGTCCACACCAGCTTGGTCTCGGGGCGCATCGCGGCCTCGACGGCGGCGCCGTCGCCGAGGTCCACCGCGGTCCACTCGACGCCGGTCGCGGCGATGACCCGGGTGATCAGCCGGAACGTGCCGCCGTACGCGTCGTTGCCCATGATGAGGTGATCGCCCGGCGCCAGCATCCGCAGGATGGCGTCCTCGGCCGCCATGCCGCTGGCGAAGGCCCGCCCGTGTGCAGCGCCCTCGAGCGACGCCAACGCCACCTCGAGCGCGGCGCGGGTGGGGTTGCCGGTGCGGGAGTACTCGAACCCGCGGTCCTTGCCGACAGCGTCTTGTTCGTAGGTGCTGGTCTGGTAGATCGGCACCGTCACCGCACCGGTGACCGGATCGGCGGGCTGGCCGTCGTGGACGGCCTTGGTCTCGAACGCTCGCTCGATCGCCATCAGTGGACATCCCCGAGCACGGTGGCCTCGCGGCTCTGCAGATAGGCCAGGACGTCGGATCGGCTGATGACCGCGCGAGGTCGCCCGCCGTCGAGCACGAGCAGCGCCGGGCTGCGATCGAGCTTCATCACCGCCATCTCGATGGGCTCGCCCACACCGATCGTCGGCAGCGCCGGGCCCATCACCCCCTCGACCGGGTGCGCGAGCACGTCGTCTCCGACGAAGACCCGCTCCATGAGGAACAGTTCGTCGACCGCGCCCTGCACCTCTGCAGCAGCGAGCGGCATGTCGCCCTTGGCGACCGGCAGCTGCGACACCGAGTGCTTGTGCATCAACTCGATGGCATCGAGTACCCGGTCATCGGGACGCACGTACACCAGCGGCGGGATGTCGACCTCGCGGGCGTCGAGGATGTCGCACACCGTCCTGCCCTCGGCGGTGAGGAACCCGAAGGCCGCCAACCAGCTGTCGTTGAACACCTTGGACAGGTACCCGCGACCGGAGTCCGGGATGAGCACCACCACCAGATCGTCCGGCCGGGCTTCACGTGCGACGTCGAGCGCCGCCGACACTGCGGTGCCGCACGACCCACCGATCAACAGGCCCTCCTCGCGGGCGGCCCGCCGGGCCATGGCGAAGGAGTCCGCGTCGCTGACCGCGATGACCCGGTCGACGAGTGATGGGTCGTAGGTGGTCGGCCAGAAGTCCTCACCGACACCTTCGACCAGATAGGGCCGGCCGCTGCCGCCGCTGTACACCGAGCCCTCGGGATCGGCTGCGATCACCTGGACCGCCGGGTTCTGCTCCTTCAGGTACCGCCCGATACCCGAGATGGTGCCGCCCGTGCCGGCTCCCGCGACGAAGTGGGTGATGGTGCCGTCGGTCTGACGCCAGATCTCGGGGCCGGTCGTGTCGTAGTGCGCCTGCGGGTTGACCGGGTTGGCGTACTGGTTGGGGCGGTACGCGCCGGGTGTCTCGCGCACGAGCCGCTCGGCGGTCGAGTAGTACGACGCCGGGTCGTCGGGCTCGACTGCGACCGGGCACACCACGACCTCGGCACCATAGGCCTCGAGCAGCGTGACCTTCTCCGGCGACACCTTGTCGGTCATCACGAAGATGCACTTGTAGCCACGCTGGGCCGCCACGATGGCCAAACCCACGCCCGTGTTGCCCGACGTGGGCTCGATGATCGTCCCACCGGGCTGCAGCAGACCTTCGCGCTCGGCGGCGTCGATCATCGCCAGGGCGGGGCGGTCCTTCACGCTCCCCCCGGGGTTCGTCGTCTCGAGTTTGGCCACCACCGGGCAGGCGATGCCCTCGGTGAGTCGTACGAGGCGCACCATCGGGGTGTTGCCGATGAGATCGATCACGGAGTCGGCGATGTCCATGCATCGCACTGTAGGTGCCATGCCCTCCCGAGCGGGTCTCGCATCCCGCGTCGTCACATCGCACGCTCTCCTGGTTGTGCCAAGGTGACGCGATGGCAGAGCCCCCACTACGTACCCATGAACCCCTGGTCGCGGTCGAACCCGACTGTTGGCGCCGCCCGGCGCTGGTCGCCGCGGTGCAGGCCGGCGGCGGACAGGTGGTACCGGCCGCCGACGCGACCGCGCTCGTGTGGGCCGACCCCGGGCGCCCCGAACTGCTGCCCGAGATCGTGCACGACGGCATCGACTGGGTGCAGCTGCCCTTCGCCGGCATCGAACCCTTCATCGACCTGCTCGACGACAGCCGCCTCTGGACCTGCGGCAAAGGGGTCTACGCCCGACCGGTCGCCGAACACGTCCTCGGCCTCGTCCTCGCGGGCTTCCGCAACCTCGGCGGTTACGCCCGGGCCCGTTCGTGGTCGGCGCCCGTCGGGCGCAACCTGCACGGCGCCCGGGTCCTCGTGCTCGGCGCCGGGGGCATCGTCGACGAGCTCGTCCCGCTGCTGGCGCCCTTCGGCTGTCACCTGACGGTGCTGCGCCGCACGCCTGCGCCGGTCCCCGGCGTCGACGTTGTGGCCACCCTCGACGAGCTCGGCGGCCATCTGCCCGACGCCGACGTGGTCGTGCTGGCGCTCGCGCTCACCGACGAGACGATCGGGGTCATCGACGCCGCCGCGCTCGCCACGATGCGCTCCGACGCCTGGCTGGTCAACGTCGCCCGAGGTCGACACGTCGACACCGACGCCCTCGTGGCGGCGCTCCAGGCCGGCGCCATCGGCGGTGCGGCGCTCGACGTGACCGACCCCGAGCCCCTCCCCGACGGCCACCCTCTGTGGACCCTCGACAACGTGATCATCACCCCCCACACCGCCAATACCCCCGAGATGGGTCTCGCGCTCCTTGCCGAGCGGGTCGGCGAGAACGTGGCGCGCTATGCGGCCGGCGCCGAGTTGATCGGACCGGTCGACCTCGCGCTGGGCTACTGAGCCGAGGTGTCGACGACCAGGCCGTCGTTGACGAACGTGCCGGCTTCGTAGCGCATGATGCGCAGCGGCCAGGTGGCCGGCGCCTGCCGACCGCCGAAGGTGACCTCGCCCGAGACCAAGGGCTCGTCGGCCATCGCACGCAGTTCGTCGGCGACGGCCACGCCATCGGTGCTGCCGGCCCGGCTGACGGCTATCCCGTAGGCCGCCGCCAGATCGGCCCCGAGAACGAACCGACCGTTGTTCGGGGGAATGCCGTCCGCGACGAGGAACTCACCCGCCGCGGCCAGCACGGCGTCGGCGGGGTCGTCTCCGGCGGTGGAGGCAAGCGTCAGCATGGTGAAGTCGCGCAGCGGTGCCGCGAGGTCCTCGGGTACCCATACCCCGGTGTCGAGCGAGGGGCCGGCGATGATCGGGACCCGGAGCGCCTGACCCCGGACCGACTCGATGACCGCATCGGCCACCCGCGAGAACGAGCACAGCACGAGCGCGTCGGCTCGCAGGGCGTCCAGGCGAGCGGCGTCTTCGGCCAGGGCCTCGGCCGTCACGAGATTCAACTGCAACTCGGTCGCGACCCTCCCACCGAGCGCATTCCATCTTTCCCGGAACCCCCGGCACTCGGCCCGCGGCTCGGGCGCGGTCTCGTCGACGACGATGCCGATCTCGCGGTATCCCTCGGCCCAGACGTGTTCGGCCATGACCGCACCCAGCGTCTCGACGGCGGGCATCATCGAGAAGGCAGTGGGACCCAGGTCGCCGCTGCCCCAGCCGATCTCGGGCCCACACGGTGAGACCACGAGGACACCGGCCTCGACGGCACGGTCGATGGCGGGGCGGGCGAAGTCGAGCTCGCAGGTGACCACCAGCAGGTCCGCGCCGGCTTCGATCAACTCGACGGCCTCGGCATCGACCACCGACAGGCGCGAGGTCGTATTGACCCACCGCACTTCGACCGGGCGACCGTCGAGGCCTCCCTCGGCGGCGATCCGCTCGATGGCCTCGACGAACGCCACACCCGGTTGGCGATCGGTGGTGGCCATCAGGTTGGTCGTGTCGAGCAGCACCCCGATGAGCACGGGTTCGCCGTCGACATCGGGCGACGCGGCTGACGACGACCCGGTATCGGCCACCTCGTTCGATGCGGTGGTCTCGGCCTCGGCCTCGACGTTGGCGTCGGCTGCGATCTCGGTCGGCGAACCCGCATCGGCTCCGGTGGGGTCAGAAGACCCGGCCGGAGCGAGCGAGGGTTCGTCGCCGCTGCACGCGGCCACGGCGAACAGACACACCAGAACGAGGCCGACGCCGAACAGCACCCGCCGAGCCCGCCGCGCTCGGGGCGACACCGGTGGCGGGGGTTGCGCCGGCTCGGTCCTCATGGACCGACGAGCGTAGGAGGTCAGCCGGCCATGCGTGCGGCGCCGGAGCGAAACGCCTCGACGAACGCATCGGCCGCGGCGAGCGCCTTGCCGTTCACCCCGGCAGCGCCGGCGACGAGGGCACCGTCGGCGACGCCGAAGAGGAACAGGCGCGACCGCACCCGGTCACCCTCGTCGACGATGTCCAGGCTGGTCGACTCCAGCGGCCACGAGAAGAGGAGATCGCCGGGGCGGCCGCCGAACTTCGTCTCGAAGAGCGCCAGTCGGCGCTCGGTGACCGCGGCGACGAAGCTGCGCGGCATCGCCTCGGGGATCGTGGCCGTGCCGGTCGCACCGGGATGCACCCGTTTGCGATCGGCGAGCAGGTCGTCGAGATCGTGCTCGGCAGCCCAGGCCAGCATCGTCTTTGGGCCACGAACGGTCATCGCCTGCGCCGCGAGCCAGTGCTCGCCGGCCTCGAGGTCGTCGGTGGGAATGCGGTCGATCAGGGATCGGGCCATGGTCGTCTCTCCGGGCTGTCGGGTCGGGGCTTCGGCGGTCAGCCGATGTCGGTCGTGTCGCGTTGGCGGGTGAGGGCGAGGATCGCCGCGCCGGTGAGCAGGGCGACGACGACGACAGCGATGAGTGCCCCACGGGGGGTACCCAGTTCGTCGGCGGCGCGTCCGAGGCCGTCGTTGAGCACGCCGAGCGAGCCGCTCGAGCCCTCGGCGCGCCCCTCGGGGGCTTGGATGCTCGCTGCGAACTCGACGTCGGCGACGTCGGGGTCGACCTCGGCCACGATCGAGCGGACCGCCATCTCGTCGACATCGAGGTCACCGAAGTTGCACACCACCTGATCGTCGACGATCGCACAGTCCTCGGGGAGCTGGGCGGGATCGATCCGGACGCCGTCGGGGATGCGCATCGATGCCTCGGCCATCGAGGCGGCATCGGGACCTGCGTTGACGACCGACAAAACCAGTTCGTTGGGCTGACCGGACACGAGCTGTTCGGGGGCCAGGACGCGCACCCCGACCGCGGCGCGCCCGGTGGGTTCCCCGACGGTGCCGGCCAGTTCGTCGCCGTCGGCGGCTGTGTCGGTGTCGATGTCGCCCTCGACCCCGCCGGCAGCCTCGTCGGCGTCTGCATCGGCATCCGCTTCGTCGGTCGACTCCTCACCATCGGCATCGGCATCGGCGTCTGCATCGGCATCCGCTTCGTCGGTCGACTCCTCACCATCGGCATCCGGTTCGGCGTCGTCGCCGGTATCGGCATCGCCGCCCGTATCGGGCTCCTCGGGCGCGGCGCCATCGTCGGTGCCACCGGTGTCGGGCTCGACGACGGGCTCATCGGCGGTGTCGTCATCGTCGGGAACCGGCGCCGCATCGGGGACATCGAGGAAGTCGGCGATGCCGTCGCCATCGCTGTCCCCCATGCCCTCGCTGGCATCGTCGATACCATCACCATCGCTGTCGAGATCCAGGAAGTTCGGGACGCCGTCACCGTCGGCGTCTCCCATTCCCTCGACCGCGTCGGGAATGCCATCACCATCACTGTCGAGATCCAAGTGGTTCGGGATCAGATCGATATCGGGATCGCGACGGCCTTCGAACGCAGTGGGGATGCCATCGCCGTCGTCGTCGGGATCGAGGCGGTTCGGGATGCCGTCGCCATCGCTGTCGATGTCGAGCCCGGTGTCGGGGTCGACCTCGGCGCGGTCGCCGATGCCGTCGTCGTCGCTGTCGCGGTCGCGTCGGTCGGGGATCCCGTCGCCATCGCTGTCTCCACGACCCTCGACGCCATTGGGGATGCCATCGCCATCGAGATCGCCGTCAGGGCCCCGCTCGGCGTCCGCATCAGCGTCGTCGCCATCATCGTCGGACACCGGCGCCAGCGGGATCACGAAGACCGCTCCGGCATCGAGCCCCGCAGCGTCGTCGCCCGGGGCACCGACGAGCAGCGCCGTCGCCGGAGCAGAACCGTTGCGGACGGCGGCGATCGTGTGACCGTAGAGGTCGTCGGGATCACGATCGGGCATCGGGAGTCGGCGAGCCGTCCGGGCGCTGCCGTCGGCGGCGAGACCGAACGACCACACGGCACCACGGAACTCCCGCACACCGAACGCCCCGACCGCGAGATCGGCGTATCCATCGCCGTCGACATCGCCGAGGCCTTCGACGGTGGCCCCGAAGCGAGCGCCCGGCGCCAGCGGGGGCACGACACCATCGCCAGGTGTCAGCACCTCGACGGAGGCGACCGTCGCGTCGGGATCCATGAACGCGATGTGCACGGCGCCGGTGTCACCGTTGGTGCCGGGCGCGCCGACCGCCAGGTCTGCGCTGCCGTTGCCGTCGAGGTCCCCGACCACCGCCAGGCCGACGCCGAGGCCGACGCCGACACCGATGGGCGCGGGCCACCCGGTGGCGGCCGACAACTCCGTGGTCGTGAGCGTCCGTCCGTTGCGATCCAGGGTGATCAGGAAGACCGCTCCCTGGTTTTCTTCGAGGTTGTCGGGTCCGGCGTCGCGGCGCCAGGCGCCGACGGCGAGATCGGTCACACCGTTGCCATCGAGGTCGCCCACCGGGGCCAGGTCGACGCCGAACTGATCGCCGTCACGGAGACCGACCAGGAACTCGGCGTACCCATCGGTGATGACCTGCCAGTTGCGCACCTTCGCGTCGGGAGACAGGAACAGGATCCAGATCTCGCCCTTGGTCTCTCCCTGGCGGCCGGAGCGGTAGGCCGATGCGGCGAGATCCGGGGTGCCGTCGCCGTCGACGTCGCCGACTGCGGCGAGGCGGAAACCGAACCCCGAGCCCGGCAACAGCTCACCCTCGAAGCCCCCTGCGCCGAGGCTCACCCGTTGTTGCTGACGGACGCTGCCGTCGGCGTTCATCAGCAGCAGGTACAGCGCCCCGGTGTCCTCACCGGCGAGATCGTCGGAGTACGCGCCGACGGCGTAGTCGGTGATCCCGTCACCATCGATGTCGCCGACCGCTTCAGGTGGTCCCAGACGACTCTGCTCGCCACGCACCGTGACGTCGAGGCGCACGACGTCGACCGCCTCCTCGGCGGCATCGTTCTCGGCGGCATCGTTCTCGGCGGCATCGTTCTCGGCGGCATCGTCCTGGGCCCGGGTCGGGCGGGCCTCTGCGATCACGAGCGCCAGGGTGACGAGCACCAGTGCGACGAAGGCGAGGGTCAACCGCACCGGACGGTTCGGCGACGCGGGCGCCCAACCGCCGACTGCTGCGGTGTTGTCGTCGATAGCAACGGACATCGGGTCCTCCAGAGGTGAGCCACACGGGCGCTGCCGGTGAATGGCAGTGCCGGCGTCGTGCCGCCTCTCCTCTATCGGCCCCCCGAGTGCAGGCCTTTAGGCCCGATGGCCCAGGTCGTCGGACCCAGGAGGGTGGATCAGATGGCGCCTGACTCCCGCAGCGCTCCGATCTGCTCCCAGTCGATGCCGATCTCGAGCAGCACCTCCTCGGTGTGCTGGCCCAGTTCGGGGGCCACCTCGCCCGGTTCGGTCGGCGTGTCCGACATGCGTAGCGGCGAACCGACCGTGACCACTTCACCCCACTCGGGGTGCTGCACGCGTCGTAGATAGCCGTTCTCCCAGACCTGGGGGTCCTCGGCCACCTGGGCGTAGTCCTGCACCGGCGCGAAACGCGCGCCCGCCGCGGCCAGGCGCTCGCCCCACTCGGCGGTGGTCCGTGTCGGGAACACCTTCGAGAGGATCTCGAACAGCGCCCGCTTGTTCTCGGCCGTGTAGAGCAGCGGTTGGAAGCGCTCGTCGTCGGCGAGCTCGGGCATCTCGACGGCGTCGTAGAACGACTGACGCTGCGAGGGAGGGACCCCGACGATGGCGATGTAGCCGTCCGCGGTCGGCAGGATGCCGTACGCAGCGTGCAGGAGCGGGTGGCCGTAGTTGGCGCGTCCGGGGATCTCGCCGGTGAGGAAGTACGCTGTCAGCTCCGACGCCTGGGCGTACACCTGACCGCCGAGCAGCGACACGTCGATGCGCTGGCCGCGGCCCGTGCGGCCCCGGGCGATGATGGCGGCCAGGATGCCGGTGGTCATGTTCTGGCTGGCGATGTGATCCGCGATGGTGACCCCGACCGGCGTCGGCGGACCCCCGTCGACACCGGTGGTGCTGATCAGCCCGCCCTGGGCCTGAGCAGCGAGGTCGGCCCCTTCGCGCTGGGCCGACGGACCCTCGGGACCCAGCAACGACCCATAGGCCATGATGATCTTCGGGTTGCGCTCGGAGAGCACGTCGTAGCCGACGCCCCAACCCTCGAGCGTGCCGGGCTTGAAGTTCGACAACACCACGTCCGCGGTGTCCGCGAGCTGCCGGAACACCTCGGCACCCTCGGCGGTGCGCAGATCGATCGTGACGCTGCGCTTCCCCCGGTTGCAGCCGATGTAGTAAGGCGCCCGGAGATCCTCCATCGACAGCGGGATCCATCGGGCCTGATCCCCCATGCCCGGCAACTCGACCTTGATGACGTCGGCGCCGAGGTCCGCCAGCATCAGGCCCGCCTGGGGCCCCTGGACCAACATTCCGACATCGAGAACCCTGATCCCATCGAGTGCCCCCACGTGTTCCTCCCGGATTCGCCACGAGGCCACCACCTGTGACCTCCGCCATATCCTAGGTTGGCCTCGGAGGGCCGACGGCGGGCCACGGAGCCGCCCGGACCCGTCCCCCGACCGCCGCGCCGACCCAGGAAGTGCACCATGGCCGAACCGAAACCTGCTGCGAGCATCGACGACGGCTCGATCGACGGGGTCGACCTCGCCGCGCTCGAGGCCTGGATGGACGACCACGGCGTCGGCTCGGGGCCCATCACGGACCCGAAACCGCTCGCAGGTGGCACCCAGAACATCATCATCGGGTTCGCACGAGGCGGCGACTCCTACGTGCTGCGTCGCCCGCCGCTGCACAAACGCGCCAACAGCGACGAGACCATGCGCCGCGAGGCGCGGGTGCTGTCTGCCCTGGCGGGCTCGGCGGTGCCGCACCCGAGGCTCATCGCCGCAGAGGCGGATCCGTCGGTGCTCGGGGCCGCGTTCACCCTCACGGCGTTCGTCGACGGCTTCAACCCCACCGTCGGCCTTCCCTCCCCCCACCGTGACGATCCGGCGATACGCCACCGCATCGGCCTGTCTCTCGTCGAAGCTGCTGCAGCGCTCGCATCGATCGACCACCTGGGCGCCGGCCTCGGCGATCTCGGCCGCCCCGACGGATTCCTCGAACGCCAGGTCCCCCGGTGGCGGGCCCAACTCGAGTCCTATGCCGAACTCGACGGTTACGACGGCCCCGCCATCGGCGAGGTCGATGTCGTGGCCGACTGGCTCGACCGCAATCGCCCGGCCGCAGGCGTCGCGGGCATCATGCACGGGGACTTCCACCTCGCCAACGTGCTCGTCAGCCGCGACGCCGGTGAGATCGCCGCGGTGGTCGACTGGGAGCTCTGCACCATCGGCGATCCGCTGCTGGATCTCGGTTGGGTGCTCGCGACGTGGCGGGACGACGTGTCGGTCATGACCACCACGGCGGTCGAGCCGTGGGACGGGTTCGCGACACCGGCGGAGCTGATCGCCCACTACGCCGCACACACCGACCGGCCGATCGACGACTGGCCCTGGTTCGCCACCCTCGCCTGCTACAAGTTGGGCATCATCCTGGAAGGCACCCACGCCCGAGCCTGCGCAGGCCTGGCTCCGGTTGCCACCGGCGACGCCCTCCACGCGATGGCGATCGCCCTTTTCGAGCGCGCCGGGCGCTTCATGGCTGCGGACTGAACACCTCCGGATCCTCAGCGGTGTTCAACCGCGCGTCCGGCGGTTCAGGCCACGAGGGTGATCGACGAGCGCCGCACCGGGCCCGGCCCGCCCCGACGGTCCGGCTCGACCCGCACCATGCGGGAGCCCCGGCAGTGCAGGAATGCATGCTCGAGTCCGGCCATCGACGGATCGGCACCGCACACGATCGGCAGCTCGCCGAGATCGTCGGTACGGATGCGTTCGCTGTGCCGGGTGCCGCGCACCTCGACCACGGCTACCTCGGCGACGTCGACGCCGACGACGATGCGATACGGCTGGGGATCGCGGCGGTCGTCGTCGACGCCGAGCACCCGCAGCATGAGGGTGTCGCCGACCTCGTAACACTCGAGCACAGGTGTCGCACCCGACCACATGCCGCACACCATGACGTCGACAGGATCGGCCTCGCCACGCCGGAACACCGCCAGCTCGAACGGGATCTGTTCGGCTCCCATCGGCGCCGTCGCCAGCGGATCCTGACGCACGGCCACCACGTCGCCCGTAGCCGAGTCCGTGAAGGTCAAACCGTCGTCGCCTTCGCTATCGCCAGGGATGGATCGATCGCCCACTGATCAGCCTCCGCGCCGTGTGTGCCCGTCCAGATACTCCCCGCGCGAACGGGTCGATGCAATGACCGTTCCCGATGGTCATCCAGTCGTAACGTCGTCGTTTCCGGGCCGCTGACCTGGGCCGATGCGACCGACACCTCCTGGGGCCGCGTCGTTGCGGCAGAACTCCCGCACGGAGCTCGACACCGCGCCCACCGAGAACGGCGCACCCATGGACCACTCGTCACCCAATCGTCACAGAACGCACGTTCGCCTCAGTGCCCTCAGTGCCCTCTCCGCCCCCATGGGGACCACGAGCCACATCCGCCCCCGCAGCCACAGCTCGACGCCCCACTGCGGCGCCGGGCACCGGCTGCCACTACCATCTCGCCGCACGCCGGCCGCGCTCGGCCGGGCGATTCGGCCATCGCAGCGACGCGATCGGTCCCTGCACTCCGAGGAAGGAACCTGTCATGAGCAAGCTCGTCGAAGGCAAGGTGGCGCTGGTCACCGGCGCGGGTCGCGGCATCGGCCGCGAACACGCGCTGATGCTCGCATCGCACGGCGCGAAGGTCGTCGTCAACGACCTGGGCGGCGACGCCACCGGCAGCGGTGCCGACGTCACCCCTGCCCAGAGTGTCGTGGCAGAGATCGAGGCCATGGGCGGCGAGGCCGTCGTCAACGGCGGCAACGTCGCCGACTTCGGGGCCGCCAAGGAGATGATCGACCAGGCCGTCGACACCTTCGGCGGCATCGACATCGTCATCAACAACGCGGGCATCCTGCGTGACCGCATGATCTTCTCGATGACCGAGGACGACTGGGACGCCATCATGGCCGTGCACCTAAAGGGCACGTTCGGCCCCACCCATCACGCCGCCGTCCACTGGCGCAACCTGTCCAAGGCCGGCCAGGAGGTCTCCGGCCGGATCATCAACACCGCGTCGCCGTCGGGCATCTACGGCAACATCGGCCAGACCAACTACGGCGCCGCCAAGGCCGGCATCGCAGCGTTCTCGGTCATCGCCGCGATGGAGCTCGCCAAGTACGGCGTCACCGTCAACTGCCTGGCCCCGGCCGCCCTGTCACGGATGACCGCCGACCTCATGGGCGGCGAGGACAACCTCACCGAGGAGCAGAAGGAGGCCATGTCGCCGCGCTGGATCGCGGTCATCGCCACCTGGCTGTGCAGCGACGAGGCCAAGAACGTCACCGGTCGGGTGTTCGACGTCAGGGGCTCGATGCTCGGCATCGCCGAGCAGTGGCGCCTCGGTCCCTCGGCCACCCAGACCGACGACCCCCAGGATCTCGGCCCCATCGTCGCCGAGCTCATGGGCAAGGCGGCGCTGAACCCCGACATGGGCGGCATGCCCAAGGAAGGCCCCGGGCGCCCGGGCCACGGCATCTGATCGATGGGTGTTTCGGGCCCGGCTCATGTCCGGGCCCGAAGCGCCGCGATCGCAGAGCTCGAGGGATGCTCCGCCACCGCCGGCGAGGCCTGCGGACACGAAGAGAGCACTCGTGATCTCCCACCGGCCGGGATCACCGGTCGGTGGGCGTGACCACGTCGAGCCCGAGCTCCACGGCTGCCGACAACTGGCGGCGCTCGAAGCTCAGATAGCGCACCGGCCGGGGCAGCCGGTCCGCGGCTGCGAGGTGGATCGCATCACCGACCGCCAGCCCGTACCGCGCCGCCAGATCCGCCGCAGCCGACAGGCACCGCCCATCGACGGGGACGACATGGAACGCGTCCCAGTCGGCGCGGGCCGACCGCCAGAGTTCCTCGTGCTGGAACGGCGCCATCGACAGCCGATGCAACGCCGCGAGCAACTCGGTTCGCGCCAGCGCCGAGGCACACCACACGGGCGCGTCCTGCATGGTCGCGGTGACGAATTCCGCTGCGGCGTCGGGTACGTAGCGGCGGAGCAGGGCGCTGGTGTCGATCGCGAGGGTCGCAGCAGGGGCGGCAGCTGTCATCGTCGGATCTCGTCGAGCACCGCGTCGATGTCGAGGTCGATCGGGACCATCGCGGGCGGCGGGGGCGGTGGTCGATCGGCACGGCCCGGCGGTTCGACGAGGCCGGCGGCGACGAGGTCGTCGAGCGTTGCCCGCCCCTGTGGCTCGAGCGGCACCAGACGCGCGACCGGGCGACCGTCGACGGTCACGACCACATCGTCACCCGACGCAGCCCGCCGCACCACCGCCGCGACCTGGTTGCGCAGCTCGCGGATGCCGACGTGGTCTGCGCCACTGTCGAGCCGCGCCCGGTCGACCGGCGAAGGGAATCGGGTGGTGTCGTCCATCGATCCAGCATGACAGATTGCGGAGCGCGGGTGTAGCACGCGTGTACACATCTCGATGCGACACCGGGCCTCCAGAGCGCATACCGTCTCGCTCCATGAACTTCGCATTCTCAGAAGAACAGGACCAGCTGCGCGAGTTCGTGCGCAGCTTCTTGGAGGACAAGTCCTCCGAGGAGGCCGTGCGCGAGCAGATGGCCACCGAGAAGGGCTACGACGAAGCCGTCTGGACCCAGATGGCCGAGCAGATGGGCCTGCAGGCGCTGATCATCCCCGAGGAATTCGGCGGTCAGGGCTACAGCTACGTCGAGCTCATCGTCGTGCTCGAGGAGATGGGCCGCGCCCTGCTGTGCGCCCCCTACTTCTCGAGCGTCGTCCTCGCAGCCAACGCGCTCATCCACAGCGGCGACGACGCCGCCAAGAGCGACCTGCTGCCCCAGATCGCCGGCGGCACCATCGCGACGGTCGCCTTCACCGAGGAGAACGGCAAGTGGGACGAGTCCGGCATCACGATGCAGGCCACGGTCTCCGGTGACGGCTACACCCTCGACGGCACCAAGATGTACGTGCTCGACGGTCACACCGCCGACATCATCCTGGTCGCAGCCCGCACCGACGCCGGCGTCAGCCTGTTCTCGGTGGCAGCGGACGCCGCAGGCCTGACCCGGACAGCGCTGTCCACGATGGACCAGACCCGCAAGCAGGCGAAGCTCGAGTTCTCGGGCACGCCGGCCACCCTCATCGGCACCGACGGTGGCGGCTGGGCCGTGCTCGAGCGGATGCTCGACCTCGCCGCTGTGGCACTCGCCGCCGAACAGGTCGGCGGCGCCCAGATGTGTCTCGACATGGCAGTCGAGTACGCCAAGGTCCGCGTCCAGTTCGGCCGCCCGATCGGCTCGTTCCAGGCCATCAAGCACAAGTGCGCCGACATGCTCCTCGAGGTCGAGTCGGCCAAGTCGGCGGCGTATTACGCCGGATGGTGCGCAGCCGAACTCAACGACGAGCTGCCCTCCACGGCCAGCCTCGCCAAGGCCTACTGCTCCGAGGCGTACTTCCACGCCGCCGCCGAGAACATCCAGATCCACGGTGGCATCGGCTTCACCTGGGAGCACCCGGCCCACCTCTACTTCAAGCGGGCCAAGAGCTCCGAGCTGCTGTTCGGCGATCCGACCTACCACCGCGAGCAGCTCGCACAGCGCATCGGCATCTGAGCCGGCATCGTTGTCGGTATCCGACCCCGACAACGCGTCGCTCCACCATGGCCCGCAACGGTTGACGTACCGTTGCGGGCCATGTGCATCTCTCACCTCAGCCCGCCGGCCCGATGAGGGTCGCCGTCACCGGGGCCACGGGTTTCGCCGGCGGCCACACTCTGCGTGCGCTCGTCGACGCCGGCCACGAGCCGGTGCCGCTCGTTCGTGACGAGTCGAAGCTCCGATCCGTCGAGCAGCTCCACGGGCTCGAGCCCCTCACGGGCGTCATCGGCGACATCTGCGATCCCGGGGCCGTCACCGCGCTCTGCGACGGTGCCGACGCACTCATCCACACCGCAGCGGTGGCGTTCATCGGGCCCCGCCACCGCGCCGCCATCGAGGCCACCAACGTTCCGGGAACCCGTCTGGTCCTCGAGGCCGCCACCGCTCGAGAGCTCGACCCCGTCGTCCATCTGTCGTCGACCAGCGCGCTCCATCCCCCGCCGGGCGGCCGCTACCACCGCGACAACCCCGTCTCGCCTACTCCCCTGGGCGACTACTCCCGCTCCAAGGCCGAATCCGAACAGATCGCCCGCCAGCTCCAGGACGCCGGCCACCCCGTCACGATCGTGTGGCCGTCGGGTATCGCCGGGCCCGACGACGTCGGCTGCAGCGTCATGGCCGAAGGCACCGCGAAGTTGCTCCAGACCGGCGTGCTTCCGCTCGCGACCTCGGGGGGGAACCTGATGCACGACGTGCGAGATCTCGCCACGGTGCTCGCCCGCCTGATGGAGCCGGGCCTCGGCGCGCGTCGATACGGCGTATTCGGACACTTCCTGAGCTGGCCCGACATGGCCGCCGTCGTCCAGGAGGTCTCCGGGGCCACGCTGCGTACCCCGACCATCCCCAACTGGGTTTTCGCGGCTCTCGGCCGCTTCGGCGATCTCGTCGGGCGCGTCGGTGTCGAACCTCCCCTCGATTCCGCGACCGCCGCCTTCATGACCGGACTGGTTCCCGGCGACGACCGCGAGACCCGCGACGAGTTGGGCGTCGAGTGGCGCCCGATCGAGACCACCATGGGCGACATGTTGCGCTGGCTGGTCGCCACAGGACGCCTCGACGCCCGCCGGGCACCCGCGCTGCACGCGTGAGGGCGCACACCAGCGCCCTCATGGACCGGGTGCGTCGTCACCTCGACAGGATCTACCGCGGTACCGATCACGACCTCGACATCCTCGCGGGGCGGCTCGTCCGCGCCATCGGCGGGCCTCGACCCGCGGTACCCGAGCGTGTGGCGCCGCCGACTCCCACCGAGCGGTGGGACGAGACCGACGCCGTCCTCATCACCTACGGCGACACCGTGCTTGCTCCCGGGCGTGTCCCCCTCGACGTGCTCGGCGAGCTGATCGAGACCGATCTCCACCACGATTTCTCCATCGTGCACATCCTGCCGTTCTTCCCGTATTCGTCCGACCGGGGGTTCGCGGTCATCGACTACCGGGCCGTCGACCCGGCCCTGGGCGATTGGGATGCCATCGATCGCCTGGCCGCCCAGGTCGATCTCATGGTGGACCTCGTCTGCAACCACGCATCGTCGGAGTCGCTGTGGTTCCGCCAGTTCATCGAGGACCGGGAGCCGGGCAGGCGGTACTTCGTCACCGTCGAGCCGGGCGACGACACCTCGACGGTGGTGCGCCCCCGGCATCAGCCGCTCATCCACCGCTTCGACACGGCCGCAGGGCCACAACTGGTCTGGTGCACCTTCGGGCCCGACCAACCCGACCTCGACCTCGGCGAGCCCGACGTCCTGGTGGAGCTGACGTCGATCATCGGCACCTACCTCGACCATGGCGCCCGTCTGCTACGCCTCGATGCCGTGGCCTATCTGTGGAAACAGCTCGGCACGTCGTCGATCCACGATGCACGCACCCACGAGACGGTGCGGTTGTGGCACACCCTGCTCGAACACCGTGCCCCGCGGGCCGCGCTCATCACCGAGACGAATGTGCCCAACCGAGAGAACCTGTCGTATCTGGGATCGGGTGACGAGGCACACCTCGTCTACAACTTCTCGCTGCCCCCGCTGGTGGTCGACGCCCTCCTCAGCAGCGATGGGTCGACGTTGACGCACTGGTTGGCCGATCTGCCGAGCCTCCCCGGGGGCACCACGCTGTTCAACTTCCTGACCTCCCACGACGGCATCGGCGTCCGCCCCGCAGAGGGGATCCTGTCGGCCGAGCGCATCGACGGTCTCGTCGAGGCCTGCAGCGCTGCCGGCGGACTGCACGGCACCTACGACACCCCCAGTGGCCCGCGCCCCTACGAGCTCAACGTCACGCTGTGGGACCTGCTGTCGGCGCCGGACTCCCCCGCCGACCCCGGTCCGGACCGCTTCGTGTGCGCGCATGCGATCATGGCGTCGCTCGCCGGCGTCCCGGCCGTCTACCTCAACACGCTCGTGGCAGCGGGCAACGACACCACCACCGCCGAGCGCACGGGACAACGACGCGACATCAACCGCGGCCGGATGGACCTCGAGGACGTGCGCTCCGTGCTGCGCGATGCGTCGTCGCCGCGAGGCCGGACCTCGAGGGCCATCCGTGACCTGCTGGCCGTCCGCCGCTCGCACCGGGCATTCCACCCCGAGGCACGCCAATTCGTGCGCAGCGTCGACGACCGTTGCGTTTGCGTGCAGCGCCTCGCCGCCGACGGCGACACGGTCGTGGCGCTCGCGAACGTGAGCGCCGACACCGTCGTCATCGACGCCGCCTCGGTCGGCATCGACGGCACCTGGGTCGATCTGCTCGACCCGGCCGGGACGAGCACCGACGCCGCGATCGTCCTGGCCCCGCATCAGCCCCGCTGGGTCGTCGCCGGCTGACCGGGTCGCGACACCGGCGGCTCGCGCTGTGCAGCGCTACTCCTGGGGGTTGTCGGCATCGACAGCGGCGATGATGCGTTCGTGGATGTCGGGGACGGCGTCGAGTACCCGTGACCACGACGGGATGAACGGGGTCTCCATCGGGTTGCTCACGAAGTGCTCGCCGGCGGTCATGATGGCCTGGGTGAACAGTTCGACGAGCTGCTCCTCGCCGTTGCGGTCGACCGTGTAGCCGTTCATCTCGGCGTCGTGGTGGTACTGATCGACGAGGTCGAGGCCCGTGCGGTAGAAGGTCGCCTTGATCGTGCGGAAGTGCTCGGCGGAGAGGATCTCGCCGCTGATGGCGAGCTTGCGGTACATCGCCTTTGCGATGTCGATGGCCATCTTGTGGAGCCCGCCGTCGGGGTCGTCGACCGACACCGTCTGGTGCTTGTGGTCGTACGCCCCTGCGAGGTCGACCTGGCAGATCCTGCGGCTGGTGTAGCGCCGGTAGACCTCGGCCAGCACCCCGATCTCGAGCCCCCAGTCCGACGGGATCCGCAGGTTGCGGACCAGGTTGGCGTCCATCGAGCACTCGCCCGCCAGCGGATAGCGGAAGCTGTCGATGAAGTCGAGGTAGTCGTTGGGGCCGAGCGTGGCGCGCAACGACCGCACGAGCGGCGTGACCAGCAGGCGGGCCACGCGGCCGTTCATGCGGCTGCCGTCGGACCGGAAGTAGTAGCCCTTGCAGAACGCGTAACCGAACGTGGGATGTGCCAGCGGGTAGAACAGCCGGGCGAGCATGTCGCGTGAGTAGGTGATGATGTCGGCGTCGTGCATACCGACGATCTCGCTGCGGCCCGACGCCAGGAAGTAGCCGAGGCACCACCAGACGTTGCGGCCCTTGCCGGGGGTGTCGGGGGCGAGGCCACGGGCCCGCAGATCGGCGTCGATGGCCAGCATCGCGGGGCCGTCGTTCCACAGGATGCGGTGGCGCATGGGCAGCCGGGAGAAGAACTCCTGCGCGTGCGCGAACTGCGCCTCGTCGGCCCGGTCGAGGCCGATGATGACCTCTTCGAGGTAGGGCACCTCGGCGAGCTCGTCGACGATGGCCGACAGTGCCGGCCCCTCGAGCTCGGAGTAGAGCGCGGGGATGACCAGGGCCATGGGCGTGCGGTCGGCCCAGGTGACGAGCTCGCCCTCGAGCTCGTCGGTGGGACGGTCGGACAGGTTGTGCAGGGTCGTGATGACCCCGTTCTGGAAGAAGTCGGCCACGGCCGGGCAGTCTGGCACGCCCACCCGCCCGTCCCCCCACTCAGTGACCGGCGTTCATCCCCGCGTCACACAACGAGGCGGCCTAGTAGCGATAATGCGCCGACTTGAAGGGGCCGTCGACCGGGACGCCGAGATACTCGGCCTGGCTGTGGGTCATCTCGGTGAGGCGGACGCCCAACGCGTCGAGGTGCAGGCGGGCGACCTTTTCGTCGAGGTGCTTGGGCAGCACCGACACGCCGAGCTCCATGAAGTCGGCGGCCTTGTGCAGCTCGATCTGGGCGAGGACCTGGTTGGTGAAGCTGCAGCTCATCACGAAGCTCGGGTGCCCGGTGGCGTTGCCGAGGTTCATGAGGCGGCCCTCGCTCAAGATGATGACCGAGTGCCCGTCGGGGAAGACGAACTCGTCGACCTGGGGCTTGATGTTGACGCGTTGGACGTCGGACATACGGAAGATGCCGGCCATGTCGATCTCGTTGTCGAAGTGGCCGATGTTGGCGACGATTGCCTGGTGCTTCATGCGGGCCATGTGCTCGGCGGTGATGATGTCCTTGTTGCCGGTGGCTGTGATCACGATGTCGACGGTGTCCATGACGTCTTCGAGGCGGACGACCTGGTAGCCCTCCATTGCCGCCTGCAGCGCGCAGATGGGGTCGACCTCGGTGATGAGCACCCGGGCGCCCTGGCCTCGCAGCGATGCCGCGCAGCCCTTGCCGACGTCGCCGTAGCCGCAGACGACGGCGACCTTGCCGCCGATCATGACGTCGACGGCGCGGTTGAGGCCGTCGATGAGCGAGTGGCGGCAGCCGTAGAGGTTGTCGAACTTGGACTTGGTGACCGAGTCGTTGACGTTGATCGCCGGGAACAGCAGCTTGCCGGCCTCGTGCATCTGATAGAGGCGGTGCACGCCGGTGGTGGTCTCCTCGGAGACACCGCGGATGGCCGGCGCGATGGTCTCCCAGTCGATGCGCTGGTCGGCGGCGATGTCGGCGAGGCGGGCGAGGAAGACATGCCATTCCTCGGAGTCGTCCTCGCCCCCTTCGGGCACGGCCCCGGCGCGGGCGAACTCGAGGCCCTTGTGGACCATCATGGTGGCGTCGCCACCGTCGTCGAGGATCAGCGTCGGGCCCTGGCCGTCGCCCCAGTGGAAGAGCTGTTCGGTCGCCCACCAGTAGTCCTCGAGGGTCTCGCCCTTCCATGCGAAGACGGGCACGCCGGTGGGCGCGTCGATGGTGCCTTCGGGACCGACGACCACCGCTGCGGCTGCGTGGTCCTGGGTGGAGAAGATGTTGCAGCTGACCCAGCGGACCTCGGCGCCGAGCACCGTGAGGGTCTCGATGAGCACGGCGGTCTGGATGGTCATGTGCAGCGAGCCCGCGATGCGGGCCCCGGCGAGGGGCTGCTCGTCGGCGAACTCGGCGCGCAGGGCCATGAGGCCGGGCATCTCGTTCTCGGCGAGCTGGATCTCCTTGCGGCCGAAGCCCGCGAGGGACAGGTCGGCGACCTTGAAGTCGATGCCGTTGCGAACGTCGGCGGTGGTGGGCTGATCGATGATCTCGGACATGGGGCTACCTCCGGGCAGACCGGTCGGGTTGGCGAATGAATCGTTGTGGTCCGAGGCTGGGGTCGTCTGACCCTCCGATGGGTGGAATCCACCCAGAGCGCTCGCGTCGAGCGCCAGCCCACGGCGGGAGTGTACCGGTCGGGTCGACGCCCGCAGGGGAACCACTGCGCAGCGCCATCTCAGGCTCCGACGCGTTCGAACATCAGGCGTACGAAGTCCAGCTCGGCGGCGTCGAATTCGCCGGCAGCGGCGTCGCTGGGCGAGTCGGCCACCACCCGGGCGAAGGCCTCGGCGAAGTCACCCGCGCCGACGTGGAAGTCCGCTGCGCCGCTCTCGGGCCACCAGGGCCCTTCGAGGCCGCGCAGTTCCTGCCAGGTGGCTCGGGCGGTGCCGTCGAGGTACATGACGTCGAAGGCGTGACCGAGCTCGTGGGCGAGGACGCCGGCGACGTCGGTCGGGGTGTCCGTGGGGCTCACGTACACCGTGATGGTCCGGGTGACGGTGTTGGTGTTGCCGCGATAGCCGTCGCGTGGCCCGTCGAATTCGACGGACCAGTCGCCGAGGACCGTTGCGGCCGGGAAGTCGACCAGCGTCCATGCGGCGGCACCGACCGATGCCGGATCGCCGGGGATGTAGGACACCGCGGCCGGGGCATCGCCTGAGGCGCCGGGGTTCTCGATCGCGGTGGCTGGTCCGAGTGTCGGGTCGGTGACTGCGCCGACGAGCGTTGCCGACGCGGCGAGTTCGGTGGTGGAACCGGTGAGCGTCGGCCGCTCGGGCGCCGGGAACTGGATGACCAGCAGACCGCCGACGGTCGACAGCCCGACGGCGACGCCGGCGGCAGGGACTGCGAGACGGTGGCGGAGGCGCTGGAACCAGGGCACCACCGCTGGGCCCATGAGCTCGGCGAGGCGCTGCTCGACCTCGGTGATGGAGCGCTCGAGGGCCGCGGCGAGCACTGCGAGGTCCTGGGAACGCAGGGTGAGCGTCCGGCCTGGTTCCATCCCGCGCAACAGGTAGAGCAACGAGAGGTACCGACCGAGCACCTCGTCGACCGAGGCGTCGGCGGGGAGGGCGCGGACCTGTCCGCCGGCGGCAACGGCCTGTTCGGACAGGTCGACGACCAGCTCGCTGCGCTCCGGCACGACCGATCCGGCCCCGGCGCCGTAGAGCCGCATGAGCCGGTTGATCTGATCGTCGTCCAGGGCCTTGCGGCCGAGTTCGATGCTGCGCAGCTCCTCGGGGCCGAACTCCGGAGCGCGTGTGGCCGCGAATTCCTCGATGGAGAGGCCGAGTTCGGCCCGCGAGGCGCTCAGGAGCGCGCCGAGTCGGTTCGGCGGGACCAGCGACAGGTCCGGCTCCGAGTGCGGTCGGGTCACTTCACGAGGACGAGCATGCCGTGCGGCGTGGGGCCGACCAGCAGGCCGGCTGCCGGCACGACCAGGCGACGGCGCATGCGCTCGGCGTACATCTCGACCATCTCGGTGTCGTGCTCCATGATGCGCTCGAGCAGGGTGAGGACGTCGGTCTCGGTCCGGTTGAACGCGTGACCGAGCATCGCGGCGTCGTCGCCACGGACCTGGAGTATCTCGCCCACCGGCCTGCTGCGCATCAGGTACAACAGCGCCACGTAACGCTGCAGGACCGAGAGGATCAACTCTTCGGTGAAGTCGTCCGCCGAAAGCGACGTGGGAAGGTCCTCGTCGTCGGCGATGATGAGGCGCGAGCGTTGTGCCGAGGGCGGCATCGAGTTGAACTCGTAGATCAGGCTGAGGGCCTCGATCCTGGCGTCATCGAGCGTGGCGGATCCGGCCTCGATCGCCTCGAGGTCGGCAACGCTGAACTGACCCATGGAGCGGCGGGCCATGTCGCTCAGTTCATAGCCGTGCATCTCGCGTCGCTTCGCGAGCATGGCACCCAGTCGGCGGTGGGGAACGAGTCCCATGGCGGTCGCGGCGGTGATTGCCATGGGGTCAGGATCGGCATCTCCGACCCGATTGTGAGGGTTGCGCTGGTCGGCGACGGCGACGATTCGTGCCGACGCACAGGCAGTTTCGGGTCAGCCGGCGTCGGCCATGATGCGGTCGTGTTCGGCATCGTCGGCGGCCTCGGCCTCGTCGATCAACATGACCGGGATGTCATCGACGATCCGGTAGATCCGCCGCAGCCGCGGGTTGTAGAGCAGCCCGTCGCCTTCGCGGTACACGAGCGGCCCCTTGTCCTCGGGGCAGACCAGGATGTCGAGGAGTCGTTGATCGAGCGCCATGGGCCCTGACACTACTCGCCCGAGCCGACCATCAGCGCCCGGATCTCTGCGACGCGACGGGTCATCGCGGCCGCATCGGGGGCCTCGAGGTTGAGGCGCAGGAGCGGTTCGGTGTTGGACGGGCGCACGTTGAACCACCAGTCGCCATGATCCACCGTCAGCCCGTCGAGGTGGTCGAGGTCTGCATCGGCGTGGGCTTCGGCGATGCGGGCGATCACGGCCTGCTGATCGTCGACGACGGTGTTGATCTCGCCCGAGGCGACGTAGCGCTCGAAGGGCTTGCGGAGCTCCGAGAGAGCCGTATCGGCCTTGCTGAGTTGTTCGAGCACGACGAGCGCCGCGATCAGTCCGGAATCGGCCCGGTAGTTGTCACGGAAGTAGTAATGCCCGGAGTGTTCGCCGGCGAAGACGGCGTCGGTCTCGGCCATCAGACCCTTGATGAAGGAATGACCGACCCGGCTACGCACCGCTTTGCCGCCGTTCTCGGCGATGACCTCGGGCACGGTCTTGGAGCAGATGAGGTTGTGGATCACCGTGGCGCCGGGGTTCGCCTCGAGCATCCCGGCGGCCACCATCGCGGTCGTCAGCGAGCCCGACACCGGCTGGGCCTGCTCGTCGACGAGGAAGACACGGTCTGCGTCGCCGTCGAAGGCGAGCCCGATGTCGGCGCCGATCTCGAGGACGCGGGCGCAGAGGTCCACGAGGTTGTCGGCATCCAGTGGGTCGGCGGGATGGTTCGGGAACGTACCGTCGAGCTCCGGATAGAGGATGTCGAGTTCGATCGGGAGGCCGGCGAACACTGCCGGCACGACCAGACCACCCATCCCGTTGGCGGTGTCGGCGACGACCTTGAGCGGTGCCAGCGTGTCGACGTCGATGAAGCTGCGGACGTGATCTGCGAAGGCATCGAGCAGATCGAGCTCCTCGACCTTGCCGGTCGTCGCTGCCGGTGGCCGATCGGTCCGTGCGAGCTCTTTGATTGCCACCAGGCCCGACTCGGCGCCGATGGGCACGGCACCGGCGCGACACATCTTGATGCCGTTGTAGCCGGCCGGATTGTGCGAGGCCGTGAACACCGCTCCCGGCACCCCGAGCGACCCGGCTGCGTAGTACAGCATGTCGGTCGACGCGAGCCCGAGGTCGACGACGTCGACGCCCTGCGATGTCGCGCCGTCGATGAAGGCGGCGACGAGCTCGACGCCCGACGGGCGCATGTCCCGACCGACGACCACCCGGTCGAGGTCGCCGAGTTCGGCCCGCAACATCGTCACGAACGCGGCGCCGATCCGTCGACACGCCGGCGCATCGATCTGGTCGGGATAGGTGCCACGGACGTCGTATGCCTTGAAGATCGCGTCGAGATCAGCCACGACGACGACGGTACCGGTGGCGGGGGTATGACGGGTAGGTCAATCCCACCCATCGCTCCACATGGGCGGCGTCAGGCCAACAGGGTGACGAGCGTCGTCGCGTTGAAAGCCGCGTGGGCCCAGATGGCCGGGCCGAGGCGGCCGGTCCGATGGGTCATCACCGCGAGCACCACGCCGACGGCGAACAGCGCTGGAATCAGGATCAGCTGGAAGTGGACGACCGAGAAGATCGCCGAGGAGAAGATGATCCCGACCCACAGGTTCCAGCGGGGCGAGGTGGTGTCGGGGCGCCGGCCCTCGGGGAGGAGAAGCTCGAGCCAGCGCATGTTGCGGCGCTTGCGGTAGGACTCGAACAACAGGCCACGGAAGAAGAGCTCCTCGACGAGCGGCGCGACGACGCCGACGACGAAGATCAGCGCGATCACCCCTGCGGTGTCATCGGCCCGGTCGGCGAGCTCGCGTGCGGACTCGCCGACATCGTCGAGGTCCAGCCCGAAGAGCCAGATGAACGGCAGCGTCACCGCGGGCACCAACAGGAACTGCATGGCCACGCCGATGAACAGGCCCGATGGCACGTCACGCCACCGTGAGCTGATGCGGAAGTCGCGGACCGCTCCCTCGCCCTTGGAGCGGCTGACGGCGATGGCGACACCGGCGAGGGTGAAGTGCAAGGGCAGGTTCATCATCGCGAAGACCGTCATCGGGACCTCGTCGATGGAGTCGTAGCCCCCGACGATCAAGATGATGCTGCCGATGAACGCGGCGGCGAGTTGGCTCGCCAGGATGCCGATCCAGGCGTCACCCAGGCCCCACCGGCGCGCAGCCGGATCCGGGACGTGACCGTCGTCGGGCGCGTCGGGCAGCGGGCCCGGAGACTGGGGAACGGGCGGACCCGACGGCGGTGGAGGGGGCTGCGACGACATGTCGTCGATGATGGTACCGACCCGACCCCTGACAAACAGGGCCGTGGTCGCGCTCCCGCGCGATGGAATCGGGACGAACTGCCGATGGTTACACCGCAACGATGTCCCGGCAGCCGCCCCCGCCCTGGCCGGGCATCCCCGATCCCGCCCACTACGATGGACCCTCATGGCTGACAGCCCCCCACCGCCACCACCGCCTCCACCTCCCCCGCCACCGCCGGCACCGCGCGGCGGTACCAAGGGCGACAAGGGTGACAAGCCCGAACAGCCCTGGACCCGCTGGCTCGCCTGGGCATTCGCGCTCGCGCTGCTGGCGGCGCTGATCCTGCCCGGCGTGTTCGGATCCGATGACGGCGAAGACGTCACCTACAACGAGTTCATCGGGCTGGTGGGCGACGGCGACGTCGAACAGGCCGAGTTCAACAACGACAACGGCCGGATCACCGCGACGCTCGACGACGGCCGCAAGATCCAGACCGAAGGCCCACTCGACCTCTCCGACTCCGACGAGGAGTTCTTCCGGGCCAACACCGACTTCACCTACACCACGCCCGGCACCAACATCTTCACCGGGTTCATCATCCCGATCCTCGGCCCGCTGGCGCTGATCCTGCTCTTCTTCTACTGGCTACAGCGCCGTGCGCAGGGCCAGATGGGCGGGATCATGAACGTGGGCAAGTCGAAGGCCAAGACCTATTCGACCGAACGCCCCGGCACGACCTTCGACGACGTCGCGGGCTACGCCGGGGTCAAACAGGAGGTCCGCGAGGTCGTCGACTTCTTGAAGACAGCCGAGAAGTTCGGCGAGATCGGTGCCCGTATCCCCAAGGGCGTCCTGCTGGTCGGCCCGCCGGGTACGGGCAAGACCCTCATCGCCCGCGCCGTCGCGGGCGAGGCCGGCGTGCCATTCCTGTCGGTGACGGGTTCGGACTTCATGGAGATGTTCGTCGGCGTCGGCGCCAGCCGCGTCCGTGATCTGTTCCAGTCGGCCCGCAAGATGGGCCGGGCGATCATCTTCATCGACGAGATCGACTCCATCGGCCGCAAGCGCGGCGCAGGACTCGGCGGCGGTCACGACGAACGCGAGCAGACCCTCAACCAGATGCTCGCCGAGATGGACGGTTTCGAGGCCACCGAGGGCATCGTCATGATGGCGGCAACCAACCGGCCCGACATCCTCGATCCGGCTCTGCTGCGCCCGGGCCGCTTCGACCGCCAGGTCATCGTCCCGCTGCCCGAGCTCGACGACCGCCGGGCGATCCTCGAGGTCCACGCGAAGTCGAAGGTCCTCGCCGACGACGTCGACCTCCAGGTCGTGGCCAGGGGAACCCCGGGCATGGCCGGTGCAGATCTCGCCAACCTGTTGAACGAGGCGGCGCTCATCGCGGTGCGCGAAGGAGACAGCGCCATCGCGAAGCACCACATCGAATCAGCACGCGATCGGGTGCTCATGGGCGCCAAGCGCGAGGCGGCCGTCCTCAACGACGAAGAGCGCGAGCGTGTCGCCTATCACGAGTCCGGCCACGCGCTGGCCGCGGCGCTGCTGCCCAACACCGATCCCCTCCACAAGGTCACGATCATCCCTCGGGGCATGGCCTTGGGCGTCACGATGACACTGCCCGAAGAGGACCGCTACCTCTTGCGTCAGAGCTACATCACCGACGAGCTGGTCAAGATGCTCGGCGGCCGGATGGCCGAGGACCTCGTCTTCGGCGAGGTCAGCTCGGGCGCGGCGGACGACCTGGCCCGAGCCACCGAGATGGCCGGCAAGATGGTGCGCGAGTGGGGCATGAGCGAGCGCATCGGTCCGATGGCCTGGCGTGGCGGGAACGGGCAGGTCTTCCTCGGTGAGGACATGGGTCGTCCCCGCGAATACAGCGACGAGATGGCCCACATCATCGACGAGGAGATCGAGCGCATCCTGCGTGATGCCGAGCAACGGTGCCGGGTGCTGCTGACCGAGAACCGCAACGGCCTCGATCTGGTGGCACGCTCGCTGCTCGAGCACGAGACCATCGACGGCCCCGAGGTCGGCCGGCTGCTCGAGATCGCCCGCACCCCCGGACCTGTCGGCGACGCGCCCGTCGACGTCGAAGAAGCGCCCACCGAGGCTCCCACAGCAGAGGCCGGTGCCATCTCCGGTATCGACGCAGGCGCCGCCGGCGACGGGGCGGCCGATGACATGGCCGCAGCGTCACGCAACGACGTCCCCGGCTACTGATCGAACGGTGCCCGGACCGCTGCTCCCGATCGACGTCCATCTCCGACCGTGCTGATCACCGTCCTCATCGTCGCCGTGGTCGTGGCCGGCGCTGCCGTGTTGTCGGTCGCGATGCAGCGCCGACGGCCCGATCCCCCGACCTCGCCGCGTATGGCGGTCCCCCAACAGCTCGACCGCAGCGACTTCGCAGACCCCGACAGCCCTTGGCTCATGGTGGTTTTCGGCTCGGCCACGTGCGCGAGCTGTCGCGATGCCTGGAGCATCGTCGAGCGCCTCGACGTACCGTCGGTATCGGTGCAACGCCTCGACTTCCCCGCAGAGCGGGCGATCCACGAGCGCTATCGCATCGACTCGGTGCCAACCATCGTGCTGGCCGACACCGACGGGGTCGTGCGGTGGTCGTCGCTCGGGGTCCCGAACGAACGCGGCCTGGCCGAAGCGCTCGAGGACCTCGACGTCGTCCCGCCCGACGACGGCACGGCCATCCCCTTCGGCTGAACGCTGCGCGCGGCGTTCGACGCCCCGCAGCATGCGGTGCCTCGGAGCGGCTCAGCCGACGGGTAGATCGATCCCGGTGACGGTGGTGGCCACCGGCACCGTGGGTGACGATGTCAGGCCAGCGCTCCCGATCGCGACCCGTCGCTCCCCCACGACGGGCTCGGTCGCATCGATGACCACCACGGCATCGGCCGGCACGCCGAGGGCGGCGAGGTCGATGACGGTGCGCCCGAGCGGAGCGACTTCGGTACCGGCGAGTTCGAAGACGGCGCCATCGACGTGGGCTGTCATCGATATGGCGGCGATACGGTCGCTCGCTGGATTGACCAGGACGATCTCGCCGACGCCGTCACCGCTGGTGGTCAGGTGCCTGGTCGCCGCGGCGGCGACCCCCGGCGAGACGGCGGCATCGGCGGGGGCATCGGGTGGCCCGACGCTGATGCGGTCGGCGACCACTGCGACGCCGTTGATCGATCGGACCGCGGCCCAGTAGTCCACGCCCTCGGGCAACCGGTCGGTGGCATCGACCAGCCGCGCCTGGCCGATGCGCTCGGCATCGCCTGCCAACAGCACGACCTCGGTGCGCCCGGCCCGGACGGTGATGCCGATCGGCTCGATGAAGCCGTTCTCGTCGGGGCGGTCGAGGCGGACCTCGATGTCGACGACCGCTTCGCGCTCGCCGGGGTTGTACACCACGATCGCGTCGGCGACCGGTGCGTCGCTCCGAGCGCCGAAGACCCAGGTACCGGCGGGGACCGATGCTCCACTGGCCGTGCTCAGACCGCCTGCACCGGCGTCGGCGGCGAACGTGACGAGGCGATCGGTCACGACGCGCCCGGTCCGGACGGTCACGTCCGCCGACACGACATCGAACAGCGTGACCACACCGGTGATGTCGATCGGCAGGACCGAGCCCGACGGCACGACGAGGCCGTCGTAGATCTGCGGGGAACGACGGGCGCCATCGGTGGTGAAGGTGACGTCGACCACCGCGTCGCCCGGGAAGGGATTGAACACCGAGAGCACCTGGCGGGCCTGGCGCCGGGTCGTTCCGCCGGCGAAGACCCAGCGGTCGGCCGATGTCGAGGCACAGGGCGCCATGGCAGCCCCGTCGGGACCCGAGACGATGTGCTCGGCGATGAGCGAACCGGCATCGGACTCGACGAGTACGGCCACCGTGTCGCCGGCGATGCCCTCGAGATCCGCGATGCGGATCCGCTGGACCGAGGCCGGTGGCACCACGACCGGGGTCGTCACCTGAGCGGCCGGGGCGACCTCGGGCGCTTCCAGCACGAGATCTGCGGCGATGTCCTCCGATGTGTCGAGATCGACGACGATCGGTTCGGGTGCCACGACCGCGAACGAGGTGAGATCGACCATGGCTTCGACGGGCCCGGGGTTCGCCAGCACGACGGTGTGATCGGCGAAGGTCTCCTCACCCAGGGTGCCTCCGGCGCAGTACCAGGTGGAGGTCAACGCCTCGTCGTCGCCCGCGGTGGCCAACGGTGCCCGTTGCTGGGCGAGTTCGGCGCGTGCACCGCTGCCATCGCCGCCGCCGGCGACCAGTAGTCCGACCACGATCGCCGCGACGACCACGATGGCGGCCCAACGTGTCGAGGCCGAGGCTTCGTCGATTCCGGGACGACCGCCGGCGCGGCGCCGAACCGGTGGCGGGCTGTCCGAGCGGGCGGCCTTGCGGCGGCTCCGCCTGCCGACTCGTTCTCGGCTCATGCTCTCGCCTCGCGGGCCCGGCCGCTGACACGGAGCGTCGCGACGACGGCGATCACCCACAGCGACAGCTGCAGGATCATCATCACCTGGTGTTCGGTCGGTGTCCGGTGTGCCAGCTCGGCCTCGGCGTCGTCGACGGTCGGCCGGAAGGCCAGCGCCCAATCGAGTGCCGGGCCCCGGCTGGCGGCGCGGCCATCGGTGACGAGCCGCCAGTTCGACCCGCTGGGAGCAGCGACGTACACCTCGTCATCGACACCGACGCGTCCCTCGTAGCGGGTGCCGGAGGAATCTGTGGCCTCGAGGCGCCCACGGGCGGTTGTTCCCGACGAGGCGTGCTCGCGCAGCGTGCGATTCGACGTGGCGCCGACGTCGACGACCGAGGCGAACGCGAGGGCCGAGTTGTTGGTGAGGCGCGTGACGCCGGGCGAGACGTCGACCAGCGCGAGATCCAGCTGTTCGGACAAGGCTGCCTTCAGCTGCTCGGGCACGGGTTCCACGATGCCCGTCGATGGCGATGGGGCGCTCTGTTCCAGCACGACGATCTCGGCGATGCCGAAGGGCGCCAGCAGGCGTCCCAGCCGGCTCGTGCCGCCGGCGACAGCGAGCTCCACCGCCTCTGCGATCAACGGGTCTGCCGGCGCTGCGCCGGCGTCCCAGCGATCTGCGTAGCCCACGAGCAGGTCGTCGGTGACCGCGAGTGTCAATCCCTCGCCGAACGATCGCCCGGCGGCGCTCACGGTGTCGTCGTGGCCGATCCACAGCACCCGTCCCGCAGGGTCGGGTTCGACTGCGTACTGACGGGCGAAGTCACCGGTGGGCATCTGCCACCAGCCGTCGAGGCTCGCAGCCGACGGCGTCAGCATCGCCAAAGCGATGGCGACGACCGCGGAGACAGGGACCAGCTGGCGCCAACCCAGGCGGTAGGCGCGCAGGTCCCGTTCGATGGCGGCGACGCCCATGGCCGCCGCCAGCGCGAGACCGAACGACCCGAGGGCGAGGATGATCTCGGGACGGGGAGCCGACACCGGGACCCACCCCCGGGTCTCGGCCCAGATGACCCCCACGGCGACGAGGTACAGCGCGATCCCGCGCACCGCCCACGACCACCGCGGCCCCCGCGCCAGGAGCAGCGGCACACCTGCGGCGACGGGAAGGGCCCATCCGAGCACACCGCCACCGATACCACCGGTGAACAGGGTCAGAAGATCGGCCATCGTGGCGCCGGTGGCCTGCTCGGGACGGGTACCGAAGAACCAGTCTCCATTGGCGTCGCCACCGACGAGGCCCGCGAGCCAGGGCAGGTGCAGCACCGCAGCGAGCACGGTCGCCGCTGTGGTCACCCCCACCAGGCGGACGGCGCCGGCGGCTCGGCCTGCGAGCCACGAGCCGAGCACCAGCGCCACGACCGCCAGGACCACCAGCACGACGACGAACGGCACATAGGCCCCGACCAGCGCCAGGGTGAGGCCGAGGACGAGCACCTCACGCACGACCGAGGGTGCAAGCACCCCTTCGCCGACGCTCCCGCCGACGCTGCCGAAGGGGGCCATGCGCCCGGCTCGGGCGAGTCCTGCCAGGATCCACGGCATCGAGCCGTACAGCAACAGCGCACCCCACGTACCGTTGCCGAGCGCGGTGTAGGGCACCGGCGAGGCCAGATACATCATGGTGCCCACCACACGGATCCACGGCGATGCGAAAGGCCGAAGGAAGCGCCACATTCCGATGGCGCCGATGGGCAGCATCCCGACGGTCAGGATCGTTCGCAGCAGTCCCATCGACCCGACCAGCACCACCCCGCCCATGGCGGTGAGCGCGTGCGCGGTCGGCGCCGCGGCCTCCGTCCCGGCGCCCGTCGGGCGCCACTGACCGAAGAAGCGCCCGAACAGCTCGCCGACGCCGAGATCGAACGGCACGAGATCGCCCACTGCGGGCACCCGACGGGTGATCAGGTGGCGGCTCCCGAAGAGCAACACGGCGATCGTGACGAACCAGAAGGCGATCGAGATCTGCGAGGGGCCGGTCCGCAGGGCCTGGAGCAGGTACCGCGCCCGCACCGCGATCGAACCACCGCTGTCGGAGCCGAGCTGACCCCGCAGGAACGCCGACAGGGGCGCGAACCCGCCGATCTGCAGTCGACGCAGATCGCTGTCGGGCACCTGACGGATGGCCCGCAGCTCGGCTCTGCGCCGGCGCAGCGATCCGACCCGGCCGAGATTCCACGTCCATGCGCCGATCGCCGCCCTGGCTCGACCGAACTGCCCCGTTGCGAGAGCTCCGAGTGCCCGCAACATCGAATAGACGAGCGCTTGGGGCACCACGCGGATGCTGTGCAGCGGCCCATAGCCCGTCAGGACGGTGCGGATCCGGTTGCGGTTGCGTTCGCGGTCCAGGTCGTCGCCTCGGCGCCGACCCTCGATCGCCCCACGATGGCGGGCGACCGCCGATGGCACGACGATCACGCGTGCCCCGGCCACGTGGGTGCGCCAACACAGGTCGACATCCTCGCCCGTCAGTCCCATGCCTGCGTCGTACCCGCCGAGCGCACCGAACAGATCGGCACGCACCAGCTGTACTGCGCCGGACACCGCGAACACGTCACGCACGGCGTCGTGCTGCTCCTGATCGAGCTCGCCGACATCGATGCGGGAGGCGACGTGGGCGAGCTTGTCGACGTCGAGGCCGACCTCGGCGAGGACGTCGGGGCGTTCCCAACTGACGAGCTTGGGACCGAGCACCGCACCGTTGGAACGAACCGCTTCCTCGACGAGCAGCCGCACGGCGTCGGGTGCGAGCGCCACGTCGTCGTGGCAGAAGAGGTAGAACGCCGGCGGCCGATCGTCGCCCGCGAGCACCTGATTGGCACACTCTGCGTAGCCCAGATGGGCATCGACATCACGTACCGTGGCATCTGTCAGGGTGGCTGCCACCCGATCGTGCACCGTCGGATCGCCGCCGGGCACGTAGACGACGACCTCGAGGCGCCGATAGTCCTGTGACGCCAGCGCATGGAGCGTTTCGACGAACCACTCCCCAAGCTCGTGCGCCACGACGACGGCACGTACCCGGGGCGGTGGCGGGATCCGGCGCTGCGCCGATGCGCGTGCCTCGTCCCCGGCGGCCTCGTCGCGCCCATCGGCGGCGACAGGACGTGCCGGTTCGGGCCGGTCGACGGGTTCGTCGACCGCGGGTTCGGTCTCGGGAGTGGGGGAATCCACAGCCGGCACACGCTACCCGCCGGGTTGTGTCGAGCGGGGACACCCCTGTCCTGCTCGCCCCACCTGCGCAGCGCTCCGAGCGCAGCCGTTCGACACCGGCCACCTAGACTGCGCCAATGCCCGAAGCGGACCAGCGCCCCGACCCGGACGTGCCCGAGTGGCTGACCGAGCTCTTCTACACCGGGGTCGGGCTGGCCGTCATCGCCGTCAACCGGGCCCAGGTCGCCCGTCGCAGCGTCGAAGACCAGGTCCGGGCCTCCGAGCTCGGCCCGGGTCTCGAGGTCCTCGACGATCTCCTGAGCGACCCCGATCGCGTGACACGGATCGTCTCGATCCTGCGCGACGAACTCGGCCGCATCGACGAGCGCGTCGACGGCATCGAGGACCGCCTCGCCGAACTCTTGGAGCGCCTCGAACCCGACCTCCCTCCCGTCGCAGCGGAGACGGTCCGCGCCCTTCGCCATCTGGCGGGGGAGCATGCTCCGACGTTGCGGGTGTTGTTCGGTCTGGGTCGGTCCGGGGAGTGAGTATGCGGGCGTTGGTGACGGGTGCGGGTGGGTTCGTGGGGCGTCATCTGGTGGCGCATCTGGTGTCGTGTGGTGATGAGGTGATCGAGACGGATCGGGCGACGGGTGGGCCCGATGTGACCGACGTGGGGGCGATGGCGGCGTTGGTGGGTGAGGTGGCGCCGGAGGTGGTGTTCCATCTGGCTGGACAGGCCGATGTGGCGGGGTCGTGGCGTGATCCGGTGGGGACGTTGCGGGCCAACGCGGAGGGGACGTTGGCGACCTTGGCGGCGTGTGCGGGTGCTGGGGTGGGGCGTGTGGTGGTGGTGACCAGCGCGGAGGTGTACGGCAAGGTCGATGCGGCGGAGATGCCGATCGGCGAGGATCGGGCGTTGGATCCGGTGTCGCCGTATGCGGCGTCGAAGGCGGCGGCGGAGATGATCTGTGTGGCGTGGGCGAATCAGGGGTTGGGGGTGGTGCGGGCTCGGGCGTTCAATCATCTGGGTCCGGGCCAGAGCGAGGCGTTCGTGGCGCCGGCGATCGCGGCGCGTCTGGTGCGGGCGCGTCGTGACGGGGTGGGGCACATCTCGGTCGGGAATCTCGAGGCGCGGCGCGACTTCACCGATGTTCGTGATGTCGTGCGGGCGTATCGGATGCTGGCGGTCGGCGGGGTGAGCGGCGAGGCGTACAACGTGTGTTCGGGGCGGCATCATTCGATCGCAGAGGTGGTCGAGTCGTTGCTGGCGTTGACGGGCCACGATGTGGAGTTGGTGACCGATCCGGCGTTGGCGCGGCCGTCGGATGTGCCGTTGCTGGTGGGTGATCCCGCCAAGATCCGCACCCAGTGCGGGTGGGAGCCCGAGATCGATCTGTCCACCACGCTGGCCGACGTGGTGGCGGCAATCGTCGAGGCCGAGAACCGATGAAGGGAACGGGAGCATGCCGCGGGCGTTGATCACCGGGATAACGGGCCAGGACGGTTCGTATCTCGCGGAACTGTTGTTGGCCGAGGGCTATGAGGTCGTGGGGATGGTGCGGCGCTCGTCGACCGTCAACTACGAACGCATCGCACATCTCCAGGATGCGATCACCTTCGTCAACGCGGATCTGTTGGACCAGATCAGCCTGATCGATGCGTTGCGGGCCCATGAGCCCGACGAGGTGTACAACCTCGCCGCGCAGTCGTTCGTGCAAACCTCGTTCGGTCAGCCCGTCCTCACCGGCGAGACCACCGCGCTGGGCGTGACCCGACTGTTGGACGCAGTGCGGATCGTGGATCCCGGGATCCGCTTCTACCAGGCGTCGAGCAGCGAGATGTTCGGCAAGGTCGCCGAGGTCCCCCAGACCGAGTCCACGCCGTTCCATCCCCGCAGCCCCTATGGGGTCGCGAAGGTCTACGGGCACTGGATCACGGTCAACTACCGCGAGAGCTACGACCTGCATGCGAGCTCGGGGATCCTGTTCAACCACGAGAGCCCCCGGCGGGGCCTCGAGTTCGTGACCCGCAAGATCACCCACGGCGCCGCCCGGATCAAGTTGGGCCAGACAGACACCCTTGCGTTGGGGAACCTCGACGCCAAACGCGACTGGGGCTTCGCCGGCGACTACGTCACCGCCATGTGGCAGATGCTGCAACAGCCCGAACCCGACGACTACGTCATCTGCACCGGCGAGACCCACAGCGTCCGAGAGTTCGTCACCATCGCCTTCGAACACCTCGGCCTGCGGTGGGAGGACCACGTCGTCATCGACGAACGCTTCTTCCGCCCCGCCGAGGTCGACCTCCTCGTCGGCGACGCCACCAAAGCCACCGACACCTTCGGCTGGAAACCCACCACCGCCTTCGAGGACCTCGTCACCATGATGGTCGACGCCGACATGGACCTCCTCGAAGGCCGCCTCCAGCCCATCTCATGACCGACCCTCACCCCGACGTCGACCCGGCAGGGTCCGCCGTCGTGCTCTGTGGCGGCGTCGGCGCCGCCAAGCTGCTGCGGGGCATGGTGCACGTCGTCGATCCCGCGTCGATCACCGCCGTCGTCAACACCGCCGACGACACCGTCCTGCACGGACTGCACATCTCGCCGGATCTCGACACCGTCACCTACACCCTCGCCGGCCAGGACGACACCGAACGGGGATGGGGCCTACGCGGCGAGACCTGGCAGGCCATGGAGATGGTGCGCCGCTACGGCGGCATCGACTGGTTCAACCTCGGCGACCGCGACCTCGGAACCCACCTCTACCGCACCCACCGCCTCAGCGAAGGCGCAACGCTGTCGCAGGTGACCGCCGAGATCACCGCGGCGTGGGACATCGGCATCGCAGTCGTGCCGGTCACCGACGACCGCATCGAGACCCGGGTGACCGTGCCCGAACTCGGCGAGATCGGCTTCCAGGAGTACTTCGTCCGGCTGCGCCACGACGTCGACGTCTCGGCGGTGCGTTTCGACGGCGCCGACGCGGCGACCCCGGCGCCCGGGGTCATCGACGCCGTGAACGCCGCCGCCACCGTGGTCATCGCACCGTCGAACCCGGTGGTGTCCGTTGCTCCCCTGCTCGCCATACGAGAGCTGCGCGAGGCGGTCCTCGCCCGCCGCGACGCAACCGTGGCGGTCTCCCCCATCGTCGGCGGTGCAGCGCTGAAGGGGCCCGCCGCACAGCTGATGCGCGATCTGGGCATCGAGGCAAGCGCCCTCGGCGTCGCTCGCCACTATCTCGACCTGGCCGCCACCATCGTCATCGATCAGGTCGACGCCGCCCTCGCCCCGGCCATCGAGGCCCTCGGCATGGCCTGCGTCGTCACCGACACCATCATGGCCGACACCGACCGCGCCGCAGCCCTGAGCCGCGTCGTGCTCGGTGCCGCCTCCCCCAGCACTGGAGCACCGTCGTGACCCGACTCGAGATCATCCCCATCGAGGATCTGCCCGAGGTGCGTCCCGGCGACGACCTCGCCGACATGATCGCTGCCTCCGGCGTCGTCGCCGACGGCGACGTCCTGGTGGTCACCCAGAAGATCGTGTCGAAGGCCGAGAACTGTCTGGTCGAGATCGACCCGTCCGACCCGCTGTCGCACAAGCCGCTCGTCGAGCGCGAGTCGGTGCGGATCCTGCGGCGGCGGGGCGAGCTCATCATCAGCCAGACACGACACGGCTTCGTGTGCGCCAACGCAGGCATCGATCTGTCGAACGTCGAGCGGGGTCAGGCGGCACTGCTGCCCGAGGACAGCGACCGGTCGGCCCGGCGTATCCGCGACGGCCTCCGAGGGCGCCACGGGCTCGATGTCGCCATCATCATCTCCGACACGTTCGGCCGGCCCTGGCGACGGGGTCTGACCGATGTCGCCATCGGCTCGGCCGGGATCCTGCCCATCCTCGACCTGCGCGGCACCGCCGACGCCCTGGGCCGCGAGATGCAGGTGACTGAGGTCGCCCTGGTCGACGAGCTGGCCTCTGCGGCAGAGCTCGTCATGGGAAAGAGCAGCGGCGTTCCCGTCGCCATCGTCCGCGGCGGCGACCCGGCCTGGTTCGGATCGGGCTCGGTGGCCGACGACATCGTCCGCGACCCCGCCGACGACTTGTTCCGGTAGCGACGCGGCGGCTGCCCGCCGAGGCTCTCTATTCGATGCCGAGTTCGGCGTTGATGCGCGAGCTGGAGTCGCGTTTGGTGTTGCCACCCATGTCGAAGATCATCTCGATGCCGTAGCGCTCGCAGACCTCGGTCTCGGGGACGGCGGCACCGGAGTCACGGTCGCCCCCGTTGGCGAACACGATGCGGTGGTCTGGATTCGCCTCGGCGATGGCGGTGATCGACGCGCACACCGTACGGTCGTCGTCGACGGCGACCATCGCCTCGTCGACCATGCGCAACGCCTGCACGATGCGCAGGCGATCGGCCTCGTCGATGATCAACTTGCCCTTCTTGAGGATCTGCTGGGCGTTGTTGTTGACGATGACCACCACCTTGTCGCCGAGCGCGGCAGCGGATTCGATCATGTCGAGATGGCCACAGTGCAGCGGGCTGAAGTACCCGCTGACGATCACGAGGGTGGGCTTGTCCATCGGCTGGCTGTGCTCCGTAGGGTCCGGCGGCAGTGGTCGCCGAGGGCGGATCAGCCGTCTTCGGCAGTGCCGTCCTCTGTCGTCCCATCGGCGTCACCGGACTCGTCTTGAGCAGGTTCGGCGTCGGTGGTGTCGGCGGTGCCGGTGCCGAAGTCCTGCGGACCGGGAACCGCTGAGCGGTTCGGCGGCTCGACGCCTTCGCCGCGGTCGAGCCCGGAGGTGGCGGCAAGGGTGTCGAGAACGTCGGGACCCGGTGGCGGGGGTGCGACACCCACCGGCACGCGAGCGATCGTGTAGGCCATCTCGGGCGCCGTGAAGGTGATGTCGCCGAAGTCGTCGCGCACGATCTCGTCGGGTTCGCCGGTCGGGTCGAGGCCGTCCTCCCAGATGGCGACGACGATCTCGGTCGGCTCGCCATCGCACTCGACGCCGGCCTCGAGGGTCTCGCCGCCCGGCAGGGTGATGGCCTCGGGCTCGACCGTCGCCCCCATCGCTTCGAAGAACACGCTCATCTTGGCGTTGGAGCCCGTGACCGAAGCGCTGAAAGGATGGACGTGGATCAGGCTGTCGCCGTGGGAGTGGATCCCCTGCGGGTCGAACTGACTGTCGAAGGCCGGGAGCACCCCGCCGGTGACGCAGTCGTAGAGGGTGTACGCGCTGTGCCAGTGGTCCTGCAGCGTCGGAGACGCCTGCGCATCGCGGGTCGTGCGGGCGAACGCCACGAGTACGAGACCGGCGACGATGAGTCCGACCACGATCATCGGGAACCCGAGCTCGCGCCGCTCGTTGGGACCCGTGGTCTGCCCGGCGCGCGCAGCGCGGGCGATTTTCTTCGAAGAGGAAGCCTTACCCATGGGTGCAAACGCTACTCCCCCGACCCCCGGATCCGGCGTCATGGCGGATCACCGCACGATCAACGGACCACGTCGGTAGTCGGGCGCCCGACGGCTCAGCACCCGCGGATCTGCGCCAGGGGCTCCGGGGTCGGCGTCGGTGTCGGGGTGGGCGTGAGCGACTCGGGGTCCGGCGTCGGCGTGGCCTCGGGCCCAGCGGTGGGCGGCGGCAGCGGCTCGCTGCGCACACCTGCCCAGTCGGCACCGGCGATGAGCTCAACGGGAGCATCGACACCGGCATCGATCTCTTCGAGCAGCGGTTCGGCCTCGAGCCAGCGGGCCAGGATCTCGGCCTGGCGCTTCTGCGCCGCGCTGTGCCGGATGACCGTCGTGTCGTAGGCGAAGTCGTCGGCGTTGCCGGTTTCGGTGACGTTGAAGCCCTCGAGGTTCAGCGCCAGCTGCACCTCTTGCGCGAGACCGGTCTCGCCCGTCCCGTTGCGAACGGCGATGCGGAAGGAGATGTTGTCGGCTTCCTCACCACGGAAGACGTTGAGGACCCGCTGGGCCTCGCTCTCGACGAGGAACAGCACCGATGCCTGGCCGACGTTGCCGATCTCGACGGGCAGCGTGTAGCGCTGCAGGCTCTCGGCCCGGAAGTCCTCGAAGTCGCGTCCCAGGTCGAGGATGTCCTGGGGCGTGGTCCGGGTGTCGAGCTGGACGTAGCCGCCGGCCCCGACGTCCTCGATCAGGCCACGCAGCGTGTTGGGATTGCGCATGCCCTGGTCGAACGCCCGTTGCAGAGCGAGCACGAGGAAGTCCTGCTGGCGCTGGATACGGCCGAAGTCGCTCGTCTGATCGACCAGCTCCCAGACGCCGGGGCTCGTCTCGGCGGTGAGCGTGCGGGACCGGACGTAGCCGAGGGCCTGGCGCGGCGTCAGCCGGACACAGCCGGTCTCGTTCACCGAGAACTGGGCCTTCTCGTCGCGCAGGGGATAGTCGATCTGGACCCGGATGCCACCGAGGACACGCATGAGCTCGAGGAACCCGTTGAAGTCCACCTGGATGTAGCGGTGGATCGGGATGTCGAGGAAGTCCTGGATCGTGCTGACCAGGAGGTCCTCCTCGCCGAGGGCATACGCCGAGTTGATCTTGTAGCCGAGGTCGGGGATCCAGAGGTCTCGCGGGATCGACATGACAGCGGCGGCGCCCGACTCGGGGTCCACCCGCAGCACGATCATGGTGTCGGTGAGCAGGTTCGCCTCCGAGCGCGTGTTGCGCAACGGGTCGCCCTCGTCGAGGGTGGCGATGCTGTCGGCGCCGACGAGGAGGAAGTTGATGGGCTCATTGCTGTCGGCGTCCTCGGTAGCCAGCACGTCGCCGGGGAACGCGACGCGCGGGATGCTCGACACGGTGTCTTTCGCGTACGCGAGCACCCCGGCCGATGCCATCGCCGCGACGATCACGAAGAGGTTGAAGAAGAGGAACAACCTCTGGGGCCACGTACGGCGCGGGCGCGGTCGTCGGCGGGCGGGGGACATGGCTGGTCAGCGTAACGGCCGACGCCGAACGACTGGGGTCAACCCCTGCGCTCAGACCAGCGGTCGCAGCGACACGACGTCGGCGGTGCGGATGACCAGGGCGTCGCCGCCGTGGGGTTCGACCACCAGGGCGCCGTCGGCGGTGACCGATGCGGCGAGGCCGGTCACCACCTGGTCACCCAGGTCGGCGCGCACACGGGTGCCGACCGTCGCCGACTCGGCGAGCCACGCAGCGCGCAGCGATTCGCGGCCGTCGGGTTCGCCCAGCCGTGTCCACCATCGATCGAAGTGCTCCAACACCGCGACGAGCACCTCGTACGCGCCTGCCAAAGGCGCAGGATCGCCGACGGCGGGATCGACGGAACGCTCCAGTTGATCGAGCGCGACCGCACCGTCGGCATCGAGGCGTGCGCCACGAAGGTTCAGCCCCATCCCGATCACCACGCGGACACGCCCGTCGACGGCCACGGCCTGGGCCAGGATGCCGGCGAGCTTGCGGTGGGCGCCGGGCTCACCGACGACGAGGTCGTTCGGCCATTTGATGCGCACCATGTCGTAGCCGAAGGCGTGCAGGGCCTCGACGGCGGACGTGGCGATCAGCGTCGTCGCCAGCGCCGCCGCCTCGTCGGCATCGTCGAAATCGACGAGCACGGACACCAGCAGGGCATCGCCGGGGGCGGTCACCCACGAGCGGTCGCGACGGCCACGTCCGGCCCGTTGGTGATCAGCGACGAGCACCGAGCCCGCAGCAGCGCCCGTCCTGGCCGCCGCGAGCAGGTCGTCGTTGGTCGAACCGGTCTCGGCCACCCAGACGACGGGTCCGAAAATGGTGTCGGTGAGCGCAGCCCCGGCCAGGGCTCCGCGCTCGGCTGCGGGTCGCTCGTCGATCGTCACGCCGGTAATGGTGGCACCGGGTGGACGCGAATCGCGGCTCCGGCCGCGAATCGTGGCAGAATCCGCTCGGCCCCCGCTCCAGAACCCCCACGAGGTCGCGTCCACCGTGTTCACCAAAGTGCTCGTCGCCAACAGAGGAGAGATCGCCGTCCGGGTGATCCGCGCCTGCCAAGAGCTCGGCATCACGACCGTCGCGGTGTACTCCGAGCTCGACCGCGACGCCCTCCACGTCAGGCTCGCCGACGAGGCATACGCGCTCGGCGGCCAGACCGCTGCCGAGAGCTATCTGAACACCGACGCGCTCCTCGATGCCATCGAGCGCTCGGGCGCGCAGGCGGTCCATCCCGGGTACGGCTTCTTCTCGGAGAACGCCGATTTCGCCCGGGCGATCACCGACCGTGGCGTCACGTTCATCGGTCCCCCGCCCGAGGCCATCGAGGTGATGGGCGACAAGATCTCCGCGCGCCTCGCCGCCGAGCGTGTCGACGTCCACGGGGTACCCGGTACCACCGACCTCATCACCGACGCGTCCCAGGTCATCGCGTTCGGCGAGGAGTACGGCTATCCGATCGCCATCAAGGCCGCATACGGCGGCGGCGGTCGTGGCATGAAGGTCGTCGGTTCCGCCGACGAGGTCCAGGCGGCCATCGAATCGGCCCAGCGCGAGGCCCTCGCCTACTTCGGCCGCGACGAGATCTACATGGAGCGCTACCTCACCAAGCCCCGCCATGTCGAGGTCCAGGTCTTGGCCGACACCCACGGCAACTGCATCTATCTCGGCACACGCGACTGCTCGGCCCAACGCCGCCACCAGAAGCTCATAGAAGAGGCACCCGCCCCCGGCATCGATCCCGCGATCCTCACCCGCATGGGCGAGGCCGCGGTGAAGGTCGCCGTCGGGTGTGGCTACACCAATGCCGGCACCGTCGAGTTCCTCTACGAAGCCGGTGAGTTCTACTACCTCGAGATGAACACCCGCCTCCAGGTCGAACACCCCGTCACCGAGATGGTCACCGGCCTCGACCTCGTCGAGTTGCAGCTACGGGTCGCCGACGGCGAGGAGCTGCCCCTCACCCAGGACGACGTCCGCATCGACGGGCACGCCATCGAGGTCCGCATCAACGCCGAGGATCCAGCCGAGGGCGCGTTCCTCCCCAGCCCGGGTCCGATCACCTCGCTGCGCCCCCCGGCCGGCTACGGCACACGCTGGGACGGCGGCTACGAGGCCGGCGACGAGATCAGCCAGTACTACGACAACCTCGTCGGCAAGCTCGTGTGCTGGGGCCGCGACCGTGAGCGCGCCATCGCCCGCACGCTCCGGGCGATGCGCGAACTCGAGATCAACGGCGTCGCCACCACCCTGCCCGCCGACATCGCCATCCTCGAACACCCCGATTTCGTCGCCATCGAGCACTCCACGAAATGGGTCGAAGAGGTCCTCGACCTCACCGGTGTCCGCGCCGCTCCCGCCGGCGGCGGCGCACCCGAGAGCGACGGGCCGCTCGTGCGGCGCAGCGTGACCGTCGAGGTCGACGCCAAACGCTTCGACGTCGCGATGTGGGTCCCCGAGGTGGCTGCGGTCGCCGCAGGCGCGGCCAAGCCGCGCCGTCGCGCCGCCGCAGCGGCAGGTGCCGCCGGCGCCGGGACGGGAAAGATCAGCGTGCCGATGCAGGGCACGGTCGTGAAGATCCCGGTCGAGGTCGGCGACCACGTCGAGGCCGGCGACACCGTGGTGGTGCTCGAGGCCATGAAGATGGAGAACAACATCGCAGCCGATGTCACCGGCACGATCGCCGAGATCAACGTGGCCGCCGGCGACTCGGTCGGCGGCGGTGACGTCGTCGTCGTCATCGAACCCGACTGATCGCTGCCGGAACCGTCCTCAGCGGCGCCGCGCCGGATCCGCCCGCACCACGACGGTGTCGGCGATGCGGTCGGTGATGCCGCGGCGACGATCGAGATCGAACAACGCCGTCGGATAGACGGCCAGGGCGAAGAACGACACCAACGGCAACAGAAGCGGTACCGGCAGGGTACGGGCGATGGCGTTGGGCCAGCTCGGGCGGCGACCCGTGCGCCGATCGACGACCTGGATCCCGACGGCCATCTTGCCCACGGTGGTGCCCAGCAGCGCAGTCATCGACGCCTCGTACGCCACCCACAGCCCCAGCGCGACCCACTGGGTCCAGCCGGGCAGCGACAAGGTGTCACCCTCGGTCTGGACGGTGGGGATCAACAGCCCCATGGAGAACGTGGCGACCACCAGCAGGTCGATCGCCCGACCGAAACAGCGTTGGGCCACCGACGCGACCGGATCGCCGGTCGCGTCGACCGGCGACGCAGGCGGGTCGGTCACTCCGCAGCCTCGGACAGGACCTCGGCCAGGGTCGGGTGCACGAAGAGGCTCTCGGCGATGTCGGTCACCGTCAGGCGGGACTGGACGGCGATGGCCAGTACCGCGATCAACTCCGCCGCGTGGCGCCCGACGATCGAACCGCCGAGGACAACGCCTGTGGCGGGGTCGGACACGATCTTCACGAACCCACGGGGATCGTCGTTGATCAGGGCCTTCGCCGACACCGAGAACGGAACCTTGGTGACCCGGACCTTGCGGCCCTCTGCGAACGCATCGGCCTCGGCCAGGCCGACATCGGCGATCTCGGGCTCGGTGAAGATGGCCGACGCGGCCTTGTCGTAGTCGATGTTGCGCAGCGTCCGGGCCCCGTGGACACCGAGCGCGTGCTCGATGATCTTCTTGCCCTGCATCGACCCGACCGACGACAGCGGCAGGCGCCCGGAGAGATCGCCGGCGGCATAGATGTGCGGAACCGAAGAAACAAGGTTCTCGTCGACGGTGACGTAGCCGTGGTCGGTGCGGACCCCGGCGGTCTCGAGACCGAGCGTGTCGGAGTTCGGGATGGAGCCGATGGCGAGCAGGGCGTGGCTGCCGATGGCGGTCCGGCCGTCGTCGCAGCGCACCTTCACCTGATCGCCCTCGACGTCGATGCCCACGGCTCGTGCGCCCTTGAAGAGGTTGACGCCGCGCCGCAGGAAATCCTGTTCGAGCGCCGCCGCGACCTCGGGATCCTTGGCGGGCAGCACCTGCTGGCGGCTGACGAGCAGGGTGACGTCGGCACCGAAGCTCTTGAACATGTGGACGAACTCCACACCGGTGACGCCCGACCCGATGACGATCAGGTGCGACGGCAGCTCCGCCGGCGGGTACGCGTCGCGGGTCGTCAGGATGCGGGAGCCGTCGGGATGGCACCACTCCGGAATGCGGGGGCGACTACCAGTCGCCAGCACCACGAGATCGGCCTCGAAGGCGAGCTCGCCGTTGGGCGTGTCGGCCACGACACGGTGGGGACCGTCGAGGCGGCCCGTGCCGCTGATCAGTTCGACACTCTGGCTCTCGAGCAGGTTGACCATCTGGGCATGGAGCCGGCGCTCGATGCTCGAGACGCGCTCCTTCAACAAGGTGACGTCGATGCGGGCCTCGGTGTCGCCGAGACCCATGCCCTCGACGCGGTTGATGAACGAGATGGCGCCGCCGGTGGCGATCATCGCCTTGGACGGGATGCAGTCCAGCAGGTGCGCTGCACCACCCACGATGTCCCGTTCGATCATCGTGACCCGGGCACCGAGACGAGCTGCGTGGGTTGCGGCGCTGTTGCCCGCCGGTCCCCCACCGATGATGACCACGCGCTTGGGCATGGCTGCGAGCGTAGTGTCCCGCCGGGCCCGCTCAGATGATCGGGGGGCGTCCGAGCCTCGTGAGGCGCCACACACCCGCCCATCCGATGGGTCGGCGCTCGACCGGTGCCGCCAGACCGGCCCGTGTCCCGCGCCACCAGTCCCGCCATGCCGCAACCGAACGGCCGCGGAGCAAGGTGATGGCGGACCAGGTCAACACATAGACGGGAGCCAGGGGCATCGGCAGGAGACGACGGGCGACCATCACCCGGTTGCGCGCCGTGCGTTCATGGGCCGCGCCGTGGCGCGAGATGTCGGTCGCCGGATGATGCACCACCGCCTCGGCGACGTAGTCGATGCGCCAGCCCGCGTCGACGAGCCGCCACGCCAGATCCGTCTCCTCGAGCGCATAGAACAGAGCCGCCTCGTAGCCGCCTACCTCGACGAACGAACTCCGTCTGATGATGCAGGCACCGCCGAGAAAGCTCGTCACGGGTCCCGACCGGTCGGCGTCACCGCTCCGGAGCCGGGGCACGTGACGCCGCATCGTGTGCCCGGACTCCGGATCGACGATGCGCAACGCCACGACGCCGAGATCGGGTTCGGCGGCGAATCGCGCGAGTGCGGCGCGTACGGCCTCGGGTGCGGCAATGGTGGCATCGTCGTCCAAGAACGCGAGGACGTCGGCGGTGGCCGTGGCCGCGCCGAGGTTTCGACCGCCGGGGATGCCGAGGTTCTCCGGAGAATGGACGACCCGGACACCATCTGCGACCTCCGACGGCACGACCGGGAGGCCCTCGGGTACACCGTTGGCGACGACGATGACCTCGGTCCGCTCGACGACGTCGGCATCGGGACCACCCGGCCGGTCGGGTATCGACGACACGGCCGCTGCGACCTCGGTGGGGCGGTCGCCCATCGTCAACAGGATCCAGCTCACCGCCGGTCGGGCCATGGGCGACAACCGTACCGGCTGTGGCATGCACCACAGCCGAAGAGCCATGCCACCGCGGTGCCACGAGTGCGCTCTACACTGCGCGGGTTGGCGACGGCCCTGTGCCGCCCCCTGCCATCGCCCATGTGAGCGGTATCTTCTCATGACCGACATCCGCACCCCACCCCAGATCACCGAGCCGGCAGATCGCGCGGCAGCTGCTGTCCCCGACCGCCGCACCCTGCCCTTCGGCCTGCGCTGGATGCACCTCGCCGACGTCGTGGTGCTCCAGGCCGTGCTGTGGGGTTCGCTGCTGGTGCGCTTCGGATTCACCTGGCCCAAGGCCGTGTCGACCTATGCGGCCACGTTCGCGATCGCCACGGCGATCCACATGATCATCTACTACTTCGGTGGGCTGTACGAGCCCATGAAGCGCCTCGGTGCCCGCCTCTGGCTGCCGCGGGTCTCGGCGCTCACCTTCGCCGCCGTGCTCGTCGACGCCGCATTCGCACTGCTCACCGGCACGTACCTCATGCCCCGAGGCAACCTGGCTCTGCTGTTGGTGTTCGGCTCGCTCGGCGTCACGTTCAACCGCTGGCTGGCGCTGTCGCTGCGCAACCGCCGCTACGGCGCCCCTCGCGTCCTGCTCGTCGGCAACCCCGACGACATCCATCTCGCCCGTGCCCACCTCCAGGCCTGCGAGCCCCACGTGCGCATCGCCGGCCAGGTCGCCGACACCGACCGTCTCGCCGAAGCCATCGAACGGGTGCACGCCACCGACGCCCTGTTGTTGAGCGGCAACACCCTCGATGCCATCTACCCCCATCCCCTCGAGCAACTCGAGGCCCGCCGCATCGGGGTCTTCCAGAGGATCAACCCGTCCGACACCCTCCTCGGCCTGCAGCGCACCCGCCAGATCGCGGGCATGCCGTTCGTGTCGCTGCGGGCGCACGCACTGCCGTCGAACCAGGCCCACTTCAAGCGGATCACCGAGATCGTGTATCTCCTGGTGCTGTCACCGTTCATCCTGCTCGCCCTGGGGTTCACCGCCGCCTACGTCCGGCTGCGGGCCGGTCGTTCGATCATCCATCGTCAGGAGCGTGTCGGGCGCTTCGGCACGACGTTCACGCTGTACAAGTTCCGCACGATGCACCTCGACGCCGAGGTCGACAGCGGTGCGGTCAAAGCCGCCGCCGACGACCCGCGCGTCGTGCGAGGACTCGGGTGGATCCGTCGCAGCCGCCTCGACGAGCTCCCGCAGTTCTTCAACGTCGTGCGCGGCGAGATGTCCTTCGTGGGCCCCCGTCCCGAGCGGCCCGAGTTCGCCGAGCAGTACGAGATGCTGATCCCGGGCTACGGGCGCCGCCACGACATCCCACCGGGCATCACCGGCCTCGCGCAGGTCCACGGCAACTACCACACCGATCCCGGCTACAAGCTCGGTCACGATCTGCAGTACCTGGTGAACTGGTCCCCGATCCTCGATCTGCAGATCATCCTGCGGACCGTGTGGACCGTGCTCACCGGGCGGCTGTAACCAGCCGGGCCGACCGTGTCCGACAGACGCCGCATCAGTGCGGTGATGCCCGCCCGCAACGACCGGGCCCATCTCTGGGCCGCAGCGACCTCGGTCCTCGATCAGGTCGTCGACGCCGATGTCGACTTGGTGATCGCGGTCGGCCCCTCCGACGATGGAACCGAGGCCGAGGCAGAGCGGCTCGCCGACGCCCATACGTGCGTGTCGGTGGTCGCCAACCCTTCCGGGGGCACCGCTGCCGGGCTCAACCAGGCCATCGCCGCGGCACGAGGGTCGATCATCGCCCGGGTCGATGCCCACTGTGTTCTCCCGCCGGGCTATCTGGCCCGCGCGGTCGAGACGCTCGAGCGAACCGGTGCGGCCAACGTGGGAGGTGTACAACATGCAGTCGGCTCCGGAACAGTGGGGCGCGCCGTCGCCGCAGCCATGGGCTCGCGATTCGGTGTGGGCGATGCCCGATTCCACTACGGGGGCGCCGAAGGTCCGGCAGACACGGCCTATCTCGGCGTCTTCGACGCCGCCGTGTTGCGCAGCGTCGGCGGCTTCGACGAGTCGCTGGTCCGCAACCAGGACTACGAGCTGAACTGGCGGCTGCGCGACAGCGGTCACGTGGTGTGGTTCGATCCCGAACTCGTGGTCCGCTACCACCCGCGCGAGGGACTGGGCCGCCTCGCCCGCCAGTACTTCGACTACGGGCGCTGGAAGCGGGAGATGCTGCGCCGCAACCCCCGGGCGCTGCGCTTGCGGCAGCTGGCGCCACCGCTCACCCTCGTGGGTGTGACCACCGGGCTCCTCGGCGCGGCAACCGGACGCCGCTGGATGATCGCCGCACCGGTGGTCTACGCCGCAGCGGTGCTCGGCGCGACGGTCGCTGCTCCTGCTCTCGATCCCCGGGCCCGCATGACGCTCGGAGCCGTCTTCCCCACCATGCACGGCGCCTGGGGTGCCGGGTTCCTCATCGGAGTGCGGGACCGCGCACAGCGGGTGGCGAACGTGGCGCCTCGATGAACAACCAAACGCCTGCGAGCGGGTCGCCCCGACCGCGATTCTCCAGAGCCGGAGAGACCGGCGATGCCGGTTTCGCGGCCCTCGAGCCGGTGACGGGGCGTCTCGGGCTCCGGGCCTACCTGCGAGAGCTGGCGGCACGCCGCGACTTCATCTTCACCGTGCCCCGCCAGGAGCTGCAGGCACAGCACCTGAACACGGTGCTCGGCAACCTGTGGTTCCTCGTGAACCCGCTGTTGCAGACCGCGGTGTACTACCTGATCTTCGGCCTGCTCCTCGAGACCGACCGGGGTCTCGACAACTTCATCGTCTACCTGGTGGTCGGCGTCTTGACCCTGGGTTACTTCAATCAGACGCTCACCAAGGCATCCCACCTGATGGAGGCCAACGAGACGCTCATCCGGTCGATCTACTTCCCGCGAGCGGTCATCCCGGCCGCCAGCGCATTGACCAACCTGTACAACTACCTCCCGGCCTTCGCCGTCATGCTCTTCGTGGCGCTGATCACCGGCGAGCGTCCCAGCTGGCGTTGGCTCCTGCTGCCGCTGATCCTCGGTGCGCTGTTCCTCTTCGTCTCCGGCGCCGGCTTCTTGTTCGCCCGCCTCGGCAACGCGTTCCGCGATCTGTCCCAGATCGTTCCCCACGGCACGCGGCTGCTCTTCTACGCATCGGGCACCATCTTCGACCCCCGGGCGTTCTCGACGGATCCGGCGGTACTGATCTGGTTCGAGCTCAACCCGATCTACCAGTTCCTGACGCTCATCCGTTGGTGCCTGATCGACGTGGCGACGCCCTGGTGGTTCTGGGTGACGGCGCCTGCCTGGGCGGTCTTCTCGCTGGCCATCGGCTTCCTGGTGTTCTGGCGCGGCGAACTCAGCTACGGATCCACGCGACGATGAGCGGCACCTCGAACGACAGGGGACCCGAATCCAGCCCCCGGACCGAGCCCTCCACCGAGCCCGCTCTCGCGCCGGACTCCGTGTCCGACGACCTCGGCAGTCCCGACGCGGAGCCGGGTCCACCGGACGATCCGGTGGTCGTCGTGCGAGATGTCCACATCACGTATCGGACCTACCTCGACCAGCGACTCGGGCTCGCCGACCGGCTCCGCCGGGGCTTTCGCCGGTCCGCGCCGCGCTATCGCGACGTCCACGCAGTCCGGGGTGTCTCTCTGACGCTGCACCGCGGCGAGAGCCTGGGCATCGTCGGCAGCAACGGCTCGGGCAAGAGCACGCTGTTGACCGGCATCGCGGGTCTCATCGACCTCGACGGAGGCGAGATCCTCGCCGCGGGACGCCCCCAGCTGCTCGGCGTCGGCGCGGTGCTGAACCGGAAGCTGTCGGGTCGACGCAACATCGAGATGGGCTGCCTGGCCCTCGGTATCGCCTCCGAAGACATCGACCGCACCGTGAACGAGATCTGTGCCTTCACCGATCTGGCGGAGTCGATCGACCTGCCCCTGCGCACCTACTCGTCGGGTATGCGGGCGCGCCTTGCGTTCGCTGTGGCGACCGCCGCGCGTCCCGAGATCCTGCTGATCGACGAGGCGTTGGCGGTCGGCGACCGTCGATTCCGGGCCAAGGCGGCCGAGCGCCTCGACGAGATCTGTGCCTCGGCAGGCGCCGTCATCGTGGTCAGCCACAACCAGGCCGAGATCAGCCAGATGTGCACACGGGTGATCTGGCTTGAGAAGGGCCGGGTCGTGGCCGATGGACCCACCGATGAGGTTCTCGAGAGCTACTCCGCCGCGAATCCCGAACAGGATCGGCCCCGACGCGGCCGAAAGCGTCGACGCCCCTCGGCCTGATCGTGACCGCTCGATGGTGCCGCCGGCAGGGGGCTGCCTTGCATGGCCCGGCACCGTCCGCGACCATGACCCGGCGGACCACGACCACGAAGGACGCTCGGTGCAGACATCGAACACGAACCAGCGCTCGGCGCGGTTTGTCGTCGCAGCAATGCTGCTCGCGCTGACCATGCTGGCCGCAGGATCGCCGGTGAGCGCCCAGAACGCATCGGATGCCTCGTCGACGACCATCCGCATCGAGGGTGGTGGCTGGGGCCATGGCGTCGGCATGAGCCAATACGGCGCATACGGCCGGGCACTCGCCGGCCAGTCGCACGAGCAGATCCTCGGTTTCTACTATCCGGGCACCGAGCTGGCCACCCGCGATGTGGGCGACGCCGGCGTACGTGTCCACCTCTCGACCGCACGGTCGATCCGTGTCGAGACCACCGGCGTGGTGCGCCTGCGCGACGCCGACGGCACGGTCGTCTGGACGTCGGCTGGGGCGACGACCCTGATCGTCGATCGGCTCACCAACGGCCGGATGAGGGTCCGTACCCCCAATGGTGTCAACCGGTGCCGGGTCGACGGCGTCAACGTCTGCCGCTCCCGCCCGGTCACCATCGACTTCACCCAGGGCGAACCCGTGCGCACCGTGCCGAGCGGCGTCGCGGACCCCTTCGGTACCAGCGGCAACCGCTACCAGTGGGGCCGTCTCGTCTTCACTCCCCGCCCCGGCACCAACGACACGCTGTGGCAGGTGCTCGAGGGGTTGTCGATGCAGCAGTATCTCTACGGCATCGCCGAGGTGCCGTCATCGTGGCCCGAAGCTGCGCTCGAGAGCCAGGCCATCGCCGCCCGGACCTTTGCGGCATCCAACATCGCGGCCCGCAGGGCCGACCCGAACCGCACCGTCCCGTGGGATCTCTTCTCGAGCGTCTACGACCAGTTCTACAGCGGCTACGGACACGAGATCGCGGCAATGTCGGACCGGTGGCGAGATGCGGTCGATCGCACCGCCGATCGGGTGCTCACCTACAACGGGCAGCCGTTCGCGGCGTTCTACAGCTCCTCGAACGGGGGCCACAGCGAGGACAGCGGCTACGTGTTCGTGACCTCGCTGCCGTACCTCGTCGCACAGCCCGACCGGTTCGACAGCGAGGGCAACCCCTTCGCCACCTGGGTCCGCGAGTATTCCGGATCCGACATCGGGCGCTGGATCGCAGCTGCGGGCCGAGGCAGCATCGGCGAAGCCGTCAGCCTGTCGATCTCGGGCAACGTCGGTGCATCCGGTCGCGTCGAGCGGGCCACCATCACCGTCCGCGGCACCACCGGCACCGCCACCATGACCGGCTCACAGTTCCGTTCGGCCGTCAACAACGGGGTCATCGCCGCCGGCGGTGGGCTCGACAGCCAGCTCCTGTCGACCAAGTTCACGGTCGGGGCGGTGGGCGCCAGCGGAAACCTGAGCGCACCCATCGGTGCGCTCGAGGACACCCGGCGCCGCAACGGCACGGCCATCGTGGGCGGGTGGGTCGCCGATCCCGACGTGGTGGACGCGGGGGCCAACGCTGCTGTCGCCCCCGTCGAGGTCCGCATCACGGTGGGCCGACGCACCGTGGCCACCACCACCGCCTCGCAGTACCGCTTCGACATGGATCAGGTCTACGGCCACCGCACGACGCGTGGGTTCCGGGTGGCCGTCGACATCCCGGACCGGCGCCGCCGGGTGTGTGCCTACGCGACCTCCGACGACGGTGGACCCGAGGTCCTTCTGGGCTGCCGGCGCATCTGACCCGGCCGAGCCGGAGCCGGGCAACCACCGGTGCCGGCTCCGGGACCCGGATCACTGATCAGGCAGGCGCCACCAACGGTGCGGGCTGGCAGAGTCCGTCGAGCTCGACGACCTGGATCTGATCGCGGTTCTCCCAGGTGATCTCCACCGAGGGATCGCGCCGGAGCTTGAACTCCCGGAAGCTCATCTCGGCGGCGTCGAAGGCCAGGAGCCGCCCGACGAGGCTGTCGCCCAGGCCGAGGATCAACTTGATGGCCTCGAGCGCCTGGATGCTGCCCACGATGCCCGGCAGAACGCCCAGCACGCCGGCCTCGGCGCAGCTGGGTGCCAGCTCGGCCGGGGGCGGCTCGGGGATCATGTCGCGGTAGGTGGGGCCGGTCTTGGGATCGAAGACGGTGACCTGACCCTCGAACCGGAAGATCGAGCCGTGGACCACCGGGATACCCAGCTTCACCGAGGCGTCGTTGAGCATGTAGCGCACGGGGAAGTTGTCGGCGCCGTCGATGATGACGTCGTAGCCCGAGATGATGTCCACGATGTTGTCGGCTGCGAGGCGGACATCGTGGGTGACGACGTTGACGTCGGGGTTGAGCGCCAGCAGGGTCTTCTTGGCGGAGTCGACCTTGCGTTCGCCGATGCGATCCTGGTTGTGGAGGATCTGTCGCTGCAGGTTGGACTCGTCGACCACGTCCATGTCGACGATGCCGATCGTGCCGACACCGGCGGCGGTCAGGTAGAGCGCTGCAGGCGAGCCGAGCCCGCCGGCACCGAGGCAGAGGACCTTGGCGTCGAGCAGCTTCAGCTGACCCTCCTCACCGACCTCGGGCAACAACAGGTGCCGTTGGTAGCGGTTGCGCTGGCCCGGTTCGAGCGTGCGCGGCGTCGACCAGTCGCGGCCCTCGTCCTTCCAGCGGTTGAAACCACCGTCCATGGAGACCACACGGCCGTAATCGAGCGCGGCGAGGGTCTGGGCCGCGAACGCCGAGCGGACGCCCCCGGCGCACATCGCCACGATGGGCGCGTCCTTGTCGCCGATGCGGCTCTCGATGGAGCTCTCGAGCTGACCTCGGGGGATGTGGATCGACCCGGGGATGGCCCCCTGTTCGTACTCGTCGGGCTCGCGGACGTCGAGCAGGGTCCAGCCCTGGGCCAACAGGTCCTCGGCCTCGGCGGTGGTGACCTCGTTCACCTCTGCCTTCGCCTTGGCCAGAAGGTCTCGGAAGCTCGCCATGGTGGTCTTCTCCGTGGTGTCTCGGGTCCGTCCGGTAGCCCCTCGGGCGGTCGCGACGGACGCGCTTCGTGATCGCGCGACCAAAACCCTACCCAACTGGTCGGGAATTGACACCCGGCGCGCCACCCGGAGGCCGCGGTCAGGGCAGGTAGGGCATGGGGTCGACCGGGGACCCGCTGATGCGCACCTCGAAGTGCAGGTGGGGACCCGTCGACAAGCCGGTGGAACCGACGTAGCCGATGACCTGGCCGGAGGTGACGTAATCACCGACGGAGGTCGCGAAGCCCGACATGTGGGCATAGAGGGTGGTGACCGACGAGTCGCCGTGCTGGATGACCACGGTGTTGCCGTAGCCGCCGTTCCAACCCGCCATGATGACGATGCCCTCGTTGGCGGCCCAGATGGGCTGACCCTGCGCCCCGCCGATGTCGAGACCGCTGTGCATCCGGTAGTAGCCGAGGATCGGATGCAGCCGTTGGCCGAAGCCCGACGCCACTCCCCCGGCGGTGGGCCATGTCCATCCGTCGGCGTCGATGACCCCGACCGGGGCCGACGGCACCGAACTGGCTCCCGAGGACGACGCCGCTGCAGCCGCGGCTGCAGCTCGTGCCCGCTCGAGCTCGCGTGCGACGCGCTCCTCTTCTGCCTTGATGAACGCCTCGAGGTCGGCTTCTTCCTGCTCGGCGGTCTCCAGCGCAGCTTCCCATTCGGTCCGACGGCGATCGAGCTCGGCCTTGAGCTGGACCTGACGGTTGCGACGCTCCTCGAGCTCCCCGAGGTCGACCGCCAGATCCGCAGCGATCTCGTCGGCTTCGATCTGGGCCCGCTCGGCGTCGATCAGCAGATCGCCGCGGGTCTCCTCCAGCGCCCGCAGCTGATCGACGACGTCGGCGGTGTCGGTGCCGATGGTGTCGAGCAGGGCCACCTTGTGGGCGGCCACGGTGGCGTCGCTGGCGTCGAACCAGGCCTCGGCCCGGGAATCGGCCAGACCGACATAGGACTCGACTGCGTAGTCCCGGGCCCGGTGACGCAGGTCGACGATGGCGGCGCCGGTCTGTTCGAGGTCGATCTCGGCCTGGCGTCGGGCGTCGCGAACCGCGGCGAGACGCTGCTCGGAGGCGTCGACCTTGGCCTGTTGCAGGTTGACGAGCTCGGTCGCCGCCTCGAGGGCCTCGACGACCTCGACATCGGCGGCATCGACGATGGACAGGTTCATCGCCGCCTCGAGCTGGCGTTCGCGAGCCTCGTCGCGTTCCTCTTTGGCGTCGGCGATGGATTTCGGGTCGTCGTCGGATGCCGCCGGCGGCACAGCGGCCGCAAAGGCCAACGTCACGACGAGTGCGGCACACCAACGTATGAGCGTGGGATGGGTCATCGGTGGGTGGATTCCCTGGGGTGATCGGTTCCGGTGGCACTCGTGCGACCACTGGGGGCGATGTGGCTGCTGAGCGTAGCGTGGCTCGTGTTCGCGACACCAAACGGCTCGGGCGCGCAGGACCGATCGGATCCCCCGGGAATCCGTGGTGCCGCATCCGGCGCGTTCCGTGGTGGAATTGTCCCCAGTGTCCCCCGATGACCAACCTCCGCGATCCGAGCCCACCGACGACCAGTCGGCCTGGGAACGCCTCCGGCGCCTCCCCGACCTCGACGAGGCGCCCCTCGACGAAGACTGGGCCGCCGGGGCTCGACCCGTCCACCCACCGGTTCCGCCGCCGTCGCCGCCGGGCACCGCCGACGACGGCCGACGGGTGGATCAGCGCCGCTTCCGGGTCGATGCCGCAGGCGCAGCGGGCGCCGGCCCCGCTGCGGCACCGGGTCGACCCACTCCTGGTGCCGTCCGGTCACCGGGAGCCCCGGTGGGGCCGACACCGGCACCGTCGCCGACACCGGCATCGCTGCCGGGCGATCCCGTCGGCGCGCCGCACCGACGACCCGACACCGAGGCCCCCGCCCGCAAGCGCCGTCGGGGCCCGTGGATCGCGACGGCTGTCGCCGTACCGGTCGTGCTGCTGCTCGGGATGTTCGTCTACGCGCTGGTGCAGTGGAACCGGATCGAGCGGGTCGACACCGCCGGCGCGTTGGCTGCCGGTGGCGATTTCACCAACTACCTGATCGTCGGGACCGACAGCCGCGAGGGTGTCGATCCCGACCTCGCCACGGCGCCCAGCATCGGCCTGGGGGTCGAGGGCAGCCGCACCGACACGATGGTCGTGCTCCACATCGGCGACGACGGCAACCGCATGATGTCGCTACCGCGGGATCTGTGGCTGCCGATCGACGGCGGCAACGCCGCGAAGCTGAACTCGGCCGCCGTCGTCGGCGGGGCGCCCGCACTCATCCGCACCGTGCAGCGCGAGCTCGGCCTTCCGCTGCAGCGGTATCTCGAGGTCGACATCGCCGGGTTCCTGGAGGTCGTCGAGGCGGTGGGTTCGATCACCATCGACTTCCCTCGCCCGGCCTGCGACCCCAAGAGCGGCCTGATGGTCCGCCAGCGCGGCGCGATCGAGCTGGGGCCCCAGCGCGCGCTCGCCTACGTGCGGAGCCGCACCTACACCGAGTTCTCGGCTCCCGAGGTCCGTCGGGCACTCGGGGCGAACGCCACGTGCGACCAGATCATCGCCTCGGGCCTCGGCAGCACCGATGGCACCGCCGACATCGGACGCGGCGATCGCCAGCGCCGGTTCCTGCTCGCGGTGTTCGACGAGATCGGCGGTACGCGCAATCCCATCACGTTGTTGCAGGTGCTCGGCGGGCTGTCGGGTGGCCTGCGCATCGACGACGAGATGGGCATGTTCGATGCGCTCTCGTTGGCGCGCAAGATGCGTGGCGCCGACATCGAGAGCGTCGAGCTCCCGGTGGTCCCCTTCGACCCGGGGGGCACCTCGGCGCTGTTGCCCGCCGACGCTGCCGTCGAGGTGCTCGACGGCTTCCGCTGACCGGCGGCTCAGGATCCGGGCGACCCGGGGTCCGGGGTCCATCGGCCGCCGATCATGACATGGACCGGAACGAGGTCGTCGTCGAAGACCACGATGTCGGCCCGTGCGCCGGGGGCCAGCACACCGAGGTCGCTGCGTCCCAGCAGCCGAGCCGGGTTCCGCGTCGCCGTCGCCAGGGCATCGACCTCCGAGGCGCCGGCGAAGGCGATGAGGTTGCGAACACCCTGGTCGAGCATCGTGGTCGAGCCCTGGAGCGTCCCGTCGGCGCCGATCACCGCAGCGCCGTCGCCGGGGTGTGCGGTTTCGGGGGATGCGACCGCGTCGCTGACCAGCACCAGGCGTTCGGGGCCCATCGCCTGCCAGCTCAGGCGAACGACGAGGGGGTCGACGTGGGCTCCGTCGCAGATGAGCCCGGCGGTGATCCGTTCGTCGGTGAGCGCCGCGCCGACCACCCCGGGGGCTCGATGGTGCAGGCCGGCCATGGCGTTCCAGAGGTGGGTCACGTGGCGTGCGCCGGCATCGACGGCGGCGCTGACGTGACCTCGCTCGGCGTCGGTGTGCCCGATGGCGGCGACGGTGCCGGATGCAGTCAGCGTCTCGATGGCTTCGATGGCACCGTCGAGCTCCGGCGCCAAGGTCACCATGGCGACGAACGGATCCCGAGCCCACGCCTGCACGATCTCGGCGTCGATCGGGCGCAGGTCGGCGAGACGATGGGCCCCGGCGCGTGCGGGCGCCAGGAAGGGTCCCTCGAGGTGAAGGCCGGCGACGGTCGCCACGGGTGCTTCGCCCTCGACGCGGCGCATCACCGCTGCCGCGTCGCCCAGCTCGCCGACGAGGGCCCGGTCGAGATCATGGCTGGGAAGCGTCGCCAGCAACGTCGTGACGCCGTGGCGCGCCGCGGCGGCGCAGAGCGAGGCAAGACCGGCCGGATCGCGGCGCAGATCAACCGGTCCCGCGCCGTTGATCTGGGTGTCGACCAGACCCGGCGCGACGAGCAGATCGTCGACGTCGTGGAGCATCGCGCCGGAAGCAGCGCTCGGGGTGGAGAAACCGCCGTCTCGGCGGACCACGACGTCGGCGACCCGGCCGCCGGCGATGACCACCTCGGCGGGACGGATCCGATCGCCGGTCACGACACGGCGGCTGCGCAGGATGCAGGTGGCTCCGAGCTGCTCCACGGGTCACAGGGTGCCACGGAAACGAGTCCGAAAACCCTGCGACCCCGAGTGCAGCCTGGGACAAGGACTGCACAGCGGGGCCGAATACCCCGCGAGCAGCGATTCTGAGGTCGACACACGCGGGGCCAGGGTGTGGCGGTTGCCGGTAATTGTGGCACGGTTCGGGCGCCGTGCGCGGGGACCAAAGACCCGACGATCGCCCGCACGTGTCACAGGGCGCTCCTACGATGCGTCGATGGCCCAAGCCCCCCGCATCGTTGCGCCGCCCCGCCACCGGCCCCAACAGCGCTCCTCGGCCGTACCGGCACCCGCCCGATGATCGACCTCGTCGACGCTCCGCTGGGCCGCGGCGCGCTCGCGGCGCTGCGCGACACGCTGCGCGGGTACAAGGCCGATCACCCGCTGGCGCCGGTGACGGTGCTCGTCGACGACAACGCCGTCGGCGTCGCCACGCGACGTGCGCTCGCTTCGGGTGACCTCGGCCCGATCTGCGGCGACCGGCCCGGCCTCGCCGCCGTGTCGTTCTCCACCATCTACCGCTACGGCGAACTCCTCGGGGCTCCGGTCCTCGCCGCCGCCGGGCGACGCCCCGTCTCCACCCCCGCGGTCGCCGCTGCGATCCGCCGTGTCCTCGCCGAGCACGCCGGTGTCTTCTCTGCCGTGGCCGATCACCCCACCACCGAGCGCCGCCTCGTCGCAGCCCATCGCGAGCTGGCCGAACTGGACCCCGAACAGCTCGACGCCATCGCTGCCGCCGGAAGCCGTGCCGCAGCGGTCATCGACATCCATCGACGCACGAAGGCTGCGCTGGCCGAGGCCTGGTACGGCGAGCAGGACCTCCTCGCGGCCGCCTCCGAGGTACTGGTTCGAGAGCGCCCCGACGTCGAACCGGTCGTCGTCTACCTGCCACGGGAACTGTCGCCCAGCCGCGCCACGTTGTTGCGCCATCTCGGCCGGCGCACCCCGGTCACGGTCATCGCCGGGCGCAGCGGTCTCGACGATGCCGACCACATCGTGGCGGTGGCCCTCGAACGCCTCGGGCTCTCGCTCCCGGCGGCCGATCCGGTGCCCCACCGCGGCGCGCTGTCGGTCACCAGCGTCTCCGACCCCGACGACGAGGTCCGCCATGCGCTGCGCGGCGTCGTCTCCGCAGCGCGAGCCGGCGTACCTCTCGACCGTATGGCGGTCGTCTACGGCGCGCCGGAACCCTACGCCCGCCTGCTGCACGACCATCTCGCCGCAGCCGGCATCCCCACCAATGGCGCCGCCGTCGCCTCGCTGGCGGCCAGCCTCGCGGGACGCACGCTCCTGCGGCTCCTGGACCTCGCCGAGCGGGGCTTTCGCCGCGACGACGTCATCGACCTCGTCGCAGGTACTCCCATGCGTTGGAACGGCCGGCCGGTCCCCAGCCGGGCCTGGGACGAGATCTCGCGTGCTGCGGGCATCGTTCGAGGCCGGCGCCAGTGGCACGACCGCCTGACTCGCCTCCGCGAAGACGAGCACGCCCGTCTGGCGGCATGGCAGGACGACCCGGAAGGCAACGACCGCACCGCACGCATCGAACGCCGCATCACCACCATCGACGAACTCATGCGCTTCGTCGAGGGGCTGGCCCAACGCCTCGACGCGGGCTCCACGGCGCAACGGTGGTCCGAGCTCGCCGAATGGGCCAGGGTGCTGCTGGCCGACCACCTCGACGGTCACGACTCGTGGCCCGAGGTGGAGCGTCGGGCCCACGAACGCATCGAGGGGGCGCTCGCCCGTCTGGGCAGCCTCGACGAGGTCGATCCGGCACCCTCGCTCGCGGTGTTCCGCCGATCGCTCGAGCTCGAACTCGACGCGGGGCTGGGTCGGGCCGGCTCCAGCGGTTCGGGGCTGTTGGTGGGCACGCCGGCGTTGGCCGTCGGCAATCAGTTGTCGCAGGTGTGGGTGCTGGGCATGGCCGAGGGCACCTTTCCCGCCGTCGGGAGGGACGACTCCCTGCTCCCGGACCACGAGCGCCGGCTCGCCCCCGACCTCGCCCGCAGCACCGATCGCAGCGCCCGTCAACATCTCGACTACCTCGCGGTGCTGGCCGCAGCAGCGGACGGAACGGCGCATCTGCTGTACCCCCGCGGGGATCTGCGGCGCTCGGAGTCCCGCACACCCAGCCGATGGTTGCTCGAGACACTCGGAGACCACCTCGATCGCCGGGTCGGCAGCGACGAGCTCGCGGGGCTCGATCACCCCCTGGTGCACCATGTGCCCTCGTTCGCATCGGCGGTGGTGGCCGGGCCGGCGGCGACATCGAACGAGTTCGACCTCGCTTCGTTGGTCGAGAACCCGGCCGAGGCCGGCGCCGACCTGGCCGCCGACGACCCCGTGCTGGCTCGGGGCGCGGCGATGCTCGCCGGTCGGCGCAGCGCAGCGCTCACCCGCTTCGACGGCCTGGTGGGCGATGCCGGGCCGGGTCGACCGACCCTCGACCAGCCACTGTCGGCGACGTCGCTCGAGCGGTGGGCCCGATGCCCGCACGGCTACTTCCTGCAGCGGGTTCTCGGCGTCGAGGCCATCGAGGCCCCCGAGCAGCGGCTGCGCCTCGACGCCCTCGACCGCGGCACGCTCGTCCACCGCATCCTCGAGCGTTTCGTCGCCGAGCGCCCCGTCGCCGACGCGACGGGGTGGGATGCTGCCGACCGCGACCGGCTCGAGCGCATCGCCACCGAGGAATGCGACGCCGTCGAGGCCCGGGGCCTCACGGGCGAGCCCGTCTACTGGCGACGCGACCGAGCCACGATCCTGCGGGATCTCCGCGGCGCGATCGCCGCCGACGACCAGCGCCGCCGCGAGCAGGGCTGTCGTCCATATGCCACCGAGCTCGCATTCGGTTTCGGCGGCGCCCGACCGGTGGTGGTCGAACTGCCCGATGGACACGCCATCGCCGTGCGGGGCAGCATCGATCTCGTCGACCGCCGCGGCGACGAGCTGGTCGTCACCGACTACAAGACCGGGCGCAAGGGCAAGACCCTCGACGGGAGCGATCCTCATCAGGGCGGTACCCGACTGCAGCTGGTGCTCTACGCCCTGGCTGCACGCCGGCTGCTGGCCGCCGACGGGCTCTGCACCCCCGACGCTGCGGTCGAGAGCCGCTACTGGCACCTGCACCGCGCCACGCCGTACGCCGAGAACGGCTACGTCGTCACCACCGAGATACGAGACGAGGTCCTGCGCGCCATCGCCGAGATCGTCGACATGATCGCCGCCGGGTTGTTCCCCCAGCATCCGGTGCCGACGACACGCCATGGCTGGGTCGACTGCGAGTGGTGTGACCCCGATGGCCTGGGCGTCGGCGACGCCCGCCGCCGGATGGAGCGCAAGGCCGACGACCCGCTCCTGATGCGCTACCTGACCCTGGCCGAACCGGAGGTGGTCGGCCGATGACGACCCTCGCCCCCATCGCCGACCAGGACGCACGCGATCGCATCGCCGGGGATCTCGACACCACGCTGTTCGTCGAAGCCGGTGCCGGGTCCGGCAAGACGAAGGCGCTCGTGGATCGGATCGTCGCCCTGGTCGCCGCCGGGACCGCGATCGACCAGATCGCCGCCATCACCTTCACCGAGAAGGCCGCCGCCGAACTGCGAGAGCGCATCCGGATGCGCCTGTTGCACCAGGTCGCCGAGGCAGGTCCCGACTCGGTCTTCGCCGCTGCGCTGGAACGTCTCGACCACGCCGCCATCTCGACGCTCCACGCGTTCGCCCAACGCCTGCTCTTCGAGCATCCCATCGAGGCCGGTCTGCCACCAGGAGTCGAGGTCCTCGACGAGCTCGGATCCCAGCTCGCCTTCGACGACCGGTGGGAACGCCAGCTGCCGCTGTTGCTCACCGATCCAGATCTCGCTGCGCCGCTCCTCGTCGCGGACGCCCTGGGGATCGGTCCGACCCATCTGCGGGGCCTCGCCGTGGCCTTCGAGGACAACTGGGACCTCGTCGAGGAACGCCTCGACCGTTCGCCGCCGCCGCCGACGATCGACGTCGAGCCGCTCTGTCGCGCGCTGCAGGCGCTGGCCGCCGAGGCGGAACACTGCAGCGATCCCGACGACAAGCTCGCGATCCGGCTGCGATCGCTCGAGCAGTACGCCGATGCGCTCGCCGAGGCGGCCTCGGCCGACGACCCCGTCGACGGGCTGACCACCATCGCCGAACTGCTGCGAGCGCCCGAACCCAGGTTCGCCACCGACGGCAAGCCCTTCCGCAACCTGGGCAAAGCCGGCAACTGGCCTGGCGGAACGGACCAGGCAGGCCGGCTCAAGGCAGAGCTCTTCGCCGTCGGGACCCAGCGGGATGTGTTGTGCGCCTCGTTGACCGAGACCGTCATCCACCGCCTGGCGGCCGCCGTCGGCAGCTTCGTGCTCGACGGCGTCGCCGAGCGTCGTTCCGCGGGGCGCCTGCGCTTCCACGACCTGTTGGTCCTGGCCCGCGAGGTACTGCGCCACCCGGACCACGGCGCAGAGGTCCGGCGCTCGGTGCGCACCCGCTACCAGCGGCTGCTCATCGACGAGTTCCAGGACACCGACCCCATCCAGGTGGACCTCGCGGTCCTGATCGCCGCCGGCGGACCCGTCGACGGCCGCAGCTGGAGCCGGATCGAAACCGAGCCGGGCAGGTTGTTCTTCGTCGGCGATCCCAAACAGTCGATCTACCGGTTCCGCCGCGCCGACATCGCCACCTACCTGCGTTGCCAGGACCGCTTCGGTGGGGGCGACGCCACGGTGGCCCTGACGTCGAACTTCCGCTCGGCGGGGCCGGTCATCGACTGGGTCAACGAGGTGTTCGCCGTCCTCATCAGCCACGAACCCGACTCCCAGCCCCGCTACATGGCGCTGGATCCGACACAGCCTGCCCCCGCGGTCGGGCCCGGTGTCCGTGTCTTCGGCGCGCTCCACGAGGACAAACCCAACGCCGACGAGCTCCGCCACAGGGAGGCCGCGGGGGTCGTCGATGCCATTCGGGCCGCCATCGACGAGGGCTGGACGGTGCGGGAACGCACCGGTCCCGGTGAAGCCACCGAGCGGGCGGCTCGGCTCGGCGACATCACCATCCTGCTCCCGGCGCGCACGGCGCTGCCTGCGCTCGAACGGGCGCTCGAGGCTGCGGGCATCGCGTACCGGGCCGAGACGGCCAGCCTGGTGTACTCCAGCGCCGAGGTCCGCGAGCTGATGACGATCGCCCGGGCCATCGACGACCCGACCGACGAACTCGCGGTGGTCGCCGCGTTGCGGACGCCTGCCTTCGGCTGTGGCGACGACGATCTTGCCCGCCACCGTCTGGTGCACGGCGGGTCGTGGGACCACCGCCGCCTCGACGACTCTCTGCCCGCCGACGACCCCGTCGTCGAGGCGCTCGCCTGGCTGGCGGCACGTCACGACGAGCGCACCTGGACCACCCCGGCGGCGATGCTCGACCGGATCGCCCGTGAGCGCCGGCTCTTCGAGCTCGGGGTCCTCGACGGGCGTCATCGAGAGGTCTGGCGCCGGCTCCGTTTCGTGATCGACCAGGCCCGTGCATGGACCGACAGCACCCGCGGCGATCTCCGCGCCTACCTGCGATGGGCGCGGTTGCAGGCTTCGGAGTCGGCTCGGGTCGCGGAGACCGTCCTGCCCGAGACCGACACCGACGCCGTCCGCATCATGACCGTGCATGCGTCGAAGGGTCTCGAGTTCCCGATCACGATCGTGTCGGGTCTGACCACCCAGGCTCAGGGGATCAGGAGCGGCGTGCAGGTCGCATTCCCGCCCGATGGCGGGATCGGCTATCGCTTCGGCGCCGCCAACACGACGGCGACGTTCGAGCGCTTCGCCCCCATCGACGAGGAGATGGGCGCCCACGAACGCCTCCGCCTTCTCTACGTTGCGTGCACCCGGGCATCGGACCACCTGGTGGTGTCGGTCCACCGGACCCCTGCCGGGCCTCGCGGCAGCCTGGCCTCGGAGCTGGCCGAAGCGCTGGACCCGGCTGCCCTCATGGTCGCTGCCGGCATCGACGGGCACGACGGCCCGGGCGGGGTCTCGGACGACCCACTGGGGGATGGCACCCCGGTGGCTGCGCTCGATCCGGCTGATTCCGACGACGCTGGTGCGGGCGACGATACCGACGGCGCAGCCGACGGGGGCGCTGTCACCCACCGGACCGATGCGGTGGCGCCGTCACGACGGCGTGCCGAGCGCACCGAATGGCGGGCCGAGCGCGAGCGCGTGCTGGCGGCGGCACGCCGTTCCCGCACGGTGTCGGCCACGGCGCTCGCCGCAGCTGCGGCTGACGCCGATCGCCGGCTGCTCCCGGGGCCCGAGACCGACCCGGGCGCCGATCCCGGGCTCGCCAAGGCTCCCCGCAACCTCGATCTTCCGTCATGGCAGAAGGGCCGGTACGGCACCGCGGTCGGACGCGCCGTCCACGGCGTGTTGCAGACGTGCGATCTGGCCACCGGCCGCGACATCGACGCCCAGGCCGCGGCCCAGGCCGCCGCCGAGGGCATCCTCGATCGCGAACAGATCGTGGCCCGCCTCGCGCGCTCGGCGCTGGAGAGCCCGACCGTCGCCGACGCAATCGGGCGGCGCCATTGGCGCGAGCTCTTCGTCGCAGCGCCGGTGGGCGACCGCCTCCTCGAGGGGTACATCGACCTGCTGTACGAGGCCGACGACGGCTTGGTGGTCGTCGACTACAAGACCGATGTCGTGTCCGGCGAGGCCGAACTGGCGGCGAAGGTGGCCCGCTATGGCGTTCAGGCCGCTGCGTATGCCATCGCGGTCGAGGCAGCCACCGGCATCGCGGTCACCCGGGCGGTGCTCGTGTTCCTGACCGAGACCGATCCGCTCGACGTCGTCGTGGCCGATCTCGACGCCAATCGACAGCGGGCTGCGGCGACGGCGGCGGCGATCGATCTCGGGACGACCGATCCCGACGACTGACCGCGTGCGCCGCCGGGCGCCGGGAGCTCAGTCGCCCGGTTGCGAACCCCCGGCAGCAGGGTCAGCGAACACCACCGTGTCGTCGCGGCGGACGAGCGCTGCAGGTGCAGCCGAGGTGGCCTCGGCCAGCGCAGCGAGCTGCTGCCGTTTCGAGGCGCCCGTGACGAGCCACACCCGCAGGCATGCACCGTTGATCGGGGGCGGCGTCAGAGTGATCCGAGGGTGGCCGTTGAACGGTCCGATCGCCGCAACGGTGCGGTCGTCGGGCACCACGACGCCGGGAGGCCACGACGCGGTGTGGCCGTCGTCGCCCAGCCCGAGGTGGACCACGTCGATGGCCGATGCCGCGAGCAGATCGTCGAGGCGGGCGGCGTCGGACCGGGCCAACAGGTCGTGCACCGTCGGCGGCGCCGTCGGGGCGACGGTGAACGGGTGGCCTGTGGCACCGGTCGGGCGCAGCAGGCGGGCATCGATCTCGGCCCAGTTGCTGTCGGGGTGATCCCGGGCGACGTTGCGTTCGTCGACGGCGAGAACGTGCACCGATGCCCACGCCAGGTCGATCGTGGCGAGGTGGTCGAACATCGGCAGCGGGGTCGAGCCCCCGCTGAGTGCGAGCACGGCACGTCCGCGGGCTTCGATCGCCCGCACGAGGTGGCGAGCGATGTGCTCGGCTGCCGCTGGGGCCGGGTCGTCGGAGACGTTCAGTTCCACGACGGCCTCACAGGGCTCGGGCTTCGGTCCACGCGGCGGCGCCGGCGAGCCCGGCGTCGTCGCCGAGGGCGGCCTCGACGATGACGAGGTCCTCGACGAGATCGGCGGGGCCCACTTCGCAGATGGTCTGGCGGATCGGTTCGAGGACGAGGTCGCCGTTGCGGCCGAATCCTCCCCCGATGACCACCGCAGCAGGTGCGGCGATCCAGACCAGGTTGGACACGCCGATGGCGGCGACACGCACCACGCGATGCCACACGGCGGTGGCGTCGGGGTCCCCGTCACGGACGAGGGCCGCCAGCGCGGCACCCCCGGGGAGACCGGCCTCGGCGGCGGCGCGGCCGAGGGCCGTTCCCGAGCCGAGCTGCTCGACGGTCTGGGGCGCGCCGTCGATCGAGCCGTCGAAGTCGACGACCGTGTGACCGATCTCGCCGCCCGATCGACGGCCGTGGACGAGACGCCGGCCGAGGACGAGCCCGGCGCCGATGCCGGTGCTGATCGTGACGTACAGGACGTCGTCGTGACCTCGCCCGGCGCCGAACCAGGTCTCGCCGACGGCGGCGAGGTCGGCGTCGTTGGCAAGGTGGCAGCGGCGCCCGAGACGCTCCGACAGGAGGTCCTCGTGGAACTCGGCGATCCAGGTATCGGGGATGTTGGCCGCGGTCTCGAGACGGCCGTCGCGATGGTCGATCCGGCCCGGTGCGCCGATGATCAGGTCGGCATCGTCACCCACCTCGATCGACGCACCCGCCGCCGTCCGGCCGGCCCGGACGTCACCGAGGACGGCGTCGACGAGTGCTGCGAGTTGCGCAGCGCCCGGGGCGCCGTGGTCGGTCCGGCGGCGCTCGCGGTGCAGCACGGTGCCGTCGTCGTCGACGACGCCGACGCGCATGTGTGTGCCGCCGATGTCGGCCGCCAGTGCGGTCATCGTCAACAGCTCCCTTCCGAGCGATGCGGGGCCGGCACCGACCAGTATCGGTCGGCGCCGAGCAGTCGGTCGGCCGCAACCGGGCCCCAGGTGCCCGGTTCGTACTCGAGCACCGGTGGCGGATCGGCCAGCAGCGGATCGAAGATGCGCCACGCCTCTTCGACGGAGTCCTGGCGGGCGAAGAGGCGCGCGTCGCCCTCGACCGCATCGCGCAGGAGCCGTTCGTAGGCTTCGGGCCCCTCGCCGAGCGAGCGTTGGACCGACATCTCGAGGTCGACGGCGCGGCCCACCATGCGGTCGCCGGGCAGTTTGGCGAGGAGCGACAGCGAGGTCTCGTCGCTGGGCTTGACCTGGAACCGCAGCAGGTTCGGCTGCACCCGGCAATCGACGTCGGCGAACAGCGGGCGGGGCGGTGCCGCGAACTCGACGGTGGCCTCGGTGATCGTGGCCCCCATCGCCTTGCCGGCGCGTACCAGGAAGGGCACGCCCGCCCAGCGCCACGAGTCGATCTCGAAGCGCACCGCGGCGAAGGTGTCGGTGTCGGAACCGGCCGCGACGCCCTCGTGGTCGCGGTAGCCGCGGTACTGGCCGCGCACCACGGCGTCGGGTTCGAGCGGCTTGATCGACCGCATCAACTTGACGACCTCATCTCGCAGCGAGCCGGCGTCGTCGGCGACGGGTGGTTCCATCGCCAGGATCGCGAGCAGCTGCAACAGATGGTTCTGGACGACGTCGCGCATGGTGCCGACCCCGTCGAAGAATGCGGCGCGCCCGGCGACGTCGAAGTCCTCGGCCATGGTGATCTGCACGCTCGCGACGTGATGGCGGTTCCAGAGCGGCTCGAAGATCGCGTTGGCGAACCGGGTGATCAAGATGTTCTGCACCGGTTCCTTACCCAGGAAGTGGTCGATGCGGAACGTGGCGCTCTCGGGGTAGTGGGCGGCGAGCACCCGGTTGAGGTGGCGGGCCGAGTCGAGGTCGCGACCGAAGGGCTTCTCGACGACGACCTTGCCGTGCTCGGCGAGCCCCACCCCCGACAGACCCTCGACGACGGTGGCGAACGCACCGGGCGGGATCGACAAGAAGGCAAGGGGCGCGCTGCGGTCGCCGAGGGCGTTGCGGATGGCGCCGAAGGTCGAGGTGTCGTCGTAGCTGCCGCGCACGTAGCGCAGCGCAGCGCAGAAGTCGCCGAGGCAACCCTCGTCGACCCGCTCGCCGGCCTCACCGACTGCGGTGCGGGCCCGGTCGCGCAGGTCGTCGTCGCTCCAGTCCGAGCGGGCCACGCCCACGACGGGGATGCGGATGCGGTCGTCGCGCCAGAGCCGGTACAGGGCAGGGAAGAGCTTCTTGCGGGCGAGGTCGCCGGTGGCACCGAAGAGGATCACCGCATCGGAGCGCACGTTGTCCGTCGATCCATGGACGTCGGGGGCGATGCCGTGGGGGGCGGTCATGCTCGCTCCCCGCCTGCCGGGCCGCCGTCGATGCGGCCCTCGCCATGGCCGCCGAACTCGTTGCGCATCGCCGACAGCACCTTGCCGGCGAACTCGCCGGCGCCGCGGGACTCGAAGCGGGAGAACACAGCAGATGCGAGCACGGGTGTCGGGGCTGCGACGTCGATGGCCGCCTGGACGGTCCAGCGGCCCTCACCGCTGTCGGCGACCGACCCGTCGTACGCGGCGAGGGTCGGATCCTCGAGCAATGCGTGCGCCGTGAGGTCGAGCAGCCACGACCCGATGACACTCCCCCGGCGCCAGACCTCGGCGATCTCGGCGACGTCGAAGTCGTACCGATACGCAGCGGGATCCCGCTGAAGCCCGGCGTCGGCGGTGTGGGGTGACCCGGGAGCCGCGGCGTCGGCGCGCCGGAGAAGGTTGAGGCCCTCGGCGTAGGCGGCCATCATCCCGTACTCGATGCCGTTGTGGACCATCTTGACGAAGTGACCGGCACCCGCCGGTCCGCAGTGCAGCCAGCCGCGCTCGGCCGGTGTGGGCTCGCCCGAACGGTCCTCGGTGCGCGGTGCGGCGCCGACGCCCGGGGCCAGGGCCTCGAGCAGGGGTTCGATGCGGGCGACAGCGGCCTCGTCGCCGCCGACCATGAGGCAGTAGCCGCGCTCGATGCCGTGGACGCCGCCGGAGGTGCCGACGTCGACGTAGTGGGCGTCGACGCCCGCGAGCAGACCGGCACGATCGATGGCGTGGCGGTACCAGGAGTTCCCGCCGTCGACCACGACGTCGCCGGGACCGCAGTGCTCGACGAGCGCGTCGACCGTCGTGGCGACGAACGCCGCCGGGATCATCGCCCACAGCACACGAGGGGGTTCGAGCGCTGCGACGAGAGCGCCGAGGTCTGCAGCGGTGGCGAATCCCTCATCGGCCAGCGACCGCAGCACGTCGGGGTCGACGTCTGTGAGCACGACATCGTGGCCGGCCCGGCGGAGACGCCGGGCCATGTTGGCGCCCATCTTGCCGGCGCCGATCATTCCGAGCTGCATGCGTGCTCCCGTCGAGGTCGTGCCCTGGTGACGCCGCATCGGTCGGACCTCGGGCTCGCCTCGGTCCCGACAAGGGTGCGACGCCACGGCGCGTCCACGACGATACTGGGGCGATGCCGACCCGACTTGCGCGCAACCGGTCCGAGCACGGTGAAGCATCCCCTGCCCCCCTCGTGCCGATGCCGCCCTCGTGCGCCGCTCTATGCCGGTGAACGAACGCCAGCTGACGCTCGCCGCCCTTGCGGCCGCTTCGGCCGACATCGCGGCCACACGGTCGCGCAAGGCCAAGACCGAGCGGATCGCGACCCTGCTCGGCGATGCCGACCCGGACGATCTCGCGCTCGCCGTGCTCTACCTGTCGGGCGTGACGCGTCAGGGCCGCATCGGTGTCGGTTGGGCCACGCTGGCCGACGTCGCCGCCGGATCCGAGGACGCCGACCCCACCGTTGCAGCCATGACCCTCGCCGAGGTCGATGCGTTGCTCGATGCAGTGGAGGCGACCACCGGGCCGGGCTCTGCTGAGCGTCGCCAGCGCCTTCTCGAGCAGCGGTTCGTTCGGCTGACGGCGGCCGAGGCGGATCTGTTGCGGCGGCTGCTGCTGGGCGAGCTGCGCCAGGGAGCCAACGAAGGCGTGGTCCTCGACGGGCTGGCCCGGGCCACCGGGGTCGCGCCGGCGGCGCTGCGCCGGGCGCTGATGCTCTCGGGCGACCTGGCTGCGGCTGCGCGGGCCGCGCACGCCGGCGCCGAGGCGATCGCCGCCGTGGGCCTCGAGGTCGGGCGCCCCATCCGCCCGATGCTGGCCGCGACGGCGCCCGACGTGGCCGCAGCGGTCGACGAGCTGGGCATGGCCTCGGTCGAGTGGAAGCTCGACGGCGCCCGGATCCAGGTCCACCGTTTCGGCGACGAGGTCCGCATCTGGACCCGCAACCTCAACGAGATCACCGGACGTCTGCCTGCCGTCGAAGCCGCGGTCCGGGCGCTGCCGTGCACGGCGGTCGTCCTCGACGGCGAGGTCCTGGGCATCAGCGAGGACGACCGTCCCGAGCGCTTCCAGGACACCATGAGGAGTTTCGGCAGCGACGGTCCGGCGGTTGCGCTGGCCCCGATGTTCTTCGACATCATGCATCTCGACGGCGTCGACCTCGTCGACGCGCCGCTGGGAGAGCGTCTCGATCGGCTCGACGCGGTCGTCGGGCGGTTGCGGATCCCTGGTGTACGCACCGACGATGCGGCTGCCGCCGCCGACGTCCTCGAGCAGGCACTGGCCGCCGGTCACGAGGGCGTCATGGTGAAGGCACTCGATGGGCCCTACGAAGCCGGGCGCCGGGGCAAGAGCTGGCGCAAGGTCAAGCCGGTCCACACGCTCGACCTGGTCGTGCTGGCCGTCGAGTGGGGTTCGGGACGCCGCCAGGGTCTGCTGTCGAACCTGCATCTCGGCGCACGGGGCGCCGACGGCGAGATGGTGATGGTCGGCAAGACCTTCAAGGGCCTCACCGACGAGATGCTCGCCTGGCAGACCGCCCGATTCCTGGAGCTCGAGACGGGACGGCGTCGCCACATCGTCGACGTCGAGCCGGTGCAGGTGGTCGAGATCGCGCTCGACGGGGTGCAGCGCTCGACCCGCTACCCGGGCGGGGTAGCGCTGCGGTTCGCACGCGTCCGCCGCTACCGCGACGACAAGACCGCCGCCGACGCCGACTCGATCGAGTCCGTCCAGGCCATGCTCGGCTGAGGGCCGCGGTCGGAGCGGGCGCCGGCGACCGACGAGGCGGTCCATCCGGCGGTGCCATCGTTGCGTGCGCGACCATGACGGCCGTGATCACTGCACTCGGCGAAGCACTCATCGACCTCATGCCGGCGGGCGCCGACGGCAGGCTCTGGCACGCGCGGCCGGGCGGCGCCCCGATGAACGTCGCCGTGGCCGCCGCCCGCCTTGGTGCGCCGACCTCGTTCGTCGGGCATCTGTCCAGCGACCGCTTCGGAGCGGTGCTGCGGGCCCACCTCGACGAGGCCGGCGTGGACATCTCGCAGTGCATGGTCACCGAGGCCGCCACCACCCTGGCGGTGGTCGATCCCGGCGGTGCATCGTCGGAGCCCGGTTTCACCTTTCACAGCGCCGACACCACCGCCATCTCGTTCGATGCGTCCGGAGTCGAACTGCCCGAGGGCATCGTCCACCTGTGCGGTTCGGTGTCGGCGGTACTCGAGCCCGCCGCTGCGGCCTTCGAGGTGCTCCTCGCCGCAGCGGGCGACCGTCTGGTGTCGATCGACCCGAATCCCCGGCCGGCCATCGCCGGCGAAGCGGCAGCGTTCGCGGCCCGCCTCGACCGCTGGATCGACCACGCCGACCTGGTGAAGGTCAGCCGCGCCGACCTCGGTTGGATCGCGCCGGCGCTCGACCACGAGACCGTGGCCCGGGCCTGGATGGAGCGCGGCGTGCGCGCCGTCGTGGTAACCCTCGGCGGCGACGGAGCGATCGCCCACACAGCGGCCGGGCCGGTAGAGGTCCCGTCGGTACCGGTCGAGGTCATCGACACCGTCGGAGCCGGCGACACGTTCACCGGTGGGCTGCTGTGTGCGCTCCACGAGGCCGGTGTCGGCGACGCCGCAGCCCTCGATGCCATCGACGCAGACCGATGGCGCCAGGCCCTGGACTTCGCCGTGCGGGTCGCTGCCATCGCCTGCTCTCGGGTCGGCGCCGATCCGCCCTGGCGCCACGAGTTGGCCGACTGACCTGCCTGGTCCGGACCGGTCAGGTCCGCTCGCGCAGCGCGGCGACGACGTCGGCGAAGGCGTGGTCCTGGGCGGCGTCGTCGGGCGGCCGCAGGAGGACTCCGTCCGCGACCTCGCCGTAGCGATCGTGCAGGAGCGCGGCGAGGTCGTCGTGGACGGCCACGACCGCCAACTGGTCGACCACGGCGTCGGGCACCAGGGTGGCCAGATCGGTGCGGCCCTCGCGGATCGCTCGCCTGAGGTCCTGGGCCACCTCACGATGGCCGATCCTGGCGAGCGTCGGCTCGTAGGCGGGCGTCGACAAGACGGTGGCCAGACGGTCGAGGCGGGCCGCCCGATTGCTCGCCACGGACGCGGGGTCCGGGCCGGTGACCACCGGCGGGGCCACGATCAACGGCGGGACCGAGCGTCCCGCTGTGGCGGCACCGCGTGCGATGGACGGGACCATGACGTCGTCGAGGTGGGAGCGCACGCTGTTGGTCGGGTGACTGATGACCCCGTCGGCCATGCGTCCTGCCAGCTCGGACATGCCGGCGTTCACCGCGCCGAGCCAGATCTCGGGCGGCGAGCACGGGAGCGGGTCGGGCCGGAACTCCGCCTGGAGTCGGGTCAACCGATATCGACTCCCGCGGTGGTCGAGCGGGCCACCCGATGCGAAGGCGTCGAAGCAGGCTCCGATGGCGGTGATCACCTCGGCCATGTGGGCGACCGGCTCGGACCAGATCATGCCGTGGCGCTGCTCGATGTTGGCTCGGATCTGCGATCCGAGCCCGAGCGCGAAGCGCCCGGGCGCCAGCGCCGCGAGTGACCAGGCGGTCAACGCCAGCTGCATCGGGCTGCGGACGAACGCGACGGTGACCGAGGTCCGCACCACCAAGGTCGAGGTGTGCTCCAGAGCGAGCGCGGCGACGACCAGGGAGTCGTTGACGGTCTCGGGCACGTGCAGTGCGTCGAACCCCAACGCCTCGACCCGACCGGCATAGGCGCCGACCTCGGCGAGCGGCAACCGAGGATCCATCCCCGCCACCACCGACAGCCCCGATCTCGTCATGTTGTTCCACCGTGACGGTTGCTCTCCATCACGAGATCGGGGCATTCAGGCCAGGGCTGACCGGAGGCGGCGGCAGCCCTCGACCAGCTGCTCGGGGGCGGCGGTGGCGAAGCTCAGCCGCAACGTGCCCGGCCCATCATCGCCGACGGCGAAGGCGGACCCCGGCACGAACGCCACGCCGGCATCGAGCGCCCGGACCAGCAGCTCGTCGGTGTCGACACCTGCCATCGAGCCCCACACGAACATGCCTCCCTCGGGGCGCACGTAGCTGACAGCGCCGCCCAGCTCCTCGTCGATCGCGTCGCACAGGGCGTTGCGGCGCTCGCGATAGCGGTGGCAGACCGTCGCCACGTGGCTGTCGAACCAGGCACCATCACCGAGCAGGTCCGCCACGACGGCCTGCGACAGCGTCGAGGTGTGCAGATCGGTGCTCTGCTTCGCGATGACGGCCGCATGCACCAGCCAGGACGGACCCTCCAGCCAACCGATGCGCAAGCCGGGTGCGAGCACCTTCGACGTGGACCGCATGCGCACGACGTGCTCGCTCCCCTCCCCCAGCGGCGGCGGCGCCACACCGTCGTAGCGCAGGGCCCCGTAGGGATCGTCCTCCACCACGACGAAACCGAACCGCTCGGCCAGGTCCACCAGCAGCGCCCGTCGTGGCGCCGACAGCGTCGCACCCGTCGGATTGTCGAAGTTGACCACCACGTACACCAGCTTGGGGGGACGGGCGCCGCCGATAAGCCGCTCCTCGAGCGCTTCGACCACCAGCCCGGCCTCGTCGACCGGCAGGGCTGTCAGAGACGCACGGCCCGCACGGAACGCCTGGAGCGCACCGAGGTAGGACGGATCACCGACGACGACCTCGTCACCGGGATCGACCACGGCCTTCACGACCAGGTCGAGACCCTGCTGGGAGCCGGTGGTGACAACGACACGTTCGATGTCGACCGAACGTCCGAGCACCGTTGCCAGAGCGGCCCGAGCCGCCGGCTCGCCGGGCGTGAGCCCGTACTGCAAGACGTCCGGTCCTGCTGCGAGGCAACGCTCGACGGCCGCCCCGATGGCCTCGACCGGGAACAGGTCGGGATCGGGTATGCCGCCCGCGAGTGAGATCATCCCGGGCCGCTTCGCGTGTTCGAGCAGGTCACGTATCACCGAGGAACGGGCCGTGGCCGAAGGGACCGAGAGCAGCTGCAGCGGATTGTCGTCGACCATTGGTGTCCTGGATGGCTCGGCGAGGACCGACACGGTCGGGTCCTCGGTGTCGTGGGCACCGACTCTACGATGTCGGCCATGTCCGACCCTGCTGATTCCGGTTCCGCCGACCCTGCCGCTTCCGTCTCGGAGATCTTCGACCCCGGCCATTGGCGGCCCGTGCCCGGCTTCGACTTCGCCGACATCACCTATCACCGGGCCATCGACGTCGGCGCCGTACGCATCGCCTTCGACCGCCCCGAGGTGCGCAACGCCTTCCGGCCCGGCACCGTCGACGAGCTCTACCGAGCGCTCGACCACGCCCGCATGAGCTCCGACGTCGGCGCCATCATCCTCACGGGCAACGGCCCGTCGCCCAAGGACGGCGGCTGGGCGTTCTGCAGCGGCGGCGACCAGCGCATCCGGGGCAAGGACGGGTACCGCTACGCCGAGGGCGACACCGCCGACTCGATCGACCCGTCCCGGGTCGGGCGCCTCCACATCCTCGAAGTCCAACGCCTCATCCGCATGATGCCCAAGCCCGTCATCTGCGCCGTGCCCGGCTGGGCCGTCGGTGGCGGCCACAGCCTGCACGTGGTCTGCGACCTGACGATCGCGAGCCGCGAGCACGCCATCTTCAAACAGACCGACACCGATGTCGCGAGCTTCGACGGCGGCTTCGGATCGGCCTACCTCGCCCGCCAGGTCGGGCAGAAGTTCGCCCGGGAGATCTTCTTCCTGGGCCGCTCCTACAGCGCCGAGGATGCGTATCGCATGGGCATGGTCAATGCCGTCGTGGACCACGCCGACCTCGAGGCCACGGCGCTCGAGTGGGCCGCCGAGATCTGCGGGAAGTCGCCGACGGCAAACCGGATGGCGAAGTTCGCGATGAACCTGATCGACGACGGCCTCGTCGGCCAGCAGGTGTTCGCCGGGGAGGCCACCCGTCTCGCCTACATGACCGACGAGGCGGTGGAGGGCCGCGATGCGTTCCTCGAGAAACGAGCCCCCGACTGGAGCCCGTTCCCGTACCACTTCTGAGCAGCCGCTTCGCGGCCTGTGGGTCGGTCGAGCCACCCCCGAGCCGACGCTCCCGCAGCTGGCAGTAGTTCTGCCAGATTCCCTTGACCTGGCTTTCGCGGCGCCGATGGACCCGGCATGTCCGCGAGGAGCCACAGCAGGAGCGTCGCGGCCGAACAACCGACCGCGCTCCCTCCGGCCCGATCGCTGGCGGCTGTCGCCGGCAGTGCGAGGTTCCGTCGAGCTTGCCTCGTCGCCACGGCCGCGATCGTGGCGATCGCCGCCATTGCGTTCGCCCTGCCGCTACCGACCGACGTGACCCGAGCAGTCTCGGTGGCAGCCCGCGTGCTGCTCGCCGTCTGCGGGGTCGCGGGCATCGCCATGCGGATCGTGACGAGCAGCGGTCGTCAACGGGTTGGATGGTGCCTCTTCGGGCTACCTATTGCCCTCGCCCCTCTGACGTTGTGGCTCACCCCCGACGACCTGATGGATCGGGGGGATCTCGCCTACCGATCCTTCGTCAGCGTGGTCGCGCAACCCATCACTCTCGTCGCGGTGCTGTTGCTGGTGCCGGAGAACGCGCGATCGATCCGCTCCGCGGGGTGGATGAACCTCGTCTGGCCCTTCCCGATCCTGCTGGGGTCGCTGTGGGTGACCGGCATCGATCCGGTCCTCGGAATGGACGAATTGAGCCCGACCGCGAAAATGCTCCTGGTGTCCTCGCCGGTGATGCTCGCCGCTCAGGAGGTGCTCTTCCTGGCGCCGACACCGAGCCGATCCTCCGTGACGACGAGCTCGGCGCGGCTCATGATCGTGCTGTCGATGATGATCGGCATAACCCAGGTGGCCTTCAACATGGAGTTGCCGGGAGGCGGCGCCATGTTCGGCGGCGTCACCGACCTGTTGGGGCTCTGCACGCTGGCCCTGATCCTCGCGTGTGTGATCGTCCATCGGCCGGCGAGCGAAGCGAACGAGACCCTGGCAGTCGCGACCCGCGCTCGGGTGATCATGCCCATCGCCATCGGTGCCGGTGTCGTGTTGCGGCTCGGTACCGGCGTCGGTGTGGGTGACGCGTTCATCTTGCTGGGCGTCATTGCCGCCGTCGCCTTCCTGGGGCGCACGATCGCCGAGCGTGAGGAGCTCGTCCGGTCGCTGTCGAGGCAAGCCAGCACCGATGCGCTGACCGGTCTCGCGAACCGAGCCGCATTGCGCCAGCATCTCGACGAGCAGGTGCGGTCGGGCGCGTCGACATCGGTGGTGTATCTCGATCTCGACGACTTCAAGATGGTCAACGACGAACTCGGCCACAGCACCGGCGACGAACTCCTGAAGACCACCGCTCGACGCCTCGTCGAGGCGCTGCCGGCAACGAGCCTGCTCGCCAGGGTCGGCGGTGACGAGTTCGTCGCGGTGGTGCCCCGAGGCCCAGAGGCCATCCAGGACGTGGCGAGCGAGATGATCGCTCGCCTCTCGGCCCCCATCGAGATCGACGGGACCACCGTCGAACCGCGGGGTTCCGCCGGGATCAGCTGCCTCGCCGGCGATCCGGACCGGGCGATCGACGAAGCCGACATGGCTCTCTACGCGGCCAAACGCGACCGTTCGACGCGCGTCAGGACCTTCGATGAATCCATGCGCATCGACGCCCATCGCCGCCATCACATCGATGGTGCGCTGCCGGCGATGCTCGAGAACGGGTTGCTGTCGGTTGCGTATCAGCCGATCGTCGACCTCGCGACCGGCCGCTGGGTCGGTGTCGAGGCCCTCGTGCGCTGGCCGCGCTCCGGAGGCGTGTCGGCCCGCGACATCGTGGAGGCATGCGAGCGGCTCCGCCTCGGCGATGCCCTCACCATCGCCGTGCTGCAACGTGTGGCGACGGACCTGCCCCGCCTCCGGTCCTGCACGGGTCTGGACCTGTTCTGTTCGGTCAACGTCGCGCTCCAGACCGAGACCCCGCAGCGACTTCCGGCGGCGCTGGCGTCGCTGCATCGGGAGCATCCGGGCCTGCAACCCGTCGACCTCGTCCTCGAGATCACCGAACGGCAACTTCCCGACGACTTCGCGGCGCTGGCCGACATGCTCGGGAGACTCCGTCTCGAGGGCTATCGAGTCGCCATCGACGATTTCGGCGCCGGCTACTCGGCCCTCGCCCAGCTGAGCCGGCTCTCGTTCGACCTGTTGAAACTCGACAGCGCCTTCACCGACGACCTGCCCGTCGGCCTGGATCTCATCGATCTCGTCGTGGAGCTGTGCCACGGCCGTGGAGCCCAGGTCGTCGCCGAGGGGATCGAGCACATCGAGCAGCTCGAGCAGTTCCGAGCCACGTCCTGCGATCTCGGGCAGGGCTACCTCTGGCTGCGCCCGCTCCGCATCGACGAGATCACCGCCATCGACGATCTCGGGGCACTCGCCGGCGGTTCGAGGTCGCAGAACCTGCAGGCGGCGCCGCGCTCGGGCTGACGGCGACCGGTGCGCGAAGCTGCGCCGATGCAGTCCCACGCCAGCCACCACGAGATCCGTCCCGACGACATCGCCGCCCCGGCGGCCAACTACGCGCACGCCATCGCCACCGAACGTCCGACCCGTTGGCTCCACACCTCCGGTGTCGTGCCCGTCGCCCCCGACGGATCGGTCCCGTCCGATGTCGGCGAGCAGGCTCGCGTCGTGTGGACGAACATCGCGGCGATGTTGCGCGATGCCCACATGGGGCCCGACGACGTGGTGTCGGTGACGACCTATGTCGTGGTCGGTGAGGCGCTGGGGCCCGTGATGGCCGCACGCGACGAGGCCCTCGGCGGGCGCCGGGTGGCCTCGACGCTGGTCACCGTGCCGGCGCTGGCCCAGCCGGCATGGCGGATGGAGGTGGCGATCGTCGCAGCGGCCTGAGGGCTGCCGGGGCGATCAGCCGACGGCGACGGGCGTATAGCTGATCCGCAGCGAACGCAGCCCCCGCAGCACGAAGGTGTTCTCGTAGGAGAAGTCGTTGTCGCCGGCGAGGCGGATGTCGCCCAGGCGGTCGAGCAGGGCGTTGGTGCCGATACGGGCTTCGGCGCGGGCCAGGGCGGCGCCGATGCAGTAGTGCTCGCCGTGCCCGAAGGCGATGTGGTCGCGGGCGTTGGCCCGGCACACATCGAAGGCATCGGGGTCCTCGAACCGCTCGCCGTCACGGTTGGCGGCGGCGTACAGGCACCACACGTGGTCGCCGGCGGCGATGGCGACCCCGCCGACCTCGACGTCGACCTTGGCCTGGCGGAACAGACCCCCGACGGGAGCCTCGTAGCGCAACGCCTCCTCGACGAGTCCCTCGACCAGGCTGCGGTCGGCACGGACACGCTCCTGCATCTCGGGATCCGTGGCGAGGTGGTGGCAGATGTTGGTCAGCAGCTTCGTGGTGGTCTCGTTGCCGGCCACGAGGAACTGCTGCAACATGGCGAGCTGTTCGTTGAGGCTGAGCGTCTCGCCGTCGAGTTCGGCGTTGGCGACGTCGGAGACGATGTCCTGGCGCGGGTTCTCGCGGCGTTCGGCCAGCATGTCGGCGAAGAAGTCGGCGAACTCCGTGGACGAGATGAGGTAGGACCGCACCTCTTCGACGGTGGGCGCGGGGTTGCCGACGGGCATGACGAGGTCGTCCGACCAGCGCTTGAACGTGGCCAGATCGTCGTCGCCCACCCCGAGCGCATACGCGATGATCGTCATCGGGAGCCCCACTGCGAAATCGGCGACGAACTCGGCCTCGGTGCGGTCGCAGAGGTTGTCGGCCAGGCGCTCGGCGACCTCGGTGATCATCGGTTCCATGCCCCGCATCCGGCTGGGGCGGAAGGCGCCGTTGACGAGCTTGCGCTGCCGGCGATGGTCGGGCGGATCGGCGTTGAGCAACACGACGGCCTGGCCTCGTCGGGTCATGACCGCCTCGAAGTACTTCGCCATCGCGGGATCCTGGGAGAGCTCCGCCATGGCGGCGCCCATGAGCTCTCCGAGCGAGGACGGCCCCGTCGGCATGTTCGACGAGAAGCGTTCGGTGTCGTGCAGCACGGCGAGGATGTCGTCGTAGCGGGTGCACACCCAGGCGCCGAGCCGGTCGCTGTAGTGGACCGGGGCGTTGTCGCGCAGCTGCGAGAAGATCGGATACGGACACGCGATGGCGCGTTGATCGCGGTCGACGAGATCGTCGATGCCCAGATCGTTTGCGATGTCGGTCATGGTCTTCCCCCTGAGATGTCGCGCCACGAAGCCTGTGGCGGCGGATCCTCAGTCTGCCATGTCCGACCTACGCCGGCGTGGGGACCGCGCGCTCAGTCGGCGGACCAGCAGCCGATGACCGACGCGTTGGCCAGGTACAGCCCGACCATGGCGCGGCGCTGTTCGCCCGAGGCACCCATCAGCACCCCGAGTCGGTCGATGATCGCCCGCGCCGGGATGGCGAGATGCGTGGCCAGGGCCTCGATGTCGGCGCGGCGCAGTGCGACGAGGTCGTCGTCGCCGAGGGAACGGATCGAGCGGACCGCGTCGAGGTAGCCCTGCAGCAACGAGAGCTCGTCGCCGGGCACGAAGCCGACGATGGTGTCACCGATGGCGAGCGAGCCCGTCCCGTCGATGCGCACGGGACGGCGGGTATCGAGCACCTTGCCGAGCTCGACGCCGTAGCGGTGGGCGAGGTCGGTGACGGTGTCGGGGGTGAGAGCGAGCTTGCCGGCCTCGGCCGCACGCAGGCTGCGCACCGGGAGGGCGTCGTCGGCGAGATGGCGCAGGCGCAGACCGCGGGTGCGTCGCACCGAGTACAAGATGTCGCCGAAGCGCGTGGCGAATGCCGCGTCGCTCTGGACTGGGGCCAGGGAGCTGGTCATGGGCTGGGAACTCCTCGTCGGTGTCTCTGTGTGCCCTGAACGAGCCGCAGATGCGGTCGACCCAGCCCCATCGGCAATTATCGCCCACAGACGAGCGCGATGGGTAACTCGCCTCTCCCCCCGGCATCTACCCGGCTTCGGATCCCGCCCCGGGCCCCTCGCAGCGGAGGGTCCGCCCCTCAGATGTTGGTCATCCCGCCGTCGACCTTGATGGTCTGTCCGGTGACGTATGCAGCCAGATCCGATGCGAGGAAGCAGGCGACGTTGGCGACCTCTTGCGCGCTGCCCCATCGACCGAGCGGGACCCGCTTGGCGAAGGACTCACGCACGAACTCCTCGCCGAGGCGTTCGAAGGTCGGACCCCACATCTCGGTGTCGGTCAGGCCGGGAGCGACACCGTTGACCCGCACGCCCTTGTTGGCCCACTCGTTGGCGAGGTTCTTCGTGAGCGTGTTGAGGCCGCCCTTGGATGCGGCGTAGGCACCCTGGGTTCCGCCGGCGCCGGTGGCGGCGGTGGACGAGACGTTGACGATGCAACCCGAGCTGGCGAAGAGGGGCTTGGCGAACCGGCTCGACAGCACGAAGGCCTGGCGAAGGTTGACGAAGAGGGTCTCGTCGATCGCGGCGCCGGTGACCTTCGAGGCCGGCTCGTTGCGCTCGACGGCCGCGTTGTTGACCAGGATGTCGAGTCCTCCGAAGGCCTCGAGGGTCCGGTCGACGATGGTGTCGATGGCCTCGTCGGTGGACAGGTCGCAGGCGATGACCAGCGGGTCGTTGGTGAGATCGGCCGCGATGGCCTCGAGCTTGTCGGCGCTGCGGGCGACGAGCGCGACCCGCGCCCCGCCTGCGTCGAGGATGCGGACGATGGCCTCGCCGATACCGCGGCTGGCCCCGGTCACCACTGCGTGCTTGCCCGTGAAGTCGAATGTCATCGGTCCCCCTCGTGGACGGCCCGCGCCGTCGTCGGCTGACGATCCTGGCACAGCGCCGCCACCCTTTCCCGATCTCGTCGCGCTCATCCACCGTGGCGGTGGCTCAGCACGACGAGAACTATCGTCGGAGCCGACCGATGACATCTACGGAGGCACCGTGACCACTTTCGACCCCTCGACCTTCGAGACCATCGAGGTCGACATCCGCGACCACGTCGCCTGGGTCACCCTCGACCGCCCCGACGCCCTGCACGCGTTCGACGAGCGCATGCAGGCCGAGGTCAAGGCCACGTGGCGGGCGCTGCGCACCATCGACGACGTCCACGTCGCCGTGCTGACCGCCAGCGGCGACCGCGCCTTCTGCGTCGGCATCGACCGGGGCCAGGACATGAGCGCGCTCGACGACAGCGAGAACCTCTACCGCACGTCGAACAACTACATGTACGACGACCCCGGCGACGACCTCGGACCCAAGGCCTGCGATCTCTGGAAGCCGGTGATCTGCGCGGTCAACGGCATGTGCTGCGGGGGCGCGTTCTACCTCCTGGCCGAGTGCGACATCATCATCGCAGCCGACCACGCCACCTTCTTCGACCCCCATGTCACCTACGGCATGGCCGCGGTGTACGAGCCGATGAAGATGGCCCAGCGGATGCCCCTCGGCGAGATCCTGCGGCTGACCCTGCTCGGCAACCACGAGCGCATGTCGGCAGAGACGGCGCACCGCATCGGCCTCGTGAGCGAGGTCGTACCCGGCGGCGAGCTCCAACAGGCTGCCGAATGGCTGGCCACCACCATCGCCTCCCAGCCGCCGGTCGCCGTGCAGGCCTCGATGCGGGCGATCTGGGCGGCGAACGACCTCGGTCGCCTCGAGGCGCTGGCGATGGCCCCGGCGTTGCTCACCACCGGCATGTCGAAGAAGGCACTGGCGCAGGGCCAGGAGTCGTTCAGCTCCGGCGCCCGGGCCAAACCCCGGATCCGCTGATCGCCCCCCCTCCGAGACCGTCGAAGCCGGTGTGTACGTCTCCGACGCATCGACGCGTTAGCCTTGGAGCCGTGCAGACCCGACTCCTCTCGCTGCGACTTATGGGCCCGGTGATCTGACCCGCGCGGTCGATCATCGGGACACGCCCGTTCGTTTCCTTCCAGCCAGAGTCGTTCCCAGAGTCGAGAGGTACCCCAATGAGCACGTCGAGTTCCACCCCGTCCCAGCCCACCGCCGCTCCGATCGCTGCCGCGCAGCGCCCGAGCGGCATGCCGACCCAGAAGTACCAGGCATTCGCGCCGATCGATCTCCCCGACCGGACCTGGCCGGGCAAGGTCATCACCGAGGCCCCGCTGTGGTGTTCGGTCGACCTGCGCGACGGTAACCAGGCGCTCATCGAGCCGATGGACCCGGACCGCAAGTGGAAGATGTTCACCAAGCTCGTCGAGATCGGCTTCACCGAGATCGAGGTCGGCTTCCCGTCGGCGTCGGAGACCGACTTCCGGTTCGTGCGCGAGATCATCGAACAGGGCGCCATCCCGGACAACGTGACCATCCAGGTCCTCACCCAGTGTCGCCCCGAGCTCATCGAGCGCACCTATGAGGCCATCGAGGGCTCCAAGCAGGCCATCGTCCACTTCTACAACTCGACCTCGACGCTCCAGCGCCGGGTCGTGTTCGGCCTCGACGAAGCCGGCATCACCAAGATCGCCACCGATGGTGCGGCGCTGTGCAAGGAGCTCGAGGGCAAGGTGCCCGACACCCACGTCCGCTACGAGTACTCCCCCGAGTCCTTCACCGGGACCGAGCTGCCATTCGCCAAGCGTGTCTGTGACGCGGTGGTCGACGTGATCGACCCGAGCGTCGAGGACCGGATCATCATCAATCTCCCGGCGACGGTGGAGATGAGCACGCCCAACATCTACGGCGACATGATCGAGTGGATGCATCGCAACCTGGCGCGGCGCGAGCACATCATCTTGAGCCTGCATCCCCACAACGACCGGGGAACCGGGGTCGCCGCCGCCGAGTTCGGAGTGATGGCCGGCGCCGACCGGGTCGAGGGCACGTTGTTCGGCAACGGCGAGCGCACGGGCAACGTCGACGTCGTCAACCTGGCCCTCAACATGTACACCCAGGGCGTCGATCCGATGCTCGACCTCAGCGACATCAACGAGCTGCGTCGGGTGGCCGAGCACTGCAACCAGCTGCCCGTGCACCCCCGCCACCCCTACGTCGGCGACCTCGTCTACACCGCCTTCTCGGGTTCGCATCAGGACGCGATCAAGAAGGGCTTCGAGGCCCTCGAGCGCGACGGCGGCGAACGGTTCGAGGTTCCGTACATCCCGATCGATCCCAAAGACGTCGGACGTACCTACGAAGACGTCGTCCGGGTCAACAGCCAGTCCGGCAAGGGTGGCGTGTCGTACCTGCTGAAGGCCGAGAACCAGCTCGACCTGCCCCGCCGGATGCAGATCGAGTTCACCCGCTCCATCCAGGAGATCGCCGACGACACCGGCAAGGAGATCACCGCGGACGAGATCTACGACGAGTTCGCCTCGGAGTACCTCGATCTCGACGAGCCCTACCGTCTCCACGGCTACGAAGCGGCCCAGAACGCGACGGGCCAGGACCGCACGCTCATCACGGCTCGGCTGAGCGTCTCCGACGGCGAGAAGCTGGTCGTCCAGGGTGACGGCAACGGTTCGCTCGACGCGTTCGTCAGCGGCCTGCGAGATGCGCTCGGCCTCGATCTGCGGGTGCTCGACTACCAGGAGCACGCCAAGGGCACCGGCGTCGACGCCCAGGCCGTGGCCTACATCGAGATGGTCGTCGGCGACCGCACCCTCTGGGGATGCGGCATCCACACCGACATCACCACGGCGTCGATGCGCGCCATCGTCAGCGCCATCAACCGCGCCGCAGCCTCCTGACGCCCACCGCCAGGGCGCCCTGGCACGACGGTCGACGCGCGGACGACGCCGGTGTGCAAACCTGACGAGCCGTCAGTTTCACTCACCCGGGAGCATGCAATGCAGGAGATTCCGTTCGACGACGTCGATGCCATCAACGCCGCGGCCAGCGACGACTTCGGCGACTGGGGAACCGAGGTCGTCGTCACCCAGGACATGGTCAACGCGTTCGCCGAGCTCACCGGCGACCATCAGTGGATCCACGTCGACGTCGAGCGCTGTGAACGAGAGAGCCCCTTCGGCGGGCCGATCGTGCACGGCTTCTTCACCCTGGCGCTGCTCCCCCAGGTGATGCCCAAGCCCGACTTCGCCATCACCGGCATCAAGAACGCCGTCAACTATGGCTCCGACGGGTTCCGGTTCCTCGCTCCGGTGCCGGTCGGGTCCACCGTGCACGCCCGCACGCGCCTCGTCGGCGCCGAGGCCCACAAGAAGGGCACCCTCGTCACCACCGAGACCGCCATCCACGCCAAGGGCAACGACACTCCGGCCCTCCTCTACAAGGGCAAGGTCCTCTACCAGGGCTGACCCCCGGGCCCGCCGCAGCCCGACCGGCTGCGTCACTGCGCACCATCAGGAGATCCCATGCAGGTCGGTGACATCACCAACCCCGATGCCGCGGCCAACGGCAAGCCCCTCGACGGGGTACGCGTGCTGGCCATCGAACAGATGCAGTCGTTGCCCTACGCCACCCAGTTGCTGGCGCGCATGGGCGCCGAGGTCATCAAGGTCGAGCATCCCACCCGCGGCGACCTGGGACGCAGCTCGCTGCCTGCGGTGACCGACGCCTCCGGGGCACAGATGGGTGCGACGTTCCTGCGCAACAACCTGTCGAAGCGGTCGATCGCACTGGATCTCAAATCGCCGCGGGCCCAGGACATCGTTCGGCGCCTGGCACCGCGTTTCGATGTCGTGGCCGAGAACTTCAAGGCCGGCACGATGGACCGCTTCGGCCTGGGCTACGCCGACCTCGCGGAAGTGGCGCCGAAGCTGATCTACCTGTCGGTCTCGGGGTTCGGCAATCTCGTCGACAGCCCCTACGGGCACTGGCCGGCCTTTGCGCCGATCGCCGAGGCCATGTCAGGGCTCTACACGTTCAACCGTGGCCCGGACGACGAGCTCAAGGTGTCTCCGATGGGAGCACTCGGCGACACCGGCACGGGCGTGTTCGCCGTCGTCGGCGTGCTGGCAGCGCTGCGCCATCGAGACCGTACGGGGGTCGGCCAGTACGTCGACGTGTCGATGTTCGACGCCATGGTCGCCTTCGCCGACATCGTTCCGAACTACGCCTCGATGGGCAAGGACCCCCGCACCCCGTCGGCGCTGATCAACCACGGGTTCCCCATCGCCGCGGGCGAGGTCGTCGTCCAGGTCGGGCGCGAACCCCAGTTCGCTGTCCTCGCTGACCTCGTCGGCCATCCCGAGTGGGTCGACGATCCCCGCTTCGCGACACGCGACGGCTGGGTGCGCCACATCGACGTGCTCCGTTCGGGTGTCGCCGCCTGGGCGGGCGACCGCACCACCATCGAGGTCGCCGAAGCCCTCGCCGACGCCGGCATCGCTGCTGCGCCGGTGTTCGAAGCGGCCGACGTGATCGCCGATCCCCACGTCGCAGCGCGCGACATGCTCGTCGCCATACCGACACCCGACGGCGAGGACGTGTTGACGGCCGGCAACCCGGTGAAGCTGAGCGCGATGTCCGAGGGCCCCGACACCGCACCGCCGACGCTCGGCCAGGACACCGACGAGGTCCTTCGCACCGAGCTCGGCCTCGACGACGCCGAACTCGAGCAGCTCCGCTCCGACGGGGTGATCGGCTGAACGCACGGTCCGATGCCGCGGGCGGCGCACCCGCCACCCCGGGGGGTGGGCCAGTTGACGCGCCCCATCGGCGTCAGGCCACCATTCGCGAGCTCTCGGACCGTCTACTCGAGGTCCAGCGTCCCATCCGTGTCCTGGATGCGATCCACTGGGACGACCGGATCCGCAGCTCCTTCTTCGCCGATCCCACCGCACCACCGCCCGTCGACGCCGACTACTACCGGAGCCGTCCGCTCGGGTTCGATCCCGACGTCGTCGAGACCGAGCTGACCGACCTCATCGCCGACATCGATCGGCGGCTCACCCGGGGGCACCCAGAGACCGAGTTGCTGCGACGGACGTGCGATGCGTACCTGGTCACCGTGGCGATGCTGGCGTCGCGTGGGATGCCGGCGTTCGGGCCGTGCGCTGCTGCGCTGTACGGCCTCCCGTCGGACCGTTTCCACGACGGCGGGCCCACTGTGAGCGACTTCGCCGACCGCCTCCGCGCCGGCCTCGGATGGGTCGAGGGCACGTTGCTGGTCGACGATGACGAAGACGGCATCGACGCCGGCGAAGCCGTGGTGCAATTGCAGCAGCGTCTCGACGAGTCGATGGGCCCGGCGCTGGTGACCGTCGTGAGCGACGACGGCATCGTCGCCGATGCCGCTGCGGGCGCCACCACCATCAAGCTCCGCAGCGACGCCTCCTTCAGCACCTACCAGCTCGATCAGCTCGAGGCCCACGAGGGCTGGGTGCACGTGGGCACCACGCTCAACGGCCTGGCCCAGCCGTGGTGCACGTTCCTGGGCAGGGCTGCGCCCCCGACCACCGTCACCCAGGAAGGCCTGGCGACGCTCACCGAGCTGGTGGGCATGCGCAGCCATCCGGACCGTCTGCAGCGGATCGTCGACCGCATCGACGGCATCGCTCTCGCCGGTGACGGGGCCACCTTCCCCGAGGTCGCCGAGCACTTCCGGACCCAGGGGCGCACCATGGCCGAGACGTGGGCGCTCACGGCCCGCATCTTCCGGGGCAGCGTCCCCCACGGTCCACCGTTCACGAAGGATCTCGCCTACGGCAAGGGTCTGGTGCAGACCTACGGCTACGTCCGCATCGCGGTGCAACAGGGCCGCCCCGAACGGCTACCGATGCTCTTCGCCGGCAAGCTCGACCTCGCCGACGTCGGCCTGGTGAACCAGCTGATCGACGAGGAACTGGTCAGCGTTCCCAGCCACGTCCCCCGCCGTTCCGCGATCCGAGAGCACTCGTGGCTTCCATGGTGTTCAGCCGTTTCCTGCGCGAGCTCGACTTCGATTCGATGACCGACACCTTCGGTTCGATGCTCTGAGCGACCGACCCGCCCCGGCGAAGGCCCGGTGTCGGGGCTAGTTTCGAGCCATGGCCGCCGTCGGGTTCCACGACGTCTGCAAGACCTTCGACGGGAGCACACCGGTCGTCGCCCTCGATCACCTGAGCATCGACATCGCCGCTGGCGAGTTCTTCTCCATCGTCGGCCCGTCCGGCTGCGGCAAGACGACGGCGCTGCGCATTCTCGCCGGGCTCGAGGAGCCGACCAGCGGAGCAGTGACGATCGGCGGCCACGATGTCACCCGGCTCCCGTCCCGCCAGCGCAACGTGGGGCTGGTCACCCAGCAGAACGCACTGCTTCCCGAACGCAGCGCGTACGGCAACATCCGGTTCCCGCTCGAGGTGCGCCGCCGGGACCGGCGCCCCGGACCCGTCGACGATCTCGTCAGTGCCCAAGCCGAGTTACTCGGGATCGGGCACCTGCTGGACCGCCGCCCCGGCGACCTCTCCGAGGGCGAACAACGTGCCGTCCAGTTGGCGCGTTCGCTCGTGGCCGAGCCCACCGCGCTCCTTCTCGACGAGCCGCTGGCCTTCATCGATTCGCTGGCGCGCCAACAGCTGCGCGCTGACATCGTCCGGATGCAGCAGGTGCTCGGCCTCACCACGGTCCTGGTCACCGCCGATCAGGAGGACGCGCTGGCCGTCAGCGACCGGATGGCTGTACTCGTCGACGGTCATCTGCACCAGGTCGGAACACCCGAAGAGGTCTACCGGGCGCCCCTGACGGCATCGGTGGCCGCCTTCGTGGGCGAACCGGCGATGAACCTCGTCCAGGCTCGACTCGAGCACGACACCGGCGAGCGGGCCGTGCGGCTGTTCGGTCATCGCATCCCGGTCTGGAGCCCGCTGCTCGACCCCTACGTCGGACGCAGCGTCCTGGTCGGGGTGCGTCCCGAGGACCTCGATGCCCGCGGCGAGGTGGTCCCATGGCAGGTCGACGCGGTGGTGCGGACGGCTGCGAGCTCGGCCGGGCGGACCACCACCATCGTCGAGACCGAACAGGGCGAGGCGTTGCGGGTGTCGCGGACCGGCCCTCCGCCACGGCCCGGCTCGGCCACGGTCATCGGGCTGCGCCCCGAGCGCTTCCACTGGTTCGACCCCGCCACCGGGCTGGCCATCCTGCATCCCACGGCGGCCTGACCAGTCGGCGTCCCAGGATCAGGTGCTCGTCAGCCCCTGCGCCTCACGCCATTCGACCACGGCCGGGTCGGCGAGGGGGATGTTCCCGACACCGACCTGGCTGTCCGGCCAGTTGGCGGGCGGTTGCGCGAGCGGTGACGGTTGGGCTTCGCCGAACCACAGGTGATGCTTGCGGTTCGCGAAACGCCAGTCGGGTTCGCCGGTGCCGGCCCCGCAGTCGACGTACCGGTCGAGATAGCGGATGAGCTGGGTGTAGTAGCCGCTGTCGTTCTGGGCGTAGCAACGGGCCCAGACCTCTCCGCGGGCATGGTGATCGTCAACGAAGTCGACCAGGTGGTTGGCCACGAGGATGACGCCGAAGCGCAGGTCGCCCATCGTGGCGTCCATGAGCCGCCGCAGCGCGTCGGCGCCCGTGCCGTAGATCCCGAAACTGGCGTGCTCGTCATGGAGCGAGACCATGAGATCGACATCGCGCTCGGTGATCGCCACCGAGTACCGCAACACGAGCCGGCGGATCTCATCGGTGGCGATCAGCTTGTCGAGCGGGGTCATCTCGGCATTGTCGCATCGGCTCGGTCGCCGCGGGGCGACCCCGGGCGTGCCGCCACGGCGGTCACCGGATCCATGAACGGCGAGCGATACAGGACCGCAGCCGCCAGCGCCAGGGCGAGCACGACGCCGTACATGCCCCGGTAGCCGCTGACCTCTGCGACGAGCCCCAGCCCGAACGCCCCGAGACTGTTCGCGAGGTCGCCGAACATGATGACGGTCGCCACGACGCGGGACCGTTCCTGGGGCCGGGCCGACTCGGCGGCGACCACGACCATCAACGGCACGTTGAACGCCAGGCCCGCCGCCATCACGACCCCGCCCACGTACAGCGACCAGACGGTGTCGAACGTGACCATGATGGCCAGACCGACCACGACCGTCAGATGGGCGGACGTGCCCAGGCGCTTGCGGTCCATCGTGGCGATCAGGCGACCGCCCACCGCCCGGACGACGAGGGTCGTGACCGAGAACGCCAACAGCACCCATCGCACCTGTTCGAGCCCGAGCGACTCCCCGTAGGGGGTGGCGAACGCGGTGAATCCGATGAACGCCGCGAACAACAGGAACGACACCGCGCCGGCCCGCGCTGCCACCGGATGCAGTAGACCCCGCACACCGGCGATACGGGCGACCGCGTCGGGTGGGCGGGTCTCGGGCAGAGCGAGACCGAGCAGCACACAGAGCCCACCGACGGCGGCGGCAGCAGCGAAGGCCTCGGTGAACCCATAGCGCTGCAGTACGGTCTCGCCCAGAACCGGGCCGATGGCGAAACCCACGAACACGGCGACGCTGAACGTCGAGAAGATCTCGGCGCTGCGGCTCTGCGGTGGCAGCTCGGTGGCCGTCGTGGCCTGCCCGACGTACATGGCCGACGCAGCCGTGCCGATGAAGAATCGCACCGCCAGCAGCGGCCACAGGCCCAGCGATGCCGCCGGCACGTGGGCGAGCTGCAAGACGGCGACCACGAATGCCCCGACGACCATGACGGTGCGGCGCCCGTGGGCATCGGCCAGATAGCCGACGAAGGGCCGCACCAGCAACATGCCGAGTGCGGTGGCGCCGAACGCGAACCCGATCTCGGCCTCGCTTCCCCCGAGCTCGTCTTCGATCAGACGCGGCAGGACCGGGAACGACAGGCCCACCATGACGAAGTACGAGATCCCTGCGATCAGCAGGGTGACGACCGGTCGGGTGAAGAGCGGTTCTGGTGCGGGACCGGTGGACACCTTCGAGCGGGTCAGTCGATCCGGCGCAGGCTCGTGACGCCGTATTCGCGGCCCGGCTTGGCAGGAAGGCCGCCGGGCTCGCGACATGCGATGGTGGGCACCTCGCGCACCGTCGCGACGCCGACCTCGTAGATGGCGATGGCGCCGTCGGGCCAGGTGGCACGGACCTGCACCGTTGCCGTACCGGGGCTCGCGTCGCGTGCGCTGTCGAGCACGGTGATCTCCCGGGATGCCTCATCGAGGGACCAGCCGGCATCGGCGAAGACCGCCCGCTCGGCCACCTGGGCGAAGCCCGTGGATGCGCCCGTCCAGCCCCGGCATCGCTCGGCCAACTCGGCGGCGCTGCCGCTGCGGTGGACCACCTGGTCGACCAACGTGGGATCGATGTAGCCCCACATCCGCCCGTCGGGCAGGGTGAGCGCGGTCGGGGCGAACCGGTGCCCGCCGGTGTGACTGACCCGGCGCACCACGACATCGGTGCCCGCTGCTGCGACATCGATCGCCAGGCGGGTGCCGTCGCGGCCACAGCAGCTGTCGTGGCTGCCCTGGGTACACACCCACAGCTCCGGCCTGGACCGGTCAGCCGGACCGCTGTCGGCGGTGCCGGTCGGATCGTCCAGAAGCGCCTGCACCGCAGCGGCGATGTCGGCGGGGTCGACGCGAACCTCGGAGTGCACCATCGACGCGCCCCGGCGCCGGTAGGCAACGACCGCCGCATCAGACGCTGCGGGATCGAGCGGGACCGCGGCGAGGACCCGCGCGGCAACAGACGCCTCGGCCGCGGCGCGGTCGAGGCCATGGAGCAGCGGGTGGTCGAACACGGGCTTCGGCCACGGCAGGGGTACCTCGACGCCGATCAACACATCGGCGGTGATGGCAGATCCACCCGGATCGACGGCCAGTCCACGCGCATGGTCGGCGCAACCGATGATCTCGTCGACGGCCGGCAGCAGGCTCAGATCCATCGCGCCACTGTACTTGCGCGCTCCGGACTGCCCGCGGGGGCGCGCCGCATCGACAGCCGTGACGCGTGACAGCGCCCGGACGTGGCACGATGCCCGGATGTCCACGACCCCAGATCTGCGCACCGAGCCCGACGACATCGACCCGGTATGGATGAGCGCGGTACTGGCCGCAGCCGGAACACCGCGTCCTGTCGGCTCGCTGCGCCACGAACCTGTCGGTGTGGGCCTCATGGCCCGCAGCCACCGCTTCACGCTCGACCACACCGACGGGTCGACCTCGACGGTCGTCGTCAAGTTCCCGTCGAGCGATCTCGGCACCCGCAGCCTCGGTGCGTCGGCCTACGCGAGAGAGGTCGGTTTCTACCTCGACGTCGCCGCCACCATCAACGGCGGTCTCGCCCGGTGCCTGCACGCGGCCAGCAACGACGACGGCTCCGACTTCGTGCTCGTGCTCGAGGACCTCGCTCCTCGACGCCCCGGCGATCAGCTCCTCGGTTGCGACGTCGCTGCCGCCGAGACGGCCGTGGCGAACATGGCACGTCTGCACGGTTCGACATGGCACCGAGACGCAATCGCCGAGCTCACATGGACGTCGCAGGGAACGGGCTCGGGCCTCGCGGACATCATGGGCGTCGTGCTCGGCGCCTTCGCCGAACGGTTCGCCGGACTCCTCGACGAGGCGACGTTGCCGGTGCTCGCATGTTTCGCCGAACGCATCGAGGTCTGGCTCGAGCGCGAGCCCTCGACGCGCGCCCTGGTCCACGGCGACTACCGCCTCGACAATCTCTTGTTCGGCGACGACGACGTGGTGGCCGTCGACTGGCAGACGGTCGACTATCGGTCCCCCATGCGTGACCTCGCCTACTTCTGCGGCAACAGCCTCACCGTCGAGACCCGGCGAGATGTCGAGAAGGACCTCCTCGACCATTACCTGGAGGTGCTCGCGACCGAGGGCGTGAACGGATTCGATGCCGCCCGGGCCCACGACGAGATGCTCCACGGGATGTTCCAGGGCCCCATGGTGACGATGCTCGGCGCGTTCACCGCGTCGCGCAGCGAACGCAGCGAGGCGATGTTCGCCGCGATGGCCGACCGTGCGGCGTCGCAGATCCTCGATCACGACGCGCTCGACGTCCTGTCGTGATCCACCCCAGCCCCCGAACCCACCGCCAAGGGCCACGATGACCACACCCGAGTTCCACCTGTTCCTCCCCCAGATGCGGATGGACCTGCCGACGTTGGTCGCCAAGGCCCGCGCCGCGGAGGCGGCCGGCTTCGACGGCCTGGCGCTCATGGACCACCTGGCGCCACCGATGGCCGAGGCCCATCCGATGCACGACGCCATCGTCACCGCCACCTGGCTGGCGGCCCACACCGAGCGTCTGACGATCTCCCATCTCGTGCTCTGCGATGCGTTCCGCCACCCTGCGGTGCTGGCCAAACAGGCCGTCGGGCTCGATCACTGCTCCGGCGGCCGCTTCGAGCTCGGGCTCGGTTGGGGTTCGGTGCCTGCCGAGCTCGAGACCTTCGGCGTCACCGGCACCGCCAATCGGCCCCGTTTCGACCGACTGGTCGAGACCATCGAGGTCGTGAAGGCCCTGTGGTCGGGCGAGTCGGTGACCTTCCACGGCGAGTACCACCACGTCGAAGGCGGCATGCAGCAGCCCACGCCGATACGGGAGATCCCTCTGGTCATCGGCGGCGGCGGACCACGCACCATGCGCCTCGTCGCCGAGCACGCCACCTGGTGGAACTGCCCGGGCTATGCGCTCGACCGGTTCGACGAGCTCCGCCAGAAGGCCGGGTCGGCGCGGGTGTCGATCCAGCAGATGGCCGCATTCGTGCCCGACGAGGCTGCACGCGCCGAGGTCGAGGCCATCACCGCCCGCCGTTTCGGCTACGACCGTCACCTGGTCCTGGGAACGGCCGAAGAGCTGGCGTCGGCATACCAGGGCCTGCACGAGCGCGGTGTCGACCGCTTCTACGTGTGGCTCACCGACTTCGCCGCCGTCGAGACCTTGGAGGCGTTCGGTGCGGGCGTCATCTCCGCGCTCAGGCGCTGAGTCTCGAGGCCGCGTCGTACCTCGACCGGATCCCGGCCGCGTCGACGTCGGCGACGGGTTCGAGGTCGACGCCCCGCCCGAGTCCCCAGCGCTCTGACATCGTGGCTGCGTCGACACCGGCGATGATCGTGGCCGCCTGAACGCACGCACCGGTGGCCACCACCTCGTCGTCGTGGGGCACCCGCACCGGGCGGGCCCAGAGGTCGGCGACGATGCGCCGATAGGCACCGGACCTGCCGCCGCCGCCCACCAGGAACGCGTTGCCGTCGAGGGCCACCCCAGCGGTCGCGAGCGCATCGACGCCCGCCAGGAGGCCACAAACCACGCCTTCGTGCGCCGATCGTGCAAGGTCGGCCCGGGAGGAGGACGTGCGCAGCCCCCGCACCATGCCGCTGGCGTCGGGCAGGTTGGGGGTTCGCTCGCCGTCGAGGTAGGGCACGAGCACCAACGAGTTGGCGCCAGGCGGCGCCTCCAGCGCGAGCGTCGCCAGATCGGCGGCATCGACGCCCATCAGCGAGGCGACCGCGTCGGTGACCTTGGTGGCGTTGAGGGTGCACACCAGCGGTAGGAATCGTCCGCTGGCATCGGCGAAGCCCGCCACGGCGCCGGTGGGATCCGCCGTGGGCCCCTCGGACACCGCGTATGCCGTGCCGGAGGTCCCGAGCGACATGACGACATCGCCCGGTGCGAGTCCCAGTCCGAGCGCTGCCGCCATGTTGTCGCCGGTTCCGGGAGCCACTCGACACGTCGGCGACAAGCCGAGGTCACGTGCCGCTTCGGGCGTGACGGTGCCGGCGGTGGCGTCGTGGTCGAGCACCGTCGGCACCATGTCGACCCATGACCTCGTCGGGTCGACGAGGTCGAGCAGTTCGAGGTCCGGCGCGCCCTGGCCTGGAGACCACCAGCCCGAGCCCGAGGCGTCGCCGCGGTCGGTGACGTGGGCGCCCGTGAGACGGAAGGTGAGCCAGTCGTGGGGCAGCATGACCCGGCGTGTCGCGGCGAGGACGTCGGGCTCGTGGGCGGCCACCCATGCCAACTTGGTGATGGTGAACGCCGCCACCGGCACGCTGCCGACGCGCTGCGCCCATGCCACCGCGCCGAGGCGTTCGACCAGCTCGGCGGCCTGGGGGGCGGACTCGGTGTCGTTCCACAGCTTCGCCGGCCGCAGCACCCGGTTGTCGTCCCCCAGCAGCACCATGCCGTGCTGTTGGCCGGCGACGGAGATGGCGGCGACGTCGCCGAGCCCTCCCGGCAGCTGCGCTGCAGCGTCGGCGAGGGCCGACCGCAACGCCTGCCACCAGGCCTCGGGATCCTGCTCCGAGCGCGGCGGGCTGGTCGGGGGATGCGGCGCTCGCCCCGTCGCCACGACGGCGCCGTCGTCGATACGGCGGATCTCGACCTTGGTCGACTGGGTGGACGAGTCGACGCCGCAGACCAAGGGCTCTCCGGGGATCGGTGATCGAGTCGAGGCGGCCATCGGCCGAGCTTACGGGCCGCTCGGCGGGAGAGGGATGGACGTGGACGCCTCGGCTCGAGGACGGACCGCCTGCCGGAGGCGTCCTTCGAGCAGCGTGCGTCGGCGCTCAGCGAACGCAGGTCCGCCAGAAGGAGCGATACGAGCGATGAACGGGCACCCCGTCGAGATAGCCGTCCTCGGCCAGAGCCCGGTGCAGCGCCGGCAGGTTCCGGAACGGGATGCCCGAGTCGACGTGATGGGCCAGGTGGTAGCCGGTGTTGAACGGCACGAGGATCGCCTGGGCCAACCGGTGCTGTTCGATGTGGTGAGTGGTGCGTCGGCGGTCGTCGCTGCGGGTCATGCCGGCATGTTCGGCGAGCGCTCGGAGCCGGTTGAGTACCCGCCACACGGTGAACCAGGGCAGGAACCACAGGACCAGGTACAGCCAGGGATGCCCGGCGACGGCGAACAACGCGAACACGACCATCTGGCCGGCGATGGTCTTGAGGGCGCGGGCGCGGTAGCCCGGCCGCAGGAGGCCCTTGAACACCGGTCGGAGGATCTTCCAGCCCGAGATGCCGGTGGCATCGCGCACCAGCTTGCGCCGTAGGGAATCGCGGGCCACCGGATAGCCGGCGTAGAGCCCGAAGTCGGGCTCGCGGGGCCCGAACTCGTCGCGATGGTGCTGTGTGTGGACCAGGCGGTAGGTGGGCCCGCCGTCGCCGAAGGCGAGGAGTCCGATGAGGTGCTGGCCGACGAGGTCGTTCCAGCGACGGTCCGAGAACAACAGCCGGTGGGCAGCCTCGTGGTTGAGGATGTACAGCCGCACGAACACGGTGCCCATGGCGAGCACTGCGACCGGCCACACGAACCAGCGATCGAGCGTTGCCGTGGCCCAGACGATCCCGACCGGCATGGCCAGCGTCCAGGCGACGGTCCAGGCGTTGCGGATGTTGGGGATGCGCCGGAGGCGATTGCGGAACTCGGGCCGGGGGCGCCCGTCAGGGCGCAATCGCTCGGACCCTGCGAACGGCGTGAGCGCGTCCGGGTCGGGTGCGAGCCCACCGGTTCGGGTGGCGACGAGGGTGTCGTGGTCGACCACAGCCATGGGTCGAGTATCGCAGCTGTACCTACCGTCCGGTAGCCGTCTCGGTCGAGCTCCGGACGGCCCAGGTCGCCAGTGCTGTGGTGATGGGGACCGAGGCCACAAGACCGATGCCGCCGACGAGCGCACGAACGATCTCGATGGCGACGATCTCGCTGGTGAGCACCACCGAGATGTCGAGCTGCACCTGGGTGAACAACAACAGCAACGGCAGCGCGGCGCCGGCATAGGCGAACACCAGGGTGTTCGTCGTGGACCCGATGTGGTCGCGACCCACCCGCAACGCCGATCGGTAGAGGCGACCCGACGGCATCGACGGATCCGCGGCGTGGATCTCGGCCACCGCCGCAGCCTGGGTGACGGTGACGTCGTCGAGCACCCCGACGGTGCCGATGATGATCCCGGCGAGCAACAGGCCCTGGAGATCCACCGAACCGTCGCCGGTGACCAGGAACAGCGCATCTTCGTCGGAGAGGCCCGTCAGGTTGGTGAGCTCGACGAACACCCAGGCCAGCGCACCGGTGATGCCGAGGCTCCCCAGACTGCCCAGCAGCGAGACCGCCGACAGATGGTTCACCCCATGGGTGAAGAACAACGTGATCGCCGCCACGGCTGCGGACCCGATGATGGCCACGAGCACCGGGGCCGAGCTCTCGAGGAGCGCCGGCAACGTGAAGAACGCGAGCACGGCGAAGCTGAGCGCCAACGCAAGGATGGACCGCAGTCCCTGCAGCCGCCCGAGCACGATCACCGCGCCGGCGAAGAGCACGAACAGGGCGATGAGCCAGGTGCTGCGAGCGAAGTCGAGGAAGTAGTAGCGGAATCGCTGGTCGACCTCGAGACCCTGGTCGGCGACGATGATGCGATCGCCCGGCTCGATGACCGGCGTGGTCACCGACGGCGTCTGCTGGAAGGACCCCGTCGCGTCGTCGCCGAGGTCGAAGATGACGTCCTGGCACGGAACGGGACCGTCGGGGTTGCCGATACAGGGTGCGGGCTCGACCGCGACCACCGTGACCTCCCGCCGGTCGACGTCCGCGTTGGCCAACGCCGGCGGCTCGCGATCGCCGGTGGGCCACATGGCCACCGCTCCCACGAGGGTCAACGCCATCGACACCAGCACCGCCACACCGAGGCGCTGCCCCGCGCGGTTCCAGGCGAAGTCCCACCATGGCCCCCCATGGCTGTGGCCATGGCCGTGCGCATGGACATGGCCCTGCGCTGCGCCATGGGCCCGGTCGGCGGCTGGCCGGCCATGCGCAGGCTCAGGCGCGTGCGATGGGCCGTCGGGCATCATCGAAACCTAGCAATCCCGGGCTCGACGCCCGGGGATGGAACCGAGGGCGAAACCACGACCGGGCGCCGACCCATGCATGGATCGACGCCCGATGCCGCGCTCATCGGTACGGGGAGGCTGCTCGGCAAGCCTCTTACGGCGTCTCGATACCGAGCTGTTCGAAGAGTTCGGCGCGCTTGGTCTCGAAGACCTCGTCGTCGATCTCCCCGCTCGCGTGCTTCTGGCTCAGCTTCGCGAAACGCTCGTAGAGCTCCTGTTCGGAGGGTCCCTCTTCGGTCACGGCATCGTCGTCGCCTTCGACGCCCTTTTCCTCGCGGCGTTCCCGCTTGAGGGCCTGCTTGTCACGTTTGGCCTTCTCGCGTTGTCGCTTCTCCCAGCTCTGTCGTCCCTTGCCAGCCACCTCAGATGGCCCGGACGTTCAGCGCCTCGTCGCCCTTGCGACCAGGGCCGATCTCGAACTCGACTGCTTGACCTTCTTCGAGGTTCCGGAAGCCGGACCCGGCGATGTTGGAGTAGTGGACGAACACGTCGTCGCCATCGGGGCGAGTGATGAAGCCGTACCCCTTCTCGGTGTTGAAGAACTTGACGGTGCCGGTATGCATCTCGGGCATTTCCTTTTCTTGTGCTGGCCCGCGAACTCACGGGTCGCCGTTAACGCTATTGCGTTCGGGTGCCCAATCCTCCAGCCCACCGACGGGTTCCGCCGCCGCTCAGGAGCCCAGGACGGCGCTCACGGTGCCGGCATATTCGGGCCGACTGATGACCAGACCGCGCACGATCGGCTGCGGCTTGTTGTACAGGATCGGTCGACCCGCGAGGTCGGTCACGACCAGACCGGCAGAGGCAGCCACTGCGGCGGGCGCGCACACGTCCCACTCGTAGAGCCCGCTGGCATGGACGTACACGTCGACCTCACCGGTGACGACCAACATGGCCTTCACTCCCGCCGATCCACACGCCGTCAGACGGGCGTCGAGCGCATCGGCGACCGCAGCGGCGTGGTAGGCGTTCGAACGCCCCGAGATGACGATCGGTCGGGTACGGGAGCCGGCGTCGGGAGCGACGGTGTTGTCCGTGCCGGCGACCAGGCCGAGCCCGGGCACCGCCACGGCGGCGGCAGTGGGCTGCTGGTGCTCGACGAGGGCAACGTGGACGGCCCACTCGATGGAATCGCCGTAGGGGTAGTCCTGGGTGCCGTCGAGCGGGTCGATGATCCAGGTGCGCTCGGCGTCGAGGCGACGCCGATCGTCGACGGCCTCCTCGCTCAAGACGATGTCGTCCGGGCGGCACCGCGCCAGCTCGGCGACGAGGAGGTCGTGAGCGCGGCGATCGCCTTCGTCACGCAGGAGCCACGGATTGGTGATCGCGGGATCCTCGCGCAACTCGACGAGAGCGCGGCCCGCCAGATCGGCCAGATGCCGGGCCAGGGAATGGTCGTCGTCGTCGATCAGGTCCGTGATCACGACGACGCTAGCGGGACCGACGAGTGGCCGTGCCGATGCACCACCGACGGCGTGCCGGCGCTGAGGCCCGGACCAGCTCGGTCAGGATGCGAGGAACTCGGCGATACGACCCTTGGGTCGCCCGATGATCGCCCGGTCTCCCTTGACGATGACCGGCCGTTGCAGGAGCGCCTTGTCGCGGGCCAACAGCTCGACGACCGCATCGGGATCACCGACGTAGTCGTCGGGATCCAGTTCGAGCTTCTTGAACCGCGAGTCCTTGCGGACGAGGTCCTCGACGGGATCCTCGAGCCCGGCGACGATGTGGCGCAGCGTGGCCTCGTCGGGCGGTGTCTTCATGTACAGGACCACGTCGTGGTCGATACCCATCTCCTCGGCGACCGCCAAGGCGTTCTTGGAAGAACCTCAATGGGGGTTGTGGTAGATCGTGACGTCGGCCACGGCTTCCCTTTCGTTCGATGATCCGACCAGGTCGGTCCGGCCGGGGCACCGTACCGCCCGCGCTGCGGGCTGCGCACGCCCTGCCGGGACGGATCAGCTCGGCGACGCTTCAGTCTGTGCCTGCGGCCGGCGAGGCAGGTGGGAGCGCCCATGGAGCGACTCGGTCACTGGGCGGGCGTGAACCCGATGTGGAGTTCCTTCAGTGCCCGCAGACAGAAATTGGGGTGGTGGCGGAAGTCGTTTGCGCCCTCGATGAACCACATGTCGTCGATGCGTTCGACCAGCGCCTCGAAGCCCAGGTACAGCTCTCGCCGGGCAAGGGGGGCTCCCATGCAGTGATGGGTGCCGAAGCCGAAGGCGAGGTGCTGGCGGGCGTTGTCGCGCTCGAGGTCGATGTCCATCGGGCACTCGAACATCGAGTCGTCGAGGTTGGCCGCGGCGTAGCGGATGTTGACGATGGAGCCGGCGGGAATGGTGACACCGTGCATCTCGACGTCGACCGCCGTCTGGCGGAACAGGCCCTGGACCGGGCCCTCGCGGCGCAGGACCTCCTCGACAAGGACCGGCAGGTACTTCTCGGGGTCGGCCTTGAGCCGTTCCCACTGGTCCTTCTGCTCGATCAGCAGCATCACCCCCGCCGACAGGGCGTTGGTGGAGGTCTCGGAGCCGCCGACGAAGGTGTCGGCCATCATCTCGGCGTGGAGCTCCTCGTCGGTGAGGGTGCGGCCCCACTCGGGGATGACCGTGTTGACGAGGTCGCTGAGCAACGTGTCGTCCGGCTCCGCGCGGAGCCGCTCGAAGATGGGCTGGAAGTAGTGCTGGGCCTCGATCTCCATCTCGGTCGACCAGATGGCCTCCTCCTCGGTCTGCATCATCCCGAGGCGCTGCACCCAGGCGTCGGTCCACGCCTTGATCTTCCAGATGTCCTCCTCGGGCGCGCCCATCTGGCGGCCGATCACGATGAGCGGCAGCGGGATGGCGAACTCCTTCACCCAGTCGCAGGTGCCCCGGTCGATGAAGGAGCCGATGAGCCGGTGCGCGAGGTCGGACACGAACGGATCCATCTGCTTGATCTTCTGCGGGCGGAACGCGTGGTTGAACAGCCCACGCATCTCCTTGTGGTTGGGGTCGTCACGCCCGGCCAGCGTCGGCGCCGGCACCCAGCCCTTCTCCTGGTAGATCTCGCGCAGCATCGCCGAGCGCTTGTCGGTCTTGGAACGGTCGCGGGCGTTGCGGAAGCGATCGGTGTCGCGCAGGATGGCGTGGATGTCCTCGTAGCGGGTGATGACGAACATCCCGCTGCGGGGGTCCTGCCACACCGGGGCTTCCTCCCGCAGCACGGCGTAGGCGTCGTAGGGGCATTCGGAGATCTCGGGATCGAAGAAGTTCACGTCCTCGAGACGCAGCCCCTCGTCGGATGGCGCGTTCGGTCGGGTATCGGTCACGGTTCCCCCTGGTGGCAGTCGTCGATGTCGTGCAGACGTCGGCGGTGGCGGAGTGCGGCCCCGGAGGGCCGACGGCGTCATTCCAGCACAGGGGCGCCCCGGGTGCTTGACTGCTCGGATGCACTACGGCGTGACGATCTTCCCGACCGCGTACTCGATGCCGATGGCCGAACTGGGCCCGGCGCTCGAGGAGCGCGGCTTCGAATCGGTCTGGGTGGCCGAGCACTCCCACATCCCGGCGAGCCGCGCGTCGCCGTGGCCCGGCGGCCCGGAACTGCCCCAGATCTACTACGACACGCTCGATCCCTTCGTCGCGCTGACGGCCGCTGCGGCCACCACGACGACACTGAAGCTGGGCACTGGCATCGCGCTGGTGATCCAGCGCGACCCCATCCACACCGCCAAGGAGGTCGCCAGCGTCGACGTCGTGTCGAACGGCCGCTTCTGCCTCGGCGTGGGTGCGGGCTGGAACGCCGAGGAGATGGCCGACCACGGCGCCGACTTCGACCGCCGCTTCGGGCGCATGCGCGAGAGCGTCGAGGCGATGAAGGCCATCTGGACCAACGAGGTCGCCGAGTACCACGGCGACCAGATCGACTTCGGCCCGATGTACCAGAACCCCAAGCCGATGCAGAGCCCGCATCCCCCGGTGCACGTGGGCGGGGTGTACCCGGGCGCCTTGCGTCGGGCGATCGCCTGGGCCGACGGTTGGATGCCCATCGGCGGCCGCGGCCCCGACGACGCGCTCGGCTGGCTCGCCGAGGCCGATCGGGCCTGCGCCGAAGCCGGCAGGGAGCGCGCCAGCTTCGAGGTGTCGCTCTATGCCGCTCCGCCGAAGCGCGAGATGCTCGATGCGCTCGCCGAAGCCGGCCTCGACCGGGCTGTGTTCGTGCTGCCGTCCGACGGCGCCGACGAGCTGCTCCCCCGCCTCGACCGCCTCGCCGGACTGATCGTCTGAGCAGCGGCGTGACCGCCAGAGATCGCTGGAACGCCCGCTACACCGACCGAGCCGAGATCGGCGAACCCGCGCCCTTCGTCTGCGAGATCGCCGAACTGCTCGAGCCGGGTGCGACGGTGGTCGATCTGGCGGGTGGCACCGGTCGCCACGCCCTCTGGCTGGCCGGGCAAGGCCATCCGGCCACGCTGGTCGACGTCAGTTCGGTGGCCCTCGACGCTGCGGCCGAGGCCGCTCGGGAAGCTGGGCTCTCGCTGGAGACGATCGAACGAGACCTCGAGGCCGACGGGCTGCCGCTGGAGCGGAGCTGGGCCCTGGTGTTGATGCACTACTACTTCGATCCCACCGTCGTTCGTGCGGCATGGGGCGCGGTGCGGCCCGGTGGCTTGTTGGCCGTTGCCCAGCCGACCGTCACCAACCTCGAACGCCACGAACGTCCCAGCCGGCGGTTCCTGTTGGAGGTCGGTCAGATCGCGGAATTGGCCGACGAGTTGGCGGCGTCGGCGTCGGCCGAGAGCTCGCCGAGCGACATCGTGACCTGCACCGAGGGCTGGCGGGACAACGACCGCCACGAGGGACGTCTGGTACTGCGTCGCGGCCCCGCCGGCAGCCGGGCCGACTGAAACGCAACGTCAGACGCCGACGGACGGCGCGCCAGCCGAATCAGGCCGGGCGCGGCTCCTTCGGCAGGCCGAGGACCATCTCGCCGAGGATGTTGCGCTGCACCTGGGATGTGCCTGCGTAGATCGTGCCGGCGCGGGCGTTCATGAACGTGCCGACCCACGAGGCGCTGGAGTTGGCGGCGCCGGGGAGGTCGGCATGGAACGACGTGCGCGGCCACACACCCTCGGGCGTCATCGCGTCGGGGCCACAGATGTCGACGGCCAATTCGGTGACGCGGCGGTGGTACTCACTCCAGTAGAGCTTGAAGGCCGACTCGCCGGGGCCGGGCTGGCGGCCCCGGATGAACCCGGTGAGGGTGCGCATGCCGAGCAGGCGCATGACCTCGACCTCGGCGTACATCTGCGCCAGGCGCTGGCGGATGACGGGATCGTCCGTGACGCCGCGGTCCTTCGCGAACTCGACGAGCTTGTCGTATTCGGCCCGGAACATGACCGGCATGGTGGCGGCGGCCTCGCCCCGCTCGTAGCCGAGCAGCGTCATGGCGACCATCCAGCCGTTGTTGACGCCACCGACGACGTTGTCGACGTGGGTGCGGGCATCGGTGAAGAACGTCTCGTTGAACTCTGCGGCGCCGGTGAGCATCTGGATGGGTCGCACCTCGATGCCCGGCTGATCCATGGGACACAGCAGGAAGCTGATGCCGCGGTGTTTGGGGGCGTCGGGGTCGGTGCGGCAGAGGACGAAGATCCAGTTGGCGGACTGGCCGGCGGAGGTCCAGATCTTCTGGCCGTTGATGACCCACTCGTCGCCGTCGAGGACGGCTCGACAGCCGAGGCCACCGAGGTCGGAGCCGGCGTCGGGCTCGGAGTAGCCCTGGCACCAGACGTCGGTGCCGTCGATGATGCGGGGCAGGAAGTGCGCCTTCTGCTCGTCGGTGCCGACGGCGAGGATGGTGTTGCCGACCATCTGGATGCTGAAGGTGTCGTTGGGGCCGCCCGTGGGGGCGCCGGCCTTCTGGAACTCCTCGGCGAGGATGACGGTCTCGAGCTCGCTGAGGCCGCCGCCGCCGTACTCGCGGGGCCACGACGGGGCCAGATAGCCCTGTTCGGCCAGCAGGGGCCGCCAGAAGTCGTAGAAATCGGCGATGGCGGCCTCGTCGGCGAGGGCGCCGATGCCGGCCCAGGTGGACGGGAGGTGCTCGGCCAGGAAGGCCTGGACCTTCTCGCGGTAGGCCTCGGCCTCGGCGGAATAGGTGGGCTGCATGACGACATCCTGACACGTCGCGGCCGCAGTGGCTACCAGGCGGTAGACGCTGCCGCTCGATCTCCCGCAATCAATGATTCCGCCTGCGTACCGTTCAGTGTGGCCGCTCGCCCTCCTGGGCTCTCGGCGCTCGAAGCGGGTCACAGGCTGACCGGTACCTGCAACGACGTTCCGGCCAACCGCTCTCCGTCAGCGTGAGAGGTCCGGCACGACAACCGGAAACTCGGCGACGGTCGGTCCACCCGGCGTGCCGACGAGAACGCTCACTTGAGAGGCGTCCGAGGGAACCTGCGCCGCAAACACCAGTTCGACCGCAGATCCTGGCTCGAGGAGCCCGCCCGGCTCGTCGAAAGCAGTGATGGCCCGCGGGATGCCATCGATCTCAACGCGGACATCAGACGAGAGAATCGCTGCCGGTCTCGGATCCAGCGAGAGGTAACGAGCAGCGACACGCAGAATGCGGTGGCCTTCGAGCGCACGGTACGCAGCCTCGTCGAAAGCTCCGCCCGCAGGGTCGTGGTCGCCTAGCTCGAGATCCCACGTAGCGCTGATCATCTGAGCCTGCACGTCCACGAGGCCACGGACCGTTGCGGCGGTGCGTGCGCTCTGGTCTATCGACCCTGCGATCGGGAAACGCTCGGTCGGCGCCGAATCGAGGAGTGGAAGGATCTGCTGCTCCACGTTCGTACTTCCCAGCACGACCGCAGCTTCGTTGAGATCCGCTCGGTCCGGCACCCGAAACGACAGCAGCTCCTCTTCTGCGGTCCCTGCCGAGACGCTTGTCAACGAGCTGTCGGATCGAACAGTCGGATAGCCCGGAACAGCAAGCAGAACCTGGTGCCGTGATCCCACAAAAGTGTCGGAAGTGCGGTTGGTTATCCGGACTCGCAAGAAGAGCCGACGTTCATCTGTGATGTCGGGCTCACGCGCCGAATCGCCAAAAGTGAAGCGCGACTCGAAGCTCGCCACGGCACCGAGGATCGTCCAGTCCTGGCCGGCGAACCTCACCGTCTGCTGACGCAGGCTGATCTCTTCCACTTCACAGGCACGGGCGGCGCGAGCTGGGCCGAACACTCCGCCGGGTTCGCGGCCGGGGATCGAGGCCGGGCCGCACTGGTCGAAGCCCGTCCCGCCGTTCATGCGGTCGTTGCCGCCGCCACCGGCCATCACGTCGTCGCCGGGGCCACCCTCGATGCTGTCGTTGCCGCCACCGCCCAGGAGTCGGTCGTTGCCGCGACCGCCGTTGACGACGTCGCGGCCCGCCCCGGCGCTCACGCGGTCATTGCCCGAGCCCGCGGCGATGTAGTCGTTGCCGCCGCCGCCCACGATCCGGTCTCGGCCAGGGCCCGAGCAGATGATGTCGTTGCCGCCGAGACCCTTGATGCGATCGTTGCCGCCCATCGTCACGATCACGTCGCGGCCCGGAGTGCCCTTGATCCGGTCGTTGCCCGGGGTCCCGACGATGGTCGCGCTCTGGCCTCGGCACTGCATGGATTGCGCCGGCGCCGGCCCCGCCTGAAACGCGGCGACGACCGCCGCCAACACGACGACCGGGACCAGCACCCGCAAACCCGATCGTGTCGCATTCGGTCCGTGCTGTCGCAAGATTCCGTCCCCCCGTTCGGTGTCCCGAGCGCTCGATGCACGCCCGCGGTGTGTCGGGCGCAGCCTTGCGCAACAACCGGTCGATGTGCCCTCCCATCGGTTGCGCATGTGTTGCGCGTTCGTTCCACGTTGTGCCGCCGACGCCGGTCGTCCCGGCGCCGGAAGCCCGACGCCACGGTTCTGGCGCCGAAACGCGTCGTTCTGGCAACCACTTTCGGCGCCAGAACGATGACGATGCGGGCGAATGCACGCCGGGAGGCCCCCGCCCAGGCCTCCCGGCAGATGGGACAGGCCGCCGATGGGTGTGGCCTGTCCCATCGCTCCGCCGGGATCTCGATGCAACGCACCGTGTGCTGCTCGACTGGTCATGCCCTTTCCGCCCACGGTCACTCCCGACCCGGGCGGCGTCCTGACATCAGCGAGCGACTTCGATCTTGGCGAATGCATCCCGGTCGCGGAAGCCCCATCCGTTGCAGCTGTGTTGCGCGTCGGAGCGAACGATGGCTTCATGGAGCTGCCGCATGATCTGTGGGCACCCGGCGGAGGGGCCACCATGACCGACCGACCGCCCTGGTCGACAACCGCACACCACGTTGCTGCGCACGAGCTGAAGGCGACCGTGCGGACCGTTCCCGAGCGTGGGAGGGTGCGCGTGGAGGTCGGCCATGACCTCTCCGTGGTCGACACGTTGGGCACCGCAACCGACGTGCCCCGCTCCGAGCTCGCCGTGCTGGTGGTGCTCGCCCTTTCCTCGACCCCGCTGCGGCGTCGGGACCTCGCCGCTGCGTGTGCGATCAGCGAGCAGACCTTGCGTCCGGTGCTGTCGCGTCTGCCCGCCCGCCTCGGCCTCGACGGGTCGCTCCATCGGGTCGCCCGGCCGCGCAGTGGCAGCATCGTCGCCGAAAAGGACCGGGTCGACATCGGCGAAGCACCGAACGTGCGGCTCGAGCCCGAGGTATCCATCGCCCGGCGCGCCTGCAGCGATCTCGGCATCGTTGCGCTCCACCCGCTCGGCGCTGCGACGATCGATGCGCTCGCCCGACACCTCGCCGACCGGCGGGCCGCGCTGTCGAAGTCGACGCGATCGCCGGCACCGGGAGGCACCGACATCGGCGCCGAGGCGCACGATGAAGCAGCAAGCGCTGCGAGGGTCGAGCGTGCGCTTCGTCTCGCTGCGGCCGCCGACGCGGACAGCGACCCTTTGCGTCGCCAGGCCCTGGCTGTTGCTGGTGTCGCATGCTCCGACACATCGACCATCGATCTCCGGCTCGCAGCAGCACTCTGGTCGGAAGTGCACACCCACGAGCACCAGCCCCTGAGCGAGCTCCTCGCCTCCGTCCCCGACGTGGTGGTCGCGGGGACCCTCGCCGACATCGCCCTCGTGCACGCCTGTCGCAGCCTCGTCGCTCCGTCGGAGCTCGCCTGGCTCCACAGGCGTGCCTTCGAGTTACTCGACCAGCCCGACGCCGAGGTGGCGGACCCCACGTCGCGGATCGAGCTGTTGGTGAGACGGGCCCATCACGCACGTCAGGCCGACGATCACTCCCTGTCGGTCGACGTGCGAGCCGACCTGCGGCGCGCAGCCGGCGCAGCGGCGGACCGAGCCGACACGGGCGCTGAGCTGCGTCTGCTCGACGCCGCCCTCGAGACCGGACCGGGTTCGGCCGAACGGATCTGGTTGCTTCTCACGCGAGGCGATGCGATGCGACGCCACGGTCCGTGGCGCTCGGCGGTCGACGACTACCGCCGCGCCGACCATCTCGCGCGACAGCTCGGCGATCCCGTGCTTCGTGCCGAAGTCGGCCTGCACCTCGCACGCGTGACCTGGGAGGCCGATCTCGGCTCGGAAACCGACGCGCTGTTGCGGAGTATCCGCCCAGCACTCGAGACCGCCGATGTGGCGCTTGCAGCCCGCGTCGATCTGTGCCTGGCCGGTGGCACCTACCAGGACGGCCTCGCCGGAACCGGACGAGTCGGGCGAGACACGATCGAGAGAGCGCTGGCGCAGGTACCGACGATGATCGACCCGTCGGCACGCGCCTGGGCGCACATCCACGGACGCAAGGCGCTGCTCGGGGCGATCCCGGCGACCGAGTCGTTGGCGATGGCAGAGCACATCGTCGCAGACGCCGGCAACGACGTCGCGACCATGGCCCATGGCCATCAGGCGCGTCTCGTCGATCTGTGGCGCCTCGACCGGCGCGCCGAAGCGGCCGCTGCGCTGCGTGCGCTCCGGCGCCTGCCGATCGTGTCGAGCGAACAGGCCTTCAGTCTGGAGTCCGCCATCGCATGTCTCGATCTGGCGCTGGGGCGCTACGACGGCGCGTTCCACGCTGTGGAGCAGGAACAGACCTACCGAGACCGCCTCGCAGGGGACACCTTCGACCAGGTCACGCTGGCCCACCTCGTCTGGCTCGCGATCGTTCGCCGCGATCCTCTGGAGCTGGCGCCGCTGGCCGAGGCTGCCCGCTCCACCCGTGACGCGGCCGGCAGGCGGCCGACGATCTGGGTCGTCGGGAGCGCCCTCATCGATCTCGCTTCGGGCGATCTCACCTCGGCAGCGTCGGCGATCGACGAGCTGGCCGGCGACAGGAGTCTCGCATCGTTGGCCGACGGACCGCACCGGTTGCCGTCGATGGCGATCACGGCCCAGGTGGCGGCGGCCTGTCGCCACCACGAGCCACTCCACGGCCGCCACGTCGAGACCGCGCTCGACGCGCTCGGTGCCGGGTCCGACGAGGGCGTGCTGATCGGATGGCCGACACTGTTCCTCGGGCCGACCGACCGGTTCCGAGCGTGTGCAGCACTGGCCGCGGGCGATCTGCAGCGGGCGCGCGACGCGATCGGGCGGGCGCTGCATGCTGATCGGCTCTGGCCCGCCCAGCTGGCTGCAAGCCTGCGAGTGCTCGCCGAGATCGAAGCCGATGCAGGCCGAGGGGACGTGTCGTCGAAGGCCAGGGGCCGCGCCGAAGCGATCGAAAGGGCGTTGCGTCGACGCCTCCCCTGATGGCGTCGAGCGCTGCGGCCGACACCGCCACGGTTCTGGCGCCGAAACGCGTCGCCCAGGCAACAAGTCTCGGCGCCAGAACGATGACGCCACGGTTCTGGCGCCGAAACGCGTCGCCCAGGCAACAGGTTTCGGCGCCGGAACCCATGGAGCACCCGGCAACGGCGACGACGGACCGTCCGGCTCGATACGCCCCCGAGGCCCGAGCGACGGCTCAGACCGGCCAGGGCATCACGGACGGCTCAGGGAATGACGCCGGCTTCGCGCAATGCTGCGATGTCTTCCTCGCTGCGGCCGATCTCGGCCAGGATCTCGGCGTTGTGCTGGCCCCGATGGGCACCGGACTCGGCAACCGCTGCCGGCGTCTTCGAGAACCTCGCCGCCGGGCGGGGCTGGCGCACCGTTCCCGCATCGGGGTGCTTCCACTCGACCAGAGTCTGATTGTGCACGACCTGGGGGTCGACCAGCACCTCGTCGGCGCTGAGCACGGGACCCGACGGCACGTCCTCTTCGATGAGGCGGGCCAGGACCGTCTCGGTGTCCATCTCGCGGAACGCATCGGCGAGCATCTCGCCGAGGAGCACGAAGTTCTGCGGGTTGGCCGCCAGCGCCGCCATCGACGAGAACCGCTCGTCCTCGCCCCACTCCGGATGCCCGACAGCGGCACACACGCCGGCGCGCTGCTTGTCGGACGCCGCGAAGTACACGATCTTGCCGTCGGAGGTCTCGGTCAGGTTGTAGATCGACGACAAGAGGATCCCGCCGTTCGCGTCCTCGTCGGTAAGGGTGAGGTCCATCATCCCGTCGGGCCAGAAGAAGTACATGCAGGCATCGACCATCGGCACCTGCACGTGCTGGCCGCCGTGGCCACGCTCGCGGGCCAACAGCGCGGCGGTCGTGGCCTGCGCCACGGTGAGCGCCGTCGACTTGTCGGCGTAGAGGTTGCGGATCAGGTCCGGGAACGGGATCTGGGGGTTGACCTGGCGGCCGATGACGCCGCAGATGCCCTGGATGACCGGATCGAGCACGGGGCGGCCCGCGTAGGGCCCGTCGGGCCCGTAGCCGCTGATCGAAACATAGATGATGTCGGGGTTGACAGCGACGAGGTCGTCGTAGCCCAGGCCCAGTCGCTCGATGGCTCCCGGACGGAAGTTCTGCACGAACACGTCGGCCTCGGCGGCCATGTCGAGGATGACCTGGCGGCCGGCATCGCTGGTCAGATCGATCGCCAACGACCGTTTGCCCCGGTTGTTGTTGAGGTAGAAGGCGCCGATGCCGCCCTTGTCGAACGACGGGAGCCGAGTGAGGTCCCCCATGCCGACCGTCGGCTCGACCTTGACGACCGAGGCGCCCTGGTCGGCCATGAGCATCGTGGCGAGTGGTCCGGAGACGACCTGGGTGAGATCGATGACCTTGTATCCGTCGAGCGGTCCGGGCATGTCGGTGGTTCCCCTTGGGTGTTCGTGGTGTGGGTTGCAGGTGCTTTCGCACCGGGCCGTCACGACGACGGCTCGATGCTGCCCGTTGTTGTATCGCATATGACGCTTGGCACACAGCGTCCCAGCGCGTAGAGTTCACGAAGTGGGACACCAGTGTCCCGAAACCGACGTCCTCCGGGGAGCGCTCATGGCCGACACGATGTCCGACACAACGCACGACAGCGCCGGCGGGATCACCCGCGAGAAGGCGCCGGAGCCGACCTTCGGCGACACGCCCATCACGGGCGACCGCTACACCTCGGTCGAGTTCGCCCGCAAGGAATGGGAGCGCATGTGGACCCGCACCTGGCAGATCGCCGGGCGCGTCGACCAGATCCCAGAGCCCGGCGACTACATCACCTACGAGATCGGCGTCGAGTCGATCATCTGTGTCCGCAGCTCCGACATGCGCATCCGGGCGTTCTACAACGTCTGCCAGCACCGCGGGAACCAGCTGGTCACCGCCGAGGCCGGCACCCTCGCCAGCGGCGAGTTCCAGTGCGCCTACCACGGCTGGCGCTTCAGCGACGCCGGCGAGCTCACCTGGGTGCACGACGTCGACGACTTTCCCCAGGGTGATCCCTGCGGCAAGCGCAACCTGGTCGAGATGCCCTGCGACACCTGGGGCGGGTTCATCTGGTTCAACATGGACCCGACGTGCCGGTCCCTGCGTGAAGAGCTGGCGCCGGTCGCCGATCATCTCGACTGCTACCGCATGGAGACGATGAAGCGCACCCACTGGATCACCGTCGAGGGTGACTGGAACTGGAAGTGCGTGCAGGACAACTTCAACGAGAGCTACCACCTGCCGTTCGTGCATCCCCAGACGCTGGCGTCGATGAACGAGCACCACACGGGCTGCCAGTTCGACATGTACCCGAACGGCCACGCCCGGATGCTGATGCCCGGTGGCGGCCCCGGCCCTCACTACCGGGGCAAGTCCGATCGCACGTTCCAGAGCCTGGCGCAGGACTTCGAGTTCTGGGAGTTCGATCCCGAGCCCTACCGCGAGGACATGGCCGGTCTGCGCATCGCCCTGCAGAAGCGCAAGCGCGAACTCGGCGCCTCGAAGGGTTACGACTTCTCGTCCTACACCGACGAGCAGCTCACCGACCACTACCACTACACGGTGTTCCCCAACATCTCGTTCTCGATGAAGCCAGACGGCTGCATCTGGCTCCGTGCGTCGCCGCATCCCAGCGGCGATCCCAACAAGTGCCTGTTCGACATGTGGTACCTCACCCAGTTCCCCGAGGGCGTCACCGAGTACTTCTCGAACTCCATGCGCGACTGGGTGTCGATCGACCATCAGGCCGAGCACCAGACCGGCCACCACAGCGAGGTCTCGTGTGGCCCGGGCATCGATCAGGACGTCGCGATCTGGACCACCCAGCACAAGGGTTTGTCATCGCGGGGCTACCGTGGCGAATATCTGCCCTGGCAGGAGCGGCGCATCCGCTACTTCCACGACACCCTCGACCGCTACCTCGCCATGGACCCCGCCTGAGTCGGTCCCGGCGTATCTCTGGAGCCCGATGAGCGACGAAGACCAACACGAACTCGGCGATCTGTCCGATCTGGCCGACGGCAAGATGCGGGTCTTCGAGGACGTCGGCGACTACGGCATCGTGGTCTGTCGGGTCAAGGGCGAGTTGTTCGCTCTCGAGGACAACTGCAGTCACGCCGACACCCCGCTCAGCGAGGGTCGCCTGCGCGGCTACAACCTGACGTGTCCGCTGCACGGGACATCGTTCGACGTCCGTACCGGCGAGCACTCCGGGCCACCGGCCTACACCGGCGTCGCCTGCTACCGCGTCACCGAGACCGACGGCACCGCCGTCGCGATCTCGGCGTCGGGCGACGACGACGACAGCGACGGCTTCGGATCCGTCGGGGGCATGTTCCGCACACGTTGAGCGCAGGGGCGGCGCAGCGCCGTCCCTCGAAACCGACCTCGGGGGGTCAGATGAGTCGTCTGGATGGACAGGTGGCGATCGTCACCGGCGCGGCGCGCGGGCTGGGTGCCGCGTTCGCGCGGGCGCTGGCCGCCGAGGGTTGCGCAGTGACGGTCACCGACCGCCTCGACGAGGTGGCAAAGGTCGGCGTCGAGATCGGCGGCATGGCCTTCGTCGGCGACGTCGCCGATGCGGCGCACGTGCGCGAGGTCGTCGATGCCACCGTGGGCGATCACGGTCGCATCGACATCTGTGTCAACAACGCCGGCGAGGTCTGGCCCACCGGGCCGCTCGACCCCTGGGAGAAGGCCCTGGAGGACTACGACCGCCTCATGGGCTCCAACTGCCGCGGGGCGTTCCTGTTCGGCCGGGCCTGCGCGCCGATCATGGTCGCCGGCGGTGGCGGCAACATCGTGAACATCTCGACCGACCACGTGAAGTCGGCCCCCGAGAACGGCCGCCATCACGGCCACGGCGCCATGGATCTCTACAACGCGTCGAAGTGGGCCCTCAACGGGTTCACGTTCGACTGGGCCAAGGTATTGGCCGACAAGGGTGTGCGTGTCAACAACATCTGCATGGGAGCGACCGACACCGAGATGCTGCGCGGCTGGGCGGGCCCCGACGCTGACCCCGAGTGGGTCGCGAAGTGGATGGACCCTGCCGACACCGCCGAGGTGCTGGTTCAGTTGATCGCCGAGGGCCCCGACGGCCGCACCGGCGACAGCATCGGCCTCTGGGTCGACCACCCGGTGGTGCTGCCTCCGCCGGAAGCCTGAGACCTGGAGCGAACGACGGTCCCCAGTAGCCGTCGACGCTCAGTCGTTCGGTGCTGCGGGCAGCGCTGCAACCGCTCGCGCCTCCTCGGGGAGCAGGCAACGGCCGTGGTGGCTCGTGGGAGCGACGACGGGGAGTCCGGCCGCAATCCAGGCCTGCATGCCGCCGATGAGATCGGTGGAATCGGCGAAACCCAGATCCTGCAGGGTTCGCGCCGCCAGGCTCGAGCTGTAGCCCTCGTTGCACACGACGACGAGGCGGGCGTCGGGCGCCAGCGCTTCGGCGTAGCCCGATGCCGGGTCGACGGCCCATTCCAGGACGGTGCGCGGGGCGTGGAGCGAACCGGCGATGATGCCATCGGCCTCGCGGTCGGTCGGGGTGCGGGTGTCCAACACCACCACCGTCGGATCCGTGCCGAGCAGCAGTGCCAGGGCTTCGGGTGAGACCCGGTCGAGCCCGGCCCGCGCGTCGGCCACGAGATCGTGCACGGTGCGACGGAGCGTGCGCTGCCAGCTGAACATCGTCCCGTCGCCGATGGGCTCCAGACCGGTCGCGGCGGCGAGCTCGCCGATCAGCACGAGCCCGGCGACGACATGCTCGGGGGCGACGTGATCGGCGGCGACCGTCGGCGGCGCACCGAACTCCATCGACGCGCCCGGCAGCAGATGTGCGGCACAGGTGTGGACGAAGAAGCGCCACCACGCACGGCTGTGTTCGTCGTCGACCACATCGGCGTCGATGTCGATGCGACCGAACCGCAGCGGTAGCTGCGCACGTACGAACGCATCCGCACCGATGGAAGACCAAGCGTCGCAGGTCAGGGCGTCGAGGCCGGCACCAGTGGGGGTGCCGGTGATAAGAGGCTGCGAACCGGCGACGATGCGGAGCCGGGGTTGCTGTTCGAGTGCAGGCGCACGGCCTGCGTCCGGTGCAGTCACCGGAATCTCGATCTGGTGGGCTGTGCTCGGTGGCACATCACGACACCTGCACCGGTAGCGACCAGCAGGTGTGCATCTCGCCGATGCGCAGCGAGCGCAGGCGGGGCTCGGCGCCGTCGGCGAGAGCCAGCGACGGGAATGCATCGAGCAGCATGCGCGACGCCGTGGTGGCCGTGTCGCGTGTGACGGCGTACACGGACCGCGGGCGTTCCTTGGGGACGGCCGGGTGGATGGTGGGCTTGCCGAAGCCCGGGGCAACCCCTGCGGGAAGGCCGTCGGCTCGGAACTGGCCACGCGGTTCGCGCTGGCAGAGGTCCTTGCGTCCGACGATGAACGTGTCGGGATCCGCAAAGGCCCGCGGGTCGCGGTTGGCGGCAGCGGCCGAGCAGTACGCGAGTGCACCAGCCGGCAACAGGCGTCCGAAGCGTTCGACCTCGTGGCGGGCGAACCGCATCGCGGAGAGCACGGGCGTCGAGTGCCGCAGCGTCTCGAGGTAGGCGAACTTCATCATCCGGGGCTCGTCGCGCACCACCGCGAACTGCTCGGGATGGGTGAGCAACAGGAACCACAGGTTGGCGAGCGCCCCGTGCAGGGTCTCGTGGTCGGGTTCGAGGATGGTGGTGACGACATCGGCTGCCGTCGCCGGACCGTCGGGCAGCTCCAGGGTCGCCATGGCGCTGATCATGTCGTCGCCGGGATCGGCCCTCCGGGCCGCCAGCAGCGGCTCGACGTAGGCGACGAGCTCGTCGATGGCCGCCAGGCCGTCCTTCTGGGCCACCGGGTCCCACGACCAGCCACGTTGCATCCGCCAGTAGCGCGCCGAGAACGCCGCCAGATCTTCCTCGGGCAGGGCCAGTGCCCGGCCCCACAGCGCGAGCGGCAGGCTCGCCGCGAACTCCGTGGCCAGGTCGCCACCGCCGCCGTCGCGCAGACGGTCGATGATGGCGGCGGTGACCGGTTCGACGTGCGCGTCGATGGCGTCGGCGCGGGCCCAGGCGACAGGGAGGTGACCGTTGAGGTCGCGGCCGAGGTCGGGCCGGCCGTAGAACCACCGCTTGGAGCGGGTCTCGAAGTTGGCCTCGTCGGCGATGAGCGACGTGACGTCGTCGTAGCGGGTGATCCAGAAGCGGTTGCCGACCCAGTCGCGGTAACACGGGTAGTTCTCGCGCAGGATCCCGAGCAACGGGTACGGGTCGTCCGCGAAATCCCGCGAGATGAGCTGGCGGGGCTTGAGGAGGTTGGTGGTCTCGCCGGTGCGCTCGCGCTGGTACACCTCGTAGGTGCGGTACCCCGATGCCGGCAGCGGCTCGGCGGCCTCGGCCTCCTCCTCGCTGTAGCCGGAACCCTCGTCGGTCGCTGCGGACCCACTGGCCGTGTCGAGCGACATCAGCGGCCTTCGGGGAGATCGAAGGTGAGCCACAGCTCGCGGATGGCGCCCAGTCCGATCGGGGCGAGCGACACCCCGTCGATGTCCTTCTTCATCCGGTCGACGTCGATGCGGGGGTTGATCATGTGGGCATCGAGCATCTGGCTGCCGATCACCCCCTCCTGGTGGGAGATCCAGGCGCCCGGGCACAGGTGCGGTCCCACCCCGAACGCCATGTGGGAGTAGCGGCCGTCCTTGTCGTGGCCCGACCGCAGGATCTTGCCGGAGTAGAGGTCGTCGCGGAAGATGTCGAAACGTTCGGGGTCGGCGAAGATGCGGTCGTCGTGGTTGGCCGACACGTCGACCATGTGCATCAGCGACCCAGCCGGGATCTTCACGCCGTGCATCTCGATGTCGAAGGTGTTGTGGCGCGGCTGGCCACCGATCGAGGTCGAGTGGCGCAGCATCTCGTGGAACGCGGTGTCCCACAGCGACGGGTCGTCGTGGACCGCCGCGTACTGGTCGGGGTGCTGCAACAGCAGGTACCAGAGGTTCATGATGGCGCCGCGGGTGGTCTCTCCCCCGCCGCCGACCACCAGCGCCACGAACGAGGTGATCTCCTCGGTGGACATGACGTCGCCGTCGATCTCGGAGTGGCAGAGCTCGGACATGATGTCCATGCAGATCTCGTTGCCCTGCTCGTCGTAGAGGTACGTCGGCTGCCGGCGACGTTCCTCGACGAGGGTCTCGATGTAGTCCTCGAGGTCCTGGCGGGCGACGAGGCCCTCGTGGTGGGTCTCGGAGCCACCGAGGCCCGACATCATCGCGTCGTACCACCAGGTGAACTGCTTGCGGGCTTCCTGGGGGATGCCCAGGACCTGGGCGACGACGCTGATGGGGAACTCGTTGGCGAAGCAGCGGCCGAGCTCGATGGTGACGACGCCGGCCTCACGGTCGATCTCGACGCCTTTGGGGTTGGCGGGGTCGTACCACTCGTCGATCAGCTCGTCGGAGAGCTGGCGCAGCGCCGACAGGCGCTTGGTGAGCGCGGCACCGACGAGGTGGCGGCCGTAGATGTTGCGGCGGCGGCGGTGCTCGATGCCGCTGAGCTCGAGCTGGGTGTTGCCGAGCACACCGCTGGAGCTGCCCTTCGGGATGGTGTTGAAGCCGATCTCGTCGAAGTAGCAGGCGGTGATGTCCTCGTAGCGGGTGACGAAGTAGCAGTTGTGGAGCTTGTCGTGGAACACCGGGTAGTGGTCCCGCATGATCCGGTAGTACGGGTAGGGGTTGCGGGCGAACTCGGCGCTGTCGAAGATGCGCGGGTCGATCAGCGGCGTGCCGTCGGGGGCGTGGCCCATGTCGACGGCCTGCCCGACCGGCATCAGCGGGAACGTGTGGGCGGGTTCGGTCTCGGCGAGGTCGATGACCTCGTCGAGCACCGCAGAGAACGGGCATCCAGCCATGACTTCCCCCTACAGAGTCACCACACCCGGGCCGCATCGCCCGGACCCGACTGATCATAGGTGAGCGCACAAACCACTGGGGTCAGATCCCGCTTTCCCGCCTTCTCCGAGAACATGGCAGCCGCGACCGACAAGGCGAGAAGGCGGGAAAGCGGGGTCTGACCCCTCTCAGGGAACGACGCCGGCGGCGCGCAGGGCGTCGCGGTCGGGGCCGGTGATGCCGAGCTCGGCGAGGATCTCGTCGGCGTGTTCGTTGCACAGCGGGGGCGACCCGACGAAGTCGAGCTCGGTGCGGCTGAAGCGGGTGCTGTGGCGAGGTTGGCGGATGCGGCCGGCGGTGGGGTGCTCGTACTCGGCGAACACCTGGTTGTGCACGACCTGGGGATCGGCGTGCACGTCGGCGATGTCGACCACCGGCCCGCAGGGCACCGATTCGGTGTGGAGCCGTTCCGCGACCTCGGCCGTGGTGAACGACCGGAACGCGTCGGCGATGAGCCCGCCGAGGATCGCGTTGTTGTTGCCCGTGTAGCGGGCCTCGCGGGTGGCGAAACGGGGGTCGGTCGTCCACTCCGGATGCCCCAGCGCCTTGTGGAGCCCCGCCACCTGGTGGGGCAGCACGGCGAAGTAGACGATGTGGCCGTCTGCGGTCTCGATGAGGTTGAGGACCTTGCTGAGGTGGGTGCCGGGGCTGACGTCGTCGTCGAGCATCGTGTCGGCCATGCCGCCGTCGGGCCACAGGAACGCGATGGCGACGTCGAGCATCGCGACCTCGAGGTGCTGACCGCCTGCGCCGCGCTCGCGGGCGAACAGGGCTGCGACCACCGACAGGGCCAGCTCCCACGACGCCGCCTTGTCGATGAGCGCGGTGCGCATCAGGTCCGGGAACGGGATGTCGGGGTTGACCTGCAGCGACACGTAGCCGCACAGCGCCTGCAGCACCGGGTCGTAGATGGCGCGGTCGGCGTAGGGGCCCGTCGGGCCGTAGCCCGACAGCGAGGCGTACACGACGGCCTCGTTGACGGCGGCGACATCGGCGTAGCCGAGCCCCAGGGCGTCGATCTTGCCCGGGCGCATCGCCTGCACGACGACATCGGCACGCGAACACAGGTCGAGCACCACCGAGCGACCGGCGTCGGACTTCATGTCGACCTGGATCGACCGCTTGCCCCGATTGCAGTTGGCGACCGAGCCGTTCAGGCCGCCCTTCGCGAAACCCGTCATACGGGTCAGGTCGCCGATGCCGGGGAACTCGACCTTGATCACCTCGGCCCCGAGCTCGGCGAGCAACATCGTCGACACCGGCCCGGCGATCGCCTGGGTGATGTCGACCACTCGGATACCGGCGAGCGGTGGGTTCATGGGTACCTCTGTCGGGATCGGGACGCCGACGGAGCCGGCACGGGCCGCCAGCCTGTCAGATCAAGGCCTGGTAGAGCAGCGCTCGGAGCTGACCCCGGATCGGGTAGTAGTTCGACGGCAGGAACTGGGTCATGAACACCGCGCTCAGGTCCTCGACCGGGTCGATCAGGAACGCCGTGCTGGCGGCGCCACCCCAGCCGAGCTCGCCCGCCGAGCACAGCGTCGGCTGCCCAGCGGGGTCGATGACGACGGAGAAGCCGAGGCCGAAACCCATACCGCCGAGGGTGGTCTCGCTGAAGGTGGTCTGCCCCATCTCCGACAGCAGCCGACCGCCCGGCAGGTGGTTGAGCGCCATGAACTCCAGGGTGCGGCGTCCGATGACGCGTTGGCCGTCGAGCTGGCCTTCCTCGAGCACCATGTCGCAGAACCGCTGGTAGTCGTCGGTGGTCGACACCAGTCCCCCGCCTCCGGACAGGAACCGGGGTGCCTCCAGGTAGCGGCTGGTGGTGCGGGAGTCGAGCTCGGTGAGCACGGCCCCAGGTCCGAGGTAGTAGTTGGCACAGAACCGGTCGGCCTGGCCGGGCCGGACGTGGAAGCCGGTGTCGACCATCTCGAGGGGCTCGAAGATGTGGGCCTGCAGGTAGGCGTCGAGGGTGGTGCCGCTCAGCACCTCGACCAGGCGCCCCACCACGTCGGTGCTGACCGAGTAGTTGAACCGGGTCCCCGGCTCGAACAGCAACGGTTCGGCCGCGATGCGGGCGCACACCTCGGCGAGGGTGGCGTCGGGCAACTGGAAATCGCCGAGGCCGGCAGCCCGGTAGCGCTCGTCGAGGGGGTGCTGGCGGTGGAACCCATAGGTGAGGCCCGACGTGTGCGTGAGCAGGTGCCGGATGGTCATGGGTACCGTCGCCGGCCGGGTCTGGGGCGCCTGGGCGCTACCGCCGGCCCACACCGTGGCGTCGGCGAACTCGGGGAGATAGGCGGCCACGGGGTCGTCGAGCAGGAACAAACCGTGTTCGAACAGCTGCATCAGCGCGACCGACGCGATGGGTTTGGTCATCGAGTAGATGCGGAAGACCGCGTCGTCGGCCAGCGGCGTGGCGTCGGCGATGTCGGCGTGGCCGACCGTGTGGCGCAGCACCACCTTGCCCTGGTGCGCGACCTGCACCTGCGCGCACGGCAACTTTCCCTCGGCGACGTAGCGGTCGCAGAGTTCGGCCACCCTGCGGAGGCGGTCGGTGTCCATCATCGTCATCTCGGCGTCCCCTCGCAGCGATGGTCTGGTGCGGCGATGCTAGTTCCCCACCGCCGGCTCGTTCTCCGCCGCCGGCTGATCTCGGGCGCCAGCTACTCTCGGTGGCCATGGCTGCGCGGACCCGCTGCCGGGCGTGCGGCGGCCGGATCGACATCGACGAGACCGGGCCCACCGACGACGTCATCGCCGTCGCCGATCAGTTCTTCCACCGGGGATGCATCGAGGCCGCACCGGTGGATTCGTCGCCGGGCGTCCCGGCGTACCACATCCCCCGCGACTGGTGAGCGGCGAGATGTCCGATTCCTCCGCCGGTGATGGCCTCGACCCCGGCTGCAAGGGCCTGCAGGTCACCCTGGCCGACGGCGTCGTCACGATCGTCCTCGACGACGAGCGCCGCCACAACACCTTGACCGGGGCGATGCTGTCGGGCCTGCGCCACATCTTCACTGCGGCATCGACGCATCCCGATGTCCGGGTGATCGTGGTCCGCGGTGCCGGCGACCGGGCCTTCGCATCGGGAGCCGACATCGGCGAACAGGCCGCGCAGGCCGACCGCATCGACACCGGCGACGCGACGTCGATACCGGCGGGACGACCCCAGTTCATGGCCGACCTGCTGGCGTGCCGGCGCCCGGTGGTCGCCATGATCCACGGCTGGTGCATGGGTGGTGGCCTGATGGTGGCCCTGGCCGCCGACATCCGTGTCGCCGCCGACGATGCCGTGTTCTCCATCCCGGCCGCCCAGCTCGGCGTCGCCTATCCCAGCGACGCGGTGGCGGTGCTGGTCGACGTCGTCGGCAAGGCCGCGGCATCGGAACTCATGCTCACCGGCGAACGCATCGATGCCGCCGAGGCCATGCGCATCGGGCTCGTCAACCACGTCGTCCCCAAGGCCGACCTCGAGACCGCCACCGGGCGCCTCGTCGACCGCCTGACGGCGAACGCCCCGCTGGCGGTGGCCACCGCGAAGGCACAGGTGGCCCATGCCGTGGCCGCCCATCGACCGGATCTCGCCGAGCTGACCGCGTTGGTCCACCAGGTCTGGCAGAGCGCCGACGCCGCCGAGGGCATGCGTTCGTTCGCCGAGAAGCGGCCACCTCGCTTCGAGGGACGCTGACCCCGGCACGTCGCGGGCCGCCGACGTCCGGCGGACCGGAGCGCCGCGAGCGCGGCCCTATCCTGACGAACCATGAGCGACGACGCCGTCTCGGCCAGCACCGACTTCATCCGCGACAAGGTGGCGGCCGACGTCGAGCAGGGCACCTTCGGCGGTCGCGTGCAGACGCGCTTCCCGCCCGAACCCAACGGCTTCCTCCACATCGGCCACGCCAAGTCCATCTGCTTGAACTTCGGCATCGCCGCCGAGTTCGGCGGCACGTGCAACCTCCGCTTCGACGACACCAACCCGATCACCGAGGAAGCCACCTACGCCCAGGCGATCATCGAGGACGTCGAGTGGCTCGGGTTCACCCCTGACAATCCCCCGCTGTACGCCTCGGACTACTTCGATCAGCTCTACGAGTGGGCCGAACTGCTGATCCGCAAGGGCGCCGCCTACGTCGACGACCAGGACGCCGAGACCATCTCCGAGCAGCGCGGCGTGTTCGGCCGGCCCGGCGTCGACAGCCCGTACCGCGACCGCAGCGTCGACGAGAACCTCGACCTGTTCCGGCGGATGCGCGCCGGCGAGTTCGACGACGGCGCCCGGGTGCTGCGGGCGAAGATCGACATGACGCACGAGAACATGCAGCTGCGCGACCCGGTGCTGTACCGCATCCGGCGGGCGCACCACATCCGCACCGGCGACGCATGGTGCATCTACCCCACCTACGACTGGGCCCACGGGCAGTCCGACGCCATCGAGGGCGTCACCCACTCCATCTGCACGCTCGAGTTCGACGCACACCGCCCGCTGTACGACTGGTGTCTCGACCAGCTCGAGCTGCCCCGCAACGAGCGGCCCGGCCAGATCGAATTCGCCCGACTGAACCTGACGTACACGGTGCTGTCGAAGCGCAAGCTGCTCCAGCTCGTGGAGCAGGGCCTGGTCGACGGTTGGGACGATCCCCGGATGCCGACGCTACGGGGCCTGCGCCGCCGCGGGTACCCGGCGGCAGCGATCCGGGCGTTCTGCGGGCACATCGGTGTCGCCCGCACCAACGGCACCCACGAGATCGAACTGCTCGAGTCGTTCGTGCGCACCGAGCTGAACCGCACGGCGTTGCGGCGCATGGTCGTCCTGTCGCCTCTCGAGGTCGTCATCACCAACTGGCCCGAGGGCCATGTCGAGATGCGCGAGGCGGTCAACAACCCCGAGAACGCCGACGACGGCACCCGCGAGGTGCCGTTCTCGGGGCGGCTGTTCATCGACCACGACGACTTCATGGCCGAACCCGAGCCGAAGTACTACCGCCTGGCACCGGGCCGCGAGGTCCGGCTGCGGGCCGGCTACTTCATCCGCTGCGACGAGGTCGTCACCGACGATGCCGGCAACCCCGTACAGCTGCGCTGCAGCTACGACCCCGAGACCGGCGGCGGCCAGGCGCCCGACGGCCGCAAGGTGAAGGCCACCATCCACTGGGTCTCGGCCGATCACGCCGTCGACGCCACGGTGGTGACCTACGAGCGCCTGTTCACCGCAGAGCATCCCGGCACCGAGACCGGCGATCCCCTCGACGATCTCGCCCCGGATTCGCGCACGGTCATCACCGCAGCGAAGGCCGAGCCGGCCCTCGCCGACGTGGCAGCGGGCGAGGTCGTCCAGTTCGAGCGCCTCGGCTATTTCGCTGCGGATCTCGACACACCGATGGTGTTCCACCGCACCGTTGGCCTGCGCGACGAGTGGGCCAACATCCAGAAGCGCAAGCCGAATCAACCAAGCCGCTGAACGAGCCGGTCCGGGCCGGCAGGGCCCGCTCGGCCGCAGCGCACCACCCGATCAGTCGCGCGACAGACGCACGGTGCGGCAGCGGTCGAACTCGTGGGCCTCGACCAGCGCGAGGTCGATCAGGCCGGGCACGTCGGCCTCGATGGTCTGCCACAGCATGCGGACGATCTCCTCGACCGTGGCCTCGCGCTCGACCAGGAGCGGTTGGTAGCCCTTCCACGGGCCGGCATCGACGTGGGTCAGGTAGTGCCCGACCCAGGGCGACACCGCCTTGTGCAGCAGTTCCTCGAGGTCGTCGGCGGGCATCACCTTCGCTGCGGTCGCCGGGCCCTCGACCGTGGCCTGCACGGTCCAGGCGTGGGTGTGGATGAGCCCGTCCACTCGATGGCCTCAACGGGCAGAGATGGCGGCGGTCATGGTGAGCCTCATGGCACTCCTTGAACGTGTCACCTGCAGCCGGTTCGTTCCTCCTCGGACATCCCCGTAGTCAGTGGTTGCTGTTGATGAACCGACGACGAATCGCCGGTGACGTCAATGATGCCAGAGCCGGGCCCCGGTGGCGAACACCGAATCACCGTCGACGGGCAGTCTCCTAGGATCGGCGCCATGGCTGATCCGATCCGCATTGCCAACTGCTCGGGCTTCTACGGCGACCGGGTGTCGGCCGCCCGCGAGATGGTCGAGGGAGGGCCGATCGACGTCCTCACCGGCGACTGGCTGGCCGAGCTCACCATGCTGATCCTGGCCCGTACTCAGGCCAAGCGGCCCGGCGGCGGCTACGCCCGGACCTTCGTCACCCAGATGGAGCAGGTCATGGGCACCTGCCTCGACCGCGGCATCAAGGTGGTGTCCAACGCCGGGGGGCTCGATCCCGACGGCTGCGCCGAAGCCGTGGCCGAGGTCGCCGACCGACTCGGGCTCTCCCCCACCATCGCCTACGTGCAGGGCGACGATCTCCTGCCTCGGCTCGACGATCTCATCGCCGCCGGAATCGACTTCGCCCACCTCGACACGGGTGAGCCTCTCGAGGACCCGTCCACCTACGTCTCGGCCAACGCGTACCTGGGGTGCTGGGGCATCGTCGAGGCCCTCGCCGGCGGGGCGGACATCATCATCACCGGGCGGGTCACCGACGCAGCCGTCGTGTGCGGTCCCGCTGCGTGGCATCACGGCTGGGCCCGTGACGACTGGGATGCCCTCGCCGGTGCGGTCGTCGCCGGCCACGTCATCGAGTGCGGCACCCAGGCAACCGGCGGCAACTACTCGTTCTTCACCGAGGTCCCCGGCATGGCCCGCACCGGATTCCCGTGGGCCGACATCGCCGCCGACGGCTCCTCGGTCATCGGCAAACACGACGGCACCGGCGGCGAGGTCTCCATCGGCACCGTCACCAGCCAGCTGCTGTACGAGATCGCCGAGCCGGCTTATCTCGGGCCCGACGTCACCGCCCGCTTCGACATGATCGTGCTCGACCAGCCCGAACCCGACCGGGTCCGCATCAGCGGCGTGCAGGGCGAACCGCCGCCCGACACCCTCAAGGTCTCGATGAACCGCATCGGCGGGTACCGGCTCGATCTGGCCATCGCCATGACCGGCCTCGACATCGACGCCAAGGCTGCGCTGCTCGACGACGCGTTCTGGGCCGCCTGCCCCTTCGGCCCCGAGGACTTCGCATCGGTCACCCGCCGAGTCGTGCGGACCGACAAGCCCGACCCGGCCACCAACGAGGAGGCCGTCGCCCTCTGGCGCCTCACCCTGAAGGACCCCGACGAACGCAAGGTCGGCCGGGCCACCGCCGATGCCGTCGGCGAGCTCGGCCTCGCGACCATTCCGGGCCTCTTCGGTGTGGGCGGCGGCCCATCGGGCGGTCGCCCCTACGGCGTGTACCGGCCGGCGCTGATCCCCGCCGACCTCGTGCCCCAGTCGGTCACCGTCGTCGGCGGCGCCCACACCGTCATCGACTCGGTGGCACCGGCCGGCAGCGTCGAGATCGTCGCCGCCGCCGAACCCGACGCCCCCGTGCCCGACGGGCCCACCCGGCGTGCACCGATCGGCACCATCATCGGTGCGCGCTCGGGCGACAAGGGCGGCAACGCGAACCTCGGCGTCTTCGCCCGGTCCGACCCCGCGTGGGCGTGGCTCGATGCGTTCCTCACGGTGGAACGCCTGCAGGAGCTACTCCCCGAGACCGCCGACCTCGCCGTCCGCCGCCACAGGCTCCCGGCCATCCGGTCGCTGAACTTCGTGATCGTCGGGCTCCTCCAGGAAGGCGTCGCCGCGTCTACCCGCCAGGACGGCCAGGCCAAGTCCCTGGGCGAGTGGCTGCGTGCCCGGGTGGTGGAGATCCCCGAGTCCCTGCTGGCGGACTGACACCCGCCCTTCGAGCCCAACCGGCGGCCGGTCGCCGCTGCGGGCGGGTCGCTACTCGCCGATGCGCTGCCAGGGCGGCACGGGTCGCAGCTGCGGGTACCAGGGGTGACGCAGCGGGTCGCCCGGCTTCAGCGTGAGGCCGAGGCCCGGCGTGAGCGGCACCGTCGGGCGCGTCGGTGGGCGCAGCGCGTAGACGATGTCCTCGCCGTACATCCGGATGGTGATCGCGCGCCGGCGCCGACCGTCGGAGGTGCCGCCGCCACCATGGAGAACAGCCGGGTGGGCGAAGATCACGTCGCCGGGCTCGAGATCCCACGACACGATGTCCCACGCGTCGCGATCGGCCTCGATGTCGGGCAGCGGCGGGTAGTCCTCGCCGAAGAACGGCAGCGTCGGGTCCTCGGCGACCTTCGAGGGATTGAACCCGTCGTAGATGGTGGCCCGATGCGAACCGGGGATGTACTCGAGGCAGTCGCTGGCCGGCAGGGGGTCGAGCGACACCCACGCCGAACAGATCTGGTCGCCGGCGATCGGCCAGTACGGGTAGTCCTGGTGCCAGGGGGTGCGGGCGGCGTGGCCGCCCTCCTTGACGAAGAACTCGTCGGAGTAGAGCCACAAGCGTTCGGAGCCGACGAGGCGACCGATCATGTCCGCGAGCGGCGAGTCGTACACCAGGCGCTGGAGCTCGGGAGTGACCTCGGTGTTGCGGACGGTCTCGATGAACTCGCCGTCCTGGCCCTCGTAGAACGTGTGTTTCTGCTGGCCGGCGTTGGCCATGACCCGGGCGAGACCGAGCTCGATCAGCAGCAGCCATTCGGGATGGAGTGCGCCCCGGATCATGACCACCCCGTCGCGCTGGTACTGCTCGACGACGTCATCGGTCACCAACGACATGGGGTCGACGTGGTCGCATGCGGGTGGCGTGATGGCAGAAGCGCGGATGCGCCCGTCGCCGGAGCCGACGGCAGTGTCGGTTTCGGTGTCGGTCATGGGTCCCCCTCGGACGTCTCGGATCCGATGGTAGTGGCCCGGCGGTGCCGGTATCGCCGGGCGCGAGCCAGGTGCCGCTCACTCGAGGGGCGGGTCCTCGCAGACGTCGGCGCCCGGCGCCGCGGCCGGGTCGAAGACGCGCGGCTCTGGCTGCAGGGCGCTCCCCGCCGGCCCGCCCGCGAGGTAGCGCTCGGCGGCGTCGGCTGTTGCTCGGGCCGCGACCGCTCTGTAGTCGTCGGTGGCGAACAGCTCTGCCTCGGCCGGGTTGCTGAGGTAGCCGAACTCGGCGAGGACGGTCGGCGTGGCCGGCCGGCGGATCATGCCGTACGCATCGAGCCCGTCGGTGTTCAGCACCAGGAGCACGCCGGCATCGGGCGCAGCCGACCAGGCGATGTCGAAGGTGCCGAGCGCCTCGACGACCTCGTCGAGGACGATCCCGCCGAGCGTCGCCGAGGCCACCGATCCCTGCTGGACGAACACCTCGGTGCCGGGTATCGGTGAGGCGCCCGGCGTGGGGGCGTTGTGGTGGATGGAGATCATGGCCTCGACGCCGAGCGCATCGGCGAACGCCGCCCGTACCGGCAGGGGCACGGCGTAATCGGCGGTGCGGGTCAATGCGGCGACGATGCCCCGCTCGGCGAGCAACTCGGCGGCCTCGATGGCCACATCGAGGTTGAGGTCGCGCTCGACCAGGCCGTTCGCACCGACGGCTCCGGTGTCGATCGGCCCGCCGTGGCCGGGGTCGAGCACGATCCGGGCTCCGGTGATCGGCGTTGCGCCGCGCACGGTCGCGATGGCACCACACGGCGTCGTGATCACGTCGCCATCGGGGGTGCGGGCCAGATGCACGACCGGCACCCCGGTGGCCGTGACGACGCCACCCGTCGCCGAGGGCCCGAAGCCGAGCTCGAGGGCGCCACCCGCGTCCTCGGCGTCCTCGGCGTCCTCGGCGTTCTCGCCCTCGTTCTCGCCCTCGGCGCCACGATCGCCCTCGCCTTCAGTGCCCTCGTTCTCGGCTGGGTCGCTCTCGCGCTCGGCCGCCGCAGCGTCGGGATCGGTGGTATCGGCATCGGCGGAGGGCGTGGTCGGGACCACACGACCGTCGGACAGGCTGGAGTCCTCGCCGGCTGCACAGGCAGCGATCAGGCCCATGCATGCGACGAGCGCCAGCACAGGGGCGACCGGGTCGATCCTTCCGAGCCGCCGGCCGGGTCTGCTCCGCACGGATCGAGACCGTACGACACGCCGCCTCCTCGACCGCGGACCCGGGCCGGCTGGGCAACATGTGTGCCCTGCACGGCGCCCCGAAACGAGACCACCGCCGCCGCTACCGTTCACCCGCGGATCACCCACGCGTCAGCGGGCCGCCGACCGATTGCCCTACGCTCCGCCTCGTGGACCGATCTGCGCTTCCGACATCGACCGACAGCGCAGCCGGCGAAGCGTCCCACGACGTCGAGCTGGCCGCGGCCATGGAACTCGCCGACATCATCACCTCCATCCGTGAGCTGAGCGACGAACAGCTCGCCCGCCACGGCCTGAGCGTCGAAGGCACCTTCGACGAGATCGACGACCCCGTGCTCATCGGGCCCGACGGCCTGCCGTTCCGCACCTGGCAGGAGGGGTACCCCTACACCGAACGCATGAGCCGGCCCGATTACGAGATGCAGAAGCGCCTGTTGCAGATCGAGCTGCTCAAGGCCCAGAGCTGGATCAAGGACGAGGGCGAACGGCTGGTCATCCTGTTCGAGGGACGCGACGCCGCGGGCAAGGGCGGCACGATCAAACGGTTCATGGAACATCTGAACCCGCGTGGTACCCGGATCGTGGCGTTGAGTACCCCGTCGGAGCGCGAGAAGGGCCAGTGGTACTTCCAGCGCTACGTCGCCCACCTCCCCACCCGCGGCGAGATCGTGCTGTTCGACCGGTCCTGGTACAACCGCGCGGTCGTCGAGCGGGTCATGGACTACTGCACCGACGAGGAATACGACGAGTTCATGCGCGAGGTCCCGGACTTCGAGTTGATGCTCACCCGGTCGGGACTGCGCCTGGTCAAGCTCTGGTTCTCGGTGTCGCGCCGCGAGCAGATCGCCCGATTCGTCATCCGGCGCATCGATCCGGTCCGCCAGTGGAAGCTCAGCCCCAACGACCTGGCGTCGCTCGACATGTGGGACGACTACACCCGCGCCAAGGAAGAGATGTTCCGGCGCACCCACACCGACCACGCTCCGTGGACGGTCGTGCGCAGCAACGACAAGAAGCGTGGCCGCATCAACGCGCTGCGGTTCGTGCTCCAACAGCTCGACTACCCCGACAAGGACCACGCCATCGTGGGGGAGGCCGATCCGTTGATCGTCGGGCCGCCCGAGGTGGTCGGGACCGAGGCCGGAGAGCACTGAGCCGGCGATCCCCGCCGTGTGCCCCTGGGTCGCAACGCCCAGAAAAGTCCGATATTGCACAACTCGTGCATCCAGGGCCGCGATCGGCACGTAGAGCCGGGAAACATCCCGTTCCTCATGGAGGATTTCCCGCAATGCGCAAGCTCACCGCCGCAGCCGCACTGGCTGCATCCGCACTCGCCGCCTCGACACTCCCGGCGGCGTCCCAGGAGCTCCCCGGAGCCGTGGACGTCGTGATCGAGGTCAGCGGCGACAGCGGCTTCGACCGCAACGGCCGCGACTACGACATGCTCCGTGACGCCCTGCTCGTCACCGGCCTCGCCGATGCGGTTGCAGCCGCCGAGGACGTGACCATCTTCGCCCCGACCGATGCCGCGTTCAAGCGCCTCGCCCGCGATCTGGGCTGGGCCGGCTTCGGAGAATCGAGCGCCTTCGCGTTCCTGGCCTCGGTCACCGGCTTCGAGTCCGCCGACGAGGCCGGCCTCCTCGACGACATCCTGCTCTATCACGTCGCTCCCGGCGCGCGCTCTGTCGCCGACCTCAGCGAGTCCACCGGCGTGGCCACGCTGCTCGACGGCGCATCCCTGTCGTTCGGCCACAACAGCGTGATCGACGCCGACACCAACGACCGCAATGCCCGCTTCATCGCACCCAACGACCTCGATACCTCGAACGGCACCGTGCACACCGTCAACCAGGTCCTGCGTCCGCTCGACCTCGATGCCGCCGACGGCACCGTCGACCTGGTTCTCGAAGCCAGCGGCTCCAGCGGCTTCGACCGCAACCCACGCGACTACGACATGCTCCGTGACGCGCTCGTCGCCACCGGCCTCGTCGATGCCGTCGCCGCAGCCGACGACGTCACCGTGTTCGCGCCGACCGATGGCGCCTTCAAGCGCCTCGCCCGCGACCTCGGCTGGGAGGGCCGCGGCGAGCGCAGCGCGTTCAACTTCCTCGTCGAGGCCACCGGCTTCGAGTCCGCCGACGAGCCCGGCATCCTCGCCGACGTGCTGCTGTACCACGTTGCCCCTGAGGCCCAGACCGTCCGCCAGCTCCGCGGCGAGCGTGGTATCGACACCCTGCTGGAGGGTTCGACCCTGGCGGTCCGCAACAACCGTGCGATCGTCGACGGCGACCGCAACGATGCGAACGCCCGCCTCCGGGCCCCGAGCAACGTCGGCACCAGCAACGGCATCGTGCACACCATCAACCAGGTGCTCCGCCCGATCGACCTCTGATCCCGCTGTACCTCCCGCGATGGCGCCGTCTGCACATGCAGGCGGCGCCATCGTCGCGTCGGGGCTCCGATGGTCTCCGGGCCATCGGCCCCTACCTGCCACGCTTCCTCATGGTGGCGCCGTACGGACCGATACGAGCTGCACAGAGAACGAGGAGCCGCCCGTCATGCAACGCCCCACCGTGCGTGTCACCCGGATGAGGATCAAGGATCTGCGGCCCGGCGACGTGGTCAACAAGGACCCCGAAGCCATGCAGGGCTGGTTCGCCGTGACCGAACTGAGGCCGCTCCACGACGGAAGCGTCTCGGTGGTGGCGAAGGTCATCACCTTGACCTTCAGCGGCTATCCCGACGACCTCGTCGGCGTGCAGGTCCTGGTCCCCATGGACTTCCCCGCGCCGCCGGTACCGGCGCAGTCCTCGCCGGCCCCCGCCGTCGGTCCCGCCCCCGCCGCCGCGGGGGCGCCCCAGACCGCCCCGGCCCCGGCCCCGGCAGCCGCTCCGGCGCGGGCTACTGCTCCGACGCCGACGCACGCCTGAGCGGCGCCGGGTGTCCCGACGGGTCGGGCCCGTCAGGCGATGGACGGTCGGCCGTCTGCTGCCAACGCTGCGTTGGTGTAGCGACCGTCGTCGGTGACCTCATGCCCGAACCACGGGGGAGGCACGAACGCGGTCATCGTCGGCTCGTCGTCGAACTCGACCTCGACGAGGCGCAGGCCCTCGAGTTCCTCGCCGAAGACGTCGAGGGTGGCATCGAAGGTGCCGACCGCAACATGGTGACGGGTCTTGACGAGACGGCGCCCCTCGGTCAGCGGCCACAACGCTGCGAACTGCGCGTCGTCGACGGCCCACTCGACCTCGGTGCGTGTCGCTCCGGTTCCGGCCTTGAGCGTCAGGACACCCTCGATGCCCCCGATTCGGCGGACCCGCACCGACGTGGCGCCGTCGAGGGCCACATAGCCCTGCTCCAGCGTCACGCCCTCGCCGACGCTTTCGACGACGGTGTCGGAATCGACGAGGAACTTGCGCTCGCGCTCGATCGTCGAGGTCCCCGTCTCGGGTTCGGGTTCGGGTTCAGCGGCTGCGTCCGAGAGCGCTCCGTCGGACACCGCGACGTCGACATCGCCCGCCTCGCCGGCGTCGGCGCCGACCTCGGCGGCATCGGCTACCGCGAGGGCCCAGTAGGCCCCGAGCCGCTGCCCCAACGACGGTGACGACTCGGCGTAGAGCATGCGTCCGAGGCGCAACGCATGGTCGCGTAGCTCGTCCTGTCGACGCCGAGCGGCTGCAGCGGCGCGATCGCTCGACGCGTCGCCGAGGTGGCGGCGGGGCCCGTCGGGGTCGTCGAGCAATTCGATGAGAACGGCGAGGTCATGATCGTCGCCCAGGGATTCGGCGCAATCGTCGGCTAGGGCGATGACGGGGTCGAGCATCGGCGGTGCCGACGCCTGCAGGAGCCGGGTCTGGTACCAGAGATGCTTGACCCGCTTGCGCCATTCGTGGGAGTGCTCGTCGTCGCCCTCGCTCAGCAGCCGGCCGAGCGCCTTGGCGCCCTGGCGATGGGTGCGCACCACGCCCTCGACCAGCGGGGCGACGTCGTTGCCCGGTTCCCAGCGACGGGCTCGCTTGCGGGCCTTCTTCAGCAGCTTCCGGGCGCTCCGGACCCGCGGATCGGCTGCATCGATCCTCGATGCGGCAACGCCGGCGTGACCGACCTCGGCGGAGAGCTCCTCGAGCACGGCACGATCGTCGTCGTGGGCGTGATCGATCAGGCGCGCGACGGTCGCCATGACGACCTGGGTGTCGCGCAGCGCCGACAGTTCACGCGCCGCGTCGCGGACCAGCGCGTCGACCTCGGCGTACTCCTCGTCGCCGATCGCTCGCCGGGCCAGCCGAACGAGCCCTCTGGTTTCCTTGCAGCGTTTGCGGGTCCGGTGGACCCGGTCGATGCTGCCGTCGACGTCGGCACCGGCCAGCCCGTCGAGGAGGCGGATGGCCTCGTCGAGGGTCTCGACCGCGATGCGAACGAGTTCGTCGCCGACGCACAAGTGGGGATCGATGCGGTACCGCACGGCCGCTGATTCTCCTGGTTCGAGGCGCCCGACGCGCCGGCGCCTCACTGTACTGCTTGCATCGATCTCCCGATCTCGTTGGGTTCCTCCACCATGACGGTGGAGGAACACGACGAGATCCTCAGTCGGAGCCGCGGTCGCCGACGGGCTCGACGGCGGCCGGTGGGCGCACCCTGACCTCGGTGATGGCGCGACGGCGCACGCCGCGGACCTCGAACGACCATCCGTTGACCTCGACGCAGTCGCCCGGCTCCTCCGGCAGGCGGCCCAGCTCGGAGAGGACCAGGCCCGCGACGGTGGTGAACGGGCCATCGGGCACGTCGGTCATGCCCAGGTCCTCGAGGTCGTGAACCGGGAACTGACCCGGGACCTCGATCGAGCCGTCCTCGAGGTGACGCAACGACACGATGTCGCGGTCGGTCTCGTCGTAGATCTCACCGACGAGCTCCTCGATCAGGTCCTCCATGGTGACGATGCCCGACGCTGCGCCGTGTTCGTCGACGACCAGTGCCATCTGGATGCGCCGGATCTGGAGTTCGTGCAGGGCATCGAGCACCGGCACCCCCTCGGGGAAAGCTGCCATGGGCTGCGCGACTCGACGGACCAGACGGTCGCCGCCGCCGAGCAGGTCGCGGAGGTGCACGATGCCCACCACGTGATCGAGGTCGCCGCCGTCGGCGACCGGCGCCCGAGAATGGCTGCTGCGCGCCAGGGCGGCCAGGCCCTCCTCGGCGGTGATGTCGGCGTCGAGGACGAAAACGTCGGGGCGGGGGCGCAACACGGCCTGCAGCGTCCGTTCGGCGATCTCGAAGGCGCCGTCGATGATCAGGCGCTGCTGGGGCGTGAACCTGGTCTGGGTGGCAACGAGTTCGCGCAACTCCTCCTGGGTGACCTCGTCGCGGCCGGCGTCGGGGTCGCCGCCGAGCAACCGGACGGCGATGTCGGTCGACCACGACAACAACACGACCGCCGGGCGGGTCACCTTCGACACGAATGCCAGAGGGCGGGCCGCCGCCAAGCCCCACTTCTCGGCGCGCTGCATGGCGATGCGCTTGGGGGTGAGCTCGCCGAACACCAGTGTCAGATAGGCCAGCACCAGGGTGACGACCACGATCGAGACCGGATCGGCTGCGTTGCCGAGGAAGCCGAGGGGCCCCTGGAGCGGTTCCGCCAGCGACACCGCTGCGGCCGCCGAGGCCAGGAAGCCGGCGAGGGTGATACCGACCTGGATGGTGGCGAGGAACCGGTTGGGGTCCCGGGCCAACCGCGCCAGGACGGCTCCCTTCTTGGATTCCTGTTCGAGCCGCTGGAGCTGCCCCTCGCGCAGCGAGACCAGGGCCAGTTCGGTGCCTGCGAATGCCGCATTGAGCAGGATCAGCACCCCCACCAGCAGCAGCTGGGGTAACACACCACTCATCGCGGAGACGACGGCCGGACCCGTCGGAGGGCTCGGAGCCCGGAACTACTGTTCATCGTGAAAGACAGCGTAGCCCCCCGCCGCATCAGCCGGTGGACGTGGCGTCGCCGACGGCTGCGGCGACGAACGCCTCGAATGCGTCGTGGTCGGGGGCGATGCGCAGGTGGCCGTCGACGCGCTCGATGTGCAGCGCGGGGCAGAAGAACCCGCCGCCGGCGGTGAAGAAGTGCGGCGAGCCGACCACCCCCCGGCCGAGGCCGGTCTCCCATGACGAACGAACTCGCTCGTCGCCGTCGACGAGCGCGAGACCCTCCGTCTCGGCGAGGTCGGCGAGCACATCGCCCCGACCGATGTCGCGGCCCTCTTCGAAGAGTGCATCACGGAGCGCGAGGCTGATCCGCTCCCCGCCAGGGGCCGAGGTCCCACCGGTCTCCGCCGGCTTCGCAGCGAACGGCGTCAGGCCCCGATCCGGGCCATGCACCCTGCACTCCCGTGACCGACGGGCGTCGTGCCGACCGGGTGACCTCTTTCGTCGACGGCGCTCAGAGCGTGCCGGACCCGGCGCTGCGAACGGCCACGCAGCGCACGACCAGCCGGTGGACGAGATCGAGTTTCGCCACCACCGGAGCCGACAGCACGAAGGGGTACAGGTCGTTCTGACCGATCGACCGCGACATCGCGTTGAGCGCGAGGGTGAGGCCGAGCCACCGGCGGACCAGATCGTCGGCGCCATCACCGGATCGGTCACCGGGGTCGGGCGCCGGCCACGCACGCTGACCCGCGGCGTGCGCCGGATCTCCGACGACGAGCCCGAACGCGTCGGCGGTCTCGAGACCGTCGACGATGTGCAGGTAGTGGGCGAAGGTCTCCGCCCAGTCCTCCCACGGATGCATCGTGGCGTACTGGCTGACGTGGGTGTCGCGCCAGGCTTCGTCGATTCCGTCGCGATAGTGCTGTTCGCGGGCGTCGTCGTAGGAGATCCGCTCGTCGCCGAACAGTGACCGGAAGGCCTCGGTCTCACCGGTGTCCTGGACCAGGATCGGCCAGTAGTAGTGCCCGATCTCGTGGCGCAGGTGACCGAGCACCGTCCGGTACGGCTCGCCCAGTTGTTGGCGCACGAACTCTCGGTGCGCGTCGTCGGACTCGGACAGGTCCAAGGTGATGAGCCCGGCCTCGTGGCCGGTGACCACCGGCCGGCCCCGCGACGACAGCAACTCGAACGCGAGCCCCCGGTCGGGGTCCGATGCGCGGTCGGCGACGGGGAGGCCGATCGAGTGCAATTGTGCCAGCAGGCGCCGCTTGGCCGTCTCGGCTTCGGCGAAGGCCACCATCGCATCGGACTCGTCGTCGGAGGGTCGCAGCACCGTGAGGCGACAACTCCGACAGAGCGGGTCGGGATCGTCGGCCGGCAACAGCCAGTTGCACCGGGCCACGAGCTGGTTGGCGCAGCGGCGGCGCTCGGCGCCGTCCTCGACGCCGCGCAGGATGCCGCTGCCCTCGCCGCCTTCGAGGGCGACGATGGCACCCCGGGTCGGGTCGTAGCCGAGCGCGACGCCACAGCTCAGGCATGTCGAGTTGTCGAAGAACACGAGCTGATCGCAGACGGGACAACGGCCGGGGCGCACCGCGCGACGATACTCCCGCCACCGAGCCGGCCACGGGGCGGGCTCCGTCGTCGACCCGACACCCGGGGCGGCGGCGACGCTGCTCCCGGCTATGGCAGCGCCGGGTCCTCCGCGGTGGCAGCCCCGGTCGGAACGACGTCGACGGTGACGGTGAGCACGCTCTCGGTGGCCTCGGTGTACACCACACCCTTGAGCGGCGGAACGTCTGCGTAGTCCCGCCCGTGCGCGGTCGTGACATAGGCCGAGCCGGCCATCTGGTCGTTGGTGGGGTCGATCCCGATCCATCGCCCGTCGGCGAGACCGACGGCCACCCACGCATGGGTGCGATCGACGCCGGTGAGGCGGGGGCGTCCCGGCGGCGGACGCGTCTCGAGGTATCCGCTGACGTAGCGGCCCGCCAGCCCCACCGAGCGCAGACAACCGAGCAGCACGTGCGCGAAGTCCTGGCAGACGCCCCGGCGGATCCGCATGACCTCGACCAATGGGGTCTCGACGTCGGTCGCCTCGGGGTCGAACGCGAAATCGTCGTGGATGCGCGTGCAGCACTCCGAGAGGGCCTCGGCGAGGGGACGCGCCGGCGTGAACGACTGCGCCGCATAGGCCGCGAGCTGCTCCGAGCGCGCCACCAACGGCGAGTCGAGCGCCGCCTCGACCAACGCCACCGACGGTGACGCCAGCGCGGCGATGGTGTGGGTCTCCCACGGCTGCTCGCCGCCCGCCCCGATCTCGGTCGGACGGTCGGTCGTGTCGACGACGCTGCGGCTGATGACCTCGAGACGGGTGTGGGGCTCGCGGACCGCGTAGACGAGCGCGTCGTTGCCGAACCAGTCGCGCCGCTCGCGGACGTGGTCGGCCCCGGGGTCGATCCGCACCGAGCGTCGCAGGCAGCGCTGGCCGTCGCGGTCGCCGGGGAGCTGGCGGACATCGCCGTGGCTGACGACGACCGGTTCGTCGTAGTCGTAGCGGGTGACGTGGGTGATCTCGAAGATCACGACCCCGCCTCCGAGTAGGCGTTGCGCGGCGCAGCGATCTCGGCCGGGGCCCGCAGGCTCTGCTGGGGCGGGCTCGGCACGAACGCGGCGGCGTCGATGGCGTCTGCGCTGCTGCGCAGCAGTGAACCGAGCGTCGCGCTCAGGGTCACGAGGTCGACACGCGCACCGTGCGGGTCGGTCGCGGCCAGGGCGTCGAGATCGACGGCGTCGACGAGCGCCCGCGCCTCGACGATCGCCTGCGCCGCCGTCTCGAGACCGGCGACGATCGGGCTGCCCTCGTGACCGTGACCGAGGTGCTCGAGATCCTCGAGGATCCGCGGTAGCTGGAAGGCGACCGATCGGGGGTTGGACGCATCGGTGAGGAGGAGTTCGATGACCGACGCCGTCGCTGCCCTCGACCGGTAGCGACGCCGGTAGGTGATGATGCTCTCGCCTGCGATCAGCACCGACTCCAACACCAGGCTCTCGACGGCCGGCGTGCGCTCGGCGGCCAGGGTCGCACCGAGCAGAGCGGTGACCTGGAGCGCCCGTTCGATCCGCCGTCCCGCATCGAGGAGGTGCCACCCCTGATCCCGCACCATCGACGTGTCGATCAACCCGGCCAGTCCGAGCAGGCCTCCGACGAGATCCGAAGTGAGCCCGACCATCGCCTCGTCGCGGTCCTGGGTCCGGGGGCCCTCTTCGCTCAGCTGATCGAACGATCGCTGGAGCTCGGCCAGCGCGAGCGACGTGTCGATGGACAGCTGGTCCCGGAGCTCGTCGATGTTGTCGAACATCGCGATGAGCCCGTGTGCGAGGGTGCCGGGGCGCTGCTCGTCGATGGTCAGCGACCAGAGCTCGTCCTCGGGCATCCGGATGCGGTCCCGGGCATCGTCACCGACGAAACCCGGATACGTGCCGGTGACCCGTGTCGTGGCCTCGAGCAGGGCGTGCAACGCGGCCGGTCCCGGTCCGGGGATGGCGTTGTCGAATTCGTCGCGGCGATCGATGACCACCCGCAACAGCCGGGCGCTGGCCTCGACGCGCTCGCCGTAGCGACCGAGCCAGAAGAAGTTGGCCGCAGCCCGCGCCGCCAGCGTCTCGCGGGAGGCGACCACCGGCTGGGCGGGATCGACCAGCCAGAACTCCTCGATGTTCTCGGCCTCGTCGGCGAGCACCCACGTGTCCTTGGCGATCGCGCCGGTGCGCCCGGCGATCGGTGCCAGCGGATCGCCGCCGCCGGCTCTGGCCAGGCCACCAGCCATGACCACGTAGCCGTCGGTGCCGGCGACGGCGAAGCTGCGTAACACCGTCGGCCGGGGTTCGAGGCCCGCATCGGTCAGGACCGGGGTGCTCGACGGTTCGATCCACTCCTGGCCCACCCACTGCTCGGGCCGGTGCTCGATGCGACGTCGGAGCCGTTCGATGGCAGCGGTGTCGAGCCGCCGGGTGTCGACCGAATGGGCCGCGCCGAGACGCGACAACGGACGGACGATGATCCGGCCCAGCCTGCCGACCACCTGGCGCAGCCCTGCCGGTTCGCCGCACCACCAGGTCGGCGGAGAAGCCAGGGCGAGCTCCTCGCCGAGCACGTGGCGACACAGCGCCGGCAGATACCCCGCCAGGCCCGCGTTCTCGAGGACCCCGGCGCCGAGGCTGTTGACGACCGTGACGTGCCCGGCGCGGCAGGCGTCGACGAGGCCCGCGACCCCGAGCGTCGAATCGGGCCGCAGTTCCAACGGGTCGCAGAACTCGGCGTCCACCCGACGCAGGACGACGTGGACGGGAGCGATGTCGTCGACGGTCCGCAGCCACAGCCGCCCACCGCGGACCTCGAGGTCCGCGCCCTGGACGAGCGGCAGTCCGAGCAGCGCCGCGACCGACGCGTGCTCGAAGGCGGTCTCGGAGCGCGACCCGGGCGTCAACACCACGATGGTGGGGTCCTCGACACCGACCGGTGCGGCGCGACGCAGGGCGCTGCGCAGCGCCCGCACGTAGGGGGCGAGACGGGCGACGTCGGTTTCGCGGTGCACGACCGGGAACACGCGGGTCATGACCCGGCGGTTCTCGAGCGCGTAGGCGGCTCCCGAGGGTGCCTGGGTGCGATGGCTCAGCGCAACCCAGGAGCCGTCGGGTCCGCGCGCCAGGTCGACGGCCAGGCTGACGAGCTCGGCCTGGCCGGGCGTGACGATCCCGTCGCACACGCGGCTGAACTGCGGGTCGCTCAGCAGCATGGCCGCCGGCACGATCCCGGCGGTCAGGAGCCGACGCTCGCCGTAGAGGTCGCGTCCGATCGCATCCAGCAGCGCCGCACGCTGCGCGACGCCTGTCTCGATGTGGCGCCATTCGGGTGCGGGCAGCACCAGCGGCACGGGATCGACCACCCACGGCCGTGGGATGCGTCGGCCGGGATCTCGCGAGAGGTTGTAGGTGACGCCGTCGCGCTCGAGGAGGCGCTCGATCTCGGCTCGCCGTCGCTGCAGCTCGTCCATCCCGAAACGGGCGTACGCCGCGGCGAGACCATCCCAGTGCAGTGCCCCGCTGCGGGCGGCGTGGGCGAGCTCGTCGTGTCCGGTGACGCTACGGCGATAGGCGTGCAGCGGCTCCGCGACGTCGATGGCACTCGTCATGAGGGTCCGGTGTCTGCGTGACGTCGCAGGTCGAGCGTGCGCGGGTACTCCGAGGTCGTCGCAGCGGCGAGGGCGTCGAGCTCGGCGATGTCGACCGCTCCCGGCGTGTGCCCGTGACCGAAGAAGCGGCTGGCACGGCGGGCCTCGGCCTCTGCGGCGTTGACGGGGAACGTGTCGTAGGCCCGACCGCCGGGGTGGCGGACCCGATGCGTGCAGCCTCCGACCGATCGCCCACTCCAGCGGTCGATCAGGTCGAACACCAGCGGATCCTGGACGCCGATGGTGGGGTGCAGCGCCGACCAGGGCGCCCACGCCTTGTAGCGGACCCCGGCGACACCGGTTCCCGAAACGCTGGTGGGCTGGAGCGGCACGGGCACACCATTGCACGTCACGATGTGACGCGACTCGTTGTAGCCCTCGACGAGCACCTGCAGCCGTTCGACCGACGAGTCGACGTAGCGGGCGGTACCGCCAGCGCTGGCCTCTTCGCCGAGCACGTGCCAGGGCTCGATCGCCGAGCGCAGCTCCACCCGGACGTCGTTGCGCTCGATCTCGCCGATCAGGGGGAACCGGAACTCGAGAAATGGTTCCATCCACGACACGTCGATGTCGAGATCGTGCGCCACCAGGTCGTCGACGACGTCGGCGATGTCGGCCCGGACGTACCAGGGCAGCAGGAACCGGTCGTAGAGGTCTGTGCCCCAGCGCACCAGCCTGCCCCGGTAGGGCGCGTCCCAGAAGCGAGCCACGAGCGCCCGGACCAGCAGCGCCTGCACCAGCGCCATCTGGGGGTGCGGTGGCATCTCGAATGCCCGCAGCTCGACGATGCCGAGGCGGCCCCGTTCGCTGTCGGGGCTGTAGAGCTTGTCGATGCAGAACTCGGAGCGATGGGTGTTGCCGGTGAGGTCGACGAGCAGGTGGCGCAGCAGCCGGTCGACCATCCACGGCGCGGGTTCGTCGCCGAGACGGTCGAGCTCGGCGAATGCGATCTCGAGCTCGACGAGGGTGTCGAGGCGCCCCTCGTCGACCCGGGGGGCCTGGCTGGTGGGCCCCACGAAGCGCCCCGAGAACAGGTACGACAACGAGGGGTGATGCTGCCAGTAGGTGATCATGCTGCGCAGCAGGTCTGGCCGGCGCAACAGCGGGCTGTCCGCCGGCGTCGCGCCCCCGAGGGTGACGTGGTTGCCGCCGCCGGTGCCGGTGTGGGAACCGTCGAGGTCGAACTTCTCGGTGCCCAACCGGCAGCTACGGGCCTCGGCGTGCACAGCCTCGGTGGTCGCGACCAGCTCATCCCAGGACGAGGACGGGTGGACGTTGACCTCGATGACCCCGGGGTCCGGGGTGACGACCAGCGTCGGCAGGCGGTGATCGCGCGGCGGCGGATAGCCCTCGACAACCACCGGGACCGCCGCTGCTGCCGCGGCGGCCTCGACCGCGGCGACGAGTTCGACGGCGTGCTCGGCGTGCTCGGTGGGCGGCAGGAACACCCGCACGTGGCCGTCCCGTACCTGGACGCAGATCGCCGTCGGCGGAGTCTCGTGACGGTCGACGACGACCGCTGCGCCGGGGCCTCCGATCGGCGCCGGCAATGGGCCCCGGGGAGCGAACGTCGACGGCGGAGGCGAAAGCGGCGCCGCGGACCATGTCAGCGAGTCCAGCGGCAGACGGAGTCCGACCGGCGAGTCGCCGGGTATCAGGTAGAGGCGGCCCCGACGCAGGTGCCACCGGGTGGTCTGCCAGCCGTCGCCCCGCGGCGTCGGATGCAACGGGAACACATGACCGACCGGTGCGGCCAGCGGACCCTGGAGGCGTTCCAGGAGCGCTCGGCGCCGATCCCGGTCGTCGAGGCCGGCTGCCTCGTCGTCGGCGACGTCGACCGCGGGCGGGTCGCCGAGGGGCAGCCTTGCTTCGCTCCAGACGGCGTCGATGGGGTCTTCGTAGGCATCGACGAGGTCGTCGGGGCTGCGCCCGAACTGCTCGGCGATGGCGACGGCGAGGCGTCGTGCGGCGTCCGCGGTGGCCGAACCGGGCTGGGTCGGATCGGCGAGGAGGTCGGGGTCGCGCCACATCGGCAGGCCGTCGGTCCGCCAGACGACACCGATCTGCCAGCGTGGCAACGGCTCACCCGGGTACCACTTGCCCTGGCCGTACTGGACGAGTCCGCCGGGGGCGAACCGTTCGCGTAGGCGCCAGGCCAGTTCGTGGGCGAGCGTCCGCTTGGCCGGCCCGTCGGCGGCGGTGTTCCACTCTTCGCCCTCCATGTCGTCGATCGACACGAAGGTGGGCTCGCCGCCGATGGTCAGCCGGACATCACCGGCGTCCAGGCGGGCATCGACGACCGAGCCGAGGCGCTCGATCCGCTGCCATTGTTCCGGGGTGTACGGCAGCGTGACCCGTGCGTCCTCGCGCACGCGGTGCACGATGTTGGCGAACTCGAAGGTGACCTCGGTCGGCGCCGTGGATCCGGTGATGGCGGCCGCGCTCTCGGGGTGGGGCGCGCACGCCAACGGGATGTGCCCCTCCCCCGCCAGCAGGCCAGATGTCGGGTCGAGGCCGATCCAGCCGGCGCCCGGGACGTAGACCTCGGCCCAGGCGTGGAGGTCGGTGAAGTCCGCCGCCGGGCCGTCGGGGCCGTCGAGCGCGGGCTGGTCGGCGCGCAACTGCACCAGATAGCCCGACACGAACCGTGCAGCCAGACCCATCCGCCGGAACGCCTCGACCAGCAGCCACGTGCTGTCGCGGCACGAGCCGATCCCCCGGCCGAGGGTCTCGTCGGGCCGCTGCACGCCGGGCTCCATGCGGATCGAGTACGCCACATCGGCCGCCAGCCGTCGATTGACCTCGACGAGGAAGTCGACGGTGCCCATCGCATCGGAGCCGGCACCGGCGACCTCGGCGACGATCCGGCGGCTCCAGTCGTCGAGCAACGATTCGCCGGTGGTGGCCGCGCGCCGGTACGGCTCGAGGTCCGACGCCAGCCGCCCGGCGTAGGCGAAGGGGTAGGTCCGGGCGTCGTCGTCGACGAAGAAGTCGAAGGGGTTGACCACCGTCAGGTCCGCCACGAGGTCGACGGTGACCTCGAGATGGTCCGCCGGTTCGGTGAACACGAGGCGGGCCATGAAGTTGCCGAACGGGTCCTGTTGCCAGTTGAGGAAGTGCGCGCTGGGCGACACGACGAGGCTGTAGGCCAGGATCGGGGTGCGACAGTGCGGTGCGGGTCGCAGGCGGAGCACGTGCGGGTGGATCTCCACCGCGCGAGCGAACCGGTAGCTCGTGCGGTGTTCGATTCCGACGTGGATGCCCATCGCTGTGCTCCTGGGGTCGACGATGGCCGCAGCGTAGGGCCCTCCCGCAACGGTCGGCGATGACGCTCCGGGGCCCACCGGCGAGTTCATCGAGGCGTAACACCGCCGGAACCGACGCTGCGACTTCGCCCCCTAGACAGATCGGCGATGGGATGGGCCTCGGTCTACGCCGAGAAACTCGGCACGAGCTTCGACGAGATGGTCACCGCCGACGGCGACGCCCGCGAGGGCGCTGCCGACGTGTTGGACCGCCTCGAGGCCATCGGCGCCGACCTCTGGGAGCGCCAACGGGCGGCCGAGACGGCCATCCGCTCGATGGGCGTGACCTTCACCCTCTACTCGAGCGAGGGGAACATCGACCGCAGCTGGCCGGTCGACGTGATCCCGCGCATCATCACCCTCGACGAGTGGTCCCGAGTCAGCGCCGGGCTCGTACAGCGCCTGACCGCCCTGAACGCGTTCATCGACGACCTCTACCACGACCAACGGGTCATCGCCGACGGCATCGTCCCGCTCGAACTGCTCGCCGACTCCCCCAACTACCGGGCGGCCTGCCTCGGAGCGACCGTACGCGGCGGGGTCTGGGCCCACATCAGCGGCAGCGATCTCGTGCGCGACGGTGCGGGCCGCTTCCACGTGCTGGAGGACAACCTGCGGATCCCGTCGGGCGTTTCCTACATGCTCGAGAACCGTCAGGTGTCGAAGCGGGTCTTCGCCGACCTGTTCCGCGACCTCGACATCCTGCCCGTCGACGGCTACACCCAGCAGCTGCGCCGCCATCTCGAGGCACTGTCGCCGCGACCGGGCGACGAGCCGGTCGTGGTGGTGCTCACCCCGGGGGTGTACAACTCCGCCTACTACGAGCACGTCCTGCTCGCGGCCAGGATGGGCGCGCACCTCGTGGAGGGTTCGGATCTGGTCGTGGAGGACGAGGCCGTGCACATGCGCACCGTCACCGGCCTCGTGCGCGTCGATGTCATCTACCGCCGTGTCGACGACCTCTTCCTCGACCCGGAGGTGTTCCTCGAGGACTCCGCACTGGGGGTTCCGGGCCTCATGCGGGCCTGGCGCTCGGGCAACGTCGCCATCGCGAACGCTCCCGGCGCCGGCGTCGCCGACGACAAGGTCGTCTACTCCTATGTGCCCGATCTGATCCGCTACTACCTGGGTGAGGATCCGCTGGTCCCCAACGTCGAGACCTGGCGCTGCGTCGAACCGGCGCACCGTTCCCACGTGCTGGCGAACCTGGCCGACCTCGTCGTCAAGCCCGCGAACGAAGCCGGCGGCAAGGGCGTGGTGATCGGCCCGCACGCGTCGGCGGCCGAACTCGACGCCGTCCGACGCGAGATCGAACACGACCCCCGCAACTGGATCGCGCAACCCACCCTCGACCTGTCGACGGCGCCGACCATCTGCAACGAGACCATCGCGCCGCGCCACCTCGACCTGCGGCCATTCATCTTGTCGGGCGACGAGCCCTACGTCAGCGTGGGTGGCCTGACCAGGGTCGCGCTCCAGGAGGGCTCGCTGATCGTCAACAGCTCCCAGGGCGGCGGGAGCAAGGACACCTGGATCGTCGACCACCACACCCGACCGAACCCCGAGATCGTTCTCGACTGAACCTGCACCGAGACCAGAGCTGCATCTGCACCGAACCTGCGAGGAGACCAACGTGTACCAGAGCCCCGCTCCCCTGCTGTTGTCCCGCGTGGCCGAATCCGCCTACTGGGCCGGCCGCTACCTCGAGCGCGCCGAGGGAACCGCCCGGCTGGTCAAGTCCCATGCCGACCTGGTCATGGACCTCCCGCGATCGGCCGGCGTCGGTTGGGAGCCCCTCCTCGCGGTCTTGGGCATCGCCGACGACGCCGTGCCTCCGAGCCGACGCGCCTGCGAGGAAGACGTCATCGGCTACCTCATCGGCGACCTCGACAATGCCAGTTCGGTTCGATCGGCGATCGCAGCGGTGCACCACAACCTGCGCGTCACCCGGTCGGTCATGCCCATCGAGGCCGTCGAGGTGCTCAACGAACTGCACTGCCACGTCGAGGACACGTCCGACCACGCTGTCGACCGCCGGACCCGCAACGCCTGGCTGACCTCGGTCATCCGCAGCAGCCAGAGCCTCTCCGCGATCCTGGGCGAGACGATGATCCACGACGACGCCTTCTGCTTCTTCACCGTCGGGCGTCAACTCGAACGCGCCGATCTGACGACGCGGGTTCTCGATGTCCAGCAGGGCGTCCTCACCCGCAGCGAGCGCGGCCCATTGGAGCCCTATCTGGACATCTGCTGGTTCGCGGTGTTGCGTTCGGTCAGCGCGCTCCAGGCCTTCCGCCGGACCGGCACCCAGGGATCTGCCGAGGCGACGGTGGCGTTCCTGTTGCACGACACGAAGTGCCCGCGCACCGTCGAGTCCTGCCTGATCGAGGCGGCCCGCTGGCTCCTGGAGATCCCCGGCCACGGCGACGCCATGTCGGCCTGCGCCCGGGCCCAGGACACCCTGGCCGATGCCGATGTCGCTGCGCTGGTCGACGGTGGTCTCCACGACTTCGTCGACGTGCTCCAGCAGCGGATCGCAGACGTGCACGCCGGTATCGAGGCCAGCTGGTTCGCCCCCGCTCCTGCACAGCTGGTCTAGTGCCCCTACCCTGGCCGGGTGTCCCAGGCGCATCCCCGCCGCGCTCCGCTTCCTGACGTCTGGTGGCGTCAGAGCCTCCGCACACGCCGCGCCATCGCCGCAGGGATCGTGGCGGTGGCCATGTCGGGGTCGGTCCTCGCCCTGACTGCGCTGTCGGGCGACGGCCCCGGCCAGACCGTGGCCGAGCAGTACGTCGCCGACCTCCCGCTGATCACCGAGATCCGCTGGGAGATGCTGGCCGACTGCGAATCGGGTCGCCAGTGGGACCTGTCGACGGGCAACGGGTTCTTCGGCGGCCTGCAGTTCACCCAGGAGTCCTGGAACGGCGTCGGTGGTGTCGGTTCGCCGGGGGAGGCGACCCGCGAAGAACAGATCATGCGGGCGGGCTTCCTGTTCGACCTGCAAGGCTGGGACGCCTGGCCGTCGTGTTCCCGCCGGCTCGGGTTCACGGCGCCACCAGCCAGGTCAGCGGGGGGCTGAACGTCGCCGCCGTGTTCCTCCTCGCCACCTTTCCGGCGACGTGGCTGTTGATGTTGTTCCTCGGCAACCTGGGCCTCGGTCTCGGATACTGGGGCACGCTTCCGCTCGGGATACTCGTCTCCGCGCTCCTCAGCGGCGTCAGCGCTCCCACCGTCGTCAAGGTCAGCTGACCCGTCGGCGTCCGTCGGTCGCGGGTGGCGAACCGGTGCTGTTAGGGTCCGCCGCGGCGGGGACCCAACACACCAGGGCCCGATAGGGCCGAAGGACGGATCAGACGATGGTTGGAATGCTCGATGACCTCATGGGCGCGCTCGGCGGGAGCGGCGGCGGTGTTGCGAAGACCCTGGGCGGCCTGATGGGCGGCGATGTTCCCGAAGACGACCGGACCGAGAAGGCCGCAGGACTCTCCATGGAAGCGATCCTCGGTGGCCTGGCCTCGAACGCCAAGGACCCCCGCCAGGCCGCAGCCCTGTTCGAGACCCTCGACCGCCATGACGGTTCGGTGGTCGACGATGCCCCCGCCCGTCTGGCGTCCGACGATGTCCGTGCCGACGGCGACAAGATCCTCGGCCATGTCTTCGGCGACAAGACCCCGGCGGTTGCCCAGGGCATCGCCGCCAAGTCCGGCCTCGACGTCGGTGCGGTCACCAAGATGCTCCCGGCCCTGGCGCCCATGGTGCTGGGCATGCTGGGCAAGAAGAAGGCATCGGGTGGCCTCGATCTGGGCGCCCTCACCGGCATGCTCCAGGGCGAGGCCGGAGGCCTGGACCTCGGCGAACTCATGGGCATGCTCGGTGGCGGCGCTGGTGGCGGCGGTGGCGGTTCCGCCCCCGCCGGCGGCCTCGGCGGTCTGTTGGCGAAGCTGAAGGGGCTGCTCGGCCGCTGAGCAGGGTGCTATCGCGGATCGTCGCTGCGCCGACCGGTCATCGACCGGGCGTGACGGGCGGTGGCGGCGATCGCGTCGGGGCGCAAGACGAGGCCGCCGGTCACCAGCAGCGCTCCCAGTGCGATGGCGGCCATGGCCAGCACCGACATCGTGGTGGCGTCGGAACCGGTGGCCGGCAGCGATGCACCCTCGGGGGCAGCGCCGCCACCGGCACCGACGTCACCGTCGGGGGCTGCGCCGCCGCCGGCACCAACATCGCCGTCGGCGTCGCCTGCGTCGCCGTCACCGGTGTCGCCGTCGACGGTTGGCGTCGGCTCCGGTCGGGTCGTCGGCTCGGTCGTGGGCGACGGCTCGACGCTGGGCGCCGGGGCGACGGTCGGGGTGGGAGTCGGTGCAACGGTGGGCGTCGGTGTCGGCGCAACCGTCGGCGTGGGCGTCGGAGCCGGCGTGGCACCGATGGTGTAGTCGTGGGAGGTGTAGCCGGCGTTGATGCTCCCGGCGAAGATCGCCGCGTCGTTCTTCGCGTCGGGATCCGCCTCCGCTGCAGTCGACACGAACGTGAACGTGGAGGAATCGGCTGGCGCGAACGAACCGCCCAGCGTGCAGATGGCCGACCCCCCTCGAGCACCGACCGCAGGCATTGTCGAACAGGACCAGTTCGCTGGGAGGGTGACGCTGACGAAAGCAGTGTCTTCGTACGGGTAGTACCTCAGCTCGACATCGGTCGCCGCCACCGATCCGGTGTTTGCGATCGTGACCGTGAAGGTCAGGACGTCACCGACGGCTGCCGTCGTCGGCCCGGTCTGGGTCACTGTGAGTGATGTGCCCTGCGCTGTGGCGGGCGGCGACGCGGCGACCATCGATCCCAGCAGGATTGCGAGTCCGAGCAGAGCAAAGCGAGTCTTCGAGTGTTGTCCCATGGGCCGCAGAAGCTAGCGCGCGACGCTCCGCCACCCGTGCCACTGTCAGCCTCCATGCCACTTTCTGTGGTGGCGAATCGCCTTCGGCGTAGCAACGTCAACTCGGCATGTGCCCCTCACCCCGTCTGTCGAGCAGCGCCTTCGAGGCGTTCACACCCCCGGCGGAGACAGCGGCATCGGAGAGCGGGAAGAGCAACTGCCTGCCATAGGCACGGGCCAGGTCGTCGGGTCGGTACGAGACCGGTTCCAGGATGCCGCCGTCGGCGATACCCGTCGGGGGACGCACGGTGGTATCGCCGTTGTGGGTACCGAACATGCGGTCCCAGCAGGTGAACACGTTGGCGTAGTTGGAGTTCCAGTGTTCGGGATTTAGCGAGTGATGGATGCGGTGTGACTGCGGCGTCACGAACACGTAGCGCAGCGGACCGAGGGTGAATGCGATGTTGGCGTGTTGGAAACGGATGTGCCAGGTGATCGCCAACGCGTACAACAACATCGTCTCGGCCTGCTCGGTGATGCTCGGCACGAAGAAGTAGAGGGGCACGAACCGAACCACGACCTGGAACGCGATGTCCACCGGGTGCGCCCGGTTGGCCGTGAACAGGTTCAGCTCACGTTGGGCGTGATGAATCATGTGGAAGCGCCAGAGCCATCCGACCTTGTGCATCGCGACGTGGGCGCACCAGGCGATGAAGTCGGCGAGGAGCAGTCCGAGTGCCACCACGACGAGCGCTGGCAGCGCCCGGGTGGAGTCGAGCACGAGCCAGGATGCGTGCTGGTCGAGCAGGTCGCGCAGCGGCGCGGTGAACACCACGGCGAGAGCGACCATCACCGGCCCCTGGACGAACATGTAGAACATGTCGAGGACATAGTTCGGGCTCATGATCTTCTGGTCGCGGCGAGCGGGGAAGAAGTGCTCGGCCAGGAGGATCGCGCCGATCAACAGCCACGACTTCACCGAGGTGAGTGCAGCGAGCACGTCGAGGAAGCCATCGTGCAGTTCGGCACCGAGCCGACCCGGCACTCCGGCGACTGCCGCTGCGAGCACCGCTCCGACGAAGAACGCAACGATCCACGGCCCGATGGTGTCCACCCGATGCGACACCGATTTCCTTCTGACAAGCACGCCCGCCCACTTTCGTTCCCGCTGTTCAGCCCACCGGCAGATCGTGCGTCGGGCGAGCGGCGGACACCATGGCCGATTGTCACATGGGCGCCCGGTGTGCCGGATGTCTCAGCGCCGACCGGGCACGACTGCGACGGGAGCGACTGCTCCTGAAGGGCTTGGACGCCTGGACGGGCCCGGTAGCGTCCTCGCGATGCACGACGAGCGCGAGCACCTCGAGGCCCGTATCGCCAGGGCACGGGCCGACCTCATCCCCGCACTCGTCGAACGCGATGCCATCGCCTTCGTGGTACGTGCCGGCGACCAACCCGATCCCGGCACCCATGAACCCTTCGCCATCGGGACTCCCTGGGGCCCGCCCTGGGGTACCACGTGGTTCACCTTCGACGCCACGATGCCCGCGCACTGGGCCGAGGAGTGTGTGGAGGCCTCGATCGATCTGGGGGCGCCCCCGGGGACGGTCGGCTTCAGCGCCGAGGGCCTCGTCGTCGACCACGACGGCCGGCCGCGACACGGCCTGCACCCCCGCCGTCACCACGTGACGGTCCCCGCACGACCGGGCCCGGTTCGCGTTCGGGTCGAGGCGGCCTCGAACCCGACGTTCCACCAGTTCGTGCCCTCACCTCTCGGCGACCCCGCCACGGCCGGGACCGAGCCCCTCTACCGGCTCCGCCGCGCCGATCTCGTGCTCGTCGACACCGAGGCCCGAGCGCTCGCTCGCGACGTCGAGGTCCTCGACGAGATGATGCGCACGCTCGCCCTCGACGACCCTCGTCGGGCACGGCTGCGCTCCGCTCTGGTGCAGTGCCTCGATGCACTGCCCGATGTCGCAGCGGCTCGGGCCGTGTTGGCCCCGGCGCTCGCGCTGCCCGCACGGGCCAGCGCGCATCGCATCGTCGCCGTCGGCCACGCCCACATCGACACCGCATGGTTGTGGCCGATCCGTGAGACGGTCCGCAAATGCATCCGCACGTTTGCGTCGGCGGTCGACCTCATGGACGAGGCGCCGGATTTCCGCTTCGCGTGCTCGCAGGCCCAGCAGCTCCAGTGGGTCGCCGATGCCGAACCCGAGCTCTTCGAGCGCATCGCTACCGCCGTCGCGGCCGGGCAGTGGATACCGGTGGGCGGCATGTGGGTCGAAGCCGACATGAACCTGCCGTCGGGCGAGAGCCTCGCCCGTCAGATCGTCGAGGGGCAGCGCTGGTTCGAGAAGGTGTTCGGTCGTCGCTGCACCGAGGTGTGGATCCCCGACGTGTTCGGCTATCCGGCGGGGCTCCCCCAGCTCTTCGCCGCAGGCGGCATGACCCGATTCGTGACGCAGAAGCTGTCGTGGAACAAACAGAACCGCTTCCCCCACCACACCTTCTGGTGGGAGGGCCTCGACGGCACCCGGGTGCTGACCCACTTCCCGTCGGTCGACACCTACAACTCGTCGCTGCACCCGGCCGAACTCGCCCATGCCTCGTCGAGCTTCGCCGAGCAGGCCTGGAGCGACTGGTCGCTGGCGCCGTTCGGCTACGGCGACGGCGGGGGCGGTCCCACCATCGACATGATCGAACGGGCCCGCCGCATGGCCGACCTCGACGGCGCCCCGCGTGTCGAGATCGACAGCCCCGCACGCTTCTTCGCAGAGGTCGAGGCCGAGGCCGCGGCAGGAGCCCCGGTGCCGGTCTGGCGCGGCGAGCTCTACTTCGAGACCCACCGCGGAACCCTCACCAGCCAGTTGCGGACCAAGGTGGGCAACCGGCGTTGCGAGCGGCTGTTGCGCGAGGCGGAGCTGTGGGCGGCGACGGCGTCGGTCGATCTGCGACTGGGGCCGCTGTGGCGGGAGGTCCTGACCCAGCAGTTCCACGACATCCTCCCGGGTTCGTCGATCGCATGGGTGCACGCCGACACCGAGGCCGTGCACCGCCGGGTCGCCGCGGAGCTCGAGCGACGAATCGTCGGTGTCGTGGGCCCGCTGGCGCCCGCAGGCGCGGCGCTGGCAAACGTCGACGGCCACGGACGCGACGAGGTGGTGGTCACCGACGGCGCGCCGGTGGCGGGCTCGGGGCCGGTGCAGCTACTCGGTGACGGCCGGCTGGCCTACCGCGCGGTCGTCCCGGCGCTGGGGGTCGCTGCCGCCGTCGCGCAGGACACCGACGACGAGGTGGCAGCCGAGGAGGGTTCGCTCCGCAACGGCCGCCTGTCCGTCGCCCTGGACGGCGACGGGTGGCTGTCGTCGGTCATCGACCTCGTGACCGGACGCGAGGTCCTGGCAGCCGGGCGCGCCGGTGCGGTCGTCGAGATCGCCGCGGACCACCCGGTGGAGTACGACGCCTGGGATCTCGAGCGCTGGACCCGCGACGGCGGCCAGGCGATCGACGGCGCAGCGCACGTCGAGGTCCTCGAGCAAGGCCCTCTCGTGGGACGCGTGCGGGCCACCCGGTCGTTCGGCTCCTCGTCCATCGCGGTCACCTACGAGCTGCGTGCCGGGAGCCGTCGTCTCGACATCGGTGTCGATCTCGACTGGCACGAGTCCGAGGCGGCGCTCTCGATGGCGTTCCCGCTCGACCTGCGCACCGACACCGCACGCTGCGACGTGCAGTTCGGGGCGGTGGAGCGCCCGGTCCACCGGTCGACGTCGTGGGACGACGCCAAGTTCGAGGTGTGTGCCCATCGATTCGTCGACCTCGCCGAGCACGGGTTCGGCGTGGCCGTGCTCAACGACGGCCGCTACGGCCACGGCCTCGACGGCTCCACCGTGCGGGTCACCCTGGCTCGCGCGGCGCGCTATCCCGATCCCGCCGCCGACCAGGGGCGCCATCGGGTCACCCTCGCACTCCTGGCCCACGACGGCGACCGGGCCGAGGTCTTGCGCCAGGCGTGTGCGCTGAACCTGCCCCTGCGGTCCTTCGTCGGCACCGGCGGCGCGGTCGCCGGTCCGGTGGTTGCCATCGACGGCATGGGCGTCGAGCTCGATGCCGTGAAGCGGGCAGACGACGGGACCGGTGATCTCATCGTCCGCCTCCACGAGGCCCTCGGTGGCCGGTCCGAGATCGCGCTCCGCTCCCCCGAAGGCATCACCACCGCATGGCGGTGCCCGCTGACGGAAGAGCCGGCGCAGTCCGTCGAGGTGACGGCCTCGGCGGCCCGGCTGACGCTGCGCCCCTACGAACTCGTCACGCTCAGGCTGCATCGCTGACAGAAGCTCCCGGCTCCGTGGCGTCTGTACCGGAGATGCACCGATAGCGTCCGGTCGTGACCACCACCACCGGCCCCCCTTCGAGCAGCGAGGCCCGCGACATCTCACGCGGCCTCGTCGGGGCGCTCATCGCCGTGTCTGCGTGGTCGACCGGCACGATCCTCGCGAAGTACATCGACATGGGCGGCCTGGCGATCGGCTTCTGGCGCTTCGCGCTCTTCGCGTTGGCCATCGCCATCTGGCTCCGGGTGGGCGGCACCCGACTGCGTTGGCGGATCATGCGGGACTCGATGTGGGGCGGCCTGGCGCTCGGCGCGGATGTCGCGTTGTTCTTCTCGGCCGTGAAGCTCACGAGCGTCGTCAACGCCACCATCATCGGCGCGCTCCAGCCGATCGTGGTCGGGGTGGTCGCTGCGCGATTCTTCGGCGAGCAGATCAGGGCACGCGACGCCCTCTGGTCGCTCCTGGCGCTGAGCGGCGTCGCCGTGGTCGTGCTCGCCTCGAGCGGCGACGAGGTCTCCGACCTGCGCGGCGACGCGCTCGCGCTGGCAGCCATGCTGTCGTGGAGCGCCTATTTCATCGCCTCGAAGGACTCGAAGAAGCGGCTCACCTCGACCGAGTTCACCGCCGGCACCGCACTGTGGACGGCACTGATCTGCGCGCCGGCCGGTCTGATCGCCGGCCAGGACATGTCCTGGCCGTCGGCGACCAACTGGGCCTGGCTGGTCGCCATGGCCGTGGGCGCCGGCGTCGTCGGCCACGCACTGATGAACTGGTCGCTCGTCCGTATCCCGCTGTGGGTCGGATCGACCTTCACCCTCGCCATCCCGGTGTTCTCCGCGATCCTGGCCTGGGCGATCCTCGGCGAGGCCATCTCGATCGTCCAGGCCCTGGCGATGGCCGTGGTGATCGGTGCGCTGGCCGCCATCGTGGCAGGCCAACGCCAGCCGACCGGGCACTGATCGCCCCGCCACCCACCCGCCGAGGATCGGTTGCGGGGATCGGGCGGCGCCCTTAGCGTGGCCCGACCCGCCAGGCACAGACCGGACCGACCATGACCAGACCCGCACGCTTCGACGGGACCATCGCCACCACCGTTGGCGACTCGGTCCCGTTCTTCGACGAACCGCCCCACCCCGGCGACGACGCCCCCAACGTCGTCATCATCCTGCTCGACGACACCGGCTTCGCCCAGCTCGGTTGCTACGGGTCCGACATCGACACCCCCGCCATCGACGCCCTGGCCCGTCACGGTCTGCAGTTCACCGACTTCCACGTGACGCCGCTGTGCTCGCCGACCCGGGCGTCGCTGCTGACCGGGCGGTCCCAGCACGCGGTGGGCATGCGATCGGTGGCCAACTTCCGGACCGGGTTCCCCAACCAGCTCGGCCACATCACCCACCACGCCGCCACCGTGGCCGAGGTCCTGCGCGACGAGGGCTACGCCACCTTCTGTGTGGGCAAGTGGCACCTGGCGCCCATCGAGCAGTGCTCGGCCGCAGGGCCGTTCGACCAGTGGCCCCTCGGTCGAGGCTTCGACCGGTTCTACGGATTCCTCGAGGGCGAGACCGACCAGTTCCACCCGGATCTCGTCGCCGACAACCACCCGATCGATCCCCCCGCAGGGCCGGCGGATGGCTACCACCTCTCGGAGGATCTCGTCGACCGGGCCCTCGCGATGATCAGCGACAGCCGAGGCGTGCGCCCCGATCGGCCGTTCTTCACCTATCTGGCCTTCGGCGCCACCCACGCGCCTCATCAGGCACCCGAGGAGTACCTGGCGAAGTACCGGGGTCGTTTCGACGAGGGCTGGGACGTCGTGCGCCGCCGCTGGTTCGAGCGTCAGCTCGCCGAGGGCATCATCCCGGCCGGCACCGAGCTGGCACCACGAAACCCGGGCGTCGATGCCTGGGACGACCTCGGCGACAACCAGCGCCGGCTGGCGTGCCGGCTCCAGGAGGCGTTCGCCGCGTTCCTCGACCACACCGACGCCCAGATCGGGCGCTTCGTCGAGGGCCTGCGTGCGCTCGACGCGCTCGACGACACCATCTTGATCCTGCTCGCCGACAACGGCGCCTCCCAGGAGGGCGGACCCTTCGGCGTGATGCACGAGATGAAGTTCTTCAACGGCATCCTCGAGACCCCCGACGAAGCCATCGACCGCATCGACGACATCGGCGGGCCCCACAGCCACACCAACTATCCGTGGGGTTGGGCGCAGTGCGGGAACACGCCGTTCAAGTGGTACAAGCAGAACACCCACGAGGGCGGCGTCCACGTCCCGATGATCCTGCACTGGCCCGACCGGATCGCACCCGGTGCGGGCACCGGGTTGCGGCATCAGTTCGCGAACGTCGCCGACATCGTGCCCACCCTCTACGAGCTCCTCGGCGTCGAGGCGCCGACGGTGTACCGCGGGGTGGAGCAGCTGCCGGTCACCGGGCACTCGTTCGCTCATGTCCTCGACGACGCCGACGCACCGGCGTCGAACCGGTTGCAGTACTTCGAGATGGCAGGCAGCAGGGCGCTGATCGCCGACGGATGGAAAGCCGTCTGTCGCCACCAGCCCGGCGCCGACTACGCCACCGAACAGTGGGAGCTCTATCACCTGGCCGAGGACCGCTCGGAGTGCCGGGATCTCGCCGTGGCCGAGCCCGATCGCCTCGAGTCGCTCGTCGCTCTCTGGTGGGCCGAGGCCGAACGCCATGGGGTGCTGCCCCTCGACGACCGCACCATCGAGCTCTTCGGCGCCCGCTTCCGGGATCGGTCGCCACACCCCACTGGTCGGCGATACGTCTACCGCCCGCCGATGTCGCCCATCCCGGCGCAGGCGTCGGCGGCCATCGGCGGGCGCAGCTTCGACCTCACCGCGCGCATGACCCGCACCGCCGGTGACGAAGGGGTCCTGTTCGCGACCGGCACCGAGAACGCCGGCATCTCGGTGTTCGTGCAGGACGATCGCCTCGTCGTCGACTACAACGCGTTCGACCACCACACCGTCGTCGAGTCCGACGCCCGGCTCGGCGAAGGCGAGGTCACCGTCGGTGCCCGCTTCCGGCGTCTCGACGGGCGGGCCGGGTCCATCGAGCTCATCGTGGACGGGGCCGTGGCCGCCACGTCGACGGTCCCGCTCTACATGCGGATGATCTCCTCGGTGGGCACCAGCATCGGCTACGACCACGGGTCGGCCGTGTCGACCCGCTACGACGCCCCGTTCGTATGCACGGCGAACCTGCACGAGGTCGTGATCGAGCTCGTCGCCCGCGCCGCCCCCGACACCGCTGCCGCCGAGGCCCGCACCCAGATGAGCCGGCAGTGAGCCTCCGATGACCCGACCCTGAGACGACCGACGAGAAACCGATGACCGCACCTTTGACCATCACCTTGCTGGGCACCGGTGGCCCGCTCCCGGACCCCAACCGCGCCGGGCCGGCAACACTCGTCCAAGGCGGCGGCGAGCACTACCTGGTCGATGCCGGACGAGGCGCCCTCATGCGTCTCGCCGCCGCCGGTGTCGGCGCCAACGCGCTGACCGCGGTGCTCATCACCCACCTCCACAGCGACCACATCACCGACCTGGGCGACGTCATCACCACGCAGTGGATCACCACGTTCCAACCCACCCCGCTCCACATCGTCGGCCCGCCCGGAACCACCGCCGTGGTCGATCACATCGTCGCCTCGCTCGGTCCCGACATCGCCTACCGCCAGGCGCACCACGCCGATCTCCCCGATCCGCCGCTGGTGACGGTCACCGAGATCGGCGACGGCGACGTTTCGGTTCCCGGTCTCACCACGGCGGTTCGGCTCTCGACGGCGCCCACCGACCACCGGCCGGTCGAGCCGAGCATCGCCTTCCGGTTCGACATCGACGGCGCCTCGGTGGTGGTGGCCGGCGACACCGTTCCCTGCGAGGGCCTCGATCGCCTCTGCCTCGGCGCCGACGCGCTGGTGCACACCGTCATTCGCAAGGACATCATCGCCGGCATCGACCTGGCCCGCCTCCAGGACACCCTCGACTACCACTCGTCGCCCGAGGAGGCCGCCCAGACGGCGGCACGCGCCGGCGTGGCCACCCTGGTTCTCACCCACTACGTGCCGGCATTCCCCTCCGGAGCAGGTGCCCCCTGGCGCGAGCTCGCCGCGGCCCACTTCGGCGGAACGATCGAGGTGGGCGACGACCTCCACCGCATCGAGGTCGGCGCGAGCACGTGAGCCGGCGTGCCGGTCCGACGCCGCCCACGCGCCGGTCCGGGTCAGCCGAACCGGCGCGCCGGGCGAACGAGGTGACTACTCAGTCGGCGCCGTGGCCGGCGGCCATCGCCTCGGCGGTGAACGCTGCGAACTTCTTCGTGTCGAACGCGACGACGAGGCGCGGGTCGGTCTCGATGATCACGCGGTGGGGCGAATCGAGGAACTTGTTGAAGCTCTTGCGATAGGGATCGTCGGGCTGCTGGTCGAGCCGCGACAGCGCCGGGTAGAACCAGCCCTTGAGCTCGTCGAAGCCGGGATCGCCGGGGGCGTGGACGATCGAGTTGCCCTTGAAGCTGGCGGTGCGCCCGGCGGCGTTGATCACGATGCCGGACTGGGGCCGGGCCCGCAGGGCCGGCACCCGCTTGCGGCGCTCGGCGCAGGTCGTCCAGAACTTGCCGTCGCGGTACACGAAGGCCACGACGACACCCACCGGGAAGCCGTCGCGGGTGGTCCAGTTGAAGATGCATTCGCCGCCTGCGTCGAGCAGTTCGGCGAGGGCCTCGTCGTCGAGGCGCATCGCGGTGAGGTCCTCGTAGTCGACCTCGGGTGCGGTGTTCTGATCGTCGGCCATGGCAGCAGCTCCTCGTGCAGCGGCGTCGCCGGTCCGGATCGATCCGGCGTCGGGTCGCCACCGTAGGTGACCGACGGCGGCGCTGCCCGAGCACCGTGATCAGGCGGCGATGCCCTGGCCGATGGTGATGCGATGCAGGAGTCGTTCGTGACCGTCGTAGCCGCCGGTGGCCTTGTGCAGGACGCACCGGTTGTCCCACATGACGAGCATGTCCGGCTCCCAGCGATGGTGGTACTGGAACTCGGGACGGGTCTGCCAGGCATGCACCTCGCCGAGCAGCGCCAGCGCGTCGTCGTCGGCCATGCCCTCGATGCCGATGATGTAGCCGAGTGTGGAGAACAGCGTCTCGGCACCGGTCTCGGGATGTGTGCGCACCAGGGGGTGGGTCCGGGTGGCGTAGGCACGGTCGTCGGTGATGATGCGCATCGCCCGGTTCTCGCCCTCGGCCTGGGAGCCGTAGCGCCCGTCGGGGGCGTACCCGCCGCGAGCCGAGTGGATTGCCACGACTCCATCGATGCGCCGACGCAGATCGGTGGGCATGGCCGCGAGCGCGCTCTGTTGATCGACGAAGTGGGTGTCGCCGCCGACCGGAGGGATGATCTTCGCGTAGAGGCAGGTGCCGTCGGGGGGCTGCGCCTGGAAACTCCAGTCGGAGTGCCAGACCTCGGCGAACACCGGCGAGGTCTCGTCGGCGCGGCGGTGGATGGCCGCGATGTGCGGGTGACCGTCGATGGGTTCGAAGAACGGGTCGTCGCCCGGGGGCCCGAAGCGGCGGGCGAAGCGCTCGAGGTCGTCGTCGGTCAGCTGCTGGTCGACGAACGCGAGGACCCGGTGGGTGAGCCATGCGGCGCGGATGTCGGCGACGGCGTCGCCGTCGAGATCGCGCAGGTCGACACCGGTGACGCGTGCTCCGCACGGCCGGCCGCTGGGTGTCACCCGGAGGGTCATGACCGGTCGGCGACGACGAGCGTCGCGACGAGGAAGTCCGATGCAGCCGTGCGCGGGCGCAGGTCCCAGGTCGACAGTTCGAGCTCGACGACCAGGCCGGCCGCCGTCACATCGGCGAGGAACTCCTCGTAGTCGTAGCCACGGCCGGTGCCGAACCCGACCGCGAGACGCCCGTCCGCGCGCAGGTGGCGACCGAGGTTGGCGAGGGCGTCGCGCCGGGTGCTGGGCGCGAGGAAGGTCATGACGTTGCCGGCGCAGACGATGGCGTCGAATCCCTCGGTGATGCCGTGGTCGGCGAGGTCGAACTCGGCGAGGTCGCCCACCAACCAGGTCGGCCCCGGATGATCCTCCTCGGCTGCGGCGATGAGCACGGGGTCGACGTCGACGCCCACGACCTCGTGGCCCGCTGCGTGGAGGTGCCCGCCGACCCTGCCGGGACCGCAGCCGGCGTCGAGGATCCGGGCGCCCCGCCCGACCAGGGCATCGACGAACCGGGCCTCGCCGCCCAGGTCGTCGCCGGCGGCGGCCATGGCTCGGAACCGCTCGATGTACCAGGTCGAGTGCTCCGGGTTCTCCTCGGTCATCTCGACCCATCGGCTCTTGGCGACCACTGTCTTCTCCTCGGCTGCTGCTCAGAGCGACGTTACCGAGCCGGCGCCCTCGGCGGGCGTGCAGCTGGTAGTGGTAGCGCCCGCCCGTGGCACACTTGCGACGCTCGCGCCCCGTACCGCACCAGGAGGCCCCCCATGCCCGACACCGAACCGACCGACGACGCCTTCGCTGCAGCCCGCGAGCGCTACCGGGTCGAGCGCGAGAAGCGGATCCGGCCAGAGGGCATGGCCCAGTACAAGCCCCTCGAGGGCGACTACGCCGAGTTCGACCGCGATCCCTACGTCGAACCGGGTTTCACCCGCGATCCCGTAGTCGAGGAGACCGACGTCGTGATCGTCGGGGGCGGCTTCGCGGGGATGCTCACCGCCATCGGCCTCGGGCGCGAAGGCATCACCGACTACCGCATCGTCGAAAAGGGTGGCGACTTCGGCGGCACCTGGTACTGGAACCGTTATCCGGGCTGCATGTGCGACGTCGAGAGCTACACCTATCTCCCGCTGCTCGAAGAGACCGGCTACATGCCCACCGAGAAGTACGCGAGCGCCGCAGAGATCTTCGAGTACTGCCAGCTCATGGGTCATCACTTCGAGCTCTATCCCCATGCGTTGTTCCAGACCGAGATCGCCGACGCGGTGTGGCACGAGGACCGGGCTCGCTGGCTGGTGACCACCAGTCGCGACGACCAGCTGTGGACCCGGTTCCTGGTGACGGCGGGTGGCATCCTCCACAAGGCGAAGCTGCCGGGCATCCCCGGTATCGAGACCTTCGCCGGCCGGGCGTTCCACACCAGCCGCTGGGACTACTCGTTCACCGGTGGCGGGCCGCGCGAGCCCATGGAGAAGCTGCGGGGCAAGCGTGTGGGGATCATCGGGACGGGCGCCACCGCCGTGCAGGCCGTCCCCCGCCTCGCCGAGACCGCGGACGAGCTCTACGTCTTCCAGCGCACCCCGTCGGCCGTGGGCGTGCGAGACAACGGTCCCACCGATGTCGAGTGGTTCGAGAGCCTCGAGCCGGGCTGGCACGACGAACGCGTCCGCAACTTCACCCACGCCGTCACCGGCGTGAAGCCCGAGCGCGACCTCGTCGGCGACGGCTGGACCAAGGTCATGTGGGAGAACACCCAGCGGGTCACCGAGACCCCCGAGGAGGCCGCCGAACTCGAACGCAGCGACTTCGAGACCATGCAGGCCCTGCGCGACCGAATCGACACCATCGTCGAGGACCCCGAGACAGCCGAGAAGCTGAAGCCCTGGTACGGCAAGCACTGCAAGCGGGTGTGCTTCCACGACGAGTACCTCCCCACCTTCAACAAGCCCAACGTGCACCTCGTCGACACCGACGGCCGCGGCGTCGACGCGATCACCGAGACCGGTGTCGTCGTCGACGGCGTCGAGTACCCCGTCGACCTGCTGGTCTTCGCATCGGGCTTCGAGGTCACCACCGATCTCGACCAGCGCCTGGGCTTCGACCCCGCCGGCCGCGACGGCATCCGACTCAGCGAGCGTTGGCACGACGGCGCCCACACGCTGCACGGCATCTTGTCGGCCGAGTTCCCGAACCTCATGATGATCAGCCTCGTCCAGGCAGGTTTCGGCACGAACTTCCTGCACTTCCTGTCGGAATCGGCGAAGCACGTGGCGTGGCTGATCGCAACCACCACCGAGCAGGGTTGGGCCACCATCGAGGCGACACCGGAGGCCGAGGAGGAATGGCTCCAGGTCCTCTACGGCGTCGCGATGGGCATCGCCGGCTACTCCATGTCCTGCACCCCCGGGTACTACAACAGCGAGCAGGGCTTCAATCCCAAGGCCGCCCGCAACCTGGTGTACGCAGGGAGCCTGCTCGAGTACGCCGGCTACCTCGAGCGTTGGCGCGACGCCGGCGACTTCGCCGGAGCGAGGACGACGCCGGCGTCGTGAACCGGCTCGACCTCGTCACGGTCACCGGCGGAGCCTTCACGATGGGCTCCGACCACCACTACCACGAGGAGGCGCCCGCGCACCGGGTGTCCGTGGACGGGTTCGCCATCGCGGCCACGACCGTCACCAACGCCGCGTTCGCGGACTTCGTCGAGGCGACCGGCTACGTCACCGTCGCCGAACGTCGGCTCGACCCGGCCGACTATCCGGGAGCGGCCGTCGAGGACCTCGTGCCTGGTTCGCTGGTGTTCTCGATGACGACCGGACCGGTGGATCTACGCGACTACACGCAGTGGTGGGCATGGACGCCGGGCGCTTCGTGGCGCCACCCGGAGGGGCCCGGCAGCAGCATCGACGACCGCGCGGATCATCCGGTGGTGCACGTCGCCTACGAGGACGCGCAGGCCTACGCGCGCTGGGTCGGCCACGACCTCCCCACCGAGGCCGAGTGGGAGTACGCCGCGCGGGGCGGTCTCGACGGCTGCGCCTACACCTGGGGCGACGACCCCGTTCCCGGGGGCCGGTACCTGGCCAACTTCTGGCAGGGCGACTTCCCGTGGCAGAACACCGCCGACGACGGTCACGTCGGCACCGCGCCGGTGGCGTCGTTCCCGCCCAACGGCTTCGGTCTGTACGACATGGCGGGCAACGTCTGGGAATGGACGACCGACTGGTACGTCGACGGCCACACCCCCGACGCCGACAAACCCTGCTGCGTCCCGTCGAACCCTCGTGGCCCGTCCCGCGACGCCGGCTTCGACCCCGCCCAGCCCGATGCCCGGATCCCACGCCGGGTGATCAAGGGCGGGTCGTTCCTGTGCGCCGACAACTACTGCCGTCGCTACCGACCGGCGGCGCGCAGCCCCCAGGCGGTCGACACCGGAGCCAGCCACATCGGCTTCCGCACCCTCGTGCGCGCCCCCGGCGGCGCAGCGGCCTGAGGCTCCGACCCGAGCTCGTCGGGGCGGGCTGCTGGCCGCATGCCCCGTGCACGGGCCACACTGGTGCTTCGACCGAGGAGCACGGCCATGACCGATACCGCAGACCAGCAGGCACCGATCTTCGATCCGACGATCCGAACCCCCGAGATGGAGATGGCCGAGATCGGGGCCGGTGCCCCGCGGGCGGCGGATCTCTCGATCGACGAGATCAACCCGCTGAACCCTCACCTGTTCAGGGAAGACCGCTATCAGGAATACTTCGCGCGCCTGCGAGCCGAGGACCCGGTGCACCTCAACGAGATCGAGACGGCCGGGCGCTACTGGTCGGTCACCAGGTACGACGACGTTCGCGCCGTCGACGGCGACTGGCACACGTTCTCGTCCGAGCTCGGCATCACCGTGGGCCTCCGACCCACCGCCGAGGTCGCAGCCCAGGCGGCACGGCTGCAGTCGTTCATCTCGATGGACCCGCCCCGCCACACCGAGCAGCGCAAGACGGTGCGGGCCGTGTCGGCACCGAGCAACCTGCGCAACCTCGAGCCGTTGATCCGCGAGCGCACGATCGACGTGCTCGAGTCGCTTCCCGTCGGCGAGCCCTTCGACTGGGTCGACACCGTGTCGGTCGAGCTCACCACCTTGATGTTGGCGACGCTGTTCGACTTCCCGCTCGAGGACCGCCGCAAGCTGACCCGTTGGTCCGACATCACCTTCGCCGTGCCGGCACCCGGCGGGATCGTCGAGAGCCAACAGCAGAAGATCGACGAGATCCTCGAGTGCGTCGCCTACTTCGAACGCCTGTGGGAGCTCCGCCGGGAGAACCCGGGTTCGGACCTGGTCTCGATGCTGGTCCACGGCGAAGCCACCCGCGACATGCCCACCATGGCCCACCTGGGCAACCTGTTGCTGTTGATCATCGGCGGCAACGACACCACCCGCAACACCATGTCGGGCAGCGTGTACGGCCTCAACAAGTTCCCGGACCAGTACGACAAGCTCATCGCGAACCCCGAACTGATCCCGAAGATGGTCCCCGAGATCATCCGGTGGCAGACGCCGCTGTCGTACATGCGCCGGACCGCCACCCGCGACTGCGAACTCGGCGGCAAGCAGATCCTCGAGAACGACCAGGTGATCATGTGGTACGCCTCGGCCAACCGCGACGAGGAGATGTTCGCCGACGCCGACGCCATCGACATCGAACGCCACAACGCCGACCGGCAGCTGGCCTTCGGGTACGGCATCCACTTCTGCATGGGCAGCCGCCTGGCCGAGCTGCAGCTGCGGGTGCTGTGGGAGGAGATCCTGGCCCGATTCGAGCGGATCGAGGTCCAGGCCGAGCCCCAGCGGACCCTGTCGTCGTTCGTGCACGGCTACACCGAGCTTCCGGTGGTGGTCACCCGCCGCTGAGGCCGATCGCCGGCCCGCGGCGCCGGTCAGCGGAGATCGAAGCCGGGTGTGGCCTCGGTCGTGTGACCGATCCGGGCGACCTGATGGCCTGCGGCTTCGAGCTCGGCCAGGACTCCGGCGGTCTCGCCCGGGTCGACCCCGAACACGAGCCCTCCGGAGGTCTGGGCATCGGCGACGAGCAGCTGGTGCAGTTCGTCGTGGCCACCAGCCTCGAGGAACTCGAGCGCCCACGCGAGGTTGCGTCGGCTCCCACCCGGCATGATCCCATCGGTGGCGAGGTCGACCGCCCCCGGCAGGAACGGGATTGCGTCGAACTCCACAACGGCGCGCACACCGGACTCGAGTGCCATGCGGCCGAGGTGGCCGAGCAGGCCGAAGCCGGTGACGTCGGTGCAGCCCGTGGCGCCCGCGGCGAGGGCCACACGTGACGCCACGTCGTTGAGCCGCGTCATCGAGTCGACCGCGGCTGCGGCCACATCGTCGCCGGCGACGTCGGCCTTGATGGCGGTGGTGACGACGCCCACGCCGAGCGGTTTGGTCAGGATGAGGTCCTGTCCGGGTACGAGTCCGGCGTTGGTGAGGATGCGATCCGGATGCACCTCACCGGTGACCGCCAGGCCGTACTTGGGCTCGGGATCGTCGATGGTGTGGCCGCCGACGATGGCGAAGCCGCCGGCGCGGGCCACGTCCTGGCCGCCGGCCAACAGCTCGCCGAGCATTTCGCTCGGGAGCGCATCGGTGTTCCAGCCGACCAGGTTGAGCGCGAACAGCGGCCGCCCACCCATGGCGTAGACGTCGGAGACGCTGTTGGCGGCCGCGACCCGACCCCAGGTGCGGGCGTCGTCGACGACCGGGGTGATGAAGTCGGCCGTCGAGACCAGGGCGCGCGTGTCGTCGAGACGCCACACGGCGGCATCGTCGCCGGTGGCGGTGCCCACGAGCAGTTCGGCGGGTTCGTCGGGATGCAGATCGCGCACGACGTGCGCGAGCTCGCCGGGGGCGAGCTTGCAGCCTCAACCGGCGCCGTGGCTGAACTGGGTGAGACGGAGCTTGTCGGTATCGGTCACAGTGGTCCTCGCGTCGGCCGATCGGGCCACACGGTACCCGGGGCCGAGTACCCGCGCGACGAGCTACCGTCGAACCATGCAGCTGTCCGAATGGGTCGACGACGAGGCGCTCGCCGGCTGGGTTCACGACGCGACCGATCGGCTGATCGCCGGGGTCGGCGACTTCGACGACGACGACCCCCGCTGGATGGGCCCGTACCTGCCGATCGTCAACCCCCCGATCTGGGAGCTCGCGCACGTCGCATGGTTCGCCGAGTGGTTCGTGCTGCGCCAACTCCACGGCCGGGCGCCACTACTCGACGACGTCGACGAGCGCTACGACTCCGCCAAGGTCGGTCATCGCACCCGCTGGAAGCTCCGCCACCCCGAACCGGCCGTCGTCATCGACTACGTGCGGCGAGTCGCCGACGAGTTGGTGGACGTGGTGCGCGACGACCGGGGCCTCGACTCCACCGCTGCGTACGTGGCGTACGCGGTGATGCATCACGATGCCCACGGCGAGGCCCTCACCTACACCCGCCAGACCCTCGGGTGGGGCCCGTACGCCGTGGGCTCCCACGCGGCGCCTCCCGCCGAACCCATCAGCCGCGACCGTCCGGTCGACGGTGGGGCCTACGTCATCGGAGCATCACGCACGCAGCCTTTCGTGATGGACAACGAGAAGTGGGCGCACCCCGTCGAGCTCGCTGACTTCTCGATGGCCGTCGCGCCGGTCACCGTCGCCGAGTACGCCGCGTTCGTCGACGACGGCGCCTACCGCGACGACCGGCTCTGGCATCCCGACGGGCTCGCGTGGCGGTCCTCTGAGGCCGTCGATGCTCCTGCGTACTGGCGGCGCGGCGCCGACGGGTGGGAGCGACGCATCGGGACGGGTTGGCACCCCGTCGCGGCACACGGCGATCACCCGATGGTGCACGTCAGCTGGTGGGAGGCCGACGCCTACTGCACCTGGAGCGGACGTCGCCTCCCCACCGAGGCCGAGTGGGAGGTCGCCGCCACCACCGGGGCCGACGGCGAGCGACGGACGTGGTTCCCGTGGGGCGAGCGCGATCCCCGACCCGGGGAGGCGGCCCTCGACGGCGCCACCGCGGGCACGGTCCCGGTGGGCGCATTCGCCGACGGCGACGGACCCTGGGGGCACCGCCAACTCATCGGCAACGTGTGGGAGTGGACCTCGTCGACGTTCCTCCCCTACCCCCACTTCGAGCCCGACGCCTACCGCGACAACTCCGAGCCCTGGTTCGGCACCCGCAAGGTCCTGCGCGGCGGCTCGTGGGCCACCCGCAACCGGTACGTCCGCTCGACGTACCGCAACTACTTCACGCCGGATCGGCGGGACGTGTTCGCGGGTTTCCGCACCTGCGCCCGTTGACCTCGATCGTCGTCGCCGCCCCCATCCGGCCGACTGCACAGTCGGGCAACGACATCACCGCAGCCCGCTGGGCGCAGCACCTGACCGGGCTCGGCCATCACGTGCGCATCGTGGCCGTCGACGAACGGAGCGGCCCCACCGGCGACGACCTCGGTGTGCTCGACTCCGCCGACGTCCTGGTGGCGCTGCACGCACGCCGATCGGCAGCGGTCGTCCGCTGGTGGCGGAGCCGCCCGGACCGTCGCCCGCTGGTGGTCGGACTGACCGGCACCGACCTCTACGTCGACATGCCCGACGATTCCTCGGCGATGGCGAGCGTCGAGGACGCCGATGCCCTCATCGTGCTCCAGCGGTGTGCGGTGGATCGCCTGAGCGGTCTGCGCCCGGCATGGGGCGCCAAGGCCCGCGTGGTACATCAGTCGATCGATCCGGCGACGGTGCCGCCGCGGCGACTTCCCGCCGGCGAGTTCCGGGTGGTGGTGCTGGCCCATCTCCGGGAGATCAAGGATCCGCTGCTCGCAGCTCGCGCCGTCCGGCTGCTGGATCCGTCGAGTCGTGTCCGGGTCCATCACGGCGGCGGAGCGCTCGACCACGGCTGGGCGACCACGGCCGCAGCAGCGGCGGCCGGCAACCCCCGCTGGGTGTGGCACGGCGAACTGGCCCGATCGGCAGCGATGGAGTTGCTGGCGACGGCGCACGTGCTGGCCTGCACGTCTGTCGCCGAGGGCGGGGCCAACGTCGTCACCGAGGCAATCGCAGTCGGCGTCCCGGTGATCGGCACGAGGATCGACGGCAACACCGGGCTCCTCGGCAACGATCACCCGGGGCTGGTGCCCGTCGGCGACGAACGAGCGCTCAGCGTTCTGCTGCATCGGCTCGAGACCGACCCGGCCGAGCTGGCCCAACTCCAGCAGCGCACCGATGCCCTGGCCCCGATCGCCGATCCGACCACCGAGCGTCGTGCGCTCGCGGACCTGCTGGCCTCCCTCCCCGCACCGCGCCCCTGAGGTACCAGTCAGCGGTGCTTCTCGGCGTCGGCGACGTGGTTCTTCACCCGGAGGAAGCTGTCCGGCGATACCGAGATCGAATCGATCCCCGCGCCGACCAGGAATCCCGCGAACTCGGGATCGTCGCTCGGGCGCTGGCCGCACAGCCCGACCTTCGTGTCACAGGCGTGGGCGGTGTCGATGAGGCTGGTGATGCTCTTGGTCACCGCCGGGTTGCGCTCGTCGAAGAGGTCCGACAACCGCTCGGAGTCGCGGTCGACGCCCAGGACCAGCTGGGTGAGGTCGTTGGTGCCGATGGAGAACCCGTCGAAACGCTCGGCGAACGCATCGGCCAGGACGATGTTGGCCGGGATCTCCGCCATCACGTACACGGCCAGGCCGTTGTCCCCACGCCGCAGACCGTTGTCCGCCATGGCCTGCAGGACCCGGTCTGCTTCGTCGGTCGTTCGGCAGAACGGGATCATCACCACGACGTTGTCGAGCCCGATGGTGTTGCGCACCCGGGCCATCGCGGCGCATTCGAGCGCGAAGCCCGCTGCGTAGTCGGGGTGGGCGTATCGGCTGGCTCCGCGCCAGCCCAGCATCGGGTTCTCCTCGCCGGGCTCGAACGCTTCGCCCCCGAGGAGGCGGGCGTATTCGTTGGTCTTGAAGTCGCTCATCCGGACGATGACGGGTTTGGGCCACCACGCCGCGGCGATACGGGCGACGCCGTCGGCCAGCCGCTCGACGAAGAACGCCGCCTTGTCGTCGTAGCCGACGGTGAGCTCGTCGATGCGGGCGCGCACATCCTCGTCGAGGTCGTCGTAGCCGAGCAGGGCCATCGGGTGGGCCTTGATGTGGTTGTTGATCACGAACTCCATCCGCGCCAACCCCACGCCGTCGGCAGGCAGGCGCCACCAACGGAACGCAGCCGACGGGTCCGCCAGGTTGACCATGATCTCGGTGTCGGTGTCGGGCACCTCGTCCAGGTCGATGTCCTCGGCCGTGAACGCGAGCTCGCCGTCGTACACGTGGCCGGTCTCGCCTTCCGCGCACGACACCGTGACCAGAGCGTCGTCCTCGAGCCGGCGGGTTGCGTCGCCCGCACCAACGATGGCGGCGACGCCGAGCTCACGGCTGACGATCGCCGCATGCGAGGTCCGGCCGCCGTGGTCGGTGACGATGGCCGCAGCCTTCTTCATGATCGGTTCCCAGTCCGGGTCGGTGGCTCCGGTGACGAGCACCTCGCCTTCACGGAACTGGTCGATGTCGGCTGCGCTGGCCAGCCGGCGGACCGTGCCGGCGGCGATGGCCTCGCCGATGGCCAGGCCCGACACCAGCGGTTCGTCGGGCCGTTCGTCGAGTCTGAAGGACCGCAGCACCCCGGTGGCCTTCTGCGCCTGCACCGTCTCGGGGCGGGCCTGCACGATGAACAGCTCGCCGCTCTCGCCGTCCTTGGCCCATTCGATGTCCATCGCGTGGCCGTAGTGGTCCTCGATGGTCACCGCCCAGCGGGCCAGCCGGCAGATCTCGTCGTCGTCGAGGACGAACACCGTCCGCTCGTCGTCGGTGGTATCCACCGTCTCGGTCGGATCGTCGGTCGGGGAACCGTCGCTGCGGTAGACGATCTTGGTCTCCTTCGAGCCGAGCGTCTTCGACACGACCGGGATCACGCCGTCGCGGTCGAGCAGCGGCTTGAACACCAGGTACTCGTCGGGATCGACGAGCCCCCCGACGACCGATTCGCCGAGACCGAGCGCAGCGTTGATCAACACGGTCCGGGGAAAGCCGCTGTCGGTGTCGATGGTGAACATCACCCCCGCACCGGCGGTGTCGGAGCGCACCATCTCCTGCACGCCGACCGACAAGGCGACCTCGCGGTGATCGAAGCCGTGGTGTTCGCGATAGCTGATGGCACGGTCGGTGAACAACGATGCGTAGCAGCGTCTGGTGGCCTCGAGCAGCGCGTCGATGCCCACGATGTTCAAGAACGTGTCCTGTTGCCCCGCGAAGCTGGCCTCGGGCAGGTCCTCGGCCGTGGCACTGCTGCGCACGGCGACGTCGACCTCGCCGCGGCCGAGTCGCTCACAGAACTCGTCGTAGGCACCGCGTATGGCGTCGTCCACCTCGTCCGGGAAATCGGATCGGAGGAAGGCCTCGCGGATGGACTCGCCGACCACGGCGAGCTCGGCTCCGCCGTGGAGCTCGTCGATGCGATCCGCGATGTGGTCTTCCAGATCGTTCGCGTCGAGAAAGGCCCGATACGCCGCCGCCGTGGTGGCGAAGCCGCCCGGCACCCGGATCCCGCGATCGGCGAGGTTCTGGATCATCTCGCCCAGGGATGCATTCTTGCCGCCGACCTGGTCGACGTCGGTGTTGGTCATCTCGTCCAGCCGACGCACGAGCGCCGGCCTCTCCGTGGCGACACCGCCCGACTCTTCGTCGTCTCGACCCTGTCCTGCTTCGCTCATCGGTCTTCCTCCTCGTCGGGTGGTCGTTGCTCGGGAACTCCTCGGGCGCCGGCCATTGCCGGCCTCCGCACCGGATGCTCACCCCGCATGGCGCTGCCGGTACACCAGTCGGGCCAGCTCGCTCAGCACCAGCAACGTCGAGGCGGCACCGGCGGCGATGGCCCAGTCCGCGGGACCCAGCGGTGTCGTCCCGAAGAAGTCGGCGAGGGGGCCGACCTGAACCACTGCGACCTGCAGTGCCGTGACCGACACGAGGGCGATCCACAGCGCCGGGTTGGTGAGCGTGCGGCGGGAGAAGACGGTGTGCCAGCCGTTGCGGACGTTGACGGCGTTGACCACCTGGAACAGCACGAACGTCGTGAAGGCCATCGTGGTGTCGGTGTCGTCGTCGCGGGTGGCGGCGAACACGATGAGCGTGATGGTCGCCATCCACCCGCCGAGCACCAGCAAGGTCACGATGCGGCGGGTGTCGAGGATGTGGGCGTCGGGGTCCCGGGGAGGGCGGCGCATGACATCGGGTGCCGGTGGATCCGCTCCCAACGCCATGGCGGGCGGTCCATCCATGATGAGGTTGACCCACAACACCTGCAGGGGCGTGAACGGGGTGGGGAGGCCGATGATCCGGGCGACGAGGATCGTCGTCAGCGCGGCGAGGTTCGTCGCCAGGTTGAACCGGACGAAGGTGATGATGTTGTCGAAGATCGACCGGCCCCGCCGGATGGCACGCACGATGGTCTCGAGCCGGTCATCGGTCAGCACCACGTCGCCCGCCTCCTTGGCGACCTCGGTGCCACGCTGGCCCATGGCGATGCCCACGTCGGCACCCTGGAGGGCGGCGGCGTCGTTGACCCCGTCTCCCGTCATGGCCACGATGTGGCCGTTCTGGGCCAGCGCCTCGATGAGGCGGACCTTGTGCTGGGGGTCGACCCGGGCGAACACCCCGATGTCGGCGATGCGAGCAGCGAGCTGCTCATCGTCGAGCTCGTCGAGTTCGGTGCCCTCGATGACGTCGCCTTCGATGCCGAGACGTTCGGCGATGGCCTTGGCCGTCAGCGCGTGATCGCCGGTCACCATCTTCACGTCGATGCCCGCCTCGTGTGCCTCGGCGATCGCTCCCGCCGCCTCCTGGCGCGGTGGGTCCTCCATGCCGACGAACCCCTCGAGACGCAGCTCGTGCACCACTTCGGCGAGCTCGTCCTCGGTCGCGCCCGCTGCAGGACGGTCGCAGGTGCGTCTGGCGAGCGCGAGGACGCGCAACCCCTCGCTGGTGAGCTCCTCGACCTTGCTGTCGAGCTCGGCACGACGGTCCTCGTCGAGGGGTTCCTCGTCGTCGGGGCCGGCAATGGTCGAGCAGAGGTCGAGGACCACCCCTGGCGCTCCCTTGACCAGCAGGTGCGTGGTGGCATCGCCGTTCGCTCCACCGGCGTCGTGGAACGTCGCCATGTACTTACGGTCCGAGTTGAACGGCACCTCGGCAATTCGCGGCAGGGTCTCGTCGAGGTCGCTGCGGGCGAGTCCCGCCTTGCGGGCCAGCACCAGCATGGCCCCTTCGGTCGGGTCGCCGTCGACCTCGTCGTCCTCGACGTCGGCGTCGTTGCAGAGGGCCGCGACCTCGAACGCCGAACGGGGCGGCTCGCCCTCGCCCTCGCCATCGTCGGTGGCCGTGATCTCACCCTCGCTGCGGTAGCCCTCGCCGCTCACGTCGAACCGGCGGCCGTGGGCGTGCAGGACCCGGACCGTCATCTGGTTCACGGTCAACGTTCCGGTCTTGTCGGTGCAGATAACCGTCGTGGCGCCCAGCGTGTGGATCGAGTTGAGGTTCTCGATGATGGCACCGCGCTTGGCCATCGCCCGGACGCCGAGGGCCAACGTGACGGTGACGATGGCCGGCAGGCCCTCGGGGATCGACGCAACGGCCAGGACGACGCCGTCGATGAGCGCATCGCCGAACGAATCGCCCCGCAGCATGGCCACGCCGACGACAGCGGCCGCCGCCACCAGAGCCACCGATGCGAGCTTTGTCGCAAGCGTCTCGAGACGCTTCTCGAGAGGCGACTGGCGGTCCTCGGTCGCGTGCATCTGGGCCGAGACCTTGCCCATCTCGGTGTCCATGCCGGTGCGGGTCACGATCATCTGCGGCGTGCCGCGCACGATGGTCGTTCCCATGAAGAGCTCGCTGGCACGGTCCCCCAGCGGGACCCCGTCGTCGACCGGCTCGACCTGCTTGTCCACCGGCGTGGATTCGCCCGTCAACGTCGATTCGTCGACCGCGAGGTCGTCGGCATGTCGGAGCCGGCCGTCGGCCGGGACCCGGATCCCGCTCTCGAGCAGGACGACGTCGCCAGGGACGATCTCCGAGGCGTCGATCTCGCGTTCCTCTCCCTCGCGACGCACGACCGCCGTGAAGGTCAGCATCTCCTGCAGCGCCGCCATGCTCTTCTGGGCACGGAACTCCTGCACGAAGCCGAGCACACCGTTGATCATCAGCACGGCTGCGATGACCACGGCGTCGCGTACTTCGCCGACGACCCCGGCGACCGTGGCGGCCCCGATGAGGAGCAGGATCAGCGGGCTCTTGAACTGCTCGAGGAAGAGCCTCCATGCAGGGTCGCGGGCAATGCGTTCGATCTGATTGGGGCCGTGCTCGTCGACACGTTGTTCCGCCTCGCCGTCGGAAAGTCCTCGGTCGGGGTCGACACCGAACTCGTCCGCGACCCGTTCGACCGGCTCCGAACCCCAGGATCTCCGGCTCTGTTGGTCTGAACCCTTCGCTGTTCCCGTCGACCGGTCCTGTGTCTTCACCACGCCATTCGTCTCTTCACCGTCGATGACCGTGCTCGGATCATCGGTACCCCGGTCGGTGACCCGGCAATCCTCGCGAGCAGCCCCGTGAGGCTCCTGTGATCAGTCCGAGGGCGTCACGCGAATGCGATAGTCGACGCACAGGACCCCGGATGGGCTGGCGATCACGGGGTTCAGGTCGATCTCGACCAGTTCGGGAACGTCTTCGACCAGGGCGTTCACGCGGTGGACGACATCGGTCAGCGCGTCGACATCCACGGCGGGTTCGCCCCGGTAACCGGTGAGCAGCCGATGAACTCTGAGCGAGCCGAGCATCTCGTCGACGTCGACGTCGGTCACCGGTGTCAGCCGGACGCTGACGTCGCCGACCAGCTCGAGAAGCGAACCTCCCCATCCGACCATCAAGACGGGACCAAACCTCGGGTTGCGGTTCATGCCGAGGGCGATCTCGACGTCGCCCGCGATCATCTCCTGGACGATGAAGGAGCCGGTGTCGGCGTCGGTGTCGGTGAGCTGCCCGTGGATCGAGCGCACCGCCTCGGCCGTTTCGTCGGCGGTCTCCAGCCCGAGGCGTACGCCGCCGATGTCGCTCTTGTGCGCCGGCGAGTCGATCTTCACCGCCACCGGCGCATCGAGTTCGCGTTGCGCACTCGCAGCCTCCTCGGCGCCGTGCACGATGCGGCTGCGGGCCAGCGGCACGCCGTAGGACCCGAGCAGCGATTCGCATTCGTCGGCCGAGAGCCACACACCCTCACGCTCGTCGGCGTCGGCGTCGGCGTCGCCGTCGTGGGCGTTGCGTTCGAGAGCGGCGCGAACGATGGAGGTGGCTCGATCACGTTGCAGCCCCGGCGGGCGGACCACCCGACCTGCGGGCCGGTCGCACCAGCGCGACCAACCCACGATGCCTCCGAGCGCTCGGGCCGCCTCCTCGGGATGGGCGAAAGCAGGCACACCGACGGCCTCGAGCCGCGCTCGGCTCTCCGGCCCGCTCATGAAGACCCCGATCAGGGTCACGTCATCGGACATCTCGGCATCGTGTAGGGCGGCGATCACCTCGTCGGGCCGGGTGACGATCGGCGGGATGAAGATGACGATGACCGTTGCGACGCCAGGATCCTCGGCGACCGATTCCACAGCCCGGCGGAAGGTCTCGGCATCTGCGCCGGCCAGCACATCGACCGGGTTGGATGTCGACGCATCGGGCGCCAGGAACGATTGGAGGCCCTCGACCGTGCGCTCGTCGAGTTCGACGACGTCGAGCCCTTCGGCCGAGCACGCGTCGGCCGCGAGAATCCCGGGGCCGCCGCCGTTGGTCACGATGGCGACCCCGTCGCCCGCCGGTGCCGGTTGGAGGACGAGGAGCCGGGCGACGTCGAGCATCTCGGGCAGGGTGCCGACGCGGATCGCGCCGCTCTGACGGAAGAGGGCTTCGATCGTCACCTCGTCCGATGACACCGATGCGGTATGCGACGCGGCCGCCCGCTCGCCGGCTTCGCTCCGTCCCGCCTTCAACACGACGATCGGCTTCTCGCGGCCGATGACACGGCCCTGGCGGAGGAAACGCCGGGGATCGCCGAACGATTCGACGTACATCAGGATCGCCCGAGTGTCGTCGTCGGATCCGAGGTGTTCGACCACATCGGCGTCGGTCACGTCGGCGGCATTGCCCACGGACACGAACGCCGACATGCCGAGCCCTCTGCGTTCGGCTTCGGCGAGCACCGAGAGGCCGGTGGCTCCGGACTGCGAGACGAACGCCACCTCGCCCGGCGGGGGAAACGGGCTGCTGAAGGTGCCGTTCATCCTGACGTCGGCGGCACCGTTGAGCACACCCATGCAGTTCGGTCCGATCAGGCGTACCCCGGAGGCCGCAGCGGTTTCCATCAGTTCCTGCTGGCGGCGCCGCCCCTCCGGGCCGGTCTCGGCGAAGCCGGCGGAGATCACGCACACGGCACCCACACCGAGCTCGCCTGCCTCACCGACGACGTCGGCGACACCGTCGGCGGGGATCGCGACGATTGCCAGGTCGGGTGGCTCCGGGCAGGCACGCAGGGACGGGTAGGCGACGACACCGGCGATGGCCTCTGCCGTCGGGTTGACCGGGTACACGACCCCTTCGAAGCGGCCTTCGAGCAGGTTTGCGAACAAGATGCCGCCGACGCTGTTGCGTTCGCGGCTGGCGCCCACGACGGCGATCCTGCCGGGCCGCAGGAACGCGCGCAGAGGGAGGTCGCCGTCGCCGCTCATCGAGCGAGGTGGCGCGGCTGACCGATGAGGCGGGCCGCCGCTTCGTTCAGGCTCTCCGACAGGGTCGGATGCGGGTGGACGGTGAGCGCGAGGTCGGTGATGACCGCTCCCATCTCGATCGCGAGGACGCCCTCGCTGATGAGCGATTCGGCGCCACGGCCAACGATGCCGACACCGAGGAGCCGACCCGACCCGGGGTCGGCGATGAGCTTCGTCAGCCCACCTCCGGCCTCCATCGTCAGCGCACGACCCGATGCCCTCCATGGGAACGTCGCCACCTCGACCTCGCGATCCTGCGCAGCGGCCTCGCGCTCGGTGATGCCACACCAGGCAACCTGAGGATCGGTGTAGACGACAGCCGGTACCGCTCGTGCATCGAACGCCGATGACACGCCGGCGATCGCCTCCGCGGCGACCTCGCCTTCCCGGAATGCCTCGTGGGCCAACAGGTTCCCGCCGGCGATGTCACCCACTGCGTAGATCTTGCGGTCGGTCGATCGCCGGTGCTCGTCGACCACGATGAACCCGTCGTCGTCGAGCTCGACCGAGGTCTCCTCGATGCCGAGCGCATCGGTGTTCGGTCGCCGGCCCACCGCCACGAGGGCGCTGTCGAACTCGTGGGAGTTCTCGTCGCCGAAACGGGCGGTGATACCGCTCTCGCCGACGTCGATGTCTTCGATCGTGGACTCGAGGTGGATCGCGTCGAAGACGTCGTCGAGATGCTTCTGCAAGGGCGCAACGAGATCGGCGTCGACGCCGGGGAGCAGCTGATCGGTCGCTTCGACGACGGTGACACGGCTTCCCAACCCGGCGTAGACCGTCCCCAGCTCGAGACCCACGTAGCCGCCACCGACGACAAGCAGGCGTTCGGGGACCTCGTGCAGTTCCAGCGCTGCGGTCGAATCCATGATCCGGTCGCCGAACGAGACATCGGGCAGCGGCGTGGGGCGAGATCCGGCAGCGACGATGGCATGGCCGAAACTGATGGTGGTGGAGCCGTCGTCGCCGCTCACCCGCAGCCTGTCCCCGCCGACGAAGCGGCCCCGACCGCGCACGCGTCGGATCCCGTGGTGCTTCGCGATCTGCTCGAGGCCGCCGGTCATCGCTGCGACCACTTCCTCGGTCCGTTCGCGGAGGCGGCCCACATCGGTCTGGCGGTCGGCGAAGTCGACGCCCCAGTCGGCCAGTTCGTCGGCGCGGCGCATGATCTCGACCACCTCGAGGAGCGCCTTGGAGGGGATGCAACCGCGCAACAGACAGACACCGCCGAGGCGGTCCTCGTCGCTGACGAGCGTGACGTCGAGGCCCAGTTGGGCAGCCCGGAACGCGGCGGAGTAGCCACCGGGCCCTCCGCCGACGACGACCACGTCACTGCGCTCGGGCAACTCACCCATCACCATGGACGAACTCCGCCATCGGTGCGGCTCCCTTGCATCATCGGCCGGCTCCTCTCCTCGGATCGTCCCGGCGTCGGCCGCGACGCAGAGGGCGATCGCATGACGGCATCACAGCGACAGCAGCAATTGCTCGGGGTCCGACAGCGACCGCACGAGCGCGGTCACGAAGCGGGCGGCGTCGGCGCCGTCGATGACCCGATGATCGAACGACAGCGACAGCGGCAGTACATAGCGCGGTTCGACCACCACGTCGCCGGGGTCGTCGTCGATGTCGCCGTGGGTCACCCGCGGCTGCAGGTGGGCGCGGGCCATACCGAGGATCGCCACCTGGGGATGGTCGACCATCGGGGTGAACGAGGTGCCGCCAAGCGGGCCCACGTTGGTGATGGTGAACGATGCGCCTTGCATCTCCTCACGCCCGAGGTCGCGCTCGCGGGTACGTCGCAGAAGCTCCGGGAGCTCGAGAGCGAGCTCGGTCGCAGACTTGCGATCGACGTCGCGTACGACCGGCACGAGGAGCCCGTCATCGGTATCGACGGCGATGCCGAGATGCACGTAGCGCTTCAGCACGATCTCTTCGGCCCCGTCGTCGAGACTCGCATTGAGCCGCGGGAAATCCCGAAGGGTCGCAGCGACCGCCTTCATCGTGAGGACGAGCAGACCGAGCGCGCCGCCCATCTCCTCGATGCGCTCGCCATGGCGACGACGCAGCCGCTCGAGGTCGGTGACGTCGGCGATGTCGTGGTGGGTCACCCTGGCGATCGGGCCCCACGATGCCGCCATCTGGTCGGCGATCGCCTTCCGCACGCCCCGCAGCGGCACCCGCTCGACAGGCCCCCACCGGTCGCTGTCCTCGCCCGCTTCGGCGCGCTCGGGCTCGGCCGGCCCGGCGCTCTCGCCGTCGGCGGGCATGCCGCCTGGCTCGGCGGCCTCGACGTCCTCGGTCGTCACGCGACCGTGCGGTCCCGAGGCCTCCACCTGCTCGAGGTCGACGCCGAGTTCCCGGGCCCGGCGTCGCGTTGCCGGCGACGCGGGGACCGGTCCCTCCCGGCCGCGTCCGGCGCCGGGCCGACGCTCGGCCTCTTCGCGCTCGCGCTCGGCCTCTTCGCGCTCCGCTGCTCGTTCTTCGGCCTCGGCCGTGTCGCCGTCACCGCCCTGCTCGCCGTCGGCGAACTGCAGCAACACGTCGCCGACCGACACGGTCTGGCCCACCTCGACGTCGATGGAGGCCACCTCGCCGCTGAACGGCGACGCCACCTCGCTCGTGGCCTTGTCGGTCTCGACGGTCAGCACCGTGTCACCGTCATCGACATGGTCGCCGACCGACACCAGGACCTCGACGATCTCGGCTTCGCTGATGCCCTCGCCGGGGTCCTGCAGTTTCAGCTCCCGTGCCATCAGGCGTCCAGACATCTGCGAGCGGCCGCGACGATGCGACCGACATCGGGCAGGTACTGCTGTTCGCGGGCGAAGAACGGAACGTGCACGTCGTACCCGGTGACCCGCTCGATCGGGGCCTCCAGGTACCAGAACGAGTCCTCGAGAATCCGGAAGGCGATCTCGCCGGCGGGACCGAAGCTGCGGTGGGCCTCGTGCACGATCACGACACGCCCGGTGCGTCGCGTCGACTCGGTGAAGGGCCCGGCATCGAGGGGCGAGAGCGTGAGCAGGTCGATGACCTCGGCCTCGACCCCGTCCTCGGCGAGCGCCTCTGCTGCATCCAGCGCGCGACCGAGCATCGCGCCGTAGGAGATCATCGTGAGATCCGATCCCTCGCGAACGATCCGCGATCGGCCGATCTCCATCGTCTCCTCTTCGTCGGGTACATCCTCCTTCACGGAGCGATACAGCAGCTTCGGCTCGAAGAAGACCACCGGATCCGGGTCGCGGATGGCGCTGGCGAGCAGCGCTCGTGCCGTACGAGGCCCCGAGGGAATCACCATCTTCAGTCCGGGTATGTGGGCGTAGAAGACCTCTTTGCTCTCCGAATGGTGTTCGAGCGCCCGGACGCCCCCGCCGTAGGGCATGCGCACGACCATCGGCACCGACAGGTTGCCGCGGGACCGCCAGCGCAGGCGTGCGGAGTGGTTCTCGAGCTGCGCGAGCGCGTAGTAGCTGAATCCGGAGAACTGCATCTCACAGACCGGTCGCATACCCCGCATGGCCATACCGGTCGACGCGCCGGCGATCACCGACTCGGCCAGCGGGGTGTCGATCACCCGCTCTTCGCCGTATTCGTCGAGGAGGCCCTCGGTGACTCGGAAGACGCCACCGTCGACGCCGACATCCTCGCCGAGCACCACAACCGATTCGTCGCGCTCCATCTCCTGGAACAGCGCGTGCCTGATCGCTTCGACCATCGTGCGCTTCGTCATCCGCCGTCGTCCTCGTCGCGTTCGGGTTCGTCGGCGTCGGACTCGTCGCGCTGCCGTCGGTCGCCGTTCTCGCCCAGCGCCCAGCGCCGTTGCCGATCCAGGTAGGGCGGCATCTCGGCGTACACGTGCTCGAACATCGCCGCCGGGGCGCCGAGCTCGCCGATCTGCTCCTCGGTCTCGCGCCAGGCTGTGTCGAGACGCTCTTCGGTCTCCTGCTCGATGCGCTCGATCTCCTCGTCGTCCACCCCGCGACCCGACAGATAGCGACGGAAGCGTTCGATGGGGTCGCGATCGCGCCACTCCTCCACTTCTTCGTCGTCGCGGTACTTCGACGGATCGTCAGCGGTCGTGTGCACCGACATGCGATACGTGACGCATTCGAGCAACGTCGGGCCGCCGCCCTCGCGAGCGCGTGCCACTGCCTCCCGGGCGGCGACGTGGACGCCGAGGACGTCGTTGCCATCGACCTGGATGCCGGGGATGCCGTGCGCAACGGCCTTCTGAGCGAAGGTCGACGATGCGGTCTGCTCCTCGACCGGAGTCGAGATCGCGTACTGATTGTTCTGGCACACGAACACCACAGGACAACCCTGAACGGCGGCGAAGTTGACCGACTCGTGGAAGTCGCCTTCGGAGGTGGCTCCTTCGCCGAAGAAGACCATGACGACCTCGTCCGACCCGTCGGCTCGCGCCGCGTAGGCGATGCCGGTCGCGTACGGCAGTTGACTCCCGACCGGTATCGCGATTGGCAGGACCCGCAGCTCGGGCGATACATCGCCGCCTTCGTTGAAGCCGGCGTCGTAGAGCAGCAGCTTGGAGAGCGGGACGTTGCGCATGATCGCGGCGACCGATTCGCGGAAGGCGGGAACCACCCAGTCGCGGTCCTCGAGCGCCGACACGGCGCCGACCTGTGCGGCCTCCTGCCCGATGGCCGGAGCGAAGGTCCCGATCCGGCCCTGGCGCTGCAGGCGGAGACGGCGCTCCTCGAAGCGCCGTCCCCTGATCATCACCTCGAGCCAATGCGCCAGCGTGGCATCGTCGACCTCGGGCACCAGGTCGTCGTCGACGTTGCCCTCTTCGTCGAGGATCGACAGACGCTGGAGATCGACGTCCAGCTCGAGTGGGTCGCGGGGCACACCTCGACCGTTTCCCGGGTCAGGTCACGGCAAACATGGCCTCCGGACCCGAGCGGATGGGCAACCCATCGGTGTTCGAACCGAGGGTACGCCGCAGCGCCGAGATGTGCCGGGCCTCAGGCGTCGGAGGTACGCCGCGGGCTCCCCGGCGGGAACGACATCGGCATGATGCGCGGCCCGCGGACCTGGCCGCCGGCCCACTTCATGGGCTCGCGGTCGCTCACGTGGAACTCCGGGATGCGCTCGAGCCACACCCGCACCGCAGTCGTCATCTCCAGGCGGGCCAGGTTGGAGCCTGCGCAGCGGTGGATGCCCGAGCCGAAGGCGATGTGGCGGTTCTTGGCCCGGTCGATGACGAACTCGTCGGGGTTCTCGAAGTGCTCGGGGTCGTGGCAGGCCGCCGGGAAGTTCATGAGCACCTTGTCGCCGCGGTTGATGGTCACCCCGTTGTACTCGATGTCGGTCTCAGCGATGCGGGCCATGGTGACCGGTGCGTAGTACCGGAGGAACTCCTCGATGGCGACGGGCAGCAGTTCGGGTTCGTCGCGCAGCCGCTGCAGGTCGTCGGGGTTGGTGCCGAGGTGCCACAGCGCCGAGCCGATCGAGCTCCAGGTGGTGTCGATTCCGGCCACGATCAACAGGTTGGTGATGCCGATCACGACCGCCGGCGTGATGTTGGCATCGGGGTCGTCGAGCTCCATGAACAGCAGCTCGCTCAACAGGTCCTCGCGCGGATCGGTCTGGCGCTTCTCGACCTCGGCGCCGATGAAACCCAACAACTCGTTGCGTGCCTGGAGCCGCTTCTCGGGCTCGAACAGGCCGTCGCCGAGGAGATAGTTGACCCACTCGACGAACTGATCGGCCATGCCCTCTCCGATGCCGATCATGTGGGCGATGACCCGCGGCGGGATCTGCTGGGCGTAGTCGACGGCCCCATCGCACTGTCCGGCCTCGATGAAGCCGTCGATCAACTCGTGGCAGAGCTCCTCGGTGTAGTCCTGGAAGCGGGCCACCGCCCGCGGCGCGAACGCAGGCAGAAGCATGCGGCGGGTCCAGGTGTGGATCGGCGGATCGGCGGTGATGGGCGCAGCGCCGATCTGCTGTTCGTAGCGCGACATCTCGGGGGCGTTGGGTGCCGGCGGCATGACCAGCACCTGCCGGGAGCTGAGCTCGGGGATCATCTTCGCCATTTCCCGTACATCGTCGAAACGCGTCGGATTCCACGAGCCCCCGAGACGATCGGTGTGCGCGATGGGGCACTTCTCGCGCATCTCGGCCCAGATGGGTACCGGGTTCTCGACATACGCGGGATCGCGGATGTCGAAGTCGGTCCCCCAGTCCTCGACGGGCCCACCCGGTGCCCAGATGTCCGGGCTCGTGGCCAGCTGCATCTTCTCGTGCATGTCCATCTGGTCGCTCACGCCACCGCACCTCCCCTTCTCGACAGCGCCACTCGGGGCGCCGTCCTGGCCCGAGGTTAGGCGCTCGATCGGGACCCGCGCACCGGGGACCTTCGTCTCTTCCGAGGCTCCGGCCTGGTCATTACCGTCCGCAGCGACAGCGGAGCAGCCAGAGCAGAGGGAGAAAAGACGTGGATCCGATGCGGATCATGGTGGGTGTCGACGATTCCGTCGCGGGACAGGCGGCGATCGCGTGGGCGATCGCGGTCGCGAGCCGTAACGGAGCAACAGTGGAGGCCGTTCGGTCCTGGGTGTACAGCCCGCGACCGCTGCAGGATCTGCAATCGGCCGAGGAGATGGACCGGCGCGCCGAGGAAGCCGTGCAGGCAGCGCTCGCCAACCATGACACCTCCGGCATCGGCGTCGACGTCGCCGTCGTCAGGGGTCCGGCTCGCCATGCGCTGCTCCGGCGCGTCGAGGAACAACAGCCGTCGATGGTCGTGGTCGGGCGGCGGAGTTCGAAGGACCGCGCCGTTCCGCGCATGCTCGGTTCGGTGGGTCGGCGTCTCGTCGACGCATCGCCCGCACCGGTGGTGGTGGTCTCCGACGATCGGGCAATCGCTCCGGACCGCCGACTCCGAGTCATGGCGGCGGTCGACGGGTCCGAGTCGTCGGAGCGTGCGCTGCGCTGGGCGACGGATCTCGCCTCGGGGACCGGTTCGGCGATCGTGTTGGCGCACGTGATCGCGCCGGCCGGTTCGGTCGGAGCCGTCGAGACCTCCGAGAGCGCGGCACGCGAGATGCTCGGTAGCGCCGCCGAGATGGTTGCCGAGGCCGGTGTCGAGGTCTCGACGGTCGTCGGCTACGGCGATCCCCGCCGGGAGCTCGAGCGCATCGCCGCAGAGCACGACGTCGACCTGATCGTCGTCGGACCCCGCGGCCTCGGCGGCTTCGCCAAGCTGGTCGTCGGCACCGTCGCCGGCCATCTCACCGAGTACGCCGACGTGCCGGTGGCAGTCGTCCCCGGCTGATCGAGGTTGACCTGCGGCGATAGGCGCAGGCCGGCGGAACCAGGACGACAGGCCGATCCGTCCGGTGCAGCACCTTCAGCGCGACGCCGCCGATACGGAGGCCGGTGAACCCACCGAGGCCACGGGTACCGACGACGACCAGATCGGCGCGTTCATCGGCTGCGGCTTGGAGCAGGGCGTCGGCGACATTCGAACCTCGCAGTGCGAGCGCGTGGAAGTCGATGCCCGCGGATGCCAGTTCGGCCGCATGGTCCCAGACAGAGGCCGATGTCACTGTCGTCGTGTACGCGACCGAGGCGCCTTCTCGGCCTCGGTGGCGGCGCTGCGTCGGCCGAGCCGACGGCGAACGAGCTTCTCCATCTCGACGACCACCAGGACCGGCAGCGCTGCGAGCACGACACGTAGCCAGGCCTCGGCCTCGATCGGCTCGACCTGCAGCACGAACTGCGTCGGGGGCAGGTAGAGGGCCGCGACATGCAGCGACACGGCCACCGCTGTCGCGGCGGATAGCAGCGGGTTCGAGAACGGGCTGCGACGAAAGACCGACTCGGTCTCGGACCGGGCGCTGCCGACATGGAACGCCATCGCCACGACCATGGTGCTCAGCGCCACGGTGCGGGCCTTGTCGATCGAGTCGGTTGCGTCGAGCTCCCACCGGAACACCAGCAGCGTCGCAGCGGCGAGCACGATCCCGACGAGAACCGCACGCTCCCACAGCAGCCGGGACAGCACGCCTTCGCGTCGGCCCCGCGGCCGCCGCCGGAGCACATCCTTCTCGGCCGGCTCGAATGCCAGCGCGACGTCCTGCACGCCGTTGGTGACCAGGTTCAGCCACAACAGCTGGGCCGGCAACAACAGCAGCGGCCAGCGGAGCCAGACCGACATCACGATCGCGACGATCGTCGCCGCCCCGGTCGACACGAGGAAGAAGGTGACCTTGCGCACGTTGTCGAACGTCACGCGGCCTTCCTCGACGGCGCTGGCGATACTCACGAAGTTGTCGTCAGCGAGCACCATGTCGGAGGCCTCGCGAGCGACGTCGGTGCCCGACTCGCCCATGGCGATGCCGATCGCAGCGGCTTTCAGCGCCGGCGCATCGTTGACCCCGTCGCCGGTCACCGCCACGACCTCATCTCGTGCCTGCATGGCGCGGACGATGCGCAGCTTGTCGGCCGGTGCCGCACGAGCGAAGACCGAGACCCGCGTCACCTGCTCGGCGAGCTCGTCGTCGTCGAGCTGGGCGATCTGCTCACCGGTGAGCACCTCGCCCGACCCGTCGGTGATGCCGAGGTCCTCTGCGATCGCCCGGGCGGTGTCGCCGTGGTCACCGGTGATCATCACCACCCGGATGCCGGCGTCGTGGCACACGGCGATCGCGTCGCGCACGCCCTCACGGGGCGGATCCATCATGCCCTGGAGCCCGAGGAACACGAGTCCGTCCGGCTCCGCGAATGCGTCGGGACGCTCGAGGCGTTCGGGCAGCCGGCGCTCGGCCATGGCCAGCACCCGCAGGCCGCGGCCGGCCAGATCGGCCGCGGCGGTACGGACGGCACCGGCATCGAGGGGGCCGACACCGTCGGTCGTCCGCTGCGACACGCACATCTCGATGATGCGCTCCGGGGCTCCCTTCGCGAAGACCACGTGATCGTCGCCGTCGACACAGATCGCCGCCGAGTAGCGGCGCTCGGGCTCGAACGGGATCTCCGCGACGAGCGGGTGGGCCTCACGGGTCTCCTCCGGAGCGATACCCGCGGCCAGGCCCGCCACGAGCAGCGCCGCCTCGGTCGGATCGCCGAGCACCTCGATGCCGTGATCGGTCAGGTAGGCCTCGGCTTCGTTGGTGAGCACACCTGCCAGCAGCGTCCGGCGCAGCGCGGCGTGGTCGGTGCCGGCAGCCTGGTCGGTACCGACAGCGTGCTCGGTGCCGGATGTGGCGTCGGCCGATATCGGCGTGAACCCCTCGTCGCGTCCCGAGCCTCGGCGTTCGAAAACGGTGCCCGCGCTCCACACCGCCTGCACGGTCATGCGGTTCTGGGTGAGCGTGCCGGTCTTGTCCGATCCGATGACGGTGGTGCTGCCGAGGGTCTCCACCGCAGGCAGGCGGCGGATGATCGCCTGACGCTGAGCCATCCGGTGGACCCCACGGGCGAGGGTGATCGTGAACGCCACCGGCAGTCCCTCGGGGATGGCCGCCACCGCGAGCGCGACCGCAGTGAGAAGCATGTCGCTGGCCGGATCCCCGAGCGCGACGCCCGACACGAACGCGACGACCGCGGCGATACCGACGGCGATGCCGACCACCTCCGCGAAGTGGTCCATGCGTCGCTGCAGTGGCGTGCGCTCCTGGACCTCGCCGCGGATGAGGCCTGCGATCGCGCCCAGTTCGGTTCGGTCGCCGGTGGAGACGACCAGTCCCCGACCCCGACCGGTGGTGACGACCGAGCCGGTGAACGCCATACCGACGCGGTCGGCGAGACCGGTGGACTCCCCCACCGGATCGGTCCGCTTCGTCACCGGGACCGACTCGCCGGTGAGGAGCGATTCGTCGACCTGCATGGCATTGGCGATCTCGAGACGCAGGTCGGCGGGGACACGGCTACCCGGCTCGAGCAACACCACGTCGCCGGGGACGAGTTCGCGGCTGTCGATCTCCCACTCCTGTCCGCCGCGCACGACGCGTGCGTGCGGGACCACCAGGCCCATGAGGGCCCGGACGGCGCCCTCGGCCTTGCGCTCCTGGACGAAGCCGATGCCGGCGTTGAGCGCGAGGACCACACCGATCACAGCGGTGTCGACGTACTTGCCGAGCAGCAGCGTGACGACGGCAGCGGCGACGAGGATGTAGATCAGCGGGCTCGCGAACTGCCGCAGGAGCACCACCAGCGGCGAGGGTGGGGGCTCCTCCTTCAGCTCATTCGGCCCGAAGCGCACGAGCCGGGCCTCGACGTCTTTCGCGGAGAGACCACCGGGATCGGTCTCGAGGCGTCGGCGGACCTCGTCGATGTCCAGTGCGTGCCAGGCATCGGTGGGCCCGTCGGGATGGGGCTCCGACGGCAGGTCGGACAGCACGGTCGGCTCTCGCGAGATGGACATGTCGGCTCCGGTCGGACGTCGAGGATCGAACCCGCCGACCAGGCTTCCCGGCACTCCACCATCGAAGGTAGAGAAGGATCCGCTCCCCCACAGGGGCCGAAAGTCAGTACCGCTCCACGTCATGTTTCACGGCACCTGCCCGATCTCGGTTCGGTGCCGATGTGCTCGATCGTGGTCTGGAGCTGCTCCACATCGATGCCGTTGCGGACGGTGGTCGTGGTGGTGGTGGTGTCGGCCATGGCCGTCGCCTCCTGTTCGGTAGCGTTCGTTCCTACACCTGTGAGGACGAAACGGTCGCCGCATCCATTGCACGATCGCTCGTGTAATGCGTCGACCTCGCACCTCCGCCCCGCACAGGTGCGTACCCGAACTGCCGACGATCGTCATTCACCGGGTGCGGAACACCTCAAGGCAGCCAGATGTCGAGCGCTCGGCGACATGGATGCCCGCATGCCACCCGGGAGCTCGCCCACCGGGCGGCGGGGAGCCAGCGGCGCCGAGCAGGCCAACGCTGGTCAGCATCCACGAGACCACCGAGTTGGAGTTCCACATGTCGCCGGTCCGCAGCTCGTCACGGCCCCAGACCGGCGTGGGAACCGACGCGAGCGTCTCGAGCGAGCGGCGCACCAGCTCGTCGTCGTCGGTGATGCGCACCGGACTGGCCACCGCATGAGCGAGATCCGGGATGGAGCCACCCGGCCACCGCCGGACCTCGTAGCGAAAGACCCGGAACCGGCCGAGGACACGGCTCCCGACGGCGCCCTCTGCGACGACACCTCGGTCGCGGCGGCCCTCGTCATCGGGTACCGGAGCGGATTCCACGATCGTCGACGCTGAGCCCTGTCGGGCCACCAGCGCTGCGTGGTAGAGGTCGCAACGCGGGTGGCGACGGGTAGCGGCGTGGATCGCTTCGTAGATCCGCCCGCTGAACTCGACGACGGGCGTGTCCGCCCCGAGCGGGATCCAGTAGAGGTCGAGACCCGCGCTGTCCATGCCACCACCTGAACCGGTCGACGCACCGGTTCCCAGGGGCGAACGTCCTCCGTTCCGTCATGGCCCGATGACGCCCTCACGGTGCGGCGAACGTCAGGGCAACCAGATGTCGAGGAGGCGCTCTTCGAGGCCAGCGAAGTCGACCTCGACGTCGGGGCTGTTGCAGGTCAGCGCCACGGCGACGCGGTCGTCGGTGGCCACGACGAACGTCGTCTCGAACCCGCCCCACGATCCGCTGTGGCTGAGATAGGTGGCGCCGTCGATCTCGAAGGTCTCGATACCGAGGCTGTAGACGCCTTCGCCAGTGTCGACCCCCAGCTCGGTGCGCAATGCCGCCAGGTCGTCCCACGGGTCGCCGGAGAGCCAGTAGGTCGTGGCGAACGACGCGAGCTCCGAGGGTGTGGTCTGCACGGCGCCGTCGCCGAGCTGGGTCCAGGGGCTGTCGGCGACCTCCCAGTCGCCTTCGAACCAGTAGCTCACCGCCTTGCCGGGCAGGTCGAGAGCCGGGGTCATCTCTGCGTCGATGCCGAGCGGGCCGAACAGTTCCTGTTCGAGCCAGGTGGGCAGATCGTCGCCGTAGGCCGCGGCGACGACCTCGGCCATCAGGACGTAGTTGCTGTTGGAGTACTCGAAGACCGTGCCGGGTTCGGCGTCGAGTTCCTCGGCGGCGATGGCATCCAGGGCATCGGCCTGATCGGACGGGTCGGCCAGGTCGATACCGGCGTCATTCAAGAGATCGATGTAGTCCGGGATGCCGCTCGTGTGGTTGACGAGCTGCGCGACCGTGACCTCTTCGGCCCAGTCCGGGAGGTCGTCGACCCATTCGGCGACGGGGTCGTCGGATGCGACCTCACCGTCGACGATCAGCGAGCCCACGGCGATGGCGGTGAACTGCTTCGACGTCGAGGCGATGTCGACGACGGTCGACGTCGTGAACGGCTCGGGTGGGTCGAGGGATGCGGCTCCGTAGGCCTCGGCGAACACGATCTCGTCGTCGACGTTGACCGCAACGCTGCACCCGGGCTCGTCGTCGGCGATCCCGGCGAACAACGCCCGTGTGGGCTCGGCGCCCTCGGGCGGCGTCGACGCCGGCTGGGCCGGGTCGTCGGGCTCGGCCGCCCCTTCTCCCTGGTCGCCGGCGGCATCGACCGCCGGCGCCGATGCGGGCTCGGCCAGGGTGTCGTCGTCTCCGTCGCCGCCGCATGCCGCCGCCACCAGGGCAGCGGCGACTGCGATGGCGACCATGCGTCGCCGGATCCCCGATCGCGGTGCCAACGGGCTGGGAGTCGGTGTCGTCATCGGGTCGCCCTCGTTCGTCGGCACCTGGCCGGGGCCGACCCTCGCCGGTCGGCCCCGACGTTGTAGTCGAACGCGGCGCCGGCGCCACGGCACCGCACCGCGCGCCGGGGAGGGCGAACGCACCGGTGCTACCTTCGCCGTCGTGTTGGCGAACCTTCGAGCCCTGCCACCGGTCGTGTGGCTCCGGACGCTGCCCTACGCCGCAGTGGCCGCACTGCTGATCGGGCTCCCGTCGGATCTGGTGCCCAATCCGTTCTTCGGACGTCCGGTGCCGATCCGACCGATCGACTACCTCATCTGGGCCGTCACCTCGCTGTTGATCGGATTGGTGTTCGCCATCAGGCGCAAGGGGTCCTCCGACGACGAGGACACCGGCCCGGTGTGGGGTGGCTTCGTGTCGTTCCTGGCCGTGGGTTGCCCGTCGTGCAATCAGGTCGTCGTGGCGCTCGTCGGTACCAGCGGCGCGTTGAGCTGGTGGGCGCCGGTCCAGCCCGTCATCGGGCTGGCTGCGGTCGCGCTGTTGCTGTTCGCGCTGCGCAAGCGCCTCGAGACCTACATGCTCGACGCCTGCCCCCTCCCTGACGCGACTGGTGAGGATGCGGTGGCCGCCGCCGGCCCGGGCGCACACAACGACCGCCCCTGAGCCCACCACTGCCGCGCCGCCACGCCAGGGCAACACGCATCGCCTGCAGATTCATCGGTTGCCCTATGTACATAGGGAGCACTATGTTTCTGCGATGGCAACGCAGGCCGCCCGACGTGAGGAGACGCGACGACGTCTCCTCGACGCGGCGGCCGAGCTCTTCGCCGAACGTGGTGTCGACGGCGCTTCCATCGATGCCATCGCGGACCGCGCCGATCGCACCTCCGGCGCCGTCTACGACCACTTCGGCGGCAAGGACGGCCTGCTGTTCGCCCTCCTCCAGGGCTGGACCGACGCGGTCACCGCCACTGCATCGGCCGAGATGGCCACGGCGTCGACCCTCGACGAGCGCATCGACGTCCTGTGGCGCGCCGTCTCGGTGCCCGTCGCGGGCGAAGGTCGCTGGATCGCTCTCGAGCACGAGCTCTGGAGCTACGCCTCTCGCCACCCCGAAGCCCGCGACCACCTCACGGCGCGGTATCGCGCGGCGTGGAAGGCCGTGTCGCACGCCGTGACGGGCTGGACCGGCGACGTCGACCGGACCGGCGAGGTCGGCGCGGCGGTCATCGGCCTACTCCTCGGGCTCGAGATGATGCGGCTGCTCGACCCTGGCGCCGTCGACGACGACCTGGCGCGCCGTGCCCTGCTCGGCGTCATCGTCGGCACCGACCGCGCCGAGTCCACACCGTGAATCGACCGATCCGACTGCGCCGACCCGGCGCAACCACCACTCGTACCCCAGGAGTCACCCGCCCATGACCGTCGTTCCCACCATCGAGGGCATCGACCTGCTCGCCGACACCTGGGCTGCAGGTGCGCCCCACGACCAGTTCGACCGCCTCCGCAGCGAGGCCCCGGTGTGCTGGCACCCCGAGCCCGACGGCCGGGGCTTCTGGGCCGTCACCAAGCACGCCGACGTCAAGCGCGTCAGCCACGAATGGGAGACGTTCTCCAGCGAACTCGGCGCCACGTTCATCCCCGACCAGACCGAGGAGGCGCTCGCTGCGCTGCGGTTGTCGATCCTCAACATGGACCCGCCGTTGCACAACCGGGCCCGACGGCTGGTGTCGAAGGCGTTCACGCCACGGATGATCGCCAACCTCATCGACGAGATCGAACGGCGGGCCGAAGCGGTCATCGACGAGGTCATCGAGCGCGGTTCGTGTGAGTTCGTCGACGAGATCGCCGCGCAGGTGCCGGTGCAGATGATCTGCGAGATGATCGGCCTCGAGCCCGAGCTGTGGCCCGTGATGGTCGAGGCGTCCAATCACCTCATCGGCGCCCGCAGCGACCCCGAGTACGCCCACGTCGACAGCAACGAGGCCAGCGGCATGATCTACGCCCTGTGCGACACCGTCGCCGAGGACCGCCGCGCCAATCCCCGCGACGACCTGATGACCGCCCTGGTCGAGGCCGAGCTCGACGGCGAGAAGCTCGACAACCTCGAACTCAACCTGTTCTTCATCTCGCTGATCGTCGCCGGCAACGAGACCACCCGGAACCTCATCAACCACAGCCTCATCGCGATCGTGGAGCACCCCGACGAGGCGCAACGTCTCCGTGACGACCCGTCGCTGTGGGACACCGCCGTCGACGAGATGCTGCGCTGGGGCACCTCCATAACCAACTTCCGCCGCACCGCCACCCACGACACCGAGATCCGCGGCGTGCCGATCGCGGCGGGCGACAAGGTCGTCATCTACTACGCGTCGGCCAACCGCGACGAGGACGTGTTCGCCGACCCGCACCGCTTCGACGTCGGGCGCACCCCCAACGACCACGTCACCTTCGGCGGCGGCGGCGTCCACTACTGCCTCGGCGCCAGCCTCGCGAAGGCCGAGATCAAGGCGGTGATGCGCCAGATCGTCGAGCGCCTCCCCGGCATCGCCATCGACGGCCCCGTCGACCGGCTCACGAGCGACTTCGTCAACGGCATCAAGCGGATGCCCGTCTCCTGGTGACCATCACCTCTTCCGAAAGGCAACAGCCATGCGTACCCCGATCTGTGACGAGCTCGGCATCGAGTTCCCCATCTTCGCCTTCACCCACTGCCGCGACGTGGTCGTCGCGGTCTCGAAGGCCGGCGGGTTCGGTGTCCTCGGCGCCGTGGGCTTCTCGCCCGAACAACTCGAGATCGAGCTGAACTGGATCGACGAGCACATCGGCGACCGTCCCTACGGCGTCGACATCGTCATCCCCAACAAGTACGAGGGCAAGGGAGCGGACTCCTCCGCCGAGGAGCTCGGCGACATGCTGCGCTCGCTCGTTCCCCAGGAGCACCTCGACTTCGCCCGCAACCTGCTGGTCGACCACGGCGTGCCCTTGGCCGACGACGACAACGAGGGCTCGCTGCAGCTGCTCGGCTGGACCGAGGCCACCGCCACCCCACAGGTCGACGTGGCACTGCGGCACCCGAAGATGACGCTGATCGCCAACGCGCTCGGCACGCCGCCGCGCGACATGATCGATCACATCCACGCCCAGGGCCGCAAGGTCGCCGCGTTGTGCGGTTCGCCGGCCCAGGCCCGCAAGCACGCCGATGCCGATGTCGACATCATCATCGCCCAGGGCGGCGAGGGCGGCGGCCACTGCGGCGAGGTCGGCTCCATCGTGTTGTGGCCCCAGGTTGTGGCCGAGGTCGCTCCCCGACCGGTGCTCGCCGCCGGAGGTATCGGCAGCGGCCACCAGATCGCCGCCGCGCTCGCTATGGGATGCCAGGGCGCGTGGTCGGGCTCGCAGTGGCTGATGGTCGAAGAAGCCGAGAACACGCCCGTCCAGCAGCAGGCCTACGTCGACGCGACGTCGCGTGACACGGTGCGGTCGCGTTCGTTCACCGGCAAGCCGTGTCGGATGCTGCGCAACGACTGGACCGACGCCTGGGAGGATCCCGAGACCCCCGACCCGCTGGGCATGCCGCTGCAGTACATGGTGTCGGGCATGGCGGTGCGGGCCACACACCGCTGGCCGGATCAGACCGTCGACGTCGCCTTCAACCCCGTCGGCCAGGTGGTGGGCCAGCTCACCAAGGTCGAGAAGACCGCAACGGTCATCGAACGCTGGGTCAACGAGTACCTCGAGGCCACCGGCCGCCTGGAGGCCCTGAACCAGGCCGCCATGAGCTGACGCCCGAGCAGTCCGGCAACCAAGCACTCGCCCATCAAGGTTCACCATCGAACAGATCCGCCTCGACCACCGGCCGGGTCCCCGAACACATGCGATCCCGACGAGAGACGACGCGGGAGTGAACCCACTCCTCGCCACAGGCGCACCACCCAGCTGATCATCGCCATGCACGCTCATGGGGCCATCGGAGAAGGAGCTGCTCTCAGGCTGCTCCAAGGATCGCTTCCGTACGGTCCCGTTCATGACAGCCATTGCCGTCCGGACATCGCCCGCACCGATCACGGGCCTCCCGGATACGACCGCACCCAGTGCCGCGAAGGATCGAGTGCTCGCCCTCGACGTGTTGCGCGGCATCGCCATCTTGGGAACCCTCGCCACCAACATCGGGGCCTTCATCTGGATCAGCGGGGATTCGCTCATCAGCGACGAGGCCTCGAGATGGATCGATTTCGCCTACGGCTTGGTCACCAACGGGTACTGGATCGGGCTCCTGACGATCATGTTCGGCATCGGCCTGATGATCCAGCGCGAGTCCTCGGTCCGCCGGGGCGAACCATGGCTCGGCAGCTATCCGTGGCGGGCCGTGCTCCTCATCGTCGAGGGCTTCCTCAACTACCTGTTCATCGTGCAGTTCGACGTCCTCATGGGGTACGGGCTCACAGCGCTGTTCGTGTGCGTCGTGGTGATGACACCGAAACGGGTCCAGACGATCGTGCTCGCCCTCGGCGTCGTTGCCCACCTGGCGTACATCACCTACCTGACCATCACCACGAACTCGTTGGGCAGATTCGGCCGATTCGACGAGGCGGGCAGATCCGTCATCGACGACCGCAGCGCACTGTTCGTCGACGCTGGCCGCACCGGCATCGACTCGACCCGCGGTAGCGGCAGGTTTGTCGATGATTTCGATGGCTTCGGGTACTGGGACAGCGTCCGATCAAACCTCGAGTTCTTCTGGGACGGTGGCCGCGACGAGATCAAGATCATGTTCCTCATGGGCATCGGTGTCTTCCTGCTCGGGGCCCGCCTGTGGGACGCAGGCCTGTTCCGACCCGAATCGGTCCGTCTCCGCAAGCGGCTGATGTGGATCGGCTTCGGTATCGGACTCCCCATCGACTGGGGGCTCCGGACACTCATGCACTTCGACCCCGATGGCACCGCTGCCCGCTGGGCCGGCATGTACGTCCGCTACGCCACGGCGACCATCGTCGCCTTCGGCGTCCTCGCCCTCGTCGCCCACTTCTACGCAGGACGTGACCGAACGGGGCGTGTGGGTTCGATGCTCGCCAACGTCGGACGCATGGCGCTGTCGACCTACCTCCTCCAGAACATCCTGGGCGTCGTGGTGTTCGGCCCCCAGTTCTTCGACCTCGGATCCGAGATCCCGTTCAGCCTCGGCGCCCTCGATCTCGTGATCGGCACCGCCCTCATCGGCGCCATCCTCATCGTGTTCGCCACGCTGTGGCTCCGGCGCTTCGAGCGAGGCCCCATGGAAACCCTCAGCCACACCACCCACGCCTGGCTCGTCCGCAACACCACCGGACGCCTGTCCGCCCGTCGCAACGTTCCTCATGTCCAGTCGTAGCAGGTCTGCTCGTCTGCAGTCCGTGGCTACCGAAAGCGTGAGAGCCACGAACTCCCGGGAGCGGGAGGCCACCTGGGCTGCCCTTCGTCAGGCGAGCCCGGCCAGGCGGTAGAGCACGAGCGAACCGGCGACCGCCACGTTGAGGCTCGCTCCCCTGCCGATCATCGGGATCTGCACCACGTCGTCGATCAGGGGCCAGGCCTCGTCAGCAATGCCGTGTCGCTCGTGGCCCAACAGCACGACCGTGCGATCTCGGGCCGGGTCGAGCAGGGGCAACGGAATCGCATCGTCGGCGAGCTCCATCTGCGGGCATTGCATCCCCGCCTGATCTATGCCGGGGTCACCGGCTTCGGCCTCGACGGGCCGATGCGCGATGCCCCGGCGTACGACCCGATCATCCAGGCCCAGACCGGATTCACGGCCGTGCAGGGCCAACACATGGATCTCGCCATGACCGACGCCGCGCTCTACTTCCTCTTCCCCGACGGCTTCATGCATCACACGCTGCTCACCGAGCGCAGTGGCTTCGGCGACGACCGGCTGAGGCAACGGGTCGTCGGGAGGCCATCGACCAGGCCGCCATGGGCTGAGCGCCCCGGCGATCGGGCGCGCAGGCGCGCCCGATCTGGCCCCGATGAGGGGCCGAGACGGGTCCGGGCACGACGACGGGTGATCAGAGGATGCGGTTGCCGTCGGGGTCGTAGACGGCGATGGTGCCGTCGTCGAGGCGTTCGGCGCGGTAGCCGAGGTTGCGGAGCCGGTTGTGGCAACCGCAGCCCGGACCTGCGTTGTCCTGGTTGGTCTCGCCGTGGTCGCCCCACGGGATGAGATGGTCGATCTCGCAGTCGGTCACCGGAATCCAACAGCCGGGCCAGTAGCAGATGATCGCGGTGATCCGGGCCGCGAGCGCGGCGTTGTCGCGGAAGAAGCGACTCTTGCGGGACATGTCGATGGCGGTGCCCTTGGCGTCGACCACGACCCGGCGGATGTGGCCGACGAGGGCCGCGGCGACAGCGGCGGCGGGGTCCACGGGACGGCCGTCGAGGGTCTCGCAGCGCCGGCCGGGCCGGAGCGGATCGTCGGGGGCCAGGGGCGCGCCGGCGTGCGCTGCGGCGTAGCGCTCGAACGTGTGCTGATCGATCACCAGATTCGCGACCACCTGACAGCCGTTCTGTCCGGGCAACGTCGACGAGGCGCGCCTTGCCATCTCCATCAACGCATCCCAGCGGCGCTGCTGGGGCGTGCGGGCGAGATGCTGGGCGAGGCCGTCGATGTCGCCGAGGCGTTCCTTTGCCTCGGTCCAGTCCAGCTGGAACTGCTCTTCGACGAACCGGCGGAAGATGGCGTCGAGTTCGGCACCGTCGTTGGATCCGCCACCGCCGGAGAGCCTCCAGGACGTGTCGAAGTCCTGCACCAGCTTCGCATCGCGGTTGCGGTGATGGCGCTGGTGCCGGTCCTCGGCACCGTCCTCGTCGGCCCGGTCGACCCAGCCGGCGACCAGGCGCTCGAAGGCCCAGTGGTCGAAGCGGGGATCGAGTGCCTGCCCGACGAACCACCCCTCGGTGGCGATCAACTGCTCGCGGACCCTCGGATTCGCCCACGCCCGAGCGATGAGCGCGACGTAGTCGGCCGAGACCCGACCGGCCTCGAACGCCGCCTTGAACAGCGGCAGGTCCCGCAGCGCGCGGGCGGACTGATCCAACCGCAGCGCGGTCGATCCGGACAGGCGCCCGTGGTGGCGGACCATGACCTTGGCGGACCGATGCCCATCACGGCGATGGGTACCGGCACGATCGATCGCATCGACCGCACCCACCCGGACCGCTTCGACCCGGCGGACCTGCCCCTCGAGTGCCTGCACCAGCAGCCGCGCGGCCTCGGCGTTCGGTGCGGAGAACCCGGCGCCGAGCATCTCGTCGAGGGCTTCGGTCATCTTCGCCAAACCGGCGACGAACCCATCCTCCGACACGACGCAGCCGCGATCGCGGGCCGTGGCAGCAGGACCGACGGCGTCCGGAAGGATCGAAGTCATGGAACCCACAGTAATCAGGGGGTATGACAAAGTAGTCCGGAACGACCTTGCATGTACTGAAAGAAATCTCAGAATCCCGAGATGATCGGAAAGTCGCATCAACACGACGTGTTCAATGCTGTCCGACCACTCGGCCGAGGCAGATCTCCCGCTCAGGCCAGGCCGGTGCTCTCGTCGCCAGCCGCAGGGTCCGGTCGAGCTACGTCGCGATGGAACTCCAGGGCGAAGGCGACCGGCTCGGGCAGGTCCAGATGGTGGGGCCGACCGGGCGGGATGACCACCGATCCTCCGGCCTCCACACGTCGGGGAGCGTCGGGGGCGTCGCCGAAGACGAACTCCAGCGCACCGGCGTGCACGACCAGCCGGGCCCAGACCCCTTCTGCGACACGGTGCTCGCGGCGCAGCCCGGCGGGATGGTTCTCGTGGTCGAACACGGCGGTCGTCCGGACGTGTTCGAGGCCGGTCGGCAGTTCGTCGTCCACTTGGTCATCCTGGCGCACTTCGTCTTCGGCGGGTGGGCGCGCCCCGGTCGTCGTCAGAGGGCGAGGATCGCTCGCAGGCCGTCGTCGATGGCCTTCCCGAGCGCTGCCGGGAGGCGTCCCGACTGCTCCCCCAGTAGCGAGCGGTCGACGAGTTCGAGTCCGAGAGGGACGGCGACGGAGTCCTTTGGCAGACCGGTCACGGCTGCGGGGAGCAGCACGTTGCCGGCGATGCCGGCCCGGTCGAGGTTCGACGTCAGCGGCACGACGTGGGTCTGCCAGACGTCGACGCCGAGCACGTCATCGGACGACACCACGACGCAGGGCCGCCGTTTGTCGAGCTCGATCCAGTAGACGCCACCCCGCGCTACCAAGGCGCCGACCGCTCCATCCGCTCGCCCACCGCACGCGAATCCTCGGGCGTCGGCGGCCTCGCCTCGGCGAGGGCGGCATCGATCAACAGCTGCCGACCGAGACTCTCCTCGGACTGGGCGGCATGGCGGCGCAGCTGGTCGGTGACCCACCGGGAGAACGGCACATCGAGGCTCTCGATGATCGGCAGGACATCGTCGGGCACACTGATCGTCTTGTTGGGCACGTACGTACTCTACATACGTATCTCGCCAGCGGGTAACCCGGCCGATCAGAGCGGATCTGTCACCCGGGGTCGGGGTCGGTGGGATCGTAGGGGTGTGCGGATCGCCGATCTCACCAGCTGCTACGAGAAGAACGCAGAGGCCCTGACTCGTTTCGCCGCGACCGTGGTGGGCTCCGACGACGCCGATGACGTGGTGTCCGATGCCGTCGTCGGAGTGCTGCGCTCGTCGCCCACCCACGTCGACGACATGACCGCCTACCTCTACCGGGCGGTTGCCAATGCGGCCAAGAAGCACTGGCGGTCGCTCAGCAGGCGCGAGCGCCGAGAGCGCGCCACCGCCCAGACAGATCTCGTGGACGTCGCGTTCGCCGACCCGGCGATCGCAGCGTCGCTCATGGCACTCAGCCCCCAACAGCGGGCCGTCGTGCACCTGACGTACTGGGAGGACCTGACCCCAGCGATGGTGGCGATCCACCTGGGTGTGAGCGACGGCACCGTCCGTCGCCAGCTCGCCCGTGCCCGCAGCCGACTCTCCGAGGTGCTCGATGGACATCGATGACGACGAACGGCGCGCCGTGCGACGCGTGATCGAGGCGTTCGGCGACCGGGCGACCCCGCCGCCGGCCTTCGACGACCTCCGCCTCGCCGCGGACGGTCGCCCGACGCGCAGGCCGGTCCGAGCCATGGCCGTCGCGGCGAGCGTGGCCGTCGTGCTCGTCGTCGCAGCGATCATCGGGTTGAACCACACCAGCGACGACTCCGACGAGATCGTGACCACCATCGACCGCCCGGACACCGCCGAGGAGCCCGCCGACCCAGCTCGAGCCGAGCCGTCCCCCGGCGACGTCGACGACATCGACAGCGGCGACCAGGCGGCTGCCGGGGCTTGCGCCGATGACCTCGCCGCCTTCGCCGGTGTGCTGCGCACCGGGCTGTTCCCCATCGACTACGGCGCAGCCGGCGACCTCGATGAGCTCGTGCGCCGATCCGACCTCGTGATCGCCGGTACGGCCCGGTCGGCCGTTCGTTCGAGCGAGGGATCCGAGACGTGGACCCTCGTCGACGTCGAGGACATCGAGGTCCTCCACACGACGGGAGGCGCAGCCCCGCCCTCGACGATCGCGTTCTCGTCCGTGTGGACCTCCGGACGGCCCGACCCCGATCCGCTGGGCGCGGAGGTCACCGCCGGTGCCGACATCGCCGTGATCGCCTTCCTGACGGCCTTCGATCCCGCACCTGGCGGCTACGCCGTCGATCCGCAAGGGCTCTTCCTCGCGTGCCCGGCCACCGACGTACCCCCCGCCCGCGCGCTCGACCCGCTTCCAATCGAGGTCGGTGGGCTCGCCTTGGACGAAGTCGTCGCAGCCATCAGGTCGACGAGCGCCAACATGCTCGAGGGCTGGGCCACCGCAGTCGACGGCCCGGTCGTCCGCTGGCCGGAATCACCCACGGGAGGCGCAAGCGGCGAGGCCGAGGTCGGCGGTGTCGTCGCCCTCGAGGAGGGATGCCTGTACCTCAGCGAGGGCGATGAGGTCAGGCACCCCGTCGTCTGGCCCGCCGGGACCACCTGGGACCCGGATCGCATGGCTGTCATCCTGCCCAGGGGAACCGAGGTCAGGTCTGGAGACCGCGTCGAGGGCAGCGGCGGCTTCGGTCGCCTCCGGTCCCTGCGCCAGTCCCGGGCTCTCGGTCCCGAGGCGATCGAACTCCTGGCGCGGTGCGCGGATGGCGGCGATATCGCCTCCCTCGACAACGACCCCGGCGGCGTTCGGGCCTGCGTGGTGAACGCCGGCGAGAACTTCTGCGCTCAGGTGACGATCACGGACTGACCGAGTTCGACGGGGCCTCGACGAGGCCTCGTCGGCAGGAACTCGTTGCGGAACGGACCCGCGGATGCCGGGACCGACGGCCTCAGGCCTCGCCGTCGTCCCAACGCTCGTAGCGCAACAGGTCGTCGACCGGCAGGCGGGACAGCTTGGTGAGCCGGCGACGGGGATGGCCGATCGGGAGTACGGCGGCAAGCGCGACGTGGGACGGGAAGCCGAGCGCCTCCTGGGCGGCGGCCTCCTCGCCGACGCACATCGTCGTCAGAGCACCGGCGAGCCCTCGGTCGCGCGCAGCGAGCAACAGGTTCCAGACGAACGGGTAGATCGAGGCGCCGCTGATCACCCCGACCCGGTCCAGGCGGCTGTCGAACGACGCCACCACCGACAGGTCGACACCGACGCACAGCAGCACGGGCGCGGCCTCGAGGAACGCCAGGAACTCGACGGGATCGTCGGCGTTCCAGCGCTCCTCCACGTCGACGGACGTCGGCACGATCGTGTTCCACGGCGCCTCGCCCGCCGCCACCTGCGCCATGTACACCCGCATGGCGGGCTCGGCGGCCCGCCTCAGCGCAGTCTTGGTGGCGCCGTCGCGCACGGCAACGACCCGCCACGGCTGGCGGTTGCCGCCGCTCGGGGCGAAGCGCGCCAACGCCATCATGGCCTCGATGTCGGCATCGGACACCGGTTCGTCGGTGAACTCCCGACAGCTGAACGCGGTGGTCATGACCTCGGCGAGTTCCATGCCGGCGATCATCGCATCCCGAGCGGCAGGGCGTGGGCCGAGCATCGAGCGGGGTCGTCACCAGCCACAAGATTTCGCACCGAGCCGACGACCGGTCGGGAGCGCAGCAAGGGCGGTCAGCGCTTCCGGTGCGGCGTCATCACGGCCACGGGGAGGCCGAGGCCGTGGATGGCCATGATGTGGCGACCGGGCTGGACGGCCGGCTTCGGGGCGGTTGCGGCATCGCCGGCGACGGCGGCGACCCGGTCGAGATCGGTTGCCGTCAAGGCGAGGCCCCAGGCGATGGCCGGTCCGGGGTCGTGGGCGGTGTCGTCGCCGACGAGCTCGCAGATGACGTCGCCCATCCAGAAGAACGACTGGCGCACGGTGGCCTCGCCCGCCGGGAACCGGCGCTCGCGCCGCAGCTCGAGGCCCGCGTCGACCAGAACCGCAGTGGTGCGGTCGACATCGGGCGAGCGCACCACGAGATGATCGATGCCCGTGACGCCGTTGGGGTGCTCGACCGGAGCCGACGTGGACAACGCCGCCCCGGCTGCGACGAGCGTGATGCCGTCGAGGTCGCCGGGGCCGAGGCCCTCGATGGCGAGGCCGCCGATGGCCTCTCCCCCACCGGCGGAGGCTCCGGACAGGGCCAGTGTCGTCGAGCCGACCCGACAGACGCCACCGCCGTCGATCGTCTCGACGGCGAACCCGGCCGCACGCCAGGGCTCGGCATCGGCCGCAATGATCACCTCGAGCAGTTGGAACACGCCCCCATCATGGCCGCAGGGCCGAGCAGTCGGCGCCACTCGGCGCGACCGGCGGATACCGGCCGCCGCCGACCCGGAGGGGGCCCGGCACTGCAGCGGCAGGCGCAGTGCGAGCAACGACCGCCGTACCCTGCGGTGATGGCTACCAACCCACGGCACATGGCCACCAAGGCGATCCGGTCGACGCTGCGGTTCGGCGCCGAGCGGGTCGCATCGAGCGACCGGCTCATGAACGTCGTGTACGACCTCGTCAACGAGACCAACTTCGCGGGGCTCGCCGAGCACGAAGAGATGCTGAGCGACCGGATCCGTGTCGAGGCCTACCACCGGGCCATCCATCGCAAGGTCTCGCCCGGCGACGTCGTCCTCGATCTGGGCACCGGCACCGGGCTCCTCGCGTTCATGGCCGCCAAGGCCGGCGCCGCCAAGGTCTACGCAGTCGAGCACTCCGACTTCATCGAGGTGGCCCGAGAGATCGCCCACCACAACCAGATCACCAACGTCGAGTTCATCCAGGTCAACAGTCGCGAGCTCACGCTCCCCGAGCCCGTCGATGTCGTGCTCCACGAGCAGATGGGCGACGAGCTGTTCAACGAGAACCTCGTCGACAACCTGCTCGACGCCCGCGATCGCCTGCTCGCTCCAGGCGGGCGGATGCTGCCGGCGCGCTTCGCGCTGTTCGTCGAACCGGTGTCGTTCCATCCGGCGATGCGGGTGCGGCGCTTCTGGAACATCGAGCTCCCCGACGGGATCGACCTGGCGCCCCTCGAGCACTCACCGGTGGCCGCACGCTTCGACACCGGCCGCTCCGAGCAGTTCTGGGCGCGGCCGGGGTCGGTCGCATCAGCGGTGTCGGCGCCAGCCCCGATCGTTGAGTTCGACCTCGCCACCCTCGACGACATCGGGGCGATCCCCATCGATCACGTCGTCGAGCGTCGCAGCCCCGACGACACGATCGTCGACGGGGCCTGCGTGTGGTTCGAGGCACGATTCGACGACGACACCGTGTTGTCGACCTCGCCGCTGGGCCCGCCGACCAGCTGGGGCAACCGGGTGTTCCGTATCGACCGCGAGCTCGCAGCCGGCGAGGCAATGCGCCTCTACGTGCACCTCGGCAACGTCGTCGACCCCGCCACCTGGACCGTCGAGGTCCTCTGAACAGGAGTCCCCATGCAGACCGGAGACCTGGTCGCCGACTTCACCCTCACCGACGACCGTGGTGCCCTCTGGCGGCTCTCCGAGCACCGGGGCACACCGGTGGTGCTGATCTTTCACCGTCACCTCATGTGACTGCCCTGCCAGGAGCACCTGATCGCCGTGCGCGATCGCCTGCCCGAGTTCGGTGACGCCCACATCGTCGCCGTCACGTTCGCCCCGCCGGAGGAACTGCCCGCGCACCGGACACACCTCGAGCTGCCCTTCCCGATGCTGGCCGACCCCGACCGCGAGGCCTACCGGCAGTTCGACCTCGGCCGGGGCACGCTGCGAGACATCTGGAGCCTCGGCACGATGAGGATGTACGCCCGGCTCCTGCGCCAGGGCCGCAAGCTGCGCCGTCCCACCCAGGACACCCGTCAACTCGGCGGTGATTTCGTCATCGACGCGCAGGGGCGCCTCGCCGCCGGCTTCTGGCCGGCGTCGCCCGACGACCGGCCCACCGTCGACACACTGATCGAGGCCGTTGCTGCCACCCGCTGAGGCCGGGCAGGCGCCCGACTCCCACAGTACGGTCACGCTCCATGAACGATCTCGCCGCAACGGTGCAACGGCTGGCCGACACCCAGGCCATCGCCGACGTGGTCGGTGCCCGCTACGCCAAGGCGCTGGATTGGCTGGACCTCGAACGCCTGAAGCTGTGTTTCTGGGAGGACGGGCACGTCGACTACGGGTTCTTCGTCGGCAACGCCCACGAGTGGTGCGACGTCGTGATGCCCATCGAGGCGTCGTCGCTGCACCGGTTCCACTACGTGTTCAACATCCTCGTGGACATCGACGGCGACCGGGCGACGGTCGAGTCCAACAGCCTGGCGGGCAGCCGCCGTCCCGGCGGCGACGACGGGCCGGTCATGCAGAGCCTCCACGGGAGCCGCTATCTCGACGTCGTCGAACGACGTGACGACCAGTGGCGCATCCACGAGCGGACGGTCCTGTTGGAGTTCACCAACCGCTACCCGTCGCCCGACGCGCCCCACGGCGCGATCTCGGCACTGCAGCTGGTCAGCGGTCTCGGCCCCGACGATCCCCGCTATCGCCCTTACGACCTCTGACGCCGATCCACGGCGGCTGCGCGTCAGAGAGCGGCTACGGCGGACGATCCACCGGAGCCGCACGCGCCGACGGGGCGCCGCCGGCGGGCAGCGCCCCGTCGGACCCGTGATCCGATCTATCGGTGCAGATCGAAGCGGTCGTTCTCCATGACCTTCACCCATCCGGCGACGAAGTGACGCAGGAAGTCCTCCTCGCCGCCCGCGGCGGCGAACTCCTCGGCGAGGGCCCGGAGCTGGCTGTTCGCTCCGAAGATGAGGTCGACCCTGGTGGCCTTCCACCTCAGGTCACCCGACGACCGGTCGCGCCCTTCGTAGGTGTCCTCGGACTCGTCTACAGACGCCCACTTCGTCCGCATGTCGAGGAGGTTGACGAAGAAGTCGTTGGTCAGCTGGCCCTTGCGGTGGGTGAACTCGCCGTACCCCTCGTCGCCGACGTTGTTGCCGATGACGCGCAGGCCACCGACGAGGGCGGTCATCTGCGGTGCGGTCAGGTTGAGCATGAACGCCTTGTCGATGAGGAGATGCTCGGTCGGCACCGCACCGAACTTGGCGACGTAGTTCCGGAAGCCGTCGGCCTGGGGTTCGAGCCACTGGAACGAATCGACGTCGGTGTCCTCCTGGGAGGCGTCGGTACGGCCTGGCGTGAACGGGACGGTGATGTCGTGGCCGGCCGCTCGGGCGGCCGCCTCGACGGCGACGGTCCCGCCGAGCACGATGAGGTCGGACAGCGAGACCTGGGCACCGCCCCGGCGGTTGAAGTCCGAACGGATCTCGTCGAGCTTCGAGATCACCGGTCCGACGCCCGCCTGCACGTTGGCGTCCCACTCGCTCATCGGCGACAGACGGATACGGGCGCCGTTGGCACCACCGCGGTAATCGGTGCGACGGTAGGTCGACGCCGACGCCCATGCAGTCTTGACGAGCTGTTCGTTGGTCAGCCCCGAACCGAGAATGATCGAGGCGAGCTCGGCGATCTCGCCCTCGCCGATCATCGCACCCTCGTGCGCCGGCACGTTGTCCTGCCACAGGTACTGCTCGTCGGGCAACTGCGGACCGGTGTAGCGGATCGCCGGACCCATGTCGCGGTGGAGCAACTTGAACCAGGCCTTGGCGAACGCATCGGCCAGCTGATCGGGGTTCTCGTGGAAGCGCTTCGAGATCTCCAGGTAGTCGGGATCGGTGATCATGGCCATGTCCGCCGTCGACATGGTGGGCGGGTTCATCTTGCCCTCGATGTGGGCGTCGGGGACCCAGAAGCCGTCCTTCACCTCGCGGGGCTGCCACTGCTTGGCGCCTGCGGGCGATTCGGTCAGCTCCCACTCGTGGGAGAAGATCGTGTCGAGGTACTTGTTGTCCCACTGGGTCGGTGTGGGCGTCCAGGCACCCTCGAGACCCGACGTCAGCGTGTACTCGCCGAAGCCGGTCTCGTGGGAGTTCGCCCAACCGAACCCCTGGTCGGCCAGCCCCCCAGCTTCGGGTTCGGGACCGTGGAACTCCGGCGATACGGCGCCGTGCATCTTGCCGAACGTGTGCCCACCGACGGTGAGCGCCACCGTCTCCTCGTCGTTCATGGCCATCCGCCCGAACGTCTCGCGGATGTCCTGGGCCGAGCGCATCGCGTCGGGGATGCCGTTGGGCCCTTCGGGATTGACGTAGATCAGCCCCATCTGGACCGCTGCGAGCGGGTTGTCGAGGGTGCGGCTGCCATCCTCGAAGCTGCCCGTATACCGCTCCTCGTCGATCGAGAGCCACTCGTTCTCGGGGCCCCAGTAGATGTCGTCCTCCGGTGCCCAGATGTCGGCGCGACCGAACGAGAAGCCGGCCGTGCGGAACCCCATGGTCTCGAGGGCGCGGTTGCCGGCGAGGACGAACAGATCCGCCCAGGAGACCCTCTTGCCGTACTTCTGCTTGATCGGCAGCAGCAGGCGGCGGGCCTTGTCCAGGTTGCCGTTGTCGGGCCAGGAGTTGAGCGGGGCGTACCGCTGTGCGCCGGTGCCGGCGCCGCCGCGACCATCGCTCACCCGGTAGGTGCCGGCGGCGTGCCAGCTCATGCGGATGAAGAACGGGCCGTAGTGACCCCAGTCCGCGGGCCACCAGTCCTGCGAATCGGTCATCAGCGCGTCGAGGTCGCTCGCCAGGGCATCGAAGTCGAGCTCCGACAGTGCGCTGCGGTACGTGTAGTCGGGGTGGAAGGGAGTGGAATCCGGATGGGCCTGGTGCAGGATCCGCAGGTTCAGGGCGTTCGGCCACCACTTCTCGTTGGACTGGAACTCCGACGAGGTGAGGGCACCCCATTCTGCGGAGAGACGCTCTTGTTCGCTCATGGCTACTCCTGACGTTGGTGGTCGGATCTGCTGGTTTGTGTTTCGGGATCGGGGCGAACCGACGGCGGTCACCTCGAGATCGCTGTGGCGCCGCGTCCGACCATGATCAGGAGGCGGTCCGGCACTCACAGCTCGATGAAGATGCACTCCCCCGGGCACTCCTCGGCCGACTCGATCACCGCTTCCTCCTGGCCCTGGGGGACGAGGGCCAGACCCTCGGCTCCGCCCGGGTCGGAGAAGACCCTCGAGCCTTCCTGCACGTACGCCAAGCCATCATCGAGGAGCGTGAACACGTCGGGTGCGATCTCCTCGCACAAGCCATCTCCGGTGCACAGATCCTGATCGATCCAGACCTTCATGTTGGCGCCTCCACATCGGTTCGGATGGCGGCGAGATGCTCCACCCGGGCCACGAAGCCCGGCGAGCGGCGCATCCGCGCCCCGATCTCGGCGTGCGACGATCCCTTGGCGCGGGCTTTCAGGACCGTGCGCTCCAGCGGCGTCGCGCCGGCGGAGCGGGTCGTCGTCCGCGGCGAACGCGGCAGCGCAGAGAGCTCGAGGATCCGCTCGACGTGGCCCGGCGAGCACCGGAAACGCCAGGCGATCTCCGGATGGGACAGGCCGTCGGCGGCGAGGCGCCTGATCACCCGTTCTTTCGGGCGTAGTTGTCCGGCCGGGTTCGCGATCTCGTTCATCGCGCCATGACTGCCCGTTCGGTCAGCGGTCGAAACCACCCGGCATGGTGCCGGGGAAGGCTGCCGATACCTTCTGGGCCCGGCCGAGTACGGTGGCAGTGACCCAGCCGGGGTTTCCGGCTGGTGGGCTCGCCGACGGGTATCGATTCCGCCGTCCACGCGAGCCGCCCGTATCGCCGGGCCCGCCGGATCATCGTTCGAGGCGGACGGCGAGCCTCCGTCCGCGATGTGCGGACAAGGAGCACCTTTGTCCCTCACCTCCGCCCACCCGGGCACCTCCGAGTCCCCTGATCGCGCGCCCGTGCAGACCGGCGCCGACCAGACCAGCGGCCTGGCGGCCCTGTGGCGTTCGGTGCTGCCGACCGAAGCCGAGATCAGATCGGCGCGCCGGCGCCTGCACCTCAAGGCCGCCTTCATCGCTGCCCTGGTCGCTGCGAGCTACGGGGCGCTCGTCATCGACGAAAGCAGCCTGCTGCTGCGCTTCGCCAGCGCGGCGGTGCTCGTCACCGGGTTGATCGCCACGGCCACCAGCATCATGCACGACGCCAACCACGGCGCGTTCTCCCGCAGCCAACGCCTCGATCGTGTCGTCTCCTATGTCGCCGACGGCCTGGGCACCAGTTCGTTCATGTGGCGGTTCAAGCACAACGTGTTGCACCACGGTGCAACGAACGTCGAAGGCATCGACAGCGACATCGACCAACCCCCCTTCGCCCGCCTGTCTCCTGGTCAGCCCTGGCGGCGGTGGCACCGGTACCAGCACATCTATCTGTGGCCGCTCTATGGGTTCATGGCGCTCAAGAACCTTCTCATCGGCGACCTCCGCAACGTCATCACGGGACGCATCGGCCCCCAGGAGATGCGCCATCGCCCCGCGCCGGCCGACATCGCCCGGATCGTCGCGGGCAAGGTCGCTCACATCGCGGTCTTCGTGGTCATCCCGTTGCTGTTCAACCCCTGGTGGGCCGTCCTCGCCTTCTACGTCGCGATGTCGTGGGTGGTCGGCTTCGTGCTCGCCGTGACGTTCCAGCTCGCCCATTGCGTCGACGAGACGGACGCCGTCGACGAGTCCGAGTCGCACCGCGGTGCCGCGTTCGCCCCCCACCAGCTCCGCACGACCGCGAACATCGCGTCACCGGTGCCGGTCGCCGGGCATCTGTTCCGTTGGATCGTCGGCGGTCTCGATCACCAGATCGAGCACCACCTGGCGCCCCGGCTGCCACACACGATCTACCCGTCACTCGGCAGACGCTTCCGTGCCCAGTGCCTCGAGCACGGCTTCGACCACAAACGCCACCGCGGGGTCTGGGCCGCCATCGGCTCCCACGCCCGGTGGTTGCACCAGATGGGTCGCCCGATCCCGCCGCCGTCCTGAGCGCCGGCGCCGACGGTCGACCGCCGGCCGCCACCGCTGGAGGTGGACGAGGGGGAGGCGCTGTCCCCAAGGCGTCGTCCACCGGTAGGGTGATGACACGCACCCGGTAGGGACGCCTCGTTTGGACAGCCACGACCTGCTCGGTCGATCTGCCACAGGCCCGACGCCTCTCCTGAACGAGAGGGGCATCATGTCCCGTAAGGTCCCATCCATCCCCCGACCCCACCAGGGTCTCCGACGATCCCACCGCCCGCCCTCGGGCGCCCGCACTGCGATAGCGGGGTCGTCATGTTGAAGCTCGACTGGCAGTGGATCCGCGTCGGTACCCCGGTCCTGGTGCACGAGCCGACCGACCCGCTCGCGCCCCTGCGCCGCGGCGTCGTCGTCATCGCCCAACGCGAGCCTCACCGCACCCGCGTCGGCATCCGCCTGACCTCGACCGACGAATCCTCGACCCCCATCTGGCCCTCGGCAAACGACGTCCACCTCGACCCCCACCGCGCCGACGACCCGTGTTGGCGATGCGACGAGGCAGCTGCCGCGCACGCAGCGACCACCGCCGACGCTGCGCGTTCCTGACCGGACCCGTCACGCCGAGCCACGGGCACTCGGCCCAGCTCCCTCCCCTCACCCCTTTCCCCTCCCACCCCGAGAGAAGCACGACCACAATGGCCAAGACCATCGCATACGCGGACGAAGCCCGGCGCGAGCTGGCACGAGGTGTCGCCGCCCTGGCCGACGCCGTCAGCATCACCCTCGGGCCGAAGGGGCGCAACGTCGTGTTGGCCCGCCCGTTCGGCTTGCCGACCGTGACCAACGACGGTGCGACGATCGCCGCCGAGGTGGGCCTGCCCGATGCCCTGGCCGACATGGGCAGCCAGCTGGTCCGCCAGGTCGCTCTGGCCACCAACGAAGCCGCCGGCGACGGCACCACCACGGCCACGGTGCTGGCCCGGTCGATGATCGACGAGGGCCTGCGCAACGTCACCGCGGGAGCGAACCCCATGGCGGTCGCTCGGGGCATGCGTGCCGCCACGGCTTGTGCGCTCGAAGCCATCACCGCCATGGCGTCTCCGGTCGAGGACCGTGCTGACATCGCCGCGGTGGCGACCATCGCAGGCGGCGACGAGGGCATCGGCGAGATCCTCGGCGAGGCCTTCGACCGAGTGGGGCGCCACGGCGTCATCACGGTCGAGAACGCCAACAGCTTCGGGCTCGAACTCGCCTTCGGCGAGGGGACCGAACTCGACGCCGGCTACATATCCCCGTACTTCGTCACCGACGCCGCCCGCATGGAGAGCGTCCACACCGACTGCCACGTGCTGATCTACGACGGCCGCATCTCGGCGGTCGCGGACCTCCTGCCGATCCTCGAGGAGGTCGCGGCCACGGGCCGGCCGCTGCTGATCATTGCGGCGAACGTCGAGGGCGCCGCGTTGTCGACGCTGGTGGTCAACAGCGTCAAGGCGACGTTCACCTCGGTGGCCGTGAAGGCGCCGGGCATCGGACGGCACCGGGCCGAGACCCTGGCCGACGTGGCGGTGCTCACCGGGGCACGGGTCCTGGGCGAGGAGATGGGCACATCGATCGCGGCGGTGGAGCTCGGCGACCTCGGCCGAGCCCGCAAGGTGGTGGTCACGAAGGACTCGACGACGATCATCGACGGTGGCGCCGATCCCGCCGAGGTCGAGGCCCGCCTCGCGCAGGTGCGCCGCGAGATCGAGACCACCGACGACAGCTACGACCGCACCCAGGCCGAACAGCGACTGGCCCGCCTGACCGGCGGGGTCGCGACCATCGGCGTGGGCGCCGCATCGGAGACCGAACTGACCGAACGCAAGTTCCGGATCGAGGACGCGGTCAACGCGACCCGCGCCGCGATCGCCGAGGGCGTCGTGCCCGGCGGCGGCACCGCACTGCTGCGGGCCCGGCCGGCCGTCGAGGCCATGATCGCCTCGTTGCGCGACAGCGACGAGGCCACCGGCGCTCGGGTGGTGTGGCATGCGCTGGCAGCGCCGACCCGTCAGATCGCCGAGAACGCCGGCCACGATCCCGGCGTGGTCGCAGGTCGGGTCGAAGCCGAGCTCGGCGACATCGGCTACAACGCCGCCACCGACGTCTACGAGGACCTGACGAAGGCCGGCATCATCGACCCGGTCATGGTGGTGAAAGCTGCGCTGGCGAACGCCGGCTCGGTCTCGGCGCTCGTGCTCACCACCGAGTGCATCCTCGCGGAGGCCCGATGACCGACACCGACGAGCCGACTCGACAGTGTGGCCGGTGCCGGGCGCTGTTCCCGGTGGGCGAAGACTACGAGGCCGGCGTGATGCCGGACTGGTGGCTGTGCCCGCCGTGCCGTACCGCGCTGCTCGGCCGCAACGCCTGAGGATCGACGCGGATCGCGCGCTGCGGCCGGGCGCGCCCCGACGCTGCGGTCAGCCGGCGCGGCGGTCGCCGGCCGACGCCGCCAGTGCGGCGCGTGCCCGGGCCACCCGTGAGCGGATGGTTCCCACCGGACAACGACACATCTCGGCGGCCTCGTCGTAGGTGTGGCCGAGGACCTGCGTGAGCACGAACGCGCTGCGCTGGTCCTCGGCGAGCTCGTCGATGAGCAGCGAGAGGTCGACCGGGACCGTGGGGTCGACCACGGGGCGGCGGGTGAGCTCGGTTCGGCGAGCCCGCTGGTGCTGCTCCACCGCATCGGCGCAGGCCCGTCGGGCGATGGACAGGACCCACCGGGTGCCCGAGCTGTCCGACCGGAACGACCCGAGACTGCGCAGGGCCCGGAGATAGGTGTCCTGGACGAGATCGTCGAGGTGGTCTGCGTCGCCGAGGTATCGGCAGTAGGCGGTGACGTCGCGTCGGGTGAGCAGGATGAAGGCCTCGAACGCAGCCGGGTCTCCGTCCTGTGCCGCGAAGAGCGCGGTGGTTGCGGGGTCGGTCATGAGGTGGTGGGGGCCGGATGCCGAAGCGGAAGAATCTGGCAGCCGGGGGAACTCTAGGCGTCGAAAGCCCGACTGATGGGGCATGTACGCATCTTCGATCTCGGGTCCCGGCCGCGTCCGCCTCATCATGAGCGTCGCGGCGATCGCGCTGCTGTCGGTGTCGGCAGCCTGTGGCTCCTCCGAGGAGGGGCCGACGCTCGAGGCGGTCGAGGCCGGAAACGACGCCATCGAAGGCCAGGCCGACGAGTCCGGCGATGCCCCGCCCGAGGAGCAGCCGAACGAACAACTCGAGGAGCAACCCGCGCCGCTGCCCGAGGATGCGCTGTCGGTCGTCGTCTCGGATCCTCCCCTGGCCGATCTGGTGTCCCGGGTGGCCGGCCCGGCGGTGGCGGTCACCAGCGTCGTTCCGCTGGGCGCCGACGGGCACACCTACGAGCCCCGGCCCGAGAACGCCCGGGCGCTCGCCGAAGCCGACGTGTACATCGAGAACGGCATGGGTCTCAACGACGTGGTGTCGTCCTTCGCGGCGACCAACTACCCACCCGGGACTCCCCATCACGCGCTCGCCGATGTGATCCCGTCCGACGAGGTGATCGCAACGGACTCCGCCGAGCAGATCGCCGCGCACGGTCACGCCCACAACTTCAACGCCCACTTCTGGCCCGACCCCGTCTACGCCCGTCTGTACGTCGACCGCATCGCCGAGATCCTGGCCGAGGTCGACCCCGACGGCGCCGCCGGCCACACCGAACGCGCCGCAGCGCTGCTCGCAGAGCTCGAGGCGCTCGACGCCGCGTTCGCGACGGCGATCGAGACCATTCCCGAAGCCAACCGCAAGCTGGTCGTGTACCACGACTCGTGGTCCTACTTCGGCCGGCGCTTCGGGCTGCCGGTGATCGGCGCGATCCAGCCCACCGACTTCTCCGAGCCCTCTGCGGCAGAACTGCGCAGCACCATCGAAGAGGTCCGTGCCGCGGGCGTACCCGCGTTCTTCGGGTCGGAGGTGTTCCCCTCCGATGTCCTCGAGGTCATCGAAGAGGAGTCAGGCGCCGCCTATGTCGCCGACCTCTCCGACGACGCGTTGCCGGGCGAGCCCGGCGATCCCGAGCACAGCTACGTGGGCATGATGGTCGCCAACGTGCGCACGATCGTCACGGCGCTCGGCGGCGATGCGTCCGGGCTCGACGCGGTGGATCCGGCGCTGGCGTGACGACCACCATCGAGTTGTCCGGGGTCGAGGTCCGCTTCGGCGAGGTCGTCCCGCTCACCGGCATCGACCTGCGGGTCGATGCGGGCGAACTCGTCGGGATCGTCGGACCATCCGGTGCGGGCAAGACCACGCTGCTGCGTCTGCTGCTGGGCGAGGTCGCTCCGACGTCGGGGCAGGTGACGCTCGCGAGCGGTCGAGCACGGCGACGGCGTTCGGTCGGCTACGTCCCCCAGCTCGAGGTCAGCGAACGGACCTTCCCCCTGACGGTGCGCGGGGCGGTGCTGCTCGGCGCCGCGGCGTCGAGCGCGCGGGTGCCGTGGTTCTCGCGCGCCGAGAAGGCCGCCGCCGGCCGCGCCCTGGAGCGCCTCGGGATCGGCGATCTCGCCGGTCGGAGTCTCCACGAACTGTCGGGAGGTCAGTTCCAGCGGGTGTTGTTCGCCCGAGCGTTGGTGTCGGAACCCGACCTGGTGCTGCTCGACGAGCCGACGAGTGGCATCGACCTGGCGACCCGCGCCGAGATGCTCGCCCTCGTCGGCGACCTGGCCGGCGACGGACTCACGGTGGTCATGACCACCCACGACCTCAACTGGGTCGCATCCCACCTGCCGCGTGTCGTGTGCCTCAACCGGACCGTCCGTGCCGACGGCCCGCCGCTGTCGGTGCTGCGCCCGCAGGTTCTGGCGGCGACGTTCGGTGCCGAGATGCACGTGATCGAACACGACGGCCGCCCCGTCGTCGTCGACAATGCGGCGCTCGTGACAGGGCCGCGCTCGTGAGGGGCCCACGATGAGCCTGTTGACGGATCCGTTCGCGTTCGCGTTCTTCGAGCGGGCGATGATCGCGGCGGTGCTCGTCGGTGCGCTCGCCGGTGCGCTGGGACCGTTCGTGGTCGTGCGGCGCATGGCCTACATCGGCCAGGGACTGTCGCAGAGCGTGCTTGGCGGGGTCGGGGTGGCCCTGGTCTACGGCGCCGGGCTGTACTCGGGCGCCGCCGCCGCGGCGCTGGTCGCGATCGTGGCGATCTACATCGTGCGGCGCCGGGGCGTGCCCGTCGACACGGCGATCGGGATCGTCGCCTCGACGATGTTCGCCGCCGGGGTCGCGGTCATCTCGGCCAACCGGGACCGCAGCCTCAACATCTCGAACCTGTTGTTCGGCAACATCTTGGGCGTCGACCGCAACGACCTGATCCTCGTCACGGTCGTGGTGATCTTCACCGGTGCCGTCCTCGCCGTCTTCTACAAGCCGCTGCTGGCGGTGACCCACAACGCCACCGTGGCCGCCGCACACGGCGTCCGCTCCGGCCCCATCGAGGTGATGTTCCATCTGCTTCTGGGGCTGGCCGTGGTCACGGCGCTGCAGGTCCTCGGTGTGTTGCTGGTGGCAGCGACCCTGCTGTTGCCGCCCGCGACCGCGTCGCTGGCCTTCCGGTCGTTCGGGCAGCTGACCGTCGCCTCGATCGGGATCGGGATGTTCATCGGCATCGTGGGCCTCTACATCTCCTATTACCACGACATCGCGAGCGGCCCCGCCATCGTGTTGACCGGGGCTGCGCTGTTCGCCATCGTCGCCGTCGCCGCGCCCAACCGGTTCCGCTACGGTCGCGCACCGCTATGAGCCTTCGAGCCTGCCCCCGTTGGGAGGACGTCTCCGCCGCCGCCGACGGCGAGTTGCCCGAGCCCGAACGCAGCCGGGCGCTCGATCACGCCCGCCGGTGCGTATCGTGCGGGCCGATCCTCGCAGCCACCTCCGTCGGGCCCGAACCCATCGCGGTCGCTTCGGCAACGGCGGTCGAGGCGTCGGTCAACCGTCCCGCGGGCATCGACCCCGAGTGTCTGAGCCCACGGGAGCGACGGTGGCTGCGGGCGCGCTGGACGCGGTGGCTGCTTGCCTTGGCCGCCATCGTCATCGTCGTCGAAGCGATCCCCACCTACGCGACCGGTCATGGACTCGACGCCCACACCCATGCGGCACGCCACCTGGCAACGTGGCAGATCGGCTTCGGCGTCGGCCTGCTGGTGGCAGCGGCGATGTCGCGCCTGACCCATGCGATGCTCGCGCTGGCGGCGACCTTCGGTGCGCTCACGATCGCCGCCACGGTCATCGACATCATCAACGGGCACCGGGGACCGTGGGCCGAGCCGGTTCATCTCGTCGAACTCGTCGCCATCATCCTGCTCTGGCAGCTGACACCGCCGGACCTGCTCCCGTGGCATCGCAGGCGCACGGATCGCAGCGCCGCAACCGAGCAGCCTTCGCCGCGGTCTCCCCGGCTCCACGCCGTCCCGAGCGACGAACCCGACGGGTCCGACGACGATCGATGAGCCTGTCCATGACCTGCCGGCCGGCGGAGACAGCAGCGTTTGCCTGGCACCCGGACGGGTAAGACGCCGCGGTGGCAACCCGGAACGAAACGATCGCAGCTGCAGACAGCAGGCACCGCCGCCACCGCCGCCAGAGCGGCCCCTCGTGGCTGGTCGCGAGTCTGATCCTGTTGGCTCTCGGATTGGCAGCCAACTCGCTCCTGGGGCCCCTGGCCGCGAACGTGATCGACTACCGGTACAGCGACTCGATGATCTACCAGGCCATCGGTCTCGACGCCGTCGCCCTGGGGGTCGCGGTACCGCTGGCATCAGCGTCGGCATGGCTCGTTCACCGAGGCCACCAGGCGGGTCCTGTCCTGGCGATGAGCCCTGCTCTCTTCGCCGCCTACATGATGCCGCAGTACGTGGTGGGCCCGGATTATCTCGGTCTGGACGGCAACAACGAGAACTTCGCGCTGGGCCACATCGTGTTGTTCGTCCTGGCCGTGGCAGTGGCCGCCGGTGCCTGGCGGTCGGTCGATCGGGATCGGCTCCGGCCCGATTCCCGGCGTAGTGATCGCCGACGAACCTGGCTCTTGGCCGGCGTCGCGGCGTTCATCGCCTTGGGGCGTCAGATCCCCATCATCGCCGGGGTCATCGACGACCCGACGAGCAGCGACGCCTACCTCGACAATCCGACGGCGTTCTGGCTGGTCGCCTTCCTCGACCTCGGGGTGGTCACCCCGGCTGCGTTGGCTGCTGCCGGTGGGCTGTGGGTGGGCACGCAGTGGGCCCGGACCGCCGCCTACGCGGTCATCGGCTGGTTCGCCCTCGTCCCGGTGTCGGTGGCGGCGATGAACGTCTCCATGCGTGTGCACGACGATCCATTGGTGACGACCGCCGACACCGTGCTGTTCGGCGTCGCCGCCGTCGTGTTCAGCGCTGCGGCAGTGTGGCTGTACCGGCCACTGTTCGAACCGCAGAGCAGCGTCAGCGCCGGGGCCTCCACACCTGAGCCCGCGGCGCCGGACCAGAGTGATCCGCGAGGCGTCAGCTGGGCGTCGCGGGGGTAGTGCCACTCCATCTGGGGTCCATCGAGGAGGTGCGACGTGTCCGAGCTGTCTGCGTTGCTGGCCGACGACCATGGTTGGGTCGATCACATGGATGGATGGGGCGGCGGCTGGATGTGGTTCTGGGCGACCCTGATGATGCTCAGCTGGGTCGCCATCATCGCCGTCGCCGTCTACCTGCTCACCCGTCGCTCGTCCGGTGCCGGGCAACAGGACCACGTCCGGGAGATCCTCGACGAGCGCTACGCCCGGGGGGAGATCACGGCCGAGGAGTACCGTGAGAAGCTGACGCACCTCGGGCGATGACCGGACCGGGCCCGGTGCGAGCCCGTCACAGCCGGCGGGGGCGGAGGTCGAGGCGTCGCAGGAGTTGGGCGTTGCCCGCCACGATCACGGTGGAGGCGCTCATGGCGACCGCAGCCGCCGCCGGCGGCAGGGTGAGGCCGGCGAATGCGAAGACTCCTGCCGCGACGGGGATGGCGACGAGGTTGTAGCCGGTGGCCCAGACGAGGTTCTGCACCATCTTCGTGTAGGTGGCCCGAGACAGGTCGATCACCCCGATCACGCCCCGCGGGTCACTCGATGCGAGCACGACGCCTGCCGACTCGATGGCGACGTCGGTTCCGGCGCCGATCGCGATGCCCACGTCGGCGCGGGCCAGCGCCGGCGCATCGTTGACACCGTCGCCGACCATCGCCACCCGCAATCCCCGTTCCTGCAGCGCGGCGACCTTGGCGTCCTTGTCCCCTGGCAGGACCTCTGCAAAGACCTCGTCGATCCCCAGCTCGGCGGCCACCCCGTCGGCGACCTGGCGTGCATCGCCGGTGATCAGCACGACCTGTACGCCCCGGTCGTGCAACGCATCGACCGCAGCACGCGACTCGGGACGGATCTCGTCGGCGAGGGTCAGCGCACCCACAACCTCGCCGCCTTCGAGGATCCACAGCACCGATCCCCCGCGCTCGTGCCACCGGGTGGTCACCGCCTCCAGGTCGTCGGGCTCGGCGGCGCCGGCCTCGGCCAACAGCGCCGGGCCGCCGACCATCACCTCGCGTCCGTCGACCTCGGCACGGATCCCCCGGCCGGTGAGCGCCTCGAAACCCTGTGCTGTCGGCACTTCGGTGCGCTCTGCCGCGGCGGCGACGATTGCGCGGGCGATCGGATGTTCGCTGTCGGCCTCGGCCGCGGCCGCCAGCGCCAACACCTCGTCGCGGTCACGTGTGCCGACCGCGACGTGGTCGACGACGGCGTGGTTGCCCTTGGTGAGCGTGCCGGTCTTGTCGAACAGCACGGCGTCGATGGTGCGCATCCGCTCGAGCGCCAGCCGGTCCTTCACCAGGATCCCGGCCCGGGCCGAGGTGGCCGTCGAGATCGAGATGACCAGCGGGATCGCCAGACCGAGGGCGTGCGGGCAGGCGATGACCAACACGGTGACGGTGCGGATCACCCCCTCGCCGCCGTCGCCGAGCGCCGCCCACACCGCCAGCGTGATCAGCGCAGCCGCCGTCGCCAGATAGAACAGTGCGGCTGCGGCGCGATCGGCGAGTGCCTGAGCACGTGAGCCCGACGACTGTGCTTCGGACACCATCCGCTGGATCCCGGCGAGCGCGGTGTCGTCGCCGACGGCGTCGATGCGGACCCGCACCGACGAGTCCGTCGACACCGTCCCCGCCACGACCCGGTCCCCGGCCGACCGCTGGACCGGCCGGGACTCTCCGGTGATCATCGATTCGTCGAAGTACGCCTGCCCCTCGGCGACCACACCGTCAGCCGGCACCCTCCCACCGGGGCGCACGAGGACGACGTCGCCGACGTCGAGTGACGCGATGGTCACCTCCTCGACGCGGCTGTCCACCACCAGCTCCGCCGTGTCCGGGAGCAGTTCGGCGAGCGCTGCCAACGCACCGCGGGCCTGTCCGATGGCCTTCATCTCCTGCCAGTGGCCCAGCAGCATCACGACGATGAGCGCGGCGAGTTCCCACCAGAAGTCGAGGTCGCCCAACCCGAGCGACGAGGCCAGCGACGACCCGTACGCCACCGTGATCGCCAGCGCGATCAGCAGCATCATCGCGGGTTGGCGGTTGCGGACCTCGGCCACCGCGCCCTTCAGGAACGGCTGCCCACCCCACAGGTAGATGACCGTGCCGAGCACCGGCGCGACCCAGGCGGCCCAGTCGCCGTCGATCGAATAGCCGAACCAATCCTGGATCTGTCCGGAGAAGACCAGCACCGGGACGGCCAGCACCAGGTTCCACCAGAAGAGGCGGCGGAACATGTCCGGGTCGTGACCCGCGTGCTTGTCATGGCCGACGTGGCCGCCGCGGCCGGTGTGGCCGCGGTGCTCGAGCTCCTCTCCGCGGGCCTCCACGGCATGGTCGGTGCGATCGGCCGCGGCCGCGCGTCCGGGGTGTTCGTGATCGGTCATGGCGGCCTCCTCGGTCCGGGCTGCCTTCCACGAAGACCCGGATCTGACACGGCCGGCCGCGCGCGGACCAGCCGCTCTCGCAGTATCGAACTCTCGGTTCAGCCTCCGAGACCCATCAGCCTCTTTCTCGCAGACGCTGGAGTTCGTTGCGTTCTCGCGAACGCGTCCTTCGCCGGCTGCGCCATACCAACCCCACGGCTTCGTCGAGCAACACCGCCACGGCGATCGTGACGAGGATCACGACCAGCAGCGGCGTGGTCATCGTGATCCACAGGAACTCGAACTCGACATCTTGGGAGTTCTGAATCGCGACGATCAGTAGCACCACGATGCCGACGAGCAGCAGGATCGCACCGGCGAACAGCCCCGTGTCGGAGGCTTCGGCTGTCGGGGCGTCCCCCGGGGAGGGATCGTTTTCCACGCGCCGGGTGGAGATCGAATCCGCACCGGACGACGTGATTTTCGTGTCATTGTCCATGGAGGCGCCCTACCCAGCGCGCAGCCGATTCATGCACCTTCGATGGGTTCACCAGCTCGGTGATCGTTCGGGGGCAGGGATTCGAGACACGGCCCAGTGGGTAATGCGCGATGGAACGACCCGAGGAGCCCGATGATGGTTGACCGCCAGGAGTTTCCCGAGAACGACCCCCGACATCACACGATCAAGCTGAGAGAAATGTTGAGCGACGTCGCCGACCACGCACGCGAGGACGTGGGGAAGGTCGAGGACCCGAAGGCGCAGGCGCTGTTCGAGACGGCTGCGGAGGTTCTCGAGGGACTGCAACGGGCCTTCGAGCACTTCGAGCAGCGCTCGGAGCCGGCCTGGCGGTAGCGCATCCGGTCGGCGATTATGCGACGTGATGGACGAACTCGAACTCCTCGTCGAACTCCACCTCGGCGGGCAACGTCAGGGCCCCGGTAGCGACGAGGCGACCCGCCGAGCGATCGCGCTGTCGGGTCTAGAGCAGAGGACCGAGCTGCGGATTGCCGACCTGGGATGCGGCACCGGCGCCTCCACGCTGGTCCTTGCGCAGGATCTCGACGCGGACATCACGGCCGTCGACCTCTTCCCCGGGTTCCTGGCCCGTCTGGCAGCCAGGGCCGCAGAGCGGGGCCTCGCCGACCGGGTGACCACCGTGACGGCGTCCATCGACGAACTCGGCTTCGACGACGAGTCGCTCGACGTCATCTGGTCCGAAGGCGCCGTCTACAACATCGGCTTCGCCCATGGAGTCAGCGCCTGGCGTCGATTCCTGCGACCTGGCGGCGTCCTCGCCGTGTCCGAGTTCACCTGGCTCACCCACGACCGTCCCGCCGAGCTCACCGACCACTGGGTGGGCGAGTACCCCGAGGTGGCAACGGCGTCGGCCAAGATCGCGATCCTCGAAGCCGCCGGCTACTCCCCCATCGGCTACTTCGCTCTCGCCGAGGACTGCTGGCTCGAGCACTACTACCGGCCGCTCCAGGCACGCTTCGAGGCCTTCCTCGACCACCAGGACCGTTCGCCGGCAGCGCTCGAGGTCGTCGAGGCAGAACAGCAGGAGATCGAACTCTACGAGCGGTTCTCCGCATTCTTCGGCTACGGCTTCTACCTCGCCCGACGCACAACCGGATAGGTACCCAGGCACCGGACCGACCGTCAGCGGCGTTCGAGCACCGCTGCCACATAGGGTCGCGTGTCTCCCGCCCCGGCCGGTTCGGCTCGCATATCCCGGTGCTCGACCAGCCGGAACTCGGGCTCGAAGAAGGCAGCCAACGACTCGTGGTCGTAGCGTTCGACGGGCAGGTCTGCGCATTGTTCGGGTCCGTCGACTGCGAACGTCGCGATGACGAGGCGCCCATCGCCGGCCAGCGCGCGCAGCGCCGTGGCCTTGTATGCGTCGCGGCCGTCGGCGTCGACGAGGAAGTGGAATACCGCCCGGTCGTGCCACAGGTCCCAGTGCCGTGGGGGCTGCCAGAGGGTGACGTCGGCTTCGATCGAGGTCACCTCCCGGGCGGCCGGACCCAGACGCGACCGCACCCGGTCCAGAGCCGTGCGGGACAGATCGAGGATGGTGATGTCCGCGTAGCCGGCATGCACCAACTCGTCTGCGGTGCGACTGTCGCCGGAACCGATGTCGATCACCGCATCCGAGGGTTCCGAGAAGCGCAGAACGAGACCGAGCGTCGACGGCCGCGGCTCGTACCAGCCCAGATCCTCGGTGGCACGAGCCGCGTAGACGGCATCCCAATGTGTCGTCGAGTTCACGACCACACGATAGGAGGGTGCGCGGATCGGCGAACTCGTTCGGATTCGGACCTGTCGCTTCCCGCTCTTGTTCGCTGCCGCTCGGGTCACGGTCCGCGACCCGGCCGTCGAACCGAAGCCCAGTACTCATCGGCGCCGGACTCAGGTGTCCGACCGCTTTGTTTTCCACGCGGCAGGTCGCGACGGCACGCCGGTCTCGTGCGAGTACGCGGAAACCGCACTGCCGATCGTGGCGTGGAAAGATGCGTCGCCGATGCGGTCGTAGAGGCCGTAGCGGCGGAGTCGATCCTTGACCGGGCCCTTCAGCTCGGCGAACGCGAACTCGATGCCGCGGGCGTCGAGATCGTCGAGGAGTTGGCCGAGGATCTCGCTGCCGGTGCTGTCGATGTCGGTCATCGACTCGGCGGCGATGACCACCCGGCGCACCGGCGTGGACTCGTCGTCGATGGCCTCGCCGAGCATCTCCTCGAAGTAGGCCGCATTGGCGAAGAACAGCGGCGCATCGAATCGGAACAGCAACAGCCCCGGAACCCGGTAGGCGCTCGGGTGCCGTTGCAGATCGTGGTAGCCCTTCTCGCCCCGGACCCGCCCGAGCACCGCGCTGTAGGGGCGCCAACGTTTCCAGATGAACATCGCGAGCGATGCGCCGATGGCGATCAGGAGGCCTTCGAGTACGCCGACGAGCACGACACCGGCCATGGCGATGATCGATGCGAGGAAGTCGGTGCGCCGGACCTTCGCCAGCCACCAGATGGTCCGGAGGTCGAACAGGCCGAACGAGGCGACGACGACGATCGCTGCGAGCACCGACGACGGCAGATCGGCGAGGAGGTCGTTGCCGCCGATCAGCAGCGCAACGATCAGCAGCGCCGACAGCGCCCCGGTCAGCTGCGACTTCGAGCCCACCGATTCCGCGACAACGGTGCGCGACGAGCTCGCGCTCATCGGGAAGCCCTGGAAGAGACCGGCGGCGATGTTGGCCGCGCCCAGCCCGATCGCTTCGCGGTTCTGGTCGACGCGCTCGCCGCGTTTGGCAGAGAAACTGCGCGACAACGCGGCAGTGTCGGCGGCCGACACGACGGCGATGGCGAGCGCACCCGCTGCCAGCGAGCCAAGTTCCTCCCACGCCACCGACGGCAGGGTCGGTGCGGGAAAGCCGGACGGCAGCACGCCGACGACATCGACGCCGTCATCGGCCAGGTCCCACACGGCGACGATGGCGATGGCCACGACGACGGCGACCAGCACCCAGGGCACCCGCCGAGAGAACTGTCTGCCGATGACCATGATGACCATGGCGGCTGCGCCGAGCGCAAAGGACCGACCGACGGTGGCGCCATCGAGGACACCCCGGACGAAATCCTCGATGCCGTCGACGAAGCCGTCGGCGTCGGTGCTGAAACCGAAGAGCTTCGGAAGCTGACTGACCAGGACGAGCAATGCAATGCCGTTCAGGTAGCCGACGCGGACCGGCATCGAGAGCAGGTCGGTGACCGAGCCCAGCCGCAGCAGTCCTGCCCCGATCTCGATCAGCCCCGCCAGCACGGCGAGCATCGCAGCGAGCGCCACCGCCTCGCCGGGGCTGTCGCCGATGACCAGTGGCGCGACGATCGCGGCGATGACCGGTGCGAGCGACGAGTCCGGGCCGAGCACCAGGATGCGCGACGGCCCGAACAGCGCGTATCCGACCAGCGCCGCGACCGTCGTGTAGAGCCCCGTGACCGCCGGCAGGCCCGCGAGCTGCGCGTACGCCATGCCCTGGGGGACGAGCAACGCGGTGAGGACGAGCGCCGCCACCAGGTCGTCGCGGAGCCAGCTGCGCTCGTAGCCCCGCGCCAGCTGCACGCCGGGTACCCACCTCGCGATGCGCGTGCCCAGCCGTCCGCCGATCTCGTTGCTCGCCGGATCTGCCATCGAGTCGCTCCCGCACCTCCTTGTCGCACGCTACTTCCCTGAAGGCTGACCCAGAGGCCGCTGACGGCCGGCCTGAACCCGCAAGGGTGGGCTGATGCGGCACTAGGTTCTCGGAGATGATCACCGGCGTGACACTCAGCGAACAGTTCTTCCTCGATCAGGCGAGATCGTCAGCGACGGGAGACCTGTCCACGGTCCTGAACCGGCTGAGCCTCGCCGCACGCATGCTCGCGGCCGAGATCATGCGTGCCGGCTTCGTCGGCAAGCTCGGGCTCACCGGCGACACCAACGTGCAGGACGAACAGGTCCGCGAGCTCGATGTCATCAGCGACGACATCATCCGCCAGGTGATGGACCATGCGCCGATGGTCGCCGGGATCGGCAGCGAGGAACGCGACGACATCTATGCGATGGCCGGCTCCGAGCACGGCAAGTACGTCCTCACCATCGACCCCCTCGACGGCTCGGGCAACGTCGATGTCGACGGGGCGATGGGCACCATCTTCGGGATCTACCGCCGGCCCGCCGAGCGGGCGGGGCTGCCTGCCGGCCTGGAGGACTTCCTGCAACCGGGCCGCGATTTCGTCGCTGCCGGCTACGTCCTCTACGGCCCGGCGACGATGTTCGTCTACACCGCCGGCGGCCCCGTGCACGGATTCACGCTCGACCGGTCCATCGGCACGTTCTTCCTCACCCATCCAGACATCCGTATTCCTGCCACCGGCGGCGCGTACTCCGTGAACGAGGCGAACGAGACAGGGTGGACCGACGACGTCTGCACCCTGGTGTCGGCCTTCCGGCGGCAGGAGACGACGTGCGGGCCGCGCCAGGCCCGCTACGCCGGTGCGCTGGTGGCCGATGTCCACCGGACGCTGCTCAAGGGCGGCGTGTACCTCTACCCGCCGACGACCTCGCGGCCCGACGGCAAGCTCCGGCTGCTCTATGAGAACGCGCCGCTCGCGTTCGTGATGGAACAAGCCGGCGGTGTCGCCACCGATGGCCGGCAACGCATCCTCGACATCACCCCCACCAGCCTCCACCAACGGACGCCGCTCTACATCGGCAGCCGTGGCGACGTCGAAGAGGTGCACCGCCTCCTGGGGTCACCGCTGCCGGACTGAGTCACCGCCTTACAGGCTCTCCAGGACCTCACGGGCGAGACGTTCGCTGTAGCCATGGAGCTTCCAGTGGCCTGGGCTCCATCCCTGGAGGAAGCGGGAGAAGTCGGTCCATGCGACCGCATAGAGCCCGCGCCAGTCCTCCTCGAGCGCAGCGATGTCGATCCGGGTTCCCGACCGCTCCAGCGCTTCGCGCAACAAGGCGAAGTAGCGGTCGACCAAGGCGGGGGCCAGCCGTTCGCAGTCGTCCTCGTCGAAGCAACTGCCGATGAAGTACGCCAGGTCTTTCATGCCGCAGCCACCCCCGACGTACTGGAAGTCGACTGCTGCGACCCGGCGGCCCTCGTCGTCGAAGCAGAAGTTGGCCAGCTTGGCGTCGCCGTGGACGAATGTCTGGAAGGGGCTGGCTGCGAGCCGCTGATCGAGGATCGGCGCGGCGGCCTTCAGAGGACCGTCAGCCAAGGCGTCGAGCTCATCGGGGCGAGTGGCCAGGTGCCAATAGGTCCCGGTCTCCCACAGGCCTTCGGGACGCATCCCCATGAACGCAGCGTGGAAGGCGGCGAGCCATGCCAGGCATGCCTCCATCTCCAGGTGGCCCGCGCTCGAGCGTCGTCCGGCGAAGCCCGATGCGTCGAGATCCTCCAAGACGATGACCACGTCGTCGCCCCGGGCCTCGATGGCCAGACAGCGCGGCACCCGGCAGGGGTCCGGGCATCGCGGCGCGTACCGCTCGTACCAGGCCATCTCGATGCGGTAGGACGCCAGCTTCCGCTCGTGTGAGATGTCCGAGGTCCAGCCATGGGGGTGCTCACGTCGTTCGGGCCGGCGCACGAGCTTCACGATCACGCTGGGCAGCATCCCGCTGTCGAGGGTGCACCGGACGATCTGCCCGTAGCCGCTCCACAGACGCTGCACGACCTGGGTGTCCACCATCGCAGTCGCACCGGCCGCGTCGACCACCATGGCGACGACGTCGGCGTCCAGATCGGCGCTTCCGGTCACCGCCGGATTCTAGGAGCGTTCGACACGGCGGCAGACCCGCGGCGCCTCAGCAGGCTCCTAGACCTCGGTCACCGGCTCTCGGCCGTCGAGACGTTTCGAGCGCGGCGACGTCGGGCAGATACCGGACCGTCTCGTCGAGCGGCCACGTCTGCGGGCGCAGAGGCCTCGAACTCACGGAGAGGAACTCCCATGTCGCTGCACCAGTCGGTATGGCTCGCCACCGCCCCACGCCCTTCGTTCCCACCGCTGGCCGGTGACCTCGTGGTCGATGTCGCCGTCGTCGGCGGGGGCATCACGGGGCTCACGACTGCGCTGCTCCTGCAGCGCGACGGCGCCCGTGTGGCGCTCGTCGAGGCGGACCGGATCGGGGCGGGCACCTCGGGTGCCACCACCGGTAAGGTCACGTCGCAGCACGGTCTCGTCTACTCGAAGCTCATCGACACGCACGGCGAGGACCGGGCCCGGCAGTATGCCGAGGCCAACGAGGCGGCGATCTCGATGATCGAGGAGCTGGCAGCCGAGGCGTCGGCCGATTGCCGATTTCAGCGGGCCTCGGCGTTCGTCTATGCGCTCGACGACGAGGATGTGCCTCGGATCGCGGCCGAGCATGCAGCCGCTGTCCGCTCGGGGATCGCGGCGACCATCACCACCGACATCGACCTGCCGTTCGCAGTGCCCAGCGCGCTGCGCTTCGACGATCAGGCGCACCTGCATCCCGGTCGCTACAGCGCCGCGTTGGCCCGCATGCTGGCGGACGCCGCGGTGCCGGTCTACGAGCACACGCGGGCGCTCGAGGTCGTCGAGGAGGCGAACCATGCCACGGTCCGAACCGCGCACGGCGACGTCCACGCCGACCAGGTCGTGGTGGCGACGCTGCTCCCCATCGTCGATGCCGGCGGCTTCTTCGCCAAGGCCCGCCCGAGCCGCTCCTATGGTGTCGCGGCGCGGCTGCGTCGTGATGCGCCCAGCGGTATGCATCTCAGCGCCGGCTCACCGACCCGGTCGACGCGGCCCTGGAACGACGGCGATGGGCAGGGATTGATCATCGTCGGAGAGAGCCATGTGACAGGCCACGATGGGGCCGACCCTGGACGGTGGGGAGCACTCGAGCGCTGGGCCCGACAGCACTTCGATGTGGAATCGTTCGAGTACCGCTGGTCCTCGCACGACTACGAGACCTTCGATCACGTGCCCTATGTCGGACGCTCGCCACGCACCGAGCGCATCCTCGTCGCGACGGGATTCCGGAAGTGGGGCCTCACCAACGGCACGGCGGCCGCCGTGATCCTGCGGGATCTCGTCGCCGGGCGCGAAAATCCGTGGCGCGAGGTGTTCGATGCAACGCGCATCGGCGGCCCGACGACCGTCGCCAAGCTCGTTGCGGAGAACGTCCACGTCGGCAAGCAGTTCGTGACGGACTGGGCCGGTCGCCTGTCCGCCGTCTCGGTGCAGCACCTCGAGCCGGGCGACGGCGGTCTGGTCGAGGTCGACGGACGCGTCGTCGGCGCCCATCGCCGACCCGACGGCACCATCGAGGCCGTCTCGGCCACCTGCACCCACCTGGGGTGCACCGTGCACTGGAACGCTGCCGAGACCAGCTGGGACTGTCCTTGTCACGGTTCGCGGTTCGGTACCGACGGCGCCGTCCTGGCGGCGCCCGCGGTCCGTCCGCTCGATCGCATCGAGGTCGAATCCGACATCGACGACTGACGACAGGGGGCAATGGGTCGAAGCGCGCCGTGCCATCGGTGAACGCGACGCCGAGCCGGAGCCCGAGGGGCAACACTCGGAGAGGGCGACCATGCTCGCCCGATGGTCGCTCGAGGTCATCCGTCAACAGTCCAGATGATGGAGGGTTCGTCGGCCGGCGGGGCGTAGGAGCACTGGAAACCGGTGTGGAGGGAACGATCGAGGTGGCACGCGAGCATGGGGGCGACGGCGTCGATGCGGCGGATCGCGTCGCGTATGCGGGCGCTGACCGCCTTGCGGGCTCGTTCGCCGGGATCGTTCGCGTTCGTGCGCAGCCGGCCACCCAGTCCCGTCGCTCGTCGGATCTCGGCGAGAAGCTGCTCGCGCTCGTTCTCCAGATGCTCGATGCGTCCGATGTCGGCGGCGTCGCCGGCATGGTCGATGTCGGCCGCAATGGCGTCGAGGCGGGTCCGGTACGCGCCGAGCGCTTCGAGGTCGATCACCTCCTGTGCGCCGGCGCCAGGAGGTGCGACTGCACCTACGAGCTGCATCGCATGAATCGCCTGTCCGGGGCGCTGCACGAGCACCGCCAGGTCGGCCAGACCTTTCGCGTGGGGGAGGCTCCCCTGTTCTTCGCGCCACGCGACGGTCCAGACCTTCCCGGCTCTGACGAGCGAGGCATGCTCTGCTCGCGATGTGGACCCGCGCTGGGCTGACTCCCCCTGACGAACCCAGACGGCTGCACCGAGCTTCTGGGCGGTCTCGATCGATCCCTGGAGCATCCGCCGGGCGGTGTCGACGTCACCGAGCGCCCCCGCGAGGATGCCGGCGGAATGTGCAAATGGGCCGGCGAATGCCACGACCGCCCCGTTCACGCCGCAGTTGTCGACGAGTGGGGTGATGTCGGCCAGGAGGGCCGTGCACAGTTCCAGGTCGTCGACCGCTGCGGCCGCCTCGGCGAGGTGCATGACGAGGACCGAGCGCAGATACGAGCCCTCGCTCTGCCATCCTCCGCAGTCGGCCACCATGGCGATCTCGCGGGCCGCTGCCTGCAGATCTCCCGCGGCAGCGTGCGCTCCTGCGGCGACCGAGTGCGCGAGGACCGGAGCGCCGGTCCACCACCGCACGGCGTCGCGTGCGAGGGCACGCAGCTCGTCGGGGTCGTTGCGCGCACGGGCGAGCGCGACGCGCTGCGACATGAGCACGTTGCCGGTGTCGGGTTCGTGGATGTGTTCACCGATCTGCGCGGCCCGGTACATCGTCGCCTCGGCAGCCTCGGAGTCACCCGACAGAAGAGCGAGCGCAGCCCGACGGGTCTGCACCATGTATCGGTCGCGAGGCTCGTCGCGGGTTTCGAGCAGCTCGAACCAGCGATCGAGCACCAGCCGAAAGCGTGCCGACCCCGACTCGAGCAGTCCATTGGCTTCGAGGATCAGGCCCTCCGCCTGCCGGTCGACATCGCGCAGGCGCGCCCCGATCCCGGCGATCTCGTGACCCAGCGCGGCTCGTTCGACACCGGTGCCGGGGCGCCAGATGGTGTCGTGGCGGGCGAGAAGACAAGCGATCAGCGTCTCGTCGTGGTCGGACGCCCGACCGAGCGCCAGGGCCGCTTCGCTGAGAGGACCTGCCCGGCGCCGATCATCGGACACCGAGTGCTGGAGCTCTCTCGCCAAGGCGGCCCCGACCTGGGCCTCGAGGGCCGGATCGACGCCTGTCACCGCGGCCAGCGCCGCATCGAGATGGGCGATGATCTCGTCACGGGGCGCAGCGAACCTGGCGCCGAGTCGCTGCACCGCGAGCGCGACGTCGGCCTGACATCGTGGGTCGGGCGCCACCTTCGACGCGTTGCGGAGCAGACTCCGAGCGACATCGGGTTCTCCGGAGCGAGCCTGACTGTCGGCCTCGTCGATGAGGATCCGAGCGAGGAGCTCGGGGTCGACAACCCAGCCGCTGTCGAGCGCAGCGCTACGGCCCCGACGCAGATGACCGGCCGCTTCGGCGAACGCCGAACGCTGCCGCTCGTCGGCTGCCGCTTCGCGAGCCCAGTGGATCGCCTTCAGCGGATCGCCGGTACCGGCCGCCTGGGCGAAGTGGAAGGCCAGATCGCCCGGGGCGACGGAGCCGCCTTGCCGAGCCCGGGCTTCGAGGGCTGCACCGACCCGCCCGTGGAGTCGGACCCGACGCTCGGCTTCGAGGCGCCGGTAGAGCGTCTCGCGGAACAGGTCGTGAGCGAACCGGTACTCGTCGCCGGCGACGGTGTGGATGAGCCCAGCGGCCTCGGCCGACCCCACGAGATGCAGCACGTCTGCCGGCGGCTGTTCGATCACCGCACCCAGCACGTCGAGCAGGAGACGGTTGCCGAGGACACTCGCAGCGTCGAGCAGCTCCCGAGTTCGCTCCGTCACCATGCTCAATCGGCGGGCGACCGCGCCGGTCACGACCGTCGGCAGCGGGCCTCCCGAACCGAACTCGGGCAACCGCGCGAGTTCGCTCACGAACAGGGGGTGCCCACCGGTTCGCCGGTGCAACTCCGGCGCTCGCAGGCGGGCCGTCTCGGCGCCCCTGATGCCGGCCATCAGCTCTTCGACTTCTGCGGCCGACAGCCCTTCGAGAGCGATGGAGTCGCAGCGCGCGCCCACTGCCGCCAACCGGGCCAGCGCATCGTCGTCGAGTTCGTCGTGGCGATACGCGCCGATGACGAGGAGGCGAGCGGACACCGGCGCAGCGATCATGTGGTCGAGCAGGTCGAAGGTCGACGAGTCGGCCCACTGGAGATCATCGAGCACGATCACCACGTGCCGGTCCCCTGCCAGCGCCTCCAACCAACGGACCGCGGCATCGAGCAACAGGAGACGGTGCCGATCGAGATCATCGGTGGAAGCCGGAGCCGGACCGAAAGCCCTGATCAGCGACGCCAACATCTCGTGGTCCTTGCCTGCCGTCGCCACCGCCTCGTCGGTCCCGACCAGCCGGACCAGATCGTCCAGGGCCTGCGTCCATGGCCAGAACCCGGGAGCGCCCCGACCGTGCCAGCACGTTCCCCAGCCGACGACGAGCGTGTCGCCGAGTGCTCTGTCGACCGCGGCACGAATCAGCGATGTCTTGCCGATCCCGGCCGTTCCGCTCACCAGCACCGCAGATCGGCGTCCCTGCGCTGACGCGGCCACCGCGACGCCGATGCGCCGCAACGGCTCGTTCCGCCCGACGATCCCCCACTGGTCGACAGGCTTCATCGGGATCCCTTCGGCCGGCCGTCGCGAATCGCCAGATTCGGTCTGGCGGGATTCCGAGGGCTTCTGGCGCCTCAAGCATGACACCTCGACTGGACAAGGACCGACCACATGAACTTCGAAGCCGATCAGAGCAAGGCCACCTCGCGAGAGCTTCGGGTCACAGCCGTGCAGGCCACGCCCGCCTACCTCGATCGTGGAGCGACGCTCGACATCGTCGTCGACGAGATCACCCGGGCTGCGGCGAAGGGCACCGATCTGGTGGTCTTCCCGGAGTCCTTCGTCCCCGGCTACCCGGACTGGCTCTGGCGTCACAACCCCTGGAGCGACGCGGACTGGTACGAACGCTTCCAGGGTCAGGCCATCGACATGGGGGGCACGGCACTCGACGGTGTGCGCGCCGCAGCCGAGGCCGCCCGGGTCTGGGTCGCGCTCGGCATCACCGAACGAACCGCATCGGGCACGCTCTACAACGCCGTCGCCTACATCGACGGCGACGGCGAGATCGCCGGACTCCACCGCAAGCTCGTACCGACCGGAGCGGAACGGTTGGTGTGGGCCAACGGCCAGGGCCCGATGCTCACCGTGGTCGACATCGGTGGCGTGCGAGTCGGCTCGCTCATCTGTTGGGAGAACTACATGCCGCTCGCTCGCGCCGCTCTCTACGAGAGAGGAATCGACGTCCTGCTCGCCCCGACCTGGGACAACAGCGACGAGTGGGTCCCCACCCTGCGCCACATCGCCAAAGAAGGCCAGGTCTTCGTCGTCGGCGTGACCGCGTTCCTGCGCGGCAGCGACGTCCCCCGCGACCTGCCGGGCGCCGATGAGATCTACGGAGGCGACGACGACCACATGTCCCGTGGCAACACCACCATCGTCGCTCCGGGCGGAGCGATCCTCGCCGGCCCGCTCATCGGCGCAGCCGGATCAGTCGACGCCACGCTCGACCTCGACCGGATCGCCGCCGGCCGCCGTGCCTTCGACCCCACCGGCCACTACGCCCGTCCCGACGTTCTCACACTCACCATCGACACGGGCGCCGATGACCCCACCTGACCGAGATGCCGAGAACCGGTGCGCTGCGAGAAGTCCGGCCGACCTGGATCCCGTTACGCTCGCTCGTCGCCGATGGCCGGTCCCTGCAGGATCACGGGACCTTCACGATGCGGACTCCATCTCCACCGGCAGCTCGGCCCGTTGCCATTCGGGGAATCCGTCTTCGAGGCGCCGCGCGCGGCCGATCTGTTCCAGCGGTTGAGGATTAACGAGCCCGAGTTCGCCGACGCAGCGCCGGGGTATTCACCATTCGCCGCCGCCGACCACGCGTTGGAGGTCCGACGATGAGCACCGCCGCATCGGGTCCGCTCCGCCTGGGGCTACGGGAGAACCTGCCCCAGTTCATGCTGCTGGTCGGCGTCAACGCACTCGTCGGCGGCATGATCGGCCAGGAACGCACGGTGCTCCCGTTGCTGGCCACCGACGAGTTCGGGCTCACCGCCTTCACCGCCACCCTCACGTTCATCGCCGCGTTCGGGATCGTGAAGGCCATCACCAACTTCTTCGCCGCCTCGGCATCGCCTACGCCGCCGTCGGCCTCGGCCTCTCCACCCTCGCCGTGAAGGAGACCCGCGGTCACGCCCACCCAACCACGTCACCACCAGCGCCACCCACCACGACGCCCTCACCACAGGCGAGATCTTCCGCCTCACATCCTTCCGCGACAAGGCCCTGTCGTCGTGCTCACAGGCCGGTCTCGTCAACAACCTCAACGACGGCCTCGCCTGGGGCCTGTTCCCGCTCGCCGCCATCGGCGACGTCGCCCACCCCACCTGGCGAGCCCGATCCGTCGGCATCTACCGCCTCTGGCGCGACGGCGGCTTCGCCGTCGGCGCCCTCCTCGCCGGCATCCTCGCCGACCTCGCCTCCATCGAAACCGCCATCTACGCAGTCGCCGCCCTCACCGCCCTGTCCGGCGTGGTCGTGATCGTCCGTATACACGAGACCCACCCGCCGACAGCGCGCCCGGCCCCCATCACCGGTCCGATCTGAACGCTCCCCCACCCACGCCAGCGGCGAGCCGGAGACCGTCCTGCCCGGCCCGGGGGTGGTCGTCAGCTACCGACGCGGATGAGCTTCTTGTTGACGAACTCGTCGGCGCCCCAGCGGCCGAGCTCGCGGCCCGAACCGGAGCGCTTGATGCCGCCGAAGGGCAGTTCGGGGCTGTCGGCGGCCACGATGTTGACGTAGACCATGCCGGCCTGGATGGCGTCGGCCACGCGGTCGGCCTGCTCCGGGTCGGTGGTGAAGAGGTACGAACCCAACCCGAACGGGGTGTCGTTGGCGAGTTCGATGGCCTCGTCCTCGCCGCTCACCCGGTGCACCATCGCGATGGGGCCGAACAGTTCCTCGTAGTACGCCGGGTTGTCGCGATCGACACCGGTGAGCACGCCGGGCGGGAAGAACGCGCCGGACCGCTCGCCGGCCGACACCAACGTGGCGCCTGCGGCGACGGCGGCGTCGACCTGTTGTGCCAGCCGGTCCGCCGCGGCCTGCGAGGACAGCGGGCCGATGACGGTGTCGGGATCGTCAGGATTGCCCACCGGTGTTGCCAGCGCGGCGGCGGTGAACTTCTCGAGGAACTCGTCGTAGAGGTCGTCGGCCACGATGAACCGCTTGGCCGCGTTGCAGGCCTGCCCGCAGTTGTCGATGCGGGCCATGACCGCCGCCTCGACGGTGGCGTCGAGGTCGTCGGTGGACAACAGGATGAACGGGTCGGACCCACCGAGCTCGAGCACGACCTTCTTGAGATGCCGGCCGGCGACCTCGGCGACAGCTGCGCCTGCCCGCTCGGACCCGGTGAGCGACACGCCCTGGATGATCGGGCTGCCGATGATGCGGGCGACCTGGTCGTTGCTGGCGTAGATGTTGGTGTAGGCGCCGGCGGGGAAGCCGGCGTCGACGAAGATCTGGGCGATGGCCTCGGCCGACTCGGGGCATTGGGGCGCGTGCTTGAGCAGTACGGGATTGCCGATGATGAGGTTGGGACCGGCGAAGCGGGCCACCTGGTAGTATGGGAAGTTCCACGGCATGATCCCGAGCAGCACACCCAGCGGGCTCTTGCGCACCACGGCACTGCCATCGCCGCCCATGAGCTCGATGGGCTCGTCGGCCAGGAACGCTTCGGCGTTGTCGGCGTAGAACCGGTAGATGTCGGCACTGAAGTCGGCCTCTCCCACGCCGTCGCCGAGCGGCTTGCCCATCTCGCGCGAGATGATCGCCGCGAGCTCGTCGTGGCGCTCGACGTGGAGGTCGGCCACCTTCGAGATCAGGGCCGCTCGCTCGGCCACCGTGGTGGTGCGCGACCAGGCCGTGAACGCCTGCTGCGCGGCCACGACGGCGTCGTCGAGCGCATCGTCGGTGAGGGTCGGGTAGGTCCGGACGGTCTCGCCCGTCGCCGGGTCGACCACTGCGTACTCGGTCATGAAGTGTCCCCTCTTTGAGCTGGACCGGACGATAGTTCGTGGATGGAACCGGGCGTGTCTGTCGTCGGCCTGGTTCAGGGCTCGTCCCGGGCCCGCACGATGAGGCACTCGCGCGCCGGAACGGCAGCGAACCCGTCCTGCCCGCGCGCCAGCAAGGCGCCGAGCCGGCTATTCCGACCGGCGGCGGTTCCTGAACTCCTCGATGTCGGCGCCGGTCGTCTCGACTTCGTCGGGCGTCTCGACTTCGTCGGGCGGCGAGTCGAGGCGGGCGTCGGTGATGGGCCGTTCGGCTCGGTCGAGGTAGTCCGCAGCGAACTGGGCGAATCGTTCCCCGAGCTCGGTGGTGACCACGGCGGTGGCCAGCTCGGCGAGCTGCGCGACGTCGCTCGTCAGCTCGGGAATCCGGTCCGGGGGCATGCCCTCGGCTGCGAAGGGTTGCCAGATGTGGCGTTCGAACACGGCCCGGAACCGTTCGGCGATATCGGCGACCGCACTGCGGAGGGCGTCGTACTCGTCGAGGATCTCGGCGACCGGCACCCCGATGCGGGCGACCGCGGGACCGATGTCGGCAAACGCGGCATTGCCGACCACGACGTCGTTCCCGTCGACCCGGATCAGGCCGACGTCGACCGCACGCAGGATGTCTGCCTGGGTGAGGCCGATCCCGTCGAAGCGTTCGGCGAGCTCGGACGGGGTGAGGCGGAGGGGTTCGCGACCGAGCGCGGGGGCGATGTCGCCGACGCCGAGGAGGTGGTCGAGCGAGCGTCCGCCTGCCCACGCGTCGAGGGCCTCTCTGATCGCTGCGAGGGAGAACCCGCGGTCCTGGAGGTGCGCGATGAGGCGAAGGCGGTCGCGATGCCCGGGGCCGTAGTAGCCGACGCGACCTCGACGTTGCGGCGGCGGGAGGAGTCCCTTGTTCTGGTAGAGGCGAACCGTCGAGGTCGGGATGCCGGCCTCTCGAGCGATCTCGTCGATCGTCATGCCGTCGGCGTCGCCGCCGGGATCAGCTCGTCCCGCTTCTGACTGCTCCATCTGAGCCACGGTACCCATTCTTTCACCGTTTACCTTGCTAGTAAACACTCACATAGTTTACGTTGACGCCATGAGCGAGCTCGCGAGTGCAGCACGACAGGCGACAGCCGACGCGGTGACGACAACAGACGGACCGATCGCCCCCCGGGGCACACGCAACGGACCCGGAGCCGGAGCAGGCAAACCCGTCTACGTCGAGAGCCACATCGCGGCGCCCGTCGAGACGGTGTGGGACCGAACCCAGGACCCGGCACTGCACCAGCGCTGGGACGTGCGCTTCACGTCCATCGACTACCTCCCCGGCACCGACGGCGACCCCCAACAGTTCCGGTACGCGACCACCGTGGCGCCGGGGCTCCCGGTCAGCGGACGCGGCGAGACGATCGGCGAGCGCCACCGCCCCGACGGCACGGCGTACTCGGCGCTCGAGTTCTGGAGCGACCACCCCCTGTCGCTCATCCGGCGGGGGTCGGGCTTCTGGCGCTACGTCCCCACCGACGACGGCGTCCGGTTCCTCACCCGGTTCGACTACACGGTGCGCTGGGGCATCGCCGGCCGGATCCTCGACCGGCTGTTCCGTCCGCTGTTCGGCTGGGGGACGGCGTGGAGCTTCGATCGGTTGCGCCTGTGGATCGAGCACGGCGTGACGCCCGAGCGGTCCCGCAACCAGGCACTCGCCCACGCCATCGCGGTGGTCGGTCTCGCGTTCGTGTGGATGTACCACGGGCTCGTGCCCAAGATCGTGGCGCCCGACGCCGGCGAGCTCGAACTGTTCACCAACGCCGTCGGTTTCGTCGACCACCCGCGTGGCGCACTCGGAGCGATCGGGTTCGCCCAGATCGCGTTCGGCGCCACCGTTCTCGTGCGGTGGCGGCGACGATGGCCCTACCTCGTCACCCTCGCAGCGATGCCGCCGCTGACCCTCGGCGCTCTCGCCGGCGACAGCTCGGCCTTCGTTCGCCCGTTCAATCCCGTCACCCTCAACGTCGCGATGATTGCGCTCGCCGCGATCGCGCTGCTGACCCGCGACGGACTGCCGTCGGCCCGAAACACCCTCCGGGTGCCACCCGCCGGGGACCGCTGATGTCGATCTACCGACGAGCCCTCGGCGCCGACTTCGACCGGCTCCATCCCGAGATCCGCCGGCGCTTCGACCTCGACAGCACGATCGACGTCGCCCACCTCGGCTCCGGCGTGATGCACCGGATCACCCGCGGCCCGAAGCTGATCAGCCCGTTCCTGTGGCTCGGCACGACGAGGAACCTGCTGTTCCCCGAGTCCGGGACCGACGTGCCCTTCACCGTCGCCAACTACGCCTACCGCGACGCCTTTGGCCGCGAGACCATCACCTGGCACCGGCGCTTCGATCTCGGGCACCGCAGCCGCACGTTCGACGCCACCATGATCTACAGCGCCGAGCGCGGCACCATCGTCGACTACCTGGGCAGCCACCAGCACCTCGCCACCGACCTCGTCTGCCACGTCGACAGCGAGGGCGGCATCAACTTCACCAGCGGCGAGCAACGCTTCTACGAACGAGGACTCCGCTTCCGCTTCCCGCGCGCCCTCACCGGCCACGCCCGAGTGCGCGAGTGGTTCGACGACATCGCCGGCTGCTTCCGTATCGAGGTCGACGTGACCAATCCGATCGTCGGCCACGTGTTCGGCTACCAGGGCAGCTTCACCATCGAACAGGTCCCCCTCGACCATCCCGGCGAGGTCCCGGCACACATACGCCCCCGCCGAGAAACTCATCGGGAGTGAACCCAGCCGTGTTCGCGGTCATGCTCGCCCCATCGAGGGGCGGGGTCACGTAGCAGGTCGGGTGCCCCTCATGCGCGGAGACGACGAGCACGTCGGCCGACGGACGGAGCGGCACCAACACACGACCAGGTCGAGTTGGCGTGCGTGACCGGCGCCTTGGAGAGGGCGCCGACGGTGCCGGACGCGGCGCGACCGGCACCAGCTCCGGGCACGCATGATGCAACGTCGCCGCGTTACTGCAGATCCTGGTGGGCGGTGAAGGCAGCACCGAGCGCGAACCCGTCGTCGGTGATGGTGAACTGGACGATCGCGGGGTCGTGGATGCTGGCTCGGCTCTTGAGGACGGTGACGGCCCGCTTGATCTCCGAATCGCCTCGCAGGTACTGCAGGACGACCACGTTGTCGGATACGTGGGAGATGCCGTGCTGGGCGAGCCGGGTGATGTTGTAGAGGTCTTCGGTCTCCTGGGTCATCAGCACGCTGATGCCGGCCTGCGCAGTGCGGGTCAGCAGCGAGTAGATGAACTCACGAAAGCGGATCTCGTCGCCGGCGGCGATGGCGAGATCGCCGAGACTGTCGATGAGGATGCGGCGGGCACCGGTGCGTTCGGCGGTCTCGAGCAGTTCGTAGACCCATTCGTCGACGAGGAGGTCGACCGGTGAGCGATGCAGCACGGTGACCTCGGGACGATCGAGCTTCCACCCGAACCCCTCGCAGACACGGGTGAGCATGGCGGTGTCTTCCTGGAAGGAGGCGACGATGCCGTGCTCGCCCCGGTCGGCGCCGGCGAACACGAAGTGGAGCCCGAGCAGGGTCTTGCCGGTTCCCGACGGTCCGGCGACCATCGTCGAGGCGCCGCTCCAATAGCCCTCGTGGAGCATCGTGTCGAGCGTGGCCACCCCCGAGCTGATCCGCTCGGTGACGGGCGGCGTCGGCGGTAGCCCGGCGCTGTCGGCGAGGCGGGGGAACACGCGGATGCCGTCGCTGGTGATGCGGTAGGCGTGCCGACCCGAGATGAAGTCGCTGCCCCGGAGCTTCACCACATCGAGCAGGCGTTTGTGATGGTGGCCGAGACGCTCGACGGAGAGAGAGACGATGGCGTCGGCGACGGCGAACTCGGGTTCGTCCAGGATCGTCGAAGCGGGGTATTCGCCGACCCACAGTGTCGTCACCGGGAACGCAGACAGCGTGGCGGCGAGTCGGTAGAGGAAGTCCCGGTACTCGCCGTGATCGGCCGCGTAGGGCGCGAGCGCCTTGAAGCTGTCGATCACGAGCATCCCCGGACGATGTTGGCGCACCAGGGCTCCGATCCGCTCGTCGACGCCCGCGAGGCCTTCATCGTGAAGCACCGTGCCGAGGTCGTCGAAGAAGACGGACGAGCCGACCGCGCCAGGTTCGAAGAACGAGAGCCGCTGGCCGTAGCGAAGGAGCTTCTCGAGTGGCTCGGAGACGGTGGAGAGGTAGATCCCCGGTCGTTGGGGCGTGGCGTTGCCGAACAGATACTGCTCGGCCAGCGTCGTCTTGCCACTGCCCGGTTGCCCCATGAGCACGGCGATGCTGTTGGCCAACAGGCCCCCGCCGAGGACTGCATCGAGGCGGGGGTCGCCGCTCGGGATGCGGTCGTCGTTCACGGGGCCGAACCGAGGTAGGCGCTGTCTCCGAGCAGATCGCGCACAGTGGACACCAGCTGCAGCGGATCGAGGGGCTTGGTCAAGAACGCGTGCGCACCGGCTGCCAGCGCCTCCTCACGGGTGTCGAGGCTCGACACGGCCAGCACCCGCGTCTCGTTCGATGCGGCGAGTCGCCCGCAGAGCTCCACGCCCCCTCCGCCTTCGAGGAGCAGATCGACGATCACCACGTGGGCACCGGACTCGGCGAGGACCGCACTCGCCTGTGCGATGTCGAGAGTGACGGTCACGTCGTAGCCCTCGGTTCGCAGGAAGTACTCCTCCAGCTCGGCTGCGAAGCGGTCCCGCTCGGCGATGACGACGAGCCCGGCGGTGGGCCGATCGTGACGGGCCGCCGCGCTGGGCGTCTCGCCGGCGTCGAGTAGCCGGTGGGCGTCGCCGGGCTGCATTCCCTCGGCGACCTTGGCAGCCACGAACTTCAGCTGGTCCACCTGGTCGCGGCTGTACAGACGGTGACCGCCGCTGGTGCGATGCGGCACGATCAGCCCGTACCGGTCTTCCCAGCTGCGCAGCGTGCTCGTGGGCACCCCGATCATGCGGCCGACCGCGCCGATGCTGTAGACCGCGCGCCCATCCATCCCCGTGACGTTACTACACAGGGGGCCCAAATTCCATAGATTCGAAAGAACACCTACTCATCATCTACGCAAAACCGGTTGACTACCTCCGCACGAGTGCCATAAGATCACGCACGTCGGCAAAGCTCCACACCGAGCGAAAGGAGGCCCCCAGCCTTGTTCACAGCCTGGACCAGACTGCATGGCCACCCTGCGCCACCGGGCGGCAGCATCGCCGAGAACGTCACCGGCACCGTGGTCGTGGTCGCACGCGGCGAGCTCGACATCGCGACGGCGCCGGCGCTGTCGGAGTTGCTCATCGGCCACATCGCAGCGGGCATCACCGACATCGGGTTGGACACCGGCGGTCTGGTCTTCTGCGATGCTGCCGGACTCGGCGTGTTGGTGTTCATCGAGCAACACCTGGCAGACCGCGGGGGCGCGCTGCGGGTGTTCGATGCTCCACCCATGCTGCGCCGGCTCCTCGAGATCACCGATCTCGAGTTCTTGCTCGCCGAGTCGACGGGATGTCACCCGGCAAACCTGGCCCGCTGACCGATTCCCGCCGACGCAGTCGTCTGCGCCCAGGAGCACCGTAGCGCCACCGAACAGGTCGACTACCGGGCCCGAATCGGGATGCAGGTGGAACGCTGAGGCACGATCTCGAACCGACGGGTCATCGGGCAATGCAGCTTGGATCGGTGCACCCAGTGGATGTGCGGCCGACGCACGAGCGTGTCTCCCTGGTCGAGGGCAGCCCGATAGTGGCTGGTGTGGGGCACCGCCATGCACGCGCCGACTGCGTCACAGGTCCGCAACAGCGTCCCCAGATTGGCGCCGTAGGCCACCCAGAGCGGAGCGACCACGAGGTGCTCCCAACACCCGTGCTGGCGGATGCGACGCAGTTCCTCGGGCTTGTTCTTCGCTCCCGGCCCGGTCATCGGGCGGAACGGATCGACCTCCGAATGGTGCCCCATGACCAGGTGGATACGGACCGGCCCGCCGATTGCGGGCTCGGGAGCAGCAAGCGCAGCGGCGATCTAGTGTTCGGCGCCATGAAGCCTCTCGACGGAATCCAGGTACTCGAGCTCTCCACGATGATCACCGCGTCGTTCGCCGCCATGATGCTGGCCGAACAGGGGGCGTCGGTGATCAAGGTCGAACCGATCGACCTCGGCGACCCGATGCGCTACATCGGCTCCACCAAGGGCGGCATCTCGGCGCTGTTCGCCAACTGCAACCGGGGCAAACGATCCGTGCGTGTCGACCTCAAGACCGAAGCCGGACGCGACATCGTCGAGGAGCTCGCAGCCGGCGCCGACGTCGTGCTCACGAACTTCCGGCCAGGGGTCATGGACGGACTCGGGCTGGGAAGCGACCACTTGCGGGCGTTGAATCCCCGCCTGATCTATGCGGGGGTCACCGGCTTCGGCCTCGACGGGCCGATGCGCGATGCGCCGGCGTACGATCCGATCATCCAGGCCCAGACCGGGTTCACGGCCGTGCAGGGCCAGGGCCGCGACGAGCCGGACTTCATGCGGGCGTTGATGTGCGACAAGATCACCGCGTACACGGTGTGTCAGGCGGTCACCACCGCTCTGTTCGCGCGTGAGCGGACCGGCGAGGGCCAACACATCGATCTCGCCATGACCGATGCGGCGCTCTACTTCCTGTTCCCCGACGGCTTCATGCATCACACGCTGCTCGACGACGACGCCAGCCATCAGGCTCCGTTGAACGAGATCCTCTATGAGCTCCAGCGGACCGCCGACGGTGCCGTCACGGTCTCGGCGGCGACACCGGGCCAGCAGGTCGGGCTCCTCACCGCGATCGACCGCCTCCATCTCTTCGCCGACCCACGCTTCGACGGCATCGAGAAGATCATGGAGAACGTCGACGCGTTCCGTGCCGAGATCCGCGCCGGGATCGCCCAGTTCACCACCGACGAGCTCCTCGCGCGCCTGCACGACAACGACGTGCCCGCGGCGCGAGCCCTCGACTACGACGAGGTCTTCGCCCATCCCCAGTTCGAAGCCAACGCCAGCATCGACGTGACCGAGCACGCCCGGATGGGCTCGATGCGCCGTGTCATGCCGCCGGCCCGATTCGGCGGCCAACGCCTCGACCCGGCGTCGGACGCTCCAGCCCACGGCGAACACACCGCCGAGATCCTCGCCGAGCTCGGCCGCTCCGAATCCGCTATCGCCGATCTCGCCGCCGGCGGCATCGCCAAGGGCGCCGACTGACCCAGGGCTCGAAGGACAGAACGTCGCCCAGTGGCTGCGGCGACGACCGGCTGAGGCAACGGATCGTCGGGAGGCCATCGACCGGTCAGAGATGGGCTGAGCGCCCCGGCGCACGGGCGCGCAGGCGCGCCCGTGCAGCCCTCGCTGAAGGCGCCCAGACGGGTCGGGACGGCTGACGGCTGGTGATCAGAGGATGCGGTTGCCGTCGGGGTCGTAGACGGCGATGCTGCCGTCGTCGAGGCGTTCGGCGCGGTAGCCGAGGTTGCGGAGCCGGTTGTGGCAGCCGCAGCCCGGACCTGCGTTGTCCTGGTTGGTCTCGCCGTGGTCGCCCCACGGGATGAGATGGTCGATCTCGCAGTCGGTCACGGGGATCCAACAGCCGGGCCGGTAGCAGATGATCGCAGTGATCCGGGCCGCGACGAGGCGCTCGAAAGCCCAGTGATCGAAGCGGAGATCGAGAGCCTGCCCGACGAACCACCCCTCGGTGGCGATCAACTGATCGCGCGGACCCTCGGGTTCGCCCACGCACGAGCGATGAGGGCGATGTAGTCGGCCGAGACCTTGCCGGCCTCGAACGCCGCCTTGAACAATGGAACCAACACTAATCAGGGGGTATGACAGCGAAGCCCGAGATAGACCAGCGAGGGCGGAAAAGATCCTCACCACCTCCAAATGACGCAACGACCCACCGCACGCCGGATCGGGAGAGTGGATACCGGGCGGCGAGCGCTGCCTCAGCGCCCGCCCAGGTTGGCGTACAACGTTGTCCAGACGTCCTCCGTCGTTCTCCCACCGCACGCGACTGCTCGGGCGTCGGCCGCGACGCCTCGGCAAGGGCGGCATCGATCAACAGCTGCCGACCGCGAGTCTCCTCCGCCTACCTCTACCGGGCGGTCTCCAATGCGGCGAAGAAGCACTGGCGGTCGCTCGGCCGGCGCGAGCGGCGAGAGCGGCGAGAGCGCGCCACTGCCCAGACAGATCTCGTGGACAACGACCCCGGCCGGACGCACAGCAGCACGGGCGCGGCCTCGAGGGACGCCAGGAAAGCGACGGGATCGTCGGCGTTCCAGCGCTCCTCGACATCGACGGACGTGGGCACGATCGTGTTCCACGGCGCCTCCCCTGCCGCCACCTGCGCCAGGTACAACTGCATGGCGGGCTCGGCGGCGCGCCGCAGCGCGGTCTTGGTGGCGCCGTCGCGCACGGCGACGACCCGCCACGGCTGGCGGTTGCCGCCGCTGGGAGCGAAACGCGCCAACGCCACCATGGCCTCGATGTCGGCATCGGAGACCGGGTCATCGGTGAACTCACGGCAGCTGAACGCGGTGGTCATGACCTCGGCGAGTTCCATGGGTGCGATCATGGCACCCCGGAGCTCACGCCCGAGACCTCCGGGTGCTGCGCTCGGACTCAGCCCATCCGGGCGACGATCGCCTCGATGGTGGCGTCTCGACGGTCGTCGGGGCCCACCGCCCGCTCCGAGCGTGCCGCCACCCACGCCTCGACTGCAGGCTTGGCTTCGCCGTAGCCACGCAGTGCGACGTCGCGGTGGTTCTCGAACTTCAACAGGCCGACGCCCCCGAGGTCCAAGTCGAGGTACAGGTCGACGCGTTCGATGGAGGCGGTCTTCGCTTTCGACGACCCGATCAGCATCGAGTTCATGAGTGTCTGGCCGATGTCGGGGTGCAGCGAGGTGGCGTTCCTCGAGAGCCGACGGCGGAGGACGTCGAAACCGGACACGCTCAACCCGTAGTCGCTCTCGGCGCGCGGGCCACCGGGAGGCGACACGTCGACGGCGATGACCGTTCCGATCGACGGGTCGTCGGCCATGGCCGTGACCGGCACGTTGTCGAGGACGCCACCATCGACGTGGAGCTCGCCGTCGATGGGCACGGGCGCCATCACCACCGGGATCGCGGCGCTCGCTCGAATCGCGGTTTTCAGGCAACCGCGCCGGTGGATGGTCAGCTCTGCGGCGGTGAGGTTGGTCGTGACGGCGTAGTACGGCAGCCAGAGATCGCAGATGTCCCAGTCGCCGAACTGGCGGGCGACGGTGGCCGTCAGCTTCTCGGCCCTGATCAACGACACCAGAGGCAGCGTGTAGTCGAGGACGTCGGACCGCAGCTGTTCGATGGTGATCGCAAGCATCTCCTCGGGCGAGTGGCCCTGTGCGTACAGCGCGGCGATGACCGAACCCATCGACGCGCCCCCGACCTTGTCGATTTCCACACCGGCTTCGCGCAAGGCCCGGATCGCGCCGATGTGCGCGAGCCCCTTGGCGCCGCCGCCACCGAGCACCAGGCCCGTCCCGTTCCCCGTCGCGAGTCGGCCGAGGCGCGCCAGATCGCCCGCGTCGCCGGCTCGGATGTTGTGGATCTCTGCGACCCCGAACTCGTCGAGCAATGCAGCGCCACCCGAGGTCCGGCCGGGAGCCGGGTGGAGCCGGGCGATCCAGGTCGTCGCCAGTTGCGTCGGAGTCAGCTGGCCCAGGTGGGCGCGGATGAGCGCACGCTCCTCCGATCCGGGTCTGGCCGAGGTGAACAGCACGTACCGGTCGCTCTGCTTCGCCACCTTGATCGACCAAGGGGTCAGCTCGCGCTCGCCCTCGAGGACGAGGTAGTCGTGGGCGACATCGGACTCGTGGAGGAACTCCGCGACCCGGGCGTCGCCTCCGGGGGCGTCGACCTTGCGAACGAACCGTCCGAGGTTCGTCGTGCTCAGGTGCAAGGTGGACCCGAAGGGCTGGATCGCAGCCACGAGCGGTGCGAGCAGATCCGGCGGCTGATCGGGCGCAGTGACGGCGACGCCCACGACGCGGGCCCGATGATCGGGTTGGTGGCGGTGCATCAACCGGTCGACGATCGACCGGAACACCCGCAACAACAGCATCGGGTGTGCGGTGGTGAGGGACTCGAACGACTCGCGGGAGATCATCGCCAAGGTGGTCTCGCGGATCGCCCGAGCCCCGGCCGAACGTGGCGCATCGTCGATGATGCCCATCTCGCCGACGATCTCCCCGCGGCCGATCTCGATGTCGAGGGTGACGGCTCCGGTGGTGTCGTGCGCGAGCAGGTGAAGCCGACCCGCGATCACCAGGTAGGCGGCGTCGGACTCGTCGTGCTGGTCGAACAGCACGTCGCCGGGGGCGAGGGTCATCCAGCGGATCTCGTCGACGATCGCGTCGATCACGTCCTGGTTGTCCAAGCCGAACAGCGCGACCAGGACACTCGCCGCCCTGGTCCGATTGAGCCGATGGCGAGCAGCTGCGGCGACGCCCGCGGCCCGTTGCGGATCGGCGTCGAGCCACTCGCCGAAACCCGCCTGGTCGAGTACTGCGACCTCGGTGGCCTCGCGGGCCCGCAGCGTCGCGCTCCTCGCGCCGCCCACGGCGCTGGTCACCTCGCCCACGAGTCGGCCCGGGCCGAGTGTCGCCACGATCATCGGACCCTCGGCGGAGGATCGCTCGACCTCCAGCTGCCCGGAGAGGACGAGGAACACGTCGGTGTCGGTGCCGCCCTCCTCGCAGAGGATCTCTCCTGGCGCCAGCGTCCGGATCGTCGCCTCAGGGCCGAAGTCGTAGCGCGGTTCCATCACCGGCAACGTCTCGCCATCGCCCGGCGGACGGTTCGGGCAGAGATGGTCGCGTCGAGCGCCGCACAAAGGTTGTCGATGCGTTCGTGGTCCACTGCGCCGAGCTCGCTGTCCATGCCGCCGTTGTTCGCCATTGCGGCTTCGGCGGCGGAGACTAACAGCACAGGTGGCGACGTTCAGCGCTTCTCGTGAGGGGTCACGACGGCGACGGGCACGCCGAGACCACGTATCGCCATGATGTGGCGGCCGGGCTGGACCGCGGGTTTCGGAGCGGTGGCGGCGTCGCCGGCGACGGCTGCGACCCGGTCCAGATCGGTTGCGGTGAAGGCCAGACCCCAGGCGACGGCCGGTCCTGGGTCGTGCGCGATGTCGTCGCCCACGAGTTCGCAGATGATGTCGCCCATCCAGAAGAACGACTGGCGGACGGTGGCGTCGCCCATGGAACAGCTGACCTCCACCCCGGTGACCATCACCCGGTAGGGCGCGCACCCCCGGCGGCGAGGTCGTCAGGAGCGAACGACGGGTGGCGGCCGTCGAACGCCACCGGTTGCCAGAAGACGCGCCGGTCTGGATCGGGATCGAGCTGCAGGTGACTCGTCGCGGTGTGTCCGTCGGCGTCGAACACCATCGTCGGTCGCTGCTCGGTGTCGTAGGGCGGCCATTCGGGCAGCCCTGCATGGTTGGGGTCGCCGGTCTGCGCGAACGCGATCCAGGTGTCCATCATCTGATTCGTGAGACCCTGCGAACACTCGCCGCTGTACATCTCGGGGTACGCATCGGCCGTGCCCAGCGTCAGACCGAGATCCGTTGCGTGCGGGCAGCCGTAGTCGAAGCCGTGGTCGGACGCGACGGTCGGCCGCCAATCGAGGCGGTAGAGGTAGGCGGGCGCCTGGGCCGATCGGTGGTGGGCTTCTGCCTGGCGGATCACGGGTTGACGGAAGAAGCAGTCGTCGAGCCCTGCGAGGCCGATCTGCACGGGTGACAAGTCGGGTTCGAGCTGCCGAAGGAGGTCGGTGAGGTCGCGAGCGGTTGCGCCGGCCGGTAGCGCCGGCGAGGCCATGGCCTCGATGATCAGCTCTGCGGTGACATCGGGATGAGCGAGGATCGGATCGAGGTCGTACCAGTAGCGGGTTTCGTCGTGCGTGAAGCCCAACAGAATGGGCACGTCGGCATGCAGACCCGCCGCCGTGGCTCGCATCGGGGTGTCGGGGAAGACATCGCCGTCGTGCACAGGACCGAAGAGGACATCGGATCCGAGCCCGCTCTCGTCTGCGACGCGCACTGCTGCCTCGAGCACTGCTTGCCATGGCTGGGCCCGCAGCGCATCGAGATCGGGCTCGGCTGCAGAGGTGCCGAGGCATCGGTCGGAGATCCGTCGGGTGATCTCGTGCGCGAAGTCGGGTCTCCGTACCGTCGACGCGACGTTGCTCTGCATGATCGCCCGCGCGAACAGGCCGCGGGCGCGTGGCATGCCGAGGAGCGAACTGACGCTCATGCCGCCGGCGGACTCGCCGAAGATCGTCACGTTGTCGGGGTCGCCGCCGAAGTCCGAGATGTTGTCTTGAATCCACGTCAGGGCTGCGACCTGGTCGAGTAGTCCGGCATTGCCGGACCCGGCCACGTCGGCGAAGTGGCCGAACCCGAACACGTTCAGGCGGTACTCGATGCTCGCAACGACCACGTCTCCTCTGCTCGAGAGGGCGTCACCGAAGTAGACGGGGTCACACGCGCTCTCCTGCAGCCATCCGCCGCCGTGGATCCAGACCATGACCGGCCGAGCGCCGGCGTCGGCTGCCGGTGTCCAGACGTTGAGCCACAGACAATCCTCGTCGGCGCGAGGGTAGAGATGGAGCCGAGCGTGGTCGAACTGCGGAGGCGGCGGTCCAGGTCGGGTGGCGTCGGTGAGGATGGTTGCCCACGTCGTCAGCGGCGAGGGTGGCGCAAACCGCAAGGGACCACCCGTGGCGTGCGCGTATCGCATGCCGAGGTAGGCCTCGACGCCGGACTCGAGGCGTACGCCGCGCACCCGGCCGAGCGACGTCTGGGTCTCGACGTGGGCACTCACGGCGCGGCCTCCGTTGCCCCGAAACCGGCGAGCGCATCGAATGCGCGGTCGATGAAGGCCGACAGAGGAGTGGCGTCGGTGGCTTGCTGCCACGCGTCGAAGGCGGCATCGAGCGCACCGAGCGCGCTGCGAGCCTGTACCTCGGCGATCAGCGGGCTCGCCGCACCTCCGGCCTCGAGAAGCGTCTTCGACACGGTGCTCACCGCCGCTTCGTCGAACGCGGCGATCGAACCGGCGAGGCCAGGCTTGCCGAAGATGAGCCGGAACTGTTTGCGCTGGCGCTCGTTGTCGATGAGCGGCGCGATGTCGACGGCGAAGGCAGTCCGTAGAGCATCGAAGGCGGGCAGCTCGCCCACGCGGCGGACCACTGCCGCTGCGATCTGCTCGTCGTTCTCGTTCCACGACACGATGCGGTCCTTGGATCCGAACTGCCGATACACCGTCGCGGGCCCGACGCCGGCAGCCTTGGCGATCTCCTCGACGGTGACGTCGTCGGGATCGCGTTCGGCGAACAACTCGTAGGCGACGTCTTGGACGTGCATCATCGTGTTGCGCCGATTACGCCGCCGGAGAGAGCTCCCCTGGTCCATATCCCCCTCGAATGATAGTCACACTCAGAATGATAGAGACTATCGCATCGATGGCGTAGCTGGTCATGGTGTCGGCGGCGCGAGATCGACCGAATGGCCAGTTCATTGCGCGGGAGCGACCACCGCAGACGCGCCGGCAGTGGACGGCGACGGGCGAACGGTCACACGACGGGGCCGCCGGCGATGTCGAGGATCTGCCCGGTGACCCACCCGGCGGCGGGTGAGGCGAAGTAGAGGGCGGCCAGGCCGACGTCCATCGGCTCCCCCATCTTCTTCATCGGGATCTGCCGGGCGACCTTCGGGAGGTCGTCCTGGGTGAAGCTCATCGCCGTCATCATGATCTCGGTCTCGATCCAGCCCGGGCAGATGCAGTTCACCCGGACCCGGGGCGCCAACTCCAGGGCAAACGTCTTGGTCAGCGAGTTCACCGCCGCCTTCGCCGCGGCGTAGTGACCGCTGCCGGGCACGCCCCGGTGGGCGGCGCCGGAGGAGATGTTGAGGATGGAGCCCTGCTCCATCCGCTCGGCGGCGATCACCGACGCCTCCCACAACGCCGTGACGTTGAGGTCGAAGCACAGGTCCCACCCGCCGCGATCCAGCTCGGCCAGCGGCGTCCGGTGGGGCGACCCGCCGGCGTTGTTGGCCCAGATCGACAGCGACCCGTAGGTGTCGACGGCGGCGTCGGCGAGCGCCACGAGCTGTGCACGGTCGGTGACGTCGGTCTGCACGGCGATCGCCTGACCACCGGCGGCGACGATGTCGGCGGCGACCCGCTCGATCGGCTCGGTCCGACGGGCGGCCACCACCACGCTCGCTCCGGCCCCGGCGTACGCCTTGGCGATGCCCTCGCCGATGCCGGTGCCACCACCGGTGACGACGGCGACCTGTCCTGTGAGATCGAAAGATTCAGCGCTCATGGTCCCGACACTACGTCAGCCCCGGGGAGAGCGAGGGCTACGGCGATCTCGAGCAGGAGCGTCGCCGACGGCGCCGACCGAACCGGGACGCGCCCCAACCGAGCGTCGAGTGGCTCGAAGCTCGGGAGGCCGATGGCGCGTTTCTCACCGAGTACGCAGCGAACAACCCCGAGACCGAAACGGGAAGGTCAGCTGGCCGGCGACCGAGGAGAGGTTGACGATCACGCCCTCGCCCCGCTGGCGCATGGTCGGCAGCACCGCGCGGGTGACATCGAGCACGCCGAGGAGGTTGGTGTCGATCTGGCGGATCATGGCGTCTCGTGGGATGGCCTCGAGTGGGCCGAAGGTGTCGTAAGCGGCGTTGTTGACCAGCACGTCGATGCATCCGAACCGGTCGAGCACGGCCTGGACAGCACGGTCGATGGACTCGATGTCGGTGACGTCGAGCCGGGCGACGAGGGTATTGCCGAGCTGCTGCAGATCGGAATCGCCAGGGGCACGCATGGTGGCGACGACGTTCCATCCCTGCCGGTGGAAGTGCTCGGCGGTGGCATGGCCGATGCCGCTGCTGGCTCCGGTGATGAGGACGGTCCTGGTGGTCATGGGGCCTCTCGTTCGTTGTCGGGTCAAGGTTCAGTGGCCTTCGAACAACTCGGGCGGGAACCCGCCGGTGCTGATGGGTCCCCACCGGGTCGGGCGGATGCGGATGACCGACTTGTCCTGGTCGGCCATGGCCTGTCGTTCCTCGTCCGGTGCTCACAGCTGTCAATGCCGGACCATGCGATCCGGCAGGCGATCAGTTCGCCCGCCCCGGACCGCCGCGGCGGCGTCCCCGGTGCGGGTCTGCCACGCACGCCATCAGCGACTGGTAGCGACCGCCAAGTTCGGGCAGGTGCACGGTGAGCGGTTCGGTGAGGTCGAACACCCCGAACGAGTAGAGCGTGTCGCGGTTGGCGCGGACGGTCACTTGGTGGTGGACGTCGTACGGGGCCCGGACGTGCAGCAGCCCGCCGAGGACCAGCTTGACCCAACCGGTGGTGGTGCTCGGCGCCGAGTCGTCGGTCTCGAGACCGGGGATCGCGACGACGACCGCTGTCACCAGGCGATCCCGGCGATCCACGCGACCATGAACGAGAGGCTGTTCGAGCGGGCCCGGCTGCTGAACAGCATCAGGATCACCGCTGCGATCGGGATCGGGCTGACCGCGATCCCCACCGCGTAGCCCAGGGTCTCGCCGATCGCGTCGCCCACTTCAAACCCTCAGAACTCGAACGCTCATCGGAGCGGTTCCGGCACCGGCGGCACCCGGCTGCCGTCGAGAAGCTCGGGACGCGGCCGGTACGGGCGGATCGCGTCGTTCCCGGCCGTCTCGGCCCGGGCGACGTTGTCCACGTTCACGATCTCCGACATCACCTTCTCCTTGCCGCCGCAAAGCCTCTCCGTGACAGTGCGTGACCCAACGGTTCGCCTCAGCAGGGCCGAAGGACCCCCGGTCGATGACTCGGTCGCGTGACATCGAGGCCGCTCGAGGTCGGACAACGCGATGATGCCCCAGCTTGCCCAGAGTCGAACACCCGTGACGTCCGAACAGCTCGATACCGACCGTCCATATAGTAGTGCAACGGGCGTCCATGTGGTAGCGTTGGATGCGTGGCGTACCAGCCTCGGATCGTTGACAAGGAAATCGACGAGCTCCTCACCGGCCTCCCAGCGATTGCACTGGAAGGACCGAAGGCCGTCGGCAAGACCGAGACCGCGATGCGGCGAGCTGGGACGGTCCATCGACTGGACGATCCCGGCCAGCTCGAGGTCTTTCGCGCCGCGCCGCAGCGCCTCGTCGAGGGTGACCCACCGGTGCTGGTTGACGAGTGGCAGCGGTTCTCTCCTTCTTGGGACCTCGTTCGCCGAGCAGTCGACGACGACCCCTCCCCAGCGCGCTTCCTTCTCACCGGGTCAGCTTCCCCTTCGAACGCACCAACCCATTCCGGCGCTGGTCGCATCGTCACCGTCCGGATGCGCCCAATGTCGCTCGCGGAACGCGCTCTCGCCACGCCAACCGTGAGCCTCGCGAGCCTGCTGTCTGGACAGCGGGCTCCGATCGCAGGTGCCAGTCCTGTCGACCTCGCCTCCTACGCCGAAGAAATCGTGACCTCAGGCTTCCCTGCGATCCGAGCAAACGCAGGGCGCATCCTTCGCACACAACTCGACAGCTACATCGACCGGATCGTCGAACACGACTTCGCCGAAGCCGGACTCCGCGTTCGCAACCCCGGGGCGCTTCGACGCTGGTTGACCGCCTACGCTGCTGCCTCCTCGACCACCGCCTCCTTCGAGACGATTCGAGACGCATCCTCGGCGGGAGAGCACGACAAACCGGCCAAGACGACAACGGGCCCATACCGTTCGACCCTCGAACAACTCTGGATGATCGAAGAAGTACCAGCCTGGGCGCCCAGCCGGAACCACCTTCGCCGCCTCGCCTCCTCGCCGGTACATCAGCTCGCAGACCCAGCCCTCGCTGCCCGGCTCCTTGGCGTCGGCGTCGACGCACTCCTCGACGGCCGGAGCAGCGGGCCACCAATCCCCCGCGACGGAACGTTGCTCGGCGCGCTCTTCGAATCGCTCATGACGTTGTCGATCCGCGCCTACGCCCAAGCCAATGAAGCGCGTGTTCGCCACCTCCGAACCCGAGGCGGCGAACACGAAATCGACCTCATCGTTGAACGAGACGACGGCAAGGTCCTCGCGATCGAAGTCAAGCTCGCCGCAACCATCGACGACAAGGATCTCCGTCACCTCCGATGGCTCGAAAGCGCCATCGGACCCGACCTCCTCGACGCCGCCGTCATCACGACTGGAGCCGATGCCTACCGACGCACCGACGGCATCGCCATCATCCCAGCCGCACTCCTCACCGCGTGAAAGTCGCCGGCCATCGCCGACAACACCTTGGGCCTGTGCCCGTTGCGATGCCTGACCCACCCGTCGTTGCGCTGCCACAATCCCGCACCGCGGCCTCATCGACGAGTACCGAGATGCGGCCTGACCAGCCACGACGGAGTATTCGGCACCCACAGCGTCCGTGGGTTGACACTGCCCAAGCAAACTAGCCATACTTCTAGCCATGACGTCGAGTGAGCATCTGCCACTGGCAGATGTGAAGAACCGGCTCTCCGAGGTGGTGGACAAGCTCGAACGAGAGCATGGTCGCGTCGTCGTGACAAAGCACGGAAAGCCCGCCGCAGTGATGCTCAACGTGGACGATCTGGAATCGCTCGAGGAGACGCTGGCGATCCTGAGCAACCCGACGTTGCGAGAGGCCATCCGAGAAGGCGAAGCCGACGTGGCTGCCGGTCGGACAGCGCGCCTCACGAAGGACGACGCACTTGCTCGCATCCCGAAGAAGTGACGATCGACCCCTTCGAGATCGACTGGGCATCGACTGGGCATCGAGTGCCCTTCGGGCGCTCGATCAGCTGCCCGAGAAGATCGCAGTCGCATGCATCGAGTTCGTGTACGGCGGACTCTCGGAGAATCCACACCGAGTCGGTCACGCTCTCCGATTCGATCTCGAAGGCAAACACAGTGCCCGTCGCGGCGACTTCCGCATCGTCTACGAGATCGACAATGACCGACGACTCGTGACCGTTGTCGCGATCGATCACCGCAGCAACATCTCCCGCCCCCGCTGACGGCTGTCGCGCTGACGCGGATCGGTCGTGATGCGTTCCCACGCGGTGCGGGCGTTCGCAGCCGAGGTCGCGCAGATCTGCTCCCAACCCTTCACGGCATCGTTGTTGGCGAAGCGGAAGTCCCAACCCTGCGCCGAGGGCGGTGGGGCGACTCGTTCCTTGCGTTTGGGCATCGCCTCAGCCGGCGGGAACGGTGACCTGTTCGCCGTCGGCATCGAGCGGCTTGCGCAGTCGACGCTCGAGGGCGGGATCGGCGTGGATCTCGGCGGTGGCCTTCCACTCACGCATGAGTTGCGCAACCGGCGAATAGTTCTCGACATCGGCGGCGCCGACGAGCGTGCGGGTCAACTCCTCGACGAAGACCTTGCGATCGGCCTCGGGAAGGAAGGTCGCCCAGCCGAACACCTCGTCCACCGCTGTATCGAGCGCTGCCGGGTTGTGCACTGCCAGGTTCCGCAACAGCCGGGCCAGCGCCTCGAACGCCTCTGAGCGATCGTCGTCGCGATCAGCCTGGCTGAGCCGCAGGGCGGGCGCGTTCCGGCGCCGCAGGACCACATCGTGCTCTACGAGTTCGGCAACGACGTCGTTCGGCTGACGCAGGAACTCCGAGAAGGGGCGCTCGACAACTCGCACACCGACAACATATCTGAACTACCTCAGAAGTCAATCCTGGACTCACCTCCGTGTCAGACTTGCAGGATGAGCAGCAGCCCGGCGGCGAACTGGTACCCGGATCCGGCGAACCCGGCACTGCTTCGCTACTGGGACGGGGCACGGTGGACCGATCACACCCACGACCCCAACCCCCAGGCCGTCCCGGCAGCAGCGACCGCTGAGCCGGCGCTACCACCAGCGCCGGTCGCGCTCACGCAGCCAGCGAGCGGTCCTGCGCAGAGCACGACGGTGGCCGAGCCGCCGGGCCAGACGCGCGGTGGCCTCTTCGGTTCGAAGAAGGCGCTCGAGACCGAGCTCGAGGAACTCCGAGGGTTCGTCGCCGGCTTCGGCTACGCCGAGCGAGATGCCCTCCGCCAGCGCCGGGAGTTCTTCTACGCCGCCCCCTCCGAAGTCAAGGCACTCCTCACCGCCGCAGACGGATCCGTGCTCGAGTTCATCGAAGAGCCCGAGGCCGACGAATGGCACCAATCCCTCAACGCCCGCCGAAGAATGCGAGCAGCAGCCGCCAACCAAGCGTGATCCGTGTTCAACTCGACGTACACAACCCCTGCGCCAGCACGCCGGCACGGTCAGGTGGCAGGGAGCGGCAACTGGCGACCGACCGGAGCGCTACTTGCCACTCCCTGCCGGTCGTCGCCGCTGGCTGCCGTTAGCAAACCATTGGCAGAGCGACACCCCTCCCGGGCCTGGTCAGGCGACTTCGAGGTACTTTCGCAGGGCTTCGCGGATGATCTCGCTGGTGGTGGTGTGGTCGGCCTCGGCGCGGGCTTCGATGGCAGCCTTGAGCTCGGGATCGATTCGCACCGGCACGACATCCGCCGGGCCCGAGCCCATGGTCGGGCGGCCGCGGCGGCGGGTCTCGAGCTCTTGGACGTCGTAGTCGGTCGTCTCGACTTCCTGGGCCAGCGCGTCGATGTCGGCGTCGGTGAGGGTCCGTCCGGTCTTCGTCTTGTGCGTGGTCATGGTGTCGGGTCCTCTCCGGTGGGGAGCAGGTCGTAGAACGTAGGTCGAAGTTCCATGGCGTGGATCACCAGCTCGGAGTCGACGAGATCGAGCCAGATGACCTCGAGCAGGTTGCCTGCGGGGTTGGGGCCGATGGCGAGGACCTTCGGCGGGTCAGCATCGGGCTCGAGGTCCACCACGACGATCGCGTGCTCGACGGAGTGAAGGATGGTCTCCTCGTCGTAGCCGTGCTTGAACGCTGATCGGTGGAACCGCACACCCGGTTATCGTAATACGAATTGATGGGCGTGGGAACCTTGGACTACTCCGCGTCGCCGCCGACCGGCCGCTCAGCTCGGTCGAGATAGTCCCCGGCGACGTTACGAAGCATGTTTGAAGCTCGGTGACCGGTCATTGGAGCTCGTCGGCGTCGACGAAGCGCAGCGGCTCGAGCTCGAGGACCGCCCAGGAGCGCCGGCTCCGTTGCACATCGGCAGCGAGACCTTCGACCTGGGTCCTGCGCCAGGCCAGCTCGCCATCGACGGTCCTCGGCCAGGTCAACTCGTGGCTGTAGCGGTGGTGCCAGTGGCCATGGAGCAACAGCCGAGGCTCGGTGGATTCGACCGCCGAGCGAATCCTTGCCCGGACCTCGTCCGCCAGGACCTGATCGACCGGAGGAAGGCTCAGACCCCGCAGCGGCGTGCCCTCCGGAGCGTCATGAGTGACGAGCACGTCGAGCGGTCCATCTCCGAGCCGCTCGACGTCGGCATCGGTGGTGACCTCGGCCGGCCACCAGCTCTCCCCTTGCACCCGTTCTCGACGATCGACCGAGAACGCTCCACCGAGTCCGCCGAACCGGACGTCGCGCCACTGCCAGCGGAGGCCGCGCGGCAGATACCGGCAACGTTCGCCGATGGCCACCATCCCGTCCGGTCCGGACTCGAGCTCAGCCAGAAGGTCGTGATGCTCGTGGTTGCCGTCGATCCAGTAGACGCAGTCGACCCCGTTGCGCTCGGCATGCCATTCGACGTGCTCGAGGAAACGGCGTCCAGCGGTGGTGTGCGGCCAGTAGCCGAAGTCGCCGAGCTGAAGGATCGCATCACAGCCGTGCCGACGGGCGAGCTTGCACAACGACCCGAACCAACGCTCATTGCCGTGAACGTCTCCGGCGATGAGCAGCTTCGACGGCTCGAACGGGTCCATCTCTCCACGCTAGAAGTGCCCGCTGGCGCCGGCCCGAGAGTTTTGGTCAGCTGGCACCGAGTAGCTCGCCGACCAGCGCTGCGACTCCCCCGTTGCACAGCGGCGTACTGCGCCCGAAGCGGTCCACAACGGGGCGGCCCGGGAAGGCCTCAGCCGGCGCGCCGAATCACGGCGTGGCCCTCTCGCACCAACTTGGCGATCGACCGGTTCTCGCTCAGGTGCTCCCCCACCCCGACCACCAACTCCTGACCGACCGCCACCGCCAGCTTCTCCAACGTCTCCAGCCTCGGCCGCGTCCCGCCGCCCTCCATCCGTGCGATCGCGGACTGGGTCGTCCCCATCCGCTCAGCCAGCTCGGCCTGCGTCAGCCCCGCCTCGGTCCTCAGCCGGTACACCAACTCCCGGAAGTCGCCGATCCGGGCCTCGTCCTCGTATGCCGCCTGGCCCCCAGGGGAACGCTCCTTCTTGATGTCGTTCCAGCTCGTCAGCTCACTCATCACTCGTCCTCCACGGTGTGCCGTTCTGTGATGCATCGCTCCATCTGTGGGGTTCATCGAGAAGCGGTCCTTCGTTCGCCAGGCGGTCGATGTGGCAGTCGACGCGGCCCTGATCGTCATCGTCGAGGGCGAGGTACCAATCTCGGACCTCCGGTTCGAGTTCTACCTCGCCCCGAGAGATAGCGCTCACGCTATACCACCGGTCGGCCAGCTCTACGGGCTCACCACACAGCCCACAGCGTGGTCGCAGCTCAGGCGTTTCGCCTGGTCAGGGCTCTGATGATTGTCAGATGGCCTGGAGTTGCAGCTCGACGCGCAGGGCGTCGCCGAGCAGCGTGAGGTCTCCTGGGTCGCTCGTGACCACGAGATCCCGGCGTGCGGCAGCGCCGGCCACGACTGCAGCGTCGACCACATCAGACGTCCCCGCAGCACCGCAGGCCGTCCCCGCCAATCGGGCCCGGGCTTCGTCGAAGTCCTCGACCCGGCACCCGCCGAGCAACCGCGACATCTGCGCCTGCGGCCCACCGCGCCACCCCTGCGCCAGAACGCCGGCAGGAACCGTCGGCAAGACGCCCCGTTCGAGCGCCCGCCGATGCAGCGCCCACAGCCGACGATCGTTGCGCTCGGCTGCGATCAACGCTCCGGCGTCGTAAGTGATCCCCGCCATGAATTCAGGATGCGGCCCGATCGGTGACCGAACGGTCCAGCACCGAATCGGCCCACGCCAGCTCCTCGCCGCTCAGCTCGCCGTGCTCGGCCTCCCACTCCGCTACGCCGGCGAGGCCCCGCTCGATGAGCAGCGCCCGCTCAGCCGCGGCGTTCAGCCAAGCGGACAAGCTCACCCCGCTGCGCTGCGCCGCGTCCGCGGCTTGGGCAGCTACCGACTCTTCCAATGCGACCGAGAGTTTCCGAACACCCATCCCGCGACGGTAGCACCACGTTCCTACCTGCGCTGTCCGCAGTCCGCTTCGCAGGAACGGCTTCGCCCAAGGCCCCCCAGCAGGAGCGTGGAACGCTGGGGCAGCGAGACCGAGGACCGCCGCCGCGCCTACCAGGCCGCCCAGCTGTCGATCACCGACGACCACCAGGCAAAACGAGCGAAACTCCACGCATCTCCGAAACCGGAGGTGTGGAGTTCCGTACGTGTCGGAGGGGGGACTCTTTACCCATTCAGTGGAGCTGTTCCCGTCAGTGTTTTGCACCATGGTCTGCTCCTTTATCAGTATCGGCACGAATGTAGCACAGAGCCCCCCGGAGGGATCAGCCAGCAAGCAGGGTGGCGGCCCTCCAAATGTACGCCCTTGCCAGATCATGGTCGGTGTCATCGAACTTGAGTTGGCGCGCCGCGTAGCTCAATACACAGGCGTACACCTCACGGTCTCCGTTCGCCACATCAAATGCCCACTGCCGACAATGTTGGACAAACGCTGGGAAGGGGCAGTCCGATAGATACTGATCAAGATCATCGAACACTGACGCACGTTCTGTAGTTGGCCACCCCCCGGCGATCCCACGACCATCCGGGTGAAAGGCCAAGCTAAGCTCCAGCGTCACCGGGTCGTATGCCACCAGCTTTTGCCCTGTGCGTCCGTAATCAATGAGGACGGGCTCGCCGGACTGGCCAATTAGGGCGTTTCCCAGGTGAAGATCGCCATGTTGAACAGCTCGAACCACCTGTACATTTCTACTACGCAACCGCTCAGCCAGGGGCTCGTCCATCTCTGCGACCAGCTGGATTGGGTCACTCCCAACCGAGAGCAGACTGCCGATCTCATCCAGGCCGAGCTGCACCGTGTGCCCGCCTTCCCTCCAAGCTTGCTCAATCACCTGCAACCTTGCGACCGCAGCGCACGCAGCGGCGGGATCATCAGCGAGCACCGCGGCAAGAGACCGAGGGTTCGACATCGCGGCCGAGTACGCCAACCCAACGAGCCCGCCGGCACCTTCCCGGAAGGTTGCGAAGACCGGCGCGAAACACGCCGCCGTCAGGGACCCTGGCACGTGCTGCTCGTACCGCCGAGCCTCCTCTTCGAGGTCCGTGCGCGTACCTATCTTCACAACGCACTGAGCGATCTGACCGCCGTAGTGGTCGATCGCTCTGAGGAGAACTACCCGCGAACCAGACATGCCCTGGCCTAGCTCCGCGATCCTTCCCGTCGTCCCTCCCAGGCGCCGGGTAACAAGCCGCAGCAACCGGTCCTCCTCCAGAGCCAGGCCGAGATCGACACCCTGCGTCGAGATCTCTAGCCGATCGAGGAACCTAAGCTCAGAACCGACACGCTCAAGCTCGATTACCAGGTCGGTCATCCTGAGCTTCTTGATCGGCCGGACCATCGGGCCGAGCTGCCCCGTGCCGTAAGGATCGCCCTGCCGCTGTTCGAGCACGAGACCTTCAAGGAAGTCCTCGTCTGCATAGCCTGAATAGACACAGATCGGCATGCCCGGTCGTGTCTCGCGAAGGGACGCGTAAACCTCACGCCCAAATGCCGAATCCTCATCTAGTGAGCCCTGTGTGCTCGGGATGCGGAGGTCACAGACCGCTAGATCAAAGAAGTCGTTGCTTCTGACAACGAGCAAAGCGTCGTCTCGGTTGGTGACCACACGAGCGTTGATCTCGACGCCCCTCGTCCGAGCGGCCTCCACAAGCAGCTCGGCCACGCCTGGCTCATCCTCAACCACCAACAGCTGCATCACGGCGACACGGGCCCCCGGAACTCGAATACCGCTCCGCCTTCGGGTCGACGACGCAGCGATGCTGCGCCACCGAGCGCGGCCGCCGCCCGATCGGCGACCGTCAGTCCCATGCCAAGGTGCCCAGGTTTCGTCGATCGTCCCAGCTCGAAGGCTCGCCCAACACCTGCCGGCGGCCCGACACCGGAGTCAAGCACGGCGATGAAAAACTCTTGTCCTAGCGCACCCCACGTGAGCACCGGCATCGCGTCCGTCACGACAGATGCTTCGAAGGCATTGCGCAGAGCGTTGCGAACGATGAACCCAAGCAGACCGTTGTTCGACTGCACCACCAGTTCAGGCCCGCTCGTAGCGACTGCATCTTGCTCGCCGGTGCCGAACTCTGAGGCGATCGAGGAGAGGAGTTCAGCCAGCTCAACAGCGTTGAGTGTCGGAACACGTGAGACCGTATTGAGTTCGCGGAGACCATTCATGAGCATCTCAACGCGATCGAAGTCGTCCGCGCTTCGGCTTGTCTCGAAGTTGGACCACTCAGTCTCCAAGCGCACCCGCAGCATGCCCAGCAGCGGCTCCAGCTCGTGCAGGATCTCGCCAGTGACTTCGACCACGGCCTCTGCGTAGACCCCTTCCACCAGCGCGTCGTCCTCAACCATCGAGTTGGAGGGTTCAGGCACATCCACCTGCTCCGCATTCTTCAATGCTCGGTCCAAGGCGCTCCGAACCCAGGCGACGGACTCCGCGGAAAGTGCAGCGCGGAGGACCTGGGCGTCATCCGGTGTGGCGCTTCGCACCAGAAATCGAGCAGCATTGAGCCTAACCCGTATGCTTGAGTCGCTGAGGCTGCTGAGGGCTTCGGCGCGGTTCAAGTCAGTCCCCATGCTGAGCGTAAAACGCACCCCGCAACTTGAAGGCTTCGCGTCCACCTTCCATGATCCGAGTGATCGCCTCGACCGAGCCTTCGGCGTCGAGCACGTCTGAACTCGCGACGCGACCGGTACGCCCATCAGATTCCAGGACGATAACTCGCCTCGCATCTCCGAGGACCGGGATGTTCGCGTTGTGACTGGCGACGATTAGCTGGTCCTCGGGCGGACGACTGCATACCGCCTTCACGACGGTCTCCGTGACGAACCCGTTGTCGAGGTGATCCTCTGGTTGGTCGATCACGAGCACCCGACCCCGCTGCTCCAGCAGCAACGGGAGCACCACCGTACAACGCTGTCCAGTGGACAGATTCTCGGTGAGCTTGTAGTCCGTGCCGTCAAGCAGGCGCATCTCCACGGAGTCCTCGAGAGGAGCCGCAAGGACGTCTCCTACGCCTGCCTCCCTTATTGCGGTCAATGCTCTTGCCAAGCGCTCCTCATCAAGGCCAGTTATCTCCCGGATGGAAGCAACGTCATTTGACTCGGCTGCGTCAACGAGCTCGCGCGGGCTAAGCGCTGCGGCGAGTGTGGGCGCAATCAGGTTGTACTTAAGTCGGGATCCACGCAGCGCGGAGGCAATCGCCGCCGAGTAGGCAGACTGGTGCCCGTACCTAATGACGCGCACGTTGATCCGTGGACCGAGCGTCTTGTTGAGATCGGAACAGGTTGCCTCGCGCCGTTGGTACTTGGCCTCGCGGACCTCGTCGAGATCATCCAAGAGCTGATGCCGTTCACCCTGCAACTCCTCGAGCCGCTTCCCAAGCTCGGCGTGACGCCCTTCGGTCGCTTGTCGCGCCGCGAGACGCTCACGCAGTTGCGCCACCTTGGCCGTCGCTGCGCCCGCCCCCGTCGCTGCTGCATCCAAGCTCCGCCGGAGCTCGCGCGCTCGATCCTCGGCGTCGGCTTGCTTCTTGCGGTCCTCGACCTCCACGGTGGAGAGCGTCTCTAGCGCCTGGGTCACTTCAACGAGGCCGCCGTCAAGCTGACGGCGAATGGTCGCCAACGCTTCACGTGTTGCGCCCAGCGGATCGTCGGTGCCCGCTTCGACCGGCCAGTCCGGGACCATCGGACAACTGGCAACCACGGTGGCGAGGCGCGAGCGCCAGTCAGCGACGTCACCATGGGTCTGGGTGATGAGAGCGCGCCGCAATGAGTACTGGTCAAGGTCACCGAGCAAAGCTTCGAGCTCAGCCTGCTCGGTCTTGTGCCCAGCTAGTTCCGCCTGAAACTCCTCCTCTTCTGCTCTGGCGGTTGCCAATTCAAGTTGCACTGCCGCCAATTCCTGCAGCGCGTCCGCAAGCGACTCCGACTCCGCGGCGATCTGCGCTAGTTCGGCGCTCAAGGAACGGAGCCGTTGAAGTATCTTGTCCTCGCTCCGGACACGGGCGAGCGGCACCGGCGCGAATTCATCAATGAGTCGCAATCGGCCGTCCGCGTCCAAGCCGATCTTCTCGACTTCCTTCTGCGAGAGGACTGTTACGGCATCGATCGCAGCGGTTGAGGAGACGCGCGGCGCCTGATCACCGGCGGCCCGACTCACTCTCACGCGCTCACCCTCGATGTTCAGGGTTACCGTCACACGCCCCGTACCAAGGACATCAAGAGCGTGTCGTCGGGCATCGCGTCCAGCGTCCTCAGTGAAGGCCGGGGACTCCAGGCAGAACCGGATGAGTTCGATTACGGACGTCTTGCCTGTCCCGCGAGGGCCGATCAGGACGTTCAGGCCAGGGCTGAAGTCCGCGACGAAGCTGTCGAGAAAGCCCTCCTCAACCTCGATGCGCTCGATCCACACGCTTGCGACCTCGATCTTTGCCGGACTGGTCGCAGGCTACTGGAGCACGGGGAGTGGGCGCGGGGATCTGGAGAGACAGGACGTTGACGTTAGCGACCCTGGGAACGGGCCTGGGCCAGTGCGATCATCTGCTCTTCCCCCACCTGGAGCGGTGGCCTCAAGCGAAGGGTCCATCGACGATTCACGGTGTAGACAGTCTGCGTCGAGTGCCCGTCGGGTGAAGTCTGAAGCGTCGCCAAGGCCATCACTGGTTGCAGGACGGCGAGCCACCGGGAAGAGCTGGACACCGACGAATGCATCGACGTTCGCCCAGAGCAGCGACTCAATCTCGCGTTGGCAGAGCTCGGGGCCGGCCTGCACCCGTCGAAAGGGCACGAGCTCGTCCTCCCCGATCTCGAAGAGCGGCATGGCTACTCCTCCCCCACCGCGTCGACTTCGATACCGATGTCGGCAAGGCTCTCGGCGAGGGCTCGGAACTCTTCGAGAGCGGCTTCGAGGTCTTCGACGATCTCGGCGGCGATGATGCCGGGGGCGGGGAGGTTGTCGGTGTCTTCGAGGCTCTCGTCGCGAAGCCAGAAGATGTCGAGGCTGGCCTTGTCCCGGGCGACGAGCTCGTCGTAGCTGAAGCGCTTGAACCGCTCGGTCTCTTCACGCTCGCCGATTGCGCCGGGGCGATAGCTGGCGACGAAGTCGTCGAGGGCCGCCCGCGTCAGCGGGTTCTGCTTGAGCGTGAAGTGCTGGTTGGTGCGCAGATCGTAGATCCACAGCTCCTTGGTCCACGGCGTCTCCGAGCCGGGCTTGCGCTCGAAGAACAACACGTTGGCCTTCACGCCCTGCGCATAGAAGATCCCGGTCGGTAGCCGGAGCAGGGTGTGGACGTTGCATTCGTGGAGGAGCTTGCGGCGGATCGTCTCGCCGGCACCGCCCTCGAAGAGCACGTTGTCCGGCACGACGACGGCGCACTGGCCACCGATCTTCAACAGGGTGCGCATGTGCTGCACGAAGTTGAGCTGCTTGTTCGACGTCGATGCCCAGAAGTCGTCGCGCACCACCGTCAAGTTCTGACGGTCAGCCTTGCCCTCGGCGGTCACGATGTTCACCGACGACTTCTTCCCGAACGGCGGGTTGGCGAGCACCAGGTCGAAGCGCTCCCCCGGGTCGTCGCGCAGCGCGTCGTCGACTCGTATGGGGCTGTCGCTCTCGGGAGTCTCGATGCCGTGCAGCAGCATGTTCATCGCGCACAGGCGGGCGGTGTTCTCGACGATCTCCCACCCGGTGAAGGCGCCCGAGCGTAAGTGCTGCTTCTGTGCCCGGTCGAGATGGGGGTTGTGCTTGATTACGTAGTCGTAGGCGGCGAGGAAGAAGCCTCCCGTACCGCACGCCGGGTCACAGATCCGCATGTCCGGCGTCGGTTGCATCACGTCGACCATCGCCGAGATCAGCGCCCGCGGCGTGAAGTACTGGCCGGCGCCCGACTTGGTGTCGGCGGCGTTGCGTTCGAGGAGTCCCTCGTAAGCGTCGCCCTTGATGTCGACGTCGAGGCCCATCCAGGTCTCGCCGTCGATCAGGTCGTGGATGAGCCGCTGGAGCTTGGCTGGGTCCTGGATCCGGTTCTGCGCCTTGCGGAAGATCACGCCGAGCATGTCGTCGGTGGTGCCGAGCTCGTTCAGGATCCGAATGTAGTGCGCCTCGAGCGCCTCGCCCGACAGCTTCAACAGCGACGGCCAGTCGAGCCCCTCGGGGACGATGTTCGGCAGTCCAAGCTGGCGCTGCTCCTCTGACATCTTCAAGAACAACAGGTACGTGAGCTGCTCGACGTAGTCACCGTACGACAGCCCGTCGTCGCGCAAGACGTTGCAGTAGTTCCACAGCTTGTCGACGAGTGCCTTCGAGCCAGTCACGGTGTCGCCTTCTTCCTGCGAGATGGGTTCCCTGCCGCCCGCTCGGTAGCGATGCGCTCGAGCAGCACCGACGCAGATTCATCGGCCGGATCCTGAGCGACGAGCCGCCCTGAGAATGCCGCTGCAAGTATCGAGCGTCTTGCTGCAGCGACGCGCTTTAGGTTCGTCACGATCTCGTCTCGCACGCGTTCAACCGAATCCAGATCGGATCGGATCTGGGCAATGAGTCGCCGCTGTTCCGAGAGCGGCGGCTTCGGAAACTCCACGGTCCGGAACCGCTTGAGCGCAAGGTGGGCGATGTTGGTAGTGATACTCGCCTCTTTCATGAACCGGCGAGCGTGGAGATGGCGCCGGAAAACCAGCAGCGCCCAGTCGGATTCGACGTCATCGTGAGCGCGGAATCGAATCAGGCTGTTGGTGAACGCCACGGCTTCGGGTTCACCGCGATACATAGCCGGCCTGCCTACAAGGTGCGGGCTCTGGCCTTCGTTGAGCAGGATGTCTCCATGGACTAGCCGGTACTTCGACCACGCTTCGTCGTCGAAGTCCATCTCCATCACGTCCGAAAGGTCGAGCCGATCTTCGAAGACGTTCGCGACGCGCAGATAGGGGCGCACCGATGGTCCCGAGTGGTACTTCGGCGAACGCTGTCGACCGAGGTCGGTTCGACCCGCTTCGTCGACTGTCGTGACCATCCAGCCGACCGGAACGTCAGCACACGGGATCGACGCGATGAGAGTTGCCTGCATCAGCCTTCTGGTGCGAGCAAGCGCCGCCCGCAGGTCAGCCTCGGCGGCGTCGAGGCGCGAGAAGTGCTCTTCGATGGCGGCGACGATTCGTCCTTGTTCGGGCAGCGGAGGGACTGGCACCGGGAGTTTTGAGAGATCGCGCTGGTTGATCTTCGGTAGGACAGATCGGCCCTGTTGCCCCGCCGCGTGAGCCGTGAATTCGGGAGTCAGCATCCACCAATGCAAGTACTTGACGTCGAGCGCCGTCGAGATCGGGTACATGTCGGCGCTACAGAGCCCGCCGAATCCAACCACCACGGCCTTGGCAAGGTACGGCCGAATCTTTGAATAAAGGATGTGCCCCTCCCGAAAGAGGTGCTTGCTGCTCGTGACGCCGTCCTCGCTGACCGTCCCATAAGGCAAGAGGCGCCCCAGGTGCGACTCGATGTGGTTCGGCGCGATGTGTGGAAGATCTGGAAAGCACGCTGGATCAACGAGGTTCGAGTCAATCGACGCAACGTCTCCAAAGTCTGCCCACACCCAGGCCGGAGGCACGGCCCTCATGCGGCCAGGGCCTCGGTGAGGTCGACAAGAAGGGCGTCGAGGTCATGGCCGAACAGTTCACGTGCCTTGAAGAGGCCGCCGTGTTGGCTGAAGGGTGGGTCTTGGAGTTCGGTGAGGTCGATGGTGAGGCTGGCGGCGAGGTGGTCGCGGATGAGGGAGAGCCAGGCGGTCTGGTCGTCGGTGAAGGTGCGGCCGGCCTGTTGTTGTTGGAGTAGCCAGGCGTCGAAGCGTTCGGCGACTCGTTCGGGCCAGGGTTCGAGCTCGTCGTCGAGGCCAAGCGTGAAGCGGACGAGTGACACGAGATTGGTGAGCACAGTGCCGGCGGAGCCCCGCACTTTGGATTCATCGAGGGTCTCGTAGGCGGCCCAGAGCTTGTCGGGAGTCCAGCGGTGCGGGGGTTTGCCGATGGCGTCGGCGAGGTCCTTGATGTCGGCGAAAGTCGGACGCTGTGCGTAGGGCTTGGAGTAGTAGACCTGCAGCGCGGTGATCTCGTCCTGGTGGTCGTCGAGGAACTGGCGGAACGACTCGACGGTCTCCTTGGCGCGCGATTCGGCGTCGACGACGAAGTCGGCTCGGGTGATGGTGTCCTGGCTGATCTCGTCGATGACCTGCTCGACGCTGCGTTGCACGTTCTCGAGCTCCTCGCAGAGCTGCGGATTCGACGCGATCGGCAGCAACGCTTCTTCGAACATCGCCCGCTTCGCCGCAGCAACGGTGTCGGCATCGGGATCGATCAGGCCGCTGGCCTGTTGCGCAGCGGCGATCTGACGGTCGGGATCTACGGCCTCGACCAGCCGGTGCGACAGGTCGCGCAGCGAAACTCCGGCGATCTCTTCGAGGCGCTGACGGTCGTCGGCGGCGATGCGGCTATCGAGCCGCGACAGACGCGACGCCAGCGACGAGACGAGGTCTTCGCTGACGTGGCCGAGTCGGGCCTGGTGAAGAAGCTTGCCCAGGCCGACGCCACGCTTGCGTTCGAGCGGGGTGGAGTCGATCAGCTTGGTCTCGGTCACGCCGACGGCGTCGATGAGCACGAACCGGTCCTTTGACGCTGCATCGGGGGTGACGCTCTGCAGGGTGGCGTCGTCGATGGTGCGCACGCCGCGGCCTTTCATCTGCTCGAAGAAGTTCCGTGAGCGGACCATGCGCATGAACAGCACGGCCTCGATCGGTTTCACGTCGGTGCCGGTTGCGATCATGTCGACGGTGACGGCGATGCGGGGGTTGTAGCTGGTGCGGAACGCCTGGAGGAGGTCCTCGGGCTTGTTGCCGTCGGAGGACTTGTAGGTGATCTTGGCGATCACGTCGTTGCCCTTGCCGAACTCCTCCCGCACGATGCGGACGATGTCTTCGGCATGGGAGTCGTCCTTGGCGAAGATCAACGTCTTGGGGATGTTGACCAGCCGGCCGTGCTCGTCGATCTCGCGGTCGGGGAACATCGCCGGCAGGTTGTCGCGGAACGCCTTCACGATGGTGCGGATCTGGTCCTTGGCGACGACCTTGCGGTCCAGCGACTTGGCGTCGTAGGTGAGGTCCTCATCGACGGCTTCGAGGCGTTCCTTGCGGGTCTCGCGATTGCGGAACGTCGTGACGTAACCCTGACCGCCCTCGATGGTCGAGCCATCCTCGGTGATCGCCGTCGAGAGCCGGAACACGTCGAAGTCGACATTCACGCCATCGGCGACCGCCTGGGGGAACCCGTACTCCATCACCAGGTTCTGGTTGAAGAACCCGAACGTCTGCTTGCCCGGCGTCGCAGTGAGCCCGATGAGGAACGCGTCGAAGTACTCGAGGACCTGACGCCACACCCCGTAGATCGACCGGTGGCACTCATCGACGATGATCACGTCGAACGCCTCGATCGGGAGATGCTCGTTGTAGTCGACCTCGACCGTGCGCTCGGGCTCGTGGTCGAACGTCGAGTGCTCGTCGAGCTCGTCGTCGAAGGTGTCGTCGCCTCGCAGGATCGAATACACCCGCTGGATCGTGGAGATACACACCTTGGCGACCGGGTCGATGTGGTTCGAGCCGAGCCGCTGCACGTTGTACAGCTCGCTGAACTTACGGCCCGTGCCCGGCACATCGAACCCCTGGAACTCCTTCAGCGTCTGCTTCCCGAGGTTCGCTCGATCCACCAGGAACAAGATGCGCTGAGCGCCACCATCGGTGATGAGGCGTTCGGCGATGTTCGCTGCGGCGAACGTCTTGCCCGACCCCGTCGCCATCTGGATCAGCGCCCGAGGCTTGTTCTCCCGCAGCGACTGCTCGAGGTTCGAGATCGCCGCATGCTGGGCATCGCGCAGCCACGGTGTCTGCTCCTTCGGTGGCAGCGGTTCGATGTCATGCACCCGGGCCCGCAGCGAACCGCGCTGGTGATAGAGATCCTCGGCGATCATGTCGCCGAGCGTCGCCGGTCGGTGAAACCAGAACACCCGACGCGCCGTCGGCTCGGGATCGAACCGGCACGTAAACCACGTCTCGTCGCCGGTCGTCTCGTAACCGAACGGCAGCCGCCCCTCGGCGGTGCGGTGAGCCGGGAGCTCGTCGGGGATGTTCGACTGGTACTTCACGGTCTGCCACTCGACCCCGGCCAAGGTCGTGCCCTGCTTCTTCGCCTCGATCACCCCCACCGCCTGGCGATTGACGAACAGCACGTAGTCGGCCGGCCCGGCGGCCGTGACCAACTCCCGCACAGCGACACCCTCGCCTGCGTAGAGATTGACGGACTTGTAGTCCTGCACCACCCACCCAGCGCGAGTCAGCATCTCGTCGATACGAACCCGCGCCCGGTCCTCCGGCGCGATGTACTCGCCGAGCCCTTCCGGTGCCATGGGCGGCAACTGTAGAAGGTCGGCTCGCCGCAAGCCGGAATGCCACCAGGCAGAAGGGGCCGGGCCTCGCGTTCCTTGGCGAAGCTTGCGGTCACGGCGACACCGCTCTTCAATGGAGTTCCTGCCACGCCCATGTGCTCTGGGGAGTCGCAGCGTGCGCCAGGTCGTGGAGGAGGTGCGACGCGGTTGAAGCTGAAGCGTGCCGACATCCTCCGGATCTGGGAGGAAACCCACCACGAGCTGACTGCCGAACATCGCTCAACCTTCATGCGCCGCTACGAGGTGCTCCTTCTATCTCGATTCCCAGAGGCGACGGTGAGATGGGCCGTCAGCCGGCACAAGCGTCTTGAGAAGATCCTGGTCGACGCTGCAGGCAGCCCCGAGCGTCCCACGAAGCAGGGCCTTGCAGCTGGCGTGCCCGCCAAGGGGACCATGGCACCGCCACCCGCCCAGCCAGCGCGATCCAAGAAGTCATCGCAGCCTTCGTTCCAGCGGCCAGAGGTTCCGAAGCGGCGCCAACGTCGAGGTCCGGTCACATCTCGAACACACGTCGGCACCAACTATGGGACGCCGCAGCGCAGTGGAAGGGCTATCTGCGTCGCCTGCGGGTCCCCTCGAGTAGACGGCCAGTGCGGGTGCGCAGACTGAACTATCTCCGGTCCAGCATGACTGGTTCCTGCATCGTTCCTCATCACGAGAGGAAATGCTCGTCGAACCGGTGGCGCCGATTCTGGAGACGCGAGCGATGACAGTCCGAGTGACCTGGGAAGCGGACGGGGCCCTGCTCCGGCACATGTTCGAAGACGAGATCGAGGTTGCTGGCGGAACGGTCCGGTGGGAAAGCGAGCTGATGGAACGTCGCAGCGTCGACACCTTCGGTGAACTCGTCGCCGTCGCCTTTGTCGCGGACCTGAGCGCCAGAGCGACAATCGCTGTGGCGAGCGCAGTGGTGAGGAAGATCCGACAGCGCGGCGGAAACATCTCTGAGCCAGAGATCGAGGACAACTGGCGGCAGCAAGGCGGGTACCTGTGAGCGACTGGGTCGACCCGGACACCCCCTTCACCATCGTCGGCATCCTCGTCGCGGCGGGCGGAAGTGGGTTGCGTCGCGGACAGTATCCCCGCGTTGATGGCGGATACCGAGATCAACGCGAGGAGTGTGTGCAAGCCGCCCGGTGCTGGGTTGGCGCCGTACTCGTGCGGTCCGGGTATCAACTCTCGGGGGCGGTGGCGAAAATACACTGACAACGTGCGCTCACCCTCCCATCTTGCCGTGGTGCTCATGTCTGGTGGTGCCGCCGCGGTGGGCGTCGGCACACTTCTTGCGTTGCTGGTAACCGGGGAAGCAGAACCGCTGCTCTTCTGGGCGTCGCTCACAGCAGGGATCGGCGGTGGCCTGGTTGCTCACTTCCGCGACCATCGCGACGTGCGCAGAGCCCGGGTAGGCATCGCCGCGGGCGCGCTCGTCGTCGCAGGATCGCTGGCTGTGGGCTACTTCGGCAGCGAAGCTGATGAACGACGCCCGACATTGGTGGAGGCAGCAAGCGAAGCTGCTGAGCCGCCAGCGGCGCAAGCAACCCCCGCGGACGGCGCCGGCACAGCGGCCGAGCAAGATCTCGACGGCTGGTACGGCAACGCACGGTTCGGGTTCTCGTTCCCCTACCCAGTCACCTGGACAGGGGCCGAGCCGCAGAATGGCGGTGGAATTTCTTTGGCGGATCCTGACCCCGATGCCCCGGCTCGCATTAGCGCCTCAGGGAGCCACAACGCCATGGGGCTCCTCGACCCAGCCGATGACGTCGCGGTGTTGGACGAGCGCATCGTCAGCTTGCCCGTATGGGAGTGGGCTGACGAAACACAGGTCCGCCTCGGCTACTCGGTCTACGGAGTTCGTCGGGTTGAGCGGGCAGACGCCGAAACGTGCATCGTGCAGCAAGCCGAAGTCGGGGAAGCCGACGGGGCGGGCCGCGTGGTGACGATCAGTCTCTGCGCCGCCAACGCCGTGTTCGACGACTACCGGCCACTGTTCGACCGGATCCTCGCCGAGTACAAGGTGGAGGCCGAATGGTGGGGATGAGGAAACCGGGCATTAGTCCGCGCGGGCGAGAAGAGGGCAGCATCGCCTGAGGTTCGCTGAACGTCCTTCCTGCGGGCGCGTTCTTCGCTATCGCGGGACTTGCCCTGCGACCGCACCGAACGAGCGCAAGCAAGACCTTGCGGTGCCGGCCCCTCAGCGCCACGCGTCGGAGTAGTCAGCCGGGTGCCGCAATTCACGATCCGGACCTTCGTGCCGACAGGTAGCGAGCACGATCAGGCTTTGCCGCTTCCAGGATCCTCGCCGGTTGGAGCGTTGCCGGCCGCAGTGCACGAGCTGTGTTCGCTTCGTGCCTCGCGTAGATCAGCTGCTGATTCGACGGCTCGAATCGCGACACGGCGCTCGACGCGTCACGCGGCGGCGTTACCAGAGGTAGCCAACCCTGACTCGACAAGTCGCTGACTGACGCTGATACGGAGGACACCGATGCTCACAACCGCCGCTCTAATCTGGACTCGAGCGCTGCTGGCGCTCGTTGTCATCGCAGCTGTCGGCGCATGCGGTGGCGACGACAGCGACCCGGAGTCCGCAGCTGCCGAAGCCGCTGCCGAATCCGGCGCGTCTACCTCGGCGGAGCCCACAGACGCTGATGAACCCGTTGAAGCGGCGCCGGTAGAGCCCTCGGGCGAGGAACTTCGCCCGGCTGAGGAAGTCGTCGAGGAACAGAACCGCAGCGCGGCCATCGACGGGGCGTTGGGTCAGCGCCAAGAACTCGATGACGGCGTCTTCGTCACCGTTGAAGACATCACCCTGTTCCCGGGCAGGGTCGCCGACCAGGAGTGGCAACCAACCCACATCGTCACGGTCCGCGTCGAGAACACCAGCGGCGAGGTGGGGTCGGTGCCTTCCATGGCGATCCGCTGCTCGAACTACGAAGAGGACGGCGGCTGGTACTCGTCATCGACCGTCGGCATCGGTGATGAGATGCCCGCAGGCACCTTTCGCGAAGGCGAGGTGCACCTCGCCGTACCCGAGATCGACGGACTAGCCGTCAAGGACTGCGCCGACCCTGTGGTTCGAGTCACCGGCGGAACAGGCTTCTACCTCGACGGCGACGAGCCCACCAGCATCGACTTCCCCGCGCCCCTCTTTGGGCAGTAGCGCGCCGACCTGCACCGATCAGAAGCCTGGCTCGTCGGCGAACGGAGGGAATCCCGACATGGGCAGAGAACCAACCAACCCATGGTGGCGCAGCGGTCCGTCCGCCACGCGCGTGCACATGTGCGTGTCCTGGTTCGCGGTCATGGCAACCATGCTGCCCTACGTTCTCCGGGCCGCTCACGGGGCACCAGGATCACCCACAACGGCGTCAGCGATCGGCCACGTCCATGGCACTGCCAAGCACACCGCTCTCAGAGACCACAGGCCGACCGTCTGTGGCCTTCTATAGGCGGAGACATGGCCGAGCAGTCACGCAGCGCCCGCCAGGGCTCGGGAGACATCGAAGCGACACTCCGGATGACGGTCCGTGACGCTCTTCAAGGGATTACCAGTGCGGTTGCTCTCGATGATGGCCGTCGCATCAGCGTCCGCATCCCTCCAGGCGTGCAAGATGGCCAGCGGCTCCGGCTGCGAGGAAAGGGGCGACTGGTAGAGGGCGTCGCCGGTGACGTCTATCTTCGCCTGATCGTCGATGGGGAGGGATCGAGGCCGGCTATGGAATGTGCGATCTGCGGAAAGAGCGGGCAACCAGTAACCGGAATGTCCAACGGGAGCGTGTTCCACGAGGAGTGCCTGGTCTCCCTCGAGAATCAAACGACTCGCCTAGCGACCGAGGCGCTGTACCGTACAAATGCGATCCGCCAGTTGAACATGAGGCTGGCGAAGGCAAATACCGTTCGTGGGAGCCTCTCGAGGCTATTCGGCGCCGGAGACAACGTTGACGACATCAACCAACGTCTTCGGCAGGCCACCGCAGAGCTAGCGGAAGCCGAGGCCCAACACAAGCGAAGTCAAGACCTGCAAACGCATATCTATGACTTCCTGAGTCGCTACCCGCCCGATTGGGAGGAGCGCACGAGAGCCTTGCGAAGCCGCTGCCAACGATGCGGCAGCTCAGCGAACCTGCAAATCCACCACATGACACCGCTCGCGCGAGGCGGCAGCAACCAGGTCGAGAACCTGGAGTGTCTTTGTGAATCGTGTCATTCGGCTGAACATGGCGGAAGAGACATGTCGCCGCCGGTATCCAGCGACAACAGTGATCGCGCGTTTGCACAACGGGTGGCACTCGCCAGGGAGGCGATAGCAGCTGGAGCGGATGTGGAATTTCTCTACGCAAAGCCCGGCGACAGTTATCGCAAGCGGACGATCAGCCCACGACGCATAAAGTCTTTCGAGCATCGCCAGGGCACAGGGAGCACTTTGTGCCTCGTGGGCTATTGTCACCTGCGCAACGCGGAACGAGCATTCGCCTTCAAACGCATGAAAGGCTTGAAGCTATCGCGGTAATTCGAGCGGCCCAACGAGATGCCATGGGACGGTCCTCCAGGAGCGGGCCGCAGCACCGGCCACCAGCCGCTAGCAATGCGGTTCACGTCCTTGGCATCGCCCGTGGCCAGCCCGGGCGCATGCAGGCAGGCCGCCCCGCTGGGGGAGATTCGGTGCAAATGGCCCGGTTCACCAGCTGTGGATGGTGCCGCCGTCCTGATCCGTGCGCAACGTTCGTGGGCCGACACCGTAAGTGCAATGAGTACCGAGGCAGACCAGGAGTTCGCAGGTCAATTTGCGAACAGGTGTGCTGCTGCGTGCCTCTATTTCCGTGGAGCGGATGGCGAAGCTTGTTTGCATGCCGGCGCCCCGTGCCCGCACCTCATCCACTCTTCGCCGTCGGCCGCGTGTCCCGGTCTTCTTGACAGTTTCTTTGACACCATCGACGAGGAAGCTGTCTCAGGGTGCCGTGACCAGACGAAATGCACCCCTGGGCACCTGCTCTCAAAGTCACGCTGCTCGCCACCGCAGACCACGCAGGATTTGCCGCTGCGGTCAACGAGGTTGAGGAATTCGTCGCTTCGGTCGGTGGCGTCCGCACAGCGGACGAGGGCAGGATCAGGCTCGACATCTTGATTTCCTTTCGAGGAATCAGAGTTGACGTTCACCGACTATTGAGAATCGTACGCTAGGACGTGGACGACATCGCCAGTGTCGGCCGAGGAGCTCGCGATAGTGCGTCCCTGAGCTGCCTGGTTGCGGGCTCGTCACCGTCCGGCACCGTGGCTGTCCTGCAAGGAATGCTGCAGCCCGGCCGCCACCGGTGATTCGCCCGTCAGAGGGGCTTCCGGTGCGCGCCCCGCAGCAGCCGACTTCGCTGCGGAACCGACGACGGCGAGACCAACTCGGACGCTGACAGTCACTCCTGGCGCGCAGTGGAGGGAGGTCAGGTTCGAACACACATCGCCGCCGCAAATGGCACAGCGGCTGGCGAAGCGAACTGTGGGTTGCCGGGTTTTCTCTGCGCGTCTTCGAGTCGGTCGTCGCGTACCGCGATGCCATCAATACCAGGCGCGACCGGACGCATGCTCTGCGCTGGTCGAACTCGGCCGGACGATCACGCCGTCGCGACAAAACAACCTGAGCGGCTCGCCATCGAGCAGCCGATCGCTGGGCTTTGGCAGCGCCGAAGGCACCCGACGCAACAGCAGGCTGCTCTGCGAAGGCCTCGCGAGTACGTGTCGGTCACAGAGCGCGCTCGAGTCGGCAGACGACCGAGGGACCTCCGTGCGCATCGGGAGACCATCCGGACAGTCGCCAGCATGCCTGCGCACTTCCAGCCCCGTGATCCCAGCGGCGACCCCATCGATCTGACCGTCTTCGTCGCTGAGCGGGCCGGTGCAGTCGCTGCTGCGGCCGCCGGAACGACGCAAGGTGGCGATCTCGCCTTGGAGCCGCCGTCGCCACTGACCGTTCAGGTCTCCGGCATGTCGGTCTGCTCGGGCTTCCAGCCAGCGGCCAGATCTCGGTCTGGCCGCCCGCTGGAACACGAGACAGACACAAGGAGAGAGCGATGAGAGCTGAGACGGAGCGTAGGAACGGCGGACGGGTCCTGGGGGTGATCTTCATGTCCGAGGACGTCAAGAACCGCAAGGCGATCCAGAGCCTGTCGAATCTGACACGGGACACCTTCGATGGCCGGGGGTTTGACGTGAGCGCCTGGCCGGCAGACATCAGCGCCCTGCTGACAGGCGCCGGGGCGTCTTCGCTGTTCAGCCATGTCGATGCCCACAGCGAGGTCCATTCGTTCGCAATGGCCGACTGCGGCACGTTCGATCTGTTGGTTGGCGTTTCGTCACGGCGTGATCTCAACGTTCCCGGTGATCGGTCGGGCAACCTCGCGACGAACGTGCTCTTGGAGATGCTCGCCGTCCCCGATCCCGATGATCGAGCACGGCCGCTCTACGGCGAGATCGGATGCGAGGACCTCAACCGCATCTGGCGCACCGATCTCGGCGTCGCCCACGTCCAAGACCATGCCCGAAGCTGGGATCTCGTGCTGTGGTCACGATCGGATTACCTGGACTACAGCCGGCCCGAGACAGGTTTGCTGGGGACGATCCGCGGCAACCAGGCGTCGGAACAGGCCGCGTCGCTCGTGGTCAATACGTCCAAGCACAAGGCCAACGCACACAGCAACGGAAAGCTGAAGTACGGCCAGGGTCAGACCCACCCGCTCGTTCGGGTCCATCACGTCACCCGGGCGATCGAGGGCTACGACGAAACCGTCGTCGCAGCCTTCCGTGACGCCGTCACCCTGCTCCAGGGAGGCGCCTCCTGGGACGAGGCTGCCGAGATCGTTGGCGGTCGGATCCCCGCAACCCAGGCCCGCGCTGAGCCCGATGACGACGCCGACGGCCGTGTCCGCACCAGAAGGCAGCGCAACAAGTGGCGTATCCAGGTAGGCAAAGAGCCGCTCGAGTTGAAGTACAACGAAGACGGAACCCCGAACCCGCTTTACTTGCCAGAAACGATCCTCGACGTCAAGGACCCCGGAGACCGGCTCAGAACGCTTCTGTTGCAGGGTCCGTCGCTACCGGCCCGCGGGCGAGACGCCATCAGGGAATTGGTCGATAGCGACCTCGATGGGCTCCACCCCGCCGACGCCTATCTCTCCTTCTACGAGACCGGCATCTACCGGCGTCTGGTGAAAGACCACGACCGATCCAACCGCCACACCAGTCGCTACCGCTGGGCTGAACTCGACCTCGGGAGCACCGCCGACGGCTCCTTCGTGTTCTCGAACGAGCAAGTCACGTACCTGCGGTCGCTGCGCACGAACAAGGTCGGCACTGGGAGCTGGGGCAACAACCCCCTCAACGGCGTGTTCAAGGTCCATCAACCTGAGCCGCTGTACTCGAGAGACGGATGGATAAGCCCCGACGCCGGGCGCTTTACGGTGCGTGGCGCCAACCAGGCCGGCGAGCGGGGCCTCCGGGTGTGGTTCGAACCCCACGGGGCGACCCCCCACAGCAAAGACTGCAGGGTGCTGGCATGGCTCCCCCAGGTAGAGATCGGGCCAGCGCTCTCGGCCATGCTCGTGAGCGCTGTGTCGGGCACCCACGACCTCGCCGAGTTCCGCTTCACCCACTCCGCCAGCCAGCCAGACCCGGTCATCGAAGCCGAGCGCCGGTTGGAAGAGACCAAGCGTCGCCATCGAGCCGGAGCCGAGCGCCTCATCGACCCCGAGATATCCGCACTGACGGCTCAAGCCGTGAAAGCCACGCTGCACGACCTCGAGACTGCGATCACTGGACTGGAACGTGAGCTCAACGACGCTCGAGCTGCCGCCACGGCCGGACCATCGAGCCACGACGACTCCTTCGCCATCAGCGATCTCGTCGAGCTCGCCGCCATCCTCGAATCGGCCGCAGCGTTGCCGCCTCGCGCTGCAGAGCGGGCAGCGCGTCTGACGCGGGCGCTGCTCGCCGATGCGACGATGCTCGTGGAGCCAGCCTCCGCAACCGTGCGCATCGACGCAACGCTCAAGCTGACGAACCCCCGGGGCAGCCTGCAGCTACCAGTCACGACAACGCTTCCGAACCACTCAGCGGACCCCTGGATCGCAGGGCTGGCGGGCATGTGGTGGCACCACCGCGGCGTACCGTTCGCAGATCTGATGGCACAGCGCGGACTCTCGACCCCGCCCGGCACCGCCACCCGATGGCACGCCCCCATCGCAGAGCGCCTCCTGGCAACCGCTGCAGCGGCTGGCCGCCCCCTACGAGGACCGCGGCTTGCCGCCGCAATAGTCCGCTGCGGCAACCCCGAAACGCTGCGACAGATCCGCGACGCCATCGACGGCAAAGACGCCACCACCGAGATCCACAACGCGCTCTTCAACGGTGACGACATCAAACCACGCACCCCATGGACCCACGTGTTCGCCTGACCTACGGGCGAGGCCGCTGTGTGTTCTGCGGCGCGGTCACTCCGAACTGCTGTTGCCGGCTACGTACGAGGAGGTCCACGCACGTCGAGCACCAGCGGCTGCCCCAGGCCACGCATCGGCGCGTCTCGGCGTGACCTCGTGCTCGCGCTCGGTGGCTGAAGGAGACCGATCGCCTGTGCCGTACGGCCTTTTGCAGAGCGATCCCCGCGACAGGCGTCGCGCCCTCGTTCTACGTTCACCGCGTTCCGGGAATCCGTCCCGAACATCTCACCGGGCCCGCCCCACGCTTCAGCTTCGGCGCGCCCGGAACGCACTTACCGAAAGGGAACCGCATGCCTGAACCCACCACCGACCCGAACCCGATCACTGACCGCTACGTGCGGGCCATGACCTGGATCTATCCCGCCCAGAGCGGGCTGGCATTGACCATCCGCGCCGCCCTGCTGGTGTACAACGCCGACGTCCTCGACGCAGAGGTCGATGAAGACGGCGAGTGGGCAGAAGAGCTCGAGCTCGCGCACGCTGTTGTCCACGTGTTCCAAGGTGACCCGATCACTGACCGCGCCCAGTTCTGGAAGGCCGCCGACGAGAGCAGTGACCTCAGCGCCCTCGACGACGCCGTCAGCCGAGTTCCCGAGGAGATAGCGGCCCTCAGCTACTTCGCAGAACGAACGATCATCCTCGACGACGTGACCGTGGCACCGGCCCACCGACGGCAGGGGCTCGGGCGCCAGATCGCCGCCCTGACGCTCGACGCAGCCGGGGCCTGGACGAGCGAAGCCCTGGTCATCGCGATCGCCGGCGCACGCGACGACAAAGACGAGACCCGTGAGGCCAGCGCCGCTCTGCTGCGTGCACTAGGCCTCCAGCCAATGCCAGTCGACGACCTATGGGCCGCCGCCACCACCGAGATCGCGTTCCAAGACGACTACCGGACGGCGATGCAACTGGAGACTCTGTGGTGACCGCAGTGCCGTGCCGCTCAGCGAGAGCGCCAATCTCACCTCTACATCGAGACGTGCCGGCGGAGCCAACGACAAGCGCATCAGAGGGCGCCCTTGCTCGTTGACCCATCGATGAATCAGACCAATGGGCCACCATGCCCTTGCCGACCCTGGTCACCGCCGAAGAGTGCTGCAGGGGCCAGCGAGGCGACGCTCAGCCGGTTCCGAGGTACGCACGACGGACGTCGTCGTCGTGGAGTAGCTGACTCGCTGGCCCGGTGCGCATGACCTCGCCGAGGCGGAGCACGACGCCGTGATCGGCGACTTCGAGGGCCCGCAGGGCGAGTTGCTCGACGAGCAGGATGGTCGTGCCTTCCGAGCGCAGCCGTCCGATCTCTTTGAAGACCTGCTCGACGATGATCGGCGCGAGCCCCAGCGATGGTTCGTCGAGCATCAAGAGCCTGGGCCGGCTCATGAGAGCCATGGCGATGGCCAACATCTGTTGTTGGCCACCGGAGAGGGTTCCTGCGAGTTGCTGGCTGCGCTCGCCCAGGATCGGGAAGTGCTCCATCATCCGTTCGGTGTCAGCGTCGATCTCGCGGCGGTGACGTCGTCGCCGGTAGGCCCCAAGACGGAGGTTGCCGGTGACGGTGAGCGCAGGGAAGATCCGTCGGTTCTCGGGGACGTGAGCGACGCCCGCAGCGACGATCTTGGAAGGGCTCCATTTGTTGATGACCTGGCCGTCGAATCGGATCTCTCCGTCGAATGGCCGGTTGATGCCGCTGATCGTGCGCAGAAGGGTCGATTTGCCGGCGCCGTTCGCGCCGATGACCGTCACGCACTGGCCTTCATCGACGCTGAGTTCGACCTGGTGCAGCACTGGGATGCGTCCGTAGCCGCCGACCAGCCCGCGTATCTCGAGGACGCTCACGACTCTGCTCCATCGGGTGCATGCGCAGCCGGGGTCGCCGGGGTCTGCGCGTCCAATGACCCTTCGGGAACCGGCGTGTGTGGTTCCGGTGATCCGAGGTAGGCGGCGATGACATGGGGGTTCGTGCGGATCTCGTCGGGAGTCCCGTGCGCGATGGCCGAGCCGAAATCGAGGACGGTGATCTCGTCCGCCAGAGCGAGGACCACGTCAACGTGGTGCTCGACCAGCACGACAGCAATTCCTGCGGAGCGAAGCGCTCGGATGATGTCGCCGAGTTCGGCGATCTCCGATGTCGAGAGCCCTGCAGCGGGTTCATCCATGAGAACCAGGCGTGGTCCGAGTGCGACGACCCGAGCGAGTTCGAGAAGCCGACGCTCGCCGGGCGGCAGATCGCCGGCAGCGGTGTCGAGTCTGTGGCCGATGCCCACGGCTTCGAGGATGGCGAGCGCACGCTGGTAGCGCTCCCGCTCCTCTCGGCGGGCCCACGGCATCCTCGACACGTAGGCGAGGAGACTGGCCTTGCGGCGCATGTCGAGAGCCGTCATCACATTGTCGAGACAGCTCGCGCCCTCGAGCACGAACGGTGTCTGGAACGTTCTTGCCAGTCCGCTCCGAGCGCGGACGTGAGCGGCGTCGCTGCCTGCATCTTGATCGAAGAGTTCGACAGCGCCACTCGTCGGCACCAGATACCCCGACATTGCGTTCAGGAACGTCGTCTTTCCCGAGCCGTTGGGTCCGATCAGGGCATGGACGGTGCCGGCTCGGATTTCCATGGTGACGCCATCGAGAGCCATCACACCGCCGAGTTGCACGCGAAGGTCATCGGCTCGTGCGATCACTTCTCCGTCGGGAACTCGATCGACGACCGTTGACAGGTCGGGCTGGGTTCGTTCGGTCGCAGAAGCTTCGTGACGCAGCCACGGCAGCCGGCGGCGCAGCAGCCACCACGCACTCATGAGTCCCTGGGGCACGAGATGCACCGACAGGACGAGGACGAGGCCATACACCAGCAGGCTCCACTCGCCTGGCTGGTCGGTGACTCGTTCGACTTCGAGCGGGATCCGGAACAGCAGCAGCCCACCGATGATGGGGCCGCCGAGTGTGCCGGCTCCTCCGAACAACGTCATCAACAGCAACAGGATTGCCAGGTTGACGGTGAAGGCCTCGGGGGCGACGAAACCCAGCAACGGAGCGAACAGTCCGCCGGCGACGCCTGCATAGGCGCCCGACACGATGAACGCCCGGAGTTTCACCGAGTAGGGGTTGATGCCCATCGAGCGGGCCGCGATCTCGTTCTCCTCGATTGCCCGACCGGCGCGCCCGAGCGGTGAGCGCAGCCAGTTGTGGGCCAGCGCGTAGGCGGCGACGAAGACGACGACGATCACCCAGTAGAACGACTCGAGCCCGTCGAACTCGCTCGGCTGCGGCACCCCTCGGAGGCCATCGCCACCGCCGGTGAACTCGCGCCACTCGAGAATCATGTCCTCGGTTACGAACGCGTAGCCGACGGTAACCATCGCCAAGGTGAAGAGGCCGAGCCGTAGCGACGGCAACCCGAGCACGAGGCCGAGCAGCGCCGACAGCACCATCGCAAGCAACAAGGCTGGCCAGAGCGGCCAGTCCCCTTTCACGGTGGCGATGGCGACGGTGTAGGCGCCCAGCGCGAAGAACGCCGAGTGACCGATCGAGATCAGGCCCGACTGCATGAGCAGATTGAGCCCGAGGACGGCGATCAGGTAGACGAGAAGCAGCTCCGCGTTGAATATCTCGAAGCGGTTATCTTCGATTCTGAGTTCGCGGGTGATAGGCCACGTCACGAAGCTGGTGATGCCGCTGGCGAAGCGAGCCAGCATCTCGGGTCCGGCGATGAGGATCGCTGCGAGCACCAGATGAAGAATCGGCCCACTGCGGGGGCGATTGACCGAGGTGAGCGGCTCCATCAGACAGCCCGAACCTGACCGTGGCCGAACAGACCTGCGGGGCGCAGCGCCAGGATCGCCAGGAGCGTCGCGAACACGACTGCGTCCCGGTAGCCGGCGCCGAAGAGGTCTCCGCCGAAGCTTTCGACAAGGCCGAGAAGCAGACCGCCGACCAACGCCCCCTTGATGCTCGGTATGCCTCCGACCGCTGCGGCCACGAAGCCCTTCAGCGCGAAGGCGAAGCCCACTGTCGGGAACGCCCCGGTGATCGGTGCAGCGAAGAATCCGGTGAGCGCTGCGATTGCCGAGCCGATAGCGAACGACGCAACCGATAGCGCCGAGACAGGCAGGCCGCGCAGCGATGCCGCCTCCGCATCCTGGGCAACAGCCCCGAGCGCTTGGCCGTTGGCCGTGTGCTTCAGCGTGGTGTCGAGCACGACGGCAACGACGATGGCCAACACGATGAGCCCGATCTGTTCGGCACTCATCAGAGCCCCTGCGACTTCGAAGGTGTCGCTGGGGAGGATGTCGGGGAAGCGCCGCAGGTCTGGGCCGTATGCAAGCGCGAATGCTGAGCGCAAGATGATCGCGACGCCCAGCGTCGAGAGCACCCAGCCGAGCGCTGTGTGGCTTCGTGCGAGCGCGGGGCGTACGGCGAGGCGCTCTTCGGCTGCACCGAGTGTCGCAGCGATCATCAGCGTCAGGCCCAGGGCGACCCCGAGGGGAAGCCCTGCGTCGCCGTAGAGCAGGACGCCGGCCATGGTCCCGACCATGAACATCTCGCCGTGGGCGAAGTTCAGGACGCCGGTCGTGGCGAAGATGACGTTGTATCCCATGGCCAAGAGGGCGTAGATCGCCCCTGCGGTGAGCCCCGGCACGGCGAGGGTGAGGAACTCCTCGATACTCATTGCGCCGTTGCCACCGCAGGGACGATCAGCCCCGTGGCGCCATTGGTGATGGCATCCACTTGGAGGGGCCTTTCCTATTGATTCGGGGCCAGGATCAATGCGCCATCGGAGAAGGTGCCGGCCTGGACGAACACCAAGTCGTCCAGTCCGACGCCGTCGTGGCGCTCTGCGTCGAACTCATAGGTTGCCTTGACGCCGTCGTAGCCGTTCTCTTCGAGATACGCCTGAACCCCATCGGGGTCGAGGTCGCCGACAGCGTTGATGGCTTCGGCCATCATCAGGAACGAGTCGTAGATCCCCGACGCCTGCTGCACGTTGACCGTCAAGGGATCCTCGCCGAGGTATTCCTTGTACCGAGCGAGGAAGTCCTGAGCGGCTGCGCCCACGAGCTCGCCACCCTCTTCCTCTCGGTTGATCAACCGATAGGCCTGCCCGGCGAAGACGTCGGCCATGTTCTCAGGACCGAGCGCCTCGGACACCGAGGTGTTGCCCAGCGAGGAGAACCCCAGCACGGGCACTTCCCAGCCCAGGGCGTTGCGTGCCTCGATGGCTGCTACCTGATCAGGGCCGGCGGTGTTGAACAACAACAACACGTCGGGTTCGGCGTCCTGCAGTGTTCGCACCTGCGGGGTGAGATCGACCACGCCTGACTCGTGGAACTCGGTGGCCACGATCTCGATGCCCGTGCCCTCGGCGGAAGCGACGAAGGCGTCATTCGATGCCGTACCCAGCGCGTTGTTGACCGCAAGCACGCCAGCTGTGGTCCAGCCGTTCGCCTCCATGTACTCGACGAATGTCACGCCTTGGAGCGTTGCCACGACCTCGGTGCGGAACACGAACGGGAACTGCGCTGCGTCACCTGCGTCGGGCAACACACCCGCTACTACGTGGAGCGTCTCGGCCGGTCCGGTCACCTCGAGCACAGCTGCGATGATCGAACTCAGGAATGGCCCGACAAGAAAGTCCACTTCTTCTTGGTCGACGAGTTCGCGAGCGACTTGGCTGCCCTGGGTCGGATCGCTCTCGTCGTCGCGAAGCGTGACCTCCAAGCATCGGCCCAGAATTCCGCCGGCGGCGTTGATGTCCTCCGCCGCCATCTCGGCGCCGTGCTCGGCCAGTATCCCGATGTCTGCAGCAGGACCCGACAGCGAGAAGATGCCGCCGGCCTTGACGGGGTCACCCTCGTCGCAAGCCCCCGCCGCTCCGTCATCTCCGTCCGCAGCGGCATCGTCCCCGGAGCCCGTGTCCTCGCTCGCGTCGTCGGTTCCGGTCGCATCGGTGTCGTCGTCATCACCGCATGCAGCTGCCACGAGAGCAAACAGCAAGAGCACGGCGACGAGATTGCCGAGCAGTCCAAAACGTGTACGTAACCCCATGGATCCCCCCTGTGGAGCAGTCACAAGCTTGCACGCCCCCGCGTGAAGCTGAGGTCACGTTATCCCACCAGTCCAAGGGGCGCAACGACAGGTTCGAGCCAGAGTCAGCTCAGCCCACCGTGGAAGATGCGATCGACGACATCAGCGACGACTGCATCGGAGACGCCCAGGTCACGACCGATCGACACGCGGGTGTACCCCGATCGTTCATGCATGCCGCCATAGATCTCGACCGCGAGGCGCAGGTCATGAGCCTCTGAGATGAGTCCTTTGCGGACACCGAGCCGGAGCACCTTCTCCATACGTTCCATGAGGATTTCGTGCATGCCGACCCATGCACGCTCATACACCGATGCCGGCTCGATCAGCTCCGCCCATGCGAGGAACACACCCGCGTGATCGCGGTGCAGCTGCAGGAACCCCTCATAGGCGGCACGCGTTGGATGGCGCCCTTCGGCGTCGAGCGGGTACATGCGTCGTTGCGCCAACTCGTCTTCGGTTTCGGCGACGAGGTTCAAGAAGAGGTCCTCTTTGTCCTCGAAGTACCGGTATGCGGTGGCCGTCGACACTCCGGCCCGGCGAGCGATGTCCGCCATGGTCGCAGCATGAAATCCCAGCTCCGCGAACACGGCCTCAGCGCCTTGGCGGAGTCGGTCGAAGGTGCGGTGTCCTCGATTCGATGAGGGATCCGCCTTGTCGGGACCCGGTGACCACTGGAACCAGCGTTGCTCGAGTGAGACGCCTGCACCGACGTCATCGACCGCGACACCCCCCGGCGGGCTCGGCTTGGAATACAAGCCTCCGGTGATCAGTGCATCGACTTCGCGGCCGACGGCCTCCGGCACCCGCCGGGCGAACCAACCTGCTGCCTCGGCGAGGACGTAGTACTCCATTGCATCAACGACCAGCGCCGCTGCCACCACGCGTGTGGGTCGAGCGAGACGCAGCGGGAGCTTGTCGCCTACCGCTGCTTCCCAGTCGTTGCGCGCTGCATTCCAGCGCTGAACGTGGGGCTGGCCAGGGCGGAGGTCTTCTTGCGCTGAACGTTGCACGCCCGGACGAGTCCGAGCCGTTTGCACCCACGCCGCGATCGCACCGGACAGGTCGTCGGCGCCTCGCAGCGCAGCGGTGACATCGGCGCGGTACTCGTCGAACAGTGCAGCGTGCAGATCGTCCTTGCCGCTGAAATGGCGGTACAGCGAACCCGTCGTGAGGCCGGCGTCGCTGGTGACATCGACCAGGCGAGTGCCCCGGCTGCCGTAGAGACGGAAGCGTTCCTCAGCCGCTTTCAGGATCGCTCGTCGGGAACGCTCGCCCTGCGAGGTTCTGGCACCGCCGGCACTGCCGGGGTCCGCGTCGGGTTCAGGCGGTGGCGTCAACTTCTCCACGAGCTCTGGCGTAGCGATCCCTCAGCTCTCGCTTGAGCACCTTGCCCGTTCCTCCAACTGGTAACTCATCGACGATCTCGAGCGAGCGCGGCTTCTTGTACGACGCCAAGCGCCCCGCGGCGAACGCGAGCAGGTCATCCACTCCAGGCGCCGCCTGCCCCTCGCGGAGCACGACCACGGCGTGGATGGCTTCGCCCCACTGCGGATGCGGCACCCCGATCACCGCGCACTGCGCCACGGCGTCGTGAGCGTATAGGGCGTCTTCCACTTCTCGACTGAAGACGTTGATGCCGCCGGTGATGATCATGTCCTTCTTGCGATCGACGATCGACACGAACCCGTCGTCATCGATCACCGCGACGTCGCCGGTCTTGAACCAGCCGTCGTGACGCGAGAACGCGGTCTCATCGTCCATGCGGAAGTAGCCCGGCGAAACCGTGTCGCCGCGCACCCACAACTCCCCCGGCGTCTCGTTGTCGGCCGCGACGTCGACACCGTCGTCACCAACGACGCGGACCTGCATCAACACGTGGGGCTTACCGGCAGATGACAGGCGCCGGACATCGATCTCATCGCCGTCAGGCCGCTGATTCTCGGGCCGCAGGACCATCCCGCACGAATAGGTCTCGGCCATCCCGAAGAACGGCCGGAAGACGCCCGGGCCGAACGTTGCCCGCGCCCGCAGCAGCAGCTCTTTGGGGACCGGGGAACCGCCGGTAACGACTGCCTTGATCGTGGTGAGGTCATAGTCGCCGCAGCGAGGATGGTCGAGCACCATTCCGATCATCGTCGGCACAGCCGTCGTGTGGGTCACCCCGAAGCGAGGCACAGCCTCGAGAAACGCCCCCGGCTCGAAACCCGGATAGATGACGCTGCGGCCACCCTTGAGCATCACCGGATGGAGCTGCGCCGGGCCGCCCGGGTTGAAGAACATCGGGATGCACTGCAGGTTGGTGTCGCACTCGGCAACATCGAACTCGGTCAGCCAGTTGAGCATCGCCGCGATCGCGTTGCGGTGCGTCAGCAACGCCCCTTTGGGCACGCCTGTGGTGCCGCTGGTCGAGCCCAGCTGGTAGGTGTCGTCGTCATCGACGGTGACGGGCTGGCTGAGATCGTCGGCTGCGGAGAGCAACTCCTCGTAGTCCAGGTCGAAACCGTGATCGGGGCCGAAGCCGATGACATGGCGGATCGAGGCGACATCATCGACGAAACGTCGGGCTGCGTCGGCCTGGTCAGCGCTGACGAGGATCGCTGCGGGCTCCACGTAGCTGAGGTAGGACGCCAACTCCACCGGCGCCAACCGGATGTTCGTGGTGGCGCCGATGACACCTGCCTTGGCGCAGCCGAAGAAGAACTCGATGTACTCCGGTGCGTTGGAAGCGAACGTCGCGCACCGGTCCCCTTTCGTGAGGCCCAACGCCAACAGGGCGTTGGCGAGTCGGCTCGAACGGTCTTCGACGCCAGCCCAAGTCTTGGAGCTGCCGTCCGGCAAGACGGTCGCGTCGCGGTCGCCGAAGAACTCGGCGTTGCGCCGAACGATGTCACTGACCAACACGGTTGCGGTCCTCCCCCTCAGTTGATGCTTCGCTCAGCGCCGGCCCAGTACGGCTCGCGCAGGTCTTTCTTCAAGATCTTGCCGGTCGCGTTCTTGGGCAGGTCATCGGCGAACTCGACCGATCGCGGCACCTTGTACCCGGCAAGGCGTTCGCGGGCGAAGACAAGAAGGTCGTTATCGGCCATGTCGTGGCCGGGTCGCTTCACCACCACGGCGTGGACCCGTTCGCCCCAGCGGTCGTCTGGCACCCCGATGACGGCTGCTTCGAGCACGCCGGGGTGGGCATAGAGCACGTCTTCGACTTCGCGTGGGTAGACGTTCTCTCCCCCGCTGACCACCATGTCCTTGATGCGGTCGGTGATGTAGATGTAGCCGTCGTCGGAGCGGTAGCCGAGATCGCCGGTGTGCATCCATCCGTTGCGCAGCACCTCGGCCGACGCTTCCTCGTTGTTCCAGTAGCCAGTCATCACAGAGGGACCGCGGGTCACGATCTCGCCCACGACACCGGGACCGACCTCTTCATCGGCGGCATCGACAACCCTCGTCTCGAAGCCACTTGCGTCGGTGCCCGCAGAGGTGAGCCACTGCGGATGGTTGACGGGGTCGTGATCTGCGGGTCGAAGGATGGAGCATCCCGACGTCTCGGTCATGCCGAAGAACTGCAAGAACCGGCAGCCCATCACGTCGATGGCTCGCTTGAGGACGTCAGGCGGGATCGACGACGCCCCGTAGAGGACCATCTCCACCGAGGAGAAGTCGACCGCATCGATGTCGGGATGGTTGAGGACCATGTTGATCATCGTGGGCACGAACAAGATGTGCGTGGGGCGGTCCCGTTCGATGTGCTCGAACACGCGCACCGGGTCGAACTGGGAGATGAACACGTTCGTGGCGCCGCAGTACGTGAACGAGTAGCCCAGGTTCGACGCGATGTGAAAGACCGGCAGGCATTGCAGGAACACCGCCCCGGGTTGCTGGCCGACGTCGATCGAGAACGACGTCATGCGAGACCACAGCGCCAGGTTGGACAACACCGCACCCTTGGGGCGCCCTGTCGTGCCGCTCGTGTAGAGGAACGTGCAGGGATGAGCGGGATCGAGCACGCCGGCTTCGAGCGGCGACCCGCCTGCGTCGAGTAGGTCGGCGTAGGGCTGCCCGGCGCCGGAATCGCCGAGATGCACGATGTCGCCCACGCCGAGCTGGTTGGCCGCCTCCGCGTAGCCCGGGCCATGAATGAGCGCCTTCGGCTGGCAGTCCTCGACGATGTAGGACAGCTCAGGTACGGCGAGCCGGTAGTTGAGCGGCACCAGGATCACACCGGCGCGCTGACACGCGACTTGGATCTCGGTGTACTCGATCTCGTTCAGGGCGAGAATCGCGAGCCGATCGCCCGGCTCGAACCCGTTGCTGCGCAGCGCAGCAGCGAGGCGGCTGGCGCGCTCATGGGTCTCGGCGAAGCTGAGCGACCGCTCGCCGTTCGACACACATGCGGTGTCGCCGAAGCGTTTCGCAGCGTTTACCAGCATGTCCGGCACGACCTGCACCGTTCTCCCCCTTGCGTCTGGCACTCGTTCAGTGAGACGGTAACACGATGTCAGGTTCTTCTGTGACCGAAGTCTCTCAGTCCCTCAGCGCGGCGCTCCCCTACTGGCTCGACCGGCCACCGAGCGAAGCGCTCGAGGTGGCTCGGGCAGCCGAGGCAGCCGGCATCGAGGAGCTCTGGATCGGCGAGATGGCCACCTTCGACGCGTTCGCTCTCGCCGGGGCGCTCGCCGTCGAGCTCGACCAGATCCGCCTCGCCATCGGACCGGTACCGGTGGCGCTGCGTGATCCCTTGACGCTGGCAATGGGCGTCTCGTCGATCAGACATCTGTCCGGGCGTCCGGTGACCCTCATGTTGGGGGCATCGTCGCCGACCGTCGTCGCCGACTGGCACGGAGTCGACACCGCGCCGACGCGCCAACTGTTTCGTGAGTCGCTGGCGCTGTGTCGGGCGATCCTCGACGGCGAGCGCAGCGACTTCGCCGGCGAGACGGTGCGCTCGCACGGTTTCAGGGTGCGCCTCGAGTCAGACGACATCCGGCTCGGCATGGCGGCGTTCGGGCCGAGAATGCTCGACCTCGCCGGCGAGGTCGCCGACCGCGTCGCCCTCGCACACGTCACGCCGACGCTCATCGGCGAAGCTCGGCAGCGCATCGATGCAAGTGCAGCAAAGGCCGGCCGGCCGGCGCCGGAGCTCTGCGTCTGGATGTCCGCCGGACTCGACGAAACCGACACAGCCCAGATCGCCCGCGCCTTGACGATCTACGTACCCCAGCCCGGCTACGGCGAGATGTTCGCCAAAGCCGGCTTCGGCGACATCGTCGAACTCGCACGCAGCGGCGTCGGACCCAAACGGGTCCTTGAAGAACTACCCGAGGGTTTGCTGGCCGCCGTCGCCGGCACCGGCGGACCCGACGCGATCGCCCGAGGAATGCAGGAACGATGGGCCGCCGGCGCCGACCGGGTCGTCATCATCCCCGCAACCGCCGGTACCGGATCCGCAATCGACGTTCTCGCAGCGGCCTACGAAGCCGCTCGCTAGCCGGCAGTTCAGCTCGTCACCGGCTCCATGATGGCCACGCAGGCACGCGCCGACAGCTCACGCTCGCGTTCGACTCATTGGCCTCGGCGCCCGGGTAGCGAGCACCGTCGGTCATTGTTCGGATACCGCCGCTCAGATTAGCTTTTGATCCGGTGGGACCGAGGGGAGGTCTGACGGGTGTTCTGGCGTGTGGTCGCGATCTTCGGAGCGCTCACGTTCATCTGGGGCGGAATCGATGTCCTGACGACTGAAGACTGCTCCGAGGTCGACTTCGGCGGGACGAGACGCTCGTCGACCTTTGCCTGCGTCCCAGAAGGCTTCGGTGACATCGACGGGACGCTAGCTGGGGTCGGCATGACGGTGCTTGGTCTCGCGATCATCGTGCTCGTTACGTGGCCGTTCGTGGTCGAACTTTTCGAGCGGCGACACGACCCGTGGTACGAGAAGTCACTCGATGTCAGGATGCTTCCGTCGGAGTTCGCCGACAAGACAACTGCGCCCGCCGCACCGCAGCCACCGCCGCCTCCACCGCCTCCGGTGGCATCGCCTCCTCCTCCTCCTCCTTCACCACCGCCGCTGCTGGCACAGCCGCCGCCAGCGGCGCCCGCCAATTGGTACCTCGACCCGCTACGCGAGAAGCGGTTGCGCTACTTCGACGGCACGGCCTGGACTCAGCACACGGCCGACTAGGCAGCGCGACGTCGCTGCGGGTTCGCCAGTTACACCGTTCGTCCGACAGTCCTGCCGCCGACACCGGGTTGCCGGACGGCCGTGTCAGGTGCCGGTGTCGGTGAGCCATTGGTGGGCGGCGGTGGTTTCGGCGTCGCTGGCGGCGGTGTAGGTGGCGGTGACGTCGGTGATGGCGTGGCGGAGCCAGCGCTGGGCGACGGCGTGGCCGTGGGCGCGTTCGATGAAGGTGCCCATGGTCTTGCGCAGGTCGTGGGGTCGGCCGTGCATTTCGTCGAGCCAGCTGAGGTCTCGTTTGAGGCGGGCCCACAGCGATTCGAAGCGTTTCCTGGTCAAGGGATGGGGTTCGGTTCGGGGGTTGCCGTCGTCGTCGAGCTCCACGCAGATGACAGCCGAACCGTCGGCGGCGGTCTCGCGGCGGGTCAGCTTGCGGGGGTTGCGGTAGTAGAAGACGGGGGCGTCGGTGACCAGCGTGACGCGCCCGGCGGCGACGTCGGCGACGGTGATGGCGGCGGGGACGATGCCGGTGGGGTTCTGACGGACGATGTCGCCACGGCCCAGCGCATGGGCGAAGAGCATGGCGAGCAGCTCCGGGGAGACGGGTTGTTCGTCGACTTTGTTGTTCTTTTCGCTGAGGCGGACCCGTTGGCCGCTGAACATGAGGTCGCCGACGGTGAGCTCGATCGGTCCGGCACGCCGGGAACCGGTTTCGAGGCAGAACCACACCAACAACATGTCGAGTTCGGGGTCGTGGCCGCCGGAGGTGAAGATGGCGTGCCAGAGCTGTTCGAGCTGGGTTTCGGTGTAAGCGCGCGCCACCGGCGCGGGCCGCTGCGGCGCCGCCAAATCAAGCGCCCGGTTGTGGGTGACGCCGGGGACCTGGTCGGCGAGCGCGAGTTTGTAGATGGCGCTGAGCGCGGCCCGGTAGTGCTCGACGGCGCTGCGCCCGTCGAACGCGAAGGTCGGGCGGCCATCGGCGCTGCGGCCCCGGTTGCGCACCGCGATGCGTTTCTGGGCGCGGAGCTGCGCCCAGCGGGCCTGATGGGACCATTCACTGACCCGCACGCTCGCCAGTGCCCGGTCCGCGAACCCGGCGCAGTGATCGAGACATGACGCGGCGGCGACTTCGCCGGCGCTGAGATCGCCCGTCGTGCAGCCGCAGTGCCCTGCGGTGACGCACGGGCACGGCTCCCAGCTGGAATCGCCTCGGAACGCTGTGAGGCAGGCGTCGCACATGCAGGCACACAGATCCGGATAGCCGTGTGTCATCAGCCGCATGTAGGGCTGCCACACCTTGCGCTTCCCTTTCGTAAGCGCCGGTTCGACCGCGGTCGCGAGATACGCACCCACGGTCACCGGCGCCACCGCAGCGGCCGCCGGGGCGCCTGTGGGGGCGGCGGCATCGGCGGGGAGGCTCACCATCGCGGTGACCAGGGCTTCGACGCTGACGCCTGCGGCGCGGGCGGCGAGTGCGAGTTCGGCGGCGGCATCGTTCGGCGAGGCGCTCATCGGCCGACCTCCCCGTCCTCGTCGCCATCGCACGGGTCGCCGGCGGCGGCTGCTGGGTTTCTGTCGGCGGTGTCTGCGTTGTCGAGGGCGGCGAGGACCCGGCCGAGCGAGGTGATCTTGAGGGTCCCTTGCGCGGTGGTGGTCGCGAACACTTCGGAGTCGGCGGCGAGGCCGAGGTGGCAGCGCAGTCCGATGGGCAACAGCACCCGGGCTGCGTTGTCGAGGTGCGGTGTCGAAGTGGCGATCACCGGATCGGGGCCGGGCCAGGTGCGCGCCAGGATCACCGTCTCAGGGATCGTCACGTCACAGGTCAGCCGGTCGCCCGGTTCCCAGCCCAGCGCGGTGGTCAGTGACCGGGCACAGAGTCGGCCCTTATCGAGGCGGGCCACCGCAGCCACCAGCGCGCACGGCGCCACCGGTGTGGGCGCCACCAACATCGTCAACGGTCCCCGGCCCGGTGGCGCAGCGGCAGAGCTGGTGGAGGGGGCGCGGACCGGCAACGGCGGAATCGCGTGGAGATGGCCGGCACGGGTACGGGGCGGGGGTATCGGTCGTGGCATCGACGGATCTGTCCGCCCACCGTCGTGCAGCGCATCCGAGTAGCGCTGAGCGCCCAGTTCGGCGCCGCAAGCGCCCTCGAACCCCGCGAGATGGGAACGCTCCCACTGAAAAGTGTCGGAGGGGGGACTTGAACCCCCACGTCCTTGCGGACACCAGCCCCTCAAGCTGGCGCGTCTGCCAATTCCGCCACTCCGACGTGGCCTGCCGACCGGAGCCGACAGCGACGCCCGAGTCTAGCGGTCGGAGCAGAAACATCGACGCGATGCGCGGCCAATGTCGCGCCGGCGCCGACCGGTGGCACGATGGGTGCCGTGCCGGAGCAGTCCCCCACCGACGACCTCGACGCCGACGTCGTCGCCGATCCAGCTGCACGGGCCGATCTGCAGCGTCGCACCATCCGCACGCTGTTCGTCGGGGTCCTGCCCGCCGGCGCCGGCCTCGGTGCCGCCATCTCGGCCACCGCCCTGCTGGGCAAGGAGATCACCGGCAACGCCGCCCTCGGCACGCTCGCCGCGGCCCTGCTGACCGTCGGAACCGCACTCGCCACCATCCCCGTTGCCCGCCACATGGCCGCCCACGGTCGCCGCTCGGGCATGCGCCGGGCCTGGACCGTCGCCGCTGCGGGCGCCGGATGCGCTCTCGCTGCGTCGCTCACCGACTTCTACCCGTTGCTGCTCGTGGGGGCGCTGGGCATCGGCACCGGCAACGCCGCCACCCTCGCTGCCCGCTACGCGGCCGCCGACCTGGCCGTCGAACACGAACGAGCCCGGTCCATCGGGCTGCTGGTCTGGGCGGGCAGCTTCGGCTCCGTCCTGGGGCCCACCATCGGGCTCGGCTGGGCCGGCAGGGCCGCCGAAGCGCTCGGCATGCCGGAGTTGGCCGGGCCGTACGTGCTCGGTTTCGTCGCGTTCGCAGTCGCCGCACTGTGGATCGAGCGTCGACTCCATCCCGATCCGCTCATCGCCGCCGGCGGCACGACCCGAACGGACTCGACCGCCGGCGGAGCGCCGGCGTCGTCGCTCACAGCACAGCTCCGCCAGACCACGGCGACGCTCGGCCGCATCCTGGGTCACCCCGGCGCCCGCCTGGCGATGATCGCCATGCTCGTCGGCCACGCAGTGATGGTCGGCATCATGACCGCCACCCCGCTGCACATGGAAGACGGCGCCCACGAACTGCAGATCATCGGGTTCGTCATCTCGCTGCACATCGTCGGCATGTACTTCTTCGCACCTCTGGTCGGCATGCTCGTCGACCGCATCGGCCCGCCGACGATCATCGCCGCCGGCGGCATGATCCTGTTCGCCGGGGCCGAGCTCGCGTCCCACACCGACGCCGAGGACAGCCTCGGGGTGTTCGTCGGCCTCTTCCTGGTCGGGCTCGGATGGAGCTTCGGCCTGATCGCCGGCAGCTCACTGCTCACTGCGTCGTTCGCTATCACCGAGCGCGTCGCCGTGCAGGGCACCGCAGACCTGGTCATGAGCGCCTCGGGCGCGCTCGCAGCCCTGTCGGCCGGTGTCGTCTTCGAGCTCGCCAGCTACCACGCCCTCAGCCATTACGCCGGTTTCGGCGCAATCGCACTCAGCGTGCTCGCCATCTGGGGGCTGATCCGACCCGCGCCGACCCACCCGCCGGCCGCGCCCGGCTGATCACCCGATCGGCTCCGCCGGGGCTGGGCCTGTCAGTCCCCGAAGACCAGCGAGCCGTCGAACCGTGTCGACACGAAATCGACCCCGGGAGCGGTGACCACTCTGACCTGCAGCCGACCGATCGGCAGCAACACGCCGAGTTCGGCAACAGCGTCGTCGACAGCCTGCTGCGCCTCCGCAGTTCCGTCCCGCCCGGCACGGCGCACCAGCGACGCGAGATCGGGGTCGACCACGCCGGTCACGTTCGCCCCACTGTCGGCCTCGACGAGGCGCCAGTGCGGCCGATCCCCAGGGTGGAGCTCCACCCAACCGGAGCGGATCACGTCGTGATCCCCAGCCGACACCAGGGCCACGAATGCTCGAAGCGACAGCTCGTCGAGGGCAACGTCGACCCCTGCGTCGCGCCACTGCGTCGCAAGCGTTGCCGCCATGGCGCTCTCGGCATCGACGACTGTTCGCGAACCGACGATGGCCAGCGACAGCAAATCCGGCAGCAACCCGCCGGCGGCCGCGTCGGCCGGATCGGCGCCCTCGCCGCCGATGGGCTCGAGCCCTGGAAGCGCGCCCGCCACGTCGGCGACCGAGATGGACCCGGTCAGCGCCCTCCGTTTCTCAGCCGATGTCAGAAGCGGAGATGCGGCGTTCAGCGCATACGCCACCATCACGCCCGAGGGCACCGCCGCGTCGACGGGTCCCGCATACGACGGTGGTACGTGGATCACATCGGCATCGCCCGATCGAACCATTGCGACGCCCGCGTCGACGTCACCCACGGGGACGATCTCGACCTCGACGAGAGCTTCAGTGCCAACGTCCGCCTTGACCAGGGAGTTCGCGTCCTCGCCAAACACGTGCAGCGGCCCGGAACCAACCCTTCCGTCGAGGTTGATGCCACCATCGACGGTCGGCGTGATCCCGAACAACGGGTGCGACACCAACGCGGGGAACATGGCGTCGGGCCGTGTCAGACGTACCCGCACCGTTGCATCGTCCAACGCACGCATCGACGCCACGTGATCCAGCCGGTCCGCGCCGAGAGCGGACTGTCCACGCAGACGCTCGAGCGCTGCGACCACCGCATCGGCATCAATGGGGGTGCCGTCACTGAAGCGACGATCGCCCAACACGAATGTCCACACCCGGGCGTTGCGATCCCGTTCGACCGACGCTGCGACCGCAGGGACCCAGGTTCCGGCGTCATCGTCCCAGCGGGTCAACCCGTCATAGAGGAGATCCAGCACGGCGACATCGGCGGGGTCCACCGGCGACGCTGCAACCGGATCCGTGGCCGGCTCCCCCACCACCGCCAGGCGCAGCGGTCGGGGCATGCCGTTGCCCGATGGCACCGGTGATTCGCCCGACACGAGATCGTCGGCGACCGCATCCTCGACCATCGCAGCACGCGAAGGGACGACACCAGTGTCGGCTTCGGCGGCATCGTCGCCCGGAGCGGCACACGCGCCGGCCACGAGCGCCACGACGAGGACGACCGCGGCCCTCAACCATGTGGTGGCGCCGACGACGCGCTGGATCCGGGCGGGCACCCGTTCCGATCGGCTGGAGGCTCGCCGAGGTGAGCCCTGCGAGGTTCAGACGCCGGGGCTGGGGATCATTCGTCCATCATCAACGCGAGCGCCAACGTCACGAACGTGAAGATCAGCGCCACCACGACCGTGATCCGGTCGAGGTTCTTCTCGATGACGGTGGAGCCTGCTGCCGAGGCCCCCATACCGCCGCCGAACATGTCCGAGAGGCCGCCGCCACGGCCACTGTGCATGAGCACGAGCGCGATGAGGGCGAGAGCGGAGATCACGTCGATGACGACGAGCAGGGGAACCATGGCGGTCGATTGTAGTGCTGTGGCGCGGAGCTTCGGCACCACCATCGAGCGTGACCGATCGCGGTGCCGGTCCGCGCAAAGCGACATCTGTCGACAGGACGGGACTTCGTACCCTGGCTCCTGGCGGCCCGATCCCCCGACACTCGTTTCCATGGCCCCACGCAGCGATACGGAATCGCGTATCTCGCATCCGTCCGAGACGCGGTCGCCGATGTTCGTCCACGACTTCTCGGTGGTCCACCTGCCGGTCGGTGAGGCCATCCGGCGTTTCACCGCCCGCATCACCGACCACACCATCGTTCCGATGGTGCGCGCATCCTGGGAGGCCGACGCCACCGTGCTCGTCCAAGCGGGCATGGCCGCACCGTCCCAGGTCATCCCCAGATCGCTGCGGGCCACGATCGGCGGCTACCGCATCCGCAACGATTCGGCCGTCGCCGCCATCGCATGGCACGCCACCGGCTGCTGGCTGCCGTCCCTCGACGCCGACCTCGAACTCGCTGCGTTCGGGCCGGCGCACAGTCACGTGCACCTCATGGGGCGCTACGACCTGCCCGATGGCATCGACCGGTTCAGCCCGACGGGTAGTCTGGTCCAGCGAGTGATGGTGGTGGTCGTGCGGCAGTTCCTGTCGCTCGTCGCCGACGAACTCGCCCGACCCGACTGATCGACACCGCCAACCGGCCCGACAGGCCGGTTGCGCTGCGTCGGTCGTGCAGTGACCGAAAGCAGCCCCGTGGACCACGACGAGCAAGGCGAAGCTCCGGAGATCCTGGCGCGTCTCGCCAGCGCGGACCTGCTCGCGGCAGCACCCGATGCCTGCATGGTCATCGACGCCGACGGCCTCATCTGCGCCGCCAACGGCCTCGGTGCAGACATGTTCGGCACGCCCCTCCACGACCTCATCGGCAAGCCGATCGAGACACTCGTGCCCGACCGCCTCCGCGACGGCCATGTCCGCCACCGCGAACGCTTCATCGGCGACCCACACACCCGCTCCATGGGCAGCGGCCTCACCCTCAGCGCCCGACGCGGAGACGGAACCTCATTCCCCGTCGAGGTCAGCCTCAGCCCCCTGCAGATGACCATCGAAGACGGCACGACGCAACGATTCGTCATCGCCGCCATCCGTGACGTGACCGAACAGACCCGCATCCGCGAACGCCTGGCAACCGCCAACCGGGCTGCGGCACTGGCCGAAGACCGCGAGCGACTCGCCCGCGACCTCCACGACACCGTCATCCAGGAGATCTTCGGCGTCGGGCTCGGGTTGCAGAGCATCGTCGGCCGCATCGACGACCCGACCGCCGCCGCCCGCGTCTCGTCGGTCATCGACGACCTCGACCGCGTCATCCGCCAGATACGGACCGCCATCTTCGGCCTGACCTCGCACAGGGACTGGGGCCGCGGCGTACGCGGCGAGATCCTGCGCGTCGCCGCCGAGCAGCGCGGCGTCCTGGGCTTCGAGCCCACCGTCGTCTTCGACGGCGACATCGATGCCGTCGAGGTCACCGTCGTCGAACAGATGCTGCCCGTGCTCAAGGAGTGCCTCTCCAACGTCGCCGCCCACGCCGAGGCGGAACGCTGCGACGTGGTCGTCGAGGCCACCGAGGCGGTCGTCACGCTGTCGGTCGTCGACGACGGCCGGGGTCCCGGCGGCCGCCCGGGCGATGGTCTCGACGAACCCCGCGACGGACCGGGAAGAGGCCACGGATTGCGCAATCTGACACGGCGGGCTGAACTGCTCGGCGGCTCATTCGAGTTCGGTCCCGCCGAATTCGCCGGCAGTCGGGCAACCTGGACCGTGCCCATCCACAGGCACCGAGACGAAAGAGGCGACACGTGATTCGAGTGCTGCTCGTCGACGACCACGAGATCGTGCGGCGTGGCCTCGCGGACCTCTTCGAAGCAGATGGCGACATCGAGGTCACCGGTCACGCCGGATCCATCGCCGAAGCCAAGCGGATCATCGACACCGCCGACCCCCACGTCGCGGTCCTCGACGTCCGCCTGCCCGACGGCACCGGCATGGACCTGTGCGCCGACTTCTCGGTCTCGCACCCCGATGTGGCCTGCATGATGCTCACGTCCTTCGCCGACGACCGGGCCGTGGTCGAAGCCGCCGAGGCCGGCGCCGCCGCCTACCTCCTCAAAGAGGTCGCCAGCAACGACATCGTCCAGACGCTGCGCAAGGTCGCCTCCGGCGGCCGCCTCCTCGACGCTGCCACGGTCCGCATGGCCACCGGCCGCCTCAACGACTCCGAAGAGGGCCGCCTCGAGGTCCTGTCGGGCCAGGAGAAGCGCATCTTCGACCTCATCGGTGCCGGCTACTCCAACCGCCAGATCGCCGACGAGCTGTACCTGGCCGAGAAGACCGTCAAGAACTACGTGTCGAACATGCTGGCCAAACTCGGCATGGACCGACGCACCGAGGCCGCCGCGCTCGCAGCCCGCATCGAGGAACGCAAGCGCAGCCGCTTCTCCTGAGCACCCCGTCGGCCGACCACTGCCGGCCGACGGTCGGACTCAGTCGGCGTCCTGGTGACGGACCACGATGGTCGGCACCCGCAGGTGGTGCATCGTGTGCGCGGCCACCGAGCCCAACAGCAGACGCTCGAACCCGGAGTGGCTCCGCGAGCCGATGATCACCAGATCGGATTCGGCTCCGGCCTCCTCGAGCATGATCCGCGCATCGGCGCGCACCACACGCGTCTCGAGCCGACCGCTGTCACGTCGCTCCGCGGACACCAGGTCGCGGGACTGCTCCATCACCGCCTGTGCCGCTGCCTCGAGATCGTCGATCTGATACATCAGCGCGGCGCCGTCGACGGTGACCGGCACGTCCCAGGCATGGGCCAGCACCAGCGTGGCCTCCTCGGGTGCCCACGCATCGGCGAAGGCCACCGCGGCAGCGGCATGGTCGGACCCATCGACCCCCACGAACACGTGCGCGGCCGGGATGTCGGTGTCGCCCGGAGCCCACGACGTGGGGATGACCGCCACCGGGCAAGGCGCATGGTTGACGCAGTAGCCACTGACCGAACCCATGACGAGGCTCTTCAAGGCCCCGAGACCACGCGAGCCGACCACCAACAGGTCGGCGCCGATCGCCGCGTCGCACAGGACCCGGCCGGAACTGCCGCGAGCCACGATGGGCGGGTTGACGGTCGCGCCCTCGAGCCCCCGGGCGCCGTCGACGACCATGGCAGCCGCCTGCTCGTGATCGGCCTGCATGGCGTCCTCGGGCGGCACGGGCAATCCGGCCGGGAAGGGAAGCACGGCGACGGCCGGGTAATCCCACACCATCACCGGTTGGATCTCGGCGTCGACACGACGCCCGACCGATGCAGCCCATGTGAGCGCCCGTTGGGACATCTCGGACCCATCGATACCCACCACGATGCTTGGTGCCATGACCGTCCTCCTCGTATCCGGCCGACGATGGCCGGCCCGCCTTCGACGGTACTCTCCGAGGCGAAGGGGCCAAGGGACCTTGGCCCCTACATCGTCAGGTGCCCGACCCGGAAGACTGGGCCTCGCCAACACCAAGCCGTGTTCGCGGGAAGGGCGGGTCCCGTGCGTATGGCTCGACCACGAACGGAGCCGCCCATGGGATCGCCGACCAGCAGCGACCACGGCCAACCCACGGCCGAGGCGGTGCACACGCCCACCACCGTCGTGGTTCCCCTCGACGGTTCGTCGGCCTCGGCACGGTCGTTGCAGCCGGCGAAGGCCATCGCCCGGGCATTCGACGCCGACCTCAGCCTCGTATCGGTGGTGATGCCGTCGTTCGTCTCCACCGTCACCGACCGCATCCGCGGCCAGGCAGCGCAGGCCGGGGTCCTGGAACCGGCGATCACCCTCGACATCTCCTCGATGGCGCCCGCCGACCGGCTCCTCGCCACCCTCGACGACGACGCCGGGATCCTGCTGTGCATGGCCACCACCGGGCGGAGCCGATTCGGGCAGGTTCTCGGCAGCGTCGCCGAAGCGCTGCTGCGGGCACGCACCGGCCCCTTCGTCCTGATCGGCCCGGAGTGCCGCCCCGACACCTTCGGCGGCGGCGGTCCGCTGATCGTGCCCGTCGATGGTTCCGACACCGCCGACAGCGTGCTCGGCCTCGTCGAGCTGTGGTCCGAGCGGGTGGCGATGACCCCCCGCTTCATCACCGTCGTCGACCCCAAAGACGTTCCCGATGGCGAGCGAGCAGCGGGCGAAGCCAACGCAGTCCGTCGCCGCGCCGAGCGCCTACCCGGTGCCGACTGGGAGGTCCTGCACCACACCAAACCGGCCACTGCGATCGTCGAGCACGCCGTCGACGTCGGGGCTTCGATGATCGCCATGGCCACCCACGGCCGCACCGGACTGCCCCGGGTCGTGCTCGGGTCGGTGGCAATGGAGATCGCCCACCGGGCGCCCTGCCCCGTCCTCGTCCATCGCCCGCTGCATCTGAGGACAGCGTGAGCGAAACGGCGGGCCCTCCCGACGAACCGTGGGCCGACCATCTCGAGACCCACATCTCGTCGGTCTTCTTCGCCGGCGCCTACGCATACAAACAGCTGAAGCCGATGACCACGGCCTTCCTCGACTACGGCACCACCGAACGGCGCGGCGTCGCCCTCGCCGACGAGCTGGCGCTCAACCGACGCATCGCACCCGACGTGTACCTGGGCTGTGTGCCGATCACCGCCGACGACGTCACAATCGATCACCTCATGGTCATGCGGCGCCTCCCGCACCGTCGACGCCTCTCCGCGCTGGTGGGCACGCCCGAGTTCGAGGACCAACTCCGTGCCGTCGCCCGGACAGTCGCGGCGTTCCACGCTGCCCTCGATGCCGACGACGAGGCCGCCGCACTCGCAACGGTCGACGCCGAACGCAGCCGGTGGCACGCAAACCTGACCGAGCTCGCCGATCTCGTCCACCTGGGCTGCATCGACCGCGACGAGATCGACACCGTCGGACGCCTGTCCGATGGCTATCTCGCCGGTCGCTCCAGGTTGTTCGAAGAACGCATCGCGTCGGGCCTCGCACGCGACGGCCACGGCGACCTCCTCGCCGCCGACATCTACTGCCTCGACGACGGACCCCGCATCCTCGACTGCCTCGCGTTCGACTCGGCCCTACGCAAGGGCGACGTCCTCGCCGACATCGCCTTCCTGGTGATGGACATCGAGCGCCTCGCCGGGCCCCGACCGGCGCAACGGCTGCTGCGCTGGTATCAGGAGTTCAGCAACGAGCACCACCCGGCGTCGCTGGCCCACCTCCACATCGCCTACCGGGCGCTGGTCCGTGCCAAGGTCACGATGCTGCGCTACGCACAGACCGACAGCAGCGACGATCGCCTCGACGCGCGCAACCACGTGGCCCAGTGCCTCGATCATCTCCGACGGGCCCGGGTGCGGCTGGTGCTCGTCGGTGGTGGTCCCGGCACCGGCAAGTCCACGGTCGCCGAGGCCATCGGCGCCACCCTCGAGTGGCCGGTGCTCGCCTCGGACGAGCTCCGCAAGGAACAGGCCGGAATCGACGCCACCGTCCATGCGCTGGCTCGACCCGACGAGGGCCTGTACACCCCCGACCGCACCGAGGCAACCTACGGAGCGCTCGTCGACCGGGCCGCGCAGCTGTTGGCACGCGGACAGTCGGTCGTGCTCGACGCGTCGTGGTCGCGCGACGTCCACCGCGACGCAGCCCGCCGGGCAGCTGCTGCGGGGCACGCACAGATCATCGAGATCGAAACCAGCCTCGATCCGGCGATCGCCAAGGAGCGCATCGTCCGGCGTCTCTCGTCGCCGTGGACCGTGTCGGACGCCACGCCCGAGATCGTCGACCACATGGCAACGTTGCACGACCCATGGCCCGAGGCGATCCCGGTTGCGACCGACGCACCGTTGGCCGAGACCCGGGCAGCCGCGGTGCGTGCAGCCCTCGCGCTCGGCGACGACACCGCCGCGCACCGCTGACGCCTCCGGCCGGTGTCTTGGTTCAGCGGCGGTACTGGACGATGCGGGCGAAGCTGTCGGCTTCGAGCGATGCGCCGCCGACGAGGGCGCCGTCGATGTCGGGCTGAGCCATCAACTCCGCCGCATTGGACGGCTTGACCGAGCCGCCGTACTGGACCCGCACCGATGCCGCCGCATCGGCGCCGGCGATCGCAGCGACACACTGACGGACGTGGGCACACATGGCCTGGGCGTCCTCCGGCGTGGCCGTCTTGCCCGTGCCGATCGCCCAGATGGGCTCGTAGGCGATGACCATCGACGCGACCTTGTCGCGGGCAACGCCGGCCAGGCCGGCTTCGAGCTGGCCCTGCACCTTCGTCTCGGCGTCGCCCGCCTCACGTTCGTCGAGGGTCTCGCCGACGCACAGGATCGGGGTCATCTGCTGGGCCAGGATGGCCTTGACCTTCGCGTTGACCATCTCGTCGGACTCGCCGAAGATCTCGCGCCGCTCGCTGTGGCCGACAATGACCAGTTTCACGCCGAGCTTCGCGAGCATCGAGGGCGCCACCTCACCGGTGAATGCGCCCTTGTCCTCGAAGTGGCAGTGCTGGGCCCCCAACAAGATGGGGATGCGATCGGCGTCGATCGTGGTCTGCACGGTGCGGATGTCGGTGAACGGCGGGTGCACCGACACGTCGACCACCTCGTAGTCGTCCTTTTCGAGCTCGTAGGACAACGACTGCACCAACTGCAGCGCCTCGAAGTGGTTGTGGTGCATCTTCCAGTTGCCGCTGATCAGCGGCTTGCGTTCGCTCACGAGTCTCCCTGTTCTCCACGGAGGGCAGCCAGACCGGGGAGGTCGCCCTGTTCGATCAGTTCGAGGCTGGCGCCGCCGCCGGTGGACACGTGGTCCATGTCGTCGTCGAACCCGAACTCCTTGACAGCGGCGGCGCTGTCGCCGCCGCCCACCACCGTGAAGCCCCGGGCCTCGGCCATGCACTGCGCCACATGGCGGGTGCCGGCCGCGAAACGAGGGTCCTCGAACACGCCCATCGGGCCGTTCCACAAGATGGTGCCGGCCTCGGCGATCACGTCGCCGAACGCCGCGGCGGTGCCGGGCCCGATGTCGAGACCCATCCAACCCTCGGGCAGGTCGACGCCGCTCTGGCGAACCTCTCCCCCGGCGTCGGGATCGCCGATCTTGCCGCCCGGGCCGAGCGCGGTGAGATCGTGCGGCAGATGGATCGGCGCGCCGGACTCGAGCAGGCGCCGGCAATCGTCCACCCGGTCGGTCTCCACCAGCGACGACCCGACCTGATGGCCCTGGGCCACCAGGAACGTGAAGCACATGCCGCCGCCGATGATGAGCGCATCGACGCGCTCGAGCAGCGCGTCGATGACGCCGAGCTTGTCACTGACCTTCGCTCCGCCGAGGACTGCGACGAAGGGACGACGCGGGTTGTCGCGCAACCCGCCGAGCACCTCGACCTCGCGCTGGAGCAACCGGCCTGCAGCCGATGGCAAGTGCTGGGGCGGGCCGACGATGGATGCGTGGGCCCGATGCGACGCACCGAACGCGTCGTTGACGTAGCAGTCCTGGCCCTCGATCAGCTTCGCCACGAAGGCAGGGTCGTTGGCCGTTTCGCCCGGATCGAACCGGAGGTTCTCGAGCAACGTGACCCCGGGAGCGAGTTCGGCCAAGCGCGCCCGGACCGGATCCATCGAGTAGGCCGGGTCGGGTTCGCCCTTGGGGCGGCCCAGATGGCTGCACGCGGTGACCGTCGCTCCTGCATCGAGCAGATACCGCAGCGTCGGCACCGCAGCCCGGATACGGAGGTCGTCGGTGATCTCGCTGCCGTCGAGGGGGACGTTGAAGTCGGCCCGCACCAGGACCCGGCGCCCGGACAGGTCGCCGAGGTCCTCGAGGGTGGGAACGGTGCCGCTCACTTCTTGGCGGCGGGCTTCTTGGCGGCCCGCTTCTTGGCGGGGGCCTTCTTGCGGGTGCGGGTCCCGACGATGGCGGCCAGGTCGACCAGACGATGCGAGTAGCCCATCTCGTTGTCGTACCAGCCGAAGACCTTGACCATCGTGCCCATCGCCATGGTGAGCCCGGAATCGAACGTGACGCTCGCAGCGCGGCCGACGATGTCGCTCGACACCAGCGGCTCGTCGCTGTAGTCCAACACGTTGCGCAGCGGGCCCCGGGAGGCGGCCGCCTTGAACGCGGCGTTGATCTCCTCGACGCTCGCCTCCTTCTTCAAGATGCCGGTGAAGTCGGTGATGGACCCGTCGGGGATCGGCACCCGCAGCGAGGTGCCGTCGAGGCGGCCCTTCATCGACTGCAGGACGAGGCCGGTCGCCCGAGCGGCGCCGGTGGAGGTCGGCACGATGTTGACCGCGGCGGCCCGCGCGCGGCGCAGATCGCTGTGCGGGCCGTCGACGATGCTCTGGTCGCCGGTGTACGCGTGGGTAGTGGTCATCAGGCCCTTCTCGACGCCGAAAGCGTCGTCGAGGACCTTGATCATCGGCACGAAACAGTTGGTCGTGCACGACGCGTTGGACACGACATGGTGCTTGGCCGGGTCGTAGTCGTCGTCGTTGACGCCGACGACGAACGTGGCGTCGGCGTCGCCCGACGGCGCCGAGATGATGACCTTCTTGGCGCCCGCCTCGATGTGCGCGCCGGCGGTCTCGCGGGAGGTGAAGAAGCCGGTCGACTCGATGACGACATCGACCTCGAGCTCGCCCCACGGCAGATCGGCCGGGTTGCGCTCGGACAACACGTCGAGCTTGTCGCCGTCGACGTTGATCCCGCCGCGCACCGCCTTGACGGTGCCATCGAACGTGCCGTGCACCGAGTCGTACTTGAGCAGGTGTGCCATGGTCTCGAGCGAACCGAGGTCGTTCACCGCGACGAAGTCGATGTCGGCGCCGGTCTGCTTGGCAGCCCGGAAGAAGTTACGGCCGATACGCCCGAAGCCGTTGATGCCAACGCGGATGGTCATGGACGATTCCTCCTGGGGTGCCGCTCTCGGGGCACCGATGTGGTAAGCGAACGTTTCGCCTGCACCCTACTGCGTTCGCCCGCCGGGACTGCCCATGCTCGGTGGGCCACAAACCGCCGCAGGCTGCCACCGATACGAAGACGCCGAGCGCGGCGATCCGGGCGTCACCGATCGATGTCGCGGTGACGAACAGACGGCGGATAACCCAGCGCGCCCAGCTCGTACGCCATCCGCTCGGCGATGGCAACCGACCGGTGCCGTCCGCCCGTGCAACCGAACGCCACCGTCAGATACGCCTTGCCCTCGGCCGCATAGGCCGGCAACAGATCGGCGAGCAGGGTTCGGAGATGCTCGAGGAAGTCCTCGGTGAGATCCTGTCCCAGGACGTAGTCGCGCACGGCGTCGTCGCGTCCGCTCATCGGTCGAAGCTCGGGAACCCAGTGTGGGTTGGGCAGGAACCGGCAGTCGAGCACCATGTCGACATCGAGCGGGAGACCGTACTTGTAGCCGAAGGACATGACCTGGGTCTGCAGCCGCTGGCTGCTGCGGGTGTCGCCGAAGAGCTCGATGATCCGGTCGCGCAGCTGGTGCACGTGCAGGTCGGAGGTGTCGATGACGACATCGGCGTCGGCCTGGATGGCCTCGAGCGCGGCACGTTCGGATTCGATCGCGTCGCTCAGGCTCCCGAAATCCTTGTAGGGGTGGCGCCGGCGGGTGGCCTCGTAGCGCTGCACCAACACGGGCGTGCGCGCCGACAGGAACAGCGTCCGGACACGATCGTCGCCCGAGGATCGCAACCATTCGATGCCGGCAGCGACCTCTTCGTGGCGTCCGGACCCGACCGCGAGGGCCACGCGGTCGATGCTGGACCCCGGCGCCCGTGCAAGCTCCGCGACCTTCGGAATGAGCTCCGGCGGCAGATTGTCGATGACGAACCAGCCCAGATCCTCGATGTGTTTCGCGGCCTCGGACCGGCCCGCGCCGGAAAGCCCGGTGAGTATCACGAAGTCGGCCACAACGCAGACTGTACCGGGCGCCACCGGGCCGGTTCGGCGACATCGACGCGAACGCCAGGTGGACGGCCGGCGAGATCGGCTGCGTCGCGTTTCAGCGCGAGGCCACCAGGACCAACAAGCGGGGAATGGTGGCTGCGTCGGCGTACTCGGTGGCCTTGGCCAGGAAACCGTCCGGCGGCGCGGGCTCGAGCATGCGCTCGAGGGTGAGGCCGGCGTCGAGCAACGCGTTCACGTAGCGACTCAGCGGCCGGTGGATGAACGGGATGAACACGCCCTTCTGGACCTCTTCGATCTCGTCGCTCTCGATCAGGTACGGGCCGATACGCCAGTACTGCTCGGGCGGATCGAGGATGTGATCGTCGATCCAGCCGCTGCCCGGCGTCTGCAACAGCGGATGGTTCAACATGAAGACGAACCGCCCACCGGGCTCGAGGACCCGGGCCACCTCGGCGATCGCCGTGTCGACCGCACCGATGTGCTCGAAGACCAGGCACGCCACCACCGCATCGAAGGTGCCGTCGCCGAAGGGCAGGGCCGCAGCCTCGGCCCGGGCGTAGTGCACCTCTCCCCCACGGCGGGCCGCCTCGACGACCTGGTTGCGGGTGGGGTCGACACCGACGACCATCGTCGCGCCGCCGCTCCGGGCCAGCCGGGCGATCTGCCCCTCACCGGTACCGACATCGAGCACCCGATCCCTGCCCGCCAGCAGCGAGGCCGCCAACGGCAGGATCTGCTCTTCGTACTCTGGGTCGGCGCCCTCGGAGAACCCGTCCTGCCACCAGCCGGCATGGTCCTCCCACAGATCGTCGCTCATGCTGCCTCCTGGCCCTGCGGGCCGGGCCGGCGGGCCCCGCTCCTCGCACGCTCGTCGCTCACGTCATCGCCTCCTGGCCCTGCGGGCCGCGCCTCACGTCTTCGGGCCGCGGTCGCGCCCGGTGCAGCGGTCGTAGACCGCGCAGGCGACGGCGTCGGGCAGCCACGACAGCGCCAGGAGCTCGTCGAGGCTCGCGTTCTGGACCTTGCGCACTCCGCCGAAGGTGTCGATCAGCCGCTTCTTGCGGGTGGGACCGAGCCCGGGGATGTCGTCGAGGATCGACTTGGTCATGCGCTTGTCGCGCAGCTCTCGGTGATAGGTGATGGCGAAGCGGTGGCTCTCGTCGCGAATGCGTTGGAGCAGATAGAGCGCCTCGGACTGGCGCGGCAGTCGCACAGGCTCGGACCGTCCCGGCAGGAACACCTCCTCGAACTGCTTGGCCAGCGACGCCACCGGGATGTCGTCGGCCAGACCCAGCTCTTCGAGCACCCGCACCGCGCTGCTCAGCTGCCCCTTGCCGCCGTCGACGAGCAACAGCTGCGGCGGATACGAGAACTTGCCACGCTCCTCCGCCGGCTTGTCCCGGTCGCTCAGATACGCCGACAGCCGCCGGGTCAGCACCTCTTCCATCGCGGCGAAGTCGTCGTTGCCGTCGACGGTGCGGATCTTGAAACGCCGGTACTCGCTCTTCTTCGGCAGGGCATCCTCCATGACCACCATGGAGCCGACGTAGTCGGTGCCCTGGATGTGGCTCATGTCGTAGCACTCGATCCGCAACGGGGCGTCGGGAAGCCCCAGGTACTCCTGCAACTCGTTGAGCGCACGGGACCGGCTGTTGTGATCGGCGCTGCGCTTCAGGCGATGGCGGGTGAAGGCCTCCTTGGCGTTCTGGGTGACCGTCTCGGCCAGCGCCCGCTTGTCGCCGCGCTGGGGAATGGCGACCTCGACCGCCGACCCCCGAAGCTCCGACAGCCACTCCTCGTAGAGCTCCTGATCCGACGGCAACTCCGGAACCAGCACCCGCTTGGGATGCCCGAGCGGATTGTCGGCGAAGTACAGGCGCTCGAGGATGCGGGCGACGAGCTCGCCGCCGTCGAGGTCCTCGGCCTTGTCGACGATGAAACCCCGCCGCCCCATGACCCGCCCCTTGCGGACATAGAACACCTGGACCGCGGCCTCGAGTTCGTCGTCGACCATGCCGATGACGTCGAAGTCCTCCGACCGGGCGCCGACCATCTGCTGTTTCTCGCTGGCCTTGCGGACGCTCAACAGCCGATCACGACAACGGGCGGCCAGCTCGAACTCCTCGGCAGCCGCGGCATCGAGCATCTGGGCCTCGAGCGCTGCGACGATCTCGTCGGTGTCGCCTTCGAGGAAACGGATCAGGTCCGCCACCAGTTCGTCGTAGTCGGCCTTGGAGATCGCGTCGACGCACGGACCGGCGCACTTCTCGATGTGGTACTCCAGGCACGGCTTGCCGAGCTTTGCGTGACGGTCGAACTTGTTGTCCGAACACGTCCGGATGGGGAACGTCCGCTGCAACAGGTCGACGGTCTCACGGATGGCGTACGCGTGTCCGTAGGGACCGAAGTAGCGGTTGCCGCGCTGGTGCTTGCCCCGGATGACCATCGCCCGCGGCCACTCGTCGTTCAGCGTCACCGCCAGGAACGGGTAGCTCTTGTCGTCGCGGTAGCGGACGTTGAAGCGCGGCTGGTGACGCTGGATGAGGCTGTATTCCAGCATCAGCGCCTCGACCTCGTTGGCCACCTGGATCCACTCGACCGACTCCGCGGTCTCGACCATCTGGCGCGTCCGGGTGGGCAGGTTCCGCGGGTTCTGGAAGTAGTTGCCCAGGCGCGAACGCAGCGACTTCGCCTTGCCGACGTAGATGACCCGACCGTCGGCGTCCTTGAACTGATACGACCCCGGCGTGTCGGGGATCGTGCCGGCCGGCGGACGCGAGATCACAGCGTGCCCGCGGCCTCGAGGATCGGCCACCGACGGTGTATCGGTGGCCTTGACAGCTCCGGGGGACCCTCGACCACGACGGTGCCGCCACCGTCGCCGCCCTCGGGACCGAGGTCGATGATCCAGTCGGCGGACTTGATGACGTCGAGGCTGTGCTCGATGACGACAACCGTGTTGCCCTGGTCGACCAACCGCGACAACACCGTCATCAGCTTGCGGACGTCTTCGAAGTGCAGGCCCGTGGTGGGCTCGTCGAGGATGTAGATGGTGTGGCCGGTGGAACGCTTGGCCAGCTCGCTGGCCAGCTTCACCCGCTGGGCCTCGCCACCCGACAGCGTCGGCGCCGACTGGCCCAGCCGGACGTAGCCGAGGCCGACGTCGACGAGGGTCTGCATGTGGCGCGAGATCGCCGGCTGGTTGCCGAAGAAGCCGAGGGCCTCCTCGCACGGCATGTCGAGGACCTCGGCGATCGAGCGGCCCTTGAACGTGATGTCGAGCGTGTCGCGGTTGTAGCGCGCGCCCTTGCAGACCTCGCACGGCACGTACACGTCGGGCAGGAAGTGCATCTCGATCTTGATGGTGCCGTCGCCGGCGCAGGCTTCGCAGCGGCCCCCCTTGACGTTGAACGAGAACCGGCCCGGCAGATAGCCCCGCACCTTGGCTTCGGTGGTCTGCGCGAAGAGCTTGCGCACGTGATCGAAGACGCCGGTGTAGGTGGCCGGATTCGAGCGTGGTGTGCGGCCGATGGGCTGCTGGTCGATGTTGATGACCTTGTCGAGATGCTCCAGGCCGAGAACCGCTGTGTGCAACCCCGGCGGGGTGCGCGACTTGTAGATGCGCTGCATCAGGGCCCGGTACAAGATGTCGTTGACCAGGGTGGACTTGCCCGAGCCCGACACCCCGGTGACCGCGACGAAACAGCCCAGCGGCACGTCGACGTCGATGTTCTTCAGGTTGTGCTCGCGCGCCCCGCGAACCGTCAGCCACTGATCGCCGGGCTTGCGCCGTAGCGCCGGCACCGGCACCGAGCGCTTGCCCGACAGGTACTGGCCGGTGAGGGAGTTCTTGTTCTTGAGCATCTTGGCGACGCTGCCCGAGTGCACGATCTCGCCGCCGTGCTCGCCGGCGCCGGGGCCGATGTCGACGACGTGGTCGGCGACGCGGATGGTCTCCTCGTCGTGTTCGACGACCAACACCGTGTTGCCGAGCCCCCGGAGGCGCTCGAGGGTTTCGATGAGGCGCTTGTTGTCGCGCTGATGCAGGCCGATCGACGGTTCGTCGAGCACGTACAGCACACCGACGAGACCCGACCCGATCTGGGACGCGAGCCGAATGCGTTGGGCCTCACCACCCGACAACGTGCCGGCCGAACGACCGAGCGACAGGTAGTCGAGCCCCACGTCGAGCAGGAAGCCCATGCGGGCGTTGATCTCCTTGAGGACCTGCTCGGCGATCATCATGTCGCGATCGCTCAGCTCCAGGCCGGCGAGACACGCAGCGGCCTCACGGATCGACATCGCGCAGATCTCGGCGATGTTGTGGCCGTCGACGGTGACCGCCAGCGTGAGGGGCCGCAGCCGGGCACCCTTGCACGTCGAGCAGGGCACCTCGCGCATGTAGCCCTCGATCTGCTCGCGCTGGCTGTCGGACTCGGCTTCGGTGTGACGGCGCGACAGGTACGGGAGCACGCCCTCGTAGCGGGCGTTGTAGGTGCGGGTGCGGCCGTAACGGTTCTTGTAGCGAACCGTGACCCGATCCGATCCCCCGCCGCGGAGCAGGAGCTTGGTGGCCTTGGCGGGCAGGTCCTGCCACGGGGTGTGGCGGTCGATGTCGTTCTCTTCGCAGACGGCTTCGATGAGGCGCTGGAAGTACTGGCTGCGCCCCGACGCCCACGGTGCGATGGCGCCCTCGTCGATGGTGGCCTCGGGGTTGGGAACGACCAGCGCGGGATCGACCTCGAAGGTGGTGCCGAGGCCGTCGCAGGCCGAACACGCGCCGTAGGGCGAGTTGAAGCTGAAGTTGCGGGGCGCGAGCTCCTCGAAGGACTTACCGTCGGAGGGCCGGCTGAGGTGCTGGGAGAACGTCAGGACCTCGGCGTCGGTGGCGTCGCCGTCGCGGGGCACGATCTCGATCTGGGCCACGCCGTCGGCCAGGCGCAGCGCGGTCTCGATCGATTCGGTCAGGCGGCGTTCGATGCCCTCGCGCAGCACGAGGCGATCGATGATGACCTCGATGTCGTGCATCTCGTAACGGGCGAGCTCGAGCTTCGGTGTGCCGTCTTCGTTGGTCCCCGCCACATCGGCGAGCTCGACCGTCTCGCCGTCGATGCGAGCCCGCACGTAGCCCTCGGCGGCGAGTTCGGTGACCAGGGTGTCGTAGGTGCCCTTGCGGCCTCGCACGACCGGGGCGAGGACCTGGAAGCGGGTGCCCTCCTCCATCGCCAGGACGCGGTCGACGATCTGCTGCGGTGTCTGGCGGACGAGGCGTTCGCCCGTCTCGGGATCGTGGGGAATCCCGATGCGGGCGAACAACAGGCGCAGGTAGTCGTAGACCTCGGTGATGGTTCCCACCGTCGAGCGGGGGTTGCGGCTGGCGCTCTTCTGGTCGATGGAGATCGCCGGCGACAGCCCCTCGATGAAGTCGACGTCGGGCTTGTCCATCTGGCCGAGGAACTGGCGGGCATAGGCCGACAGCGACTCGACGTAGCGGCGCTGGCCCTCGGCGTAGATGGTGTCGAACGCCAGGCTCGACTTGCCCGAGCCGGACAATCCGGTGAAGACGATGAGCTTGTCACGGGGGAGGTCCAGATCGACGCCGCGGAGGTTGTGCTCGCGGGCGCCCTGGATCACGAGTCGGTCGGCCACCGGGCCAATCTACCCAGGCGAATGGTACGAACACGTGTTCTTCTGCGGGATAGGTGACGAACCATCACGCGGAGCGACAGGCGGTTCGGATGTGCACGACCGATCTGACGCCGGATATGGCCCGGCACCCAGCTCGCCCATCGGAGGAGACCTTCGATCTGACCGAGAGTGCCGATCCTGCCACACAGGGTCGTCGCGGAGCAGTGCGACCGATGCGTTCGGTCCTCCCGATGCGCCCACGCTTCGACAGGGTCACGGTTCGTGTGCCAACGATGCGCACCATGCGGCGACAGCGTCGCCCCCGTGCCCCTCCCCTCGGACTGTGCCATGACAAGCCCCCTCGCCTCGGACCACACCATGACAACCCGAAACCTCGGCAGCCGGCGCGCTCGCCTGCTCTTCCCCGTCATGCTGCTCGCGCTCGCCATGATCGCCTCCACGATCGCAACTGTCAGCGTGACGACCACCCCCGCCGAGGCGCAGGTCACGGAGGTCGGATTCGGGGGCGGCACAGAGCGACCCGGCGCGCCGGCACCGGTCGACATGAGGGCCGTCTCGAACACCCCCGAGCGTGGCCACTGGGGTGTCACCGGAGTCGATCCGAACCGATCCGTGAACTACGCGGCGCCCGTCTGGGATTTCGCGGTGATCGGCGAGCGCATCTACGTCGGGGGGACCTTCCTCAACGTCCAGCGCGACCGCAACTCGACCCCGATCTCCCGCCCGCACCTCGCCGCGTTCGATCTGCGCTCCGGCGTCTGGGACCCCGGATTCCAACCGGACCTGAACGGCAGCGTCTACGCCCTCGAGGTCTCAGCGCGCGGCACCCTCATCGTCGGCGGCGAGTTCACCAGCGTCGACGGCGATCCCGCCGTCGAGGGCCTCACCGCACTCGACCCCGTCACCGGACGCCGCGACACCCAGTTCATCGGATCGGTGCAGCGGCCCTTCACCAGCCTGCGCGCCGTGGTCCGCAGCCTCGAGGTCGTCGGCAACAACCTCTACGTCGCCGGCAACTTCAGCCACATCCGCACCGGCACCAAGCGGGTGGCGTCGCTCACACCTCGCCACTCGGGCAAATGCCTGCTCCCCCGCAACGGCGACACCGCAGACGGCACCTTCATCGTGCAGCGCACCTGCCAGTTCGACTCGGTCGAGAAATGGCGCCTCGACGGCACCCAGATCATCCACGACGACTCCGGAAAATGCGCCCAGGTCAGCGGCACCTTCTGGGGATCGCGCGTCGTGCTCCAGCCCTGCGACGGCGGCTCGGACCAGCAGTTCACCCGGATCTCGAACAACCGGTGGCAGGTCGCCAGCACCCGCCTGTGCATCAACATCGCCGGCGAATCCCAGAACGACAACGCCAACCTCATCCAGTGGGGCTGCGGGAGCCGCCCCAACGAACAGATCACCTACAACGACGCCCGCCGCACCCGCGTCTTCCGAGCAGCCCGCCTCAGCGCCGACCGGGGTATCCCCGACACCACGTTCCGCCCCCAGATCAACGGTGCCGGACCCTGGGGCCTTGCGATCGACACGGAAAACAACATGATGCACCTCGCCGGCTTCTTCAGCTCGGTGGGCGGCGCGCCCGGCACCAACAACTTCGCCAGCGTCAGCCTCACCGACGGCTCCGTCCGCACCAACCTGCAACCGCTGCGCTTCAATGCCGAGAACAAGGAGCAGTACAGCGTCGAGGTCGGGGCCGGCAGGATCTGGCTCGCAGGCTCCGAGCACATCGTCCAGGTGCTCGACGCCCGAACCCGCAGCCTCCTCGGCTGGCATACCACCGGCTTCCGCAGCAACGACAACTTCACCTTCGGATCACGCACCCAATGGTTCGGCGGTGGCGACTATCAGGTCGTCGAAGAGATCGGCGACTTCATCGTGGCCGGCTGTCACTGCAACAACGAATTCGGACAGGGCGTGCCGTCTCACTACTCGTCGTTCGACAACGCCCGCTTCCGCACGCTCATGGTCGAAGCCTTCGAAGCAGACACGGGCAGACTCGTCTCGTCCTTCGTTCCGGATCTCGCCCAGTCGATCGATGGCGCCTGGGCCATCCACAGCGACGGCCTCGGCTGCCTCCTCGTCGGCGGCGACTTCGAACTCGGCGGACTCAAGACCGGCTCCGCC